>CAWJPF010000033.1:0-112550 GCA_963844625.1 uncultured Actinomycetota bacterium | reverse complement strand
GAACATCCTGGGCTCGTTCAGGATGACCGCGTTGTACCCGCCGAGCGCCTGCAGCGGGGTCATGGCCCGGTTCGTGGTGGCACCGCGCAGCGTCGGCAGCTGATGCAGCCCGCCGACGGTGGCCTTGATGGCCTGCGCTTCGGCAGCCGTCTCACTGCTTTGGGTACCCGGCGAGCTCATCGCGGCCAGGAATTTCGGCTGAGCCGCCGTGGTGGCGTTGACAGCCGCGTTGTACGCCGCCAGGTTGGCCGGGGTGGGCTGGAACAAGTAGATCACCGCGGCGGCCCGCTCGTTCTGCAGGACCCTGACGAACTCGGCCGTCGGCAGCGAGGTCGCATTGATCAGGTTGGGCGCCCGGTCCAGGTTGATGGCGTTGTTTATGGAGGTGCCGGCCACATAGGCGAGCAACCCGACCATGGCGATGAGCGGGATCGCCACGAGAAAGTATATCCGGAGCCTTATGGATCGACCGCGCGATCCCATGGCACCCCCACTATTCAGAGGCGTAGATGCGAGCTGCTCCTGTCGCATTCAACTAACGGTCAGGACGGCCAGAATAGCCCATAACAGGCATCGCCCGGAGCCAAAGAAGGATATATCCGTTGATAGGGCGGTGCGTCACCGCAAGCTTAGTTTTGTCGCATTTTCGCAGGTGGTGATCAACGATGACTCCCGGTACGGGGGACGTGGCGGTTTGCATCCGGAGCTTTTGTCGGTGCAACCGCCTACCCTAGGTGGGTGGCTGCCCTCGCGATAGATGCTCTCCTAGACGGACTCAATCCGGAGCAGCGCGCTGCCGTCGTGCACGAGGGTAGCCCGCTGCTCATCGTGGCGGGCGCGGGCTCGGGGAAGACCCGGGTGCTCACCCACAGGATCGCTTATCTGCTGGCCGCGCGAGACGTGGCGCCGCACGAGATCCTGGCCATCACCTTCACCAATAAGGCGGCTGGCGAGATGGCGACCCGGGTGGCCGCCCTGGTCGGCCCTCGGGCCAGGTCCATGTGGGTGATGACGTTCCACTCGGCCTGCGTGCGCATCCTGCGCCGGGAGGCCAGGCGGTTCGGCTACCCCTCGTCGTTTTCCATCTACGATCAGGCTGACTCGCAGCGCCTGATGGCGCTCGTCTGCCGCGAACTCGAGCTCGACTCGAAGCAGTTCCCGCCGAAGGCGATGGCCGCCCAGGTGTCGAACCTCAAGAACGAGCTGATCGACCACGAGACGTTCGCCGCCCGGGCCCAGACCGCCAGGGACAAGGCTCTCGCCGAGGCGTACGCCGAGTACCAGCGCCGCCTGTTCGCGGCCGGCGCGATGGACTTCGACGACCTGATCATGGTCACGGTCAACCTCCTCCAGGCGCTGCCGGAAGTCGCCGACCAGTACCGCCGCAGGTTCCGGCACGTCCTGGTGGATGAGTACCAGGACACCAACCATGCCCAGTACGTCCTGATCAGGGAGCTTGTGCTGGGCGGTACCGCGTCGTCGGGCACTGGGGCGTCAGGCACTGGCGCGTCAGGCGCCGAGGAGCCGCTCCCGCCGCCCGAGCTCTGCGTGGTGGGCGACGCGGACCAGTCGATCTACGCCTTTCGCGGGGCGACGATACGCAACATCGTCGAGTTTGAGCAGGACTACCCGGACGCCACCGTCATCCTGCTGGAACAGAACTACCGCTCCACGCAGAACATCCTGGCCGCCGCCAACGCAGTGGTCTCGCGGAACCGGGGCAGGAAGCCGAAGAAGCTGTGGTCTGATCAGGGCGCCGGGCCGCCGATCGTCGGCTACGTGGCCGATAACGAGCACGATGAAGCGGCATTCGTCGCCGAGGAGGTGGACCGGCTCACCGACGCGGGCCAGGCCACCCCGGGCCAGGTCGCCGTCTTCTACCGGACGAACGCGCAGTCCCGCGTCTTTGAGGAAGTGTTCATCCGCGTCGGGCTGCCCTACCGGGTCGTCGGCGGGGTCCGGTTCTACGAGCGGCGCGAGGTCCGCGATCTGCTCGCCTACCTGAGGCTGATCGCCAACCCGGCTGACGAGGTGTCGCTGCGCCGGGTACTGAACGTGCCCAGGCGAGGCATCGGTGACCGGGCCGAGGAGTACGTGGCCGCGTTCGCGCAGCGAGAGCGGATCACGTTCGCGCAGGCGCTCGCCCGCCCGGCCGACGTGCCCGGGCTGGCGGCCAGGTCCGCCAGCGCGATCGCGGGCTTCAACCGGCTGATCGACGGGCTCAGGGAACTCGCGGAAGCCGTTCCTGTCGCGGAGCTCGCCGAGGCGGTACTCGACCGCACGGGATACCAGGAGTCGCTTGAAACATCTTCTGACCTGCAGGACGTCAGCCGGGTGGAGAACCTGAAAGAGATGGTGTCGGTGGCGCGTGAGTTCGACGGCGCGCATGAAGAAGGGACGCTGGCGGAATTCCTTGAGCAGGTCTCCCTGGTAGCTGACGCCGACGAGATCCCCGAGGGTGAAGAGCACGGCGGCCTGGTGACGATGATGACGCTGCACACCGCCAAGGGGCTCGAGTTCCCCGTGGTGTTCCTCACCGGCATGGAAGAAGAGGTGTTCCCGCACCAGCGCTCCCTGAACAACCCGACCGAGCTGGAAGAGGAACGCAGGCTGGCCTACGTGGGCATCACCCGGGCCGAGCAGCGGCTCTACCTAACCAGGGCCATGGCCAGGAACTGGTGGGGCCGTCCGTCGTTTCACAAGCAGTCGAGGTTCCTCGCCGAGATCCCGCCCGACCTCATCGAGTGGCGCCGGGACGCGGCCGCGGCGATGTCGGCGGTCATCCCCGCACAGGAGCGGATGGCGCAGTTGCCTGGCACCCGGTCACCGGGGAACCGCCGGGTGCCTTCGCTGTCGCCGGGGGACATGGTGACTCACGACAAGTTCGGGCTCGGCACCGTGGTGTCCACGGAAGGCTACGGCGACCAGGCCGAGGCCAAGATCGACTTCGGGGCCGACTACGGCGTCAAGCACCTGGTACTTCGCTACGCCCCGCTGGAAAAGTTGTAGGGCCCGGATCCGGGCTGGGGCCCGGGACGGCGGCGGCCGGGGACCGGGGTTCCGGTTCCCGGCGGACCCGGATCGCTCCAGGCTCCGGCGCTCCTGCTGTCGCTGGCCCGGCCGCCGCTGGTGCGGCCGCCGCGGGTGCGGCCGGGATCGGCGTAGCCCGGGTACGTGCCGTCCGCGAAGGTCTCCCGGCCCGCCGCGGGCCGGGGGTCCCGGCCGGTGCCCGGAACCGGCCGCCCTGAATCGCGTCCGGCGTCCCGGCGGCGCCAGAGGTACCAGCGGACGGCGACCAGCACGACGGCCAGGATGGTAGCCGTCGCCATCGCGAGGAATCCGCTGGCTATCCACTGCGCCGCGGCGATCGCGAGCGCCGTCTTGGACGAATAGGCGGAATGGTTATAGATGACCCCGGTGAGCAGCGCGGCTACCAGGTAGCACAGGACCGGGACCGGGAAGATCACCCGGCCGGCCCAGGGCCGGACCGCCAGCGCCGCCGCGACGGCGCCGATGACCACGAAGGTCCCGAGCAGGAAACCGGGCGGGCTCGGGGTGGCCATGGTCGCGATCGCGCCGATCGCCGTACTGCCCACGATGAGGCACACCCCGAGACCGCCCTGCAGCGATCCCCACCGTCCCAGCCGCCACGGCCCGGGCGGCCTCTCAGGTTTCCAGCCCTCGCGAGAATTCTGCGTGGCACTGGCCTGCTGCACACCTCGAGACCCCTGCGCGCCGCGCCGCATACTGGCTTGCACCGGCATCCCGGCCCAGCTACCCCCGGATGGGGCCATGGATAGCGTCGCTTCGGGTAGCGGCGGCATCCTGCGCGTCTGCGCGCCGGTCGCCGGGACGCTACCGCGCCAGGCTGAGTTTCCCAGATCCCGTCCGTTGTTTCCCGGATCCCGTCCGTTCCCGCCGGCCCCCCGCCCGTCAGGTCCGCGCCCGTCGGGTCCGCGCCCGTCGGGTCCGCGCCCGTCGGATCCGCGCCAGCCGGGCTCACGGCCGCCCCACCGGGGATCATGCCCCCGGGGATCGCCGTGGCCCGGATAACGCCCGTTCTCGCCTGGATCGCGCCCGGCTACTCCCGGACCGCTGACCGGGGGCCGCGGACCGCTGACCGGGGGCCGCGGAGCGCCGACCGGGGCCTGCGGACTGGTCCTTGGAGCCCCGGACCCGCCGGCCGGCATCCGCGGATCGCGGCCGGGCGGCCTGGCTCCAGGCTCGCTGCCGTAAGGCCTAATCGGGGGGGCGTCACGCCATAGGGGGTCGCTCATAGCTGATTCGGATGTTAGTCGTTGCGCACTGGTGGCGGGGACGCGACGGTAGGCTTCTCCGGATGGTAACGATCCAGAGCTTTAACTGCTAAGGGAAAATGCCATGGTTAGGCCGGGCCCGCCGGCCTCGGTGTGGGGTGCCGCCGGGAAGGCCGGATACGTTCTGAGTTGCGCTGCCGCCGCCCTGGTGCTGGCGATTAGCGGCTTTACCTACTTTGTCGTACAGGACGTGAGCAGTATCGGCGGTTCGCACGCCATCGCGTCCGGCCCGTCAATCGGCGCGCAGAACATTCTGCTGATGGGGCTCGAGAGCCGCACCGACTGGAACGGCAACATCCTGCCGAACGACATCCTCAACGCGCTGCACGCCGGGAGCAGGCAGGGCGTGGAGAACGGCGTCGGCGGCAACGCGACCAACACCTTGATCCTGATCCACATACCCGCGGGCGGCAAGAAGGCCGTGGGCTTCTCCATCCCGCGCGACGACTGGGTCGATTTCGCCGACACGCTCGGGACCCAGCAAGTCGGCAAGATCGACCAGGCCTACGGCGTTTCCATGGCCGCTAAGGAAGGCCAGCTCAGGCAGCAAGACCCCGGCATCAGCCAGAGCCAGTTCGCTTTCGAGGGCAACGAAGCCGGCCGCGCGGCCACGGTAGCCACGGTGGAACTGCTGACCGGGGTGCACATCGACCACTTCGCCGAGGTCAACCTGGACGGGTTCTACGAACTCGCTAAGGATCTCGGCGGCGTGGAGGTCTGCCTCAACCACGCGGTTCCGCTGGATCTCAACTCCGGTTTCTACGCTAAGAAGGCCGGCTACCAGCATCTGAACGCCAAGATGGCGCTGGCGTTCGTGCGTCAGCGGGACGGCCTGGCCAACGGCGACCTGGACCGCACGCACCGCCAGCAGGCGTTCCTCGACTCGGTGATGCAGCAGCTGCGCACCCAGGGGGTACTCGACGACCTGACCAAGATCAATTCGCTGCTTTCGACGGCCAAGCAGTACGTGATCACCGACTCCGGCTGGAACCTGCTGGACTTCGCCAGCCAGATGCGCAGCCTGACCAGCGGGAACCTGACCTTCCACACGCTGCCGATCGTCGGTTACGCGACCATCGACGGCCAGGACGCGAACCAGGTCAACCCCAGTTACATCAAGCAGATCGTCCAGCAGACGTTCAACCCGCCCGCGGCCAGCTCGTCGTCCTCGGCGAAGCCCAAGGTCACGCCTAACGCCGACGCCGGCCAGACCGCCGTGGACGTCTACAACGGCGGCAACACCCAGGGCCTGGCCGGGCAGGTCCAGGGCGCGCTGGTCAAGGACGGGTACAAGGCCGGACTGCTCGGGAATACCGCCGCGCTGTCGACGACCGAGGTCCTCTACGGTGCGGGCTCGGCGGCGAACGCCAGCAAGATCGCGGCCTTGTTCAACGTGTCCGCGACGGAGAGCACCACGGTGGCGGCGGGACACGTGCAGATCCTGCTCGGCGCGGACGCCACGCTGGCCGAGGTCTCCGGCACGCCCGCGCCGTCGAGCTCGGCGGTGGCCATTCCCACCACCGGCGCGCAAGGCGGTGCCGTCAACGCCAAGACCGGCATCCCGTGCGTCGACTGAGGCACGGGGAGGCGTACCTGCGCTAGGGCCGCCGGGACGTCCGGGCTAGGCTTGCGGTTATGAGCAAGATCCGGGTGATCGTGGCCAAGGTCGGGCTGGACGGTCATGACCGCGGCGCGAAGGTGGTGGCCAGGGCGCTGCGCGATGCCGGGGTCGAGGTCATCTACACCGGGCTGCACCAGACGCCCGAGCAGATCGTGGCCGCCGCGATCCAGGAGGACGTGGACGCGGTCGGGCTGTCTATCCTTTCCGGCGCGCACATGACGCTGTTCAGCCGCGTCATCGAGCTGCTGAAGGAGCGCGACGCCGCCGACATCGTGGTCTTCGGCGGCGGCATCATCCCGGACGCGGATATCGAGGAGCTGTCCCGGCTGGGCGTGGCCAGGATCTTCACGCCCGGCGCGTCCACGACCGAGATCGTGGCCTGGGTCCGCGCGGAATTCGGCTCCCAGGTCGCCGAGAACCAGGCTTAGCACCATAACGACGCGCCACGCCGCCGGGAGCCGGCCGCCCGCGGCGGATATGTCTGCACTTTCTGGGGTTATGACCCCAGAAAGTGCAGACATATCCGGAGGTCAGGTGCAGGGGTGGCACGGGGGACAGGGGCAGCCGGAAGTCCTGTGCCTGGAGGGCGTATCGCGTCGGAACGGATCCCGGCCACCGAATCCAGCAGCCAAGCCGCGCTGAGAGTCACCTCACACGCAGGCCGGCGCGGGCCGGGGATCAGGCGGGGCAGGGAAAAGGCTAGGCTTCCCATGGACGCCGCACGTGATGCGGCGGAACGAGACGGAACCCAGAACGGACCCCCTGTGGACCTGTTTGAGTATCAGGCGAAGGAACTGTTCGCCGAGTACGGCGTCCCGGTGCAGGCCGGCCAGGTCGCCCGGACAGCCGAGGAAGCGCGGGAGATCGCCGCGAAGTTCGCCGCGCAGGGCCACCCGCTAGTGGTGGTGAAGGCGCAGGTGAAGGCCGGCGGCCGAGGCAAGGCCGGCGGCGTCAAGCTGGCGCAGGGCCCGGACGAGGCCTACGCCAAGGCCGGCCAGATCCTCGGCATGGACATCAAGGGCCACACCGTGCACGCGGTGCTTATCGCCCAGGCCGTCGACATCGCCGCCGAGTATTACCTGTCGTTCCTGCTGGACCGATCCAACCGCACCTTCCTGTCGATCTGCTCGGTTCAGGGCGGCATGGAGATCGAAGAGGTCGCCCACAGCACCCCGGAGGAAGTGGCGCGGATCCCCGTGTCGCCGATAGCCGGGGTGGACAGCGCCAAGGCGGCGGAGATCATCGCGGCCGGCCGCATCCCGGCTGAGGCCGCGGCCGGCGCCGCGCTGCTGGCCGAGCGGCTGTGGGCCATGTTCTCCGACGAGGACGCCACGCTGGTCGAAGTCAACCCGATGGCGCTCACCGATGACGGCCAGGTACTCGCTGTCGATGGCAAGGTGACGCTGGATGACAACGCCTCGTTCCGCCAGGAGCACGCCCGCTTCGACGACGTCAGCGACACCGATCCGATCGAGGCCAGGGCCATCCAGAAGCACCTCAATTACGTCAAGCTCGACGGCGAGGTCGGAATCATAGGCAACGGCGCGGGCCTGGTGATGTCCACCCTGGACGTGGTGGCCTATGCGGGTCAGCCGTTGGGCGGGATAAGGCCCGCGAACTTCCTCGACATCGGCGGCGGCGCATCCGCCGAGGTGATGGCGAACGGCCTGGAGATCGTGCTTTCTGACCCGAGCGTGCGCAGCGTATTCGTGAACGTCTTCGGCGGGATCACCTCCTGCGACGCGGTGGCCAACGGGATCGTCGCGGCGATCGGCATGCTGGAATCGCGCGGGGATCACGTGGACCGGCCGATCGTGGTCCGCCTTGACGGGAACAACGCGGTAGAGGGCAGGCGCATCCTGCAGGAGGCGGCCATACCCGTGGTCGAGCAGGTGGACACGATGGACGGCGCCGCCCGCCGGTCCGCCGAACTGGCCAGCACCGTAAAGGGAGCATGAGATGGCTATCTTCCTGACCGGCCAGAGCCGGGTCATGATCCAGGGCATCACCGGCTCCGAGGGCCGCAGGCACGGTGCCCGCATGCTCGCCGCGGGGACCATGGTCGTCGGCGGTACCAACCCGCGTAAGGCGGGCCAGACCATTGAGCTGAACGGGACCGGCGTCCCCGTCTTCGGCACGGTGGCTGACACCATGGCGGCTACCGGAGCCGATGTGTCCGTGGTGTTCGTGCCCGCGCCCGGCACCAAGGCCGCCGTGATCGAGGCCATCGAGGCGCAGATACCGCTGTGCATCGTGATCACCGAGGGCGTCCCCGTGCACGACACCGCGGAGTTCTGGGCGCGGGCGAGCGCGGCGGGCAACCGGACCAGGATCATCGGGCCGAACTGCCCGGGCGTGGCCTCTCCGGGCAAGTCCAACGCGGGCATCATCCCGGCCGACATCACCAGCGAGGGCCGGATCGGCCTGGTGTCCAAGTCGGGCACGCTGACCTACCAGATGATGTACGAGCTGCGCGACATCGGCTTCTCCACCGCCGTCGGCATCGGCGGCGACCCGGTGATCGGGACCACGCATATCGACTGCCTGCAGGCGTTCCAGGAGGATCCGGAGACCGACGCGATCGTGATGATCGGCGAGATCGGCGGCGACGCCGAGGAGCGGGCCGGAGCCTATATCGAGCAGCACATCACCAAGCCGGTCGTCGGCTACGTGGCCGGGTTCACCGCGCCCGAGGGCAAGACGATGGGCCACGCGGGCGCGATCATCTCAGGCTCGGCGGGTACCGCGCAGGCCAAGAAGGAAGCGCTGGAGAAGGCGGGCGTCCGGGTCGGGAAGACCCCGAGCGAGACCGCGGCCCTGGTCCGCGACATCATGCGCGCCCGCCAGAGCTAACTCGCTAGCGGCGCCCCGCCGCGGCGCCCGCCGCGGCGCGGTGCCGCGCCCCGCCCCGCCCCGCGGCGCGGCACCGCGCCGCGGGCGCGGTTTGATCGGGTTTTACGGGTCCCGGGCGGCGCGCCTGCTAGGGGCGGCGGGTGATCGTTGCGAGGATCGGCTTGTGAGTGTTTCCGCCGAAGCACCGCCGGTTCCCGACCCGGAGCACCCCGGGCCGCAGGAAAGCCCCGGGTCCCCGCCCCCGGCGCGACCCGCCCGGCCGCTCGCCGTCACGGGAGGCATCGCCGCCTGCGCGGCGGCCGCCAGCGGGCTGGCCGTGCTCACGACGCTGACCGCGATCGGCTGGATCACCGCGCCGCACGTCGGTATCGGCACCGGGCTGGGCGGGGTGCTGCGGACCGCGGCCCTGCTGTGGCTGGTCGCGCACCATGTCGGCGTCACGGTCCACGGCGCCGGGCGGATCGGCCTGCTCCCGCTCGGGCTGGTGCTGCTGCCCGGTGCGCTGCTCGCGATGGCCGGACGGTGGGTCGTGCGGGCCGGCGCGGTTACCCGGTTGCGCCACGTCGGGTACGCCGCGGTCGCGCTGGCTCTTCCTTACTCGCTGCTGGCTGCGGCGCTGGCGGTGGCGAGCCGGACGTCGGCCGCCGCCCCCTCGCTGTGGCAGGCGGTGGCCGCGTCGTTCCTGCTGGCGCTGGTGGCAGGCGGGCTCGGTGCCGCCCGCGGGCTGGCCCCGTGGTCGCGGCTGGCCCGGCTGATGCCGGCCAGGCCCCGGTCGATCGTCCTGGGCATGCTCGGTGCGGTGGCCATCTTGACCGCGGTCGGCGCGGTGCTGGCCGGCGCCTCGCTCGCGGTGCACCTGCCGCAGGTCAAGGCGGCCAGCGACGCGCTCGCGCCCGGTGCGGGCGGCGCGGCGCTGCTGCTGCTCGCCCAGCTCGGCTACGCCCCGAACGCGATCATCTGGGCGGTGGCCTACACGCTCGGTCCCGGGTTCGCGTTCGGCACGGGTACGGTCATCGCGCCCACCGGGTCGGTCCTCGGCCAGGTTCCGGTGTTCCCGATGCTCGCGGCGCTGCCGTCGGGAGCCCACCCCGGCGGTCCGGCCTGGGTGCCGGTAATAGTGCTCGTGATGCCCTACCTGGCCGGGGTGTTCGCCGGGATCGTGACGGTGCGGATCGCGCCGACGCCGGTGATCGAGGCGGCCCCGCTCTGGGGATTCGCCGCGGGCGCGGCGGCCGGCGCGGCGGCCGGCCTGGCGGCCGCGTTCGCGGGCGGCCCGCTCGGTGACGGCCGCCTCTCCGCGGTCGGCCCGTCCGGCTTCGAGGTGGGCCTGGTCGCGATCCTCGAAGTCGGCATTACCGCCGCCTTGACCGCTGCCGCCGCCAACTGGCTCATCCTCCGCCGGGCCGCGAAAACCAGGATGCAGAACTACCGCGCGCCGTCCGGCCCCGAGCCCGCGGACTCCGCGGGCACCGCGCGAGTACTACCGGGTGTCCGGGCGGGGGTGGTGGACGAGACCGACGACGCCGGCGGTCACCGGATCTACTTCAATCCCTGGGTCGCCTACGACGACGACCAGGACGACGAGGCTTACCTCTGACTCGCGCTGGTAACCGAAGTCCTACTTACCGTTCTGCAGGACGCTGATCTCGGCGCCCACCGATTTGCTGAGCTGGGTGTGGCAGGCCTGCTGGGCGGCCACCGTGTTCGCGCCGGCCATGCAGTTGTAATAGGTATTCAGCTGCGGCCAGAACACCGCCAGCACCAGCAGCCACAGCGCGCTCAACGCGAGGCCAAGACTGCCGAGCACGATGCCGCTGACCGCTCCGCGCGGCCGGGCCGTGCCGGTTCGCCGCGCACTGCGATTCACCCGAGCGCCGAGCCAGATCGCGGTTATCGCGAACAGCAGGGTGAGGATGGCCACGTAGATCCCGCGATGGACGTTGCCGAGCCCCAGCGCCAGGCCGATCAGGCTGAGCCCGCCCAGGGTCAGCGCCGCCAGCCCGCGCTGGCGCGAGGCGGGATCCGGGGGTGGCAGCGGCCGGGGCGGCAGCGTGCCTTTCGGCTGCGGCCCGCGCCCGCCGGGCGGCTGGTATCTGGCCATCGACACCTATTCTGCCCTCTCCGCAGACCACGCCGTCACGTGCTTTAGGGTGGCCGCATGCGCGCGCGGCTGGTGGTGCTCGTCTCCGGGGAGGGGACCAACCTTCAGGCGTTGATCGACGCGTGCCGTGACCCGGACTACGGGGCGCAGGTCGTCGCGGTCGGCGCGGATCGCGCTGGTATCAACGGGCTGGCGCGGGCCGGGCAGGCCGGCATTCCCGCCTTCGCCGTCCGGCTGGCGGACTACCCCGCCCGCGAGGACTGGGACGCGGCGCTCACAAGCACCTGCGCCGCGTATGCCCCTGACCTGATCGTGCTGGCCGGCTTCATGAAGCTCGTCGGCAAGCCGTTCCTGGACTCGTTCGGCGGCCGGTGCCTGAACACTCATCCGGCGCTGCTACCGTCGTTTCCCGGAGCGCACGGCGTGCGTGACGCGCTGGCCCACGGGGTGAAGGTCACCGGCTGCACCGTCCTCGTCATCGACGACGGCGTGGACGCGGGACCGATCGTGGCGCAGGCCTGCGTGCCCGTGGCCGACGACGACGACGAGGGCACGCTGCACGAGCGGATCAAGGTGGCCGAACGGGCGCTGCTCGTCGGCACGGTGGGCAGGATGGTCCGCGAAGGCTGGTCCGTCCAGGGCAGGAAGGTGAGGATCGGCAGTTGACCAGGATCCCGATCAGACGGGCGCTTATCAGCGTCTATGACAAGACCGGCCTGGAGGAGCTGGCGTCCGGGCTGCATGCGGCCGGCGTCGAGATCGTGTCCACCGGCAGCACCGCGGCCAGGATCAGCGCGGCCGGGGTCCCCGTCACGCCGGTGGAGGAGCTCACCGGGTTCCCCGAGTGCCTCGACGGCCGGGTGAAGACCCTGCACCCCCGGGTGCACGCGGGCCTGCTCGCGGATACGACCAAGGCCGAGCACGAAGCCCAGCTGGCGGAACTCGGCATCGAGCCGTTCCAGCTGCTGGTGTCGAACCTGTACCCGTTCGAGGAGACGGTCGCCTCGGGGGCCTCGCCGCAGGAGTGCGTCGAGCAGATCGATATCGGCGGCCCCTCGATGGTCCGGGCCGCGGCCAAGAACCACGGCTCGGTGGCCGTCATCATCTCCCCGGCCCGGTACGGCGACGTGCTAGTGGCGCTGGCCAAGAGCGGTTTCACGCTGGAGCAGCGCCAGCACCTCGCCGCCGAGGCCTTCGCGCACACCGCGGCCTACGACGTTGCGGTGGCGTCCTGGTTCGCGGCCGCGTACGCCCCGGACGAGGTCGCACGCGACGTCGGCTGGCCCGAGGTGGCGGGGGCCCTGTGGCGGCGTGCCGACGTGCTGCGCTACGGCGAGAACCCCCATCAGCGCGCGGCCCTGTATATACAAAACAATTCTGCCGAACGGACCGGCGGTGCCAGCCCGCGGAATGGCATCGCGACCGCGGAGCTCTTGCACGGCAAGGCCATGTCGTACAACAACTACGTGGACGCGGACGCGGCCAGGCGCGCGGCGTACGACTTCGCCGAGCCGTGCGTGGCCATCATCAAGCACTCCAATCCGTGCGGGATCGCCATCGGCGCCGACCTGGCCGACGCGCACGCCAAGGCGAACGCGTGCGACCCGGCCTCGGCGTTCGGCGGGGTGATCGCGGCCAACGGCCCGGTTACCGCGGCCATGGCCCGGCAGATCGCCGAGGTGTTCACCGAGGTCGTGGTCGCGCCCGGGTTCGACGCCGAGGCCCTGGAGATTCTTTCCGGGGCCAAGAACGTCCGCCTGCTCCGCTGCGCCCCGCCCAGCGCGGCCGCGTCCGTGGAGTTGCGCCCGGTCAGCGGCGGGATGCTGATGCAGTCCGTGGACCGCGTGAACGAGCCCGGCGATGATCCGGCGAACTGGGAGCTCAAGGCCGGCGACCCCGCCAGCCCCGCGCAGCTGGCGGACCTGGCTTTCGCGTGGAAGGCATGCCGTTCAGTCAAATCAAATGCCATCTTGCTCGCGTCCGGCGGAGCCTCGGTCGGTGTCGGCATGGGCCAGGTCAACCGGGTGGACTCGTCCCGGCTGGCCGTGATGCGCGCGGGGGAGCGGGCGGCGGGTTCGGTCGCGGCCAGCGACGCGTATTTCCCGTTCGCCGACGGTTTCGAGATCCTGGCGCAGGCCGGGGTGGCCGCGGTGGTGGAGCCGGGCGGTTCGATCCGTGATCACCTGACCATTACCGCCGCCGCCGAAGCGGGCATCCCGCTCTACTTCACCGGCGTCCGCCACTTCTACCACTGAGGGGACCGACGTGAGCGCACAGCGGCTGGACGGGAAAGCCGCCGCCGCGGACATCCGGGCCAGCCTGACCCAGCGGGTGGCCGCGCTGGCCGCCCGCGGACCCGCCGCCGCAGGCGGCCAGGCCAGCGCCGTGCCCGGGCTCGGCACCGTACTGGTGGGAGATGATCCGGGCAGCCGGGCCTATGTGAACGGCAAGCACAGGGATTGCGCGCAGGTCGGGATCGCGTCGATCCGCTGGGACCTGCCGTCCGACGCGACCCAGGCGCAGGTCGAGGCGGTCGTCGACACGCTGAACGCCGATCCGGCCTGCACCGGGTACATTGTCCAGCTGCCGCTGCCCGGCGGCCTGGACACCCACGCGATCCTGAACCGGATGGACCCGGCCAAGGACGCGGACGGCCTGCACCCGGTCAACCTCGGCAAGCTGGTCCTCGGCGAACGGGGCCCGCTGCCGTGTACGCCGCGCGGCATCACCGAACTGCTGCGCCGCTACGGCGTGCCCATCGCGGGCGCCGACGTCACCGTCGTCGGCCGCGGCATCACAGTCGGCCGCGCGCTCGGCTTGCTGCTGACCAGGCGCACCGAGAATGCCACGGTGACGCTCTGCCACACCGGCACCAAGGATCTCGCCGCGCACACCAGAACCGCGGACATCGTGGTGGTGGCCGCGGGACGTCCCGGCCTGCTGACCGCAGACATGGTCAAGCCCGGCGCGGCCGTGGTCGACGTGGGGATCACCCGCACCGGGACCGGGCTGGTCGGGGACGTGGCCGCGGAGGTGGCGGACGTGGCGGGCTGGCTGGCTCCCATGCCGGGCGGCGTCGGCCCGATGACCCGCGCCATGCTGCTGACCAACGTGGTCGAGGCCGCGGAGGCCCTGTTAGCCGGGGGATGACCCCCAAGACCCCCCGCTCCTGGGGGACCTAATCCCCAGACCCCCCTGTGGGCGGCCCAGGACGCGCACGGACCAGCCCGCGTCGCTCCACAGGCCCGCGTCCAGGCAGCACCGCGCGTCGATGAGCACTGGCCGCGCGACGACCCGGGCCAGCGCGGCGGGGTCGATAGCCTGGTAGTCGGACCATTCGGTGAGATGCAGGACCAGTTCGGCGCCCGCGGCCGCCGCCGAGACGGTCGGGGCGTACGCCAGCCCCGGCCGTTTCTTCGCCGCGTTGGGCATGGCGACCGGATCGTGCACGGATACGACCGCACTCTCGGCGGCGAGCCGGTCGCAGATATCCAGGCTCGGGGAATCCCGGACGTCGTCGCTGTTGGGCTTGAACGCGACGCCGAGCACGGTCACGCGCCTGCCCTCGAGCGTACCGCCCAGGGTTTCGCGCGCCAGCGTGAGGACCCGGTCCCTGCGGCCGGCGTTGACGGCGTCCACCGTGCTCAGCAGGCTGACGACGGAGTCCACGCCCAGGGTTCGCGCGGTGGCGCGGAAGGCGCGGACGTCCTTGGGCAGGCAGCCGCCGCCGTAGCCGAGCCCGGGGGAGAGGAACCGCCGGCCGATCCGCGGGTCGTATCCGAGCGCCTCGGCCAGCGGTATCACGTCGGCGCCCGCCTCCTCGCAGATCTCGGCCATGGCGTTGATGAACGAGAATCTTGGTCGCGAGGAACGCGTTCGCCGCCACCTTGACCAGCTCGGCCGTTTCCAGGTCGGTCACGAGCAGCGGCGTGCCCGCCTCGAGCGGCGCGACGTACACCTGCCGCATCCGCGCCTCCGCGCAGTCGGACGTCACGCCGAGCACGATGCGGTCGGGAGTGAGGCTGTCCCGTACCGCGTGTCCTTCCCGAAGGAACTCCGGATTCCAGGCCAGCTCGACCTCCTGACCCGCCGGGGCGATGGCACGTACCTGGTGCAGCACTTGCCGGGCCGTCCCGACCGGGACGGTGGACTTGCCCACGATCAGGCACGCGGACCTCAGGTGCGGCGCCAGCGCGCCGACCGCCGCCTGGACGTAGCTCAGGTTGGCCTGGCCGGCCTCGCCCTCGGGCGTGCCCACGCACAGGAAGTGGACCTCGCCGAAGCTGCCGGCCGCAGCGCACGACATGGTGAACCGGAGCCGGCCAGCCTCCAGGTTCTTCCGCAGCAGCGGTTCCAGGCCGGGTTCGAAGAACGGGACCTCCCCCCGTGCGGCCTTGGCGATCTTGGCTTCGTCGACGTCGATCGCCAGCACGTCGTGGCCTAGGTCCGCCATGGCGACGGCGTGGGTGAGGCCGAGATATCCGGTCCCGATGACAGTAACCCGAGGCAAGTGACCCCTCCTCCCGCGGTGGTGGCCTTCGATGCTGGGTCCTTTGGTACCGGGTCCTTTGGTACCGGGTCCTTTGGTACCGGGTCCTTCGATGCTGGGTCCTTCGATACTGGCGCCCGAGGGTCTCTGGAGGCTGACGTGCCGATGGCTGCCAGCTGGCCGATGTTCGAACAGTTGGCCACCTAGCCAAAATAGCTTAATAGGTGATATGATTCGAATAAGCCGATGCCACGTCGGCATACGCGGACCCGCCGGGCGGCCCCGGTGCGTGCTACCGATTAGTAACATTGGTTACGGACCCGGTGCCGCGCGCCGCTCTGCGGTTTGGCAGTCTGTATGCCAGCAACGAAGGAGGTCGGTGTAGTCCATGAACATCGTCGTGTTGGTCAAGCAGGTGCCAGATACCTGGGCCGAACGCAAGCTCAAGCCTTCAGACGGCACGCTGGACCGCGCGTCGGTGGACGGGCTCATCAACGAGCTTGACGAGTACGCCATCGAGGAGGGCCTGCAACTCGCCGAGGCCCAGCGGTCGGCGGGTGCCGAGGCCGAGGTCACCATCTTGACCATGGGCCCGGAGAAGGCGGCCGAGTCGATCCGCAAGGCGCTGTCGATGGGCGCCGACAAGGCCGTGCACCTGCTGGATGACGGCCTGGCCGGCTCCGACGCGCTGTCCACCTCGTACGCGCTCGCCCAGGTACTCTCCCAGACCGGCTTCGACCTGGTGATCTGCGGGTCGGAGTCCACCGACGCCCGGATGGGCGTGATGGCCGCGATGCTGGCCGAGCGGCTCGGCGTGCCGCAGGTCTCGCTGGCCAGCAAGGTGGAGATCGACGGTTCGGCGATCCGCATCCGCCGGGTCTCAGAAGACGGGTACTTCGAGGTCGAGTCCACGCTGCCCGCGGTGATCAGCGTGGTCGAGAAGATCAACGAGCCGCGTTACCCCTCGTTCAAGGGCATCATGGCGGCGAAGAAGAAGCCGGTCCAGACGCTCAGCCTCGCCGACGCGGGCATCGACCCGGCCGCGGTCGGGCTCGGCGGCTCGGCCACCGAGGTGGTCGATCACACCCAGCGGCCGCCGCGCCAGGCGGGCACGGTCGTCAAGGACGAAGGCGACGGCGGCGTCAAGGTCGCCGAGTTCCTCGCCGCGCAGAAGTTCATCTGAGGGCGGGAGAGGAAACGAGATGGCTGAGATCCTGGTGCTCGCGGAGCATGTGGACGACGACGTCAAGAAGGTCACGCTGGAGCTGATCACGCTGGCCCGCCGGTTCGGCGAGCCTTCGGTGGTGTGGACCGGGCCGGGCGCGGAAGCCGGCCAGGCGCGTTGCGCCGAATACGGCGCGGCCCGGATGTACGTAGCCGCTGACGCGGCCTTCGATGACTACGTCGTCGCGCCCGCGGCGGACCTGCTGGCCCAGCTGGTGCAGGAGAAGTCCCCGGTGCTGGTGCTGCTGGCCGGCACGGCCCAG
Organism: uncultured Actinomycetota bacterium; assembly: GCA_963844625.1. Lineage (GTDB taxonomy): Bacteria > Actinomycetota > Actinomycetes > Streptosporangiales > Streptosporangiaceae > Palsa-504. The sequence goes on along the minus strand of CAWJPF010000033.1, from coordinate 95,683 downwards.
GGCAAGGAGGTCGCGGGCCGGCTCGCGGTCAAGACCGACTCCGGCGTGCTCACCGACGCGGTGGACCTGCAGCCGGGCGACGACGGCCCGGTCGCCGAGCAGTCGATCTTCGGTGGCGCGACGATCGTGCACTCCCGGGTCCGGCGGGGCACCCCCATCGTGGCCATGCGGCCCAACGCGGTGGCACCGGAGCCTGCGCCGGGCGCGGCGGAGCTGACCTCGGTATCACTGACAGGGGAGGCCACCGGGGCCAGGGTCACCAACCGGGTGGTGGCCGAGCGCGGGGAGCGTCCCGACCTGACCGAGGCGTCGATCGTGGTCTCGGGCGGGCGCGGCACCGGCGGAGCCGAGGGCTTCGGCGTCATCGAGCAGCTGGCCGACGCGCTCGGCGCCGCCGTCGGCGCGTCGCGCGCGGTGACCGACGCCGGATGGTACCCGCATCAGTTCCAGGTCGGCCAGACCGGCAAGACCGTCTCGCCGCAGCTCTACATGGCGATCGGCATCTCCGGCGCGATCCAGCACCGGGCTGGCATGCAGACTTCCAAGACGATCATCGCCGTGAACAAGGACCCCGAGGCACCGATCTTCGAGCTGGCCGACTTCGGGGTCGTCGGCGATCTGTTCAAGGTGGTCCCGCAGCTCCTGGAGGAGATCGGCAAGCGCAAGTAGGTCCCCGTTTGCCCGTTACATCTGTATCTTCACGCCCGCTAGGCTGTACTCAGCCATGAGTTCACACCGCACGAATCCCGTGTACCTGGATCACGCGGCGACCACGCCGATGCGGCCGGAAGCGATTGCGGCCATGACCGAGGAGCTCGCCTGCCTCGGTAATCCTTCGTCGCTGCACGCGGCAGGCCGGCGTGCCCGCCGGGTGGTCGAAGAGTCCCGGGAGCAGCTCGCCGAGGTGTTCGGCGCCCGGCCGAGTGAGATCATCTTCACCAGCGGCGGAACCGAGGCTGACAACCTCGCGGTGAAGGGCCTGTACTGGGCCCGTCATGAGGGGGAGCGCCGCCGGGTGCTGACCACCTCGGTCGAACATCACGCGGTGCTCGATTCGGTCCGCTGGCTCGAGGACACCCAGGGCGCCGAGGCCGTCTGGCTCGCTGTCGATCCCGACGGCGGTGTGCGTCCCGGCGCCCTTCGTGCCGCCATCGACCAGGCGAGCGAGCAGGTGGCCATGGTCAGCGTGATGTGGGCGAACAACGAGGTCGGCACGGTGCAGCCCGTCAGCGAGCTCGCCGCGGTGGCCCACGAGTACGGCGTGCCGTTCCACACCGACGCGGTGCAGGCCGCGGCGCAGCTGCCGGTGGACTTCGCGGTCAGCGGGGCGGACGCGCTCACCGTCACCGCCCACAAGCTCGGCGGCCCCGTCGGCGTCGGGGCCCTGATCCTGGCCCGCGGGGTCGGACCGGTGCCGGTGCTGCACGGCGGCGGCCAGGAGCGCGACATCCGTTCCGGCACCCTGGACACCCCGGCCATCCGGGCGTTCGCGGTGGCCGCGACCGTCTGCGCCAAGCAGCGGGGCGACGAGGCCGCCCGGCTGGCCGAGCTGCGAGATGACCTGGTCGGCCAGGTGCTCGCCGCCGTCCCCGACGCCGTGCTCAACGGCCCGCCGCCCGGACCCCGCCGGCTGCCGGGCAACGCGCACTTCTCCTTCCCCGGCTGCGAGGGCGACGCGCTCCTCATGCTGCTCGACGCGAACGGGATCGCCTGCTCCACCGGCTCTGCGTGCACCGCGGGCGTCGCCGAGCCCAGCCACGTCCTGCTGGCCATGGGCGCCGACGACTCACGCGCCCGCGGCTCCCTCCGCTTCTCTCTCGGCCACACCTCCACCAGCCGCGACATCGACGCCCTGGCCGCCGTGATCGGCGAAGTAGTAGACCGCGCCCGCCGCGCCTCCTCCCGCTGACTCTCCCGCCCACCGCTGGCTCCGGCCCAGGGAGTCCGGTGGCGCATGTAAGCGGCGCCATACCAACTTCTCAGACCGTCAGCTCACCCATCGAACCGGCGGCGTAGCCTCGCCTGATGTCAGTGCGCGCGGCGCCGCAACAACGTGGAGGATCGGGCTTACGCGGATGAGCGCAGGGCCCTTGGGGGGTACCAAATACTCCACTGAAGCCGAATCGTCCGCGTTAATGTCGGCTCCGGCGCGCGGGACCCTGGGTACCGCACGCTGGAGTAAACGCGTGGGACACGCGGGATTACGGGCGTCTGCCCCGGGCCCCGGCACGGGACACCAGGGGCGAGCAGCGCCAAGACGCGGCAGAGCACGCCGCCGATGAGACTCGCGGCAGATCTGGCGAGATAGCGACCGGCGGTCCCCAAGTCCGCAGCAACGTACCCGGTGGCATTCCGACCCCTCGGCGGGCCGGAGCGGTGGCGGGTGGCGCATAAAATTCTGGGGCTATGAGTGGTCTGAGGGTGCTGGCGGCGATGTCAGGCGGGGTGGATTCCGCGACGGCCGCGGCTCGTGCGGCGGACGCGGGTCACGAGGTGACCGGCGTCCATCTGGCGTTGTCGTCGAACCCGTCGTCGTACCGGACCGGGGCCCGCGGTTGCTGCACGCTGGAAGACGCGCGGGACGCCCGGCGGGCTGCCGACGTGATCGGCATCCCGTTCTACGTCTGGGACATGGCCGAGCGTTTTCACCGCGACGTGGTTGAGGATTTCGTGGCCGAGTATGCCGCGGGCCGTACCCCGAACCCATGCCTTCGCTGCAACGAGAAGATCAAGTTCGCCGCTGTGCTCGACCGCGCCCTGGCGCTCGGCTTCGACGCGGTCTGCACCGGCCACTACGCGCGCGTCTCGGACGGGATCTTGCACCGCGCCGTGGACCCGGGCAAGGACCAGTCCTACGTACTCGCCGTGCTGACCGCCGACCAGCTCCGCCACTCCATCTTCCCGCTGGGTGACACGCCCAAGGCCCAGGTTCGCGCCGAGGCGGCGCGGCGCGGGCTCGCGGTCGCGGACAAGCCGGACAGCCACGACGTGTGCTTCATCGCCGACGGCGACACCAGGGGATTCCTGGCCCGCCACCTGGGCCAGGCGCCCGGCCCGATCGTCGACGAGACCGGCGCGGTCCTCGGCCAGCACGAAGGCGCCTACGCCTTCACCGTCGGCCAGCGCAAGGGCCTTCGGATGGGAACACCCGCCGCCGACGGTAAGCCCCGCTACGTGCTGGACATCGAGCCAGTGACCCGGACGGTGACGGTGGGACCTCCATCGGCCCTGGAGGTCACCGAGATCACCGCGGACCGCCCGGTCTGGACGGGCGGGGAGCCGCCACTGGAGCCGCGCGACTGCCTGGTTCAGCTACGCGCCCACGGCGAGGTGCACGCCTGCACGAGCTGGCTGGAGGACGACGTGCTGCGCATCCGTCTGCACCGCCCGGCCCGCGGCGTGGCCAAGGGCCAGGCCGCCGTCCTCTACGACGGTGACGTGGTTCTCGGCAGCGCGACGATCAGCGGCACGTCCGCCATGGCTCCATTGCCCGCACGATAGCGAAGCCGCCCGTCAGCCCTGGCCGAAGAGATGACGGTTGAGCTCTTGCGGGCGCGTCGACTCCGGGCAGGACTCGGTGTAGAAGTTCATGACTGCCACCACCCACGGCAGCGCAGCATCAGTGGCGTACTCGATCCTCGCGGTATTTCTGGGTGGGGTCGCGATCGGGGTGGTCGCGATGGTGGCGATAGCAGTGCGGAAGGAGGATCAGCTCTATTCCCTCTCGGGCGCGGCGCCTGGCGCAGCGGCACGCGGCGCGAGACGGCTAACCGGCTTCGGCGGCTCAGGCTCTCACGTCCTGCCGCGTGGCCGGGGGCGGTAGCCGTGACCTCCGTGGTGGTCATCACCGGCATCATCTTCATCATCGGAATCATAATCGGAGTGACTACCGTAATCGCGATGTCCGCTCTCCGCCGGGACAGGCGGGACGGACCAGATGACTGGCGTGGACACCGGCCTGACCGGCGTGGGCACCGGCCTGACGGGCCTGACCGGCGGCCACCGGACCTTGACCGGGACGGCATTCCGAGCGAAACAAATCAGCGGTGGCAGGCGCGCGACGGCGAACGAGGTCCGTCCGGCCCGGCTGCGCAAGTCGAGGTTTGTCACCAGGCAGTTCTAAGCTCGACGTGTGAGTAACGACCAGAACAAGCCGGGCTATCCGTGGCCAGCCGGAAGCGCTACCGGGATCGGGTCCATGCCGGGGACTAATCCGGCGGAGGCGATGCGGATTGTCGCCGGCGAGCTGCCCGACTTCCCGTACCTGCCCGAGCTGCCCGACCGGGGCCCGGGCGCGGACCTGACCGGACGAACCGCCGCACTCCTAATCGACCTGGCGGCCGAGGTCACTCCGCGCGGCTGGCGGCTGACCGACCACCCAGGGCGTGACCTGGCGCGGGCCAGGTCCATGCTCTCCTCCGAGCTGGACGTGCTCGAAGAGGTGCTCGACGGCTTCCACGGGCCCCTCAAGATCCAGCTCGGCGGGCCGTGGACGCTCGCCGCCACGCTGGAGCTGCCGCACACGATGAACGTGGCGCTCGCCGATCCCGGGGCCATCGCGGACCTCATCGCCTCGCTGGCGGAAGGCGCGGCCGCCTACGCGGCGGACGTAGCCAAGCGCGTACCGGGGGCGCGGCTGATCGTCCAGTTCGACGAGCCCGCCCTGCCCGCGGTGGCCGAGGGTGCGGTGCCGACCGCGAGCGGGATGTCACGGCTCGGCGCCGTCGAGCCCGACCCGCTGCGGGACGGGCTCGCCCAGGTGCTCGCGGCCACCCGGAGCTACACGGTCGTGCACTGCTGTGCCCCCGCGGTCCCGTTCGGGACCATCAGGGCCGCGGGCGCGGACGCCGTCGCTTTCGACCTCAGCCAGCTGCAGCGCGGAGACGAGCAAGGAGTGGGCGAGGCGGCGGAGGCGGGGATGGGGTTGCTGACGGGCGCGGTCCCGGCCGTACCCGAGGAGGCCGAGGGTGACGGCCGCGCGGCGAGCGGGCCTAGGCGCGCGGGCGCGGCCATCCGGCCTGGTGAGGCGAGCGGGGCTCGTGAGACAGCCGAACGGGTCATCCGGCTCTACCAGCGACTCGGACTGCCGCTGGCGACGTGCGCCGAGCAGGCGGTGATCACGCCTGCCTGCGGCCTGGCCGGCGCGTCGCTGGCGCAGGCGCGCGTCGCGTTGACGCGGTGCCGGGAGGCGGCCAGCATGCTGCCAGAGCTGATCGAAGAAACGGCGGGGTGAGCCTGGAGTGAGCGAGAACGAAACGGGCGGGCCCGGGCCGGGCGAGGCGCCGGCGGAAGCGCCCGAGGCCGCGCCAGCAGAGGCGAGGCGTCGGCACGCGGACCTGAGCCTGGACATCACCGAGGCCGATCACCGGTACTACGTCCTCGACTCGCCCACCATCTCAGACATCGACTACGACACCAAGATGCGCGAGCTGCGCGCGCTCGAGGAGCAGTACCCCGACCTGCGCACGCCGGACTCCCCGACCCAGACCGTGCACGGCACGGTATCCACGCTCTTCACCCCGGTCGAGCATCTGGAGCGGCTGCTCAGCCTGGATAACGTCTTCACCGACGAGGACCTGGGCAGCTGGTCGGACCGGGCTACCCGGCTCGGCGGCGCGGGGCCTTACCTGTGCGAGCTGAAGATCGACGGGCTGGCGATCGATCTCATCTACCGCGACGGTGCGCTGGTGAAGGCGGCCACCCGCGGCGACGGGCGTACCGGCGAGGACGTCACGCCGAACATCCGCACGATTGCCTCCATCCCCGCGCGGCTGAAAGGCTCGGGGTACCCGGCCACCCTCGAGGTCAGGGGCGAGGTTTTCCTGCCCGTGGAGGCGTTCGGGAAGCTGAACGAATCACTGCTCGACGCGGGCAAGGCCGCCTTCGCCAACCCGCGGAACTCCGCCGCCGGATCGCTGCGCCAGAAGGACCCGCGGGTCACCGCCAGCCGGCCGCTCGACGCGATCATCCACGGCATCGGCCGGGTCGAGGGCTACGGCGGCGAGGCGAGCGGCGGCCCGAGCGAACCCGGCGAAGCGGCCATCAGCGGCGCCGCGGCCGGACCGGGTGAGGCTGGGCACCTCGAAGGAGCGCCCGACACCCAGTCCGGCTGGTACGAGCGGCTGCGCGGCTGGGGCCTGCCCGTCAGCAGCTTGTACAAGGTGGTGCCCGACATGGCCGGGGTCCGCGAGTACATCGCCTACTACGCCGAGCACCGGCACGACCCGCCGTACGAGATCGACGGCGTGGTGGTGAAAATCGACCAGATCGCGCTGCAGCTGGCGCTCGGCTCGACCAGCCGGGCGCCGAGGTGGGCCATCGCCTACAAGTACCCGCCGGAGGAGGTCACCACCCGGCTGCTCGAGATCAGGGTGAACGTCGGGCGCACCGGCCGGGTCACCCCGTTCGCCGTGATGGAGCCGGTCAAGGTCAGCGGATCGACGGTAGACCGGGCTACCTTGCACAACGCGGACGAGGTCAAGCGCAAGGGCGTGCTGGTCGGCGACATGGTGATCCTGCGCAAGGCCGGCGACGTGATCCCCGAGGTGCTCGGGCCGGTGGCCGACCTGCGTACCGGCGCGGAGACCGAGTTCGAGTTCCCCACGGCCTGCCCGGCGTGCGGCACCACCTTGACCCGCGAGGAAGACGAGGTGGACTGGCGCTGCCCGAACACGCGGTCCTGCCCGGCCCAGCTCCGCGAGCGGCTCTTCCACGTGGCCGGCCGGGGCGCCTTCGACATCGAGGTGCTCGGCTACGAGGCGGTCAGCGCGCTGCTCGACTGCGGCCTGGTCGCCGATGAGGGCGACCTGTTCGCCCTCACCGCGGAGCGGCTGGAGACCTGCCCGTTCTTCATGGTCAAGCAGGGCACGCTGAGCGCGAACGCGGCCAGGCTGCTGGCTAACCTGGCCGAGGCGCGGACCAGGCCGCTGTGGCGGATCCTGGTGGCCCTGTCGATCCGGCACGTCGGGCCGACCGCGGCGCGGGCGCTGGCGGCCGAGTTCGGCTCCCTTGAGGCCATCGAGGCGGCGAGCGCCGACGCCCTGGCCGCGGTGGACGGGGTCGGGCCGACGATCGCCGCCTCGGTGCACGACTGGTTCGCCGTGGACTGGCACCGGGCCATCGTCGCGAAATGGCGGGCAGCCGGGGTACAGCTGGAAGACGCGGGCTTCGATCCGTCCCGCGCCGCGGCGCGCCTCCTCGCGGGCGTGTCCGTGGTGATCACCGGCACGCTGCCCTCGTTCAGCCGAGAGGAGGCCGCCGAGGCGGTCCGCCAGGCCGGCGGCAAGGTGACCTCCTCGGTGTCCAAGAAGACCGACTTCGTAGTAGCGGGCGAGAACGCCGGTTCCAAGTACGACAAGGCCGTCGAGCTCAGCGTCACGATCCTCGACGAGCCCGCCTTCCGCGTTCTCCTCACCCAAGGCCCCGATCCCCTCCGCCAGGCGCAGTGAGCCCGCATCGTGGATCGCTGCTACCCCCCTGAGGGCAGCAGCGATCCACGATGATGATCGGGCGCTTTCAGCGGACCATGAACCATTCAGCTGGCCCGCCTTCGAGGCGGCCTGAAGGCAGCTTGCGGCCGCAGAGCAGCAGCGCGAGGTCCTGGGCGGTGCCGGTGACCAGCGCGCCTGAGCCGAAGGTCCAGCCGGTGTCGGAGGCGCGCAGTTCACGACCGGCCACGTCGATCCCGAAGAAGTTAAGCCTCTTCGGGCTCACGAGGTTCGGCAGGACGACGCCCAGCCGGTCTGCGGGGACGCGCAGGCCAAGGTCCAGCGCCTCGGTGATGTCTAGGCCGTGGATCACGTCGTGGGTCAGCGCGCCGGCCTCTCCGCCGCCCGGCGGGCGCCACGGATGGTTCGCGTTCGAGCTGAGCGCCCCGGTCAGCTCGGCCGGCGACATGACGGCGGCGTCGCGCCGGGCGCACCGGTCGGCCATCTCGTTGAACTTGCCTCGCGACTTCGCCAGCTCGAGCATGAACCGGCGGCCCGAATAGCGGAACGGCATCGTGATGTGCGCCGCCACCTCCCGTACCCGCCAGCCGTCGCATAGCGTCGGCTCGTCCCACCTCGCCGCGGGCAGCCCGGCCAGCACCTCCGCCAGCTCCGTCCGCTGAGCTGCGATCATGTCCCCGATATCGTCCATCGCCGTCACGTCTCCTTCTCGAAGAGGGCTTACGTTGACGCGACGAACAGAGCCTCGCCCAGATGGACGTTTTAGCGAGAAGCTTCCGCGAGCCTGCGGCTGAGGTAACGGCGCTCCGCGTCGGTGCTAGTCAGCTCGAGCGCCTCGGCGTAGGCGGCGGCCGCCTCCGGCCTGCGGCCAAGGCGGCGCAGGAAGTCGGCCCTGGTCGCGGGCAGCAGATGATAGCCGGCGAGCTTGCCCGCCGCCTCCAGGGCCTCGACCAGCGCCAGGCCGGCGGCTGGCCCTGGGCCATCCCGACCGCGACCGCGTAGTTCAGCTCGACGACGGGGGTAGGCAGGTACTCGGCGAGCCGGCCGTACAGCGCGGCGATCTGCGGCCAGTCGGTGCTGTCCGCGGTCGGCGCGGTCGCGTGACAGGCCGCGATGGCCGCCTGGACCTGATAGGGACCTGGCCGCCCGCGGCGCAGCGCCGCCTCCAGAACCGCTACGCCCTCGCCGATCTCGGCAGCGTCCCACTTCCCGCGGTCCTGATCCTCCAGGGTCACCAGGTCACCGCCGGCGTCCAGCCGGGCCGTCCGGCGCGCGTCGTGCAGCAGCATCAGGGCCAGCAATCCGGTCACCTCGGGTTCGTCCGGCATCAGCCGGGCCAGTATCCGGGCCAGCCGGATCGCCTCGGCGCTGAGGTTCTGCCGGACCAGGTTGGCGCCTGCCGTGGCCGAGTAACCCTCGTTGAAGAGCAGGTAGAGCACGCCAAGCACGCCCGGTGTGCGTTCGGGCAGCAGGTGCGCCGGAGGTACCCGGTAGGGGATTCCCGCGTGCTGGATCTTCTGCTTGGCCCGGGTCAGCCGCTTGGCCATCGTCGGCTCGCTGGCCAGGAATGCCCGGGCGATCTCGGCCGTGGTCAGGCCGGCCAGCGTGCGCAGCGTCAGCGCCACGCGCGCCTCGAGCGACAGGGCCGGGTGGCAGCAGGTGAACATCAGCCGCAGCCGGTCGTCGGGCACTCCGCTGTGATCAGTCCCAGTCTCGTACACCGGGTCGGGGTCGGGTGACATGGCGGCGACCTCCCGGAGTTTGGCGGCTCCGACCGTTTTCCTGCGCAGCACGTCGATGGCGCGGTTCCGGGCGGCCGTGGTCAGCCACGCACCCGGCCGGCCGGGAATGCCGTCTCTTGGCCAGCGCTGCAGGGCCATGGCGAAGGCGTCCTGGGCGCATTCCTCCGCGAGGTCCCAGTCGCCGGTGGTCCGGATCAGCGTGGCGACGACCCGGCCCCACTCGTCCCGGAACGCCGCATCGACTGCCGCCTTGACGTCGGTGCTCATGGCCGGAACGGCCGGATCTCGATCGTCCCGTAGCCCGCGGCCGGATGCCGGGCGGCCGCCTCGATGGCCGCGGACATGTCCGCGCACTCGATGACGCAGAATCCGGCGATCTGCTCCTTCGTCTCGGCGAAGGGACCGTCGGAAAGCAGCAGCTGGCGGCGGCGCACCCGGATGGTCTTCGCCTCGGCGGGCGGCCGCAGCCCGCCGGTGGCGGCCAGCGACCCGCGTTCGGTCATCTCTTCCATCCAGCCACCGCAGCCGTCGTCCGCGTGCGCCGCCGCGGATTCGTCCCCGCAGATCAGCAACAGGTATTTCACGGGTCCTCCTCTTTTCCTCCATAAGCAACGACGAACGGCAGGCCGGGAAATGACCGCACCCGACCACGGTAACGGCGTTATTGCTTACAGCCTGCCTCCGAACGGCCCCTAGGATGGCGTGCATGCCGATTACCCGTGACGAGGTCGCGCACCTGGCGCGACTGGCCAGGATCGCACTCAGCGACGCGGAACTAGACCATCTGGCGCCGCAGCTGGACCAGATCATCACGGCGGTCGCGCAGGTTCAGGAGGTCGCCGCCGATGGCATCCCGCCGACCTCGCACGCGACCGGCCTGACCAACGTGTTCCGTGACGACGAGCCGCGTCCGTGCCTCACCCCGGCCGAAGCGCTCGATCAGGCGCCCGCGGTGGAACAGCAGCGTTTCAAGGTGCCGCGGATCCTGGGGGAGGACTGACCATCATGGAACTCACTCGCATGACCGCGGCAGAGCTCAGCGCGGCCCTGGCCGCCGGGGAGGTCTCCGCCACCGAGGTCACCCATGCCCACCTGGACCGTATCGCCGCCGTTGACGACCGCGTGCACGCCTTCCTGCACGTCGCGGCGGACAGCGCGCTCGCGCAGGCCGCCGCCGTCGACAAAAAGCGTAAAACAGGCGAGCAGCTGGCCCCGCTGGCGGGCGTACCGGTCGCCGTCAAGGACGTGTTCACCACCAAGGGCCTGCCGACCACCTGCGGCTCGCGCATCCTGGACGGCTGGCGGCCGCCGTACGACGCGACGATCACTCAGCGGCTGAAGCAGGCCGGCGCGGTCATCCTCGGCAAGACCAACATGGACGAGTTCGCCATGGGCAGCTCGACGGAGAACTCCGCGTTCGGTCCGAGCCACAACCCGTGGGACCTGGCCAAGGTCCCGGGTGGCTCGTCTGGCGGGTCCGCCGCCGCGGTGGCCGCGTACGAGGCGCCGCTGGCCATCGGCACCGACACCGGCGGCTCGATCCGGCAGCCCGCGGCGGTCTGCGGAATCGTCGGCGCCAAGCCGACTTACGGCGGCTCGTCCAGGTACGGAGTGGTGGCCTTCGCCTCGAGCCTGGACACGCCGGGACCGTTCGGCCGGACGGTGCTCGATGCGGCCCTGCTGCACGAGGCCATCTCCGGGCACGACCCGATGGATTCGACCTCGATCGACGCGCCGGTGCCGCCGGTGGTCGCCGCGGCGCGCGAGGCGGACGTGAGCGGCATGCGGATCGGCGTGGTCAGCGAGCTGAGCGGCGACGGTTACCAGCCGGGCGTGCTCTCCCGGTTCGCCGAGTCGGTCGAGTTGCTCGAGTCGCTGGGCGCCAAGGTTATCGAGGTGTCCTGCCCGCACTTCAAGTACGCGCTGCCCGCCTACTACCTGATCGCACCCAGTGAGGCCTCGTCCAACCTGGCCCGCTTCGATGCGATGCGTTACGGCCTGCGGGTCGGCGACGACGGCACCAGGGACGCCGAGGAGGTCATGGCGCTGACCCGCGAAGCGGGCTTCGGCGCCGAGGTGAAGCGGCGCATCATCCTGGGCGCCTACGCGCTGTCCAGCGGCTACTACGACGCCTACTACGGCAAGGCCCAGCAGGTGCGGACGCTGATCATCAGGGACTTCGACGCGGCCTTCGGGCAGGTCGACGTGCTCGTGTCGCCTTCGACGCCGACCACGGCGTTCGGTATCGGCGAGCGGGCCGACGACCCGATGGCGATGTACCTGGCCGACCTGTGCACGATCCCCTCGGACCTGGCGGGCAACGCGGCGATCTCGGTCCCGTGCGGGCTGGCGCCGGAAGACGGGCTGCCGGTCGGGCTGCAGGTTATGGCGCCCGCCCTCGCTGACGACCGGCTCTACCGGGTGGCCGCCGCCGCCGAGGCGGCTTTCACGAGTCGCTGGGGCCAGCCGCTGCTCGCCCAGGCGAAAGGACTTTCCTCATGACGACCATGGACACGCTGGTCCCGTTCGCCGAGGCGATCGAACGCTACGAGCCGGTTATCGGCCTGGAGACCCACGTGGAGCTGGGGACCAGGACCAAGATGTTCTGCGCCTGCACCACCACTTTCGGGGCCCCGCCGAACAGCCAGGTATGCCCGGTCTGCCTGGGCCTGCCCGGTTCGCTGCCGGTCGTCAACCGGATGGCGATCGAGTACGCGATCAGGATCGGCCTGGCCCTGAACTGCTCGATCGCGTCGTGGTGCCGGTTCGCGCGGAAGAACTACTTCTACCCGGACATGCCGAAGAACTTCCAGATCTCCCAGTACGACGAGCCGCTGTGCACCGACGGCTTCCTGGACGTCGTGGTCGGCGGCAGGACCGTGCGGGTGGGCATCGAACGGGTGCACCTGGAGGAAGACACCGGCAAGTCGCTGCACGTGGGCGGGGTGACCGGCCGGATCCACGGTGCCGAGTACTCGCTCGTCGACTACAACCGGGCCGGCATCCCGCTGGTGGAGATCGTGACCAAGCCGATCGAGGCCACGGGGGCGGACGCGCCCGTCGTAGCGCGCACCTACGTCACCGAACTGCGGGACCTGCTCCGGTCCCTCGGCGTCTCCGACGTGCGGATGGAAGAAGGCTCGCTGCGCTGCGACGTGAACACTTCGCTGGCGCCGCGCGGATCCGGCCGGTGGGGAACACGAACGGAGACCAAGAACGTCAACTCGCTGCGCTCGGTGGAGCGCGCGGTCCATTTCGAGATCGAGCGGCAGGCCGCCGTGCTCGACGCCGGCGGCCGCGTCATCCAGGAGACCAGGCACTTCCACGAGGAGACGGGCACGACGACACCCGGCCGGTCCAAGGAAGAGGCGCAGGACTACCGCTACTTCCCCGAACCCGACCTGGTGCCGGTCGCCCCGTCGGCTGACTGGGTGGAGCAGATCCGGGCCGGGCTGCCCGAGGTTCCCGCCGCTCGGCGGGCGCGCCTGCAGCAAGAATGGGCCCTGTCCGACCTGGACATGACCGCGCTGTCCAACGCCGGCGCGCTCGACGTGGTGGCGGAGACGGTGGCGGCAGGCGCATCATCGGCCGACGCTCGCAAGTGGTGGCTGGGTGAGCTCGCCCGCCGGGCCAATGAGATGGGCGCCGAGCTCTCGGCGCTCGCGATCACTCCCGCTCAGGTGGCCCGGGTCGCCTCGCTGGTCGAGGCGGGCACGCTGAATGACCATCTCGCCCGGGACGTGATCGAGGGCGTACTAGCCGGAGAAGGCGGTCCGGACGAGGTGGTGGCGGCCCGGGGGCTGGCCGTGGTCAGCGACGATGGTGCCCTCACCGCGGCCGTCGACGCGGCGATCGCCGCCAACCCCGACGTGGCCGTCAAGATCCGCGAAGGCAAGACCACCGCGGCCGGAGTCCTGGTCGGCGCGGTCATGAAGGCCACTCGCGGCCAGGCCGACGGCACCCGCGTCCGCGAGCTGATCCTGGAGCGCCTCAGCTAGCGAGCCACAGGGGCGCGGCGCCGTCTGGACTGAGGAGAGCTAGGCAGGCAGGCCGGAGCGGTGCCAGGCGCCCGGCCCGGGATGTAGCGGGCGGCGCAGCACAGCAGACCGGTCGGCCCAGGCCGACCGGGGCGCCGGAGGCGCTGCCTCGTCATCACCAGCGCGTGACGACATCAGGACGGCGACCACGGCGGCGATCTCTTCGGGGGATGCGTCGCCGCGTATCACCCGCAGCACGGGTTCCCCGGCGGGACGATCGTCGTTTCCAGGCGCGGTAATCACGGTCCGTTCAGTATAAAAGGGCCCGGCGAGACCGCGTGGAGGCACACCGAGGGTAGTGGAACCGGGGTTTCATCACCCCAGGAGGTGCTGAAATCCGGGTTTCACTCCGCCGCGAACCCGCCGCGAACCCCAGCCCCGCCGCGCAGCCGCCGCGAACCTCAGCCCCGCCGTGAAACCCCAGCCGCCGCGAACCTTAGCCGCGGGACTTGCCGAGGCTGATGCCGAACTCCCGGTGGACTCGCTCCCAGAACGCGTCGCGCAGCCACTCGCGGGCCTCCTGGTAGGGGCGCAGCGAGAGGCCGAGCTCTTTCTCGGCGTCGACCAGCAGCTCCTTGTCGATGACCGGCGGCAGGATCGGGCCCGGCAGGAGGTCCCGGATGTTATCCCGGCCACGGGTCAGGATCCACTTCTGCGCGACGTGCTCCCCGGCCTCCTCGACCCGCGTCCGGTCCGGCCCGAGGCGGGGCATGGGGCCGGTGTTGTTCATGGCCGGCCAGCCGCCAGTCCCGCCGGGACCGGCGGGACCGACGTGACCGACGGGACCGCCGGGACCGCCGGCGGGCATGACCGGGTGCCCGCCGGTCCGCGAGAACGGCTGCGGCCGGGTGTGCCGCTCGCCGAACAACTGGGCCGGCGAGGGCACGGACGGCGCGTGCCCCATGACCGCATCGGACCTGACCTGCTCGACGGCGGCGGGGTTCTTGCTGAAATAGGCCCGCAGGAACGAGGCGTCGAGAACGTCCACCGTGTCCGACTCCCAGACCAGGCGTTCGGCCTGGTTGGTGCCGTACGGTGGCTCGATGCCCCACAAGTGCACGCGCACCCCGAACGCCTGGGCTGCCTCCACGGCCGGCACCATGTCCTCGTCGCCGGCGATGAGGACCGCGTCGGTGATGGCCCGGTGCCGGGCAAGCGCCTCCATGTCGGCCCTGATCTGTGCGTCCACGCCCTTTTGCTGGCCGCGGGCGTTCAGGTTACCGAGCCGGAGCTTGACCCAGGGCATCTGGGCGATGACCCGCTGGTCGATGGTGGGCACCCGATCGCGCGCCGCGTCGTACCAGTAGACGCGGAGCAGCTCGCCGCGGATCAGCTCGTCGGCATGCTTGGTGACCACCTGGATCAGCGGGACCGCGTCGACGCGGAAGTCCCGGCGCGAACTCGATCCGAACAGCAGTTCGCCTGCCGCGGCATAGATATAGCCGACGTCCACCATGACCGCGTAGCGGGCCAGGATGGGAAGCGGGGCGGCGAATTCGGTCATCACCATCGACTCTAGGCCAGCCGGGAGCGTGCGCGGGCCAGATGTGACACTTCTGCCGGCAGATTGAATCGGAGTGACTGCGTTACGTGATCAAATCTGCACTAGAGCGGAATGTTCCCGTGCTTCTTGGGTGGCAGAGTCTGGCGCTTGGTGCGCAGGGTACGCAGCGCCCTGGTGACCGCGGGCCTCGTTTCGGCCGGCCGGATGACCGCGTCGACGTAGCCGCGTTCGGCTGCGATATAGGGATTCGCCAGCGTGTCCTCGTACTCGGTTATCCGCTGCGCGCGCACCGCGTCCGGGTCGTCGGCGGCGGCGATCTCGCGGCGGTACAGGATGTTCACCGCGCCCTGCGCGCCCATGACCGCGATCTGCGCGGTCGGCCAGGCCAGGTTGACGTCCGCGCCGAGGTGCTTGGAGCCCATCACGTCGTAGGCGCCGCCGTAGGCCTTCCTGGTGATCACGGTCACCTTCGGCACCGTGGCCTCGGCGTAGGCGTAGATCAGCTTGGCGCCGCGCCGGATGATCCCCCGCCACTCCTGGCTGATCCCGGGCAGGAATCCGGGGACGTCGACGAAGGTCAGGATCGGGATGCTGAACGCGTCACAGGTCCGGACGAACCGCGCCGCCTTCTCCGACGCGTCGATGTCGAGACAGCCCGCGAGGTGCATCGGCTGGTTCGCCACCACCCCCACGGACGAGCCTTCTACCCGGCCGAAGCCGACCACGATGTTCGGCGCGAAACCGGCGTGTACCTCGAGGAACTCACCGTCGTCGAGCACCCTGCCGATCACCTCGTGGATGTCGTAGGGCTGGTTCGGGGAGTCGGGGATGAGCGTGTCGAGCTCGGCGTCGACCTCGGTCACCTCGTCGTCGGCCGGCCCGTCAAGCGGCCGCCGCGGTGCCTCGTCCAGGTTGTTGGAGGGCAGGTAGGACAGCAGGTCGCGGGCGTAATCGATGCAGTCCTGCTCATCGGCGGCCTGGTAGTGGGCGACGCCGGACTTGGTGCCGTGCGCCTGCGCCCCGCCCAGGTCCTCGAAGCTGACGTCCTCGCCCGTCACCGTCTTGATCACGTCCGGGCCGGTGATGAACATGTGCGAGGTGCCCTCGACCATCAAGGTGAAGTCGGTGATCGCGGGCGAGTAGACGGCCCCGCCCGCGCACGGGCCCATGATCAGGGAAATCTGCGGGATGACGCCGGAGGCCATCACGTTGCGGTAGAAGATCTCCGCGAACAGGCCGAGCGCCACCACCCCCTCCTGGATGCGGGCGCCGCCGCCGTCGTTGATCCCGATGACCGGGCAGCCGGTCTTCAGCGCATGATCCATGATCTTGACGATCTTCTCGCCGTATACCTCGCCGAGCGAGCCGCCGAACACGGTGAAATCCTGGCTGAACACGCAGACCGGGCGCCCGTCCACGGTGCCGTACCCGGTGACGACGCCATCGCCGTACGGCCGGGTCGCGGCGATGCCGAAGTCGGTGGCGCGATGCCGGGCCAGCTCGTCGAACTCGGTGAACGAGCCCGGATCACACAGCAGCTCGATCCGCTCCCGCGCGGTCAGCTTGCCCCGGTCGTGCTGTTTGGCGACCGCCTGCTCCGAGCCGGCGTGCACGGCTTCGCGCCGTCGGCGTTCCAGGTCGGCGATCTTGCCCGCGGTCGTGTGCGGGTCAGGAATTTCGGGCTGGGAGGCGGCCGGTTGCGTCATGGGGGACAGGCTATCCGGCAGGTTAGCCTGACCGATTACGCTCTGACCGTGAACAGGGACAGGGATAGGGACCGCGCGGCGCTGCCCGAGCCGATGCGGAATGAAGTCCGGCTGCTCGCCGGCATCCTCGGCGAGGTCATCCGCGACTCCGCCGGGCCGGACCTGCTCGCCGACGTGGAACGGCTGCGGCACGCCGTGATCGCGGCACGCGGTGAAGAGGGCTGGGGAGGCGGCCGGGGCGAAGGCGAGGCGGACGAGATCGCGGAGCTGGTCGCCTCCTGGAGCCTGGACCGGGCCGAACAGGTGGCCCGGGCCTTCACCGTCTACTTTCACCTGGTCAACCTGGCCGAAGAACATCAGCGCATCCGCAGTCTGCGGGAACGCGATTCGGGCCAGCAGCCGATGCGCGAATCACTCGCCGCCGCGGTCACCGAGATCGAGCAGGACACCGGCCGGGAGCACCTCGGCGAGCTGCTCGCGTCGCTGCGGGTCCACCTCGTGCTGACCGCGCATCCCACCGAGGCGCGCCGGCGCGCGGTGGTCGCGGCGCTGCGCCGGATCAGCGGCCTGCTCGGCGTGCTCGATGACCCGAGGGCCGGGGCGGCGGATCGCACGGAGGCGCGGCGGGTGCTGCGCGAGGACATCGACCTGCTGTGGCGGACATCACAGCTGCGGGTCAAGGCGATGGACCCGATCGACGAGGTCCGCACGGTCATGACCGCGTTTGACGAGACGCTGTTCCGGGTGGTGCCCACCGTGTACCGCGAGCTCGACCGGGCGCTGGCCGGGACGGCCAGCGGGCAAGTGGCGTCGCAGGTGCCGGCTTTCCTGCGGTTCGGCAGCTGGGTCGGCGCGGACCGGGACGGCAACCCGTTCGTCACCGCGAATGTCACCCGCGAGGCGGCCACCATCCAGGCCGACCACGTGCTGCGCGCGCTCGAGGCCACTACGACCAGGATCGGCCGGGCGCTGACCTTGCACGAGGCGACCACACCGCCCGCGGCCGGGCTGCGCCGGGCGCTGGCCGCCGCCTCGGCCGCCCAGCCGGAAGTGCTGGCCGAGATCGCCGAACGATCCCCGCAGGAGCCGTACCGCACCTACCTGCTGTACGCGGCGCAGCGGCTGAACGCGACCCGCGTGCGCCACGCCGACCTCGCCTACCGGGGACCGGCGGAATACCTGGCCGACCTGCGCGTGGTGCAGGAGTCGCTGGCCAAGGCGGGCGCGGCCCGGCAGGCGTTCGGTGAACTGCAGCACCTTATCTGGCTGGCCGAGACGTTCGGATTCCACCTGGCGAGCCTGGAGGTGCGCCAGCACAGCGAGGTGCACGCCCGGGCGCTGAGCGAACTGCGGGCGGCCGGGCCGCCCGGCATCGATGACGGCGGCCGGCCGGACGGCACCGGCTGGTCCGCCGAAACCGAGGAAGTGCTGGCCACGTTCCGCGCGGTGGCCTGGATCCAGGACCGGTTCGGCCCGGACGCGTGCCGGCGCTACGTGGTGAGCTTCACCCGGTCGGCCGGCGACGTCGCCGCGGTCTACGAGCTTGCCAGCTACGCCATGGCCGGCGGCCGGACCCCCGAGCTCGACGTGGTGCCGTTGTTCGAGAGCGCGGTCGACCTGGAGAACGCGCCGGACGTGCTGACCGGCATGCTCGCGCTCCCCGAGGTCACGCAGCGGCTCGCCGCTAACGGCCGGGCCCTGGAGGCGATGCTCGGGTATTCCGACTCGGCCAAGGAACTCGGGCCCGCAAGCGCGACCCTGCGGCTGTTCGACACCCAGGCCCGGCTGGCCGAATGGGCCGCGGCTAACGACATCCGGCTCACCTTGTTCCACGGCCGGGGCGGTGCGCTCGGCCGGGGCGGCGGCCCGGCCGGCCGGGCCGTGCTGGCCCAGGCCCCTGGTTCGGTCAACGGGTCCTTCAAGGTCACCGAGCAGGGCGAGGTCATCTTCGCCCGGTACGGCCAGCAGGCGATCGCCAAGCGGCACCTGGAGCAGGTCAGTTCCGCGGTGCTGCTCGCCTCGTCCGCGAAGATCGCCGACCGGAACGCGGCCGCCGCGGCCACCTACCGCGGCGTCGCCGACCGGATCGACGAGGCCGCGCGGGCCGCCTTCCGCGGGCTGGTTACCGCGGACGGCTTCGCCGACTGGTTCGCCCGGATCAGCCCGCTCGGTGAGATCGGCGGCCTGCGCATCGGCTCCCGGCCGGCCAAGCGCGGGCTGGCTCCGGCCCCGCCGGGCGCGGTCGCCACCATGGACCTGACCGACCTGCGCGCGATCCCCTGGGTTTTTGCCTGGTCGCAGACCCGGATGAACCTGCCGGGCTGGTACGGCCTGGGCAGCGGGCTGGCCGCCATCGCCGGCGCCGACACCGGGACCGGCGCCATACCGGCCACCGGCACCGGCACCGGCGACCGGCCAAGCCGGGCGCCGACGGCGCCGACGCAGCCGACGGCGTTGAGGTGCTGCGCCGCGCGTACCGCGAGTGGCCGCTGTTCGGCGTACTGCTGGACAACGCGGAGATGAGCCTGGCCAAGACGGACCGGCTGATCGGCGGCCGGTACCTGGCGCTGGGCGGCCGGGAGGACCTGACCGAGCGGGTGCTCGCCGAGTACGACCTGACCAGGCGGCTGGTACTGGCCGTCACCGGCCACGACCGGCTGCTGGCCGACCGGCCCGTGCTGGGCCGCGCGGTCGCGCTGCGCGACCCCTACGTCGACGCGCTCTCGTACCTGCAGCTGCGGGCGCTGGCCGCGCTGCGCGGCGACACCCCGGACGACGAGCGCCAGCGGCTGGAACGGCTGCTGCTGCTCAGCGTCAACGGTGTCGCGGCCGGCCTGCAGAACACCGGATAGTCTGCCGGGATGAGTGACACGCAATGGCGCACGCACCGGCTTGAGCTCGACGACCAGACCCTGCGCGAGTGGGACGCCCAGGTGCTCGCGGCTGACGGCGAGGGGATCGTCCTGGACCGGTCGGCCTTCTACCCAGGCGGCGGCGGCCAGCCGCCCGACCACGGTGTCCTGCTGTGGGGCGGCGTGCAAACCCGGATCGAAGGCGCGCGCAAGGGTGACGACCTCTACCTGATCCCGGCCGAAGGCGACCCGTTGCCGCCGGCCGGCACCGCCGTCCGCGGCGCCCTCGCCGACGAGCGCCGGACCGCGCTGATGCGCACCCACTCCGGCCTGCACGTACTGTGCGGGGTGGTGTTCCGCGACTTCGGGGCGCTGGTCACCGGCGGCAACATGGAACCGCTGACCGCGCGGATGGACTTTAACTTGCCGGATGTTCCGGATGGCTTCCGGGACGCGGTCGAGGCCGCGTGCAACACCGAGATCCGGGCCGACCGGCGTATCGACGTGCGGGTACTGCCGCGGGACGAGGCGTTCGCCCTCCCCGACATCATCAGGACCGCCACCAACCTGGTGCCGCCGGAGGTCAAGGACGTGCGCGTCGTCGACATCGTGGGCCTGGATCAGCAGGCGGACGGCGGCACCCACGTCGCGTCGACCCGCCAGGTCGGCCGGATCGAGGTCGTCAAGATCGAGAGCAAGGGCAAGGGCTTCCGCCGCCTGCGCATCCGCGTCAGCGACTGACGCGGAAATCCGCCCTAACCTTCGTCCGCGGCCACCTCGGCCGGCGGCGCCGCCACCGCACCCGCCACCCCATCCGCCGCAGCAGCGACCGTGCCGGGCACGGGCTTGCGGATGCAGGCCAGGCCGAGCGCCAGGCAGGCGAACGGCACCGAGGACAGCGCGTACCTGTAGTCGAGTTCGGCCGCCGCGATCGGCACCACGAGGTTGACCACCGCCACGCCCCAGGCGAGCGCGGCGTACTTGCCCCACCCGCGCCAGCGCCTGATCAGCAGGACCAGCCCGGCGGCCAGCACGAGGAAGAAGACCCAGCCGGGGAACCAGACGGGTAGCTGGTAGACGAACATGAAGAACGCCCACGGCTGGATCACGTGCGTGTTCGACGTGGTGTGCGCGTACCTGGCCTCGTCGTGCTGCATGTACGGCGCGAGCGTCGCCACGTGCGGGGCCACGGTGAAGTGATCTGACAGGTAGTCCTGTGACCGGTCGGTGGCGAAGAACGTCAGGAACACGCTCTCGCCCACCGTCTTGATGTAGTCCAGCGGCTGGGCCAGGATGGCCCGCTCCGCGAACTGCGTGGCGAGCTTGTTGTTGTACGCGTTGATGCCGGGATGAGCGTCGACCCGGTACCACGCGCCGGCCGCCCACAGGTAGTCGGCTGGGCTGCGCTCGTCCAGCAGCGCGGACAGGGACCACGGCGGGGCGGGCGAGGTGGGGTGGTCCGGCTGGTTCTCCGGGCAGAGCGGGACCAGGTTAGCCGGCGGCTTGATGATCGCGCAGTTGGCGAATGACGTAGTGCGCGCCCATAGGAACAGCCCGGTGCTGTTGGTGATGTTGAGCTGGCCGTACTCCGAGAAGAACACGAGCGCGTAACCGGCCAGCGGGACCGCGAACGCCGCCAGGCACGCGGTGAGCACCCGCCAGCCGACCCGCTGCACCAGCAGGTAAATCACGATGACCACGATGACCGGGGCGCCGTTGCCGCGGATGATCGAGGCCCAGGCGACCAGCAGGCCGACGATCACGGCCTGCCAGATGGCGGGCCTGGGCCGCAGGAGAAGGATCGCCACGGCGATCATGAGCACGAACGTGAACAGCGTGTCCGGCAGGATCGAGGATTCCAGCCAGATCTGCCGCGAGTCGAATAGCGTCGGCACGGCCGCGAGCGTCGCCCCCCAGGCCGGCAGCCCGCGGGTGCGCAGCACCCCGTAGATGATCGCGGCGAGGCCGAGCCCCATCAGGTGCTGCAGCGTGGTCACGAGCGCCAAGCTGTGGAACGGCTCGAGGACCCGGAGCAGCAGCGGGTATCCGGCGGGCCTGAGCTGGGAGACGGGGGTGAGATGGACGCCCCCCGCCATGTACGAGAACGAGTCCTGGATGAGCAGCGCCGGGGAGAACCCGAGCGCGGCGATGATCCGCGGTATCAGCGACAGGCAGGCCGCGACGGTGAAAAGCCGGTGGTTCCGCCACAGCGCGGCGGGGGTCAGGCCGGCCGCGACGCCCCTGGCCCTGGCCGCTAGCGGGCCGGCGTCCCAGGAGATCTCCGGCGGCCACAGCCGCCAGCTACGCTGGCGTGGCGGCGTACTGCCGTCCGCCGCGCCGCGACGCTGGCTTGTGCCCAGACCGGTCAACGATTTCCTCCTCCTGAAACCTGAACAATAGTGGGTCCATATGCGAACGGAGAATCACACGCCCGGTCCGGCCGTCCCCGCCCAGGCCCGGGCAGGCCGCCCCGCCCTGGACGTCGGCGCCGTGCGGCAAGCCGTCATAACGCCAGGCGGCCTGTGGCGAGCCGTCGAGGTCACGGCCGTGACCGGCTCGACCAACGCCGACCTGCTGGCCCGGGCCGCCGGCGGCGCCCCGGAAGGCGCGGTGCTCGTCGCCGAGGAGCAGAGCGCGGGCCGCGGCCGGCTGGGTCGCGCCTGGGTATCCCCGCCGCGCGCGGCCTTGACGTTCTCGCTGTTGCTGCGGCCGCAGGGCCTGCCTCCCGCCCGCCGCGGCTGGCTGCCGCTGCTGGCCGGGGTGGCCGTCACCACGGCGGTGCGCTCCGTCGCCGCGGTGCAAGCGCAGCTCAAATGGCCGAACGACGTCCTGGCCGGCCCGGCCAAGCTCGGCGGGATCCTGGCCGAGGCGGCCGGCGACGCGGTCGTCGTCGGCATCGGCCTCAACGTGTCCACCGAGCCGGCCGAACTGCCGCCACCCGGCCCGGGCGCCCTGCCCGCCACGTCCCTGCGCATCCTCGGGGTGCCCGGTCCGAGCCGGGAGCGCCTGCTCGCCGAGATCCTGGCGGACTGCGAGCGCTGGTACCAGGCCTGGCGGCAGGCGGGCGGTGACCCGGAACGCTGCGGGCTGCGCGCGGAGTACACCCGGTTGAGCGGCACGATCGGCCGCCGCGTCCGGGTAGAACTGCCCGGCGGTCAGCTGTTCTGCGGCCTGGCCGCCGGCGTCGACCCGGACGGCAGGCTGCTGGTCCGCGAATCCCCGGGCGAATCCCCGGGCGAATCCCCGGGCGAATCCCCGGGCGAATCCCCGGGCGAATCCCCGGGCGGCTCATCGGGGTCCGAACGGGCGGTGGCGGCCGGCGACGTCGTGCACCTGCGCTGACCCGGCCGGCCAGCTGATCGCGGCCACGCCGAGCAAAAAGGCGGCGGGGACCGCGCGGCTCACCCGCCGCTCGCCAGGTGACCGCGGCAGCAGGTACAGGGCCACGAAAATCATGAGGCCGAACGGACGTCCGGAACCGCGTCCGATTCCAGCTCAAGCTGATAGGCGTAGAAGAACACCACGACTGCCCCGCCAGCGTCGCCGCCCAGGCCGCGGCCCGTTGGCTTCGGTGGCATGCCAATATGTGCGGTATGGCGCGTGACCCTTCGCTTACCGGCGACGAGCGGCCGGTGCTGCTGCTGCACCCGCACCCCAAGACGCTGATCGGCCCGGTGCTCCTTGCGGTGATCGTGCTGGTGGTCGCGCTGCTCGTGGAGGCGGTGATCCCGGCGGGTAAGGCGGCCGGAGTGGAGCGGCTGGTGGTGGCGGCGGTCGCGATCCTGGGCCTGATGCTGTGGCTGATTGCGCCGGTGCTGCGCTGGCGGACGACGACCTATGAGCTGACCACCCGGCGGTTGCGGGTCCGGGAGGGCGTCCTGACCAGGCGCGGCCGCGACATCCCGCTGGCCCGGATCAACGACGTGTCCTTCTCCAAGGGGCTGCTTGACCGTCTGCTGGGCAGCGGGCGGCTGGTCGTCGAGTCGGCCGGCGAGCACGGCCAGATCGTGCTGAGAGACATCCCGCGGGTGGAATTCGCGCAGGCCACGCTGTTCCGCCTCGTGGAGGACGAGCAGCGCAGGCTCGAACGCGAGCAGCGGAACCAGCCCTGACCCGCCTATCCTCGCGGGTATGGGACGATCACGGTGTCCCGGCACCACGGCGGCGTGGTCGCCGAGATCATGCTCAGCCGGCCGCGCGGCGGCCCGGCCCGGGCGGCCCTTATCGCGGGCTAGCCTGAACTCGTGGACATGGCCGAATTCTCTAAGCTACGGGAAACGATCGAGCGGGGCGGCGCGGCCCGTTACCACGAGGCCGCGGCCGCACGCGGCAAGCTGTTCGCCCGGGAGCGGATCGCGCGGCTCGCCGACGAGGGCAGCTTCACCGAGGACGGCCGGTACGCGAACGCCCTGGCGGACGGACTGCCCGCCGACGGGGTCATTACCGGGACCGCGACCATCGGCGGCCGGGCGGTCGCGCTGATGGCGAACGATTCCACGGTCAAGGCCGGGTCGTGGGGCGCGCGTACCGTCGAGAAGATCATCCGGATCATCGAGAAGGCCTACGAGACGGCCATCCCGATGATCTACCTCGTCGACTCCGCGGGCGCCAGGATCACCGACCAGGTGGAGATGTTCCCCGGCCGCCGCGGGGCCGGCCGGATTTTCCGCACCCAGATCCGCGCCTCCGGCTCGATTCCCCAGATCTGCGCGCTGTTCGGGCCGTCGGCGGCCGGCGGCGCGTACATCCCGGCGTTCTGCGACTTCACCGCCATGGTGGACGGGAACGCCTCGATGTACCTGGGCAGCCCCCGGATGGTCGAGATGGTGGTCGGCGAGAAGACGACGCTGGAGGAGATGGGCGGCGCCCGGCTGCACAACACGGTCTCGGGCAGCGGGCACTTCCTCGCCGCCACCGAACAGGACGCGCTGGACGCGGTCCGGACCTACCTGTCGTACCTGCCGCAGAACTGGACGCAGCCGCCGCCCGCCGCGGCGGCGCGGGCGCCGAAGCCGGCTGACCTGCGGGCGCTGGTTCCCGCCAGCGAGCGGCAGGCGTTCGATATGCGCCGTTTCGTCCGCGGCCTGGTCGACGAGGACTCGTTCTTCGAGATCCACGCGCTGTGGGCCAGGGAGGTCGTCACCGGATTCGCCCGGCTGGCGGGCCAGGTGACCGGGGTGATCGCGAACAATCCCATGTTCAAGGGCGGGGTGCTGTTCGTCGATTCGGCCGACAAGGCGGCCCGGTTCATCCAGGTGTGTGACGCGTTCGGGATCCCGCTGCTGTTCCTGGCGGACGTACCTGGCTTCATGGTCGGTACCGCCGTCGAGCGGCAGGGCATCATCAGGCACGGCGCGAAGATGATCGCCGCGATGTCGGACGCTACCGTGCCCAAGATCTGTGTCGTGGTGCGCAAGGCCTACGGTGCGGGCCTGTACGCGATGGCGGGCCCCGGCTTCGATCCGGACGCGACGCTGGCGCTGCCGACCGCGAAGATCGCGGTGATGGGAGCGGAGGCGGCGGTGAACGCGGTCTACGCGGGCAAGCTCGAGCAGATCGCCGACGCCGGCGCCCGTGCGGCCGAGACCGAGCGCCTGCGCCGCGACTACGAGGAGGACATCGACATCTTGCGGCTCGCCGCCGAACTGGTCGTCGACGATATCGTCGAACCGGAAGACCTGCGGGCGGAACTGGAGCGCCGGTTCGCCGCCGCCCGGGGCAAGGACCGGACGCCCCCGCGTCGCCGGCACGGGATCAGCCCAGCCTGAGTTTTACCGTGGCTTTACTATTTATCCATGACCCGCGTGCTGCTCGCCGAGGATGACACTTCGATCTCCGAACCGCTGTCCCGCGCGCTGCGCCGGGAGGGCTATGAGGTGGACGTCACCGCGGACGGGCCGGCCACTCTCGACCGGGCCCTGGGCGAGGGGGTCGACCTGATCTTGCTCGATATCGGCCTGCCGGAGCTCGACGGGCTCGAGGTGTGCCGGCGGGTCAGGGCTGGCGGCTACGCCGTCCCGGTCCTGATCCTCACCGCCCGCGCCGATGAGGTGGACACTGTAGTCGGCCTCGACGCCGGCGCGGACAACTACGTCACCAAGCCGTTCCGGCTGGCCGAACTGCTGGCCCGGGTCCGGGCCCTGCTCCGCCGGGGCACCGCGGAAGGCTCGGCCGCGCTTGGCGTCCGGATCGACCCGGACGCCCGCCGGGCCTGGCACGGCGACACCGAGCTCGACCTCACCACCAAGGAGTTCGACCTGCTCTGCATCCTGCTGCGGGAGGCGGGCAAGGTGGTCACCCGCGAGCAGATCATGCGCGAGGTGTGGGACGCGAAATGGTGGACGTCCACCAAGACCCTCGACATGCACATTTCCTGGCTGCGCCGCAAGCTCGGTGATGACGCGCACAGCCCCAGGTACATCACCACGGTCCGGGGCGTCGGGTTCCGCTTCGAGCGCGGCGACTGACCCCGCCGCGGCCGCGCTCCGATGCCTCCCGAGCGAAGTGAAAGCCCGGTTTCAGCACACTGGGACGTGCTGAAACCTGGGCTTCATTACGCACAGCCGCTGGCCGCGTGCAGACGCGTGAGGTAGCTGATGCGCAAGAAACTGTGGCTATCCAGCCTGGCCGTGACCTGTGTCGCCGTGCTGATCGTGGGCGTGCCCGCGCTGGTCATCGCGTCCGGCCGCGGGGCGGCCGCGGTGGTCGTGATCGCCGGGCTGATGGTTGTCGCGGCTGCGCTGGCCGGCTGGCTGACCGGGGTGCTCGCCGGGCGGCTGGCGCGGCCGGTGGAAGAACTCGCCGAGGCGGCCGGGCGGCTCGGCGCCGGCGACCCGCGCCCGCTGGGCCGCCGGTACGGCGTTCCCGACCTGGATCAGCTGGCCGACGGGCTCGATAGCTCCGCCCGCAGGCTCAGCAGCCTGCTCGCGGCAGACCGTGAACTCGCGGTGGATGCCTCGCACCAGCTGCGGACCCCGCTGACCGCCTTGTCGATGCGGCTGGAGGAGATGATCGCGGCGGCGGACGACCCGGAGGTGGTCCGCGAGGAGGGCAACGCCGCCCTCACCCAGGCCGAGCGGCTGGCCGACGTGGTGACCCAGCTGCTCAGCCCGGCCCGCCGGGCGGCCGGGGCCTCGGCCGCGCTGACCGGCATCGACGAGATCGTGCAGCAGCAGGTCATCGAGTGGGAACCCGCGTTCCGCCGGGCGCGGCGCAAGCTCGAGGTGATCGGGGTGCGCGGCCTGCAGGCGCACGTCACCCCGGGCGGCCTGGCCCAGGTGCTCGCCACGCTGCTGGACAACGCGCTGATGCACGGCGGCGGAACGGTGACCCTGCAGACGTCGCAGAGCGCGCGTTCGGTCGTGATCGAGGTCAGGGACGAGGGTGACGGCATCCCGCCGGAGCTGGTCCCCCGTATCTTCGAGCGCAGCGTCAGCGGCCGTCCCGAGGGGACCGGGCTGGGACTCGCGCTGGCCCGGACGATGGCGGCCGCGGACGGCGGCCGCGTCGTGCTGGTCAAGCCCAAGCCGGCCACGTTCGCCGTCTTCCTGCCCCGCCATCCGCCCCGCCCCGGCGCCGCCCCCGTCCGCGGCCCCGCCTGAGCAGCTACCTGGGTTTACCGGCACCGCCACCGGGCTTGCGCTCGAGGGCCAGCGCTTTGTCTGCGGTTTCTGGGGTGATAACCCCAGAAACCGCAGACAAAGCCGCCGCGACACGCGTCCCGCCTCGCCAACCGAGATCGCTTAGTCGCTATCACGACCAAAAGTGACGAACGATCAGCGACGCGGGGCCGAGGCCTCGGCGTCGTCGGTGCGGATCGCCCCGGGCGGCCCGTACGACTGTTCCCGTCCGTGTTCGTGGCCGTAGCCGTGTTCCGCTCCGGCCAGCATGGCCCCGGCCGGGCTGGCCTCAGCCGGGTCGACGATCCCGGAGACCGCGGCTTCCCCGGCGGCCACGGCCGCTCCGGGAACCCCGGCCAGGAAGACCCACTTCTTGTACGAGAAGTACCGGAATATCGTCCCGAGCCCGGTGCCGGCCACGCTGGCCGCGTTGTACGCCAGCGCGCCCTTCAGGCCGAGCCCGTAGGTGGTGACCGCGATCACGACCTCGGCGATGGCGAGCCCGACCACGTTCAGCGCGATGAACAGCATTCCCTCGCGGAACAGGGCCTGGTTAACCCGGTGCCGGAAGGTCCAGAACCGGCTGCCGAGATAGGTGACCACGGTGGCCGCGCCGATGGACAGGCCCTTGGCTACCATCGGCCCGATGCCGACGGTGCCGTGCAGGTAAGCGGCGCCGCCCAGGTCGATGACCGACCCGATGAGCCCGACGGCACCAAACTTCGCCAGTTCAGGGATCAGCTCAGTGAAGCGTCGGCGGATGCTCACCATTACAGAGCGGTTCCTTTCGGCACGGCGGCACGATAGCCAGGCGGCCCGCATAAACCCCCGGACAGGGCGCCCGACGAGACCCGCACACTTTACCGGGCGCAACTAAGTGCCGCCCCAACCTTTCCCTGACGCGATGCCCTGAAACCACCCAGCGGTCAGGCGCTGACCGTCTCCTCCCGCCCGGTCTTGGCGATGGCGTGCCAGGCCAGGTAGACCACGGCCGTGATCACGAACCCGGCCTCGAAGGTCAGGTCGCCGACGGACGGGACGTGCGACGGCACGACTCCTACGTACTCGGTCTGGTTGGAGAACAGCCAGATCGAGATGCCCATCCCGGCCAGCATGGCCACCGGCCCGGCCCAGTTCCGGTGCCTGGTCGAGAACAGCATCCGCTCGTCCGGGTTGCGCCGCAGCACCAGGTCACAGAAGTAGACGGCGAGCCAGGGCGCGATCCAGTACGCGATGATCAGCAGGAAGTTCTCGTACTTGGTGCCCGCGTTAGGCAGCGCGCTCCAGGCCAGGAAGAACCCGATGGTGCCGAACCCTAGCGCCACGATCGCCCGTCGCAGCGACAGCGGGAGCTTGATGCCGAGCGCGGTGAACGACAGCGCGCCGGAGTAGATGTTGAGCACGTTCGCCGCGATGGCGCCGAGCGCGATCGCCAGCAGCGTCAGGTCGGCGAGGGCCTTGGGCATTATCCCGGTGAACGCGCCGGTCGGGTTGGCGCCGAGCGCGTTGCTGGCGCTGACCACGGTGGCGGCCGCCGCGCCGACGATCTCGAGCAGCGCGCAGGACAGGAACAGGCCGAGCCCGGACCACAGGGCGATGGCCCGCTTGTTCGTGTCCGGCTTGAAGTAGCGGGTGTAGTCGGACGCGTACGGGTTCCAGCCCACCGCGTACCCGAACGACGCCCCGAACGTCAGCAGGAACGCGCCGGGGATGGTGTGGTGCGAGGCGCCGGGGTGCGCCTTGCTCAGGATGACCACGGCCGCGATCAGGAAGATGACGGCGAGGATGGGGAAGGCGTAACGCTCGAAGACCTGCACCAGGTTGTGGCCGAAGAACGCCACCACCACCTGCACCACCACGATGATGAGCAGGCAGAGCACCTTCGGCAGGTGGGTCAGCACGTTCAGCGCGAAGGCGCCGCTGACGCTGTTGACCGCGAACCAGCCGATGCCGGCCGTGACCGAGTTCAGCCCGGCGGGCAAGATGTTGCCCCAGTAGCCGAACCCCAGCCGGCTCAGCACCATCTGCGGCACCCCGTACTTCGGCCCGCGCATGGACAAGATCCCCTGGGTGATGCCGCCGATCACGCTGCCCAGGGCCAGCGCCAGCGCCGCCTCCCAGAAGCCGAGGCCGAATCCGGCCACCGCGAGCACGCCGACGAAGATCGTGGCGAACTCCATGTTCGGCGAGGTCCAGGTCCAGAAGAGCTGGAGGGGCCGGCCGTGCCGTTCGTTCAGCGGGATGAATTCCGCCCCGCCCGGCTCGACCGCGATTACCTGGGTGCCGTAGCTGCCCTCGCGGACGAGAACGCCGGGGCCTGCGCCCGCGTCGCTCACCGGGACATCCTGGTCGCGTGTCGCCATCAGCGTGCTCCTTCGGCCTGGTAGATGGCGTGATCATAGAGGTCTTTACCCAGCCTGATGTATCCCGAAAGTTAACTTATTTGCCGAAACCCACGATAAAAATCAAAATCATCAGGCCGAACGGTCCCGCGTGCGTGGTCCGTCACCTATGTCCGACCGGTCGGTTAAGGTACGATCCGTGACCGATTCCGCGCGGGAGGCGCCGCGTTCTCTGACGCCGGGCGCTCCCGTGGTGGGCATGGTGGGCGCCGGCCAGCTGGCCCGGATGACCGCCCAGGCCGCTATCGGCCTCGGCATCGGCATGAGCATCCTGGCTGACTCTCCCGCCGACAGCGCCGCCCAGGTCTGGGCCGGAACGCAGGTGGGGGACTACCGGTCGCTCGATGACCTGCGCGCGTTCGCGGCCGGCTGCGACGTGCTCACCTTCGACCATGAGCACGTGCCGGGTGATCATCTGGCCGCGCTCGAGCGGACGGGCGTGGCCGTCCGGCCGGGCCCCGCGGCGCTGCGGCTGACCCAGGACAAGCTGGTGATGCGGGAGCGGCTGACCGCGCTCGGCGTCCCCTGTCCGCGCTTTGCGCCGGTCGCCGGCCTCGGTGACGTCGAGGAGTTCGCCGGGGGTTCCTGGCCGGTGGTGCTGAAAGCGGTCCGTGGCGGCTACGACGGCAAGGGCGTGTGGGTGTGCGAGTCCCCGGCACAGGCCGCCGGGGTACTGGCGCTGCGCCATGCCGCCGGGCCCGCGTTCCTGGCCGAGGAGTACGTCCCGTTCACCCGCGAGCTCGCGGCGCTCGCGGCCTGCTCGCCGCACCGGCAAGGCGCGGTGTACCCGGTGGTGCAGACGGTCCAGCTCGACGGCATCTGCCGCGAGGTCATCGCGCCCGCGCCCGGGCTGGCGCCGCGCCGGGCGGCGCAGGCGGAAGAACTCGCGCTACGGCTCGCGGCCGAGCTCGGCGTGACCGGCCTGCTGGCGGTCGAGCTCTTCGAGACCGACGCCGGTCTGCTGGTCAACGAGCTCGCCATGCGCCCGCACAACTGCGGGCACTGGACCATCGAGGGGGCGCAGACCTCGCAGTTCGAGCAGCACCTGCGGGCCGTGCTCGACCTGCCGCTCGGCTCGCCCGCGCTGGCCGCCCCGGCCACCGCGATGGCCAATGTGCTCGGCGGCGACGACGGGGACATCTACGACCGGTACGTCCACGTGATGGCCGGCGACCCCGGTGTGAAGGTGCACATGTACGGCAAGCCGGTGCGCCCCGGCCGTAAGATCGGCCACGTGACGGTGACTGGTCATTGCGACCCGGCGGAGCTCGCGGACCGCGCCCGCCGCGCCGCCAGCTACCTGCGCTGGGGCCGGGAGGACGGCGAGTGAGCGCCGCCCCCGTCCCCTCCGCTTCTCCCCTCGTCGGCGTGGTGATGGGCTCCGATTCGGACTGGCCGGTCATGCAGGCGGCGGCCGAGGCGCTGGCTGAGTTCGGCGTCCCCTACGAGGCCGACGTGGTATCGGCGCACCGGATGCCGCGCGAGATGATCGAGTACGGCTCGTCGGCCGAGAGCCGCGGGCTGCGCGTCATCATCGCCGGGGCCGGCGGCGCCGCGCACCTGCCCGGCATGCTGGCCTCGGTCACGCCGCTGCCGGTGATCGGCGTCCCGGTCCCGCTGAAGAACCTGGGCGGCCTGGACTCGCTGCTCTCGATCGTCCAGATGCCGGCCGGCATCCCGGTGGCGACCGTGGCCGTCGGCGGGGCCCGCAACGCGGGCCTGCTGGCGGTCCGCATCCTCGGCGCCGCCGACCCCGGACTCCGGGCCGAGCTGACCTCCTTCGCCGGGCGCCTGGCCGACCAGGCCCGCGCCAAGGGCGCGGCCCTCCGCGAGTCTGGCGCCTCCTGAATCTCAGCACTCCCAGGTCAGGCGTCCGCCTCTGGACGAACAGACAGTTCTGGTTCACTCTGGTCACGGTGTGTCTTACCGGGCGCAATCCCCTCTAGGACAAGGACATCGGTGATAGACGAGAACCACGCCGTCAGCATCGGCGAGGTACTGACCGACGCGCGGCACCAAAGAGGCTTCACGGTGGCCGAAGTCAGCCACTACACCCGCGTCAGGGAACAAATCATCCGCGCGATCGAGCAAGACGACTACGCCCTATCGGGCACCGAGGCTCATGCCCGCAGTGACGTCCAGGCCATCGCGATCGCGCTCGGCATCGATCCCGGCCCGCTGATGAGGGCCTTCGACGAAGCCTACCGATCGGCACCGCTCCCGGTCCCGCGCTCGGCACCGCTCCCGGTCCCCGTCCAGGCCATCCCGCCGGTCATCCCGTTCGGCCGGGTCGGACGAGATGGCGCGTTCGGGAGAATCGAGCCGCGGCGGGTCAGGTGGCTGCCGATCGTAGCCGTGCTGGTCCTGGCCGCGGCCGGCTTCGCCGTCTATCACTTCGTCTTCGCCGGCCCCGCGGGCCCGGCCCCCTCATCACGCCAGGCCACAGCGTCGCCATCGGCGGCACCGGCCAGTTCTGCCCCCGCCGCGGCCGGCCCCGGCGCGGTCACCCCGGTCCGCGTGACGGCGTTCGGTCCGCAGGGCACGGCCGACGGGGACAACCCGCAGCTCGTCGGGCTCGCGGTCGACGGCGACCCGGCCACGGCCTGGACGACCGGCTTGTACGCCTCGCCGCAGTTCGCGACCTCGCCTACCAGTGCCGGACAGTCCGGTACCGGCCTGCTCCTTGACATGGGCCAGGCGGTCACGATCACCGGCGCGGAAGTGACGCTCGGCTCCGTTCCCGGCGCGGACTTCCAGATGCGAGCCGGTAACACGCCGTCACTGACCGATTTGCCCGCGGTGGCGGTCGCGACGAACGCGAGCGGCGTCATGGCCGTGCGCTTCACCGCCCCGGTCCATGCCCGCTACGTGCTGATCTGGTTCACCAAGCTGCCGCCAGCTTCCGCCGGCACCTTCCAGGCGAGCGTCTATAACGTCACCGTGAAGGGTAGCCTCCACTGAGCTGATAACTTTCCGTGACCGGGCTCGCGCGTCAAACCGCTCGTAGCGGGGAACCAACCCTCCATGACCCCGCCGGGAAGGACGCCGCACCGTTGGTGAACGACCATGACGCGACGCAGCGAGCCGAGCGTGAGGCGGCCGCGGCGGAAGCCTTCCAGCTGCCCAAGCCGGCCAGGAGGCGGGAGCGGCGCCGGGTCAGGCTGGCCGCGACGCTGGTCGTGCTGGTCCTGACGGTCCTCGGGGTGGCAATCTACAAATTTGCCGCGAACGCGGGCCACGACCAGCGTGCCACCGCTGCTCATCCGCGCGCCACGGCCGCCGCCGGGCCAGTGGCCTCCAGCGCCCTGCCGAGCTCCGCTTCGGCGAGCTCCGCTTCGGCCAGCCCCGCTCAGGCCAGCCCCGCTCAGGCCAGCAGCGCCCCGGCGTCCCCGCCCCCCGCCAGCACCGCGCCGCCGCCCCCGGCGCCGGCCCGGGTCCTCGCCGTGGCCAGCGTGGCGGCCTTCGGCCCGGACGGCCTGGCCGACGGCCAGAACCCCCAGCACGCCGTCCTGGCGGTGTCCGGCGACGCGTCGACGCCCTGGCTCAGCGACTGGTACGTCAGCCCCGACTTCTACGACCTGCCGGCCGGCACCGGCCTGCTGCTCGATCTGGGCCGGACGGAAACCGTCACGTCCGTCGAGGTGTCCCTGAACAGCCACGGCGCCGATCTCCAGCTGCGCGCGGGCAGCGAGCCCACCCCCGCCGGGCTGCCGGTCGTCGCCAGCGCTTCGAACGCCGGCGGCACGGTCCAGCTGCACCCGAGCGCCCCGGTGCACGCCCGTTACGTCCTCATCTGGTTCACCCACCTGCCCCCCGACGGCTCCGGCACCTACCAGGCCAGCGTCTACCAGGTGATCGTCAAGGGCCAGCCGTAGTCCGGATCAAGCGCTCGTCTTACCATCGAGGCATGAGCCCTGATTGCCCTGTCTTTGCTCTGGCCGAGGAGCAAGAGGCGCTACGCGAGGCCGTGCGCGCCCTCGCCGATGCGGTGCGCTCGGGGGCGGGCTACGTCCTGAACGGCGTGAAGCGCTGGATCACCAACGCCGGGGTGTCGAAGTACTACACGGTGATGGCCGTCACCGACCCTTCGGCAGGCGCGAACGGGATCTCGGCGTTCGTGCTGGAGGACGGCGACGAGGGATTCACCTTCGGCGCCCCCGAGTACAAGCTCGGCATCAAGGGCTCGCCGACCAGGGAACTGTACTTCGACAACTGCGAGATCCCTGCCTCCCGGCTGATCGGCACCGAAGGCGAGGGCTTCAAGATCGCGCTGCGCACGTTGGACCACACCCGCATCACGATCGCCGCCCAGGCCCTCGGCATCGCTCAGGGCGCTCTCGACTACGCGCTCGGCTACGTCCGCGAACGCAAGCAGTTCGGCCAGCCGATCGCGGAGTTCCAGGGCCTGCAGTTCATGATGGCCGACATGGCCATGAAGCTGGAGGCCGCCCGTCAGCTCACCTACGCGGCCGCGGCCAGGTCAGACCGGGCGATGGCGGGAGAGCGGGTCGCGGACCTGACCTTCTTCTCCTCGGCCTGCAAGTGCCTGGCCTCCGACGTGGCCATGCAGGTCACCACGGACGCCGTGCAACTCCTCGGCGGCTACGGCTACGTGAACGACTACCCGTCGAGCGCATGATGCGCGACGCCAAGATCACCCAGATCTACGAGGGCACCAACCAGATCCAGCGCGTGGTCATGGCCAGACAGCTGCTCAAGGGCTGATTCGACGCCGTCGGCGGGCCTTTCAGGAGGCCGGGAGGCCGGGAGAGGACCGCGCCTTCCTGCGACCAGGACGCTCCGCAGGCCGAGTGCTGCTCGATCTGGGCTCGGCACGGTCCTGGTTGCCTCGCGGGCGAGGCGCAGACAACCGCGAATTCGCCGGGCTGACGAGCGCGTGCTCCCATCGTGGTGGGAACGTAACGCCTGAGTAACGATCCAGAAATATGATATCTCAACTCTTGCAACTCCCTCAGCCCGCTGCGAGGATTCGCCGGACGGCCCCTCACAGGGAAGGAGGTCAGTCCATGTGGCGTCTGCCCAGCATGAACTGGCCTTACCGGGCGCTGACATCGCGGTGTGAGCAGAGGTGAGTCAGGGTGGAGTCTGTCGGCCAACCGGGCGCCACCGGCTACGACGCACTGACCCTGGATGGTGTATGAGATATGGAGACGTTTCATGAGAGTAGCTAGACGGAAGTACGCTGCCGTGGGGGCGGCGGTCGGACTGGCGCTCACGCTGGCGGCGTGCAGCTCATCATCTTCTAGTAGCACGACGAACTCGGGAAGCTCGGCCGAGCCGTACGCAGGAACGACGATCACTTACGAGACGTATACGGCAACACCAGAGTTCACCTACTACAAGACCCTGATGCCGCAGTTCACCGCCAAGACCGGCATCAAGGTGAACTTCGTCGAGCTGCCGGTCTCGTCCATCGACCAGACCCTCCAGTTGCAGCTGAAGTCCAAGGACACCGGGCTGGACGTTTTCTCCTACGGCACCGAGGACCTGCCGGGCTTCGTGGCCGCCGGAGACGTGGCCCCGCTCGACTCTTACATCAACAACACCGCGGACACCGCCGCCACGTACAACTTCTCCGATGTCGCGCCTGCGATCGAGGCATCCTGCCAGTCGGGTGGGAAGACGTACTGCGTCGCGAGTCACTCGGGTGGCGCGCTGCTGTATTACAACACCGCGATGTTCAAGACGGCGGGCATAACGTCTCCGCCGCAGAATCCCACGCAGCTCCTCGCGGACGCGAAGAAGCTGACGACGCCTGCCCATGCCGGCTTCTGCGTCCGCGGCGACAAGTCGCAGGCCCTCTACGACGCATTCCAGATGTGGAACTGGTTCATCCCCTACAACAACCCGCTCACCGGGACGTACTTCGACAAGAGCTGGAACTTCCTGATCGGCCAGGAGCCCAACGCCTCCGCGTTCGGCAGCTTCTACCGCGACATCCTGCAGAATGCCGCGCCAAAGGGAATCGCTACCTACCTCGTCGACAACTGCCTGCAGGACTTCCAGCAGGGACGAGTGGCGATGTGGCAGGATGACTCGGGCAGCATTCCGCTGGTGATCGACCCGACCCAGTCGAAGGTGGCGAACAGCGTTGCGTTCTGGGAACTGCCGTGCCAGGCGGTCAACCCCGATCACTGCGCCCTGGTGCAGCCGTTCGGCGTGTGGATGAACAACGCCTCTCTCCACAAGGGCGCCGCGTGGCAGCTCATCCAGTACCTGACATCGCCCGCGGTGCAGAAGGGCGCCGCGCTCTCAAAGGCACTCCTGACACCTTCCCGAACGTCTGTCATCACCGACCCACAGGTCGTGGCAGCGTTCCCGCCGACCTTCGATCAGGCGCTCAAGTACATCCTGGCGCATCCCGACGCGGCGCTCCTGCCCGGTATTCCCGAGGGCACCGAGATCATCCCGCCGATCGCGAACGGCCTGTCAACCCTGGTCACTACGCAGCAATCGGTGGCATCGGTTATGGCCACGATGACGAGCGGCGTCAATGCCATCATGAAACAGGCTGGCTACCCCAAGCCGTTCCCATCGTCGTGATAATGCGGGAGAAATAGCTGCGTATGGCGACAGACGCTGCACCGGACGTGCGCGCCCGCACCGCGGGCGCGCACGTCCGTGCGTACATAGACCGGCATTTCCTGCTTTTCTTCTCGTGGCCGGCGCTCATCGTCATGCTGGCCGTGACGGCCGTCCCGTTCGTGGCCACGATCGGGATGGGCTTCACTAACTACAACCTCGTCCTGCCGGGCTGGCGTTTCATCGGGTTCGCGAATTTCGTCGAGTTGTGGCACGACCCGCAGACGCTGCCGATCATCATCAACACGCTCTACATCGTGATCGGGCTCACCGTCTTGTCGACGGCGCTCGGCCTGCTGCTCGCTGTGCTGATGAGAACCGCCTTCCCGGGTATTCGGATCGTCCGCAGCCTGTACACGATTCCGATCATGACGGCGGGAATCGTCGTCGCCATCACGTGGCGCGCGATGTTCAACAACGAGTCGGGCTGGATCAACTATTTTCTGGGGTTGCTCCATCTGCCCCAGCCGCTATGGCTCGGCGACCCGCATCTGGCGATTCCGGTGGTCATTATCGCGAGCCTGTGGACCGCGGTGCCGTTCCAGGCGATACTCCTGTTCGCCGGGCTGCTCACGGTTCCCCGTGAACTGCAGCAGGCCGCCGAGGTGGACGGCGCCAGCCCCTTCAGGGTGTTCTGGCACGTGACGCTGGTCCACATCAGGCCGGTGCTTTTCATCGTCGTCTTGCTGCGGCTTATCGACGGATTCAGGCTCTTTGAGCAGATCCAGGAGCTGACTACCGGCGGTCCGGGGATAGCGAGCACGCCACTCGGCCTGCAGATCTACAACACCGGCTTGCTCTACCAACGGCTCGGTTATGCCGCCGCGATGGGCATAGTCCTCGTGCTGCTCGTGGCGCTCACCGTGGGCATCACCTTCCTCGTCCTGCCCCGGCGAAATTAGGCAGGAGAATGATGCGTCGACGCAAAGGCATACTGCTGCTCCGGATCCTGCTTCTTGTCATCGGGCTTGTGCTGATCGGGATCCCGTTCTTGTGGATCGTGCTGACCGCTTTCAAGGAGCCGGTGGCCGCGGATGCCTCCCCGCCGATTTTCATCAGCCCGCTGACGCTGAGCAACTTCACCGCGCTGTTCCAGGACAACTACGCGCAGTCGCTGCTCAACTCGCTCATCATCACGGCGCTCGCTACCGGGTTCACCCTGATCTTCGGGATTCCCGCCGGCTACGCGTTCGCGCGCGGGAAGTTCCGCGGCCGGGGCTTCTTCGGCGCCTTCCTGCTGTTCAGCAGGATGGTGCCGCCCGTGATCTACATCATCCCGCTCTTCCTCTTCTTCCACCTGCTGAACCTCATAGGGTCCTTCACCGGGCTGACGCTTGCGTACCTGACCGGCCTATTGCCGTTTACGGTCTGGATGTCGGCCTCCTACTTCCAGGGCGTGCCGGTCGAGCTCGAGGAGGCCGCGCGGGTCGACGGGGCCAGCCGGCTCCGCATCTTCGTCAAGATTGCGCTGCCCCTGGCGCTTCCGGGCATCGTCTCGGTCGGACTGCTGATCGGCATCGCAGCCTGGGGGGAGTACTTCATTCCGCTGATCCTCGGGGGCTTCACCACGTATCCGGCCACCGTCGGGATCGTGGACTTCGTCGGTATCGACGGGTCAAGCTGGGGACCCATGGCCGCGGGCGCCCTGTGCCTGATCGTTCCGGTCTTCCTGGCCACGCTCGTCGCGCAGCGATCGCTGATCGACGGTCTTACTTCTGGCGCCCTCAAGGGCTAGCGGGCCGGCCCGATCGCGATCGCCGGAAACACCGGCGACTCGCATCTGAGATATCGAATATGAAAACCTGGTGCGTGCGTGCCTGCCTGCCTGCCTGACGGGCGGGTTGAAGGCGGACCGGACTCACGATCGTGCGCCAGGGAACGTGCTATCGACGCGCCCGGGCCAGCAACTGGTTTCGGTTCACCACGGACGCGGGTTCGCGGCCCTGGAGTGCGTCGACCACGCTCTGGGCGACGTCTCGCCGCAGTTCGGCTCCCGCCTCGATCGACCAGCTGGCGATGTGCGGCGTCACGATGACGTTGTCGAGCTGCAGCAAGGGATCCGCCGGGTCCGGTGGCTCCGTGCTGAGCACATCGAGGGCAGCGCCCTGAATGACACCCGTCCGGAGGGCCTCGGTCAGCGCGGCCTGGTCGACGACCGGACCGCGGGACAGGTTGAGCAGATAGGCGGACGGCTTCATCTGGGCGAGCTCCGCCGCGCCGATCAGGCCTCTGGTCGCATCGGTGAGCGGGCAGTGCAGGGTCACGTAGTCCGACTGCGCGAGCAACTGCGCGAGGGGTACGAAGGTGATTCCCGGGTGCCGGTCGGGCGCCGCGAACGGGTCGTAGGCCATGACCTCGAGCCCGAGGGCCCGCGCCTTGCGCGCGACCTCGGACCCGATGGCGCCGAAACCGACGACTCCGAGCAGCTGACCCCGCAACCGCGACGGCGGCGTGACCGGCGGGGCCGTTCCCCAGCGACCCGCGCGGACGTGCGCGGCGAGGGGCAGCGTGCGCCGGTTCAGGTCGAGCACAAAGCCGACGGTCTGCAGGCTTACCTCGTCGATGCAGTAGTGCGGAACGTTCGCTACGGGGATGCCCATGTCCGTGGCGGCATCGATATCGACCATGTCGACGCCGACCCCGTAACGTGCGATGACCCGGCAGGAGGTGAGGGTCTGGATGAGGGCCCGGTCGATCCTCGCGAACTGCACGATCAGCGCGTGGGCCCCGGCAGTCGCCGCGAGCAGTCCGGTGCGGCCGCTCTCCTCGGCCGTGACCAGGTCGATGGGAAGCCCGGAGCTGGCGAAGACCCCCGATTCGATCTCGTGGCCCGACTCCGTGAAATCCGTCACGACTACCCGATATCTCTGCACGTCATGTCCTTCGTGGCGGCATGGGCCCGGATGTAGGCAGGCAGGCTGGCTGCGGCTGAGCAGGCGTTGACCGGTGTTGATCGCGGGCTGGCGTTAACGACGCCGCCGCCGCGCGTTGACAGAGATCCAATTACCCACAAAGATAGTACATCGTATATCGATCAAGCCAGGAGTGTCTATGCTCACCGATCCGTCAGGGCTGTTCGATCTAACCGGACGAAAGGCGGTCGTGACCGGCGGTGCAGGTGCGCTGGGCAGCCAGGCGGCCCTGGCGCTCGCGAGCGCCGGCGCCTCGGTCGCCGTCGTCGATCTCGATGAAGTCCGGGTCGCCCAGGTCGCTCAGGAGATCCAGGACGGTGGCGGTACGCCCGTCGGCATCGTCGCGGATCTCACCGACGAGGCCGAGGTGGAGCGGGTCTTCGGGAAGGTGACGGATTCCCTTGGTGGTGTCGACATCCTCGTCAACGCCATCGCGGCCCCGGTGCCACGGGCGTCGCCCGAGCTGTTCCCCCTGGACGACTGGCAGGCTACCTTGGCCAGCGACCTCACCAGTTTCTTCTTGTGCTCCCGCGCGGCGGCGACCCGGATGATAGCGGCGCGGCGCGGCGGCAGCATCGTGAACTTCAGCTCGATTGCCGGCCTTAGCGCTCTGGGCCGCGGGAATATGGCTTACGCCGTAGCCAAGAGCGGAATCTGCCAGCTTACGCGTGAAATGGCCTTTGCCTGGGCGCCAGAGAACATAAGGGTCAACGCGATCTTGCCGTGCCAGTTCACCAACGCGTGGTGGGCCGAGATCGCGGCCGATCGTGCGCATGAGCCGCTTATGGAGCGGGTCCTGGCCGGCATTCCCCTCGGTCGCCTCGGAGCACCCAGTGAGATCCGGGGTCCCGTGGTCTTCCTCGCGTCGGACGCCGCATCGATGGTGACCGGCGTCCTGCTTCCGGTCGACGGCGGGAACCTGGCGGCCAACGCCGGGGCCAGCCTCACCATGTAGCCGGCCTGCGGAAGGCCGGCATGGCGTCCGCAGCCCGGACCGCCGTTCAGGACGACGTCGTCAGGAGCAGGACTTCATCGATGACCATCTGCGCGGCCGGCATCATCGCCTTGATGAGCGGCGGGCTTTGCGGAACGGGGGAGTGGGCGGCGTGGATGCGCCCAACGGGTGCATCCAGGTAGTTGAATGCCGACCGCTGGATCGAGGCCGCGAGTTCGGCGCTGACCCCCCCGTATCCCGCGCTCTTGTCGACGATGACCGCCCGCCCCGTCTTGCGCACCGAGGCGCAGACCGTTTCCAGGTCGAGCGGGTACAGCGTCCGCAGGTCGATGATCTCCGCCGAGATACCGCGTTCGTGCAGCATGTCGGCCGCCTGGTGGCACACTCGGACGCTTGCGGCGTAGCTGACCAGCGTCACGTCCTGGCCAGCTCGCACGACGTCGGCCCGGCCCAGCGGGATCAGATCCTCAGGCCCGCCGACCTCACCCCGGATACCGGTCAGGGTCTTGTCCATGAGGAACAGGACCGGGTCGTCCAGACGTAGCGAGGACTTGATAAGCCCCTTCACGTCACGCGGGGTGGAAGGTACCGCGACGTTCAAGCCGGGCATCTCGGCGAACCACGAATCGATCACGTTATTGTGCTGAGCGCCGCCGTAGGCGACGCCGTTAGTGGCCCGCACGACGAGCGGGACCGGGATACCGAACATGTAGTGGATCTTCGCTGCCTGGTTGCAAAGCTCATCCATGCAGCCGAATGAGAAGTCCAGGAAGTTGAGGTCCACGATCGGGCGCATGCCCTGAAGGGCGGCGCCGACGCCCGCCGCGACCATGGCTGCCTCCGAGATCGGGGCGTCCCTGATCCGCTCGACGCCGAACTGCTCGCCCAGACCCAGGACCTGAGCGAAGTGCCCGCCCCGCAGGAAGATATCGGTCCCCATCACGAAGATGGTGGCGTTCGCTGTCATCTCCTCGGCGAGGCCTGCGCGATAGGCCTGGGAATAGGTCAGCTTCTCGCTCATGCCGACACCGCACTCACCGGTAGCGCCGGCCAGCTCCGCATGACGTCTTTGGTGTCAGGCCACGCCGAAGCCTCGGCGAACGCGATCGCGTCGTCTACTGCCTCGCGGGCGCGCCCGACGGCGGCGTCGTACCCGCCGGGGCCGAGCACTCCAGTTCCCTCCAGAAGCTGCCGCAGCCTGCCGACCGGGTCCCGGTTCGCGCGCCAGTCCTCCACCTCGGCAAGCTCGCGGTAGTTCTGGACGTCGCCGACGTTGTGCCCCTCGTACCGGTAGGTGCGCATTTCGAGGAACGTCGGACCGCCGCCCGCCACGGCGCGCTCCCGCGCCCGGCGAACCGCGTCGTAGACCGCCAGGATGTCCTGGCCGTCGACCGTCTCCGCCGGGAGACCGAAGCCCGTCGCACGGCCGGCGATGGACGTGCCAGCCATCGAGTCCGAGATATGCGTCTCGACGGCGTAGAGGTTGTTCTCGCACACCACGATGAGCGGCAGTCCCCAGAGCGCGGCCAGGTTAACTGACTCCCAGACACGCCCGGTGTTGGCGCCGCCGTCGCCGAAGAAACCGACGGCGACCAGGCTCTGGGATTGCAACTTCATGCCCAGGGCGGCGCCCATGGCGAGGCCCAGGCCCGCGCCCACGATGCCGTTCGAGCCGAGAAACCTGCGGTCGGCGTCGAC
This sequence comes from uncultured Actinomycetota bacterium, assembly GCA_963844625.1. Lineage (GTDB taxonomy): Bacteria > Actinomycetota > Actinomycetes > Streptosporangiales > Streptosporangiaceae > Palsa-504. The sequence continues at coordinate 54,205 of CAWJPF010000033.1, read as the reverse complement.
GAGGTGCATGCTGCCGCCGCGGCCTCCGCTCACGCCGGTTGCCTTGCCGAACAACTCAGCCATGACCGGTCGAGGACCGAGGCCCTTGGCCAGCGCGTGGTGGTGGCTGCGGTGAGTTCCCGAAGCGACGTCCTGGCCGTCGAGAGCCGCCATCGTGCCCACCGCGACGGCCTCCTGCCCCTCGGAGGAGTGGATCCCGCCCGGTATCTTGCCTGCGAGGGACAGCCGGACGGACTCGCTCTCGAAGTACCTGATCAGGAGCATGCCGTCGAGCCACTCCAGGAGATGCTCGCGGGTGACTCCTTCCGGCGGGGACGTGGATGGTGCTGCCTCCCCGGACTTGCCCGGCTCACGCATCAAGCTCCTCCCTATGTGCTGCCCAGGTGATGGACTGATCCAGCGCGGACTGGAAGGCGGCCAGGATCCCTGCGGCGTTGTCTCCGTCGAAGTGGCGGTGGTCGACGTTGAGCGTGGCGGCAAAGGAAGGCCGCACGGTCACCAGACCGTCGACGGCCACCGGTCGATCGGCGATCGTTCCCGTCGTGAGCAACAGCTTCTGCCCAGCCGGAATGATGCCGGTGAACGAGTCCACCCCGTGGCCGCCGAGATTAGACAGCGAGGCAACCGGCCCGGCGGTCAGGTCCCTCGCCGACAACTGACCTTCCCGCGCCCGAGCGACCGCCGCCGCCCGGGCCGCGACGAGGCCCGCGGGACCGAGGCCAGGGACGCCCGCGACGACCGGGATGACGACGCCGTCGGGCGTCGCAACGGCCAGACCGATATCGCCTGCGCTGTCCGCCGCTACCGCTACCGCCAGCGCGAGGGCGCGGAGCAGGAGGTCCGTGACCGTGGCCGGCAGCCCGTTCCCCCGCATTGCGGCCAGCGAGGTGTGAACGCTCCGCGCGTCGATCTGCCGGACGACGGCGAAGTGCGGGATCGTCCGCCACGACTCCGAGACGTGCTCGGCGATCGCGGCTCGAAAGCGCGGACCTCGCCGTCCGGATGCGGCCTGGGCCTGCGCATCGGCCTGCTCGCGCAGTTCCCGGCGCTTGCGTGGCGAGAGGGTGTGCGGGACCCGGTCCTGCGGTCCGGTTCGCACCGTCTCATCGCGGACGCCGGGTGCGGCCCCCCCGCCGTCGGCGGCCGTCTCAGCCACCGCGTGCGGGCCGTCATTGTCGTGCGGTTCGATCTCTCCCGGCTCGAGTAGGCGCACGATGACCTGGCCCACCGGCACACTCGCGCCTGCTGACACCAGGTGCCGGCCGAGCACCCCGTCGCCCGGGCTCTCGAGGTCGAGCGATGATTTATCGGTTTCTATCTCGGCTATCGCCTCGCCGACGGCGACGCTGTCGCCCGGGTTCTTCAACCACGCGTTTAGCACGGCTTCGGTCATTGCCATGCCGACCGATGGGATCGTCACCTCGCGCACGCAATTTCACCGTTTCGGCGTTAACGTCGATGTTGGGGAGATGATATACAAGATACCATCTGACCGCAACCAGCCCAGCGGGGCGGGCGGCGCACCAGGCAGGGCGGCTCGTGGGCGGAATCTCCCGGCAGACTCGCCCACCTGAAGATCATCTCGGGCCGTGTACGATATTCTAAAAACTGGCGAAGACGGGCGGCTCGCGTGTGATGATGCCTGTCGAGTGCATTGTGTGCTTCGTCAACGGTTCGGTCTGGACCGCCGACGGCGGAATGGCCTCGGTGCGCACGCCGCCCAGACCGGCCGCGCCGAGCTGACAGGGAAAAGGCGATGCTCATGGCCCTGGCGACTATCCGTGGCGACGGCTGCGCGCATGGCCGGGCCGGACGCCCGTAAGCTAGCATTATCGGCAGTTCAGTCGCCTCGGGCGCCGGCTGACCGACACGGTCGCCGAGCCGCCATGGCCGGCCCGGAAGGAGGCGATCCTCGTTTTCCGCCAGCCCGCGCCTCTGCCCGTTGCCACCTACAAGCAGGCGGCCTATACCTCTCTCGGCGAGATGATCGTCGAACTGGTAATCCCGCCAGGCACCCGTCTCGTCGAGAACGAGCTCGCCGCGATGCTGCAGGTGTCAAAGACGCCCGTGCGAGAGGCGCTCGCCCTGCTCGAGGCCGACGGTCTCGTGGATGTCACGCCCTACCGGGGCGCGACGGTGCGCTGGGTGTCCCGGGTGGACATGGAGGAGCAAGGCTTCCTCGTCAATGCCATCGAGCTCCCCGCGTTCCCGCGCCTGGTCGAGAAGATCACCACCGAAGAAATCGCCGAGCTGGGCCAGATCGTCCGCGGCCTGAAGAAGGCCCGGACCGTCCGGGACGGGCGCACGTTCCGTCGCCTGACGGCCGAGAGCCACGAGCTTATGTTCCGGGCCGTCGGCTACCCCCGGCTGAACCGCTTTATCGTCATGCTGATGGGCCCGGTCGGGTTGCGTCTCGACCGGGTGTTCGTGGACAGCTTCCCGGACACCTGGGATCTCATGCTGGACCTGGCCGTCACCCGCTACGACGCCATCAAGGCACGCGACGCGGACGCCGCGGTCGCGACCATCCGTGAGCATCGCGAGATGATCGGCAAGCTGAATTTCTCTCGCATCGATCACGAGCTCGTCGCCCCGTACTTCGGCCCGCAATAGGCGCCGAGACCGCTGCCTGTCCGTCCCCGTAGACCCTGATCCACCCGGGTCGGCGACGCGAAAGGTCGCTTGGTGTACGATATTCGAAGTTCTGCAGCGCTTGGTCGCTGCACCATCCTGAGGGACGGCCGATGGGGTCCTTGAACTATCTTCCCGAGATTCCGGATGCGATCGCCGCCCTGGTCCCGAGCCCGCTCCAGCCCGTCGGGGACGGGTAACGGCAGGAGGGCGATGAGCAATTCACCGCAGGTCATCTCCATCGACAATCTCAGCGAATTCTGCGTCGGCGCGCTCCGTAACTGCGGCGTGGGTGAGGCTGACTCGCGGGTCACCGCGGAGATCCTGACCACGACCGATGCGTGGGGTGTATTCACGCATGGAACCAAGGCGCTCCGCGGATACCTCCGGCGCCTCAGGAGCGGCGGTCTGGCACCTCGCGGCGTACCGTCGGTCGCGACGGAAGGACCGGGCTGGGCGCTGGTCGATGGCGACTCCAGCCTCGGCATGGTGACCTCGACCTATGCCATGGACCTCGCGGTGGGCAAGGCCAGGCATACGGGACTGGGGTACGTCGGGGTCCGCAACAGTTGTCATTTCGGAGCGGCTGGTACCTATGCGGCCCAGGCGGCGCGGTCGGGGTTCATCGGGCTGGCCATGGCCAACGACATCCCGTCGGTCGCCTCACCCGGGTCGCGCGGCGCCGTGACCGGCAGCAACCCGCTGGCTTATGCGGTGCCGGCGCCGGCACCGCCCGCTCATGCTGGACATGTCGATCGCGACGGTCGCGGGCGGAAAGGTGCTCGCCGCGCGCGAGCGCGGCGAGCCGATTCCGGCCACGTGGCTGATCGATGATCAGGGGCGGCCTACCGACGACCCGCTGGCGTACCCGGCGCACAGCACGCTCACGCCGGCCGCGGGCCACAAGGGGTTCGGCCTCGCGCTGCTGATCGAGACCCTGGCTGGAGCCCTGACCGGTGCGGCCATGACCGCACGGGTCGGGAGCTGGCTGGCGGGCGATCCGTCGGCGCCGACCCGCCACGGTGCCGCGTTCCTGGCGCTGGATGTCGCGGCCATCGGCCCGGATCTGCCCGCACGCATAGAGAGCCTCATCGACGAGATCCACGCCGCCCCCCGCGCGGCTGGGGTTGACCGGCTCTACGTTCCCGGTGAGAAGGAGTGGGAGAACCTCGATCGTTCGCTCCGGGACGGGATCGCGCTGCCGCCCGACGTCGTGGCCAGCCTGGGCGAAGCCGCCGCCATCAGCGATATGGACCTGGAGAGGTACCTGAAGAACTCATGAAGGTCACCGGGCTGGAGACGGTACGCCTGGCCGGGCATCCGCAGATGCTATGGGTGCAGGTCCACACGGACGAGGGCATCGTCGGGCTCGGCGAGACGTGCATCGGGCCCGCGACGGTGGAGGCGCACATCCACGAGACGATCGCGCCGTACCTGGTGGGCAAGGATCCGCTCCTGGTCAGCCAGCACTGGCACGAACTTTCTGGGGCCTTTCTCGGCTATCAGGGGACGGGCGCCGAGACTCGCGGCCTGTCGGCCGTGGACCTGGCCCTGTGGGATATCCGCGGCCAGGCCCTGGACCGCCCCATCACGGACCTGCTCGGTGGCGCCACCCGGGAATCGGCGCGCATCTACAACACCTGCGCGGGACCCACTTACGGGCGCGGGACACGCGGCGCGCTCCGTGCTACCGATCGCGGGACCGCCGCCCAGGACGGCCTTCTTGCGGCCGCCGGAACGACGGAGCCCTACGAAGACCTGCAGATGGCCATCGATAGGCCGGCCGAGCTAGCCCGGCAGCTGCTCGACCAGGGCATCAGCGCGATGAAGATCTGGCCGTTCGATCCCTACGCAGCGGCGTCCAAGGGGTATGACATCCGTCCCGCGGACCTCAGCGCCGGAGTCGCATTGATCGCGCAGATCCGTGAGGCCGTCGGCGATGCGATGGACGTCATGCTGGAGATGCACGCGGTCTGGCACCTCGGCGCGGCGCTGAAGATCGCCAGGGCCGTCGAGCCGCTGGGCGTGTACTGGTTCGAGGACCCGGTCAAGGCTGACAACCTGGCGGCGGCAGCCACCTTCGCCGCCAGCACCTACGTCCCGGTGGCCATGGGTGAGACCATGGCCGGCCTGGCTTCGTTCCGGACGTTGCTCGAGGCCGGCGCCGCAAAGGTCATCATGTTCGACCTCGGCTGGGTCGGCGGCCTCACCGAGGCCTGCCGGGTGGCATCGCTCGCGCAAGCCTACGACTTGGCCATCGCGCCCCACGACTGCACCGGGCCGGTGGTGCTGACCGCCTCCGCGCATCTGGTCAGCAACACACCCAACGCGCTAATGCAGGAAACCGTGCGCGCGTACTACACCGGGTGGTACCGGGATATCGTCACCGAGATGCCGACGATCAGCGGCGGTCAGATCTCCCCGCCGTCCGGACCCGGGCTCGGCACCAAGCTGCGCCCCGGCCTCACCGCCGGTGATGATGCCGGCACTGTGTTCACGGGCATCAACGACCTCTAGCACCTCGCGCCCGGCCGCGACCAAGGCAGGCCCGGTCCGCTCAGGCCCGGTCCGCTCAGGCCATGGGGCCGATCACGGCCGTGCAACCGCTCGCGTCCAGTGCCTGCTGCGCGTAGTCCCGGACTGCCGGCTCCTCATGAAGGCCGAATATCAGCACCGCGTCGAGGCCGGAGACATCAAGCATCTTGCTGGCTTTCGGGCTCGATCCAAGGCATTATGAGATATCGTACATGACATCTTGTTGGCGAGATCGGATAAGCGGACTGGCACCTTGACCTCGGTGTCCGGCACTTCCGCGGCGGGCACGACGTCGGGATCCTGTACGACTGGTGGGCCGAGCAGGGCCGGATGATGCGCAACGCCACGGCGGCGTACGCCGGGCATCAGAGAGGCAATCCGTTGCTGAACAATGATGAACCTGAGCGGTATCTCGTCACCGGCGCGCTCGGGGCGCTCGGCGCGTGGACGATCAGGCATCTGCTCGACCAGGGAGCCAGCGTCGTCGCCCACGATATCGCTACGAATGTGGACCGGCTGCGCCTGTTCATCGACGACGATGAACTTGCCCGCATCGTCTTCGTCAGCGGGGACGTGGCCGACGTGGACGCTCTCGAGCGCGTGGTCGCCGAGCAGCAGGTGACCCGGATCGTGCACATGGCGGCGCTCCAGGTCCCCTTCGTGCGAGCCGACCCGGTGCTGGGCGCGACGGTCAACGTCGTCGGGACGACCGCGGTATTCGAGGCGGCCCGCCGCAATGGCGACCAGGTACGCGGGATCGCCTACGCCAGCTCCGGAAGCGTCTACAGCGCTGACGACGCCAACCCTTCGGCTCCTCTCAGACTCGACACGCCGATCCGTCCGCCCACCTTGTACGGGGTGTTCAAGCAGGCTAACGAGGGCACCGCGCGGATCTACTGGGAAGATAACGGACTGGCCAGCATCGGCCTGCGGCCCTGCGGGATCGTCTACGGCCCGGGGCGTGACCAGGGCAACAGCTCGCCGCCAAGCAAGGCGATGCTGGCCGCGGCTGTCATCACCGACTATTACATCCCGTGGCGCGGCCAGATCGTCTTCGCGCACGCTTCGGACGTGGCCAGCGCCTTCGTTCAGGCCGCGCAGGCGGTCCCGGCCGGAGCGCAGGTATTCAACCTCGGCGGCGCGGCCAGTAGCGTGCACGATCTGGTGGCTGCCATCGAGGACACCGAACCCGCCATGCAGGGGCGCGTCGGCATTGGCGACGCGGCGATGATGGGGCCGGTCGAGGTGGATGAGCGCTTGTTGAGTACGGCGGTAGCACCGGTGCGCTGGCGACCGGTCAGCGAAGGGGTCCGCGACACGATCCGCACGCTCAGGATGGCCATGGAGCGGGGCGCGCTTGACGCGGAGGCGGTTCGGCTAAGGCTGCGCGAGGAGAGCGAGGCCGCCAGGGCCGGGACGCGATGATCGATCACGGCCGCACCACGATCACGAGGAGAACCGGATGCAGCTGATCAGCTTCACCCGCGACGGACAGATCCGGTCCGGCGGGGTCGAGGGCGTAACCGGCCCATCGATGACGCGGGTGATCGACCTGAATGGGGCCGACCCGCGGCTGCCCACGGACATGCTGCAGCTGCTGCGTGGCGGTGACGAACTCCTGGACCTGGCCCGTCACGTCATCCAGAGCGCGCCGCCCGAAATGTGGCTGGAGATAGCGGGCTCGCAGTTGCTGGCGCCGGTCCCCAACCCGGGCAAGCTCATCTGCATCGGGCTCAACTACCGTGACCATGCGGCCGAGGCGGGACTGGTCACCCCGGCGGAGCCAGTGGTCTTCGCCAAGCTCAGCAACACGGTCAACGGCCCGTATAGCCCGATCAGGATGCCCCGCACCTCCGAGCAGATCGACTACGAGGGTGAACTCGGCGTCGTCCTGGGCAAGACCTGCAAGGGCGTCAAGGAGGCGGACGCGCTCGAGTACGTGGCGGGTTACCTGGCGGTCAACGATGTCAGCGCTCGTGACGTGCAGCACCGCAACGGGCAGTGGGTACTGGGCAAGAGCCCGGACGGATTCGCCCCGATGGGGCCGGCCCTGGTCACGGCGGACGAGGTTGGCGACCCGCAACAGCTGGACTTGCGGACGCGGATAGGCGACGAGGTGGTGCAGTCCTCCAACACGCGAGAAATGATCTTCCCCGTGGCCCGGCTGATCAGTTTCATCAGCGAGTTCGTAACGCTGGAACCTGGCGACGTGATCGCGACAGGCACGCCCTCCGGGGTTGGCGGTGCGCAGGAGCCGCCGCGCTGGCTGCGGGCGGGCGAGACCGTGCGTGTCGAGTTCCCCAGGCTAGGCGCGCTCGCGAACCTGATGATGTCGCCCGAAGACGACGACCATCAGGATCGCTGAGCCGAGCGTCCCTGGCTTTCCAACAGAATGTAGAGCGACACCGGTACGACCTCCTATGGCGCGATGCCCCTACTCAGACGTACGCCGCTCGGCTTGGGACTCGTCGATGATGCGCATGCCAGCTCCTACTGGGCGTGGTCTCGGCGTCTTCTACGATCTCGGCTCGACGACCCTGGTCACGACCCAGCGGTGCTTGCCGATTTTGCGGTCACGGGTGAACCCGAGCTTCTCGTAGGTCGACAAAGCACCGTTGTAGAGGAAGCCGGCGGGCACCGAGTCGGCCGGCTCCGGGTATCCCTCGACAGTCCCCCCGCCCAGGCCCGCGATGAGATCGACCGCACCGGCGAGCGCCGCCGTGGCCACGCCCTGACGCCGGAGCCCCTTACCGACATAGCAGCACGCGATTCGCCAGGCTGGCGAGGTCGTCCGGCCCTTTTCGTACGCCGCCCGGCTCTTGATCCGGGGCACCTCGTCGGGTGCGCCGAACTGGCACCAGCCGACGCAGTCTTTCCCCTCGAAAACGAGCGCGGCATGGGCTTTACCCTCTCGGACTCGCTGTTCCTTCGCAGCACGTTTCTGCGGCACACGCTCCTGCACCACGTCGGGCCAAGACTGTTCGGGGTGGAAGCCCATGCACCAGCAGCCGCCAAAGATACCGTTGTTGCGCTCCACCAACGCGGCGAACGCGGCCCACGTCGACTGATCGAGAGCCTTTACGGTGTACCTCGGTTCGACCATGAAGTTCAGCTTAACGCGGGCCATGGCACGAGCCCCTGACCAGCGGAAACTACCGCTAATCGTATCTGGCCAAGGCCCGGCAGGAGGATGATTTCAGTGGCCGCTAAGGGCGTATTACGGCCGTTCCTGCGTGGCCGGGGTGAGCAGTCCCCGGTTGAACGCCTCGGCCACGGCGGCCGCGCGGTCGCTGACACCGAGCTTGGCGTAGATGTTCAGCAGGTGGGTCTTGACCGTGGCCTCGCTGATGTACAGCCTGGCGGCCGCTTCCCGGTTGGTGGTCCCGGCCGCGACCAGTTCGAGGACCTCGAGTTCCCGATGGCTGAGCGGCCCCGCGCCGGGCGTCCGGAACCGGCTCATCAGCCGGGCGGCCACCGACGGCGAGAGCACCGCCTCGCCCCGGGCCGCGGCCCGCACCGCCCGCAGCAATTCGGCACGGGGAGCATCCTTGAGCAGGTAGCCAGTCGCGCCTGCCTCGATCGCGGGCAGCACGTGGCTGTCGGTGTCGTAGGTGGTCAGCACGAGCACGCGCGCCGCGATACCCCGCTTGCCTAGTTCGGTGATCGCGGTCAGGCCGTCCATGCCAGGCATCCGCAGGTCCATCAGGATCACGTCGGGCGCCAGCGTCGCGGCGAGCCGGACGGCCTCGGCGCCGTCGGCGGCCTCGCCGAGCACCTCGAACTCCGGATCGCGCGTGAACATGCTGCTCAGCCCGTCCCTGACCACGGGGTGATCATCCACGATCAGCAGCTTGATCGGGGTGCCGCCCGCGCCGGGCGCTGGCGAGGCCAGCGGCCCCGCCTCGGGGCGGCTCACGCGCCGGCCTGTCCGGCCGCGACCGGGACACAGGCCGAGATCGCCGTGCCAGCTCCCGGTTCCGATTCGACCTGCAGCGTTCCGGATAGTCCTTCGACTCGCTGCCGCATCGCGACCAGGCCGAACCCGTCGGCCTGGGCCGGTTCGAAGCCTTTGCCGTCGTCGCGCACGTCCAGGGCGACCTCCTGCTCCATGTAGGACAGTGTCACCCAGGCGCTGCTCGCCTGCGCGTGCCGGGCCACGTTTGCCAGCCCTTCCTGCGCCGTGCGTAGCAGCGCGAGCTCCGCTTCGGCCGGCATCGGCCGCGCGGTGCCTGTCGTCGTCACCTGGACCGTGATCCCGTGCAGCGCCGACCAGCGGTCGGCGACGTCGGCCAGCGCGGCAGGCAGCCGGCCCGTCTCCAGCGGCTCGGGCCGCAGCGCGTCCACCGACCGCCGCGCCTCGGACAGGCTCTCCCGGGCCAGCCGGGTCGCGGTCTCGAAATGCCGGCGCCACTCAGCCGGATCGTCACTGGCCTGCTCGGCCGCCTGCAGCTGGGTAACGATCCCGGTCAGTCCCTGGGCCAAAGTGTCGTGAATCTCCCGCGCCATCCGCTGCCGCTCATCCAGGACCCCGGCCTCCCTGGCCTGGGCCAGCAGCTGCTCGTGCAGACCCGCGTTCTCGGCCAGCGTCGCCTCAAGCCTGCGATTGGCCTCGCTCACGTCGTCCAGGGCCTGCTCACGCTGGTCCTTCTGCCGGTTGGACTGGTAATCAATCCAGGTGAGGCCGCACATGGGGAGCACGTTCACGGTGACGACGGCGAGGTAAATCGTCACGCCCAAAAGCGTGGCCTTGTTCACGCTGGAGGCCTGCGCGGTACCCGCCACCACCGCCACCGCCGCCACGCCGGCCAGCCGCCCTGGCCAGCGCAGAACCCCGAACGCGTAGAAGTAGCCGGCGGGGGTCAAGAACCCGAACCAGGGGTCCCGGATGACCAGGATCGCCGTGATCACGACCATCACGGTGAAGAACACCGCCATCATCCGCGGGCGCACCCGCCAGGCGGGATGCAGCGTGAACATCCACAGTATCCACACCGCGGCCAGCGCGCACAAGCCCAGGTCGATGAGCAGGGAGTTACCGTCCGAGTGCTTTTCTATCACCGTGAAGATGACCAGCAGTCCGAGCAGGACGTATGGCCCCACGGTCAGCGCGGGAAGCATGCGCTGCTCTCCCGCGTCCATCCGGCGGGAGAGCGGCATCTGATCACTCATCTGAGCCCTCCGTGCGAAAACTACTCCCAGCGAAACAATCTAACCGCAGCCAAGCCGAACGCCACCGCGTAGGCCGCCAGGGTCACCAGCTGCAGCCCGGTCGGCCAGTGTCCCTGGGCGGAGTCCTGCAGGGCCTGGACCGCCGCGCCGAGCGGGGAGGCGTGGCTGATGTGGCGCAGCACCGCGGGCATCTGGGCGATGGGCAGCCACAGCCCGGCGAAGAACATCATGGGGAAGAACACAATCGTGCCGATCGCCTGGGCGGCCCGGGCGCCCGGCGCGACCGCGGCGATGAACAGGCCGACGGACAGCAGCGCTACGGCGGCCAGCAGGGCGGCGATGACGAACCCGCCTAGCTGTCGCGGCAGGAAGACGTGGTACGCGAACCTCGCGACGACCAGGATCACGGCCACCGTGACTATCAGGGCGGCCAGGTGGACCGCGAGCTGGGCGGTGAGTACCCGGACCGGTCCGATCGGCGTGGTCTTCAAGCGGCGCAGGACGCCCTGTTCCCGGTAGCCGGCCAGCACCGATGGGAGGGCGCTGAGCGAGAGGATAGCTATCGAGAACGCGATCAGGATGGGCACGTAGATGTCGAGCTCGGTGAAGCCGCCGAAGACCTGGCGCGGCTTGCTGAAGGAACCGATGCTGCCGAAGATGATCAGCAGGAGCAGCGGGAAGCCCACTCCCCAGATAGGCCCGGTGCGCTCCCGGATGAACAGCCTCAGTTCGGTGGTCGTGAGCCGGCCCAGCGCGGAGCCCTGGGTAGCGGCGGGTGGTACGAGGGTCGTGACGGCCATGATCTTCGCTCCTAGTCCTGGACCGGGCCGTTGTGACCGGCTCCGGGCGTGGCCGCCGCGTGCCGGCCGGTCAGCGCGACGAACGCGTCCTCCAGGCTGGCCTGCTCCACGCGCAGCTGATGGACCACGATCTGGTGGCGGGCCAGCACGGAGGTGACCGCGTTCAGCGCGTTGTCGTTACCTGTGACCACCACGACATCGCCCCGGTGGATGATGCTGGTCACGTCAGGCAGAACAGTCAGGAGCCGGTCATCGAACGGGGCGGACGAGCGGAACTGGATCCGCTGCCCGGTCTGGACCCGTTCGGTCAGCGCGGCCGGGGTGTCCACCGCCACGACGCGGCCCGAGTCGATCACCGCCACCCGGTCGCAGAGCCGTTCGGCTTCCGCCATGAAGTGGGTAACGAGCACGATCGTGACACCGCGGCCCCGCACGTCCTCGATCAGCTCCCAGGTGTCCCGCCGGGCCTGCGGATCCAGCCCGGTAGTCAGCTCATCGAGCATCGCCACCCGGGGGTTCCCGACCAGGGCCAGCGCGATCGAGAGCCGCTGCTTCTGGCCTCCGGACAGCTTGCCGAACCTGGTGTCGGCCTTGCCCGCCAGCCCGAGCACGTCCATCAGCGCGCGCCAGTCGGCCGGGGCCCGGTAGAAAGCGCTGTAGAGCGCGAGGGCCTCCGCGACCCGCAGTCGGCCGGGCAGGTGGCTGTCTTGCAGTTGGACGCCCAGCTGCTGGGTCAGCTCGGCCTGGTCCCGCTGGGGGTCCAGCCCGAGCACGGTGATCTGGCCCCGGTCGGGGGCCCGCAGGCCCTCGATGCATTCCACGGTGGTGGACTTACCGGCGCCGTTGGGGCCGAGAATCCCGAAGATCTCGCCCTCGGCCACGGCGAAGGAAATATCGTCAACCGCTACGGTCTTCCCGTAACTCTTGTGCAGGTGCTGCACCTCGATCACTGCTGGCATTCGCCTTGTCTTTCCTTTCGCCCCTGTGCGGCTAGCTGCCTTCAGCCTCCCAACACCGGGCGCGGCGCGCATCGACCGGTCAGCCGCATTTGTCCGGGCGCTGGCTGAACCGCAGGACTGGCCGGACGGCTGAGCCGATCCGCCGATCGGCTGACAGGGAGCCGGTCGCGGCGGCCGCTGGCCGGCATCATGACCGGCACAGTCGTCGGGTGGCGAAGGCATTCGCACGGCCCGGGAAAGATCCGGGGCAACTCCGGTTTGCGCCTGTGTAACCGGGTAGCCGGAGCGCCTGTTCAGGCCGCCGCTTCGCGAAGGGACCGCTGATCCATGACCCGCTACGGTTATTTCCTTTCCTGCGAGGAGTACAGCCCGAGTGAGCTGGTCCGCCAGGCCCAGCTGGCGGATGAGGCAGGCTTCGACGGCCTGTGGATCTCTGATCACTACCACCCGTGGCTGGATGAACAAGGGCAGAGCGGGTTCGTGTGGTCGTTGATCGGCGCGATATCGCAGGTCACGTCGTTGCCGGTCACGACGGCGGTGACCTGCCCGCTGCTGCGCCAGCATCCGGCCATCGTGGCCCAGGCCGCCGCGACTTCCGCATTGCTTACCGGCAACAGGTTCACGCTTGGGGTAGGCACCGGGGAGGCGCTGAACGAGCACGTCCTAGGCAGCCGCTGGCCCGCCGCCGAAGAGCGGATGGAGATGCTCGAGGAAGCCGTCCACGTGATCAGGGAACTGCTGGGCGGCAAGCTCATCTCCCACACCGGGCGGCACTACACCGTCGAGACGGCGCGGCTGTATTCGGTGCCGGACGAGCCGCCGCCGATCTACCTGTCCGGTTTCGGCGACAAGGCCATCCGCCTCGCGGCGCGCATCGCCGACGGCTATATGTGCGTGCAGCCGAACCGTGACTTCGTCCGCCTCTACCGTGAGGCAGGCGGCGGGGAGCGGCCGGTCCAGGGCGGGCTGAAGGTCTGCTGGGGCCAGGACGCCGGCCAGGCTCGCAAGACCATGCACCGGCTCTGGCCGACCGATGCGATTCCCGGTGAGGCCATGCAGCTACTGCCGTTGCCCCGGCACTTCAGCCAGGTCGCGGAACTCGTCTCAGAAGACATGATCGCCGCCCCGTGCGGACCCGATCCGGACGTCCATGTGGCCGGCGTGCGCGCCTACACCGAGGCCGGGTTCGACGAGGTGTACATCGGCCAGGTGGGCGGGGAATGCGAGGGCTTCTTCGAGTTCTACGCCGGCCAGGTACTCCCGCGGCTGCGCGAGGCCTGAGTGGGACCGCGTCCCACTCGCACGGTGAACCCACGCTCTCCGGTGGGCGGGGATGGTGAAACCCCGGCCCGTTCGGCATGAAAGATCTTATTTTCCGAACGACCGGGTGTTACGCCTCGTCTAGCTGCGACGGGCCGCGGGTGGTCAGCCTGCCGTTCTCAGCTAGTCCGCTACCCTGTGTCCATTCACGAATAGGGGAAGGATCACCGTGGCCGACTCTCAGCAGTTGCGGGAGCGCACGCTTGTCGTGCTGAAGCCGGATGCCGTTGTCCGCGGCCTAGCCGGACGTATCATCCAGCGGTTCGAAGACGCCTCGCTGAAGATCATCGGCATGAAAATGCGCGAGATAGACGCAGACTTCGCCCGCAAGCACTATTTCGACCTGGAGGAACGGCTGGGGCCGGGCGTCTATAACGCGACTGCGACGTTCATGCAGCGGGGCCCGGTCATCGCGTTCGCGCTCGAGGGCGAGGACGCGGTGGCCACGGTACGCAAGATGGTCGGGACTACCTACCCGAACGAGGCGCAGCCCGGGTCGATCCGGGGCGACTTCGCGCACCAGTCCAAGGCCGTCGCCACCACGACGGGCAAGGCCGTCGCCAACCTCGTGCATGCGTCGGGCAACCGGGAGGAGGCGCAGTACGAGGTGGACTTGTGGTTCGACAAGACCGAGCTGTTCGAGTATCGCAACCTGGCCGAGGCACTCGACTGGTGATCTCGGCCCGGCGTCGCTTTGTCTGCAGTTCCCGGGGTCATGACCCCGGGAACTGCAGACAAAGCCGGAGGACTCCGGCTACTGGCTCGCGAGGTTGGGCGCCCCCTTGCGCAGGACGTACTTCTGGATCTTTCCGGTCGCGGTCTTGGGCAGCTCGCCGACGAACGTGACCCCGCGCGGGGCCTTGAAGTGGGCGAGCCGCTCCCGCGCGAGTGCGATGATCTCTGCTTCGGTGACACTGGCACCCTGACGGAGCACCACGAACGCGTGCGGGGTCTCGCCCCACTTCTCGTCCGGCAGGCCGACGATGGCGACTTCCTGGACGGCCGGGTGGCGGAGCAGCACTCCTTCTACCTCGACCGAGGAGATGTTCTCGCCGCCGCTGATGATGACGTCCTTGAGCCGGTCCCGGATCTCCACGTAGCCGTCGGGCTGGACCACGGCCGCGTCGCCGGTGTGGAACCAGCCGTCCCCCATGGCCCGCTCGGTCGCCTCCGGGTCGTGGTAGTAGCCCTCCATGACGACGTTGCCGCGGACGACGATCTCGCCCACGGTCTGTCCGTCGGCGGGCACCTCGCGGCCGTCGCCGTCTACCACCCTCAGCTCGCCTGAGGTCAGCAGCTCGACCCCCTGCCGGGCCTTGATGACCGCGCGATCTCCCGGGGCCAGGCCCTCGTGTTCCGGCAGCGGGGCGCAGACCGTGATGAACGGGGCGGTCTCGGTCAGGCCGTAGGCCTGCGTGATCTCCCAGCCGAACTCTCCCTCCATCCGCTCGATCGTGGCCGCGGCCGGGGGCGCCCCGGCCGTCACGACGTGCACGCCGGCCGGGACCTCGCCCCGCACCGAGGCGGGCGCATTGGCCAGCGAGATCAGGACGGTCGGCGCGGCGCACAGCCAGCTCACCTTTTCGTCCCTGATCAGCGCGAAGATGGTCGCCGGGTCGACCTTCCGCAGGCAGATGTGGGTACCCGCGGCCGCCGTCACCGTCCAGGTGTAGGTCCAGCCGTTGGCGTGGAACATCGGCAGCGTCCACAGGTACCGCTCACCCACCGCGATCGGCAGGTGCAGCAGGGTCCCGATCGTGTTCATCGCGGCGTTCCTGTGGGTGATCATCACGCCCTTGGGCCGCGCCGTCGTGCCGCTGGTGTAGTTGATCGAGAGCAGGTCCCGCTCGCCGATCTCGGGCCGGGTGAAGCCGGGGTCGGCCGCGGCGACGGCCGCTTCGTAGTCAAGCCAGCCGTCCCGGCCACCCTCGGCACCCTCGAAGGCCACGAAATGCCTGACCTCCGGCATCTGGTCGCGGACGTCGTCCACCGCCGCCAGGTAGTCGCTGTGCACGCAGACCACCGTGGCGCCGGAGTGATTCACGATGTAGACGAAGTCTTCCGGGGTCAGCCGGTAGTTGATCGGTACCAGGACGGCGCCGAGTTGCGGCACCGCGTAGAACGCCTCGAGCTGGGCGTGCGTATTAGGCGCGATCGTCGCCACGCGGTCGCCTTGGATCACACCCAGCCCCTGCAGGGCCGATGACCAACGGTCACAGCGGTCGAAGAACTGCTCATAGGTCAGGCGGAGTTCACCGTCGACGACCGCCTCGCGGCTGCCGTGCAGACGGCGGGTCCGGCGGGCGAAGTCAACGGGCGACAGAGGTGTTTCCATGGTCAGATTGTTACAGCCTTCCCCGCCCCGACCGCAATGATCAGCCGCTGCGCCATGCCTCGGCGGCCGGCCGCCAGGCGAACAGCCTTGTGGTCATGGTCCCGGGCTGTCTGGTGAACCCGTGGCTGGTTTTCTCGGGGAAGTGCTGCGCGACGGCGTGGTGTTTCTGGCATTGTTGAGCGCCAGCGGTACTTGTGTGAGGCGGCCCGGGCGGCGCACCAGGTCAGGTGCAGCGGGTCGGCAGCGCAGCATCGTTACCGCGCGGGCCCGCAGCCGGAGCCATGACTTCTTTAGTGTCGGCACCTGGTGTCAGCCGGGCGTGGCCGAACGAAAGGATTGCCTTGTCGCGACACCGGACCGGGGCCAGTAGTGGTCGGCGTAAGCGGGGCCTGATCCGACGTCTTGGCATAGTTTTCCCGGTGGCCGTCATCGCGGTGATCGTGGTGATCGGGGTCGCGGTGGGCGCTTCGGTATTCGCCCCGGGCACGAGCGCCTTCAGCGCCGTTCAGGCCATTGAGCTGGTGCCGGGCAGTCATACCATGGCGGCGCTTGAAGCCGAGCGCGAGCAGCTGATCGCGATGACCACCGCCGCGCGCACGCTGACCGTGGTGGCCAAGCCCAAGCTGGCCTCGCCCACGCAGGTCGCCGCGGCCGACGTGGCGGCCGGCACGGGCGCGGGTGCGGGTACCGGTACGGGCGCCGGAGCAGGCAGCGGGGGAGTCGTCTACGTCACCTCCACGCCGCCAGATCCGGGGACCGCGCAGTCCACCGCCTACAACATGATGGCCAGCTTCGGTTTCAGCCCGCAGACCTATTTCGGCTGCCTGGTGGACATCTGGAACCGGGAGAGCGGCTGGGTGTACGACGCCGAGAACGCCAGCGGCGCCTACGGCATCCCGCAGGCCTTGCCGGGCAGCAAGATGTCCAGCGCCGGAGCGGACTGGCAGACGGACCCGGCGACTCAGATCAGGTGGGGCCTGGGGTACATCAAGGCGACGTACGGGAATCCCTGCAGCGCCTGGGCTTTCGAGGAAGCCAACGGCTACTACTGACCGCTCATCACGTCGACGGGCTGAACGTCCGCATCTCCTCGTCGAACACCGACTTCACCTGGGGCTGGCTCCAGGTACTGGCCGGGGAGGTCATGAGCAGCGCGTACGACTGCGGGCCCGCTGAGGTCTGCGCGACGTAGAGCAGGTCGATGACCTCCTGCTGGACGCCCTGATCATCCCAGGTGAACTTCCAGTAGGCTCCCGGCTGGCCGCGGATCGTCAGTCGGGCCAGGTTGATCTGCCGGTAGCCGGGGAAGCCGGACAGCGAGTGATTCCTGATGTAGGTCGCTTCCCTCAGCATGTCATTCGGGAAGGTATGCGGCGTGAGGTCGACGACCAGGTACTCGTTCGCCGACGGATCCGTCAGGCGCGTTCGGTAGCCGCTGGCGGATGCCTTCCAGCTGGTGGGCTCGGCGAGGCTGAAGCCCGCCTTCTCGGTGCCCCCGGCCCGCTGGGAGTAAGGCGCGTAACCGGCCGGAAGCGCGCCCGCGGGCTCGTTGATCGCGTCGACGATCTGCGGGGGCGAACCGGCAGGCGCGGGGGTGGTGGACGCCGACGTGTTGCCCGGTGGCGTCGCGGAATTGTTGTGATGCAGCAGCAACACGGTCGCGATGCCCGCGGCCACGCCGACCAGGGCCAGTACCGCGATGGCGATCTTCCACCCCAGGCCAGACCGCTGGCGCCGGACCGGCGCGTTCCCGGGGGCGGGCGGGGACTGGTATCCAGAACCGGATGGGGGTCCGGGACTGTAACCGGGCGGCGACTGGTACTCCGAACCGGCCTGAGACCGGGGACCGTAGCCCAGCGGCGGTGCCGGGCCCGACCGGGGTGACGGGTCGTACCAGGACGAGAAGTCGGGCGGCGGCTTCTCGGGATGGGCCGACGACTCGTATCCGGACGGCCCGGGCGAGTACCCGGACGGCCACCCGGGAGACGCGCCCTGAACGGTCCCGCCCTCAACGCCCCCGGCGCTACCCGCCGTTAGTCCGTACCGCTGGTCTCCAAGCACCTGCTGCGGCGCGGTCGGTGCCGTCTGCTCGGGGGTCCCCTCGCCGCCCGCCAGGCGGGCGCCCGCCGGGCTGGCGCCCGCCGGGCTGGCGCCCGCCGGGCTGACCGGGTCCGCCGAGCCGAAGTCCAGTGCGGTCTCACCGGGGTGAGGTGTCCCGGGCCGGGCCGGCTCCGGCGGCTTGACCGGCGGCTTGACCGGCGGCGAGGCGGATATGGCCGTGGGTACGTAACCGCCGGCCGGGGCCGCGGGCCGGTCGGTCAGCTGCGGCAGCACATCGGTGATCATCCGGGCGGCGCGGGCCGCGTCCGGCCGGTCACCTGGCTCGCGGCGCAGCAGCGCGGCGATCACGGGTGCCAGCGCGCCCGCCGTCGGCGCCCCGGGTGCGTCTTCGTTGATGATGGCGGACATGGTCGTGACCGCCCCGCCGCGCTTCTCGAAGGGGCCGTGCCCCTCGACCGCCGCGAACAAGGTCGCGCCGAGCGACCACAGGTCGGAGGCGGGCGACGCGTCCTCGCCGCGGATCCGCTCGGGGGCGGTGAATCCGGGCGAGCCCATCACCATGCCGGTCTGGGTGAGCTTGGGGTCGCCCTGGAAGGTGGCAATGCCGAAATCGGTCAGCACCGCCCGGTCGTCGTGGCCGAGCAGCACGTTGCTCGGCTTGACGTCCCTGTGCATCACCCCGGCGCCGTGCGCGACGCTCAGCGCGGCGAGCAGCTGGCGGCCCATCTCGGCGGCCCGGCGCGGTGACAGCGGGCCCGAAGAGGCGAGCACCTGGTCTAGGGACTGGGCGTTGACCAGCTGCATGACGATCCAGGGACGGCCTTCGTCCTCGGCCACGTCGTAGACGGTCACGACGCCCGGGTGGTTGAGCCGGGCGGCGGTCTTGGCCTCGCGCAGGGTCCGCTGATACGCGTTCGCCCGCTCCTGATCGGTGAGCGTGTCGGCTATCTTGACCTCCTTGACCGCCACATCACGGTCAAGGAGCTGGTCGCGGGCACGCCAGACCACCCCCATGGCGCCGCGGCCGATGGGGGCCTGCAGGCGGTACCGCCCGGCGATCACCCGCCCGGTGTCCGCCAAAGGGTGCATAGGCGGACCCTACACGGTGTTCGCTGAAAGGTGCCTGGGGGGAGGCTAAGCATCGATTAAGTGTCACCCGATTGTGTAATATGCCCGGTCATCGCGAGCACGTCGAGCGCGGCGTCCAGCTGCGCCTCGGTGATCTCGCCGCGGGAGACGAAGCCGCGCGCGAGCACGATCGAGCGGATCGTCGCACCGGTCTCCAGCGCCTCGTGGGCCACCTGTGCCGCGGCTTCGTAGCCGATATACCTATTCAGCGCGGTGACGATGACCGGCGACGACTCGGCCAGCTGACGCATATGGCCGGCGTGAGCCGTGATCCCGGACACGCAGCGGTCGGCCAGCAGGGGGGTCACCGCCGTCAGCAGCCGGCCCGACGCGAGCAGGTTGCGCCCGATCACCGGCATCATCACGTTCAGCTCGAAATTCCCGGCCGCCCCGCCGAACGCCACCGCCGCATCGTTCCCGATCACCTGCGTGCACACCTGGCCGACGGCCTCGCAGATGACGGGGTTCACCTTGCCCGGCATGATCGAGGAACCCGGCTGCAGGTCCGGGATCACGATCTCGCCCAGCCCGGCCCGCGGTCCCGACCCCATCCAGCGCAGGTCGTTGCAGATCTTGTACAGGCTGACCGCGACCACCCGCAAAACCCCGCTGGCCTCCACCAGCGCGTCCCGGCTGCCCGCGGCCTCGAAGTGGTTCGGCGCCTGCGTCAGCGGCAGCTTCATCGACGACGCCAGCCGCGAGATGACGCCCGCGGCGAACCCGGGCGGCGCGTTCAGGCCCGTCCCCACCGCGGTCCCGCCGAGCGGCAGCTCACCGAGCCGGGGCGCAAGAGCCACCGTCCGTTCGGCCCCCTTCCTGATCGCCGCCGCGTACCCCCCGAATTCCTGGCCGAGGGTCACCGGCACCGCGTCCATCAGGTGGGTCCGGCCGACCTTGACGAACGAAGCGAACTCCGCGGCCTTCGCCTCGAACGCCGCGGCGAGGTGGTCAAGCGCCGGGATCAGCTCGAGCACCAGCAGGCGGGTAGCGGCGAGGTGAATCGCGGCGGGGAAGACGTCGTTGGAGGACTGGGACGCGTTCACGTGGTCGTTCGGGTGCACGGCGCGCCCCAATCGGCGTGCCGCCAGCGCCGCGATGACCTCGTTGGCGTTCATGTTGCTCGAGGTGCCCGAGCCGGTCTGGAACACGTCGACCGGGAACTGATCGTCATGCCGGCCCCGCGCCACGTCGGCGGCGGCGTCGTGGATCGCGTCCGCCATGTCCGCGTCCAGCACCCCGAGCTCGCCGTTGACCCGGGCGGCGACGCCCTTGATGCACCCCAGCGCGCCGATCATGTCCCGGCCGAGCCGCTCCCCGGACACCGGGAAATTGTCCACCGCCCGCTGCGTCTGCGCCCCCCACAGCGCGTCCGCCGGCACCTCGACCGAACCCATCGAGTCATGCTCAGTTCTGAAACCCGAGCTCATGGGTGCGCTCCGATCGACAGCACCGGACCGGACGGGTCCGCGAAGAAGTCGTTGCCCTTGTCGTCGACCACGATGAACGCGGGGAAGTCGCGCACCTCGATCTGCCAGACGGCCTCCATGCCGAGCTCGGGGTACTCGAGCACCTCGACCCTGGTGATGCAGTCCTGGGCGAGCCGCGCCGCCGCGCCGCCAATCGAGCCGAGGTAGAACCCGCCGTGCTGCTTGCACGCGGCCGTCACGGCCGCCGACCTGTTCCCCTTGGCCAGCATGACCAGCGACCCGCCGGCCGCCTGGAACCGGTCCACGTAGGAGTCCATCCGCCCCGCCGTCGTCGGCCCGAACGAACCGGACGCGTACCCCTGCGGCGTCTTGGCCGGCCCGGCGTAGTACACCGGATGATCGCGCAGGTAGGCAGGCATCGGCTCGCCCGCGTCCAGCCGTTCGGCGATCTTGGCGTGCGCGATGTCACGCGCCACGACCAACGGCCCGGTCAGCGACACCCGGGTGCGCACCGGGTACCGCCTCAGCTGCGCCCTGATCGCGTCCATCGGCTGGTTCAGGTCGACCGCGATCACCTCGCCCTCGTCCTCGAGCTCCGAAGGATCCGGCAGGTACTGCGCGGGGTCGGTCTCGAGCTGCTCGAGGAACACCCCGTCGGCGGTGATCTTCGCCAGCGCCTGCCGGTCCGCCGAGCACGACACCGCGATCGCGACCGGGCAGGACGCGCCGTGCCTGGGCAGCCGGATCACCCGCACGTCGTGGCAGAAGTACTTGCCGCCGAACTGCGCGCCGATGCCGATCCGCCGGGTGATGCCGAGCACCTGCTCCTCGAGCTCGCGGTCCCGGAATCCGTGCCCGCCGGCCGACCCGGAAGAAGGCAGCGCGTCCAGGTACTTCGCCGACGCGTACTTGGCCGTCTTCAGCGCGAACTCGGCCGACGTCCCGCCCACCACGATGGCCAGGTGGTACGGCGGGCACGCGGCCGTCCCCAGCGAGCGGATCTTCTCTTCGAGGAAGGCGAGCATCCGGGCCGGGTTCAGCACGGCCTTCGTCTCCTGGTACAGGAACGACTTGTTCGCCGAGCCGCCGCCCTTGGCCATGAACAGGAACTTGTACTCATCCCCGCCGGTGGCGTAGATCTCGACCTGCGCGGGCAGGTTGCTGCCCGTGTTCCGCTCCTCCCACATTGTCAGCGGCGCGAGCTGCGAATACCGCAGGTTCAGCGTGGTGTACGCGTCGTAGATGCCGCGGGAGATGTGCTCCTCGTCCCGGCCGTCGGTGAGCACGTGCTGGCCGCGCTTGCCCATCACGATGGCGGTGCCGGTGTCCTGGCACATCGGCAGCACGCCCCCGGCCGCGATGCACGCGTTCTTCAGCAGGTCGCGGGCGACGTACCGGTCGTTCGGGCTCGCCTCCGGGTCATCCAGGATCGACCGCAGCTGACGCAGATGCGCGGGCCGCAGCAGGTGGGCGATGTCATGCATGGCCGCGGCGGCCAGGTCGGTGAGCACCTGCGGGTCGACTTCGATAAAATCATTTCGGCCGAACGAACCCGCGTGCCTCACCCCGTCACCTGTCAGCCGCCGGTAGCTGGTGGCGTCCGGGCCGAGTGGCAGCAGGTCGGTATAGGTGAACTCGGGCACGCGTCTGCGCCTCTCTCCTGGTCGTGGTCTCCCGCTAGCTTAAGCCCGGCCCCGGGCGCGACTGATTCCGTAGGTTGCGGCCCGAAAGCCGGCGGAAACCGGCAGCGTTTCCGGTGCGACTGGACGGATCACGACTTGAACCTGAATCAGGGAGCTTGTATCGTGACGCTATGCGGCGGCGCCGCGCCGCGCGGTGCCCCCGTCCGCGCGATGGATGCTCAGCACGCGGTGCCCCCGTCCGCGTCCGGCTGAACACAGCGGCGCCGCCGCCGTAAGTTTCCGATTCCCCGGCTACGCGTTTCCCTCCTCCAGGTTCGCGGCGAAACGCAGCAGCGCCGGCAGGGCGCCCGCGATCGCCTCGCGGTCGCTGGCGTTGAGCTCATCCAGCGCCCGGGCGGCCAGGTCGGCGCGCAGGTCACGCCAGCCCGCGATGCGCCGCCTGGCCGCATCGGTCACGCTGAGGCGGACCGAACGCCCGTCAGATACCGCCCGGACCCGCTCCAGCAGGCCCGCGGCCGTCAGCCGCCCGACCAGCGTGCTCACCGTGTTGGGGGCGAGCCGCAGCTCGTGCGCCGCGTCGGCGACGCTGAGGCCGGGCCGGGCCGCGGCCAGCCTGAGCAGCTCGGACTGGGCCGGCGGGAGCGGCTCGCCGGCGAAGGCCTGCCGGGCCGCCCGGCGCGCGATCCGCCGGATCGCGCCGACCGCGGCCATCAGCTCGCGCGCCAGCACCTCCGTGTCCTGGCCGCTAATTATATCGTTCACAGAGCTAAATGTATCAGATTGGCTCGGCTGGACATGTTTTTTCTTCGTTCCGTGGGTACTCCGGAAACCGGGCACAGCCGCCTAAACCGCCGCATGAAGGAGGGCGCGATGACCGCCACGCCCCAGACGTCGAGCAGCCCGGCCATCCGGAGCCTGATCCCCGCCCGGATCGACCGGCTGCCCTGGTCGAGGTTCCACACCCGGCTGGTGGTGGCCCTCGGGGTGGCCTGGGTCCTGGACGGCCTGGAAATCACGATCGCGAGCAACGTCGGCCCGTACCTGCTCCAGAAGAACACGCTGAACATGTCGGCGAGCTCGGTCGCCGACATCGCCACCTGGTACCTGATCGGCGAGGTCATCGGCGCGCTGTTCTTCGGCCAGCTGTCCGACAAGCTCGGGCGCAAGAACCTGTTCATGGTGACGCTCGGGGTCTACCTGATCGGCAGCGGCCTGACCGCACTGACGCCCGCGGGCGGTTACTGGTTCATCTTCCTCTACGCCACCCGGGTGCTGGCCGGGTCGGGCATCGGCGGTGAGTACGCCGCCATCAACTCCGCGATCGACGAGATGATCCCGGCCAGATTCCGGGGCCGGGTGGACATCGCGGTCAACGGCACCTACTGGGGCGGCTCGATCCTGGGCACGCTGGCCACGCTGTTCCTGCTGAAACACTTCGCGCCCTTCTGGGGCTGGCGGGCGGCTTTCCTGGTCGGCCCGGTGCTCGCGACGGTCATCATCTTTGTCCGCAGGCACCTGCCGGAAAGCCCGCGCTGGCAGATCATGCACGGCCGGGAACAGGCCGCCGAGGCGTCCATCGAGGAAATCGAAGGAGACGTGGCCGCGACCAAGGGCAACCTCCCGCCGGTGGACCCGGACCGGGAAATCGAGATCAGGCCGACCAAGCAGATCGGCTACCTGGCCCTGCTGCGGGTGCTGTTCTCGCACTACCCGAGCCGGTCGGTGCTCGTCGCGGCGCTGATGATCACTCAGTCGTTCCTGTACAACGCGATCTTCTTTACCTACGGGCTGGTGCTGACGCTCTTCTTCCACGTCAAGCCCGCCGATACCGGCTACTACTTCCTCGCGTTCGCGGCCGGGAACCTAGCCGGGCCGCTGACCATCGGCCGCCTGTTCGACACGATCGGGCGGCGGAAAATGATCTCGGGCACCTATCTGGTGGCCGGCATCCTGCTCATCATCAGCGCGCAGCTGTTCAAGAACGGCGTGCTGAACGCCACCACCCAGACGCTCTGCTGGACCGTGGTCTTCTTCTTCGCCTCGGCCGGCGCGAGCGCGGGATACCTGACCGCCAGCGAGGTGTTCCCGCTGGAGGTGCGGGCCAAGGCCATCGCGGTGTTCTTCGCCATCGCCCAGGCCTTCGGCTCGCTCGGCTCGCACCTGTACGGTCACCTCATCGGCAACGGCAGCGATCCGAACAAGCTCTACATCGGCTACCTCATCGGCGCCGGGGCGATGATCGCCGGCGGCCTGGTCGCCGTGTTCCTCGCCGTCGACGCCGAGGGCAAGTCCCTGGAGGACGTAGCCAGGCCGCTCGGCGTCATCGCCAAGCCCTCCGAGGCCATCTTCCGCGCCGGCGGTGGCGGCCCGACCGGCGTGGCCCCGGCCGACTGACCCGGCCCTGCGGCGCGGGCGCATGACGGTGACCCACTGGTCGGCCGGGCGGCCCAGGTAGTAGGCGGGAGCGGTGTTCGCGCGGCGAGCTTGGGCGAACCCGCTGTCACGCCCAGCGTGGGAACCGAGTCCGGCCGTGCCCGGATCCTGCTTGTCCGTGCTGTCCCCGGTCAGAAATTCGATGGGCCCGTTGAAGTAGCCTTCCGGGTGCGGGTTCATGTCATCTCCCTTTGTCGGGCGTGCGGGCCAGCTGGATATGTCGCCCCGTGCTACCTCGGCGATTTCCGGCTGGCGGCGGCGCGGGAGCGCGAAGATGGCGGCGATGGCGGCGGCCAGCGCCACGCAGGCGGCGACTCGCATTCCCAGGTCCATGGCCGTGACGAAGGCGCTGTGCGCCGTGCGGGCCAGCTCGGTGCCCTCCGGGCCGCCGACCCGTCGGCTGAGGATGTCGGCGGCGGCGATCGAGCCTGTCGCGGTGTGCGCGGCATTGCCTGGCACGTGCGCCGTGGCGAGCGCGCTGGCGAGCCGTGACCGGTACGCGGCGGCGGAGAGGCTGCCGATGATCGCGATGCCCAGGGCACCGCCGACTTCCCTGATGGTGTCGTTAACGGCGCTGCCGGCGCTGGCCTGGTGGCCAGGCACTGTCGCCATGATGGTCGTGCTGGCCGGCGCCATCACCAGCCCCATGCCGGCGCCCATGATCGCGACGGCGAGGGCGAGCGCCGGGTAGCTCGTGTGCACTCCGGCGGTCGACAGGTCGAGCAGGCCGAGTCCCATCAGCGTCATCCCCGCCGGGATGATCACGCGGGTGCCGAGCCGCCTGGCGAGAACCGGCGATACCGGTGACATCGCGCCCATGGCCAGCGCGAACGGCAGGGCGCGCACTCCGGCCGACAGCGGGCTGTAGCCGTGCACCAGCTGCAGGTACTGGGTGAGGACGAACAGGCTGCCGAAGAGCGCGAAGAAGATGACGGTGACCGACGCGGCCGCCGCGGAGAAGGCACGAGAGGCGAAGATCCTCAGGTCGATCAGCGGATGCGCAGCCCGCAGCTCCCACCACACGAAGACGGCGAGCGCGCCGAGCCCTGCGGCGGCCTCCGCGAGCGTGATCCCGGCGGTCCAGCCGCGGGCCGGCGCCTCGATGATCGCGTCGACGATGGCCACGAGCGAGACGGCGACCAGGAGCGTGCCGAACAGGTCGAGGCGGTGACCGCCGGGCTCGGCAGTCTCAGGGACGGTCAGGATCACGCCGGCGATCGCCAGCGCGACGAGCGGGACGTTGATCAGGAAGACGCTGCCCCACCAGAAGTGCGTGAGCAGCAGGCCGCCGAGCGTCGGGCCGACGATGATGCCCACCCCGGCCACCGCCGACCACGCAGCGATCGCCTGCGGGCGCTCCTTCGGCGGGAAGACCGCGTTCAGGATCGACAGCGTCGCCGGCATGACGAACGTCGCGCCCAGTCCCATCACGACCCGGGCGGCGATCAGCGTGCCGGTTCCGGTCGACAGGGCTGCCGCGACGCTGCCGAGCGCGAACACGGTGAGGCCGCCGAGAAGGGAGATCCGGCGGCCGAACCGGTCGCCGAGCGCTCCGGCCGGGATCAGCAGAGCCGCGAAACACAGCGTGTAGGCATCGGTGATCCACTGCAGCGAGCTGGTGCCTGCAGGCAGCACCCGCGCCAGCGTAGGCAGCGCTGTGTTAAGGATGGTGTTGTCGATGACGACAACCAGCAGGCTGAGGCACAGCACGAGCAGGATCTGCCGGCGCCGGGGATGGCCGAGCGGCCATTCCGGGTTCGCCTTGTTGCCGAGCTCGCGGCTGCCTGGCCCGCGGGCCACCGGGCTGGCGGCGGTCGTTGCGCTCATCCGATCGAGCCGCCGACGATCTGTCCGGACGGACGCATGACGTACCAGTAGCCGCCGTCGTCGTCCTTACCCTGCCCGGCGGCGTGTCCGGGACCGGCGTCACCGAGATAGGTGTACAGCGGCCAGCCGTGATAGGTGACGACGCGCTCGCCGCCAGGGGCGGGCATCGTGCCCAGCAGATCTGCGCGCACTCCGTCGCCCGCGGCGGCGGAGTCGCCGTCGGGCACGGCCAGCGCAGGCCAGCCGTCGGCGCAGTCGCCGGTGCAGCTGACCCGGCTGGCCCGGTCGGGCGGAAACACGTACAGCGCGTACCCCTTGTTGGTGACCAGCACCGTCCCCAGCCCATTGACGGTGCCGGCCCTGACGGTGACCCGCCCGTCCTGCGCGGTGTAACGCACCACTGACACGTAGCGGATGTAGCCGTAGGCCACGATCCCAGCCAGGCCGAGGACCACTACCGCGAGGCCGAGAAGAACCTTGTTCCGTCGGCGTAGGGTCCTGGGCTTCTGGATACGGATGCGTTTCACTGTCATCTCCTCGGCCAGTCGCCATGTCCGGGGCCCGGTTAACAAGTAGCCCTGATGCTGTTCGGGGACTGGTTCTTCAAGGGACGGTATGAGCCGCCGCCGCGGTGGGGCGTCACCCGAAGGTGCGCACGCGGTGGAATCTTCCGCGGCCTGGCCGCTGGCACCACAGCGCCGCCGAGCCGGCCTGGCACCACGGTGCCGCCGGGGATCGGGCTGCGGGTGCCGGGTTAGGGGATCAGGCCGAGCTGGCGGGCCCGGGCCACGGCCTCGGTGCGGTTGGCCGCGCCGAGCTTACTCAGCAGGTGGCTGACGTGCTTTTTCACCGTGTCGAGGCTGATCACCAGCTGCTCGGCGATGCGCGGGTTCGGCGCGCCCGCGGCCAGCAGCGCCAGCACCTCCAGCTCGCGGGGGGTCAGCTGCTCCACCAGGCCCGGCACCACCGCGGCCGCGCCGCGCCTGGCGCCGCGCGCGGCGGGCTTTTCGCCAAACGCCGCCAGCACCCGGGCCAGGCAGCCGAGTTCGACGCCGCGGGCCGCGGCCTGCTCGGCCCGCTGGGCCGCGACCAGCCGGCCAAGCAGCGCGGCCATCCGCGGGCCCTCGTCGGCGAACACCCGGACATAACCCTGCGGGCAGGCCAGGGTGAGCGCCTGGGCCAGGGCGTCCACCGCGGCGGTCTCCTCCCCGGCCGCCGCCAGCGCGAGCGCCTGCAACGCGCCGATCTCGATCACGCTGCCCGTTCGGTCTTGGCTGACGGCCGCCGCGTGCAGCCGCACCAGCAGCGCGAGCGCCGCGCCGGGGTGGTCCTGGGCGAGCAGCACCCGGGCCAGCACCAGGTACTCCGGCTCCCGCGGGTAGCCGGGTTCGTCGTCCGGGCCGAGGCCGCGCTGCTGTGCCCAGCGGGCGGCCGCGGCGACGTCGCCCTGGGCCAGCTGCAGCCGGGCCCGCTGCGCCGGGACCGGGTTGAGCAGGCCGGCCACGCCCGGGCCCGGCGCGGCCTGCCCGGCCTCTTCCATCGCCTCCCGCGCGCCGGCCGCGTCACCCTGGGCCTGGCGGATCCACGCCAGCGTGGCCAGGCCGGTGGCCAGCGGCGGGGTGAAGTTCATCTGGCGGCACGCCTGGATTCCCTCGCTGACGTGCTGAAAGGCCGTGTCGAGCTCGTTCCGCTGGTAGGCCATCTCGGCCAGGCCCACGTGCGCGATGCCCGCGGCGGGCAGGGCAGTCCGGCTGGTCCCTGCGGCGACCTCGAGCGCCTGCCGGTAGGTGCCGGCCGCGGTGTCCAGGCGGCCCTGGGCCCGCTGGACCTGGCCGAGGTCCTGGTAGCCCCAGGCGGTCATGGTGGGCTGGCCGGCCGCCCGCCCCTGGGCGATGCTCGACGACAGCGCGCGCTCGGCCTCTGCAAGCTGGCCGCGCAGCCGCTCGGCTACGCCCAGGTACCCGTTGGCGTGGGATGTCAGCAGCCATTCGCCCTCGCCGACCTCGGCCAGGGTCCGGCGGCCGAATGTGATCGCGCGTTCGGCGTCGCCATGGAGTACGGCGAGGAGGGTGCGCCCGAGCGCGATCGCCGCGGGCACGTTGGCCAGGTGGCTCGCGGCCCGGCCGACAGAAGGCTCGAACGGCTCATCGGCCACGCCCGGAGCGCTCGCCAGCGCGCGCTCGGCGGCATCCAGCGCGACCTCGGCCGCCTCCACGCGGTGGCTGAGGAGAGCCAGGCGCGCCTGGGCCAGCAGCAGTCGCGGGCGGAGCCGGCCAGCCCGGCGGGCAGCACCGCGAGCCACCGCTGCAGGGTCGCGCCTTCGCTGCGCAGGAGAAACGCGTCGGCGTGCCGCTCGACCAGCCGCGCCGCCCAGGCGGCGTCCCCGGCGGCCAGGGCGTGGCGCACCGCGTCGTCGGCGAGGCCATGATCCTCACACCAGGCGGCCGCGGCCCGGTGCAGGCCCGCAACCCGGCCGGGCCATTGCTGCTGCAGGCGGGCGCGGAGCAGATCGGCGAACAGATGGTGGTAGCGCCACCAGCCGCGCACCTCATCCAGCGGCACCAGGAACAGGCCGGCCTGTTCCACCCGCTCCAGCATCGCCTGGCTATCGGTGCGGCCGGTGACCGCATCACACAGCCCGCCGGACAGGCGTTCCAGCAGCGAGGTTTCCAGCAGGAAGGTACGCAGCTCCTCTTGCTGGCGGTCCAGCACCTCCTCGGCCAGGTAGTCCAGGACATAGCGGTGGCTGCCGCTGAAGGCCGCCACGAACCCAGCGGGATCCGCCTGCCCCCCCAATGACAGGGCGGCCAGCTGCAGGCCGGCCACCCAGCCTTCGGTGCGGGCCGCCAGCGCCGCCACCGCCGCGGCGGGCAGGTCAGCACCAGCCGATTCATGTAGCAGGGCCGCCGCCTCCGCTGCGCTGAAGCGCAGGTCGGCGGCGCGCAGCTCGGCGAGCTGCCCGCCGGCCCGCAGCCGCGCCAGCGGCAGCGGCGGGTCGGCCCGGCTGGCCAGCACCAGGTGCAGTCCCGGCGGCAGGTGCTCGAGCAGGAACCCAAGCGAGACGTGGACCGGCTGGGCGTCGATCAGGTGGTAGTCGTCGAGGACCAGCAGCACCTCGCCGTCACCGCGCTGGGCGGCCAGCTCGTTGATCAGCGCTGTCACCAGCCCCTCGAAGGACGCCGGGGCCGACGGGCCCAGCAGCGGGCCGACTCTCTCCCCGATCCCCGGGCGAGCCCGGTCCAGCGCGGCAACCACGTGCCGCCACAACCGCACCGGGTCGTTATCGGCCGCGTCCAGCGACAGCCAGGCCACCGGTCGGTGGCCAGACAGGGCCCAGCCGGCCAGCAGGGTCGTCTTGCCGAACCCGGCCGGGGCGCACACCAGGATCAGCCGCCGCGCCAGCCCTTCGCCGAGCGCCTCCACCAGCCGCGGGCGGGGCACGAACCCCGGCCGCAGGGGCGGTACGTGCAGCTTGGTCGCCAGTAGAGCATCCGGCCCGGAATCGGCAACCCCAGCAGGAGCTGCCGCAGAGGGCTCAGCCATCGGCGACCCACCCCCTCAGCACAACCAGCGACAGCCAGCCTTCGCCGACAGGTAAACCCATCATAAGACCGGCTCGGCTGGCTGACCGGGGCCGATCTCCCACCTTCCCCCGGCATTTTCGCGTGACCGCACAGAAGCACGCACGCCGGACGGCACTTCCGTGCCCATGCCGCCGCGGAAGATTCCACCCCAAGAGGCACTTTCGGGTGACGCCCCGCCAGCCCGGCCTTCATAGCGTGCAGGTCACAGACCCACACCCACAGGACGGAACACATGGCTGCTCTGAACCTCTGCCAGTTCAAGAACGGCACCGCCAACGCCACGAGCTGCCCGCCGGCGACACAGGAGAATGTCCGGCCATCGGGCGGGGGGCGGGCGTGAGCGGCTCACAATCGCCAGCGCGCTACGAGATCCGCGTCGAGGGAGTCCTCGACCAGCGCTGGACAGCCTGCTTCGAGGGCCTCCAAGTCACCGGCGAGGGCAGCCAGACCGTTATCTCCGGGCCGCTGCCCGATCAGCCAGCGCTGTACGGAGTGCTGATCAAGGTACGCGACCTCGGGATGTGCCTGATCTCGGTGCGCCGCCTGGACCCAGGCCAAGCCGGGCAGGCGAGCCCGCCATGAGACCCGCCTCGGCCCGGACATCATCAGCGCCACCTGCACGTCCCGACCAGAAAGGAGGCCGCAGATGAGGCAGATCCGCCGCGCCAGGCGTCGCCCCGGACCGGCCAGCGAGCAGCAATCGCCGCTTCCCGACGACCCGCGAGACCCCGACATCGTGCACGCCCACCGGGTCGCCCGCCGCACCAGCCGCTCCCGCGCCCGCCGTGCCCAGCCCACGCCGATCCCCGGAAGCCGGTGACGCGTCATGCCCGGCAACTCCCTGGCCCTACTGACCCGGCAGGCGCAGGCAATCGACGGACCGCTGCCCTGCCAGCGACAGAGCCCGCAGCTATGGTTCTCCGACCTGCCGGACGACCTAGAGCTGGCCAAGGCGCACTGCGCGCCCTGCCCGATACGCGGCTCCTGCCTGGCCAGCGCGCTCGAACGCCACGAGCCGCACGGCGTCTGGGGCGGCGAGATCTTCACCCGCGGCGCGATCACCGCCCGGAAGCGGCCACGCGGCCGCCCGCCTAACACGCCCAGGGGGACACCATGCAGCCGCTGATCCTGCAACAGCTCGCCGCCGACCACATCAACGAAATGATCGCAAAAGCCGACGACAGGCGGCAGGCACGTCAGGCGCGCCGCGCCCGGCGATCACGAACATCGGCGAGTCGCAGGTTCACCTGACTGGCTCACCAGGCCGTATAACATCTTCGATCCCGACCAGGTCGAGATGTGCCGCCAGGCGTTCAGTAACCTGCTCAGGGCTTCGGTCACCGGAGCCTTCTGCTTAGATCTTGGTGAAGTGGTGGAAGCACTCGTAGTAGGGGTCGGTGGAGTGCGCGAAGTGGGCGGCCTCGGACCGCTTGACCGCCAGGTAGGCGGTGCTGCGCAGCGGTCCGAGGACGTCCATCATCAGCTCGTCCGTGCTCAGCGCGTCCAGCGCCGCGGCGAGCGAGGCGGGCAGCCGGTGGGCGCCGGCCGCGGCTCGCTCGCTGTCGGTCAGGGTGGCCGGGTCCACGTTCACCGCCTCGCCCGGGTCGAGCTTGCCGCGGATGCCGTCCAGGCCGGCGTAGATGAATGCGCCCAGCGCGAGGTACGGGTTAGCGCTGGAGTCAGACGGCTTCAGCTCCAGGTTGACCGAACTGCCCGGGTCGCCGCGCAGCGGCGAGCAGATCCGGATCGCGGCCTCCCGGTTGTCCATCCCGTAGCAGGTGTACGCGCTGGCCCACATCTGCGGCGCGAGCCTGCGGTAGCTGTTCACGCTGGCGCAGGTCAGCGCGACCAGGGCGGGCAGGTGGGCCAGCAGGCCGCCGATGAAGTGGTAGCCGACCTGGGACAGGCCGTAGCGGTCAGCCGGGTCGGCGAACGCGTTGCGGCCGCCCGGCGCGCCGTCGGGCAGCAAGTCGGTGAGCGAGACGTGCAGGTGCGTGCCGTTGCCCGCCTGGTCGGGAATCGGCTTGGGGGCCAGGCTCGCCCACAGGCCGTGCCGGAACGCCACGCCGCGGACCGTCTCCCGGTACAGCACGTGGTTGTCGGCGGCTCGCAGCCCGTCGGCGTGCCGGATGGAAAGCTCGTGCTGACCGTGGCCGAGCTCGGGGTAGTAGTGCTCGACCTCCAGGCCCTGCGCCTCGAGCGCGGCCACGAGTTCCATGGTGAAATCATGCGCGAGGTGGAAGCCGGTGGCCGAGTAGCACAGGCTGTCGTCGATCGGGATGAGCCGGTCCGGGATGGAGGGGCCGCCGGGCGAGGATTCGCGGTGACCGACAGTGAACTCGGGCTCGAACGCGGCCTGTATCCCGTACCCCTCGCCGGCCAGGTCCACGATGGCCTGCTTGAGGAACGTCCGCGGGCATGCCTCCCACGGCGACCCGTCCGGCTTGACCAGGTCCGCGAGCATCGTGCCGGATCCCGGGGCGTACGGGAGCGTCACGAACGTCTCCGGGTCGGGTACGATCCTGACCTCGCCCACGGGCCCCATTCCGGCTACCGGCTGCAGCTGGTCGAGCATGGACATCGCCATCATCGCGACCGTGTGCCCGATGCCGCTGGCCATGCGTTCCCGCAGCCGCGTCGTGCCCGCGGCCTTTCCGCGGATGATCCCGCCATGGTCGGCGTACAGGAAGCGGACCAGGCGAATGTCTTCGTCGCTGGCCCGTCCCAGCACCGTTTCGATCGTTCCGTCTGTCATGAAATATGGGTAGCACGTCTAACCGCGTCTCGTACAGCGGTCGCCAACATGCCCGGGCGGCCCCGGACGCGGTAGTTTCAGGCCATGAGCCCACGGCAGGCGCCTCGTGACTTGCGCGCGTCCGACGCTGACCGGGACCGGGTCCTCGCCTTGCTCGCCGAGGCGATGAGCGACGGGCGGCTCACCGCGGAAGAACACGCCGAGCGGGTTCAGCGCGCCTTCTCGGCCCGGACGCTCGGCCAGCTCGCGGAGCTGACCGCGGACCTGGCCGTGCCGTCCGCGCAGCCCGTGCGCCTCGACGGCGGCCGGGTCGTGGCCGGCATCTTCGGCCCGGCCCGGCGCGACGGCCGCTGGGTGGTGCCGGAGAACCTCACCGTCACGGCCATGTTCGGCGAGGTGGAGGTGGACTTCACCCAGGCGAT
The DNA here is from genome assembly GCA_963844625.1 of uncultured Actinomycetota bacterium. GTDB lineage: Bacteria > Actinomycetota > Actinomycetes > Streptosporangiales > Streptosporangiaceae > Palsa-504. The sequence continues at coordinate 21,176 of CAWJPF010000033.1, read as the reverse complement.
TCTGCAGACCAGCCGGGTGCAGCTGTATGCGACGGTCTTCGGGGGCCGGCTGCGGCTGATCGTGCCGGAGGGGGTGTCCGTCATCGTCAGCGGGCACATGGTGCTCGGCCGCAAGCGGGGCGGCACACCGCCGCCGGGCCCTGGCGGGCCGGTGATCGAGGTCAAGGCGCTGGTGCTCGGCGGTGAGCTGACCGTCCGTACGCCGCCCAAACCCCGCCGGTTCCGCCTCTTCAGCCGAAGTTGACCGAAGAATACGCGCGCAGCTTCCACAGCTGATGCTCGCTCTTGATGCTGCGGATCGTGCCGGAGCGGGAGCGCATGACCAGGGAATGAGTGGTCGCGTGCCCGTGCAGGTACCGCACGCCGTCGACCAGTTCCCCGTCGGTGATCCCGGTGGCCGCGAAGAACACGTCATCGGAGGTGACCAGGTCATCGGTAGTGAGCACCCGGTCCAGGTCGTGGCCGGCGTCGAGCGCGCGGCGGCGTTCCGCGTCGTCACGCGGCGCGAGCTTGCCGAGAATGACCCCGCCGAGGCACTTCAGCGCGCACGCGGCGATGATGCCCTCCGGCGTGCCCCCGATGCCGAGCATCAGGTCGATCCCGGTGCCCTCGCGGGCGGCCATGATCGCGCCGGCCACGTCTCCGTCGGTGATCAGGTGGATCCGGGCGCCCGAGGCGCGGACCTCGGAGATCAGCTCGGCGTGCCGGGGCCGGTCCAGGATGACGACGGTGACGTCCTGCGGCGAGCAGGCCTTGGCCTTCGCCACCGCGGCGATGTTGGCGGCCGGCGGCGCGTCGATGTCCACCAGGTCGGCCGCCTCGGGCCCGGTGGCCAGCTTGGTCATGTAGAACACGGCGGACGGGTCGTACATGGAGCCGCGGTTGGCCACGGCCAGGACCGAGATCGCGTTCGGCATGCCGTTGGCGCATAGCCGCGTGCCGTCGATCGGGTCGACCGCCACGTCGCAGGCCGCGCCGGTGCCGTCGCCGACTTCCTCGCCGTTGAACAGCATCGGCGCGTGATCCTTCTCACCTTCGCCGATGACCACCACGCCGCGCATCGACACCGAGTTGATCAGCATCCGCATCGCGTTCACGGCGGCCCCGTCGGCCCCGTTCTTGTCCCCCCGGCCGACCCACCTGGCCGCGGCCATGGCCGCGGCCTCGGTCACCCGGGCCAGTTCGAGGGCCAGGTTGCGGTCGGGGGCGTGACTGGCTGGCTCGTGCGCCTGCTGTTCCGCGCTCATGGTGGTGTCCTTCCCGCTGGCCGTATCCCGATCCTACGGCTCGATCCCCGGCGGTCACGGAGCCGACGTCGGTGTCGCGTGCACGCTCACGCTGGTGCCTGGCGATTGCGTGTGCCAGGAAACCCAGGCTGAATCGATGAGGCGGGTACCGGGGATGACGAGGGCCGCCGCGGTGAGCAGGCCGGCCAGGACCCAGATCCAGCGGCCCGGTCCTGTTACCGCGCATGGCAGATCCACGGTGATCAAGGTCGGCCCGCCGGGCGGGCTGGCGACGTCGAAGGTTCCGTCGACCGACCCGGCGCGCTTGGCCAGCCCGGCCAGGCCGGTGCCTCGGGCCGGGTCGGCACCGCCCACGCCGTCGTCGCTGACGATGATGTGCAGCCGGTCGCCGGCGCGCTGCACGAATACTTCCGCCTGGCTGGCCTGGGCGTGCTTGGTGATGTTGGCGAGGCCCTCGGAGACCACGAAGTAGGCGATCGCCTCGATCGTGGGCGAGGGCCGGTACCGGTTCAGCCACGCGGCCAGCTACGCCCAGGTCCGCGCGGACGTGGCCGAGGTCACCCGGGCGCTGCCGCCGGGCGCGGTGGCCGGCGCCGCCCCGTGGCTGGCCGCGGAGAACCAGGCCGCGGCGCGGCCCTGGTGATCACCGACAGCGCGGTGAGCAAGCACATCAATTCGATCTTCGCCAAGCTCGGGCCGTACCCGGGCGACGTCGGCCACCGCCGGGTGCTCGCGGTCCTGCGCTACCTCGGCGCGGCGGGTTAGCCTGGGCTGCGGCCGGCTCGCCGCCGCGCTACATCCCGTCGCCTGAGCCGGCCGGCGGCGCGACCTGGTCCGGCGTCTGCGGGGCGCTGGCCAGCCCTTCGGTATCGGGCTCGCGGTCGTGGAACGTCACCTTGACGTGCTGCTCGGGCCGCCGCTGGTTCTGCAGGGCCTGCAGCGCCATGCTGGTCCGGTCGGCCTCGGTAAGCGGCGGCTGGACGATGGACCGCGGCCAGAGCCGCCGCGCCAGCACCACGTTGATCTCGGCGCTGTACAGGGTAATCTCCACCGCGAGGTAGATCCAGGCCAGCAGTCCGAGCACGGTGGCGAATACGCCGTAGAGGGAGTCGCTGTGCAGGAAGTGGTGCACCAGCCAGGTGCCGAGGATCTGCAGCACCGTCCAGCCGATGCCGCCCGTGATGGCCCCCGGCATCAGGTTATGGGTGGGCACCCCCTTCGGGGTGAGCACGCGGAAGCCGCCGATGTACATGCCGATGTTGAACGCGGCCGCCAGCACGTCGGTCAGGCTCACCAGCCAGAAGCCCTTGAGGCCGTAGGTGCTGAGGCTGGCGATCCCGGTCGTGACGATCACGCCCGCGCCGAGCAGGCCGAGGAAGAGCATGGCCCGCCCGAGCCGCTGCACGTAGCCGGGCCGGGCCGGGCCGGGCAGGTTCCAGACCTGCTCCATGGTGAACAAGCCGGCCTGAGCCAGCCCGGTTGCACCCCAGATCAGGCCGACGATGCCCACGATCAGCCCGATCGTGCTCGAGCGTTTGAGCTCCTGCACGTTACCGGTCAGCTGGTTGCCGATGAGCGGGACCTGCTTGGATACCGCGTCAAGCACGTCGGTCCGCACCGTGGGGTTAACCGCGGCGATTAGGCCGAGGAGCGTCGCCAAGATGAGCAGCAGCGGGAAGATGGAGACGAAGGAGGAATACGCCAGGTTGGAGGCGAGGACGCCGCCGTTGTCGTCGCCGTACTTCTTCACCACCCCGAAGGCGAAAGCCGCGGGCGTGAAACGCTGCTGCGCGCCGTCTACCTTCCTCAGCACTTGCTCGACTGGATTCATCCGCCGCCGCCTTGCTCTCGCCTGCCCGTGCCGTGCCCAGCCGGGAGGCCGTCAAACGGCGCGGCCGCGTCAGAACGGTGCGTCGTCCTCGTCTGGCGACGCGGCCGGGTCGGCGTCGTCGCGCCTGGCCATGGCGGCGGCGAGCCTGGCGCGCGCGCCGTCCAGCCACTCGCCGCACACCGCCGCGAGCCGCTCACCGCGTTCCCACAGCTCGAGCGACTGCTCCAGGGTCAGTCCGCCTGTCTCGAGGCGCTTGACCACCGCGGCCAGCTTGTCCCTGGCCTGCTCGTAGGAAAGCGGCTCCCGCGGGACCGCGTCGGCCCCGTCCCTGGGTCCGCCCTTCGCTGCGTCGGCACCGCTTTGCGTCACGCCCCTGACCCTATCGGTCATCGCCGTCACCGCTGGCCTGGACGGTGAGCTGATCGGCGGCGAACCGGACCGTCAGCGTCTCGCCCGGCTCGACCTCGGCCGCGCTGCGGACCACGCCGTCGCCTGCGTGCTGCACGATCGCGTAGCCGCGGCGCAGCGTCGAGGCGGGCGACAAGGCGAGCAGCCGGGCCCGGGTGTGCGCCACGTCGTCGTGGCCCCGGGTCAGGCTCGCGTCCAGGGAGATCCTGGCCCGCTGCAGCAGCGCGTCGACCCGTTCGGCCTGGCGCTCGATTTCCCGCACCGGATCGGCCAGCGCCGGCCGGGACCTGACCGCCGTCAGCCATGCGGTCTCCCGGTCCAGCCAGCCGGTTACGCACCGGCGGGCCCGGTCGCGCAGGCCGGTGATGAGCGCGAGCTGCTCGGCGACGTCGGGCACCATCCGCTTGGCCGCGTCGGTCGGCGTGGAGGCGCGGACATCGGCCACATAGTCGAGCAGCGGCGTATCTTGCTCGTGGCCGATCGCGCTGACCACCGGCGTCCGGCAGGCGGCGACCGCCCTGACCAGCGTCTCATCGGAGAAAGGGAGCAGGTCCTCGAGGGAGCCGCCGCCGCGGGCGATCGCGATCACGTCCACCTCGGGGTCCGCGTCGAGGCGCTCGAGCGCCTCGATCACCTCCGCCACCGCGTAAGGGCCCTGCACCGCCGTCTGCTCGACCCGGAACCGGACGGCGGGCCAGCGCCGGCCTGCGTTCTGCATGACGTCCCGCTGCGCGGCCGAATCGCGTCCGCAGATGAGCCCGATGACACCGGGCAGGAAAGGAAGAGCCCGCTTTCGTTCGGCAGAAAAAAGCCCTTCCGAGGCCAGCTGGCGGCGCAGCCTTTCCAGCCGGGCGAGCAGTTCGCCGACGCCCACGGCGCGGATCTCCAGCGCGGTCAGGGCGAACGAGCCCCGGTTGGCGTTGAAGTCCGGCCGGGCAAAGATGACCACCCGGGCGCCGTCGGCCGGCGTCGGCTCGGCGGCGTCGAAGACCTGCCGCGAGCAGATGACCCGCACCGACACGGCCGCGATCGGATCGCGCAGGGTCAGGAACACGGCGTTGCCGCGCACCGCGCACTCGGCGATCTGCCCCTCCACCCAGACCCGCCCCAGCCGGCCGATCCACCCGCCGACCAGCTGAAGGACCGTGCGGACCGGAACGGGTGATTCAGCGGACGTCTCGAGCGACACTAAGCGTCGGCCGCCAGCTTGGCGATCCGGCGCTCGAACATCGCGATCACATCGGCGCGGGCCTGGTGCGCCCGCTCGTAGTCGGTCAGCTGCCGCAGCTGCGCGACGTCTAGGCTCCGCAGCCGCGCGCGCAGCGAGGCGATGGACAGCTCGTCGTAGTTCGGCAGCGGCGCCCCGGGCGTCGCGGCAGTATCCTCTTCAGCCGCTACAGCCTCCGCGCCCTCGAGCAGCCGCACGTTACCCGTCTTGTCGAGGTCCCTGGGCTGGGGCGTCTTCGGCGTCTCGGTCTGAACCGCTTCGACCGGGGCCGCTTCGACCGGGGCCGTCTCGGCCTGAACCGCTTCGACCGGGGCCGGCTCGGCCTGAACTGCTTCGACGGGGGCCGGCTCGACGGGGGCCACCTCGACGGGTGCCGCCGCCTCTTCCCGCGGACCTGCTGGCTCGGTGGCCGTTGCGTCCGCCGCCGTCTGCGGCGGCTCGGGCGTCCGCGGCCGCACTGGGCCGGTATACGCGGGCACCTTGTTCCTGAGCTTGTCGGTGATGAGCAGCAACTGGCCGATCCCGGCGAAAACGCCGCGCAGAGCCTGCGCGGGGGCTTCTTTTATGCGTTCGCTGACCTGCGGAACGCGCATATCACACTCTCCCTCGAGGACGGGGGTGCCGCTCGCACGGAGACGGGGCACCTCTCGGCGCCTGGGCGGGCTTCGCAGCGGCCCGTGGCGCCTAGGCATCGCGCTGTTAGCGCGTGTTCCCTGACGGGTAATCTTCGCGCCTCCAGGTTAGGCACCGCAATACCAAGGCGATAGCCATCCCGGCCGCGCTCGTCCGGGCCCGGCCGAGCGCGGCTGTGCCTCGTCACTTTCGTCTCTCGGTCGCGGGCCAGGTCGCTGTGTCATGAAACCCCGGTTTCAGCACGCTGGGACGTGCTGGAAGCCCAGTTTCATGACATGACGCCGCGCCCGTCCACGCCCGTTTGGCGTGTCTTTGCGACTCGTACGTACCCTAGAGCTGTGACTAATGCTGAGGTGGCGTTCTCCGACCAGACACCACGACGGGTCCTGCTCGCCAAGCCCCGCGGCTACTGCGCCGGGGTCGACCGGGCGGTGCAAGCGGTCGAGATGGCGTTGGACAGGTTCGGGCCGCCCGTCTACGTGCGCCGGCAGATCGTGCACAACACGCACGTCGTCAGCTCGCTGGAGAAGCGCGGCGCGATCTTCGTGACGGAGGTCGACGAGGTGCCGCCCGGTGCGGTCGTCGTGTTCTCCGCGCACGGCATCGCCCCCGAGGTCCGCGTCGACGCGGAGCGCCTCGGCCTGCGTGCCATTGACGCGACGTGCCCGCTGGTGACCAAGGTGCACAACGAGGCGCGCCGGTTCGCCGCCAAGGACTACGACATCTTGCTGGTCGGCCACGAGGGCCACGAGGAGGTCGTGGGGACCGCGGGGGAGGCTCCGGCTAGCGTCCGCCTGGTGGACGGCGCGGCCGGGGCGGCGGAGGTCGAGGTCAGGGATCCGTCCAAGGTGGTCTGGCTGTCCCAGACGACGCTGTCGGTGGACGAGACCGTCGAGACCGTCAACGCGCTGCGCGAGCGCTTCCCGGCCCTGCTTGACCCGCCCAGCGATGACATCTGCTACGCGACCCAGAACCGCCAGGCCGCGGTCAAGGTCATCGCGACCCAGGCCGAACTCGTCATCGTCGTCGGCTCGCCCAACTCATCGAACTCGGTCCGGCTGGTGGAGGTGGCCAAGGACTACGGCGCGGCCGCCGCCTACCTGGTTGACGACGCCGGCGAGGTCGAGGAGCAGTGGCTGGACGGGGTGACGACGGTGGGGGTGACCAGCGGAGCCTCGGTGCCCGAGGAGCTGGTCGCCGCCGTGCTGGCCAAGCTGGCCGCGTTCGGCTTCGGCGCCGTGGAAGAAGTCGAGGCGGTCGAGGAGCACATGACGTTCGCGCTTCCGCGGGAGCTCCGCACCTCGGGCGCGACCGGATCCGCTTAACGCCGGGCCGCGGCCCAGTGCTGCTGCAGGTGCGGCACGAGATCGCCGGGCCGCTCGTCGGGGAAGAACAGCCGGGCGCCGTCGACCGTGACCACGCGGGTGGTGCCGGGGATGGTGTCCTGTAGCCAGTAGGCCCAGGACACGTCGAAGAACTTGTCTCCTGTCCCCCACACCACGAGCGTGGGCACCGTCAGCTCCTTGAGCTGCGGCGTGACCGCCTGCAGGTCGCGGGCATCGAGGGCGGCCACCATCCGCTCGAACTGGCGGGCCCGTTCCAGGGTGCCGAGGCACGGTTCCAGATAGGAGCGGATGACCTCCGGCTCGATCCGGTCCAGGTGCTCGTAGCCAGAGCCGAAGGCGAACTGGCCGGCCGCGCCGAGGTCGCCGAACAGCTGGAAGGCCGACGGCGCGAGGTCGCCGGCCTTCGCGAGCTCAACCACGGGCTTGAAGTCCTCCGGCGGCAGGTTATCGCTGGTGTCGCAGTTGGTGAGGGTGAGCGTGGTCAGCCGCTGCGGGTCGCAGGCGGCGAAGATCTGGGCGATGGCGCCGCCGGTGTCGTTCGCCACGAGATCGATACCGGTAAGCCCGAGCGTGTCGCAGAAGTCGCCGAGGCCGGCCGCGAGCGCGGCGATAGACAGGTCCTGCTCCGCGGTCACCGGACTATGGCCGTGCAACGGGAGGTCCACGGCGATGCAGCGGCGCGCGGTACTCAGCGCGCCGATGACGTTGCGCCACAGGTAGGCGTTGGTGGCGATGCCGTGCACGAACAGCGCCGCCGGCCCCGTTCCGACGTCGAGGTAGCTGATCTCGCCGGAGCTGGTCGCGGCGGTGTGCCGGTGGGTCTCGAGTTCCGCTAGCTGCATTACGCTCGCCTTCCTGGGAAACGTACTAACCTGATTAGACCGACTGTCGGTCCATAAAAACAAACCGACAGTCGGTCTGTCAAGGTCAAAAGGCAACGCCAAGGCAACGCCAAGGCCAACGCCAAGGCCAACGCCAACGTCGAGGTGCAGGAGTCGCGATGGATCGCCCGAACAAGAACGTCTCCCGCGGGGAGGCGACTCGGGGCCAGCTGATCGCCATCGCCATGCGCATGTTCGCCGAACGCGGCTACGAGGACACCTCGATCGAGGCGGTGCTCCGGGAGGCAGGGGTCAGCCGGGGCTCGCTCTACCATCACTTCGCGAGCAAGGAGGCCCTGTTCGAGGCCGTGGCCGAGCAGGTCGAGACCGACATCGGCGCGCGGACGCTCGCGGCCGCGCGCGAGCTAGGCGAGCCGGTGGCCGCGATGCGGGCCGGGTTCCTCGCCTGGATCCGGCTCGCGGGCGATCCGGTCGTGCGGCGGATCCTGCTGATCGACGCCCCGTCGGTGCTCGGCTGGGAACGATGGCGGGCGATGGAGGAAGACCACGCCCTCGGCCTGATCCGGATGGTGCTGCAGCTCATCGCCGACCAGGGCCGCCTGCGGCCGGAGCTGGTCGGCACCATGGCCCATGTGCTGCTCGCCTCGGTCAACGAGGTCGCGCTGCTCGTCGCCCGCGCCGAGGACCAGGAGGCGGCGATGGCGGCCGGCGCCGACGCCATTGACGAGCTGCTACGCCGCCTGTTCCCCGCAGAGCAGGCCTAACCGCCGCCGCACCCGCCCGGACCGGGACGGCCGGGCATCCCGCAACGCCTCGAGCAGATTGGCGATCAGCGGCATCTCGGCCAGCTTCGGCCGGTAACCGCGGCCGAAGGCGATCGCGATGACCAGGGCCGTCCCGGTGAACAGCCAGGGCGCCGAGGTCCCCAGCGTGATCAGGAGTCCGGTGGCGGCCGAGAAGGTGTCGGGCGCGACGATCAGCTCGGCGCAGACGGCCCCGGCGAAGAAGGCCAGCGGCGGGCTCACGATCACCGCGCGCAGGCCGCTCGCCCTGGTGTAGGACGCGACCGCGCCGCAGCTCATCACGAAGAACGCGTAGCCCAGCGCGCTCCAGCCGGTCCAGGACGCGACCAGCAGGCCGAACAGGCAGGCCACAAACAGCGCCGCCACCGCGCCGCGCCCGGTGAGCCGAAGGGTACCCGGTGGCTCGAGGCGCGACGGATGCCGCGTCTCGGCCTGACCGGTCGCCGCCCGGGTCTGCGTCATCGAACGGCACGCACCAGGCCGGCCCCGATCTCAGCCGGCTCGTCGGCGACGAGCTCGGGCGCGGACAGGGCCCTGGTCGTCTCTTCGACCGGCGCGGGCGCGTCGAGCTCCCCGTCGACGACGCCGAGTTCGTTCAGCTTCCTGGCGCTGACCAGCACCCGGGCCTCGAGCGAGCCGACGGTCTGGTTGTAGGTGGACACCGCCGTGGTCAGCGCGCGGCCCAGCCGGTCCACGTGCCGGCCGAGACCGCCGATCCGCTCGTAGAGCTCGCGGCCGAGGTCGAAGACCACGCGCGCGTTATCGGCCAGGGCCGCCTGCTGCCAGGCGTAGTGGGCCGTGCGCAGCATCGTGACCAGCGTGGTGGGGGTGGCGATGTGGACCTTGCGGCTGAGCGCGTGCTCCAGCAGTCCGGGGTCCCGCTCCAGGGCCGGGGCCAGGAACGCCTCGCCCGGAATGAACAAGATCACGAATTCGGGGGAGGGGCTCAGCGCCGTCCAGTAGGCCTTGGCCGCCAGCCGGTCGACGTGCTCCCGCAAGTGCCGGGCGTGCGCGTCCATCCTGGCCGTGCGCACATCGTCGAGCTCGGTCTCCGCGGCTTCCAGGTAGGCGGCGAGCGACACCTTGGAATCCACGACGATGTTCTTGCCTCCGGCCAGCCGCACCACCATGTCCGGGCGCAGCGGGCCGTCGGCAGAGGCCACCGAGACCTGCTCGTCAAAATCGCAGCGCGCGCTCATCCCGGCCAGCTCGACCACGCGGCGCAGCTGCAGCTCGCCCCAGCGTCCCCGGGCCTCGGGCCGTCGTAGCGCGGTGACCAGCGCTTGGGTCTGGATCCGCAGCTGCTCGGAGGTCTGCCGCGCGATGTGGACCTGCTCGGCGAGCGCGGCGTGCGACCGTGACCGGTCCTCGTCGGACGCCCGCAGCTGCGCCTCGACCCGGGCCAGGGTTTCCCGCAGCGGGCCGACCATGTGCTCGACGGCCGCGCGGCGGGTCTCGAGCTCGGTGGTCGCGTTCGCGTTCGCCGCCTGCAGCCGTCCCTCCGCGACCTCGAGGAACCGTGTGGTGCTCGCGTCCATCGCCTGCGCGGACAGGACCTGGAACCGCTCCGCGAGCTGGCCTTCGACGAGCGCAGCCCGGTCGCCGGCGGCCCGGGCTCGCTCCTCCGCGGCCGCGAGCCGGCCGCGGGCGAACAGGTATCCGATCGCTGCCCCGATGACCATCCCGAGCAGCAGTCCGGCCAGCAGCAAGATCGCACTCATATCCATCGAGGATCTCACCGTTGAGTGCCGAACCCTGGCGGCGACACGCCCGCCCGCCCCCAAACCGCGCCAGAAAGCAGGCCGGCGTCCGTTCCGGCGGCGCCCGGAGCGGGACTGACCGGCGTGCTTTCGGCTGCGCCCTTTCTTCCCCCGAACGGGCCGTGGTGGCAGCCCCGGCCCCCTGCTTGCACAATGGGGCGATGACACAAGCGTCCACGGCCGACTTGCTGGCCAGTTACGTGCACGCGGTCGGCGTGCGGCACATCTTCGGCTATCCGGGCGAGTCCGTCATCGACTTCATGGAAGCGGCGCGGCACCAGGGCATCGAGCTGGTGTCGGCGGTGCGGGAGACGGCGGCCGCCTTTATGGCCGAGGCGGCGGCGATGGCCACCGGCACGCCCGGAGTGTGCCTGTCTACCCTCGGACCTGGGTCGACGGCGGTGCTGAACGGCGTGGCCGCGGCGACGCTTGACCGGGTACCTGTGCTGGCGGTCTCCGGCCAGATCGAGACTTCCCGCGAGCAGTTCTTCACCCACCAGGTCGTCGATCACGGCCGGATGTTCGCGCCGGTGACGAAGCTGGCCCTGCGCCTGGATCCGGCCTCGGCCGACACGGTCATCCGCAAGGCGCTGCGCACCGCGGTCGCCGAGCGCCCGGGGGCTGTCCACCTGACCGTGCCCGCGGACGCGTGGTCCGTTCCCGCTCCGGGGCCGGCCGCGGTCGTCCCGCCCCCGCTGGCGCCGGCGGGGGGATCGGTCGATGTGTACGGCGACGGCGACCCGCTGCGGGTGCTGCACGCCGCCCGGCGCCCCGTGCTCCTGGCCGGCCCCGCGGCGCTGCGCTGCGCGGCAGGCCCTGAGCTGGTCCGCCTGGCCGAGCTGGCCGGCCTGCCGGTGGTGGTCTCGCCGATGGCCAAGGGCACCTTTCCCGAGGACCACCCGTACTTCGCCGGCGTCCTGGACATGGCGGGTCACCGGGTCGTCTGGGACCTGCTGGCCGGCGCCGACCTGATCGTGGCCGCCGGTTTCGACCCGGTGGAGCTGATCAGCCCGTGGTCGGTCAGCACGGCGGTCATGCACCTGGACACCACGCCGAACACCGACCAGGTCTATCCGAGCGCGTACGAGCTGGTCGGCCACGTCGGGGCCATCCTCGGCTGGATCGCGGCGCACTGGTCCGGGGCGCCGAGGTGGACCGAAGCTGAGGTGGCGGCGCACCGCGCCCGGCTGCGCGCGGCCTGGCTTGCCGGCCGGGTCGAAGGCGCGCTCAACCCCAGCGACGTGGTGTCGATCGCCCGCGAGGCCGCCCCGCCGGACGCCATCGTGACGACCGACGTCGGGTCGCACAAGATCATGGCCGGTCAGGTGTGGCAGGCGCGGGAGCCGCGTTCGGTGCTGATCCCCAACGGCCTGTCGGCCATGGGGTTCGGCGTGCCGGCGGCGATCGCGGCCAGGCTCACCCGGCCGGACCGGCCGGTAATCGCCCTGGTGGGTGACGGCGGGTTCGCGATGACCGCGACCGAGATGCGGATCGCCTCGGCGCTGGGGGTGCCGGTGACCGTGGTGGTCTTCGCCGACGGCAGCCTGAACCGGATCGAGCTGCGCCAGCAGGCCATGGGGTACCCGCCGACCGGCACCCGGATGGGCGGGACCGACCTGGCCGCGCTGGCCGAGGCGATGGACTGCGACGGCGTCCGGGTCGACACCGCGGCCGCCCTGGAGAAGGCGCTGGCCGGTTTCGGCACCCGGTCGGCGGGGGTGCGGCCGCTGGTCATCGAGGCTCGCGTCGACCCGGCCCAGTACGAGGTTCAGTTCTAGCCCCGCGGCGCCACTAAACTCACGGGGTGAGTTTGTCTATCGGCATTGTCGGCCTGCCCAACGTCGGCAAGTCCACCCTGTTCAACGCGCTGACCCGGGCCAGTGCACTCGCGTCCAATTACCCGTTCGCCACCATCGAGCCGAACGTCGGCGTCGTCGGCGTGCCCGACCCGCGGCTGGCCGAGCTGGCGAAGCTGTACGACTCCGCGCGCGTGGTCCCGGCCAGCGTGCGGTTCACCGACATCGCCGGGCTGGTCCGCGGCGCCTCGCAGGGCCAGGGCCTGGGCAACCAGTTCCTCGCCCACATTCGCGAGACCGACGCGATCTGCCAGGTAGTCCGCGTCTTCACCGACCCCGATGTCACCCACGTCGAGGGCGACGTATCGCCGGAACGCGACGTCGAGACGGTCGTGACCGAGCTGATCCTGGCCGACCTGCAGACGCTGGAGAAGGCGCTGCCCAGGCTGGCCAAGGAGACGAAGTTCGCCAAGGACCCCGCGCGCGCCCAGGTAGCGGCGGCCGCCGCGGCGGCCGAGAAGTTGCTCGATACGGGCATCCCGCTTTCCTCTGGCGCGCCGGCCGCGGGCATCGATCTCGCCGACCTGCGCGAACTCCAGCTGCTGACGGCCAAGCCGTTCCTTTACGTGTTCAACATGGACGTCTCAGAACTCGCCGACGCTGGTCTGCGCAAGCGGCTGTCCGCGCTGGTCGCTCCCGCCGAGGCGATCTTCCTCGACGCGAAGACCGAAGCCGATCTGACCGAGCTGCCCGAAGACGAGGCCGCGGAACTGCTGGCCGAGGCCGGCCTCGGCGAGCCGGGCCTGGCCCAGCTGGCGCGGGCCGGGTTCCGTGCCCTGGGGCTGCAGACGTTCCTGACCGCGGGCCCGAAGGAGACCAGGGCCTGGGAGATCAAGGCCGGCGCGACGGCCCCGGAGGCGGCGGGCGTCATCCACACCGACTTCCAGCGCGGCTTCATCAAGGCCGAGGTGGTCTCGTTCGACGACCTGATCGCCGCCGGCTCGCTGCCCGCCGCCCGGGCGGCGGGCAAGGCCCGCATCGAAGGCAAGGATTACGTGATGCGCGACGGCGACGTCGTCGAGTTCCGCCACAGCTAACCATCACATCGCCGTTGAACTGATCTAAACCGGCGCGGTTACGATCGAGACATGCTCTGCCTGCGGCCGTTCCGGCAGCGCCAACTCCCGCTGACTGACCGTTGGTTCGCCGACGCCGACACTCAGCGATGGTTGGGTGGCCCGGGCTGGCCGGGTCTCATCCTCGATCTGCACAAGCGTCCATTGGGGGAGTACCGGGGTGCTGTCGAGACCGGCCGTTACAGTTGGCTGGCCTGGGACGGCGATACGGCCGTGGGTTATGCCGGCTGTGACACCTACGACCGCTGCACCACCTGGGACGGCAGCCCGGACGGGCGCGGTGTGGTTAAAACTCTTCCCGTGCCGACCGCCAACCTCAGCTACGTGGTAGATCCGGCCCTGCGACGTCAGGGCTACGGCACGTCAATCATCGCCGCGCTGATGGCATCCTCCCAGATAACGCACGTCTCACTGTTCGTGGCAGGCGTGGAGCCTGCCAACACCGGGTCGATATCCTGCCTGCTCAAGAACGGCTTCGAGCCACTCGACCCGGCACCCGACTGGGAAGGCACGGTCCACTACGCCAGGGAAAGGCCGACGGCTCCAAGTAGCGGTCAGGAATGATGACGAAGGGTCAGACGGTCGAGTTCCCCCACAGCGCAACATCACGGTCTAGCTAAACCGGGCGACTGCTCCATCCGGTCCACCTCAATGGGTGGACCCCGTCAGCGTTGCACCGCCGCGGGGTCCCGGACACGGCCGGCTCGCAGGGGCGGCGGCAGCGCCCGGCTCCCGCATGACTACGGCAGGCCGGGACGAGCGGGATCACGCCGCTGCGGCCGTTCACCGCCGTTACCATGGCCGAAGCTCCAACACGAGACCACCCCGCACAGGCCGGCCGTCAAGGCATAACCAAGGGATGGCCTTCGGCGTCCTCGCCCCCGCGACCCGGCCCGGCACCTGGCCGCCCTGCCCTCCGCGCTGGCTTGGTGGCGCGAAGTCGGCTGGCTGGCCGGCGACCCCATCAGCAGCTGGGCCCGCCCCAAGGTGCCGGTGGATGCCACCCGGGCGCCGACTCGTGACCCAGATAGCCGCGCTATGGCCGCTCGATGTGCCGCTGCGGGACAAGACCTGTGGCGCATGCTGTACGAGACCGTCGCTCGCGTCGAGGAGATCCTCGGCCTAGACGCCGACGACCCGGACCTCCCCAGCAAACGCGCCCGCGTGCTGTCCAAGGCAGGCACGACCGATTGGGTGCACTGGCAGACCGGTGCCGCTACCCGAGAGCCCCGTCAGGAGCGGGTCACGCTTGACCCGGCCGGGACCAGCGAGGCCGGCCGGGCGTTGCTGGTGTTGTGCTGCGCGATGAGGCTCAGCGCCTTGTCGTGGTCGCGTTGCTCAAGGGCGTCGATGATCGCCACGTGCAGGGCGTGACGGGACGTGATGTACTCGGGCAGCGGCTGCTCGCTGCCGGGCAGCACGGCGAGGGTGTGCGACTCGATCTGGTCGAGCAGGTTGACGTACAGCGAGCGCAGCACGGCGTGCGGGCTGACGGCGGCGATGCGGGCGTGCAGCGACCAGTTGGCGTGCACGAAGGCGGTGGGATCGAGCCGCTGCACCGCCGAGGCCATGTCGGCGAGGATCTCGCGCAGTTCGGCGATGTCGGCGGGGGAGGCGTGCCAGAGCGCGTCCTCGATCAGCAGCGGATCCAGCGCGTCACGGATCCGCACCGCCTCGGCCACGGGGGTTTGCTCGGCGTCGAGGGCGAGGACGGAGTTGCCCAGGCGGACCATGGGCGACTGGGTGGCGGCGAACACCCCGCCGCCCGGGCCGGGCCGCACCGAGATGATCCCCCGTGACTGGGCGATGCGGACCGCCTCGTTGAAGGTGCCGACCGACACCTCGCAGCGGGCCCGGAGCTCTTCCTTGGATCCGAGCCGGTCGCCGGGTGCGGCGGCCTCGGCGATGGCGATGAGCTGGGCGGCCGCGGATTCCCCGCGGGACAGCCGCGGGCCCGGCCGGACGTCCGCGGGACGGCGGCGGCGCCACTCCTGGGGCCGCAGCGCCGGCGCGTCGAAGCCCGTCTCATCGCCGGTGCCGCTCATCGTGTCCTCCGTCGCCGCTGTCCATAATTCTCTATAAAGAATATGGTACTGACCGTTGACTTGGCTAGATCGCTGGCGCAGTATAGCCATAATCATCATACAGAATTAGGAGTCGTGATGATCGAGCCGCAAGAGTTCCGCGATCTGATGGCCGGCGTCTGCGCCCCCGTGACGGTGGTAACCACCACGGTGGACGGCCGCCCGTATGGCGCTACCGTCAGTTCCTTCACGTCGCTGTCGCTGAACCCGCCGCTGGTCAGCGTGGCGTTCGACCGCGGCTCGGCGCTGCTGGGCCAGATCCAGGAGGCCGGGCGGTTCGGGGTCAATATTCTCGGCCACGCCCAGGACGACCTGGCGATGACCTTCGCCCGCCGCGGCGCCGACCGGTTCGCCGCGACGGACTGGTTCGACGACCACGGACTGCCCCGGCTGGCGGACGCACCCAGCTGGATGGTCTGCGACCTTCACCAGACCGTCGAAGCCGGTGACCACCTGCTGCTGTTCGGGCTGGTCCGCGCGGCCAGCAGCCGCAAGGACCTGGCGCCGCTCGTCTACGCCCACCGGACCTTCGGCACCCACTCGCGGTTCGCCGAACGCCCCCGCCCGAGCATCGCCGACCTCATCGCCGCCTGCGCCAGCTGAGCGCACGCGTCCGGACCGTTCAAGGAGACCTGATATGACCGCCATGACCGACCGCCCGTCCGCCACCGAGCCGGCCGGGATCCCCAGCTCCAGTGAGCTCGTCGCCCGGGTGAAGGAACTGCAGCCGCTGATCCGCGAGAACGCCGCCCAGGGCGAGCAGGACCGCCGCGTGGCCGAGGACAGCATCCAGGCGCTGCGCGCGGCGGGCATCTTCAAGATCGCCCAGCCGAAGCGGTACGGGGGTTATGAGACCTCGATGCGCACCATGCTCGACGTGTCGGCCGCGCTCGGCGAGGCCGACGGCGGCACCGCCTGGGTGGCAACGCTGCTGAACGTGTGCGCCTGGATGACCGGACTGTACCCGCAGCAGGCCCAGGACGACGTGTGGGGCAAGGACCCCGACGCGCTGGTCTGCGGGGTGCTCGCCCCGACCGCCGAGACCCGCAAGGTCGAAGGCGGGCACCAGGTCAGCGGCCGCTGGTACTACAACTCCGGCTCCTGGCACGCGAGCTGGGCGGTACTGGGCATCCCGATCACCGACGACACCGGCGAGGTCGTCGACCAGGGCCTGGCCCTGATCCCGCGCAGCGACCTGGAGTACCAGGAGACCTGGTTCGTCGCCGGGATGAAGTCCACCGGCAGCAACTGCATGATCGCCAAGGACATCTTCGTCCCGGACCACCGCATCGTCTCCGTCCCGCCCGCGATCGAGGGCAACTACGGCACCGAGCACACCGATGAGGCGTTGTACCGGTCGGCGTTCGTGCCGATCCTGGCGCTGGTCCTAGCCGGGCCGCAGCTCGGCATGGGACGCGCGGTGCTCCAGATCGTGAAGGAGAAGGCGGCCAAGAAACCGATCTCCTACACCTTCTACACCGCCCAGGCCGACTCCGTCGCCTTCCAGCTGCAGGTGGCCGAGGCCGCGATGCTGATCGATACCGCGCACCTGCATGCCTACCGCGCCGCCGACGACATCGACCAGGCCGCCGCCCGCGGCGTCTACCCCGACTACCTCACCCGCGCCCGGGTGCGGGCCGACACCGGCTGGGCCATCGACCACATCACCAAGGCCATCGGCGTCTTGCTCTCCGCGCACGGCGCCGGCAGCTTCGCCGAGGCGAGCCCGCTGCAGCGGATCTGGCGGGATTCCTCGGTGGCCGCCCGGCACGCGGTCGTGCTGCCGGTGGTCGGCTACGAGGTCTACGGCAAGGCGCTGCTCGACCGCGAAGACCACATCACCCCCCTGGTCTGAGCCGCCCCCGTCGCCCGTCAGCCGGCCGCGTTGCGCCGGTCCTGCTACCGAATCCGGAGTTTCCCTATGCGCGCCGCCAACCTGGCAGGTCGTCTCGTCGTCCTCACTGGCGACGCCGGGCACGAGATCGCCCACGACGTCGAGAAGAACAGCAGCGGCCGGTTCGGCCCTGGCCCGCAGGCCGTCTACGACGACTGGGACGCGTTCACCGCCTGGGCGGCGGCCGCCCGCTGGGAGGGCGGGACGCCGGTGGTGCCCGGCGAGCTGGGCTCACCCGCCCCGGCGCCGCGGCAGGTGCTGGCCATCGGCCTGAACTACCGCGAGCACGCAGCCGAGTCCGGCTTCGCCGCCCCGGCCGGCGAGCCGCCCGTGTTCACCAAGTTCCCCAGCTGCATCACCGGGCCCCGCGGCGACATCACCCTCCCCGAGGGCGGCCACACCGACTGGGAAGTCGAGCTGGTCGCCGTCATTGGCCGCCGCGCCGAGCACGTGAGCGAGGCCGACGCCTTGTCCTACGTGGCCGGCTACGCGGCCGGGCAGGACATCTCCGAACGCATCCTGCAGTCGGCGGCCACCCCGCCGCAGTTCAGCCTGGGCAAGTCGCTGCCCGGTTTCGGGCCGATCGGGCCCTGGCTGGTCACGCTGGATGAGTTCGCCGACCCCAACGACCTCGAACTCAGCTGCGCGATCAACGGCGAGCAGATGCAGCACGGCCGGACTAGCGGCCTGATCTTCTCCGTCCCCGCCCTGATCGCCAGGCTGTCCGCCACGCTGCCGCTGCTGCCCGGCGACGTCATCTTCACCGGGACCCCGGCCGGGGTCGGCCTCGGCCGCACCCCGCAGCGCTGGCTCGCCCCCGGCGACGAGCTCGTCAGCCGCATCGAGGGCATCGGCGAACTCCGGCATCGGTTCGTCGCCGCCTGCTGACCACCCCCGCGAAGGAAAGGCGCCTCCGATGGCTCTGCACCGCTTGACCTCGATCACCATGGGCGTGCCGAACGTCGCCGACACCGCCGCCTATTACGCCGAATTCGGGCTGTCCCCCGACGGCGACGGCTGGTTCACCACCCGCGACGCCGGCCGCCAGCTGCGGATCGTCCACGCCCCCACCCGGCGGCTCGTCGAGCTGCACGTCGGCGTGGACGACGCCGACGACCTGGCCCGCGCCGCCGCCAACCTGGCCCGGCTGGGCATCGACGTGCGCCGCGAGCCGGCCCGCATCAGCGCGGTCGAGAAGGCCACCGGCACCCGCGCCGTGCTCGAGATCGCCGGCCGCGTGGAGCAGACCGCCGTCCCCGCCACCCGGTACAACGGCCCCGGCCGCTACGAACGCTCCGGGCAGCGCGCCCCGGGCGTGCTGCGCACCGAACCGGTCATGCCCCGCAAGCTCGGCCACGCCGTGCTCGGCTCCACCGACTACCAGGTCACCCGGGCCTTCTTCGTCGACGGCCTCGGTTTCAAGGTCAGCGACCACATCAAGGGCGCCGGCACCTTCATGCGCTGCTCCACCGATCACCACAACGTCCTGGTGCTCGCCGCCCCGGTGTCGTTCCTGCACCACACCTCCTGGCAGGTCGACGACATCGACGAGGTCGGCCGGGGCGCCCAGAAGATGCTGGAGGGCAACCCTGAACGGCACGTGTGGGGGCTGGGACGGCACTACGGCGGCTCGAACTTCTTCTGGTACCTCAAAGACCCGGCGGGCAACTTCAGCGAGTACTACAGCGACATGGACTGCATCATCGACGACCAGCTGTGGACACCCGAAGACCTCGAAGGCGCGCAAGGCCTGTACGCCTGGGGCCCGCCCCCGCCGCCGTCATTCCTGCACCCCGACGACCTGGCCGCCATGATGACCGGCGCCCACAGCGGCCGCTGACCGGCATGACCACGCACCCAGCCGCGCCAAGCGGGGAACCCATCTGGCGTCCGGGCCCCGAGGCGGCGGCCAGCTCGGCCATCGCCCGGTTCGGCCGCTACGTGACCGGGCGGACCGGGGCCGAGTTCGGCACCTACCTGGACCTGCACAGATGGTCCGTCGGCCAGCTCAAGCAGTTCTGGGGCGCCGTGTGGGACTTCTTCGACATCGCCGCTGACGGCTGCCACGCCGAGGTGCTCGCCGACGCCGCCATGCCCGGAGCCCGCTGGTTCCCCGGAACCCGGCTCAACTACGCTGAACACGCCCTGCGCCATGGCGAGGACGACACCGTGGCGCTCACCGCCGTCAGCGAGGACGGCACCACGACGAGGACCACGCGGGCCCAGCTGCGAGACCAGGTCGCGGCGCTGGCCCGGTGGCTGCGCGAGACCGGGTGCGGCGTGGCGACCGGGTCGTCGGCTACCTGCCGAACACCACGCCGGCCCTGATCGCGTTCCTGGCCACCGCCAGCGTCGGCGCGATCTGGTCGGCCTGCGCGCAGGACTACGGAGCACACGGAGCGGCCGCCCGGTTCGCGCAGCTCGACCCGGTAATCCTGTTCGCCGCCGACGGCTATCACTGGAACGGCAAAGCCTACGACCGCCGCACCGAGGTGACAGAGCTGCAGCGGTCGCTGCCCACCCTGCGCGCCACGGTCCACATCCCGAACCTCGGCCTGCCCGATTCCCGGCAGCCGGCGCGTGACCCCGGCGCTCCCGCCCACCTGGGCAGCGATCCAGGCCGCGTGAACGTCACCTGGCAGCAGGCGACCGCGTCGCCAGCCGGGCTGCGTTTCGACCGGGTCGGCTTCGACGCGCCACTGTGGGTCCTTTTCTCCTCCGGCACGACCGGCCTGCCCAAAGGCATCGTGCACGGTCACGGCGGAGTCGTGCTCGAGCACCACAAGCTGCTCGGCCTGCACCTGGACGCCGGCCCGGGCAGGCCGCTGTTCTGGTACACCACCACCAACTGGATGATGTGGAACCTGGTGGCGTCCGGCCTGCTCACCGGGGCGCCGGTGGTCCTGTACGACGGAAGCCCCACCTACCCGGATCCGCTGCGGCTGTGGCAGATCGCCGCCGACCACCGGGTGGCCGTCCTCGGCGTCAGCCCCGGCTACCTGCTCGCCAGCGCCAGGGCCGGCCTCACCCCGGGCCGCGATCTCGACCAGCGGCGGCACCGACGTGGTCAGCGGCTTCGCCGGCAGCGCCCCCACCACGGAGGTGTGGGCCGGCGAGATCTCCGCGCCGCTGCTCGGCGTCGCCCTCGAAGCGTGGAACACCGACGGGCAACCCGTGACCGGCGAGGTCGGCGAGCTCGTCGTCACCCAGCCCATGCCCTCGATGCCGCTGTCCTTCTGGAACGACCCCGACGGCGCCCGCTACCAGGACGCCTACTTCTCCGCCTATCCCGGCGTGTGGCGGCACGGCGACTGGATGCTGACCACCGAGCGCGGCAGCGTCATCATCTCCGGGCGCTCCGACTCCACCCTCAACCGGCACGGCGTCCGGCTGGGCAGCGCCGACATCTACGACGTGGTCGACAAGCTCCCGCAAATCAGAGAGGCGCTCGTAATCGGAGCCGAACTCGGCGACGGAGCCTACTGGCTGGTCCTGTTCATCGTCCTCGCCGACCGGGCCGTGCTCACCGGCGAGCTGACCAGGGCGATCAAAGCCGCCATTGCCACGCAGGCCTCACCCCGGCACGTCCCCGACGACATCATCGCCGTCCCCGCCATCCCGCACACCCGCACCGGGAAGAAACTCGAAATCCCCGTCAAACGGCTGATCCAGGGCCATCCCTGGACCAGGTCGCCAGCCGCGACGCCGTCGACGACTACGACGCCCTAGCCCAGTTCACCGCCTACGCGGGGCGCCGGCGCGGCGGATACCCCACCGCCCGGCGGACCCCCGAGCAGAACTGACAGCAGTAACCACGATGAGACTCTCCCTGTCAACCTCAACGGTTCACCCGTGACTCCGCAGGCGCCGGGACCCAGCACCGCTCCGGGTGGTGTTCCGGAGCCGAGGACGAATCTCCCGCAGTGCCATTGGGCGCGCATCCGTCACGGCCAAACGAAGCGCCCGCGAGGGAGGCAGCAACCGGTCACGCACCCTCGTCGCTCAGGCCAGCGTTGCGCGCGCCAGATCCTGCTGTCCCACGCCGCGCTGCGGCTGCCGAAGCAAGGGAGGAGATGCCCGTGAACACGCAGAGCCACCGGGCTCTACTCATCGACGTGCACGCGCACTTCGTCACCAATCACTACATCAGCGTCGCCAAGACCGCCGG
>CAWJPF010000032.1:0-99061 GCA_963844625.1 uncultured Actinomycetota bacterium | reverse complement strand
TTATAACCCCAGAAACTGCAGACATATCCCCGGCCGGCTCATAGCCGTGTTACAGCGGCCAGCGGGTACGTCGCTTCGATCCTCAGCCGGCTCGCCAGCCCGCCTGGACTGATGTGGGACTTGGGTAAACCCTCTACTGCGCAGGGTGCCACACCGTACCCAACCCGTCCTGCCCGTGGACGGGCTCAGACGCCAGCCCACAGGCCGGTTAACTCCGGGCTGGCGTACTCAGGAGCTCCCGGGCTCCGGTTACGGGCTGGCGGAAGGGCCGTGATGACGGCTCATCCACACCGACAGGTGCGCGGGCTCCAGGGCCTGCTGGACCACGTTGACTAGGTTGTCATGGACCGAGTCCAGGTCCACGGCCTCTTTCAGGCGGCCCGCGAACGCGACGGTGGTCTCCTCGGCGTCGTACCGGCTCCGGTTGAAGCGGCGGTCGACGATCCGCTGGATCCGCCGCCGCAGCGGGCTGAACAGCGCGGCCGCGGTCAGCGTCGCGGCTGCGACCGCGACCGAGGAAGAGAACGCCAGGACGCTGGTCGCCAGCAGCACCAGGCCCGCGTATACCCCGATGAGCAACCCGGTCACGATGGCGTAGGCCAGGGTCCGCGAGATGATCCGGTCGATGTCATAGAGGCGGTACTTGAGGATCCCGACGCCGATGCTGACCGGCAGGCCGGCCAGACCGAGCCCGAGAATCTGCCCCGCCACGCTCGTTGAGGGGATCCCGAACGACACGGCGACCAAGCCGACGGTGATCGCCGCGCCGCTCGCGAGCCACTTCAGCTGCTGACGGCGCTCGCCGGTGGCCCGCCGCCAGCTGAGCACCTGGTGGCCCACGAACGACAACCAGAAGACACCGATCAGAATCAGCCCCACCGCCTCCGCGACCCTGATCGCGGCGGCCGGGTGACTTGTCACCACCAGGTCACCGAAGGAATCGAGGTGGACGTCGTGCCGGGCCACCGCGATGATCCCCGGCACAAACAGCACCGCCGTGACGCAGGCACCGGCCCCCGCGTAGACCAGGAGTACCCATCGCCACCGTCGCGAGGCCAGGCGGCCATCAGGAAACAGCAGGATGACCAGAGGGAAAATCAGGATCGCCGGCCCCCACAACGGTTGCAGCACCACCGCGACCGGGGCGAACGGCAGGTGGTGGCCGGGGCGATAAGCAAGCACCGCGTAGTCGCCGACGTCGGTACTGAGCACCAGCAGCAAGATGAAGACGAGCAAGATCCAGCCGATGGGGTTGCGCGGCTGGCGGCGGGCGATCACCACGCCCACGACGGCGTAGATCGTGATGACGGGGGCCGCCGGCCCGAGGTTGAGAATGGTCAGCTGACGCAGGAAGGCGGCCAGCACGATGCTCAGCGCCGTGAGCACGATCACCAGGGCCCCGAGAACTATCGCCCCGCGCCCACGACGCGTCGCCCCGCGCCCACGACGCGCGCCTTCGGCCGTCACCGCGCCCCGCCCATTGACTGCGTCCACCCCACGCAGCGAAGGCTACGCTCCGACCGTTCCGGAAACGTTACCGCTCACGGCCCTTTCCGGCGGTCAGCTGCGCCGGCGGTCAGCTGCGCCGGCGGTCAGCGGCGCCGGCGGTCAGCGGCGCCGGCGGTCAGCGGCGCCGGCGGTCAGCGGCGCCGGCGGTCAGCGGCGCCGGGCCGCCCGCAGCACGGTGTCCTTCACGGTCACCGGCCGCCCGTCCAGGTCCGTCGCCGGACGGGCGATGGCCTCAGCGATCAGCACCTCCCAGTCATCCGGGTCGAGCGCGGTGGCCGCCAGCTCCTCAGCGGACCAGAACATGTCCGGCTCCCCCTTCCGCCCCACGTTGGCGTGCAGGTCGTCGGGATGGTGGCCGACCACGAGCAGCGTCCCGCCCGGCCGCACCGCGGCGGCCAGCCGGCGGTGCAGCGCCTCGAGCTCAGCCTCCGGCAGGTACATGAACTGCGCCGACACCAGGTCGAACCGCTTCGTGCCCGGGTCCCAGGAGAGCAGATCCTCGCGCCGCCAGGTGATCCGCTGGGCGACCTCATCGCCCGCGGCCGCCGCGTACCCGGCCGCCCGTTCCAGCGCCACCGCCGATACGTCGACCGCCGTGACGGTCCAGTCATGCCGGGCCAGCCAGATGGCATCGGCGCCCTCACCGCTGCCCACGTCCAGCGCCTCGCCCGGGGCAAGGTCGGCCGTCTGGGCCACGAGCTGCGGGTTGGGCTGTCCGCTCCATACTTTTCCGGCGGAGCGGTAACGCTCGTCCCAGAACTCCTGCGTGAACTGGACGACAACAGGGGAGTGGTGGTGACTCATGCGATCACTCTGCCGTGATCCCGTCCAGCTGGCAAGAGGACTTGCCAATATGGCAAACTATGCGTATGGACAAGGACCTCAGCGCCCTGCTTTCCTCGGTCGGCCCGCGCCTGCGGGCGCTGCGGCAGCAACGCGACACCACCCTGGTCGCGTTGGCCGAGGCGACCGGGATCTCGGTGAGCACGCTGTCCCGCCTGGAGAGCGGCCAGCGCCGGCCGACGCTGGAACTGCTCCTGCCGCTGGCCCGGGCCTACGACGTCCAGATCGATGACCTGGTGGGCGGTCCCGTCATCGGCGATCCCCGCGTGCACATGCGCCCGGTCCGCAGACACGACATGACCATGGTCCCGCTCAGCCGCCGCCCTGGCGGGGTCCAGGCCTACAAGCTGATCATCCCGAGCCGCCGGTCCGTGCCCGACCCGAAGACGCACGAAGGATATGAGTGGCTCTACGTCCTGGACGGCAGGCTGAGGCTGCTGCTCGGCCATCAGGACCTGGTCCTGCACCCGGGCGAGGCCGCCGAGTTCGACACGCGGCTCCCGCACTGGTTCGGCAGCGCCGGCGACGGGCCGGTCGAGCTGCTGAGCCTGTTCGGGCGTCAAGGCGAACGTGCCCATCTCCGCGCCCGCCCCGCCAGGCCAGAGACAAAGGGACAAAGACAGGGGACAAAACCAGCAAGCCCTAGTCCATAGTCAAAGAATGAGGCCGAACGGACCGCGTTATGCAGGTGATTGAGCTCTCCAACCACCCGGGCGACATGCTCGACGACGTGGCCCGGCGCCGCGCCACCGCCGGGAAGCGCGCCCTGGCTGGGTACGAGGACGCCATGATCCAGTACCGTGCTCGCGTCCAGACCATTAAGGTCAGGCGAGACCAAGCCCGCGCCGAACGCCACTGGTGGACCTGGCTGCGACTGCTCGCGACCGGATGGCGCGAAAAGCGCCGGGCGCCCCGCCGCCCGCTTCCCCAGACGGCTAACGCCGACCTGGAAGGAAAGCTCAAGGCCGGGATCGCCGGCGAGGAGCTGGTCGCGTCCGAACTCGACCGCGCGCTGGGCGACGACTGGACGCTGCTGCGCGGGTACCGCAACCGTCGCGGTGAGATCGACCAGCTGCTCCTGGGGCCGGGCGGGCTGTTCGCCATCGAGGTGAAGAACCTCAACGCCACCGTGCACGTCGACGGTGACCGCTGGCGGGCCGATAAGTACGACAACTACGGGAACCTGGTCGAGCAGCGAGTGATCGCCGACCGGAAGGGGCGCTCGCCGAGCGAGCAGCTCAACGAGCCGACCGACGTCCTCGAACGGTTCCTGCGCGAGCGCGGCCAGCCGGTCACGATCCAGCGTGTGGTGGTGCTTGCCCACCGCCGGTCCCGGCTCGGCGACCGTCGGGACCTGACGGTCGCGCTCGGCACATCGGCCGGCTACGTGCTGGGCTTGCTCCGCGAGAGCGAGCCGTCCGGGAAGCTCGATCACCGGCAGCGCGCCCAAATCGAGCGTCTCATCCGGCAGGACCACGACTTCCACGAGCGAGGCCGCCGGCCCGGGACCCGCGGCGGGACTCGCGGCGGGACTCGCGGCGGGACCCGCCGCTGACCGGCGGCGCCCGCGGCTGACCCGAAGGCCTCTATCATGGCGATCTGGCGTCGAGCAAGGGAGGGAACGTGGCGGGCGGCCATCAGCTGCGGCTGTTTAACTCGCTGGGCCGGCGGATAGCGGACTTCACTCCGTCCGCCGAGGTGACCGGCATGTACAGCTGCGGCCCGACCGTATACGCGTTCCCGCACCTGGGGAACATGCGGCCGTACGTGTTCGCGGACACGCTGCGCCGCGCCTTCCGCTGGAAAGGCATCCCTGTCCATCACGTCGTCAACATCACCGACGTGGGCCACGCGGTCGCCGACACCGAGACTGGCGAGGACAAACTCGAGGTGGCCGCGGCCCGGGAGCGCCGTTCGGTGCTCGACATCGCCGCGTTCTATACCGATGCGTTCTTTATCGACATCGCCGCACTGAACATCCTGCCTGCCGATGAGTACCCGCGGGCCAGCGCCTACGTGCCGCAGATGATCGAGTTCGCGGCCGAGCTCGAGCGGAAGGGCTTTACCTACCAGCTGCCGTCCGGCCTGTACTTCGACACCTCGAAGGATCCCGGGTACGGCGCGCTGGCCCAGATGAAGGCCGAGGGGCAGCTGGAGGCGGCCCGGCTCGAGCACGTGGAGGGCCGCCGCCGCAAGACCGACTTCGCGCTGTGGCGCGCGGAAGAGCCCGGTAAGCGCAGGGTGCTGCGCTGGGACTCCCCCTGGGGCTGGGGTGCGCCCGGCTGGCACCTGGAATGCTCGGTGATGAGTATCGCCCTGCTCGGCCCGCATTTCGACCTGCACACCGGCGGGGTGGACCACCGCGAGCTGCATCACGTCAACGAGATCGCGCAGAGCGAGGCCTACCTCGGTGACGAGAAGCCGTGGGTGCGGTACTGGCTGCACAACGAGTTCCTGCAGCTGGGGGCCGAGAAGATGGCCAAGTCGGCGGGCGGGGCGCCGCGGCTGGCGGACCTGACCGAGGCCGGGTATCACCCGATGGCCTACCGGCTGTTCCTGCTCGGCGGCCACTACCGCAGCCAGCTCGACTTCACCACCGCGGCCGTGGACGCGGCCCAGGCCACGCTGCGCCGGCTGGTGGCGCGGGTGCAGCCGCTGCGGCCGCTGCCCGCCATCGAGACGCTCGCCGACGCCGCCGCACAAGTCAAAGGCGACCCGGCCGCCGAACGCCTCCTCGACACGATCGACGCGGCGATCGCCGCCGACCTGAGCACCCCGCGGATCCTCGCAGCTCTGCAAGACGCCTTGCGCGACCCCGAGATCACCACGGACGGCCAGCGCGCCGTCGTCGCGGCGGCCGACGCGCTGCTCGGCCTGGGCCTGGCTCACCTCGAGCCGGACGACCTAGAGCACCGCCGCGCGCCCTCCGAACTGTCCGCCGAGGAGCTGCACGCCATCGAGGAGCTGGTGGCGGACCGCACCCAGGCCCGCAAGGAGCGCGACTGGACCAGGGCCGACCAGATCCGCGCGCAACTCGATGAGCTCGGCGTAGACGTCACCGACACCGCCGAAGGCCCGGTCTGGCAGCTGCGTTAACCAGTACAGACACGAAAGGATTGCGATACCACAGCGAGTCTGCGTGACCGGAGCCAGCGGGCGGTGACGTTCACCACCGACATCATCATGAACTTCAACGTCTTCCGGGCCGCCGCCACCCTCAAGCTGAACCCCGTCGTTGCGGCCGCCGACACCGTCATGAACCGCCCCTCGGCCGACCTGCTCGCCGAAGTCTTCCCGGTGTCCCGCTGACCCATGACGTCGGCGAGTTCGGCACGCTCCTCGCCATCGACCGCGCCCGCCAGATCCTCAACTTCACCCCCATCCACTCCTGGCGCGACCACGTTTCCCTCGCCGCCGCTCCCCGCGTGATTGTGGATCGTTACTACCCGCCCGCGGGTAGTAACGATCCACAATCAGCCCACCCCGAGATCCAGCACCGAACGGCTGGCCAGCGAGCGACCCGCCGGCCTGCGTCACCACGCCGCAGCAGCTCAGCTCCGACCGGGTCCTCCAGCGAAGTACCGCCGTATGAGCACCGAAACCGGTATCGGTGGCACGAGCCTGTCGTCGCCGCTGTGGTCGGGGATCATCGCCGACCGCGACAGCTTCCAGGGCCACCGCAGCGGCAACGTCAACCCGCTGTACAACATCGCCCCGAGTTTCTACTTCCACGACATCACCGGCGCCGGGCAGACCACCAATAACAACGGCCTGTTCCCGACGACCCCCCGGATATGACCTGGCTACCGGGATCGGCACGCCTAAGATGGCGGCGCTGATCACCGCGAGCCTCTAAGGTCACACCGCGACGGCGGGGGACGAGACTTCGTCCCCCGCCGTCGCCATGCCCGGGTCGGCCCGCCGGCCCCGGCCCGGCGACGGCAGAATGTCATCCATGCCTGACGCCATCAGCGGGAATCCGATCATGATCATCGGCAGCGGCCTAGCCGGGGGCAACGCCGCTGCCACGCTTCGCGCGGAAGGTTTCGCCGGACCGGTCGTGATCCTCAGCTCCGAACCTGGCGTCCCATTCGGCCGCCCTCCCCTATCCAAGACGTACCTGCGGTCGGAGGAGGCGCTTGACGGCTGGTACGTCAAGCCGCCCGGCTGGTACGCCGACCATGATGTCGACCTTCGCACCGGATCGAGCGTGGCGGCCGTGGATCCCGCCGCGCACACGGTCGTCCTGCGCTCAGGCGAACAACTCGGCTACGCCAAGCTGCTGATCGCCACCGGCGGGCAGAACCGGCGGCTCAAGATCCCCGGGGCGGACCTGCCCGGCCTTCACTACCTGCGCACGGTCGCCGAATGCGACGCGATCAAGCAGCAGGCGGTGCCGGGCCGCCGCGCGGTCATCGTGGGCATGGGCTTCATCGGCTGCGAGGTGGCGGCCTCGCTGACGCAGCTCGGCTTGCAGGTGACGACGGTCTTTCCCGACCAGGCCCCGCTGGAGCGGGTCCTCGGCGAACAGGTCGGCGCGGTGATGGGAGCCATCCACCGCAAAAAGGGGGTCGAGCTGCTGGCCGGAGATCAGGTGGCCGCGTTCGAAGGGACCGAACGGCTGGAGGCGGTCGTGACCGCCAGCGGTCGGCGGATCGCCGCCGATTTCGCCGTCGCGGGCATCGGGATCGTCCCCGACGTCTCGGCCGTCGCGGGGTCCTCGATCGCGACGGACAACGGGATCCTGGCCGATGAGCTGTGCCGGACCAGCGAGGCCGACGTCTACGTGGCCGGCGATGTGGCCAACCATCTGCACCCGCTGTTCGGACGGATCCGGGTCGAGCATTACAACAACGCGGAAAAACAGGGCACCGCCGCGGCGAAGTCCATGCTGGGCTCGACGGCCCCGTACGACTACGTCCACAGCTTCTGGTCCGATCAGTACGAGCACACGATCGAGTACGTCGGCCACGTCACGACATGGGACCAGTTCGTGGTGCGCGGCGACCTCACCGAGGGCAAGCTGGTCGGCTTCTACCTGGTGGACGGGGTCGTAAGAGCCGCGGTCGGCCTTGACCGCGGCGGTGATCCCGAACTCGACCGCGACTCCGAGATGGCTGCCTGCGTGCGCCTGGTGGCCACGCGAGCCCGGCCGGCCCCCGCCGTACTCGCCGATGAGCACACCGACCTGTGGTCACTGTCCAACCACCGCTAGGCCAACCACCCGCCAGGCCAACCACCCGCCAGGCCAACCACCCGCTACGCCAACCACCCGCTAGGCGTTGGAGAACAGCGGGATGTTCGCGCCGCTAGCCGGGGCCAGCGGGCTGTCCAGGAGCGCCACGATCAGCGCCGCGACATCGGCGGGGGTCAGGCCGGGACGCAGCGCGGGATTGGCCCGGCGCAGCATCTCGGTGTCCACGGCGCCCGGGCTCACGCAGATGGCGCTGATGCCATGCTGCTTGCCCTCCACCGCGATCGCCTCGGTGAGGCCGATGACCCCGAACTTGGAGACGTTGTACGCGGCCAGCCCAGGGAACTTCTCGGTGGCGTAGACGCCGGACAGCGAGGCGATGGTGACGATCCGCCCTTCGCCGGCCGGGCGCATCGCGGTGAACGCCGCGCGACAGCACAGGAACGAACCCGTCAGGTTGACCGCGAGCGTCTGTTCCCAGATCGCGGTCGTGGTCTCGGTGAACAGCGCGGGGGTCAGCACCCCGGCTGCGCACACCAGCGCGGTGGGAGGGCCAGCGGCCGCGAAGAGGCGCTCGACCTCGCTCTCCTGACTCACATCCGTGGGCACCGGCGTCGCGGCGCCGCCAGCGTGCCTGATGCGGCCGGCGACGCGGTCGAGCGCGTCGCGGTCACGGGCGGCCAGGACGACGTGAGCGCCGGCCGCGGCCACGGCTTCGGCCGTGGCGGCCCCGATCCCGCGGCTAGCGCCGGTGACGACCGCCACCCGTCCGGCGAGCCAGTGCTCCTGGTCACCCATCGAAGGCCACCGGATAGTCACCCATCGAAGGCCACCGGATCGGCCAGGCGCCGGTAAAGCTGCTCGTGAGCGTCCAGGCTCAGGTCCAGGTCAAGATGGCTTTCGGCGTGATCGCGGCAGGCTGGACGCGAGATCCCGGCCGTTCGCCCGACGGCGTTGGCGGCCGCCTGGATGTCGTCGGGCGGGACCAGGAAACCGGTCACGCCGTCCGCGATCACCTCACCGAGTCCCCCGCGCCTGAACGCGACGACGGGAGTGCCGCACGCCTGAGCCTCGGCGGCGGCCATCCCGAAGGGTTCCTCCCACCTGGCCGGATACAAGGCCACGGCCGCGCGGGCCATGGCCTCCCACAGCGATGTCCTGGGCACCGCTTCGTGCACGGTCACGCCGGGCCAGGCTCGTCGCGGGTCGATCTGCTCGCGGCTGTACTCGGTGTCGTAGGCATCGCCGTAGACGTCGATCGGCACTCCGGCCGCGCGGGCGATATCGATGGCTTCCACGGCGCCCTTCTCCGGACTCAGCCTGCCCGCGAATATGGCGCCCTCCCCGGCGGCCGGTGACCAGGGGATCGCACGGGTGGGTATGTAGGGCGGCAGGATGGCATCGACGTGGACGACCCGGCGCCAGGCGCTCGCCTGGGCCGCGGAGACGACGGCCACCGCAGGCGGCCTGACCCCCCGGGCCGCCTGCCGGACCGCCGCCGCCACCGCCTTGTCCGGCGGCAGGTGGAGCGTGTGGGCCACCGGGGCCCGCAGCGCCGTCGCGAGCCGGACCGCGGGCGCGTCAAAGGCGTGGTTGTGGATCACGTCATACCGGATCCCCCGCACGCTGCGGTAGACCCCGGCGAAAGCCTCCTCGGCCGCCGACCCAGCGAAAGCCTCCCCGGACGAAGACCCAGCGAAAGCCTCCCCGGACGAAGACCCGGAAGCCCGGTAAAGCGTGCCCGCCAGCGCCTCCGGGTCGACCCCGGTGTCGACCACCTCGACCCCGGGAATCTGCGATCCGGTGGCGGCGTAGACCTGGACGTCGTGCCCCCGCCCGGCCAGGCCGCGGGCGAGATCGGACACGAAGGCCTGCGAACCGCCCCGCTGAGGCTCGCGGATGGCCGTCACGAGCGGCGCCATGATCGCGATCCTCACTCGGGCAGCACCTTGAACGCGAGGTCACGTGGCGGGTTGACGCCCAGCATCTCGAAAGGAACCAGCCGCCGGCCGCGCCTGCGGACCTCTTCGGCCGCCTCGGGATAGAAGATCCCGGCCAGCTCGACCGCTTCTTCGCAGCTGGCGAACTCGACGGACATCGGCCCGCCGAAACTGACATACCGGTAGCCGCGGGCCGCCAGCCAGTCCAGGTTGTTCGGCCAGATGATCGCGACGCAGCCGCCCGGCCGGCACACCCGCTCCATCTCGGCCAGGCCCGTATCGCCGCCATGGCCCGCGACCGGGGTGAAGGCCGAGCAGGCGACGACCAGGTCAGCGAAATCGTCGCCCAGCGGCAGCTCGTCGAAGAACCCGTGGATCACCCGGGCCCGGGCACCGTATTCCGCCGCCGCGAGCTTGCGCCGCAGGACCTGGCGCAGGGACCTCGCGGGCTCCACCGCCACGACCTCCCGGCCGCGTTCGATGAGCTCGAGCGTCAGCCGTCCGGAGCCCGCGCCCACCTCGGCGATCCGGTCGAGGCCCCGCGGCAGCCAGTCAAGGACGCCGGGATGGAGCCGCTCGGCGCAGGCCAGCCGGTCATAGAGCTCCGGTTCGAGCCGGTAAAGCAGTTCCCAGGCCAGCACCTCGTCGGTGGCCGGATCACCGTCCCCGTGCGGGACGAACCGGCTCGCCTCCTCGCGGCTGAAAACGCGGAGGTCCGCCGCCGTGTAGCGATGCTGCAGCGCCCGGGCCGCAGGCGCGGGGGCCTCAGGCCTGAGCACTGACCTCAGCCCAGTTCTTGTCGGTTTCCCAGACCCGCACCGACCGCAGCAGTCCCTCGGGAAGCTCCAGCCGGAGCCGCTCCCAGAAGCTCAGCGCCAGGTTCTCGGCCGTCGGGATGAGCCCCTTGAGCCACGGAACGTCGGTATTCAGGTTGCAGTGATCCACATCCCTGATGATCTGCCTGCGCATGACGTCAGAAAGCAGTTTCAGGTCCAGGACGTAGCCGCTGGCCTGGTCGACCTCGCCGGCCACGACCACCTCCAGGACGTAGTTGTGCCCGTGCAGATTCACGCATTTCCCGAACAGGCGCCGGTTCTCCTCATCGGACAGGCCCGGGTCGCACAGCTGGTGCGCAGCGTTAAACGATTCGCGGCGGCCAACCAGTACGGTCATCGGGCTGCTCCTAAAATCGGCGGCGCCAGGGAGCGATTACCTCGTTCCCAAGCTAGCCGACGGCGAAGATTATGCATTAATGGGGGATGGACAAGCGCCTCCGCTTCATAGCTGACCTCATTGAACCGCTGCAGGTAGCGCCGGGTAGTGCGGTCAGGCTGAGCCGTGACCACGATCCGGGCTACACGGGGAAGGTGACCCGCCCGCAGGCCGATGCCCTGCTCGCCGAGGGCGTGCAGCTGCTGGCCAGGTACCAGGACCGGCTGGCTGCCCAGGACACGTTCGGCGTACTCCTGGTGCTACAGGGAATCGACGCCGCCGGTAAGGACGGCGTGATCAAACACGTGATGAGCGGCGTCAACCCGCAAGCGGTGACGGTCCGTGCCTTCAAGGAGCCCTCCGCGGACGAGCTGAACCACGACTTCCTGTGGCGCTACCAATGTGCCCTGCCCGGCCGGGGCGGGATCGGCATCTTCAACCGGTCCCACTATGAAGAGGTCCTCGTCGTCCGGGTGCATCCGGACCTGCTCGCCGCGGAGCGCATGCCCGCGGCGGCCAGGAAGCGCGGCGTCTGGGCCCGCCGCTACCAGGAGATCAACGACTGGGAGCGCTACCTGACCGGCAACGGCATCCATGTCGTCAAGATCATGCTCAACCTGTCGAAGCAGGAGCAGGCCAACCGGTTCCTCCGGCGGATCGACCACCCGGAGAAGAACTGGA
Organism: uncultured Actinomycetota bacterium; assembly: GCA_963844625.1. Lineage (GTDB taxonomy): Bacteria > Actinomycetota > Actinomycetes > Streptosporangiales > Streptosporangiaceae > Palsa-504. The sequence goes on along the minus strand of CAWJPF010000032.1, from coordinate 87,682 downwards.
AATTCACGCCCAGCGACGTCCGGGAGCGCGGCTACTGGGATAACTACCAGCGGGCCTTCGACGCCATGCTGAGCCACACCAGCACGCCCTGGGCGCCGTGGTACGTCGTGCCCGCCGACCACAAATGGTTCACCCGCCTGGCCACCGCCGCCGTCCTGGTGACGGCGCTCCGCGCGATCAACCCGCGCTTCCCCGCTCCCGACCCCGCCCAGAAAGACCAGATGGCACAGGTCCGCGCGGAACTGATCGCCGAACTCCGGGCATAAAAGACAATGCTTCCTCCGAACGGACGGCCCTGCTTGCTCCCGTCCCCCCGCCCGCCCCCGGGGCTTATGCGAAGCAGCCGCTGGCTTGCAGTTACCGAACAGCAACCGCGCGATATCGCCGAGCGCGGGAGAGCCGGCCGGGCAAAATGCCATACTGTCCAGGATTCACGGTCAACCATGACTAACCGTGGCAAGACGCATACAGAACGGTGCACAGGTACATGATCCGCAAGAGAACAGCACGAGTATCGGCTGGCCTAGCGCTCGGGGTGGCCGTCGCCATGGTCCCCCTGGCGGCGCTGGCCGGCCCGGCCTCGGCCGCAGCCTCAAGCCCAGGTCCGAACACACAGGAAACAGTGGCGTCAGGTATCAACGTGGCGGCCCTGCCGGGTGTGACAGTCTTCGGCACCACCCCCGCCGACACGCCGGAAACCGTGTCTTTCATCCTGCGCGAGCGGAACGAAAACTCCCTGAAGTTCCAGGCCCAGCTCGGCATCAAGAACTACCTGTCGGTCAGCCAGTTCGCTGGCCGCTACGGCCAGACCCAGGCCAACGTCTCCGCGCTGACCAGTTACCTGGCGCACTTCGGCATCAAGACCGATGTCTACGCCGACAACGTCGATATATCCACCACCGGGACCGCGGGCGAATACAACCAGGCGCTGTCCGTCACGCAGAAGCAGTACGACGTGCCCGCGCAGGCGGGACACGGCGGGCTCAGCGGGATACCGGCGCAGAACAACGTCCACGGCAACGTGCAGGCCCCGTTGCTGCCCTACCGGCTCTCGCACTTCGTGCTGGCCATCCTCGGGCTCACCAACTACGGCCCCTACGCCAACCACGCGACGAAGCCGCTCACCAGCCTGCTCAAGCCGCAGGCGGGCAGCTCGAACTACTGCCTCGCGACCTTCGGCCTGTCCAACGGGTGTCACCTGCCCTCCGACTTCGCCCGCATGTACAACCTCAAGGGTCTGTACAACAAGGGCGCGACCGGAGCAGGCCAGACCGTCGGCATCGTCACGCTGGCCGCTCTGGACCCGGGGGCGGCGCCGTACTTCTGGAGCAACATCGCGCACGTCAACCGCACCGGCAGCCTGACGGTCGACAATGTCGACGGCGGACCGGGTGCGCCGAGCATCGCCTCCGGAACCGACGAGACCGACCTGGACACGGAGCAGTCCGGAGCCCTGGCGCCCGGCGCCAACGTGATCGTCTACCAGGCGCCCAACACCGACCCCGGGTTCGCCGACGCGTTCTTCACCGCGGCCAGCCAGAACATCGCGGGCGGCGTCTCGGCGAGCTGGGGCGAGTCCGAAACCATCATTGCCGCGGCGATCTTGTCCGGCCAGGAAACGGCGACCTACGTGGCCGCGTTCGACGAGGCCTTCCTCGAAATGGCCGCCCAGGGACAGTCCGCCTTTACCTCCTCCGCTGACGGGGGTGCCTACACCGCCCACGAGGACCTCGGCACTACCAACCTGTCGGCCGACGCCCCCGCGGACAGCCCGTACATCACCGCGGCGGGCGGGACCACGCTGCCCGGGACCACCATCCTCACCGGTCCGGACGGCACGGCCACGGCCACGGTGTCGGCTCAGCGCATCTGGGGCTGGGACTACCTGTGGCCGGGCATCGCCGCGACCACCGGAGTATCGCTCGCCACGGCCGCGGAAAACAACGTGGTCGGCAGCGGCGGCGGCTTCAGCCAGGTCGAGCCCACTCCGCTGTACCAGCAGGGCGTGTCGGGCACGCACAACTTCCACGCGGTGGAGTACCTGACCCCGACCGACTACACCACCGTCGCCCCGGGACTAGTCGAGCCGACCGCCTGGAACTTCAACCCCACCCCCGCCGTGACCTCCGGGTACGGGAACGGGCGGGCCATTCCTGATGTTTCCACCAACGCGGATCCCCAGACCGGCTACCTGATTTACGCCCCGTCGTTTACCGCCATCGGCGACTCTCCGGTGCAGGAATTCGGTGGCACCAGTTTCGTGGCCCCGCAGCTGAACGGCTCCACCGCGGTCATCGATTCGTACCTGGGGCACCGGGTCGGGTTCTGGAATCCGTCCATGTATGCCGCCGCGGCTGGGTCCCACTCCCCGTTCACCCAGCTGAACCAGGCCGGGACCAGCAACGACAACATCTATTACACCGGCAACCCCGGTGAGCTCTACAACGAGGGAATCGGCCTTGGTATCCCGAACCTGGCCGAGCTAGCGGGCGACTTCACTCGCTAACCCTCAGCTAGGACTGCTCAGCAAGGTTTACGACGTAGCCCGGGTCGCGTCCATCGTGACGCGGCCCGGGCTTCGTTACGTGCCGGAGCTTCCGGGAGCGATCGGGATACTCCGGCTAACCGCAACTAGGCGTGGCCAGCGAGTTCATAAGGACGGTGCACAGAACATGATCCGGAGAACAACACGACTATCGGCCGGGATCGTGCTGGGGGTGGCAGCGGTCATGACCCCGCTCGCCGCGCTATCCAGCCCGGCCTCGGCCGCCACCCCGGGCCCGAACACCCCACAATCGGTAGCGTCGGGTATCCACGTGGCGTCAGTGCCGGGCGCGGTGGCCTTTGGCAGCACCCCGGCTGACACGCCGGAAACCGTGTCCTTCATCCTGCGTGAGCGCAACCTTGCCGTCCTGAAGGCCGGAGTTCAGCACGGCATCAGGAATTATCTGTCCGTCAGCCAGTTCGCCAGCATCTACGGGCAGACCGAGGCCAACATCTCGGCACTGACCGGCTACCTGGCGCACTTCGGCATCAAAACCGATGTCTACGCCGACAACGTTGACGTGTCCGCCACCGGCACCGCCGGCGAGTTCGACGCGGCGCTGTCCGTCACGCAGCGGCAGTACGACGTGCCAGGCCCAGCCCGGGCGTGACGGACTCAACGGCATACCGGCGCAGCGCAACGTCCATGGCAACGTGCAGGCCCCGTTGCTGCCCTACCGGCTCTCGCACTTCGTCCTGGCCATCCTCGGGCTCACCAACTACGGCCCTTACGCCAGCCAGTCGGTGCACGTGAACACCAACTACGTCAAGCCGAAGACGGGCAGCTCCAACTACTGCCTGGCGCTCACCGGCCTGCCCAACGCGTGCAACCTCCCGTCGGACTTCGCCGCCAACTACGGGCTCGATGGCCTGTACGCCAAGGGCGCGACTGGAGCCGGCCAGACCCTGGCCGTCGTCAGCCTGGCCGCGATTGACCCGGGTGCGGCTCCGTACTTCTGGTCCAAGATCGCGCACGTCCACCGCACCGGCACGCTCACGGTGGAAAACGTCGACGGCGGGCCGGGCGCTCCGAGCGACGCCTCGGGGACGGGCGAGACCGACCTGGACATAGAACAGTCCGGGGCTCTCGCTCCCGGCGCGAACGTGATCCTGTACCAGGCGCCCAACACCGATCCCGGCTTCGCGGACTCTTTCTTCACCGCGGCCAGCCAGAACATCGCCAGCACCGTCTCGGCGAGCTGGGGAGAGTCTGAGACCTACCTGGAATCGGTGATCCTGGCCGGCCAGGAAGCATCGACCTACCTGGCGGCGTTCGACGAGGCCTTCCTCGAGATGGCGGCGCAGGGCCAGTCCGGCTTCCTCGCCTCCGGTGACGCGGGAGCCTATGACGCCAGCGATGACCTCGGCACCACCAACCTGTCGGTCGACACCTCGGCGAACAGCCCGTACATCACCGCGGCGGGCGGTACCACGCTGCCCTTTACCGGCACGCTCACCGGACCGGACGGCAGCGCGACCGTGACGGTGCCGAGCCAGCGCATCTGGGGCTGGGACTACCTGTGGCCCGCGGTGGCGAAGATCTCCGGCGAGTCCGAACTCGCCGCCGCCGAAGCGAATATCCTCGGCAGCGGCGGTGGCTTCAGCCAACTCGAGCCCACTCCGCTGTACCAGCAGGGCGTGTCGGGCACGCACAACTTCCACGCGGTGCCGTACCTGACGCCGACCGACTACAAGACGATCGTGGCCGGGCTGGTCGAGCCGACCGCCTGGACCCTCAACCCGGCTCCCAGCGTGACATCCGGTTTCGGCAGCGGCCGGGCCGTTCCCGACGTGTCCGCCGACGCCGACCCGAACACCGGCTACCTGCTGTACGAGCCGTCGTTCGCCGGCATCGGGCAGCCGGTGCTCCAAGGCGGCTGGGGCGGTACCAGCTTCGTGTCGCCGCAGATGAACGGCTCCACCGCGGTCATCGACTCCTACCTGGGACACCGGGTCGGGCTCTGGAACCCATCCATCTACGCCGCCGCGGGCGGCCACGGCTCTCCGTTCAACCCGCTGGACCAGGCGAGCACCAGCAACGATAACCTCTACTACACCGGTAACCCTGGCCAGCCGTACAACCAGGGCGTCGGTCTCGGCATCCCGAACCTGACCGAACTGGCGGGCGACTTCACCCGGTAGACCCGCTCACTCCGACGAAAGCCCGGGCCGGGCCACCCGTGACGCGGCCCGGGCTTCGTTACGTCCTGACCGCGGGCAACTGCTTGTACGCTGTTGCCTGCAACTCGCGATGGAGGTGGCGGTCCCGTGGCTCCGGCCGACGACTGGGTAGCGCGCACGGCCGAGCTGGTGCGCGCCGAGGGTGAGCGCAGGCATCCAGGTGAACCGCCGACCTGTGCGTCGGGGATCAGCCCGTCCGGGCCGGTCCACCTGGGAAACCTGCGTGAGCTGATGGTCCCGCACCTGATCGCCGACGAGGTCCGGCGCCAGGGCGCGGCCTGCCGTCACATCCTGTCCTGGGACGACTATGACCGGTTCCGCCGGGTCCCGGCGGGCTTTCCCGAGTCCTTTGCCGAGTACGTCGGGCGCCCGCTGACCGCGGTGCCCGATCCCTGTGGCCGGCACGGGAACTGGGCCGAGCACTTCAAGGAGCCTCTGCGCGAGGCGCTGGCCCGTCTCGGTGTCCGGGTCACCGAGATCAGCCAGACCGAGATGTACACCTCAGGGGCGTACACCGAGCAGATCGTGACCGCCATGCGGCGGCGTGCGGACATCGGCAAGGTGCTGGCCAAGTATCGCACCAGGCGTGACGCCGAGCCGGATGACGACGAGCCGCAGACCGCGGTCTACTACCCGTTCCGGCCGTACTGCGCCACGTGCGGACGGGACGACACCACGGTGACCGCCTTCGACGACGAGACCACCGAGATCACCTACGTCTGCGCGTGCGGCGCGCACGTCGGCCCCACCCCGATCGCGCAGGTCGCCGGGAAGCTGGCGTGGAAGGTCGACTGGCCGATGCGCTGGGCCTACGAGCGGGTGACGTTCGAGCCCGCGGGTGTGGACCACTCCTCGCCCGGATCCAGCTTCACCGTCGGCGGGGAGCTGGTATCGGAGATCTTCGGCGGCGAGATGCCGCTGCACTTCGGGTACTCCTTCGTCGGCACCAGCGGGTCGGCGAAGATGAGCGGCTCCCGTGGCGGCGCGCCGACTCCGGCCGACGCGCTCGAGATCTTCGAGCCCCCGCTGCTCCGCTGGCTGTACGTGCGGCGGCGGCCGGAGCAGGCCATCACGCTGGCCTTCAATCAGGAGGTGGGCCGCGTCTACGACGAGTGGGACGCCCTGACCCGCCGGGTCGCGGACGGCGAGGCCGACGCCGCCTCCGCCGTGGTGTACGCCCGGGCGGCAGGTACCTCGGCGGGGCCGCTGCCGGTCACGCCCCGACCGCTGCCCTTCCGGACCCTGGCCTCGGTGGTGGACATCACGGCCGGCGACGAGGCGCAGATGCTGCGGATCGTGCGTGACCTGACCGCCGAGGACCCGGTCGTCACGCTGGACGAGGTCCGGCCGCGGCTGGACTGCGCGCAGGCCTGGGTCACCGAGTACGTCCCGGCGCAGGAGCGCACCCAGATCCGCGAGGAGCCCGACTACGCCGGGCTGGCCGCCCTCAGTGACGCCGAACGCGGCTCCGTCAAGTTCCTGCTCGAGGGCATGGCGGCCAGCTGGTCGCTGGACGGCCTGACCACCTTGCTGTACGGCATCCCGAAGCTCCAGCTCGGCCTGCCCCTCACCGCGCCGCCGACGCCCAAGATCAAGGTGCTCCAGCGCGCTTGGTTCGTCCTGCTCTACCAGCTGCTGATCGGGAAGGACACCGGCCCGCGGCTGCCGACCCTGCTGCTTGCCCTCGGCCAGGACCGGGTCCGTTACCTGCTCAGTGCCTAACGAGCAGGGCCTAACGAGCAGGGCCTAACGAGCAGGCCCCGCGATAGCGGGGCCTGAACCGCCGGGCCCTAAGCGGTCGGACTGAGCAGCGTGCTGCGCTGCGGCCTGCCCGCGCGGGCCCGGGCGTGCCGGCCGTGCCGTCGCAGCTCGCTCGCCGACGGCCCGGCCATGTCCTCGAGCGGATCGGCGAGCCACAGCGAAGGCCGCCGCACGCCCTGCAGCGCGAGCGCGAGCCCGGCCGGAGTCAGCGGCCGGGCCGGCGCGTCCGGCGCCTGACCCTGCAGGGCGCGGTAGGTGATGACGTCGAGGATGGCGGGTACCCCGGCCCGGACCTGGCGGGGCGTGCATACCTGACCCTTGTGCCGGGGTGCGGGCGGCAGCGCGGTCGCGTCCGGGCCGGGCCAGCACCCGGTGAGCAGGGCGTAGAGCATGCGGGCCAGCGCCTTGGTGTCCGCGATCCTGGGGTCGTCGTCGGCCTGGGCCGGCCCGCACAGGGCGGCGTCGAGGCCGAGACCGGTGATCTTCAGCCCGCTGCTGTGGCTCCAGCGCAGCGATCGCACGGTAAGCCGCAGGTGCGGCACGCGCGCCTGGTGCGCGACGGCGAGCGCGTCCGCCGCGTCGGCGATCATGGCGGCGGCCAGGGCCGGGGCAGGCAGGCCGGTAAGCACGAGATCCTCGAGGTGCGTACCCGGCGTCCACTCGGACACGATGTACGGGCACTCGGCGGCGAGGTCGGTGTCGAAGATGGTCGCCAGCCGCGGATCAGCCACCTTGGCCGCGGCCCGGACGGCCCCGACCACGACGGGCGGCGCGGGCTGCCCCTGCGGCAGCAGGTAGATCGTGACGGGCCGGTTCAGGACCCGGTTGGTGGCCTTCCACAAGGACAGCCCGCTGGCCTCCCACGACGCTCCGCATGTCCCGTGGATGTGCTCGCTGAGGCTGATGCGCTCATCCAGCCGGAACCGTCCCCCGAGCCAGGTCTGCGCGCCGGCCGGTACCTCAATGACGGTCATTGACTACCTCCTGCCCATCACAAGACATGTGCAGGCATGCCCAGTTCGGGGCCAGGAGATGCCGCCAGTTCGTTGATTTCTGCCGGGCCACATCCGACACAAGGGTCTCAACCTGCGCAAATGGCCGGGAAAAAAGCTGAAAATTCCCGCGATCAGCCCGCGGCGGTGCTCAGGAACCGGTCCATGATCCGGACCGCGGAGTCCAGCGCGGACAGCGGGATGCGCTCGTCGGTGCCGTGGAACATGGCGTAGTAGTCGTAGCCTTCCGGCAGCACCAGCGGCGTGAAGCCGTAGCAAGTCATCCCGAGCCTGGCGAATTGTTTCGCATCGGTGCCGCCGCTCATGCAGTACGGCACGACGGTCGAGCCCGGATCCTCCGCCAGCAGGGCCTGCGCCATGCTGATCATCACCGGGACGTCGACCGGGGCTTCCAGCGGTATCTCCCGGTGCGCGTACTCCCAGTTCACGTGGGGTCCGGTCAGCTCATCGATAGTAGCCTCGAACTCGTCCTCGAAGCCCGGCAGGACGCGGCCGTCCACGTAGCCGACCGCCTCGTCCGGTATGACGTTGAGCTTGTAGCCTGCCTGCAGCATGGTCGGGTTGGCGCTGTTGCGCACGGTGCCGGCTACCAGCGCCGCCCCGGGGCCGAGCGCGGCCAGCAGTTCCTCCGCGGTCACGGCACCGGTGGGCACCCGGGTGCCGGCCGCGTCGGCGATCGCGTCGACGGCCGCGCGGACCGTCGGGATCAGCCGGACCGGCCAGGCGTAGCCGCCGATCCTGGTCACCGCCTCGGCCAGCCGGGTCACCGCGTTCGCCGGGTTCGGCTTGGCGCCGTGACCGGCCCGGCCGCGCGCGGTCAGCTTCAGCCAGGCGGTGCCCCGCTCGGCGGAGCCGATGGGGTAGAGCCGCTGTCCGGGCCCGGCGTGGAAGGTGAAGGCACCGGATTCCCCGATCGCCTCGGTGCACCCGTCAAACAGCCCGGGGTGCTGTTCCACGAGCCACCTGGCCCCGAACTCCCCGGTGTCTTCCTCGTCGGCGGTGAACGCGAGCACGAGGTCGCGCCGCGGACGGCGGCCGCTGCGGGCCCACTGGCTGACCACCGCGAGCAGCGCCGCGTCCGCGTTCTTCATGTCGACCGCGCCGCGTCCCCACAGCACGCCGTCGCGTATCTCGCCGGAGAACGGGTGCACCGACCACGACGCCGGGTCGGCCGGCACCACGTCCAGGTGGCCATGGAGCAAAAGCGCCCCGCTCCCGGCCACGCCGCTGCCACTGACCCTGGCCACGACGTTGGCGCGGCCGGGCGCGGACTCGAGCAGTTCCGGCTCCAGGCCGGCCTCCGCCAGCCGGGCGGCCACGTACTCCGCGGCCGGCCGTTCCCGGCCGTCCCCGCCGCCCCGGTTGGTCGTGTCGATCCTGATCAGGTCGGCGGCGAAGCGGGCCGCCTCGGCTCCGGTCGTGGTCAGCTGGGGGTCCATGGCCGCATCACGGTCGCACGAGCAGGTCGGCCGCGCGGCAGGCGTCGTCGATCACGCGCATGGTGATCACGGCGTGCGCCGCGGACGTCGGGACCGGCGTGGCCCCGGCCCCTGCCGTGATCGCGGCGGCGAACGCGCGGAGCTGGCCGACGTAGGTCGAGTCCCCGCCGCCCTGCTCGTCGGCGATCACGGATCCCTTCCTGGTCGCCACCAGCCGGCCCTGGTGCGCCAGGATGAAGTTCTGCAGCCGCACGTGCCCGTCACGGCAGGTCACGTGGACGTCGGCCTGGAACTCGCCGTTCGGCGTGAACGCCGACTCGAACCAGGCCGTCGCACCGCCGGCATAGGCGAGCCGGACCGCCATCGCCCGGTCCGCGACCGCACCCGCCGGGCGCTTCTCGGCTGGATCCCCGCCGTCTGGGTCCCCGCCCGGCGGGACCGGGTTGGCCAGCGCCCCGGTCACGAAAAGCTCGCCGCCGCCCTCGGCGTCGCTGACCAGCCGCAGGCAGTCGATCGCGTAACAGCCGCCGTCCATCAGCGCACCGCCGGCCAGGTCGTAGTCGTACCTGATGTCGCCGGGGTCCTCGATGATGAAGGTCGTCCAGCACTGGACGTGCTGCAGCGGCCCGAGCTCGCCGCCGGTGACCAGCTCGCGGAACCGCTGGACCAGCGGATGGTAGCGGTAGTGCATGGCCTCCATGACGACCAGGCCAGCCGCCGAAGCGGCGTCCGCGACCAGCGCCGCCTGGCCGGCGTTGGAGGCGAACGGCTTCTCGCACAGGACGTGCTTTCCGGCCGCGATGGCCTTAAGCGTCCAGGGTCCGTGCAGGGAGTTCGGCAGCGGGTTGTAAACGGCGTCGATGTCCGGGTCGGCGAGCAGTTCCTCGTAGCTGCCGTAGGCCGCTGGTATCCCGTGCCGCAGCGCGAAGGCCTGCGCCCGGTCCAGGTCCCTGGCCGCGACCGCGGTCACCGTCACCCCGGGCACGTCCGCGGCCGGCTCGAGCAGGGCCCGCGTGGCAATGCGTGAGGTACCGAGCGTTCCGATGCGTATGGGGGGCACGATTCAGGCTATGACATGACCCGCCGGCCGCCATCGGGCGGCCACCCGCATTGGTACGCTGCCGCCAAGCGTTAACCCCCCGTTCACCTGCCTGAGCGCAGGTGTTACTCTTTGTCACTGCTATATGTGACGTCAGCCATGGTGGCATCGCTTCTGCGGGCAGAGTTTCTACTGTAAAGAATTTCTACGGGGCCAGAGTTTCTACGGAGCAGGGTGAAGCGTTGGGCCAGGACGATGGTCGGGTCGCGCTGGTCAGCGCCGGCTCACACGGCATCGGCGCGGCTACCGTGCGCCGGCTCGCCGCCCACGGGTGGGACATCAGCTTCTCCTACCGCGAGGATGGGCCGGCTGTCCGCCAGGCCGAGAAGGCCGCCTCCGAACTCGGTGCTCAGGTGGTCGCGATCCAGGCGGACGTGACCGACCCCGCCCAGGTCACGTCCTGGTTCCGGGCTGCGGAAGACGAGCTTGGCCCGGTAACTGCCGTGGTGAGCTGCGCGGGGATCACCCGCGACCGGCCGCTGCCGCTGATGGCGGACGACGACTGGCGCGCGGTCATCGACGGCGTGTTTCATCTCTGCCTCGCCGCCGTGTCCGCCCTGACGAAACAGCGATCGGGCCGGATCGTCGCGGTGACATCGGTGTGCGGGGCTTATGACCATTCCGCCGGGGGCCATGACATCCTCGCCCGGCCCGGGATCGCCGGGTTCGTCAAGGCCCTGGCCGGCCAGACGGCCCGGTACGGGGTCAACGTCAACGCCGTGGTCCCCGGCCTGGTCGCCCACGACATGGCCGATCTCGTGCCGGAACACGCCCGCGCCGACGTGACCAAGACGATCGCGATCCGCCGGTTCGGCGACGCCGCGGCCGCCGCCGACCTGGTCGCGTTCCTGCTCTCCGACGCGGCCGCGGACATCACCGGCACCGTCCTGGAGGCGCACAGCGCCATCTCGCTTAGCGCGGGCCACGACACCGCCGGCCAGCGCTGGGCTGTCCCGTAAGGTAAAACCACGCCCGTTCGGATAAAAAGATTATTTATCCCGAACGGACGGTGGTGCTGCCCTCCGGGCCTGCTTCGCGCTTCCCGAGGGAATCGTTGGTCTTCGAGCCTGGCCAGCTCAGCCCGTGCGGCGGAAGTGAGGTTCCTGGTGGACGTGCTGATATCGGTGGACATGGAAGGTGTCGCGGGCATCGCCACCAGGCAGCAGATACACCCGGGAGGGCGTGATTATCCGATCGCGCGGGCATTGATGACGGCCGAGGCAAACGCCGCGGTGGCGGGTGCCTTCGACGGCGGCGCCACGTCTGTGGTGGTCAATGACAGTCACGGGCCGATGGACAACCTTCTCGGCGAACAACTCGACCAGCGCGCCGACTATGTTGTCGGAGACCCCAAGCCGCTGGATATGGTGCAGGAAGTGTCACCGCAGACCGGGGTCGTGCTGTTCGTCGGCTACCACGCCGGGGCGGCGGACCCGGCGGGCGTGCTGGCCCACACCTATAGCGGCGGCGGCTTTGCCGACGTGCGGCTGAACGGCCGCTCGATCGGCGAGGCTGAGCTCAATGCGCTGATGGCCGCCGTCGCAGGCGTCCCGGTCGGCCTGGTGACCGGCGATGACGTGATCTGCGCGGTCGCGGAGAAGGCCTTCCCCGGTGTGGTCACCGTCCAGGTAAAGACCGCGCTGGGGCGCACTGCCGCGCGCAGTAAGCACCCGGTGGCCGCCCGCCAGGCCATCGCCGAGGGGGCGGCGCGCGCCGTGGCGAACGCCGCGTCCGGGACGATCCGGCCCGTGCCCATCCCGGGCGAGCTGGCTGTCGAGGTCGAGCTGCGGGTCAACGGCGCCGTAGAGATGGCCGCGCGGGTGCCGGGCACCGAGCGGACCGGCGTGAGCTCGGTACGCTATCAAGCCGCCAGCCCCCGCGAGGCGATGGACATGCTCATCGTCTGGTCCGCGCTGGCCAGCCAGTACATGAGTCACTGAACGCCGCCCTTTAACTCGTGCTGATACCTCTCAGCCTGCCCGGGCACCGCCCTTCCTGGGCTTTGTGACCTTGGGCGGCAGCGAGCTGACGTGGGCCCGGGCCTTTTCCACCCAGTGCGCGGCTAGGTCTACGTTATGGCGCCAGATTCCGGGCAGGCTGACATAGCCGCCCATCGGGCGCTCAGCGGGCCCGAAAGGGCCCGATCCGTCGATCGCGGCCAGTTCCTCAGCGTCCGCCTCGCCGAGCCGGATGCCCACGGCGGACCCGAACAGCCCGGCGAACATGTTGCCGTGCACGAAGGCGCCGAGGTTGCCGAACATCGGCTTGATCTGGACTTCCGGGTCTTCGGGGACAAGCGACCGGAAGAACTGCTTGTCTTCCTCGCTGGGCTTGGGTATTTCCACCGTGGGCTCCTGACTCGCCGGGGTGACCGCTAGGCGGGCTGAGGGGCTGACTTGATGACGCTGAACACCGCTCCCTGCGGGTCGCTGACCACTGCGATGCGGCCGACCGGGGTGTCGAACGGTTCGGCCAGGATCGAACCGCCCAGCTCCGTTACCTTCGCCGCGGCGGCGTCCGCATCCGCGACGGCGAAGTACACGTGCCAGTGACTGGGCACGCCCGGCATCTGCGGCGCGGTGGTGCCGCCCACCATCTGGCCGCCGACCTCGAACAGCGTGTACTCTCCGGCTCCCATATCCATCGCGGAGGTGGTCACGCCCAGCACGTCGGCGTAGAACGTAACGACGTTCGGCTCCGTGGTGAGGAGCTCGTTCCAGATGACGGTGCCCGGTTCATTCACCAGCGAGGCGCCGATGTGCTGGTAGGCCTGCCACAGCGCTACCGCCGCGCCGGCCGGGTCCAGGACGAACGCCATCCGCCCGGCGTCCACGACGTCGAACGGCGCCATGGCTACCTTGCCGCCCGCAGCTTCGGCCTTGGCGACCGCGTCATCGACTGAATCGGTGGCGAGGTACGTGTTCCACATCGGCGGCACGCCCGCGGCCATCATCTCGGGCTGTTGCGGGGCGATGGCGGCGACCGAATGGCCACCGAGCGTGGCCATCGAGTAAACGGCGCCCTCCGGCATCGGCTGGTCATCGTAGGTCCAGCCGAACAGCCCGGCGTAGAACGCCTTTGCGGCGTCCTGGTCGCTGGTCTGCAAGTCCACCCAGTTCGGCGTGCCCTGCGCATAAGAGGTGCGTACCGGCATTATTTTCCCCTACCTGATGGGTGAGCGGATAAAACGACACGGCCGGTAAAGGCGACCAGCCGGTCGAGGATACCGGCGTCCGGCCCGGCTTCGATCGGATCCGCGAAGCTTCCGCCGGCGCGGACCTCGGGACTGATGATCTGGCCAGACACACCGAGGACATGCTGGGTAAGGCCGTCGGAGACGGTGATCTGCTGGCCGGTGGCCCGGGCGAAGTCCCACGCGTGGACCAGGAACTCGATCGACAGGATGCCCAGAGCCGCAGCGGCGGGCATCTCGTTCGGGCCCACCTTGACCGTGCCGTCCAGGCCGCGGGCGTTCCAGGCTTCCAGTGTGGCTTGCGCCGCGGCGGCTACCCGTACCTCGAGGATCGTCGCCGCGGCCTGGCCGGCTTCAGCGCCGGCGGCGGCGCCGAGGAACGTGACCGATCCGATCAGGTGATCGGCTAGCTGCGTGAGGTCGAACTCGGTGCACACCGTCGGGTTGTGGTACTCGGCTTCGGAGATGCCGCGCAGTATGAGCTGGCAGACGGCCAGCGTCGCCTCGGCGGCGGTGATGGGGTCGAGCTGTGCTGGCGGGCCCCACTCGTCGGCGCCGGCGTCACCGTCGGTAGCGGCCGTGACGAGCCGGTCCAGGTAATGAGTCCAGCCCGCGCCGTGGCTGGCCGCCTGCTCGTCGGTCAGTCCCTCGTGGACCAGGTGGACGAGCGTCCCGTCCGCCGAAGGTTCGAGGGTGATGATCACGGTGGAGGCTCCTGGCGGCAGGTCGGCTGAACCTTCCCAGCCCCAGGTGAAGACGACCCGCCTGCCCGGCTCTACTTCGGTGAAGGTGCCGCCCGCGGAGTGCCCGGGAATGATGGTCCACCGGTAGTCGCCGCCAGCCCGCAGGTCGACGCGTGCGGTAATGACTTGCCAGCGGCGCAAGCGGTCGGGCTGGGTGAGCAAGGCAAAGGTTTCGTCGGTACTCAGTGGCACGAGCACGGATTTCTCGAAAGCCATCGAGGCTTCCTTTCTGTCATGGTTCCTGTCGCGGCGCGTGGGGGATAGCGCCTGCATCGCGGACTAGCTGATCGAGCTCACGCGTCCAGAACGAATCGAGTTCAGCGCGAAGCGCCGTCATCCCCCCAGCGTCCAAGCGGTAGTACTGGAATCTTCCTTCTCGTCGGCTCGCGACGAGTCCTACGTCGGCGAGCACGCCGAGGTGCTGCGAGATCGCCGACCTGCTCACAGTGAAATTTCCGGCCAGTTGGGTCACGGTTTGCTCACCGTGCCCCAGCAGCTGCAGCAAGCGGCGCCGATTGGGCTCTGCCACCGCGGCCACCAGGTCAGTCACCTCAACACGTTAGCCGTCGCTAACGCGTTGAGCAAGAGGCGGCCCGATGTCAGAAGGCGCGGACCGCGGCGGCGTGGCTGACCGCCACGGAATGCGTGACGCAGTCCGAGCCGTCGAGCAGGTGCGCCAGGAAGCTGGTCGGCTCGGCCAGGTAGCCGGGTGGCTCCGCGTCCTGCATGCGCAGTGCGCTTTGCCGGAACGTGCTCGGCGCCGCGGTCATGAGCGTGCCGGCGAACAGCGCGGAGACGTCCCGGTGCACGTGCCCGACGAGCACCCTGACGACGTGCGGGTGCCGCCGGATCACCGCGCCGAACTCGACGGCGTCGGTCAGCATGATGCCGTCGAGGAACGGCATTCCCAGGGCCCGCGGCGGATGGTGCAGGCAGACGAAGGCGGGCACCCCCGGCCTGGCGGCCAGGGTCCGGTCGATCCAGGCGAGCTGGTCGGGGCCGAGCTGCCCGGCCGGGCTTCCGGCGAGCCAGGAGTCGGCGACGACGATGGTGGCCTCCGGGTACTCCACGACGTACGAGGTGGACACGCCGTCAGCCAGGAACGGCGTGTCGCCGAACGTGCCGACGAGCGCGCCCGGGTCATCGTGGTTGCCCGTCATGAGATGAACGGGTACCGGGCACCGCCGCAGGATGGTGCGGAGCGCGGCGTACTCCTCCGGATGCCCGGTATCGGCGAGATCGCCGGTGATGACGACGCAGCCGGGGCGCGGCTCGATCGCCAGCAGGCGGCCGAGCGCGCCGGCCAGGTTCGCGGCGGGCTGGGCCGCCAGGGGTCCCCTCATCAGGTGAGGGTCGCTGAGATGGGCGATCCACATGCGCTTGAAGGTAGCAAGTGAGGTCGCGGGTTCCCGCGTGGCCGCCCGCTTAGCGCCGAAGGTACCGTCAGCCGCGGCCATTTCGAACCGGCTTTGAATGTCACCGGGTCAGGCTGGAAGCATGAACGGTGAACTCCGCGAGCTGGCCCGGCGCGCCAGCGACCAGAAAGTTCAGGCCGATCAGACCAGGCCACGCGCTGCCGGGGCCGCTCTCCTTTCGGTGTGCCTCGGCTTTTTCGTTATCCAGCTGGACGCCACCATCGTGAACGTCGCGCTGCCCGCCATCCAGCGTGAGATTGGCGGGTCGCTGGCCGCCCGCTTCGGGCCACGTCCGCCGATGATCGCCGGCCTCACGCTGGCGGCCGCGGGCCTGCACGTGCCGCTGGCCGTCGCGACCGCCGCGGCCCTGAGCGCGGCGGCCCTGGCCTGGGTCGCGATCCAGGGCACAAGCAGGCAAAACGCGTCTAGGCCGGCAAAGGCGGATTAATCCTCTACCGGGATGCGCGCGAGGCGTGCAGGCGCGACTGGACGCCGGGCGGTGGGAGCGGAAGAAGTCGACGCCGGGACATCAGGGCGTGAAGACAATCCGCCCCACCGTGTCGCCGTCGGCGAGCCGCTGCAGCCCGCTTGCTACCTCCTCCAGGCCGAGCCGCTCGCCGACCAGGGGCCGGATCGCGCCGTCGGCGACCAGCTTGGTCAGCTGGGCGTGGGCATCCCGGATGGCCTGCGGCTCCTTGGTCTGGTACAGGCCCCAGTGCAGCCCCACGATCGAGTAGTTCTTGACCAGCGCGTGGTTCAGCGCGGCCGAAGGGATCTCACCGCTGGCGAAACCCACCACCAGGATCCGGCCCTCGAAGGCGATGCACTTGGTCGACCGGGTGTACGCCTCGCCGCCCACCGAGTCGTAGACGACATCCGCGCCGCGGCCGCCGGTGACGTCCTTGACCACCGAGACGAAATCCTGGCTGAGCCGGTCGACCACGACGTCCGCGCCGAGGGCGCGCGCCGCCTCTGCCTTGCGCTCGCCGCCGACGACGCCGATGACCCGGGCCCCGGCCGCCTTGCCGAGCTGGACCGCGCCGCTGCCGACTCCGCCGGCCGCGGCCTGGACCAGCAGCGTCTCGCCGGCCGCCAGCTGCGCCCGTCGGTGCAGCCCGAACCACCCGGTCTGGTAGGTGATGAAGAACGCGGCGGCCTCGGCGTCATCCAGGCCGGGCGGGGCGGGCAGCACGGTGTCCGCGTTCATGAGGGCGAGCTCGGCGAAGGCGCCGTAGGGCATCGCAGGGCCGCCGATGACCCGGTCGCCGACGGCGACGGCGGCCACGCCGGGACCGGCCGCCACGACCTCGCCGCACAGCTCGATGCCGGGGGTATACGGCAGCGGCGGGCGGACCTGGTACCCGCCGCGGCACATCAGCACGTCGGGGAAGTTCGCCGCGGCGCCGAGGACCCGCACGAGCACCTGACCGGACCCGGGTTCCGGGTCGGGGACCTCGGTCAGCGTCAGTGCCTCACGCGGCTCGCCGATCCGCTCTACCTGCCATGCCCTCATTGGGTACCTCGCTCCACTTCCTCGATGCGCTGCTGCATCCGGTTCATCCCGCGCAGCCATTTGTCGGTATCCCCGGCCCGCAGCTCGTAGTACCCGTGCACCTCCGGATGCGGCAGGATGAGGAACCGGCCGTCCGCCATGCCCTCGAGCAGCGCCTCGGCGACTCGTTCGGGCTCGATCGCCGCGTCCTTCAGCACGACCTGGCCGGCCTGCCCGGACGCGGCCAGCATGCTGGTCCTGACGCCCTGCGGGCAGATGCAGTGCACGGTCAGCCCGCGGTGCGCGTACGTCGCGGCGAGCCACTCGGCGTAGCTCTCGGCCGCGTGCTTGGTCACCGAATAAGGCGCGGAGCCCAGCATGGTGAGCAGGCCGGCCGCGGAGGCGGTGACCACGAAACAGCCGCGGCCGCGCTCCAGCCACCCCGGCAGCAGTTCCCGCGAGGCCCGCACGTGCGCCATCACGTTCACCTCCCAGGCCCGCTGCCAGGCCGGATCCGGGGTGTCCGGGGTGGTGCCCGCCGCGATCCCGGCGTTGGAGCAGTAGATGTCTATCTCGCCCAGGTGCTGGCGGGCGGCCGAGATGAGGTCACGCACGCCCTGCTCGGTGCCGGCGTCGCCGGGCACGGCGTAGCCGCCGGTCTGCTCGGCGACTGCCGCCGCGGCCTCCGCGTCGAGGTCGTTGACCACGACCCGCGCGCCCGCCGCGGCCAGCCCGCGGGCCAGGGCGCGGCCGATCCCCGCGCCGCCGCCGGTGATGACCACTCCCGCTCCGTCGATAATCGTCACGTGCCAACCCCGCCATCAGCGTTGATATCGGTCATCCGGGCCAGGCCGTACCGTACCGGGCCAGGCGTCCCTGGCAGGTTACCTCGACCGCCAGCCGCGTCGTGTCCCTGTCCCGCCCCGGCGTGCCGGGCGCGGTGCTGGCCGAGGGCATCCTGCTGTGCGTGTGCGCCCTGCTCGGCGTGGCCCTCGGCGCGATCATCCGGCACACCGCGGGCGGCATCGCCGCCGCGATCGGCGTGATCGTCCTGCCGTCGATCCTGGCCCTGCTCCCGGCCCCGTGGAATGGCCGGCTCGGCCGCTTCACCCTGCTGGAAGCCGCGCATCAGGTGGCGGCCCTGCACCCGCAGACGGACCTGTTCGCCCCGGCCCTGTCCCTGCTGGTCCTGCTGGCCTGGCCGGCCGCGGCGCTGCTGGCCGCCGCCGTGACGATCACCCGCCGCGACACTTAAAGATCAAAATCTTTCCTACCGAACGGACACCGGTTCCACCGGCTGGACCCCCGTCACCGCCGCAGGCGCGGGCGCCGGCCGCCGCGAGCGCGTGCTGGCCAGGATCACGCCGGCCAGCGCGATCGCCCCGCCGCCCAGCTCGACCGGGCCCGGCACCTGCCCGAGCCAGATCAGCGAGATGACGATCGCGGCCGCGGGCACCAGGTACAGGCTGAGGGTGACCCGGCCGACGTCCATCCGCGCCATCGCGTAAGCCCACGCCGCGAAGCCGGCCGCCGACGGCGCGAGCCCGAGGAAGACCGCCGCGCCGATGGCCGCGCCGCCGGCGTGCGGCAGGGCCCGGACCAGCGAACCGGTCCACGGCAGGATGAATACGGTCCCCGCCCACATGGCGTACGCGGTGACCTCGAAGCCGGTGTACCGCGCCAGCAGCGGCTTCTGCGCCGTGTGGAAGACCGCCTGCAGGACCGCCGCGGCCAGCACGACCAGCGCCGAGGCGCCGAAGCTCAGCCCGTGCGACACCGCGATGACCGCGGTGCCCGCCAACGCGACCGCGCTGCCTGCCCACCGCCGCCGGTTCGGATGCTCGCCCAGGAACGCCACCGCGAGCAGGCTGGCGTAGACCGGGGCGGTCGCGATGAGCAGGCTGGCCGTGCCCGCGGGCACCACCCGCTCGCCGGCGTTGAGCAGCAGCTGGTACCCGGTCATGCCGGCCAGCCCGCACAGCGCGATCAGCGGCAGGTCCCCGAGCCTGGGCCTGCGCACCCCCATCAGCGGGGCCACCAGCGCCAGCGCCGCCGACGCCACGCCCAGTCGCGCCACGGCCAGCCCCGCGGGTCCGAGCGGACCCACCGCAACGGTGATAGCGGGGAACGCGCTGGCCCACAGCAGCACGGTCCCGGCGGCGGCCAGTCCGGCGGAGCGCTGGTCAGAAGTCATAACGCCAGTCTGGTCGCGCCGTTTATTAACGTCCAGTTACAGAAATAGCATCGAATGCTAAGCTGAGCTTCATGCTCGATGTTCGCCGGCTCCGGGTCCTGCACGCCGTCAGCACGTACGGGTCGGTGACCGCGGCCGCCGCCGCGCTCGGCTACTCGGCGCCCGCCGTGTCCCAGCAGCTCGCCGCGCTGGAGCGCGAGGTCGGGATGCGGCTCACCGAGCGCGCGGGCCGGGGGATCGAGCTGACCCCGGCCGCGGTCATCCTCGTCGCCCACACCGACGCCCTGCTGACCCGGCTCGACGCCGCCGAATCGGACCTGGCCGCGCTGCGCGACCAGGTGTCCGGGCGCGTCGCCCTGGCCGCCTTCCCGTCCGCGGCCGCCACCTTCGTGCCCGCGGCGTGGGCCGACCTGGCCCTCGCCGCGCCGCAGGTGCGGCTCGACCTGACCGAGATGGAGCCGGAGGAGTCGCTGCCCGCCGTGCTCCGCAGCGCGACCGACGTGGCCGTCGGCCACGAGTACGACCTGCTGCCCCGCCCGCTCGACCCCCTGTTCGAGCGACGTGAGCTGCTCGCCGATCCCGTCCTGGTTGCCGTCCGCGCCGACGATCCCCTGGCGGACCAGGACACGGTGCCGCTGGCCGCGCTGGCCGCCCGGCCGTTCCTGGCCCCGCGCACCAGCACCAGCTGCGCCGAGATGATCCAGCGGGCCTGCGCCCGGGCCGGTTTCGTGCCCGCCGTGGTGGCCCGCGCGACCGACTTCGGTGTGCTGCTCAGCCTGGTCGCGGCCGGCGCGGGTGTCACGCTGGTGCCCGGGCTGGCCGCCCGCTTGCTGCCCCCGGGAGTGCGGCTGCTCGCCCCGGCCGAGCCGGTGACCCGCCAGATCTTCACCGTCAGCCGCCGCGGCGGCGACCGCAAGCCCGCGGTCCGCGTCGTCCTGGACGCGCTCGCCGCCGCGGCCGCCCAGCTACCCGCCGATCCGGCGGTCGCGGCCTAAGCCGGCACCTGGCACAAGATCTCGCCGTTCGGGATGAGGAGCCAGCCGTCCTCGCTCGCGGCCCACCGCCGCCACGCTCCGGCCAGCCGCTCCAGGTCGTCCCTGGTGGCCAGGCCGTGTTCGACGGCCCGGTCCCCGAACGGCGACTCGGTCAGCCGGTCGGCCCACGATGCGCCCCACCAGGGCCGGTCCTGCGGCCCGGCATAGCACCAGGCGCTGGCCGACGCCTCGATCACGTCGAAGCCGGCCTGCCGGGCCCAGGACAGCAGGTGCCGGCCGCCGTCCGGCTCGCCGCCGAGCGCCCGCGCCACGGCCTTGTACAGCGTCCGCCACTCGGTCAGCTCCGGATCCTCCGGGAACCAGATGAATCCGCCGTAGTCGCCATCCCGCGCGGCGACCAGGCCACCGGGCCGGCACACCCGGCGCATCTCGCGGAGCGCGGCGACCGGATCGGACAGGTGCTGCAGCACCTGGTGCGCGTGCACCACGTCGAACGTCCCGTCCTCGAAGCCCAGCGCGTATACGTCGCCGACCTCGAAGCGGACGTTGGCCCGGCCCTGCCGGCTGGCTTCGGCCCGGGCCAGGTCCAGGACATCGGCGGCCGCGTCGATCGCGACCACCTCACCGTCGGGTACCCGCGCGGCCAGGTCCACGGAGATCGTGCCGGGACCGCAGCCGACGTCGAGCACGCGCGCGTCGGCGGGCAGCCGCGCCAGCAGGTACCCGGCCGAGTTCTCCGCGGTCCGCCAGCGATGCGACCGGAGCACGCTGTCGTGATGGCCGTGCAGGTAGGTATCGGAGGTAGATGACATGCCCCCATCATCACGCACGCGACCGCCTCGTGTCACGATGAGAACACTTATTGTCCGGATAGTGAGACGAACTCGGCCGGAAAATCAGTTGGCGGACCGCCGGGCGGCGCCTAGAATCCAGCCTCAGTACCACCTGGCCAGCCAGTGACCGGGAGCCCAATTGAGGGGAGCGGAAATGCGCGAGGCGTTCATGTCCAGCACGCAGGGCTTGACGACCTCGAAAGGCATGACGCTTGCGGTCACGACTGCTCAACCTGGGAATCCTGGCGCATGTAGACGCCGGTAAGACCACGCTCACCGAGCGGCTGCTGTTCGCCGCCGGTGTCATCGACACGATCGGCAGCGTCGACGCGGGCACGACGCAGACCGATTCGCTCGCGCTCGAGCGGCAGCGCGGGATCACGATCAAGTCTGCGGTCGCGTCGTTCGCCGTCGGCGACGTCACCGTCAACCTGATCGACACCCCGGGTCACCCGGACTTCATCGCCGAGGTGGAACGGGTGCTGAGCGTCCTGGACGGCGCGATCCTGGTGATTTCCGCCGTCGAGGGCGTGCAGCCGCAGACCCGCGTGCTGATGCGGGCGCTGCAGCGGCTGCGCCTGCCGGTGCTGTTCTTCGTGAACAAGATCGACCGTCCCGGAGCTGACCGCGAACGCGTGCTGCGGGCCATCTCGCAGCGGCTGTCCCCGGCCATCATCTCGATGGGGCACACCCGGGCGCTCGGCACCCCCGCCGCCCGCTTCATGCCCCAGGGCCCGGAGCATGCCGCGTTCAGGGCCCGGCTCACCGAAGTGCTCGCCGAACACGACGAGACCATCCTGGCCGCGTACGTCCGCGACGAGGCGGGCGTACCGCACAGGCGGCTCCGCCGCGAGCTCGCGGCTCAGACCCGCCGTGCGCTGGTGCATCCCGTCTTCTTCGGCTCCGCGATCACCGGAGCGGGCATTGAGCCGCTGATGGCGGCCCTCGCGGAGCTGCTGCCAGCCGCCCAGGGCGATCCCGCCGGTCCCGTCTCTGGCCGTGTCTTCAAGATCGAGCGCGGTGCCGGCGGCGAGAAGGTCGCCTACGTCCGGATGTTCTCCGGTACGGTGCGGACCCGCGACCGGCTGAGTTTCGGCCGCGACCGGGACGGCAGGGTGACCGCCATCGAGGTGTCCGGCCGCGTCTCCCCGTCCCGCGTCTCCCCGTCCCGCGTCTCCCCGTCCCGCGTCTCCCCGTCCCGCGTCTCCCCGTCCCGCGTCTCCCCGTCCCGCGTCTCCCCGTCTCCCGTCTCCGCCGTGTCCGTCTGCGCGGGCGAGATCGCCAAGCTCCGGGGCCTCGCCGGCATCCAGGTCGGCGACCGGATCGGCCAGCCGGAAACCGGCGGGACCGAGCACCGGTTCAGCCCGCCGACGCTGGAATCGGTCGTCGTGCCCCGCCGTTCCGCCGACCGGGCCCGGCTCCGCGTCGCCCTCGGGCAGCTAGCCGAGCAGGACCCGCTGATCAACGTCCGGCAGGACGACACCCGCGGCGAGATGTCCGTGTCGCTGTACGGGGAGGTGCAGAAGGAGGTCATCCAGGCCACGCTGGCCAGCGACTTCGGCCTCGACGTGACGTTCCGCCCGACCACCACGATTCACGTCGACCGCCTGGCCGGGACCGGCGCGGCCGTCGAGGTAGTGCACGCCGGGACCAATCCGTTCCTGGCCACGCTCGGGCTGCGCGTCGCCCCCGCGCCCGCCGGGGCGGGCATCACGGTCCGGCTTGACGTGGATATCCGGCTGGTGCCGATGTACATCTACAAGACCGCCGACGCGTTCACCGAGATGATGGCCCGGTACATCCGCGATGCGCTGCGGGAGGGCCTGTCCGGCTGGCCGGTCAATGACTGTGCCGTGACCGTGACCGATTGCGGCTATGTGTCCCCGTCCACCACGGCGGCCGACTTCCGCAAGCTCACGCCCCTGGTGCTGATGGCCGCGCTCCGTCAGGCCGGGACGGTGGTCTGCGAGCCCATGGTCCGGGTCAGCCTCGAGATCCCGGCCGATGCGGTCGGCGCCATCCTGGCCGCGGTGGCGCGGCTCGGCGCGGTGGCGGTTACACCGTCGCGGCGCACGGACCTCGCCGTGGTCGAGGCCATCCTGCCCGCGGCGCGGGCTCAGGACCTGACCCGGCAGCTGCCCGGCCTCACCAGCGGCGAGGGGGTCATCGAGACCAGCTTCGGCGGCTACCGCCCGGTGCGCGGCGCGCCCCCGGCCCGGCCGCGCACGATGCCGAACCCGCTCAACCGCGAGGAGTATCTGCTGCGCCTCGCCGGGCGTGCCGGCCCCGCCCACGGATAAACACCTCAGCTATCCGGGCGGAGGAGCTCGTGCAGCGCGGCCAGCACGTCCTGCACTGCGCCGGACGCGGTGATTTCCGGGTCGCCGAGCGACAGCGGGATGCCCATCCCGTCGACGGCGGCGATGGTGAGCACGGCTACCTTGTCCGGGTCGTACTTGCCGCCGAAGGTACCCAGCTCGATACCGCGCCGAACTACCTCCGCCACCAGCCGCCGCCAGGCGGTGTTGTCGCGCAGCGCGTCCGCCCGCATCTCCGCGTCGCGGATGCCGAAGTGCCAGGACTCGATCCACAGCCGCCCGCCCTCGGGCGCATCCGGCTGGTATCCGGTGAGTGACCTGGTGATGATCCGCTCGAGCTGTTCCCAGGGATCGCTGATGGCGGCGACGTCGGCTTCCAGGGCCGCGATCTCCGCGCTGGACGCGTGCCGGAAGGCCGCCACCAGCAGGTCCTCGCGGGAGCCGAAGTAGTACTGCAGGGTGCTAACCGGGACGCCGCTTTCGGCCGCCACGTCGGCGAAGCGGGTGGCGTCCGCGCCGCGATCCGCGATGACTCGGCAGGCGGCCTCGAGCACCGCGGTCTTCCGGCGGCCCGCCCGGCGGCCCGGCCCCCTGGTTCCCGCCGCTTTCAGGCCCGTGTCAGCGGTCAAAGCAAGCTGCTCCCGTCCGTCTTAGCCGGTGCCGTAATCCCGTCCGCGAAGTACCGGGGCAGGAACCTGGCGGTGATGAGCATGACGACCACTCCGATGACTAGAGAACCGGCGCCGATCAGGAAGATACCGCCTATCCCGTGGAAGCTGGAATAGCTGCTCGCGGCCGGCCAGTAGGACTTGATCGACAGGACGAACGCGCCGAGCAAGGTCAGCCCGCCGATCAGCGGCAGGATTCCCTTGACCAGGAGCGCGTGCCCGCTGGTCAGTAGGTCACGACGGAAGTACCAGACGCAGGCGAACCCGGTCAGCCCATAGTAGAAGGCGATCAGCAGCCCGACTGACGCCGCCGAGTCGGCCAGCACGTTCTTCGACACGGCGGTCAGCATCACGAAGAAGAGGGCCGACACGGTGCCCATGACCACAGTGGCGATGGTCGGCGTACGGAACCGCGGATGCATCCGGGCGAACCAGGCGGGTATCGCGCCGTGCGCTGACATGGCCAGGGCCGCGCGCGCGGTCGGCATGATCGTGGTCTGGGCCGACGCGGCGGTGGAGGTAAGCACGCACAGCACGAGCAGCTTGCCCGGCGTGCTGCCCAGCACGGAGGTGGCCATGGAGCCGAGCACGTCGGTGCTGTGCGCAGCCAGGAACGCGGGCCCCGCGTAGGCCAGGGCGGCGGTGCTGATCACCGCGAAGATCGCGACCAGTATCAGCGTGGCCATGACCGCGGCGCGGCCCGGGGTGCGCGCGGAGTCCTTGGTCTCCTCGTTGACGCTGAGCGCGCAGTCCCAGCCCCAGTAGATGAACACGGCCAGCAGGAACGAGTTCGACAGGCCGCCGAACGATCCCGTCCACGGGTTCAGCCACCCGGCCGACGGGCGCGCGGCGCCGGGCAGCGCGTGCCCGGTGCCGGCCTTGACCAGCGCGACCACCGCGAATACCGCCAGCGCGCCCACCTCGATGACCAGCAGCACCTGCTGCAGCCTGGCCGACACCTCGATCCCGCGGTAGCAGACCCCGGTGAGCAGTGCGATGAACGCGACGCCCGTGACCGTCACCCAGACGGCGCCAGCCGACCCGGCTCCGACGAGTTCCAGGAAGTACCGCCCCGCGATCTGGGCCAGGCTGGCCATCACGATGACGTCGGCGGCGATGATCCCCCAGCCGCCCATCCAGCCGGTCCGCGGCCCGAACGCGCGCGCCGTCCAGGTGAACGTGGTGCCGCAGTCCGGGTCGGCCTTGTTCAGCTCGCGGAACGCGACCGCGATGCACAGCATTGGCAGGAACGACACGATGAGCGTCCCCGGGCTGTGCACGCCGACGACGGCGACGATCAGGCCGAGCGTCGCGGCCATGCTGTAGGCGGGCGCGGTCGACGAGACCGCGATCACCACGCTGGAAATCAGCCCGAGCGCTCCCGCTCGCAGGCCCTTGTCCGGTGGAGCCGCTGGCTCCGCGATAACGATGGAGGTCATGAGGGGAACCGCCTTGCCTTCCGCCAGTTTTGCCTAAACCCAGTGCAGGCTGCCTGGGGTCTGGCATTACCGTATCTCGATACCATATTACTGTACAGGTTTTGGATACGAGTTTTTTCGGAATCTCTGCGAGGTCGAAGGCGAGCGGGCAACGGTGAGGGTGAGGAGCGGCCACCGAAGGCCGGAAACGGGAAAGCCGGAAGGTAGGAAGGCCGGAAGGTAGGAAGGCCGGAAGATGAGAAGGCCGGAAGATGAGAAGGCCGGAAGACGGGAGCCGCAAGACGGGAAGGCCGGAGACGGGAAAGCCGAAAGACGGGGCGGGCCGTCAGGCCGTCCGCGCTAAATCTGTCCGGGGCTAAATCTGTCCGGGCTAAATCTGGTCGTGGCCCTTGCCGTGGCCAGGACGGCTGCCCGCGTCGGCCGTGCCGCGCGCGACGGCGATCATCCCGAGCAGCGCGGCCAGCGGAACGACCAGCGCGATGAAGTCGGAAGACGTGAAGTTGCCCAGGGCGTCCAGCGCCCCGGCGAACCCGATGATCAGGACCGCGACCACGACCAGCCCCCAGCCGTGCAGGAACATCCGGAGCGTGAAGGGCGGCGTAGCCGGCGTGACGTCAGGTACGGCCGTGACGGCCTTCGTCTCGCGGCGTTCGGTCAGGCCCTCGCGTATCCGGGCGGTGATGGTGAGGTTGCCCGGCTGGTCGGCGATGAGCAGCAGTTCGTTGGAATGAGCCGGGTCGGGAGCCTGCGACACCGAACCCCCGCCAACTGCCCACGACACCACCTGCTGGGGGCCGGACGAGCGGATGCGGTAGCGGGCCTGCTCGCCGGTGACCACGTTGTCCGGCCCCTCGATCACCGCCGCCTGCGCCGACCTCACCCGGGCAGCTTGCTCGAGTTCATCGGCAGCGGCCTCGGGACTCCCGGCCTCCTCCAGCGCATGACCCGCCGTGCCCGTTTCCGCGAAGACCAGGAACTGGCGACGGGCCAGCAGCTCGGCCAGCCGGATTTGCCGCGCGTGGACGCTCCAGGCCATGGCCACCACCACGGCGGCGACCGCGGCCGCCCCGAGGGCGAACAAGACGGCGACCGCGGGATGACTGGCCGGTGTTGATACAGCGGCGGCGAGCACCTCCCGGTAGCTGCCCTGGGTGTATGCCATGCTCATATTAAAACATATGATCGAATAAATAGGGAACCCGCTCGAGTCATTCGAAACAAACTAACGCTCAGTCAGCGGCGCAGGCCGGCGTGGACCGTCCCTCAGATCGGGTACTGCGTGGGTTCGGTGGTGAAGCTCCGGCCGGATGGGGCGGTCCACCGGAAGGTTCCCGGGGTGATCTGCTCGACTTTCCAGCGGGGGTGCTGTTTGAGCCGGTGATCATGCCGGCACTTAGGGCCGCCGTTGCACAGGCACGTCCGGCCGCCGGCTTCGTAGGGGATGTTGTGCTCGAAGTCGGCCTGGGCAGAGGGGCGCCGGCAGGTCGGGGCGGTGCACGTGGCGTGCCGGATCTGGGCCAGGTGCCGCAGCTTGACTCCCGGATCATGCCCGGCCGCCTCGAACCGGTGGTCGCAGGTCTGGGTGGCGATCGGGTCCAGCGCGAACAGCAGGTCCCGCTGCCCCGCGATGCCGGTGGTGAACCGCCAGGCGCCGTATCCGCCCGGTGGCCCCTGCTGGCCGGTGCCGGCGAAGGTGAATCCTGGCCCGTCGCGGCTGGCCTGGCCGGGCGGGTCGGGTCCGCCGGGCGGGTCAGGTCCGCCGGGCGGCCCGGGTTCTCCTGGTTCCGGCGGGCGGTGGCGCTGGTTCTTGGGTGCGAGCCGGGCGCAGCCGTGCCCGATCGCGTGTCCTTGCCCGTCGGTTACCGACAGGCACCAGGTGGTCTTGGGGTTGGCGGCGGCGGCGCGGGCCAGGTCGCGGGCGAGCCACGGGTCGACCGGGCCCAGGCCCGGGATCTCCCCGGGCCGGTCCGCGAGACCGAGCAGGGTCGCCAGCGGGACGGTCAGGTGCAGCCGCCCCACGAACCCGGTCGGCCGCACGCCCGCCCCCGGCGGCGTCATCGGGGCGGCCGGGTCCGGCGGGTCCGGCGGGTCCGGCCGGTCCGGCCGGTCCGGCCGGTCCGGGGGTCCTGACCCGCCGGGCTCGCCGCCGCTCGTGCCGCCGCTGCCGGGCTCGTCGCCGCTCGCGGCGCGGCGGGGGCGGGGGCGGGGGTGGGGGCGGTCGGGCGGGAGTCTTTGTCGAGCAGGAGGTCGAGGTAGGCGCGGGCGCGCAGTTCGTCCATGCTGCCGGTCAGGCCGGCTTTCTTCAGCTGGCGGGCCCACCAGGAGATCCGCTGGTCCACCGCGAGCACCTCATCGGGGGGCAGTTCCCGGCCGGCCAGCGCCGCGTTCCCCGAGTCTTCGGCCCACCGCTGCACCCGGGCGTCCTTGGCGGCTTGCTCGCGCCGTTTGCGGGCTTTGTCCGGGGCGACCTGCATCACCGCGCGGGCGATCGCGGACCGCAGCCCGCCCGGGGTCAGCCGCCCGGCCCGGCCCAGCACCTTGGCCTCCGCCGCCCGCGCCTCGCCGGGATCCAGCGCGGCGGTCGCCCACGCGATGATCTGCGCCTTGGAATGCCGCAGCGTCCCGGCCCGGAACGCGGCCTTAGTGCCGGGCAGGCGGACTTCCAGGTCCCGGGCCAGGTCCAGCATCGCCTCGGCGGTCCCGCGGCCCTCGGCGAGCAGCTGGGCGATCTCATCCCCGGCGAACTCATCCCGGCCCGCGGGCAGCTCCGCCGCGCCTTCTACCGCGCAGCCGGGGTAGGGGCGGCGGCGCAGGAACGCGGCCAGCGCCGCGTGCTTCAGAGAACACGCGGCGGCCTCGGCGCGGTCCAGCGCGCAGATGATCCCGGTCAGCTCATCATCGCAGGCGCCGGTGAACCGGTCACCGTCCCCGGCGGCGTCCGCGGCGAAGCTGAGCAGCACCCCGCCGCCGGGCGCCACGTCCAGCGGCTGCCCCGCCCCGAACCCGCCCGCCGGGCCGGCGTACGCACCCGGGACCCGCGCCGCTGACCCCGGCATCCCCGGCCCCCGCCGCCCGACCTTCACCCCGACCTGCGGCACGTCCGCGTCCGGGTCCTGCCGCGCCGCCCACTGCGCCTCGGCGGCCTGCTCCGCGGCCCTGGCCGCGGCGATCCGCCGCGACTGCGCCCGCAACACGTCCGGGTCCACGTCGAAGGGCAGCGCCGGATCCGCCGGATCCGGGCACCACCCGGGATCGCCCTCGGGATCGGGCGGCGCCTGCCCCGGCTCCGCGGCCAGCCACGCTCCCCACTGCTCCGGGTCGGCCATCGGGTCCGCCCCGGACGGGACGGGACGCCAGCCTTCCGACTCATCGACGGGATTACCCGCGACGTCCCACCCCCAGGTGGGATCAGGCTGCGGATCGCCGGGCGCATGAGCGCCCCGGGCGAGCTTCTCGCCCGGCCCGCCGCCTGAAGGAGCTGGTCCCCGGGGCATGCACCACCACCCGTTCGGAGAATTGATTGTGACCTTTCCTATAGAACATGATAGCGAAGAAACTGCACTATCGCAACCGTTCGGACCTAGTAAAGGATAGAATACGAACAAAGAGACGAGCATGGTGAGGTTGTCCGGCAGCCCTGGCCGGCCAGGCCAGAGCGCAGGGCGTGGCACCTGCCCCCGCCGGGCTACCACAGCGATCCCCGGCCGCTCCGGCGATCCCCCGAACGCTCCGGCGATCCCCGGCCGCTCCGGGAGCTGCTAGCCGCGATCCTTCGGGCTCACGGAGCTCAGCCCGTCATCCAGCATCGCCGGGAACGTCTCCGGGTACTTGGCCAGCAGATAGGTCACGACCGCCTGCATGTCCTGCGCGTTCAGGGCCTGGACCCGGGATAGGCGAAGCTCGGCCTCGGTCTCGGTTACGCCCTCAGAAGAATCAGCCATCCCTGCTGACTACCACGTTCCCACCAGGAAAAACCACAATCTTTATTCCGAACGGACGGCCTCACAGCGCCCGTCACCTCCGAACGCTCCGCGTCGCATGCGGCAATAACACGTTAGGAAGGAAACGCAACCGAGCGCCGGGTGGTGACGTGGAGACTGACGGGACGCTGATCGAGCGGTCCGCACGCGGCCGTCCCGACGCGTTCGTCGAGGTCGTCAGCCGGCACGAGGCGGCCGTGCACGCCTTCCTGGCCCGCCGGGCCGGCCCTCAGGCCGCCGCCGACCTGCTCGGCGAGGTGTGGGTCCGGGCGTTCGCCGGGCGGGGCGGCTACGACCCCGCGTACCCCGACGCCCGGCCGTGGCTGTACGGGATCGCGAGGAACGTGCTGCGGTCGCACTGGCGGGCCGAGGATCACCCGGCGCCGGAATGGACGCTGGCCGAGGCGGCGGCGGATCCGTGGGACGAACTCGTCGACCGCCTGGACTCGGCCGCGCGGGTCCGGGCGCTGGCGGACGCGGTCCGGGCCCTGCCGCCGGGCGAGCGCGACGTGCTGCTGCTTGTGGCCTGGGAACAGCTGACCCCGGCGCAGGCCGCGACCGTGCTGGGCGTGCCGCCGGGGACCGCCCGCAGTCGCCTGCACCGGGCCCGGGCCGCGCTCCGCCTGGTCGCCGTCGCCGAGGAGGACCAATGACACCGGAACTGGAAGCGCTCGGCCAGGTCGCCCCGCCCGACCCCGCCGTCCTGGACGCCGCCCGCGAGCTCTTGTGGGCGGCGGTAGCCGCCGAGATGCTCGCCGCCGGCGAGGCGGGGGAGTCCCATCGCAGAACAGACCGCCAGGCTGGCCATCCGCGTCAGGCCGAGCACCGGCCCCCCGCGGATCCAGGCGCGTGACCATGCCGGGCCCGCCACGGCCAGCCAGCCTGCTCCGGCAGCGGAACTTCCGGCTGCTCTGGATCGGCGAGACGATCTCCGGCGCTGGCAGTGCGATGGCCGTCGTCGGGGTCCCGTTGCTCGCGGTGACGACGCTGCACGCGAGTGCCTTCGCCGTCGCGGCGCTGACGGCCGCGGCGTACCTGCCCTGGCTCGTGGTCGGCCTGCCGGCCGGCGCCTGGGTCGACCGGCTCCCGGCCCGGCCGCTGATGATTGTCTGCGACGTGATCTCCGCGCTGCTGTACGCGAGCCTGCCGATCGCCGCCTGGCTCGGGATGCTGACCACCGGCCAGGTCGTGGTGGTGGCGCTGCTCGCCGGGACGGCCAACGTCTTCTTCGCCACCGCCTACCAGGTCTGCCTGCCGGAACTGGTCACCACGGCCGAACTGGTAGCGGGCAACGCCCGGCTGCAGGCCGGCGCGTCGCTGGCCGCGATCGGGGGCCGCGGTGTGGCGGGCCTGGTGGCCGACGCGGTGGGCGCCGCCACCGCTCTGCTGTTCAACGCGGCCAGCTTCGCCGTGTCGGCCGCCTGCCTGCTGGCCATCCGCCCGGCGCTCGCGCCGCAGGCTACCGAGCAGACCAGCGGCGTCCGGGCGGGCCTGGCGTTCGTGGCCCGCGATCCCTACCTTCGCCCGCTCACCCTCTACGCCGCAGTCGCCAACCTCGCGTACACCGGCAACCTGGCGCTCGTCGTCGTCTTCCTGATCCGCGTGGTCGGCCTCGGCGCCGCGGCGGCCAGCGTGGCGATGGCGGTCGGCGGGATCGGCGGCCTGTTCGGCGCCCTGGTCGCCACCGGGCTGACCCGTGCGTTCGGGACCGCCCGGACGCTGCTCCTCACCAGCCTGGGGAACGGCCTGGCCGGGCTGCTCATCCCGCTGACCGCGCGCGGACCGCGGCTCGCCTGCTACCTGATCGGCTCGGTGCTGGTCGCGGCTGGCCTGGCCGTCGGCAACGTGATCGCCGGCAGCTTCCGGCAGGAGTACTGCCCGGCCCCGATGCTCGGCCGGGCGACCGCCAGCATGCGCTTTGTCGCCTTCGGCATGATCCCGCTCGGCGCCCTGCTCGCCGGGACCCTCGGCACGGCCCTGGGCGTCAGGAACGCCCTCTGGGTCGTTCAGGCCATCTTCGCCGCCTCCGGCTTGTTCCTGCTCACCCCCGGCCTCCGCACGGCCAGGAACCTGCCCGGCCGGCCGATCATGACAGCAGCGCGCGCAGTACCGTCTCGCTCGCCGGGATATCGCTGATGTACAGCGCGGGCGCCAGCGTGTGGGAGTCGGCCGCGACAACCTTGACGTCGGCGAGCCCGATATCAAGCTCGATGGGGGCGTCCGCCAGCTTGGCACGGACAGCGGCCGCGGCCCGCTCGAGGGCGTCGGCCGGAGCGCCGGCGTGATGACCGAGCACCAGGTAGAGGTCGTTATCGACGTCTGTGCCGCGAGTGTGGTATTTGTGCAGCACGTTGGCCGCGTTCATGTCCCGCCGCAGCTCGTCCAGTGGCCGGGCCTGCCCGCTGAGCGAGACGACCGGCCACCCGATCAGCACGAACGCTGTGCCCTGCACGGAGAAGGCGCGGTCGAACGGGATCCCCTGCGGCCGCGCGACGCCGCCGATGCGGACCCGCAGCGGATGGGAGAACCGCTGGCTCACGATGTCCATGACCTGCCGGAAGTCCATCTGGCGCCGGGTGCCCGTGTGTTTCAGGTAGTAGTAATTATCGATGCTGCCGGTTCCCGGGACGCCGTCGAGCGCCACCAGGGTGGCGTGCACCTGGTCCAGGGAATAAGGCCGGAAGCTGTCACCAGCGTGCTCCGCGATCAGCCCCTGCAGCCCGGCCAGGAAATCGCGCAGCGGCCCGTGCTTTGGCCCGTAAAGGCCCACCACCGAGACGAAACGGCCCGTCACCTCATCCCCTCCCGCCCCGGGGGATTATCCCGCGGCCAGCTCGATGTTACGGACGTGACCGAAGACGGGGCGGGAAGACAGCGCGGGAGGATGCGGTGAAGTTCGGGCTCATCTACAACACGGGCTGGTACGGGACCGACCCGGACCAGCTCATCGCGGTGGCCAAGCAGGCCGAGGACTGCGGGTTCGAGTCTTTCTACGTCCCGGAGCACGTCGCGCTGTACCCGGGCGCGGCGCTGGGGTCGGCCGCGTTCCCGCCGGCGACGCCGATCGCGGACCCGCTCGAATGCCTGGCGTTCGTCGCGGCGGTCACCGAACGGATCCTGCTCGGCACGGGCGTCCTGCTGGTGCCGTACCACCTCCCGGTCGTGCTCGCCAAGCGGCTCGCCACGGTCGACGTGCTGTCCAAGGGCCGGATGCGCCTGCTGACCGTGGGCGTCGGAGCACTGCCAGGTGAGGCGCAGGCGGCCGGCGTCGATTTCACCTCCCGGGGCCGCCGCGCGGACGAGGCGATCGACGTGCTGCGCCTGCTGTGGACCGGTGACGACCGCGGCGTCAGTTTCGACGGGGAGTTCTACTCGTTCACCGACCTGTGCAGCTTCCCCAAGCCCATGGGCGGCGGGACGCTGCCGGTGCATATCGGCGGATCCAGCCCGGCCGCGGCCCGGCGGGCCGGCCTGCGGGGAGACGGCTATTTCCCCGGCGGCGGGCTCACCCCGGCGGAGCGGGCCAGCCAGCTTGAGGTGATGCGGGCGACCGCCCGAGCCGCGGGCCGCGACGCGGACGCCCTGGAATACACGCGGTGGGCGTCGATCGACATGACCGCCTCCGACGTGGCTGATTACGCCGCCCAGGGCGTGACCCGCCTGGTCGTCCCGCCCCCGGCGGCTGAGCCGTCCGAGCAGCTCGACCAGATCTCCGCGTTCGCCCAGCGGCTAATTCCGGGCTGACCCCCCGCTCCGGCCGCGACCGCTCGGCCGCCGCCTCCCGGGCCAGCGCCCGCAGCCGGCTGAGGGTGTCGCCGGGCTGGCCGGCCAGGACGTGCCGTCCGGGGGCGGCCAGCCTGATCTCCGCCGCGGCCTGCTGGGCTAGCCCGACAGCCTCGCTGGTGGTCGCCGACAGCACCACCAGGCCGGCGCCGGTATCCAGGGCTACCCTGGTCACCTCGGCCACCGGCAGGTCCCACGCCAGGTGGTGCACCAGCCAGCGGTCTTCCCGCAGGCAGGCCGTGGCCATCAGGGACGGCAGCCCATGCCGTTCCCCGGGCGGCGTGGCCGTCACCGCGACGCCCCGCGGCCGGCCGTGCGGCTGGTTCGTGCGAGCGGCGATGAGCCGCTCGCAGATGGCACTGGCCCGGTGTTCGGTCGCGATCGTCAGCTGGCCCGCGGCCCAGTCATCGCCGATCCGGGCCAGCGCCGGCGCGACGACCCGCTCGCACAGGTCGGCCAGGGGTACGCCGCGCGCGAGCCGGTCGAACAGATGCCGCGCCTGGGTCTCGTCGCCGGACACGATCGCGGCGTACAGCCGGTCGGCCTGCGCCGTCCAGTCACGGACCCGGATCTGCGGCCGCGGCGCGGTGCCCGATTCCCGGCGCGCGGCCAGGGCATTGACGTCATCGTCGCCGACCTCATACCCGCGGGCGGTCTTCCTGGCCGGGAGCACTCCCTGGCGCACCCATCCGTAAGCGGTCTGGTAGTGCACCCCGAGCACGTCGGCGGCCTCTCGTAGCTGCATGACGTACTCCAGGGTGGTAGGGGATCCCAGCTTTTAGTGTAACTTAGTATTGATTTACAAGTCGGGTTAACCGCGGCGAACAGCGCCGCTCAGGCCGGGAGGGCCGCAACGCCATGGAATTCATTTACTCCAGTGTGGTGGACGCCGAGCAGGGCGAGGTGTTCGCGTGGCACGGCCGCCCCGGGGCGATCATCCGGCTGACGCCGCCCTGGCCGCCGGTCCGGGTGATCCAGGAGGCCGGGTCGCTGCGGGACGGCACGGCCGTGCTCGGGCTGCCCGGCGGGGTGCGGTGGGTCGCCGCCCACTCACCCGACGGCTATGACCCGCCGAACACCTTCGCCGACACGCTGGAATCCCAGCCGCTGTCCGCGGTGCTCTCGTGGCGGCACACCCATCAGTTCGCGCCAGCGGGGGAGCGGGCCACGCTGGTCACCGACGTGGTCAAGACGTCGATGCCCGCCCGGCTGCTGCGGCCGATGTTCGTCTACCGGCACCGGCAGCTCGCCGATGACCTGGCCGCGCACGCCCGCGCCCGCGCGGTGTGCCCCGACCCGCTGACGATCGCGGTCACCGGCTCGGGCGGCCTGATCGGTACCGCGCTGACCGCGCTGCTGACCACCGGCGGCCACCAGGTCGTCCGGCTGGTCCGCCGACCGCCCGAGCACGCGGGGGAGCGCTACTGGCAGCCTGAGGACCCGAGCCCGGACCTGCTCAGCGGGATCGACGCGGTGATCCACCTGGCCGGAGCCTCGATCGGGGGACGGTTTACCCCCGACCGCAAAGCCGATATCCGCGACAGCCGGATCGGCCCGACCCGCCGCCTGGCCGCCCTCGCCGCGGCCGCCGCCCCCGGCCTGCGCGCCTTCGTCACGGCGTCGGCCATCGGGATCTACGGCCCGGACCGCGGCGAGGAGGTGCTGACCGAGGCCAGCGCCCGCGGCGAGGGGTTCCTCGCCGACGTGGTGGCCGACTGGGAAGACGCCACCGCCCCGGCCGCCGCGGCGGGCATCCGGACGGTGCAGGTCCGCACCGGCATCGTGCAGACCCCGCGCGGCGGCATGCTCCGCCTGCTTTACCCGCTGTTCGAGGCCGGCCTCGGCGGCCGCCTCGGCTCCGGGAAGCAGTGGCTGGCCTGGATCGGCCTGGACGACCTGCTCGATATCTACCTGCGGGCCGTGACCGATCCTGTCCTGTCCGGGCCGGTCAACGCCGTCGCCCCCGAGCCGGTCAGGAACAGTGACTACACCCGGACGCTGGCCCGCGTGCTGCGCCGCCCGGCGCTGCTGCCGGTGCCCGCCTTCGGCCCCCGGCTGCTGCTCGGCGACGAAGGAGCCAGGGAACTCGCCCAGGCCAGCCAGCACGTCCGGCCGCAGCGACTGCTCCAGGCGGGCCACCATTTCCGGCAGCCCGACCTGGATCAGGCCCTGCGCCATCTCTTCGGCCGCGAGCAAGGCCCGCTCGGCCGCGAGCAAGGCCCGCTCGCCCGCGAGCAAGGCCCCATCGGCCGCGAGCAAGGCTCGCTGCCGCCAATCCGGACCGCCGACAGCCCCGAATGAGGACCGTGGCTGGCCGGCCGAAGCACGGCTGGAAGCAGGAGCCACGGCTGGAAGCAGGAACCACGGCCTGGACGGAAGGACACGCGTGACTGGACGGAGGATCGCCGTCATCGGCGGCGGCATCAGCGGTCTTACCGCGGGCTACGTGCTCTCCCAAACGGACAACGTGACCCTCTTCGAGGCCGACGGCCGGCTGGGCGGTCATGCCGACACCCATCTGGTGCTGCCCGCCGACGGCCCGTCGATCCCGGTCGACACCGGCTTCATCGTCTTTAACGAACGCACCTACCCGCTGCTCACCCGGCTGTTCGCCGAGCTGGGCGTGGCCAGCCAGCCCGCCGAGATGAGCATGTCGGTCCGCTGTGCCGGCTGCGGCCTGCAGTACGCGGGGCAGCGTGGCCTGGGCGGCCTGGCCGCCGGGCTGAACCGGGGCCGCGGACACTACCTGCGAATGCTCACCGAGGTGCCGCGTTTTCACCGCGCCGCCCGCCGCGTGCTCGCGACCGCCCTAACAGGGGACCTTACCTTCGGCGAGTTCCTCGCCGACGGCGGCTATTCGGACTACTTCACGGCCCACTTCGCGCTGCCGCTGGTCGCCGCGGTATGGTCCTGCCCGCCGGGTACGGCGCTCAGTTATCCGGCCGGCTACCTGTTCGCCTTCCTGGCCAACCACGGGATGCTGTCGATGACCGGCTCGCCGCCGTGGCGGACGGTGACCGGCGGCTCCCGCAGCTACGTCGAGCGGGTGGCGAAGCAGCTGCACGCGGTCCGCGTCGGGGCGCCGGTGCGCGCCGTGCACCGGTATAACGCCGGCGCCGAGATCCGCGATGCCTCGGGCGAGGCGCTGACCTTCGACGCCGTCGTCATCGCCACACATCCCCACCAGGCCCTGCGGCTACTGGCCGAGCCCACCCAGGCCGAACGCGAGGTGCTCGGCGCGTTCCGCTATACACCGAACCCGGCCCTGCTGCATACCGACGCCAGCCTGCTGCCCAGCCGGCGGGCGGCCCGGGCGTCCTGGAACTACGAGCTCAGCCACTGCGATCCCGAGGCCGCGGCGGCTACCCGCATCAGCTACGACATGAACCGGCTGCAGAGCCTGCCCACCGCCGAGGATTACATCGTCACGCTGGACGGGGAGGGCGTCGTCGATCCGCGCCGGGTCATCGACCGGATGGATTACGAGCACCCGGCCTACACCCCCGCCTCGGTCGCCGCGCAGTGCCGCCTGCCCGGGCTGAACACCGGGGTCACGGCCTTCGCCGGCGCCTACCACGGGTGGGGCTTCCACGAAGACGGGTGCCGGTCCGGCGTCGAGGCGGCCCGCGCGCTGGGAGGCAGCTGGTGACCGGAACCCGCGCCACCCTGTACGACTGCACGATCACCCATGCGCGGACCGCGCCGCTGCACAACGTGTTCACCTACCGCAGCTACCAGTGGCTGGTCGACCTCGACCACCTGCCCCGGCTCGGACCGGGATTGCGGCTGCTCGCGCGGTTCGACGCCCGCGATCATCTCGGCGACCCGGGCCGTTCGATCCGCGAGAACGTGGACCGCTTCCTCCGAACGCGCGGCGAGGACCTCGGCGGGGGCAGGGTGACGATGCTGGCCCACGCGCGGGTGCTCGGATACGTGTTCAACCCGCTGACGGTCTACTGGTGCCACCGCGCGGATGACACGCTGGCCTGCGTGGTGGCCGAGGTGCACAACACCTACGGCCAGCGGCACGCCTACCTGCTGCACACCGACGAACGCGGCCGGGCTCAGGTACCCAAGGAGTTCTACGTCTCGCCGTTCTACCCGGTCGACGGCCAGTACCAGATGAGCCTGCCCGAGCCGGGTCGCCGTCTTGCGCTGAGCGTCAAGCTCGGCCGCCCGGACGGGCATTCGTTCGCGGCCAGCGTGCACGGCCGGGGCGTCCCGGCCACGGCGCGGGCCCTGATCAGTGCCGCCTCGCGGCATCCCTGGTCCACGGCGGCGGTCGCCGCCCGGATCCGCTGGCAGGGGATCCGGCTCTACCTTCGCGGCCTGCGGGTAATACCACGGCCCGCTCATCTACCCCAGGAAGGCGTTCAGTGACCACCATCAGCACGCGGCACGCCGCGGCCCAGACCATCGACGCTGGCCGGTGGCCCGATGTTGCCACGGCCGGAGGCCCCCCTGTGCGCGCGGCCATCGCGCATGCCCTGTTCAACGCCGGCGTGGCCAAGCTGCCGCTGCGGGTGCGGTTTCCGGACGGCCGGCTGATCGGCGCGGGGGCGCCGGCCGATCCGGTGCTGGTCCTGCACCGCCCCTGGGAGTTCTTCCGCCGCGTCGGCGCCTCCGGCCTGATCGGCTTCGGCGAGTCGTACATGGCGGGCGACTGGGACAGCGCCGACCTGACCGGACTGCTCACGGTCTTCGCCGCCAACGTCGGCGATCTCGTGCCGCCCTGGCAGCAGCGGCTCCGCCAGCTCGCGGTGCGCAGGCGACCGTCCGATGACGCGCAGACCCGCGAGGGCGCGCGCCGGAACATCGGCCGCCACTACGACCTGTCCAACGAGCTGTTCGCGCTCTTCCTCGACGACACCATGACCTACTCCTCCGCCCTATTCGCCACCGCCCAAGACGGCACCCCGGTCGCGTCCGAGCCGCTGCTCGCCGAGGCTCAGCGCCGCAAGATCGACCGCATGCTCGACCGGGCCGGGGTCGGGCCGGGCTGCCGGCTGCTAGAGGTCGGCACCGGCTGGGGTGAGCTGGCGCTGCGTGCCGCAGGCCGCGGTGCCCACGTGGTTACCATCACGCTCTCGCGGGAGCAGCAGGCGCTCGCCGCCCGCCGGGTCGCCGCGGCCGGGCTATCTGGCCAGGTCAGCGTCGAACTCCGCGACTACCGCGACATCGAGGGCGAGTTCGACGCCATCTGTTCGGTCGAGATGATCGAGGCGGTCGGCGAGCGCTACTGGGACGCCTACTTCGCCGCGCTCGACCAGCACCTCGCCCCCGGCGGCCGCATCGGGCTGCAGACGATCACCATGGGCCACGACCGGATGCTGGCCACCCGCCGCACCTACACCTGGATCCACAAGTACATCTTCCCCGGCGGCCTGCTCCCTTCTATTACCGCGATCGAGAACAGCCTGGCCAGCTCCACCCGGCTGCGGATCACGGCCCGCGACGACTTCGGCGCGCACTACGCGGAAACGTTGAAGATATGGCGGGAACGGTTCTGCTCCCGGGCCGATGAGGTCGCGGGCCTCGGCTTCGATGAGGTGTTCAACCGCATGTGGACCTTTTACCTGGCCTACTCCGAAGCCGGCTTCAGGTCCGGCTACATCGGCGCCAGCCAGCTGACCCTGGCCCGGATATGACGCGCGCCGACCAGAAGCCGCCCGCCCCCCAGACCGCCGCCGAGGTCATCGCGTCGCTGCTCAAGACGCACGCCGGCCTGGACCTGCCGGTCCGGCTGCGCGCGTGGGACGGCAGCGAGGCGGGCCCCCGAGGCACGCCCGTCGCCGTCATCCGGTCACCGGAGGCGCTGTGCCGCCTGCTCTGGCGCCCCGGCGAGCTCGGCCTGGCCCGCGCCTACATCAGCGGCGAGCTGGACGTCGAGGGCGACCTCACCGAGGGCCTGCGTCTCGTCTTCACCGCGATCAGGCCCAAAGGCACACCAAAAGCGCCCCCCGCCTGGACCCCGGCCGCGCTAGCCCCGGCCGCGCAAGCCGTGGTCAGAAAGGCCGCCGCCGCCCGGACCGCGGCGGCCTGGACGCCGGCCGTGTGGGCCGCGGCCCGCGCCGCGCTGCAGCTGAAGGTCCTCGGCGCTCCGCCGCCCCCGCCCGCCTGCGAGCTGCGGGTTAGCGGCCGCCTGCACAGCCGGGCCCGCGACCGGGCCGTGATCGCGGGCCACTACGACGTATCCGCCGCGTTCTACCAGCTCATCCTGGACCCGAGCATGGCCTACTCCTGCGGCTACTGGGCCAGGATGAGCCAAGGCACCCTCGCGGACGCCCAGCGCGCCAAGCTGGACATGATCTGCCGCAAGCTCGTCCTGGAGCCCGGCCGTAAGCTGCTCGACATGGGCTGCGGCTGGGGCTCCCTGACGGTTCACGCCGCCCGCGACTACAAAGTCCAGGTCACCGCCGTAACCCTCGCCCGCGAGCAGGGCGGCTACGTAAAACAACGGGTCCGCGGCCTGGGGCTGGGGGAGCGCGCCGAGGTGCGGATCCAGGACTACCGGGACGCGGCAGGCGGGCCTTACGACGCGATCGCCTCGGTGGAGATGGGCGAGCACGTGGGCGCGGCCAATTACCCCGGGTTCTGCGCGGAGCTTTACCGCCTGGTCAAGCCCGGCGGCCGGCTGCTCATCCAGCAAATGTCCCGGGGCTCCCGCGCCCCGGGCGGCGGCCCGTTCATCGAGTCCTACATCACTCCCGACATGACCATGCGTCCGGTCGGCGAAACGGTGCGGCTGATCGAGGACGCCGGCTTCGAGGTCATCAACACCGAGGCGATGCGCCCCCATTACGTCCGGACCATCCGGGCCTGGCTCGGCAACTTCGAGGCCAAGCTGGCGGCCATCAGGGAGATCCTCACCGAGGAGCAGGTCCGCGTGTGGCGGCTCTACCTGGCCGGCGGCGCGCTGGCCTTCGAGGAGGGCCGGATGGGCGTAGACCAGATCCTCGCGGTCAGGCCCCAGCGGGGAACGGCACAGCGGGGCACGGCACAGCGGGGCACGGCACAGCGGGGCACGGCACAGCGGTGAGCGGCATCCCCGCCGGGCCGTTCGTGGTCACGGTGCTCAGCTCCGCGGCCGCGCTGCTCGTGATGATGGGCGTGACCTTCGCCGTCGCGCTGAAGGCCGGCAAGCACAGCGTGGTCGACACCGCCTGGGGCATCGGCATCGCCGTCGTCGCCCTGGTCAGCCTGCTCGCCTCGATCGGCCACGGCCAGTCCGCGCGCCGGTACCTCCTGCTGGCCGCCGCTGTCCTATGGGGCCTGCGGCTGGCCGCCTACATCGGCTGGCGCAACCACGGCAAACCCGAGGACCCGCGCTACCGCGACATGCTCAGCCGCGCCAAGGGGGACAAGAACGCCTACGCGTTCCGGGTCATCTACCTGCTCCAGGCCCTGATCTTGTGGGTGGCCACCCTTCCGGTCCAGGCCGGCATGCTCGAGCGGGCCCCGGTCGGCCCGCTCACGATCATCGGCGCCGTCCTCTGGCTGGGCGGTTTCGTCTTCGAGTCGGTGGGGGACTGGCAGCTGGCGAGGTTCAAGGCCGATCCAGGGCACCAGGGCCTGATCATGGACCGCGGCCTGTGGCGGTACACCAGGCACCCCAACTATTTCGGTGACTTCTGCATGTGGTGGGGCCTGTTCCTGATCAGCCTGGGTTCGGTGGCCGGGCTGGCGTTCGTGTTCGCCCCGCTGCTGATGACCTACATCCTGACCCGCGGCACGGGCGCGCGGATGACCGACCGCCGGATGACCGCCGCCCGCCCCAAGTACGCCGACTACGTCGCGAAGACCAGCGGCTTCTTCCCCCTCCCACCGAAAAACCGGTGACCCAGCTCTCAGACGCCGTGCCGCAACCGCAGCTCGGCGGGGAACGGTGCCAGGTACGTCTGCTCCGCCAGCCAGGGCAGCCCGCCGCCGCTGGCGTAGTGGGCCAGCAGCGCGACCGGGACGCTGAGCGGCACCTCGCCCCGCCGGTAGGAATCGATCCGGGCCACCAGGTCATCGCGCCGGGCCCGGTCCAGCTCCCGGCCGACCCGGCTGTACGCGTGCTGCAGCGCGTTGGCGTGACGCCCCCTGGTCGCCCGCTCGGCCATGGCCGCCAGGAAAACCTCCCGGTACGCAGCCCCGGCCCGCGGCGACGACCCGGCCGTGGCCACGAGCCGGCCCGCCTCGGCGTAGCGCAACGGGTCGTGCGCCAGCAGCTGCAGCTTGTGCCGCGCGTGGAAGCCGACCAGATCCCGCGGCTGCCACGACTCAGACCAAAGAAGCGACCGCAGCCGGGCCGCGGCGAACACGCGCTCTACGAACGCCTCCCGCAGCCCCGCGTCGTTCAGCCGCCCCTCGTCCACCACCGCCAGCAGGGGAAAAGCACCCAGCACCCGCGCGGCGTACAGCCCGCGTCCCCCGTGATCGGCTGGCTGCCCGTCCGGCCGGTACCGCGGAATCCCGCCGATCCCGCAGCTGGGCGACTTCGCCTTGAACACGTACCCGTCCAGGCCCGACGGCAGCGGCAGCCCGGCCATCGCCTCGGTATGGTCAAGCGTCCCGCCGCGGTTCACCAGCCGCCCCGCAGCGGTCAGCCGGATCGCCTCGCGCGGGGTGCCGAGCCCGATCTCGATCTCCGGGCAGTACGGCACCCAGTCGACGAACGGCGCCAGCTCATCGGTCAGGAAGCGAAACCGCTTGTGCCCGCCGTTGAACCGCACCTCCGCCCCCAGCAGGCAGCTCGACACGCCCAGCCGCGGCCGCGCGCCCTCACCATCCCGCATAATTTCAGCTTCTCACGCCCCGACCGGAGGGAAGGTAAGTGGAAACCGCGATCGTGCTGTTCACGCGTGATCTCCGGCTGCACGACAACCCGGCCCTGCACCTGGCGTGCACCCGCGCCCGGCAGGTCGTGCCGCTGTTCGTCGTCGACCCCGCGATCCCCGGGCCGCCGAACCGGCTCCGCTTCCTCCGGGAGTCTCTCATCGACCTGCGCGACGCCCTGCAAAGGCGCGGCGCCGACCTCCTGATCAGGACCGGCGACCCCGCCGCCGAGACCATCAAGCTCGCCACCGCCACCCACGCGGACGCCATCTACCTGGCCGGCGACGTCTCCCACTACGCCACAAGACGCCGCCTGAACCTGGAACGCGAATGCCAGGCGCACCGGCTGGACCTCGAGGTCACCCCCGGCCTGACCGTCGTGCCCCCCGGGGACCTGACCCCGGCGG
This sequence comes from uncultured Actinomycetota bacterium, assembly GCA_963844625.1. Taxonomy (GTDB): domain Bacteria; phylum Actinomycetota; class Actinomycetes; order Streptosporangiales; family Streptosporangiaceae; genus Palsa-504. Next base: position 45,365 of record CAWJPF010000032.1, on the reverse strand, counting down.
GCGGGGGCCACTACCGGGTCTTCACCCCGTACTGGCGCGCCTGGCGCGCGACCACCTGGCGTCAGCACTGCCCCCCGCCAGCGGCCATCACCATGCCCCCAGTCCAGCACGAAGGCCAGCTTCCAGCCCACGCCCGCGGCACCTCGCCCCACCTCGCGCCGGGCGGCGAAACAGAAGGTCGCCGCCGGTTTGTCCGCTGGCGCCAGCAAAGCCTCGCCACCTACCACGAGCACCACGACGACCTGCCGGGCGACGAGACCTCCAGGCTCAGCGCGTACCTGCGGTTCGGCTGCGTCTCCCCGCTGGAACTAGCCATCGGCGCCCGGGACCGGCCCGGCGGCGAGGAATTCTGCCGGCAGCTCGCCTGGCGTGACTTCTTCTACCAGGTCACGGCGGCCTTCCCCGATATGGCCAGGAAGAACTACCGGCCCGGCGCGTCCTGGCGCCAGGACCACGAAGCGCTCGAGGCGTGGCGCGCGGGACGCACCGGGATACCGATCGTCGACGCCGGGATGCGGCAGCTGGCCGCCGAGGGGTTCATGCACAACCGGGCCCGGATGATCACGGCCTCGTTCCTCACCCGCAACCTCGGCATCGACTGGCGGCTCGGCTACCGGCACTTCGGCGGCCTGCTCGCGGACGGCGACGTGGCCGCCAACGCGGGTAACTGGCAGTGGGTGGCCGGGACCGGCAACAACACCAGGCCCAACCGGGTGATGAACCCGCTCCGGCAGGCCCATCGGTTCGACCAGGCCGGCGACTACGTCCGCCGCTACGTCCCGGAGCTGGCCGGCCTGGACGCGGCCTGCCTCCAGACGCCGTGGCAGCTGGACCCGGGGCACCGCAGGCAGCTCGGCTACCCCGATCCGATCGTCGAGCTCAGCTAAGGGCCGAGCACCACGGTCCGTTCGGCATAATAAAAAATCTTTTTGCCCGAACGGACCGTGGTACCCCAACCAGAACGGCCCGCCCGGACCCTCGCGAGGCGCCCGGGCGGGCCACTGTCATCAGGACTTCGGCATCAGCACGGTGTCGATGATGTAGACGGTGGCGTTGGCGGTCTGGACGTTGCCGCACACCACGTTCGCGCCGTTGACGGTGTAGCTGCCGCTCTTCAGCGCCGGCATCACGGCGCCGCCTTCGAGCGTCTTGATGGCCATGCCCGAGGCCAGGTCGGCGGGGGTCTTGCGGCCGGAGGCGACGTGGTAGGTGAGGATCTTGGTCAGTTCGGCCTTGTTTGCCAGGACCGACTTCAGGGTGGCGGCGGGGATCTTGGCGAACGCCGCGTTGTCCGGCGCGAACACCGTGATGTTGGACGCCGAGTTCAGCGTGTCCACCAGGCCGGCCGCCTTGACCGCCGCGACCAGCGTGGACAGGACCGGGTTGGCCGAGGCCGCGGTAGCGACCGGCGCGGTGGACATCCCGGTGAAGCTGCCCGCGCCGCTCTTCGGCACCGACGCGCAGCCCGTGCCGAAGTCCATGCTGGTCGCCGCGCCCGAACCGCCCCCCGCGGCAGAAGACGCCATCGGGGACGAGGACGAGGGCGAGGCCGCGGGCGACGAGGCCCCGGCCGCAGCCGACGTGGACGAGGTTGAACTGCAGGCGGCCGTGGTGAGGGCCAGGCCCGCGGCGATTCCTGAGACGGCGAGAAGACGGTATTTCACGGTTGTGCTCCCTGGTAATAGTTGACTTGACCTGCGATGCCGAGGCCCGTCATGTGACGGTGACCACGGTGGAGTCCCAGCCGCTTGCGCCGTTGGGAAAAACCTGGGTGCGCGCCGACGTCTGGGTCACGCCCGCGTTGTCGGTCGCGCGGACCTGCAGGGTGTGCAGCCCGGGACTGGCGTCCCAGTCCCACATCCACTGCCGCCAGGTGTCGATGCCGTCGACGGCGGCCAGCCTGGCCTGGTGCCACGGGCCGTTGTCCACGTTGACCTGGACCGCGGCGATGCCCTTGGCCGGCGCCCAGGCCACGCCCGCCACCGTGACGTGACCGGCCTTGACCTGCGCCAGCGGCCTGGGCACGTCGATACGCGACTCGGTCTTGATCGGCGCCCGGGCCGTGTAGCCGCGCTGCGTCCAGTAGGCCCGCTGCTTCGCGAAGGTGGTGAGCGTCAGCCGGGTGACCCACTTGGTGGCGGACACGTAGCCGTACAGGCCGGGGACCAGCATGCGGGCGGGGAAGCCGTGCGCGATCGGCAGCGGCTGGCCGTTCATGCCCACGGCGAGCAGCGCGCCCTGCGTATCCAGGATCGTGGCGACCGGGGTAGAGATCGTCATCCCGTCGGTCGCGGCGGACAGGACCTGATCGGCGCCCGCCTGCACCCCGGCCCGCCGCAGCAGGCCGGCCAGCGGCACGCCGAGCCACCTGGCGTTGCCCAGGTAGGGGCCGCCGACCGAGTCCGATACGCACACCAGCGTCATGTCGTTCTCGGTCAGCGGCATCTTGAGCAGTTCGGCGAAGGTGAACTCGAGTTCCCGGTCGACCATGCCGTCGATCCGCAGCGTCCAGCTTTCCGGCGACACCTGCGGCAGGACCAGGTCGGTGTCGACCCGGTAGAAGCTGCTGTTGGAGGTGAAGAAGGGCGTCAGCCCGGGAATCCGGAGGTCGGCGCCCGCGGGGACGGCCTTGGCGGCGACGGCCGGGGCCGGCAGCCGCACCTGCGCCCGGGACGAGGCGACGCTGAACCTTCCGACCAGCTTGTCGCCCAGACCGCCCGCCACCGCGGCCAGCGCCGCCGCTCCCGCCCCCGCCAGAAGGAAGCGACGGCGATCCGGCCGGCGGGCGGCTTCGGTTTCCGGCCCGATCTGAGCCCCGGCCAAGTCGCCGAGGTAGGGGCCCCCCGTCAGGAGGTCAGCCGGCGGCCCGCTACCTTCGAAAGAAGCGACCCCGTGCCTGGCCTCCGCCACTGGAAAGGCCGCCCAGACGGCGCGCACCAGTATCACCAGCGCCGCCGCCGCCACGGCCACGCCGGCCAGCGTGGGGACGACGTCCACGGCGGTGGCGTTCGGCAAGTGGACGGCCGCCGCGACGCCCACGACGGCGAACACCGCGAGCCCGGCCAGGCCGTAGCCGATCCGGCGGACGGCCAGCATGCCGATCAGCGCGGCGAAGCCGGCCAGCAGGACCACGATGCCGGCGATGAGGGCTTCCTTGTCGTGCGACCCGAAGTGCACGATCGCGAAATCCTTGACCGGGATGGGCGTCAGGTTGATCGCGGTCTCCCCGACCGCGATCACGGGAGCACCCAGCGGACCGGTGATCGCTGCCGCGAGCTCGGCCACGCCCAGTGCCACGGCGGCCGCCAGCAGACCGGCCAGCGCACCCGCCAGCAGGCGGCGCACGGTGGGCTGACCCGGTGTCCCGTTCAAGGTGCTCATCACGGGCGCCATTCGGACCTGACCGGGCCGCAGATTGGCCCGGAAATAAACCGGGCGCCCCCGCCAGGACATTTCGGCACACATCGGTGCTGGTCAGTTGCGATATTGGCCAATCCGGAAGCGGTTCGGTCTCGAATGCACGGCATGAACAGGCCAGAGACACGGCAGAGACGGCCAGATCCCGTCCCCGCAGAGGAGGAGGGCCGGAATCTGGCTTTGCTGCTTGCCCTTGTGGCGCGCGGTGACCACGAGGCGTTCGAGGTGGTCTACGGCGAGCTGGCCGGGCCGGTGTACGGCATGGTCCGCCAGGTGCTGCGAGATCCCGCCCAGTCCGAGGAAGTCGCCCAGGAGGTCCTGCTCGAGATCTGGCGGACTGCGTCCCGGTTCGACCCGGCCAGGGGCAGCGCGGCCGCCTGGGCCCTGACCATCGCCCACCGCCGTGCGGTCGACCGTGTCCGGTCCGAGAACGCCTCCTCGCGCCGGGAGCAGAAGGCGGTCTTCGAGGATGCCACGGAAGGCGATAACGTAGCCGAGATCGTGGAGGCGTCGCTGGACCGGCAGCGGGTGAACCGCTGCCTGGACGGCCTCACTGACCTGCAGCGCGAGTCGATCAAGCTGGCTTACTACGGCGGTTACTCTTATCCAGAGGTCTCGCAGCTACTCGGTGTGGCCCTGGGCACGGTGAAGACCAGGATCCGCGACGGGCTGATCAGGATGCGCGACTGCATGGGGGTGAACTGGTGAAGACGATGCGCGACGACCTGCATGTGCTCACCGGCAGCTATGCCCTCGACGCCCTGACCGGGCCGGAGCGGGACGAATTCGAGCGTCATCTGCATCGCTGCCCCTCCTGCGAGGCGGAGGTCCGCGGGCTCCGCGAGACCGCGGCCAGGATGGCCATGGCCAAGACGGTCCGGCCGCCGGAGGGCATGCAGTCGCGGGTACTGGCCACCACCTACCAGACCAGGCAGCTGCCGCCCGTCCACGGCGGCCGGGTCCGCCGTGATCACCGCTGGACACGGGTGTCGCGGCAGTTCGCCGACGAGCTGGGCGCCAGGCGGCTGGACCGCGATCGCCACTGGCTGCGCACGCCTCGGCTGGCCGTCGCCGTCGCCGTCGCTGCGGCCAGCGTGGCCGTCGCGGTGGGCCTAGGCATCACCCAGCTCGACACCCAGCACCAGCTTCAGTCGGCCCAGGCCAGCAACGCCGCGATCACCCGGGTGGTCCAGGCCCCGGACGCCCGCCTGGAAACGATGCGAACGAGCGCGGGCGGCGCCGTGACCGTGGTGTTCTCGGGCCAGCAGCGGGCGGCCGTCATCACCACGACCGGGATGACGTCCCTGCCCGCCGGGCGGGTCTACCAGCTGTGGGTGATGAGCCCGGTGGGCGCGCGCTCGGAAGGCCTGCTCACGCAGCCGGGTCAGACGAATCAGGTGCTGGCCTCCGGCGTGCGGCCGGGTGACCGGATCGGGATCACCGTCGAGCCCGCGGGCGGGACCTCGCGGCCCACCACTACTCCTGTGGTCGCCGTGCCGCTGACCGCGTAGCCGCTCAGCCCGGCCCGGTGAGCCTCGGCCCCGGCCCGGTGAGCCTCGGCCCCGGCCCGGTGAGCCTCGGTGGCTGGCCCCGCTTGGCCGTCGGTCCGGTCGTGCGCACCAATCTCTGGCTAACCGCGCTCGGCGATCGCCTTCATCTTCTCCAGCGTGACGCGCATACCGTTGAGGTTGGTGCGCATCCGTGCCCGCCCGGCCAGCCGCCAGTACAGCCGGCTCAGCGGCGAGCCGGGCAGCTCGAAGGATTCGGTCACGTCGGTGCCGTCCCCGCTCGGGGTGAGCTGGTACCGCCAGGTGTTGACGACCACCTCACCCGGCCCGTTGACCGCGAAGGCGAACTCGCGGCCGGGCTCGCTCGCGGTTACCGTGCACGTGGTCCAGTAGACGGGGCCCCGGCCGTTCCGCCGGACATGACCGCGGAAGCGCGCCCCGGCCTGCGGCCCGCTCACGTCGCCCAGCCAGCGCGCCTCGAAGGTCTCGGGGCTGAATTCCCCGATGCGCGTGATGTCGCTGACCAGATCCCAGACCTCGGCGGGCGGGGCGGCGAAATGGACGGTCACGGAGCCTTTCACGAGATGAGGATAGGCCGGGGCGCGATCGCGGCCGTCGCCAGGTGCCGGCCCGTACGCGGTAACGTTCCCGGAACGGTCCCAGGATCTGGTCGCGCCGCGCAGTCGGCGCTGGAACCCGCCCACGTCTGGGTGCGGAGCAGGGACTAACGCTGTACCGGCTTTCGTCGCGGCCGCGGCCTCAGTCGGGGTACTGGGTGGGGCGGCTGAGGTAGGTCCGCCCGGAGGGGGTGGTCCAGCGGAACCAGCCGCGGGTTCCGGCGTGCTGCAGGTGCCAGCCGGGGGCCTGCTTGTTGCGGTGGTTATGCCGGCAGACGGGCCCGGCGTCGCACAGGCAGGTCCGGCCGCCCTGCCCGAACGGGGTGCTGTGCTCATAGTCGCACTGGTCCTGGGGACGGCGGCAGGGCGGGAACGTGCAGCAGGCGTTCAGGATCCCGGTCAGGTGCCGGAGCCGGACGCCGGGGTCGTGTCCTTTCGCTTCGTGCTCGTGATCACACGGCCCGGCCAGGTTCTCCAGCGCGAACACCAGGTCCCCGCCTCCGCCGGCGGGGCCGGGGCCGGGGGTCCCGGTGAGGGCGGCGATGTCGAGCCGGATGGTGCCGGTTCCGGGCGGGTCGTGGTCATCGCCGGGGGTGTAGACGGGCCCGTCGCGGGCCGCCCGGGCATTGGTATCACGCTTATCGCGGTGGCGGGGCGGGGGGCGGCCGCAGGCGTGGGCGACGGGCCGGTGGTCGGGGCCGGTGACGGTCACGCACCAGGTGGAGCGGGGGCTGCGGGCCGCGGCGGCGGCGAGGTCCCGGGCCAGCGCGGGATCGACCGGCCCGACCCGGGACATCATTCCGGGGCGGCCGGCGAGGCCCAGCAGGGTGGCCAGCGGGACGGTCAGGTTCACCCGCGCCGCGAACCCCGCCGGGATCGCGCCGGCCGCCCCGCCGCCGCCAGGGGTGCCGGGCCCCGGCCGCGGATCCCCGGGGCCGCGCCCGCCGGGCCCGGATCCGCCGGGCCCGCCGGTCCCGTCCCGTTCCCGTCGCCGCCGCCGGTGCCATCAGTGCCGGTGCCGTCGCCGCGGGTGCCGTCGCCGGGGACGCCGCCGCCGGGGACGCCGGGGACGTGGTCCAGGGGGTCCAGGACGCCGAGGGCTTCGAGGTAGGCCAGCGCCCGCAGCGCATCCATCCCGCCGGGGACCCCGGCCGCGCGCAGCTCCACCGCGCGGGCGGTCAGGTTCTCAGTCGCGGCCAGCGCCGCGGCGGGCGGCAGTTCCCGCCCGGCGAGCTGGCAGTTCCCCGACAGCTCCGGGTGCATCTCCACCCGGGTGTCCTTCGCCGCCTCCTCCCGGCGCTGGCGCGCCGCGGCCGGGTTGACCTCGATGACCGCGCGGGCGATCCGGTCCCGGATCATCCCCCACGTCATCTCCCCCGCCGTGTCCAGCCCCAGCACCATCTTCTCCGCCGCACTCGCCTCCGCCGGGGACAGCGCGAAGCAGTGCAGCGCGATGATCCGCGCCTTGTCCAGGTCGATGACCCCGTCCCGCAGCGCCGCGCCGGTCAGGGGCAGCTTGACGGTCAGGTCATGGGCCAGGCCCAGCAGCCCGGCCGCCGCGCCCGCCGTCAGGTGCAGCTGCACCGCCAGCTCCCCGGCCGCATGCTCATTCCACACCAGCGGCATCGCCCCCGGCAGGTCCGCCGGCCCGCAGCCCGGATCCGGGCGGCGGCGGATGAACTCCGCGACCGCCATCAGCAGCTCCCACTGCTGCCGGCCCGCCAGCCGCTGCCGCGCCCCGATCAGCCCCAGCAGCTGATCACCCGTCACGCCGGCGAACGCCCGGTCCTCCCCCGACGCCTCATCAGCCAGCCCGGACAAGACCGTGCCCGGGGCCACGCCATCCAGCGGGCAGCCCTGCCCGAACCCCGCGGCCGGTCCGGCCGGGATCCCGGGCCGCGGCGGGTCACCACGGCGGTGCGCGTCCCCGTCCAGCCCCGCCGCGATCAGCCGCGCCCGCAACACCGCCTCCTCCGCCGCCGCCCCGGCCCGGGCGGCGGCCGCCTCCGCCGGCAGCTCCGCCCACTCTCCCGGCGGCCCGTGATCAGGATCGGCGTAGAACTCCTCATCCAGACCCGGCGGCTCGGCCTCCTCCCCGCGCGCCGCGCACATCCGCGCCCACTCCGCCTCATCAACCCAGTCCGGCGTCACCCCGCACAACGGCCAACCCGAACTGCCGGGGTCGGGGCCGGGGGTGGGGCGGCCAGGCAGCGGTTCGCGGTCCATGGACGCCCCCTCTCTAGCGCCAGTTCTCAATGACGACGGAATTCGCCAAAGCTCTTAGAACATATTATCGTATAATATCTCCGGGCCGCAACGACACGCCGCCTCAAGATAGAAGAATTTCGCCCGACGCCAAGGTCAGTACCGCCCGCCGTCTGCTACGGCATCCCCGGCGGCATACTTGAGCGTGGCCTTCACCGTTTCCGCGGCCGCAGTTCGCGCCGCTGTCGAGGTCGCGGCCGGCCTGGGTGTCACCAGCACGGAACCCGTCGTCCTGGCTGACGGCGCGAACGTCATCGTCCACCTGTCGCCGTCGCCAGTCGTGGCCAAGGTGGCGGCGTCAACGACCGAAGTCCGCCCGGATACCGCGGTCTGGCTTCAGCGCGAGCTTGACGTCGCGTCGTTCCTGGCCGAGGCGGGCGCCCCGGTGCTCGAGCCGAGCTCGGAGATCCCGGCGACCACCTACCACGGCGATGGCCACGTGATGTCGTTCTGGCGTTACCTAAGGTCAGCCGGGGACGCGCAGCCCAGCGAGGCGATTGTCGGGTCAATGCTGCGGGACCTGCACGCGGCCCTGCGGTCCTATCCCGGCGCAGGCGAGGTGCCCGTGCTCGCCCCGCTGAGCGACATCCCGGCCTTCCTGGCGCGGCCGCAGAGTCGGCTTACCCCCGGCCACGCCGCCGGCCTGGGCGCGGCGTACACCCGGTTGACCGCCGAACTCGACCGCACATCGTGGACCGGACAGATGCTGCATGGTGACGCGGGCCTCAGCAACCTGATGGCCGCGGACACCGGCTGGGTCTGGCACGACTTTGAGGACACCTGCCGCGGGCCGGTGACCTGGGATCTGGCCGCGTCGACCGCGCGCCTGGGCGCCCCGCGGATCCTGGCCGCCTACGGCGAGCCCGTCGACGAAGGCCAACTCGCGATCTGCGAGCAGCTCCGCCGGCTCAACCTGACCATCTGGTACGGCCTTTACGCCGAGCGGTTCCCTGACCTGCGCCCGCGAGCGGCCGAGCTGCTGGCCCTGTGGCCTGCACCGTAGCGTGACGTCGGCTCCCGCTGCTGGAGGTCGCCACTACTGAGCAGGACTTCCTTCAGGACGGCGAAGGCCTGTTGCCTGCCGGTGATTCTCCGCTCCCGCGCCAGCTTGCCTAACAGGGTGCGTCGGTGACCCAGCTCACGCGTCTGACCGGGCCGCGGTAGGGGATAATCCACGGGATGGGCGAGGAGATCGACGAGCATGGCCACGCGGTGCGCCAGGCGGCGCTGGCCGCGGGGTGGTCGCATCGGCATCGCGACGTATCCGGGGGATGGTTGCGGCCGACCGTGTTCGGCGCGGTGGACGGGCTGGTAACCAATTCCTCACTGATCGCCGGACTAGGCGGCGGCGGGGCGTCCGCGCACGCCGTCATCTTGACCGGCGTGGCCGCGCTGGTGGCCGGCGCGTTCTCCATGGGGACCGGAGAGTACGTGTCGGTCACCAACCAGAACGAGCTGGTCCACGCCGAAGTCGCCACCGAACGCACGATGCACGCCCGGTTCCCAGCCGCCGAGCAGGCCGAACTCGCCGACACTTTCATCGGCTACGGCGCTGATCCGCAGACCGCGGCGACGATGGCCGCCGCGGTATCGCAGGACCCAGACACCGCGCTGCGCGTACATACCCGCGAGGAGCTTGGCGTCGATCCGTTCGAGCTGCCCTCGCCGGTGTTCGCCGGCCTCTCGTCGCTGGTGGCCTTCTCCGTGGGAGCGCTCATCCCGCTCCTGCCGTACCTGGCGGGCCTAACCGTCCTGGGCGCCGCGCTGGGTGTCGCCGCCGTGGCGCTGCTGGTCGGCGGCATGGTGGTGGGCAAGCTGACCGGTCGCCCGCTGCTGCGCTCGGGGCTGCGTCAGCTCGCCCTGGGCGGAGTTGCCGTCGCAGTGACGTTCGTCGTCGGCACCCTCATCGGTGGCGGCCACGTTGCGTGACCACTGACTCGTTTCAGCGTCAGCACACACCAGCCGTTCTTCCCACCCCTCTCTGGCCGGGACGTTCACCAGCCATGTCAGGGCTGGCCGTAGCCCAGGGCTTTTCAAGCCACTGCGTCATTCTCACGACGATGACGCCGGCTCTCTTGTCGCCAACCGTCCCGTCCCGTCCCGTCCCGTCGGCGTAGCGAACGCCGTAACGCCGACGTGCCAGCCGGTTGAATCCTCGCGGGCTCTGTCCTCCCGGCTTACAGCGACAGCAGCGGAGAATCTCAAGTTCCCGTGAACGCAAGAGGCCTCATGGCACGTGAACCCTAGTAGAGAACGCGCGTGGGGGAGGAGATCGCGGATCGGAAAGATGCGGGGCGCCGCAGCGGAGCTGGCCGCGGCACGCGCGGAAGCTCGGGCGGGCGGGCCGGCCGCCGCCGCCGCGGTAAGGGCCAGGCCGCCGTCGCCGCGTCTGGTCCTGTCTCCGCCACGAGCGGGAACGCGCCGTCGGCCCACGGGCCGCCGGTGACCAGGCCGGTGACCAGGCCGGTGACCACAGATTCAGGTCTGACCGGCATGGCGGGTACCATCCTCAGGTCAACTGGCGCGATGCTGGCTTCGGCCCGGACGGCCGCGCGGCTGGGCCGGGGGCTCTATGTGCCGACGATGGTGATCGCGGGCGCGGCGGCGTGGCTCAGCTGGCGAGGCTGGGACGCCCTAGGGCGGTCCGGTGTCGCCCAGTCGGTCCACGCGGGCCGGTTTGAACTCGCCGGGCCCGCGGTCCTCGGCTTTGTGCTGGCGGTTTGCATATGCGAGCAGATCCGCCCGGCGCAGCGCCGCCCGGTGCTCGCCCGCGGGCACCTGCTTGATGTGTGTTACCTGTTGTTTTACGCCCTACTCGTAGTCCCGCTGATCGTTCTGGTCGGCACGGGTTTCGCGGGGCTGCTGGCACGGCTCGAGCCGTGGCTGGTCCTGCCGCGGCTGCCTGGGGTGCCGGGCTGGTGTTTCATCGGGCTAGCGGTGCTCGGCATCGATGCGGTCGACTGGCTGACTCACCTGGCCAACCACCGGATTACCGCCCTGTGGCGCCTGCACGCGGTGCATCATTCCCAGGAGGAGCTGAGCATTCTCACCACCTATCGCGCGCATCCGCTGGTCCATGTCAGCTTCCTGCTCTCCGCGATCCCCGTCCTGGCCGTCGGGTCCAACACCCAGACCCCCGCTGTAGTACTGACCGTCTACGCATGCCTGGGCGCGCTGCCGCACGCCAACGTGCGGTGGACCTACGGGCGGGCCTGCCGGATCCTCGTCAGCCCGGCCTATCACCGCATCCATCACTCGGCGACCGGGCGGCTGGACATCAATCTCGGCACCGTGTTCGCCATCTGGGACACGCTGTCCCGCCGGGCGGTTTTCCCGGCCCGCCGCGCGGAGTCGGCGGTTATTCCTACCGGACTGGCGGGCCTGCCCATCCCGGTTGAGCAGTCGGGCCGGAGACTGCGCCTTGGTCGCACGATGCTGCGGCAGCTAGCCGAACCCTTCACCTCGACCAGAACGGAGCCACAGTGACTGCCACCCAGAGGGCCCGCAAGCAAAGCGAGCGTACCGGCGGCGGCCTGATGTGGCTGCTGTACATTTCCGACGCCGGGCTGCTCATTGCCTCAGGGCTGGTACACCTGCACCTGTGGGACATCGCCTACCGGCATGTCAAGACACTCGATGTGCTGTTCCTCATCCAGGTCGTCCTGACCCTGCTGACCGCGCTGATCCTGCTGGCGACCCGGCACCTGCTGGTCGTAGCAGCCGCCGCCGCCCTGATGGCCGGCACCATCATCGGCTTCGTGCTGGCCCGCACCGTCGGCATTTTCGGATTCCACCTCACCTTCATCAGCACCGAGGCCTACGCCGTCCTCGTGGTTGAGGCAGCGGCCATTGTCATGCTCGGCCTGACCGCCTGGCTATCGCTCAGGCAGCGCGGGCGGTGACGAAGATAACGAGCCAGTGGAAGAGGCCGTCCAGGTGATCCGCGACGAGCTGAGCCTGCCGCCCGCCGACACGGGCTGATCGCCGCCCGCGCCAGTAATCCGGCCTATTTCCGCTGGTCTACGCGGCAGGTGAACGAAAGCGCCCGACCGTACGTGACCTCAAGTGGGAGACCACTTGCACTGTGAAGGGGAAGTTAATGCGTATTCGGAAGATATGGGGGGCCACCGGGCTGGCTGCGATGGCCTTGACCGTAGCCGCCTGCGGGAGTTCGGCCAGCTCGAGCAGCCCGGCCGCCCAGAGCAGCAGCCCGGCGGCCCCGGTAAGTAGCGCCGCCGCGGCCGGAGCGGGCTCCGCCGCGAGCAGCGCGACCTTGCTCGCGACCACCGTCGGCGGGACGAAGGTGCTGACCAACTCCAAGGGCTTCGTGCTGTACTGGTTCGCCCCGGACACCCCGACCAGCTCGAAGTGCAGCGGGTCCTGTGCGACCTTCTGGCCGCCGGTGACCGGTCCGGCCACCGCGGGCAGCGGCGTGACCGGCATGCTGGGCGTCATCACCAGGTCGGACGGCACGAAGCAGGCCACCTACGACGGGCACCCGCTCTACACCTACATGGGGGACACTTCCCCCGGGCAGGCCAAGGGGAACGGGCTCAACGCCTCCGGCGGCCTGTGGTATGAGATGACGGCCTCGGGTACCAAGCCCGCGGCTGGCACGGCCGCCACATCCAGCCCCAAGGCTGGCTACGGCTACTGACCCCGGACGCGACGACCGCGGCGGTGCGGCCCGCTGATCGGCAGGCCGTACCGCCGTGATCGTCTATGATCGCCATCGCGAGCATCTCCTGGACTACAGGGACGTGATGGACTTCCTCGGCAAGATCAAGATCTTTAAATTCTCTTTCTTCCGAACGGGCCCCGGTTCCCCTCGCCGGCCCCTTGCCACCTGGTGACGGCGTCGGCGCGGCCCCGGCTGCTCGCGCTCAGCGACCTGCATGTAGCCCACCCGGAGAACCGCAAGCTCATCGAGGATCTCCGCCCGGACGGCGACGGGGACTGGCTCTTGGTGGCGGGTGACGTCGGCGAGCTGTTTCCGGATATCGAATGGGCGCTGCGGACGCTGCGCGACCGGTTCGCGACGGTGATATGGACGCCCGGCAACCATGAGCTATGGACGCGCCGCAAGGATCCGGTTCAGCTGCGCGGTGAGGAACGCTACCTGGCCCTGGTGGCATTGTGCCGCCGCCTGGGCATCATCACCCCAGAGGATCCCTATCCGGTCTGGGCCGGGCCGGGGGGCGCCGTCACGATCGCGCCGCTGTTCCTGCTTTACGACTACACGTTCCGGCCCGACGGCGCGCTGACCAAGGAGCAGGGCCTGGCCCTGGCCTACGAGACGGGCATCGTCTGCAGCGACGAGGTGCTGCTGCATCCCGATCCGTATCCGAGCCGGGAGGCCTGGTGCTGGGCCCGGGTCGAGGCGACCGAACAGCGGCTCGCCGGGCGGGACCCGGCGCTCCCGGTCGTCTTCGTGACGCACTACCCGCTCATCCGCGAGCCCACCCGGGTACTGCGGTATCCCCAGTTCGCCCAGTGGTGCGGGACCACCCGCACGCACGACTGGCATCTGCGCTTCAACGCCACCGCGGTGGTCTACGGCCACCTGCACATTCCTCGGGTGACCTGGCACGACGGCGTCCGGTTCGAGGAGGTCTCGGTTGGCTACCCGCGAGAATGGAAGCGCCGGCCCGCACCCCCAAGCGTCCCGCGGCAGATCCTCCCGTGCGCCTAGAGGCGGCCGAAGGCGAGGCTGCCCGCGGCGTCGGCGTCCGGGCTGGCGAAGAACTGGCTGATCGCCGTGGTGAACTCAACGTTGTCCAGGACGCCGTTGCGGTCCAGGTCGAGGCGGCGGAAGGCTTGTGCGGCCTCGTCGGTGCTGGCTCCGTACACCGCGGTGAGCTCCGCGTACTCCGCGGCATCCAGCACCCCGTTGCCATCACGGTCCGCCACCTGGACGAGCGCCTGCGCCGCGGCGCGGACCGCGGTGTCAAAGCCGGGCCGGTCTTCGATCCTCCGGCCGAAGCCGGCGGTGAACTCCTCCGGGGTGATCTCCCGGTCGCCGTTGGCGTCCATGTGCCGCAGCAGCGCGTCGAACAGCGCGTCCTGCCCGGCGGCGACGGCCTGTCCTGGGCCGGAATCGACGGGGTAGCCGAAGAAGCGGCAGAGCCGCCGGGTCAGCTGCTCGCAGTCGTCCCGCTGCCACACGCCGTTCCCGTCGGTGTCGATGACGGCGAAGCGGCGCTCGAACGCGGCCCGCTGAGCCGCGGTGAGCGGCCGCCGGCGGTTCATGGCCCCGGCGGTCACGGTGACCAGCAGGACGGCGACGACGATGGTGACCGACAGCCAGGCCGGGATTTCGGGGGCCCATCCCGCCCCGGATCCGCGCAGCGCCTGCAGTAGGAGCTTGACGCCGATGAAGGCGCAGATCACGGCCAGGCCCTTGTTCAGGTAGACGATCCGGTCGAGGAAGCGGGCCAGCAGTACGTACGCCTGGCGGAGCCCCATCAGCGCGAACGCGTTGGCGGCCACGATCAGGTAGGCGCTGGTCGTGATACCGAACATCGCCGGGATGGAATCGAAGGCGAAAGCCACGTCGGCCACCCCGATCGCCACGACCACCAGCAGCATCGGTCCGGCCGCAGGCCCTCCGGACCTCCGGGGGCGCGCGCGCCGCTGCAGCCACGCCGTCAGCCGGGTGTGCTGCTCCTCCTGGTCCGGGCCCCGGCTGGTCACCAGGCCGACCGCGGTCCACACCAGGAAGCCGCCCAGCGGGTAGAACAGCCAGTCGAAACGGCTGATCAGGGCCAGCCCGGCCACGATGAGGACCGCCCGGAGCACCAGGGCCAGCCCGATGCCGAACAACAGGACGCGAGGCTGGCGCGCCGGCGATACCGCTAGCCGGCTCATGATCACGTAGAAGATGAACAGGTTATCCAGGCTCAGGCTGTACTCGGTGAGATAGCCGGCGTAGAACTGGCTCGCCGCCACCCAGCCGGCCAGCACCGCGACGCCCAGGCCGAAGAGCACCGCCAGCGACACGTAGACCGCGATCCACCTGACGGCCCGGCGCGTGGCGTACCCGCTGTCGCCGGACCCGCTGTCGCCGGACCCGCTGTCGCCGGACCGGCCGGCCAGCATGACCTCGGCCGCCACCACGACGAGCAATCCCGCCGCCGACGCCGCCCACACCCACACCGGAACAGTCACGGACCGCCTTCCCGGCCGCGCCCACGCGCCGCCGATCGCCTATACCGTGCCTAGAAAACCAGCCTAGCCACCGCGGGTCAGTCCCTCGGTGGCCAGACCGGCACGGTGCCCCGGCCGGACGGGAAGCGGATGTTCTTGGACCGGACGAATTCGTGCAGCGTCTCGATCGCGTTCTCCCGGCCGAACCCGCTGCCCTTGACCCCCCCGAACGGTGAGCCGAGGAACGCCCGGCGCATGTAGTTGTTGACGAACACCATGCCCGCCTCCAGTCGCCGCGCGATCTGGTCGGCGCGGGCCAGGTCGGTGGTGCAGATCGCGGCGGTCAGCCCGTACGCCGTGCCGTTGGCGATGCCGATCGCCTCGTCCTCGGTCCGGAACCGCATGACGCACGCGATCGGTCCGAAGATCTCTTCCTGGGCGACGGTCATGTCCGGCGTGACATCGGCCAGGACGGTGGGCGCGACCCAGTAGCCGTCCTTGAGGCGCTCCTCGGACGGCAGCGTGCCCTGGGTGACCAGGCGGGCGCCCTCCGCCAGGCCGGTGCGCAGGTAGCCGAGCACCTTGTCCTGCTGGACGGCGTCGACCATCGGCCCGATGTCGGTCGCCGGATCGAGCCCGTCCCCGACGACCAGGGCCTGCGTGGCGCGGGCGAAACGGTCCAGGAAATCGTCGTGCACGGAATCGTGGACCAGGATGCGCGCGGTGGACGTGCACGCCTCGCCCTGGTTGTAGAACATGCCCTCGAGCGCGACGCTGACGGCGGCATCGAGGTCGGCATCGGCCAGCACCAGCACCGCGTTCTTGCCGCCCAGTTCCATCGTCGCGTAGGTCAGGTGCTCCGCCGCGCTGCGCAGGACCCGCTGCCCGGTCACCGTGGCCCCGGTGAAGGTGATCCGCTCCACCTGCGGGTGCGCGGAAAGCGCGGGTCCGGCCGCCGGCCCGGGCACGGCGTTGAGCACGCCGGGCGGGAGGACCTCGCCGGCCAGCTCGGTCAACCGCAGCACGGTGAGCGGCGCCTGTTCACCCGGCTTGATGACCACGGTGTTCCCCGCGGCCAGCGCGGGCGCGCCCTTCTTGGTGAAGTGGATCGGCGGCCAGTTAAACGGCAGGATGGCGGCCACGACGCCGTAGGGCTCGTAGATCACCCTGGCCTCGATCGGGCCCTGGTCGATGATCTCGCCGTGCAAGGTCTCGGCCAGGCCCGCGTAGTAGTCGAAACCGGCGGAGCAATAGGAAACGTCGAAGCGCCCGGCATCGCGGCGCGGCTTGCCGACCTCGCGGGCCTCGAGCTCGGCCAGCTCGTCGGCGTGGGCGCGGATCTTAGCGGCCACCAGCCGCAGCAGCCGGGCCCGCTCGCGGGGCGGCGTGTCCCGCCAGGCCGGGTACGCGCGCCGGGCCGCGGCCACGGCCTGGTCGACCAGGCCGACACCGCCGCTGACCACCCGCGCGATCGGCCGGCCCGTGGCCGGCTCCATCACCTCGAACGTCTCGCCGTCCCCGGCCCCGGCGAACGCGCCGCCGATGAACGCACCCCAGACGTCGCGTCCCGCGTAGCCGGATGGCACCGCGTCGGACACCGCCGTGGTCATGGTCCTCCCCGGGAGACGATGCGGAAGAAAGCCGCCGAACGCCCGTAATCTACCCCAGGCCTCCCGGTCGCACGCTGAGCCTCAGGGGGCGAGCGCCGGGGCCGGCGCCGCCGCGGGACGGGTGAGCCGCCCGGTGGCATTCAGGTAGCGCAGCGCCTGGGCGTAGGAGCCGAACAGGCTGGACTGGCAGTAGGGCAGGTCACGCTCGGCGCAGAAGGCGGCCACCAGCGCCTGGGACCGGCGCAGGTTGGGGCGCGGCATGGAGGGGAACAGGTGGTGCTCGATCTGGTAGTTCAGGCCGCCCACCGCGAGGTCAGTCAGCCAGCCGCCGCGGACATTGCGTGAGGTGAGGACCTGGCGGCGCAGGAAGTCGGTCTTCTCGGACGCGGCCAGGACCGGCATCCCCTTGTGGTTGGGCGCGAAGGCGCAGCCCAGGTAGAAGCCGAACAGGCCCTGCTGGACAACGATGAACAGCACGGCCCGGACGGGCGACAGGACGAGGAAGACCGCGGTGAGGTAACCGGCCATGTGGGCGCCGAGCAGCACCGCCTCCCAGGCCTGCCGCCGCCGCCCGGCCCGCCGCGTCACCGCCCGGATGCTGGCGGTGTGCAGGCCGATCGCCTCACCGAACATCATCGGGACCAGCAGGTAGGCCTGGTAACGGAAGACCAGCCGCTGCAGGCCCCGGCTCGCGCGGGCCCGGGCACCGGAAAACGCCAGCACGCTGAGCGTGATATCGGGATCCACGCCCTCGGTGTTGGGGTGGGCGTGGTGGCGGTTGTGCTTACTGACCCACCAGCCGTAGCTGAGGCCGACGCCGAGGTTGGCGCACAGGACGCCGAGGACGTAGTTGCGCCGCGGTGACCCGAAGATCTGCCGGTGGCCGGCGTCGTGGCCGAGGAAGCCGAGCTGGCCGAAGACCACGGCCAGGAACGTGGCGGTGCCCAGCTGCCACCACGAGTCGCCGATGAGGAAGAACGCGGTCCACCCGGCGGCGAGCGCCAGCGCGATGACGGCGATCTGCCACGCGTAATAGCGTGGCCGGCGGTCCAGCAGTCCCGCCTGCCGCACCTGACGGGACAGGGCGGCGTACTCGCTGCCACGGGGCGGGGCAGGCTGGCCGTAGCTGGCCTTGGAGGCAGGGGGAACTTGCACCGACGGGGACCCTTCTGCGGGACTATCGAGCGCGGCCGGCCTGATCGCGGGCCGCCAGGGTCCGGGGCGGCATCAGGGACGGCGTGACTACAGCTCAGTGTGGATGCCCGCTGGCCCCGACGATGGCTTTCCTTCACCGTACCAGCCGGCCACGCTGTCATCAGGCACGCGCAAACGGGGTGGCTCCGATGGGAGCCACCCCGCGCCGTACAGTCAGGTCGTCAGATCGGGCGGACCTGCTCGGCCTGCGGGCCCTTGGCCCCGCGAGCCGGGGTGTACTCCACCCGCTGGTTGTCCTGGAGGCTGCGATATCCGTCAGCCTCGATGGCGGAGTGGTGCACGAAGACGTCGGCCGTGCCGTCGTCGGGGGCGATGAAACCATAGCCCTTGTCCGCGTTGAACCACTTCACTGTTCCCTGAGCCACTACTTCTCCTACTGAGACGATCATCAGGTTGCACGGGTGTGCATCCTGGGCTGTTGCGACCGCCTGCCCTTGAAGGCTTGGCCTGGGGATCGACGGCGCCCGCGGTCGGAACTTCGCAGGCGCTGTGACACGAACACGAACTTCGACTACAACCAGCTTCATTTAACACCATGACGGGACCCCCGCGCTCCATTCCCCCCCGAACTGGGGTCCCGCAGGCTCCTAAGCAGGAGGAAAGCGGTCCTGAAATTCCCCGATCTGGACGGTCTGACCGGCAAAACTTACCGGCCGGTACGCTCAGTAACGACTCGTGTGACTATTCAGGATATTTCCGCTAGTCTCATTTCTACGCCGCTCCAGACCCTGGTGGCCCCCGTTCAATGCCACTCCGGCCCCTCAGTGGCCCAGTGCTGGCGCGACCGGAGGTAAGAGGATGCGCAGGGCATTACTGCCGCGATGGCGCGATGGCGATCGGCCGCTGGTTCGCTGGCCGTTGACCCGTCCCGCCGGGGATCCGCTGAGCTGGGATATCCAGGCGCAGGGGCGGCTGACCGTCGTCGTCGTCGACGGCGAGCTCGACGTCGGCACCGCGCCTGGCCTGGTGGCGCAGCTCGCACCGCTGGCCGAGGCCGGCCGCCACCTCGTCCTGGACCTGGCCGGCGTCCGGTTCTGCGACTGTGCCGGGCTGAGCCTGTTCCTGCGGGTGCAGAAGCAGGCCATCGCGGCCAGCGGATCGCTGCACCTGGCGTCGCCCACCGCGCAGGTCCGCCGCCTGATCACGGTGGCCCGGCTCGGCGACGTCCTGCCGATCACCGACCGCACCGCCGATGTGATCGTCGCACTGGACCAGGCCGCCGCCGCCAGGCCGCGGGAACCGGAGCGCCCCGGCTGAGGAGCGCCCCGGCTGAGGAGCGCCCCGGCTGAGGAGCGCCCCGGCTGAGGAGCGACCCCGGCTACGGTAACGGCGAGCCGGCCGCCGAGGGAGCGACATCCGCTGTCGGGGACGGCGATGCCGTCGGCGCGACCGCCGAGACGGCCGGGGACGGCGAACTCGTAGGCGTGGCCTTCTCGTCAGGCTTCGTGGTCTTAGGTGTCGGCGTGGGCGTGGGCGAGGTGGTCCTAGTCGCCGCCGGCGTCGGCGAGGACGGCACCGTCTGCTGGGTGCTGTCAGCGGGCGCGGTCGAGGCCGGCTTGTACGACACCCAGGTGGCCAGGGCGAGCAGGAAGACCGCGGTCAAGATCCAGGTCGAGGTCCGCACCCCGCGCAGTTGCCGTAGCCAGGTCAGCAGCCGCATAAGTCGGCCCCGTTCTGGCCGGCCGCGTGCCGGCCGCCCCCGGTCAGGTCGCCCCCGGTCAGGCCGCCTCCGGCCGGGTTGGCCCCGGTCGGATCCGCCGTATCGATGGTGGGCGGCAGGTTGATCCCCTCATGCCGGAGCCCGACCGCGATCCGGGCCCGCAGGATCCGGCCGACGTCGAACTGCTTACCGGGCAGGGTCCTGGCCACCATCCGGACCTGGAAGTGGTCCACGTCGATGCTCTGCACGCCCATGACCGCCGGAGGGTCGAGCATCAGCCGGCGCACGTCCGGGTCGGCGTACGCCTGTTCCCCGGCCCGTCGCAGCAGGTCGCTCACCCGGTTGACGTCCGCGGAGGCCGGCACGGGCACGTCCACGATGGCTCGCGCCCAGTCGCGGGAGAGGTTAGTCACCTGGGTGATCTGGCCGTTGGGGGTGATGACCACCTCGCCGTCAGGGGTCCGCACGGTGGTCACCCGCAACGTGACGTCCTCGACGGTCCCGGTGGCCGGGTTGGACAGGCCCGTGACAGAAAGGCGGATGAGATCCCCGAAGCCGTACTGGCGCTCGGTGACGATGAAGAAGCCGGCCAGGATGTCCTGGACGACGCGCTGCGCACCGAACCCGATCGCGACGCCCGCCACGGCGGCCGGGGCGACCAGGCTCGTCAACGGGACACCCAGCCGCTCCGCGATCGCCACCGCGGCCACGCAGTAGATGATGGCCAGGGCAGCCCAGGTGATCACCTGCGCGAGGGCTTGCCGGTGCTTGGAGTCTTCCGAGCGGACCAGCGCGTCCGTCTCCCGGGCCTTTTCGTCAATCCGGCCCGTGATCCTCGCGCCCAGCCAGGTCGCCAGCCGCGTCAGCAGGATCGTCCCCGTCACCAGCAGCACGATCTCCAGGCCGCTGCCGCGCGCCCACAAAGAGACGTCTTGCAGGGGATGCACCGTCAAATACATAACCCTCCATCATGGCCGAACCCGCCGTCGGCGGCGGCCACTGGCCGCGACCGCAGTGCCAGGCTACTTCGGGGGCACCTATCCTCGGCCGCATCTTCGCCAAGGGTGCCCCGCCTGTTGCTCATGGTGCGTCCGGAGTACGGTAGAACCAGGACTATCGCCCTTGTCGTGCCAGCGTGGCGCGAGATTGCGACTCCGGCTGCTCTGGACCCTGGCGGCACCTGACAATCCAGGTCAGCCAGGTGGCGCGCCATGACAGGTCCTATCCACCAGCGGGTTCCGCTTCGCACCCGGGGCGGCAGCTTCGCCCTCGCGGGACCGCGGGCCGCCGTGCCTCGAGTGCTATCCGCCGCCGGCTTGCTGGGCTGGTTTGAGGTGCACGGCACTGTCGACGAAGCCGTCGCCGGCCGACGCGGGTCAGTCGGGCCGGCTTTGGCCGGGGAAGGCTGACGTGCCGGTTGCTGAGCCCGCACCGGTGCCGTCCTCCCCGGCCACCTGGACGCGTCCGGAGCTGGCCGAGCTCAACGACCGTGAGCTGCTTGGCCTGGTCGGTTCGCTGCCGCGCCTCAGCGAGCGGCGGATAGCGGCGTGCGAGCTGCTGGTCAGCCGCTACCAGTACCTGGTCCGGTCCTGCGTCCAGCCCTATCGAGGCAGCCCTGAGCCGATCGAGGACCTGATGCAGGTGGGGTACGTCGGCCTTGTCGCCGCGATCAACAACTTCGACCCGGCCCTCGGCTGCGCCCTGACCACCTACGCGCACCCGTACATTAGCGGCGAGATCAAGCGGTACTTCCGGGATAAGCGCTGGCAGATCCACGTCGCCCGGCCCGTAAAGACCCTGGCCATGCAAGTCCGGACGGCGACGTGGCAGCTGACCCAGGAGCTCGGGCGCACGCCGACCGAGTCCGATCTGGCCCGGTACCTGGGGGTCAGTGACCATGAGCTGCGAAATGCCCGGCTGGCCGAGATGGCATTTCAGCCGTCCTCGCTGGAAGCGCCGATACCCGGTTCCTCGGCCCAGGGCGCCCCCATGCTGGCTGACGTCCTCGGCGGAGAGGACTCGCGGCTGGCGCGCATGCTCGACATGCAGGCGGTCGCCAAGCACTGGCCCGAACTGCCTCTGCGCGAGCAGCAGATCCTGCTCATGCGCTTCTACGGCAGCATGACCCAGGATCAGATCGGCCAGCAGCTCGGCCTCTCCCAGATGCATGTCTCCCGGCTGATCAGCCACGCGCTCGGCTACCTTCGCCCGCGCCTGCTCGGGCTAGACGAGCACGTCACCGCCAGCTGAAAGCGGGGGCCGCCGCCCCAACCCGGCCGATATGATCTTTTCGATGCGGCGTAATCCTTCGACAGTAATCGTCCTGGTCGGCGAGGTGCCGGACGCTCTCCTCGCCGCCGTGGGCCGGTCCCTGAACGTCTCAGTGATCCGGCCCGCCGAGGCGGCCGGGGGCCGCCTGGAGCAGGCCGCCGAGGCCCTCAGCCGGGCCTCGCGGACAGGGTCGCCCTACGTGCTCGTACCCGCGGACCCGCTGGCGACCGTGGCCGAGCAGTGGCGAGCCATGTGGGATCCCTCCCGGGAGTCGCCGGGAGCCGCTGAATTCGAAGTGCAGGCCGGTCTGGCCCTGGCCGCCTGGCGCGCGGGCCGGTTCGAGCTACCCGACTATTACCTGGATATCGCCGCGGCGCCGGCCGGTGAGCAGGGACTCCAGCAGCAGGGACCCCGCGAGCAGGGACCCCGCGAGCAGGCACCCGACCTGTACCTGGGGCCGCTGCGATCCGCCCGGACGCACCGCGTCGCGCTGGTCGCGGCGCCGGAAGGTCCCGAGCGAGCCGCCCGAGTCCTGCAGACGCTCGGCTCGCTCCGGCCGGGCCCCTGGTGGCCGCCGCTGGACGAACTGCTCGAGATCTCGCGCCGCTTCTACCCAGGCAGTCTGGCCGAGGGCGACGCCGCCCTGTCGGCGCCAGTGCCCGGCTAAGCGTCCCGCGGTGGCCGGTGCATCATCTTGCGCAGCGGCATCATCGCCGCGCGGAACCGGTCGGCCGCGGCGGATCCCGGTGTGTGCTCGTTCGTGACCTCAGAAGGCATCGGCGGCACGCCGCCACCGGTAGCTGTGGGCGGCTGGGTGGCGCCCGGATGTGGCATCGGCGGCACGACCCCGTTAGGGGATGCGGGTGGCCTGGCCGGCATAGTGCTCGGATCCGGCTGGGGCGTGACTGGCTCGGGCATGATGTCGGAGCTCCTCTGACAGCTCCGGGGAAGCGTGCCGTGTTGACGGCTGACGCCCGGCGCCTGATTTGACGCTACGCCGGCACTGGGAAACTAGCAAGTTTTTTCCAGAATCTGATAACCTAACGGGGTGGCAAGCTGGACTTTTCTGACCAACCACGCCCGGGTTCTCCTATGCGTGGCCAGTGATCCCGGGATGCGGCTGCGTGACATCGCGGCCAGCCTGGACATTACCGAACGCAGCGCGTTCGGCATCCTCACCGACCTGGTCGAGGCCGGGTACGTGGTCAAGGAGAAGGATGGCCGGCGCAACCGCTACCACATCCAGGCGCACCTCCCGCTGCCCGAACTCGCCAGCCGGGATCGCACCGTCGGTGACGTACTAGCCCTCCTGTCCGGCACCGGCCCGGCCGAGAGCGAAGTGCGATAGTGAGCTAAAGGAGACAGGCATGGATGTGACCGACGTATGGGTCGCGAATGAGGAAGGTACCGAAATCGTGCGTGCTCGTGATATCTCGGGCGCCAGCCTGGACTACGACGGAAACGTCACGGTGCGGTTGATCGGCGGAGAGGGCGGGGCAGTGACGATCGCCGGGCACCGGACGCACGATGAGGAGCACCGGCCGGACGACTTCCACCGGCAGCTGATCCGCGTCGTCGCCGAGCTCTCGGACGCGGCCGGAGCCTTCCTGGTGCGGCCGGCCTACCACGAGGCTCGTGGCTGGCAGTGGGTCAGCGAGCCGCTGTGAACCACGACGCGACGATGACCCCGCACGAAGAAAATACGTTTTCCGTCCGCAGCCAGAATGGCTACAGCGTCGCGACGATCACCGGCGAACTCGGCATCGCACGCGTACCCGCGCTGCGTGAGCTGCTCCTCGGGCTGCTGGGCGCTAGTCCCAGCCGGATCATCATCGACCTGTCCCGCGTCACTTGCTGCGATGCCAGCGGGCTCGCCGTACTGGTGGGTGTCGGCCGCCGGGCCTGGCTGCTCGGCGGCGTACTGCGGCTGGCGGCCCCCACGCCCCCGGTGGCCGCCGTTCTTCACCTGACCGGCCTCGACGCGCACTTCGACGTCTCCGCCACCGTGTCGGCCGCCACCGCGCCCGCTCGCCTGGGCATCCCGGATGCGAGCCTGCAGCGGCGCGTGCCCATGAGTCGGCTGAGCGCCCGGCCGCTCGCGTCTTCGGTAAATCGGCTACGGCCTGATCCAGTCCCAGGAGACCTCCGCGGCCCGCCCGGCCCGCCCGGCCGGCCCGGCCCGCTGCCTCCGCGCTAGCCGCCGCCAGTGCCAACCACAACGATGCTCCATCGTCGTGGCCCTGGGCACATCGATGCTCCATCGTTGTGGTTACGAGGTTCGGGAGAGCTCGCGGCTTTCGGCCCGTCCCGCCACAAAAATTGCCCTCTGTGCACACTCGCTCTCAATCGGTAATATCGAACCCGGGCGGGGATGTCCCGTTACCAGCTAGTTAGTACGAGTATCGGTGCGCTATGGCATCGGCCAGCAGAGTGCACGAGCTGAACGGACGTCGTGCCTGCGCCAGGCCACCGCCAGCGCCCACAGTGGCGTGCGGTATTCTGTGTTACGCGCGTCAACGCGCAATAGGCGTCGCCATGAGGGCACGCCGGTCGTCTGTCGCTCGGTGAGCGAACTGGTCTCCACGGATGTGGCGCCTTCGACAATGCGGCCACACAAGTCCTGGAGATTTTTCTTTTGACAGTTCTGCCCGCAGAAAATTCAGTCGTTACCCCCATCGGCCAGCCTCGAAAGGCCCGCCAGCGCCGGCGCCGTGAAACCCCGCCCCAGCTGGTGACGGCTCCTGGCGTTACCTCCGCTGAGCCCGTGACCTTCGCCGACCTTGGCGTTCCGGCCCCCCTGGTGGCCACCCTGGCCGCACAAGGCATCACGGTCCCGTTTCCCGTCCAGGCCGCCACGCTGCCCGACGCCCTCGCCGGCGCCGACATCCTCGGGCGGGCCCAGACCGGCTCGGGCAAGACGCTCGGATTCTCGCTCCCGCTGGTCGCCCGGCTGGCCGATGGGTACAGCATGGCCTGCCGCCCGCGCGGCCTGGTGCTGGTGCCCACCCGCGAGCTCGCTAGCCAGGTAGAGGCGGT
Organism: uncultured Actinomycetota bacterium; assembly: GCA_963844625.1. Classification (GTDB taxonomy): domain Bacteria; phylum Actinomycetota; class Actinomycetes; order Streptosporangiales; family Streptosporangiaceae; genus Palsa-504. The sequence continues at coordinate 20,620 of CAWJPF010000032.1, read as the reverse complement.
GCTGTCGCCGCTGGCGCAGGCCATGGGACTGACCGTCGCCACCATCTTCGGCGGCGTCCCGCAGAACCCGCAGGTAGCTGCCCTGCGCAACCGCACCGATATCGTCGTGGCCTGCCCGGGGCGGCTGGCTGACCTTATCGAGCAGGACCACTGCCACCTCGGCGACGTCGAGGTTAGCGTGATCGACGAAGCGGATCACATGGCTGACCTGGGGTTCCTGCCAGTGGTCAGGCGGCTGCTCGACGCCACCCCGCAGGAGGGCCAGCGGCTGCTGTTCTCAGCCACCCTCGACAGCGCCGTGGACGTCCTCGCGCGGCGTTTCCTGACCCAGCCGGCCCGGCACTCGGTCGACGATGCCTCCCCGCCGGCCCAGATCGTCCATCATCTGCTGACCGTCACCCCGGCCGACCGGGTGGCTGTGGTCGCGACCCTGGCCAGCGGCGACAACCGCGTGCTGATCTTCACCAGGACCAAGCACGGCGCGGCCAGGCTCGCCCGCCAGCTGAACCTGGCCGGGGCCCCCGCGGCCGAGCTCCACGGCGACCTGGCCCAGGGGACCCGCAGCCGCAACCTCGCGGCGTTCGGATCCGGTCAGGTGCGCGTCCTGGTGGCGACGGACATCGCGGCCCGCGGTATTCACGTGGACGGCATCGACCTGGTGATTCACGCCGACCCCCCCACCGAGCACAAGGCCTACGTGCACCGATCGGGCCGGACGGCCCGCGGCGGCGCCGACGGGGCGGTGGTCACCGTGCAGACCGCGGCCCAGGCCGCCGAGGTCCGTACCCTGATGCGCAAGGCGGGCGTGACGCCGCAGGCCGCCACCGCCGGCCCAGGTTCGGCGGTGCTGCGCGCGATCGCGGGTCCTCCGGTCAGGCACATCGCTCCCGTCACCAAGCTCGCCCGGGTCCCGGCCGCCGAAACCCAGGGGAGCACAGCCGCGACCCAGGCCACCGGCCGCGGCGCCGCGGCCGCGTCCGGAAGCTTCCGTGGCCGCCGGGGACGGTAGGCGCGGAGGTAAAAGCAGAGTAGTGTCATAAACGTTGCTCCGGACCCCGGCGGCGTTACACCCGAGAAATAGCGGGATGTGCGGGATCCGGAGTTTTTCATGCCCGGGCACCACGGCCGAATTCAGCGTGGGGCCCGTTCATATTGCCGCGGCACGCCCAGAGAGGTAGCGACCGCGGTGACTGATCAGCTCACGGTCAATTACGAAGGAATAGAGCCGTTCCCGGACGGCGACGGAGCGCCGCGCACCATCGGGGGCGGGGTCAGGATCGCGGTAACGGCCGCCATCGTCATCGTGCCGTTCGCCGGACTCGGGGTGGCGGTATGGTTCGCCTGGGGGCACGGCCTGCACCTCACCGAGGTCCTGCTCGCAGCCGCTTTCTACCTGGTGACCGGCCTTGGGGTGACGATCGGCTTCCACCGCCTGCTCACCCATCGCAGCTTCACCGCGGCGCCCGCCCTGCGGGTGGCGCTCGCGATCGCGGGGTCGATGAGCTTCGAGGGCGACGTCATCGGCTGGGTCGCCATCCACCGCCGTCATCACGCCTTTACCGACCGGCCCGGCGATCCGCATTCGCCGTACCGGTACGGGACTCACCTGGCCGGGCAGCTCCGTGGTCTCGCCCACGCGCACGTCGGCTGGCTGCTGCGCGACGACCCCACGCCGCCTACGCGCTACGCCCCGGACATGGTGGCAGACCCGGTCATGCGCAAGATCTCGGCCGCGTTCCCCGTCTTGTGCGTCGCGTCGCTCGGGCTGCCCTTCGCCCTGGGCTGGGCGATCGGCGGCAGCTGGCGTACCGCGCTGGCCGCCCTGCTGTGGGCGGGACTGGTCCGCGTCACCTTGCTGCAGCATGTCACCTGGAGCGTCAACTCGCTGTGCCATGTCATCGGCACCCGACCCTTTACCACCCGCCGCTACGACCGGGCCACCAACTTGTGGCCGCTGGCGCTGCTCTCGTTCGGCGAAAGCTGGCATAACATGCACCATTCCGACCCAAGCTGCGCCCGGCATGGCGCCGAACCCAGGCAGATCGATATCTCCGCCGCCGTCATCCGCATCTTCGAGCGCCTCGGCTGGGCCACCAGCGTGCGCTGGCCTTCTCCCGACCGCCTGAACTCCCGCCGTCGCGATCAGGAACGGCCCTCGCCGAAGCCGGTGCTCGAGCCGGCGAGACGGTGAGGCAGCCTGACCGCTCTCGCCGTGCCCGCGTATTTCCGGGTCAGCCGGCTGGGCCGGCCGAAAGATGGCATGTTCTTTTCCGCTGCTCGCAGGCACTACACGGTTATAATTTCGGGCGATTATGAACGGTCGTCAGCGTTTTTCCTGATCCCGTGAACGTGTAATATTGGAGTATCGGATCGGGGGCATTTCGAACGCTGGCGGTCAAGCTGGCGCCGTCTGCGGTCCTGGTATCCCGGTGCACCATGCGCCGAGGGTTGGAGGGGCCGGCATGTTCGGCTTCAAGGTCATCAACCAATACGAGCAGGGCATCGTGTTCCGCTTCGGCCGGGCGCAGCCCGGTATCCGGCAGCCCGGGCTGATCTGGGTCAACCCGTTCTCGGACCGGCTCCGCAAGGTCAACATGCAGATCACCGTGGCGGCCGTGCCCGCCCAGGAGGCCATTACCCGCGACAACGTCACGCTGCGCGTAGACGCGGTGGTCTACTACCGGGTCATCGACCCGGTCAAGGCGATCATCAACGTGCAGGACTACACCTTCGCCGTCTCTCAGGTCGCTCAGACCTCGCTGCGGTCCGTGATCGGCCAGAGTGACATGGATCAGCTGCTGTCCGAGCGTGAGAAGGTCAACGCCCATCTCAAGGACGTCATCGACGAGCCCACCGAGCAGCCCTGGGGTATCCGGGTGGAACGGGTCGAGGTCAAGGACGTCTCCTTGCCCGAATCGATGAAACGCTCGATGTCGCGCCAGGCCGAAGCCGAGCGGGAGCGCCGCGCGCGGATCATCTCCGCTGACGGGGAGTACCAGGCATCGAAGAAGCTCGCCCAGGCCGCCGCCGTGATGGCCGCCGACCCGGCCGCCTTGCAGCTGCGGCTGCTGCAGACCGTAGTCGAGGTCGCCGCCGAGAAGAACAGCACGCTGGTGATGCCCGTCCCGGTGGAACTGCTGCGGTTCTTCGACCGCGCCGCCCGCAATGTCGGCCAGGATCTGCCCCAGGCCGTCGGCACCCAGGACGCGAACGCCCAGAACACGGACGCTCAGGACACGGACGCCGGCGCTCAGGACACGGACGCTCTGCCGCCGGTACCCGACGTGCCTGCCCTCAGCGCGCCCGCCAGCCTGCCTGCCAGCAATGGCGTGACCGCTCCCCTCGACGCCGTCCCCCGAGCACCAGCCACCCCCTGAGCGCTTCCGCAGCCTGCAGGCCGCGGATGAGAGTGTCCAGGCCGGAGCGAAGCGCTAGTCGCGGTCGCCGGCCGTTGCCGTGGGCCGCGACCGGTCGTTAAGCTGGCTGTCGCTGTGCGAGATCCCGCCTGGGACTGCCCGGACCAGGTCTCGCGACGGCGGTTCCAGCCGCTCCAGACTTCTGTGGCCACGCGACCGGAGGCAAGCATGTGCGCTGAACCCCGCAGGCCAGAGGCCAGGGGCCGTTGACCGCCACTGACCGGCCCGCGGTATCGGCGCTGCCTGCCGGCGCGCTGTATGACGCCCGGCGCCGCGTTTACTACGCCAAGCCGGTCCTGCGCGGCTGGCTGCACGTGCTCTGGTTCGGAGCGTCGCTGGTGGCCGGGCCGCTGCTGATCGCTCGCGGGCACGGGGCGCGGTCGGTCACCGCACTCACGGTCTACGCCATCAGCGTCAGCGGGTTGTTCGGGGTCAGCGCGCTGTATCATCGCGGCACCTGGGGCCCGGTCGGGTCCAGGCGCCTGCAGCGCATGGACCACATGATGATCTTCTTCCTCATCGCGGGCACGGCTACCCCGGCCTTCGTTCTCGCCACCCGCGGCGCCTACGGGCTGACCTGCCTGATCGTGATGTGGGCCTTGATCCTCGCCGCCGCGTTCATCCACCTGTGCTGGATGAACGCGCCCGAGGCCCTGGTCGGCGTGACGTTCATCGGGCTGGGCTCGCTAGCCGGCCTGGCGCTGCCGGAGGTATGGATCCACGCCGGCGTCGTACCGGGCACGCTGATACTCGCCGGCGGCCTGATCTACGTCGCCGGAGCCCTGTCCTATCATCGGCGCAGGCCAGACCCTTCCCCGGCGGTTTTCGGCTACCACGAGGTCTTCCACGCCTGTGTCTGCGCCGCGGCGACCTGCCAGTATCTCTCGATAACCCTCATCGCGGCCCGGACCGTCGGCTGAGCAGGAAGCCGCTCACGGCTGATGCCACGGCGTCCGGACCGACTGCGAAGACGAGCAGGATCTGGACTGGCTGGGTGAGCACGTGCGCACGCTGGTCATGCTCGCGATGAGGACCAGGGTCAGCCCGAGGGCCGCGACCAGGATCGTAATCAGTATGACGACGCGCAGTCCCTCGTCCGAACCGCCAACGGACCAGCGCCTTCCGGCCAGCGATCGCCGCGACGGGGGCCTCAGCTCTTCCGTCCCGGGCCTTTCTTCATCCCCGGCTAGCCGCGTGAAGAATACGAACATGGCTGTCAGGCGGGCCTCGCCGGCCTGCAGCACGGTCTCTATCCCGTCGAGGACCTGTTGCTCGCGGGCGGGCAGGCTCATCGCCTACCCCGACCGGTCGGGTCTGTTCGCGCCGGCGCGACCCAGGTCAGGGGGCGGGCTGGCAGCGCCGGTGTCGCGGTGGGTGGTCACGCTCCCAACTGCCCGGCCTGCGGTGGGCCGGGGCTAGGCCCGCTTTCTGCAGGCCGTGAAGCCGACCGCTTGACCGTGCGCACCGGGCGCAGTCGGTTAATCCGCCGCCGCGGGGTCGGCCCGGCTGCCGTCGGGGGCGATCTAATGGCGCGGGCGGCCTCTTCAACGCTGTCGTGCACGGAGAAGGCGTCGATCAGGCGGGTGATGGTCAGGATCCGCAGCACGCGCGGCGCGGGCGCGGCCAGCAACAGGTCACCGCCCGCGCGCCTGGCCTGCCTGCGCCCGCGGGCGAGCGCGGCCACGCCACTAGAGTCGATGAACTCCAGGGCCGCTAGGTCCACGATGATTTGCGGCTCGCGGGCCGCGACCGCCGCGAGCGCGGTCGCCACACCCGGGGCGTCGGCCAGGTCAAGTTCCCCGCGCAACTCCACGACGACATGGCCGCCGCTTTCCTGGGTCCTCAGATCCACGCTGAACATAAAGCCGCGCCTTCCTGCTTTCAGCAGCAAGGCAGGGTCCTGACCCAGCAGCTAGTATTACCAGCTTCTAGCACCGACGATACCCTCGGCCAGCGCGGCGTCCTAGCCGGGCATACCGTGAAACGGAAGCGATCAAGTGCCTGAAGGTATCCTTGACCTTCTCCCCGGCTTGCTCGAGGCTGGCCGTGGCCGGTCCGGGTGCGCTTGTCGCGCCGCCCGGCGAAGCGAGTGCGGACGCCGCGTCCGGCCGCGCCGGTACTCACGTCCGTCCCCGGCGTCCCGCCCGCCCCACCCACGCCCCCGTCCCGAGCCCGGATCGACCCTCCGCAACGGCATGAACCCGGGCTTTCAGCACACCCCAGCGTGCTGAAAGCCCCGTTTCATGACCTGGCTCCTGGCGGACGAGCGCGCAAAACACCAGCCGCCTAGTCCGCGGCGGACGCGTCTGAGGTGACACCGGCGGGGGTCACAGGGACGGGATCGCCGTTCGCCGTTTCGGCGGCCCGGGGGGCAGCGGCGCGAGACCGGGAAAGGTGCCATCTGCCTCGCTGGCCACCCTTATCTCCGCCCGGGTGGCGGCCAGCGTGGGCCGGGCCGTTACCCGGCGTGCTGGCGCTGTAGGCGCGGGCGGTCTCGCGCTGGTCGATCAGGTCGTCGCGGTCCTGCCGGACGGCGGCGGTCTCGCGGCGGGACTGAATGAGTCCGTGGCGGGCCTCGTGCCCGCGCCGGGAGGTACGGCGCGCGCCGGCCAGGAGCAGGCTCAGCCCGAGTAGTGCCAGCGCCCCGACCACGACGCCGTAGAGGAATAGCGTGCCGGTGGAGCCGGTCACGTGGTAGCCGAACACCGCGAAGTTGTGAGTGAGCGCATGCCCGCTGCCGCTATTCGACAGCACCCCGGCTACCCCGGCGACCACCGCCGCGACCAGGATAATGAGCCCGATAATTATGATCATGACGTACTCCTGAGATCCAGAGTGACCTACGTTGGCCGACCGCGGCGCCCGCCGTCGGCGTTGCTCAGCGGTGCGCGAACCGGCGGGAACCGCTGGACCGCCCGCTGACCAGGTGGTAGACGAGCAGCAGGACCGCCGCCCCGGCGATGGTCGTCAGCCAGGTGGAGAGATTGAAGAACCCGTGCAGGGTGTGCACGTGGAACAGGCGAGTGGCCACCCAGCCGCCGGCCAGCGCCCCGACCACGCCGATCACGCAGGTGAGGATGAGACCCTGCGATCTCCGGCCGGGACCAGCATGTTGGCGAGCAGGCCGGAGCCTAGCCCAAGAACGATCCAGGCGATGATGCCCATAACTGACTCCTTAAATCAGTGATCAGCCGACGTACACGGTGGTAGGTCATGCGGGACAGACCACAGCGGAGAAATTCCCGCCGGATATTCAGCCTTCCTTTTGGCATGACGTCTTGCGGCTCAGGTCCGCGTACGAATGAAAATGCCCCGGTCCTATCGCTGCGTCCGCGAATATTGCGGGCAGCTGCCGGGATCCGGAGCAATACTTTTATCCTACGCTATTTTTATTCTTGTGACGACGAATTCCGCAGGCCACAGCAGTCTTTTCATGCGCGCCTGAGCTGGCCACGCCCCGCCCGGCTTCGGGCGGGGCGTGCTCATCCGGATTAGACGTCGGTGCCAGGTGCGGTGGCGGCGAGGTGGTCGCTGCTCGAGCGCTGGCCGTCGCCGTTGGTGTGGCCGTTGCCAGCGGCCGCGGGGTGGCTGGTAAGCATCTCGGTGGCGGGGGAGGTGCGGCGGGCGTGGACGAGGCCCAGGCCGCTGAGCACGAGCATGACGGCGCCGGCGATGAACGCGGCGATCGCGGCGATGCCGGCGATCATGCCCATGGTGCCGAAGGCGTAAGCGTTCAGCAGCAGGCCGCGCAGGGTCTCGCCCTTGAACACGGTGGCGACTTGCCCGGCGAGCTTGGCGTTGTTCGGCTGGGCGATGGCCAGGGCCGAGAGCTGGGAGTAGGTCTTGCCGCCGCCGATGACCTTGAGGTGGTTGGCGATGAAGTGGTCGGCGTAGACCTCGGCCTGGGCGCCGGTGGTCAGCTGCTGCCCGCCGTATTGGCGCATCGCGGCGAACTCGGGGGCGGCGACGGCGGCGCTGTTGGCGGGCGGGAAGTAGATCTGCTGGGCGGCAAGCTGGGTGTGCACTTCGTTGCCGATGAAGCTGTGCGCCCAGGTGAGCAGTCCGCCCGCGGCGAACAGGGTGAGGGCCAGGAACAGCCCTGCGGTGGCCATGAGGACATCGAAGCTTCTGCGTTTCATGATGGTTCTCCTTGAGAGGAACAGGGTGAGGCGGGGGCGGCGGCTCCGGGTCCTGGGGCCGTCGCCCAGGGGCTATCCGCATTAGCGCGGCGTACCGCGGTGGCGGGCAGCCGAGCAGCAGGCGGCTGGCGACCAGGATCGAGAACAGGCCGAGAAAGGTCTAGGCGATGACGCCCGTAACCGACTCCTTCAGGTCAGCGAACGGGTCGTGTACGGGCCGCCGGTCAAATTGCGAGATCGCGATAATGGAAATTACGCCCGGCTTTTGCCGGGCCGTTCCGTGCGCGAAAAAAACTCCGGGCCAGCTGCGTCACCCGCAAATTACACGGATGCGCCTGCCGGGGGCCGGAGCAACATTTATTACACTACGCGCCTTTTACTGGCATGGGAAATCGGCAGCTATTTATGACGCCTCCGCCCAGGCCGTCGCTCCCTAGGTCCCGCCGCCCCGGGCGGCGTCGGAATGCCGCATTACGCGCGTTTTGCCGAAAGCAGGAATCGGCCGCTTACCAGCGATCGCCCCGTAGGCCGCCGGCCGCGCCCGCTGCTCCGATGATTCCGGAAATAAGTTGCTAGTGTTAGATTTCAAGCGTAACCTAGGGTCAGACGCATGGAGCAACCTCCGCCGAGACGGCCGGGCGATCCGGTGTCCCCGTCCCGGAAGGAACGTCCGATGTGCTAAGGATCGCATGTGTGCTTCTCGCCCCAGGCTGACCTGGCTGGCGGCCTGGTGATCTGCGCGATCGGCGTCGATGCCGTCCGCCACGTGGACCGGCGCCGCGATTTCGTGATGCTGGCGAGCATCCCGTTGCTACTCGGCGTCCACCAGTTCATCGAGGCCCTCGTCTGGTGGTGGCTCGAGGGTGACGTGCCGGGCGGGATAGGCCGGGCCGCGCTGTGGGCTTACCTGCTGATCGCCTTCGTCGTGCTGCCCGTGTTCATCCCCGTCGCGGTGATCAGGCTCGAGCCGACCAGGCGGCGCAAGCTGATGATGTCGCCGTTCGCGGCGATCGGGGCCGTGATCGCCGTGGTGCTGCTGGCGGCCATGATCCGTGGCCCGGTCGACGTCCGGCTCGCCCCCTACCACCTCTCGTACAGCATCCGGCTGTCCGACGGCTTGCTGATCATCGCCTGCTATGTCATCGCCGTGTGCGGGTCGCTCCTGGTGTCGGGCTACCGGGAGGTCGCTATTTTCGGCATCGTCAACCTGGTTGCCGTCATCGTCATCGCCCGGCTCACCATTTCCGGGTTCGCCTCCGTGTGGTGCGGGTGGGCGGCCATCTCCAGTGCCGCCGTGGCGTTGCACTGCCGCTTCGCCAAGCCCGCTGTACAGCACGGCCGGGACGACGCGGTCGGGCTCGTTTCCTGAGGACGAGCGGCTACCGCCCGGGCCTCGGGCCCGGGCGGTGCTGGCGGCTGGCCTGGCCAGAAGCCTCGCCGGGATGCCGCGGCTGCCCCTTGGGCGGCGTCCGGCCGATGACCGGTTCCGTCCCGTCGATGAGGCCCTGGGCCAGGTCGGACAGCCGCCGGTTACGGGACCTGGCGTGGTCGCGCAGCAGGCTGAAGGCCTGGTCCATGTCCAGGCCGAAGCGTTCGGCGAGCTTGCCCTTGGCCTGCTCGATGATGACCCGGCTGTTCAGCGCGTTCTGCAACTGCTCGTTCAGGGTGTCGCTGTCGCGCATGCTGCGTTCCTGCAGCAAGCTGATGGTGGCCACGTCGGCCATCGCCTGGCCGATCCGGATGCCGGCCGGGTCGAAGGGACCCGGGGTGGCGCGGAAGAGGTTCAGCGCGCCGAGGACCTGCTCGCGCAGCCGCATCGGCAGGGCCTGCACGGCGGCGAAGCCGGCCTCCTGGGCGGCGACCGCGAACCGGGGCCAGCGCTGCGCCTCCATGTTCAGGTCGGTGACGGTGACAGGCTTGCCGGACCGGAAGCATTCCAGGCAGGGGCCCTCGTCGTTTTGCAGCTGGAACAGCTCAAGCAGCCGGGCCGCTTCGCTGGAGGCGGCCACCAGTCGCAGCTCCCCGCGCGGGTCAGCCAGCAGCAGCCCGGCCGCGGACACGTCAAGCAGCTCTACGCTGCGGTCGGTGAGCACATGCAGGAAGTCGATCACGTCGAAATCGGCGACCATGGTGTCAGTCAGTTCGACGAACGTGGCCGACAGCAGTTCTCCGTCCATCCCGCTCATCCTCTCAGCTCGGGACCAGCAAGATCCGTAACAGGACCGGCGACGTGCGCACCGCCGATGCCTGGCGAGTACCTCACCCGTCACCATCCCGGGACGGCCTGGGGCCGGGGCCCAGCCGCAGGCGGCGAGCCACGATGTCGCGGGCAACCTCGATCAGCCGCAGGTCGTGTGCATAAGCATAGGCTCGCAATCGGACGAATGCGTCAGCGATGCCGGTGCCAAGTTGCTCGGTGAGCATCCCGGTCGCCTGGTCGATCTCGGCCCGGTGCAGGACCAGGCCGGAGGGCTGGCCCCCCGGGCCCGCTTCGGGATGTTCGGCGGTCTGGTCCGGGCCGTCAAGCATCAGCAGCGTCGCGGCATCGGCGAAGGTCAGCGCGTCCCCCAGCTGGAAGGTACTCAGCGAGCCCGGCTGTTTCCTGTACAGGCCCAGGACGCCGGCGCGGATCGCCCCGATCCGCAGCGGGAACGCGAAGAGAGCCGTCGCGCCGACCTGCAGGGCCGCCGGGGCGAAAGCCGGCCAACGGCGCCCGTATTCCGCGTCGGCCAGATCCGAGGCCAGTACCGGGCCGCCGGAGGCGGCGACGTCCAGCGACGGTCCTTCTCCCAGGGTCAGCTGAAGTTCGGCGAGCTGCTCACTGACATCGTCCGTGACCCATATCAGGTGGCCCGCCTCCACGTCCCTCGCGGCGCTCAGCCAGGCGCCGGTGACCTCGACGGCGGCCACGACCGCCGTGCAGGCGTCCGCGGCCGAAACCCGCCCGCCGCGGCTGGCCGCCTCCGCTGCGATCAGGGCCCAGATCCGGCCCGGCCGGCTACCGTCCACCGGCGCAGCCACCAGCTTCGCGAACACTCGGATCCGCGCCGGACATGGGACCACCTTTCTGCCTCGGCAGCAAGGCGGGGTCCCGACCTAGCGGCTAGTTCGCCAGCTCTCACCTGAACTCTACGCCTGATAGCCCGCGTCCCGCCTCAGCATCGGCTCAGCATCGGCTCAGCATCGGCTCAGCAGCGACGACATCGCCGCGGACAGCGCCCGCTCCGGATCCGCGGGCAGCGTCATCGAGCGCCAGCCGACGTGCTTGTCGGGGCGCACCAGTATCGCGCCGTCCTCCGCGACCTCGCGCAGCCGGGTCCAGTCGAGGTAGATATCGGTGATCTCACGGCCGGGCCCGATCACCACGGCCGCCAGCGGAACGCCGAGATCGTGGCCGGCCTTCTCGGCCGCACTGACCCAGGCCTCGCCGGTAATCCCGGTGATCAGGGTGAACCTGGTCACCGGGGCGAGGTCGAGGGTGGAGAGCCGGCGCGCGGCATCGCCCACCCAGGCGTGCGGCAGCCGCGCCCCCGGCACGGTCGACGGCTGGTAATACAGCTCGGGGTCCCGGGTCGGCGCGGGACGCACGGACCCGTCTGAGACGATCGCGGTGGATTCGTAGAACTGCCCGAGCTCCACGCCGTGGGCGTTGAACTCGTAGTTCTTGAGCTCCATCGCCTCGACGATGGCGGCCCGCTTGGCCGCGCCCTGCGGCGTGTTGGCCTTGCGCTCCTCGATGCCCGCGATCATCTCCGCTTCGGTCTTGGCCCCGGTCACCCCGAGGGCGTCGAAGAGCTGGACGAACTCACGGCTGGACTTGTTGGCCCGCAGGACGATCTGGCGGGCCACCGGAGCGCGTTCGGCCGAGTAGGTGCCGAGCAGCGCGGCGCCGGCCTGCCCGCGCAGCACGGCCGCGAGCTTCCAGGCCAGGTTGTAGGAGTCCTGGATGGAGGTGTTGGAGCCGAGCCCGTTGCTCGGCGGGTGCCGGTGGATCGCGTCCCCGGCGCAGAACACGCGGCCGGACTGCAGGTGGGTCGCGTACATCTCGTTGTTGCCCCACAGCGAGGTTCCGGTGATCTCGACCTCGAGGCCGGGCAGGCCGAGCAGGTTGCGGACGATCTGCGTCGCGGCCTCCTCGTCGACCGCGGGGGCGGGCCCGCTGATGTCGTAACCCCAGACGATGAGCCATTCGTGCCAGGGCCGGACCATGCGGACCAGGCCGGCGCCGATCCCGCCGACGTTCGACCCCGGCTGGATCACCCAGTAAAGGACCGAGGGACGGTGGCTCACGTAGGCCGAGATGTCGGCCGTGAAGGTGATGTTCATCGATCCGGCGATGTCCATCTGCCCCTCGAAGGGCAGGCCGATGTCCGCCGCCACCACGGACCGGGCGCCGTCCGCGCCGATGAGGTATTTCGCCCGGATGGTGTAGACCGCCCCGGTCAGGCGGTCGCGGACCGTCACGTCCACGCCGTCACTATCGCAAGCGTGCGAGAGGTACTCGGTCGAGAAGCGGGTCTGGGTGCCGCGGACGGTCGCGTTCTTGACCAGGATCGGCTCGAGGTACGTCTGCGGGATATCGCAGGTCAGCGACGGCGAGGCCAGCTGGTAGTCGGCCTCGCGGGCCGGGTGCGTGCCCCAGGTGCGGATGCGGGCGATTTCCTCGCCCGCGATCGACGTGCAGAAGACGGTGTTGCCGATGATCTCGTGCGCCGAGGCGTCCGCCAGTACCTGTCCCTCGATCCCGAGGTCACGGAAGATCTCCATCGTGCGCTGGTTGGTGATGTGGGCCCGCGGCGTATTAGCCGTCCACCGGTACTTGGTGATCATGATGTTGGGGATGCCGAGCGTCGACAGGCACAGCGCGGCCGCCCCCCCGGCCGGACCGGATCCGACGATCAGCACGTCGGTCGTCACGATCCCGCGCGGGAGTTCGGTCTCGGCCAGTCCGTCGTCAAAGGCAGGCATCGCGGGTACCTCTCGTGTCGGGTAACAGGCGCTCGCCGCCATCCTTGCCGGTCACGCCCGCCAGCCCCCAGCCCAGGCGGCCAAGATGGCGGAAATGAGCAGTTCTAGCCGGCGGGCAAGGCGGGCGGCCGCCGGACCTCGCTCGCCCGCAGGCCGAAGTGCTCGCGGAAGGCGCGGGAGAAATAGGTGGCCGAGATGAACCCGCACCGCGCCGCGATCTCGGCGACCGGCCGGCGGCGGGCGGCGGGATCGGCCAGCATCGCGTACGCGAGCTGAAGACGGCGGGACAGGACGTGCCGGGGGACGCTGGTGCCGTCGGCCGCGAAAACGCGGGACAGATGCCGCTCGCTGATGCCGATGGCCGCCGCGACCCGCGCCGCTGTGAGGGAATGTTCCGGCAGATAGGCCTCGATGTAGGCACGCGCCGCGGCGCGATGGGCCATCGACGGCTCGCCCGGCCGGCCCGCGGCGAGGACCGCGACCAGCTCCAGCAAGGTACGTTCGTCGGCCGGCACCGCCGCCTCGGCGCGGGCCGCGCGATCCGCCAGCCTGGCCAGCGCGCGGGCGTAGGGATCCTGCCCGCGGGCGAAGCCGGCGATCACCGGGGCGCGCAGCGAAGCCAGGCCGGTCCGTTCGGTGAACGCCGCCCGGGGCACCTTGATCGCTAGTTCCTCCAGGCCGCGGGCGAACCCGCGGGCGAAGGGCCGGTCCGCGTCACACAGCAGGACCTGGCCGGGGCGCAGCGTCCGCGTTCCGTTCTCATGCTCGAACCAGGCCTCTTCCCGCATGGTCAGGTAGACCGCGATCGCGTCGGCGGGGCTGCGCCTGATGACGTCGGCCGTTCGCCGCACCACGTGCGCGGAGCCGGCCACCCGGGCCAGGCCTACGTCGCCGAGGCAGACGTTGAGCTCGGTCGCCTCGAGCGGCCCGGAGCCCGTGGTGGAGCAGCTCAGGCCGATGGGAGCGGCCGCGTTGTGGTTTTCCCACAGCTCGATCCGGCGCGCGCCGGGCAGCCCGGCGGTCGAGAACAGGCTCGGACCCAGCATCCTGCGATCATGCGCCGGGGCGCTCAGCGTCCGCAAGACGTAAACTAACCGGGCGGCCGAACCGAGTGACCGCGGCGCCGCCGAACGGCCGCTGGTACCACCGTCCATTCGGCCAGAATCTTTAAAATCTTTGTACCGAACGGACCCGGGTTCCTCCCGCTGGCACCCTCCTCAGCTGGTGCGGGCCGCGCGGTTGTGCAGCTCGACCACGTCCAGCCAGTTCAGCGACGGCCGCCAGTCTCCTTCGCCGAGAGCTCTGGCCGTCTCCGCCCAGATGGCCGGCCACACCAGCCGCTCCGCCTCCTCCCTGGCCGGGACGGTCGGCTGGTCCACCTCGATCGCCACCGAGGAACCGAACCGTTCGTCGTGCTCAGCGAAGCCGGCCACCAGGCGGAACCTGGCCGCCGACCCGCCGGTGCGCTGGCGGTACTCCTCGGGCGTCTCGCGCCGGTGAGTGAACACGTAGCCGAGGAAGTCGTCGAGGGTCTCGACGTGGCCCGAAGACAGCCGCCACGGCCCGGTGTCCCCCAGGACCAGGTCCAGCAACCCGGCGAACATCGTCTCGGCGGCGGCGCCGTCGGCCGGGGCGGCCGTCGCGGGCTCCCGCGTGCCGCGCCTTCTCGGCCACGGAATCGCGGACCTCGCACCTGGCGGCCTCGACCATCGCGACCGGGTCCACGTCAGGCGAGGGTGAGGAACATCTTCTCCAGCTGCTCCTCGGTCATCGGGGCGTCGCCGTCCGGTGAGAGGCACTGCCGCATACCGCTCGCTACGATCTTGAAACCGGCGCGGTCCAGGGCCCGCGACACCGCGGCGAGCTGGGTGACCACGTTGGCGCAGTCCCGGCCGGATTCGACCATGGCGATGACCCCGGCCAGCTGGCCCTGGGCGCGGCGGAGCCGGTTGAGCACCTGGCCCACGGCATCATCGTCGATCTTCATCGGCTGCCTTTCTCGCGACTCGGCCCCCATGATACCCCTCCGGGTATCTGGCTCCCCGCGCGGCCGATTCTTCCCGCCCGCGCCGCGCCGCCCGGGCGCGCCTGTCGTGCGCCAGCGCCCGGGTCAGAAGACCGGGCCGGCGACGATGGGGTACGCGTCGGGGTAGCTGAGGCGGTCGCGGACGGCGACTACCCCCTGGACGTGCCGGACCTTGCGTACGATGTCGCGGCCCAGCGCGACGGTTTCCGGGTTTCCCTCCAGGGTCACGACGCCAGCCTGGACGGTCACCGCGAACTGGCACGGGCCGTCACCGAAGTCGGGCCAGATCACGTTGTCGGTGATCTCCTGGCCGATCTCCTCATCTGAGCGGTCGAAGACCGTCAGCACGTCGGTCCGGCTGATAATCCCGGTGAGCCGGCCGCTGGGGTCGATGACGGGGAGCCGCTTGACCTGGAGGGTGTACATCAGCCGGGCGGCCACCTCGACCGAATCTTCTGGCCTGACGGTTACCGCCGGGTGAGTCATCAGGTCGCGCGCGGTGAGGCCCTCGGCCTTCTCCTCCCCGCGGTGCAGCCTGCCGGTGCTCGTTCCGCCGTCGTCGTCGCTCAGGACCTTGCTGGCCAGCATGTCGGCCTCCGAGACCACCCCGATCACCATCCCGTCGTCGTTGATGACGGGAAACGCGCTCACCCGGGACTGACGCAGCCTGGCCGCCATCTCCTTGAATGACGCGCCGAGCTTGACCGCCACGACCTGAGTGGTCATGACGTCCTTGACGCTTGTCTTCATCGTTCTCACTCCTGTTTTCTTGCTGGCCTCAGCGGCGGCTGAGGACGACCTTGAGCGCGCCGGTACTGGCGGCGTTGGCGCACACGTCGTACGCCTCTTCAAACTCATCCAGGCCGAAGTGATGGGTGATGAACCGCTTGGCGTCGATCTGGCCGCTTGTGACCAGGCGCATCAAGGTCGGGGTGGAGGAGGTGTCCTTCAGCCCCGTGGTGATCGTTATGTCCCTGATCCACTGTTCGTCCAGGTGCAGCGTGACGGCTCTGCCGTGCACGCCAATGTTCGCGATCCGGCCACCCGGCCGGGCCAGCTTGACGGCCAGCTCGAAGGTGGCGGGCCTGCCGACGGCTTCGATGGATACATCCGCGCCCAAGCGCCCGGTCAGGTCCTTAATGACAGCGAGCGGGTCCTCGCGGGAATTGTTCACCGTGACGTCGGCGCCGAAGTGCTTGGCCGCCTCCAGCCGGGCATCGGACTGGTCGATGGCGACAACGTGGCTGGGACTGAACAGCCGGGCACTGGTGATCGCGGACAGGCCGACCGGCCCGGCCCCGACCACGGCGACGACATCGCCCGGGCGCACGCCGCCGGCCAGCACGCCGACCTCGTAGCCAGTTGGCAGCACGTCGGCCAGCATGAGGATCTCCTCGTCGGCCGCGCCGTCGGGGACCCGGAACGTGGACGTGTCGGCGAACGGCACGCGGACGTACTCGGCCTGGGTGCCGTCAATCGTGTGGCCGAGGACCCAGCCGCCGCCGGACAGGCACTGCCCGTAGCGGGCCTCGCGGCAGAACTGGCATGTCCCGCACGCGCTGACGCTGGAGACCAGCACGCGGTCGCCGGGCGCGAGCGTACGGACGCCGTTGCCGGTCTCGTCGACGGTCCCGACCGCCTCGTGGCCCAGGATCCGGCCGTTGCGCACCTCAGGCAGGTCGCCCTTGAGAATGTGCAGGTCGGTACCGCAGATCGTGGTCGCATCCACTTGCACGATAACGTCGCCGTCATCGGTGATCTCCGGGTCGGGTACCTCGTCCCAGGACTTGCGCCCGGGACCGTGGTAAACGAGGGCTCGCATGGCTGCCTCCACTTGCTGGTTACGTCCTGCTCCCTAGCCTTTCCGTGGGCGCAGCCGCGGGGTAGGGCCGAAAGTCCATTTGTGGCCGGTTGAAGGTCATGGATCCTGGCGCGTGAGGCTAAGGTCGTGATGACGCGACAGGCCGGACCCGGGGAAGGATCATGCATGTCTGACCGCACGATCGAGGAGCTCGATGAGGCCGAGTGCCTGCGGCTGATAGCGCAGGGCGGAGTCGGCCGCATCGCATACAGCAGCCGGTTCGGTCCGGCGGTACTGCCGGTGAACTACAAGTGGCACGCCGGGGCGGTCGTGTTCCGGACCGCCCGGCACAGCCCGCTCGACGAGGATCTGCAGACCGGGATTACGGGCGGGGATTACAAGGTGGCGTTCCAGATCGACGACCTCGACACGGCCGGGCGCCAGGGCTGGAGCGTGCTGATCCAGGGGCCGGCGCACCACGTGGAAGCCGAGGCCGAGCGCGCAGCGGCCCTGGCGGCCGGAGTCGAGCCCTGGGCGGACGGGAAAAGGGAACTTTTCGTGCGTATCGTCCCGTCCCGCGTCACCGGCCGCCGGATCCGTCCGTCCGTGTGAATCAGGCCCCGGCCGGGTGAACCAAGCCCGGTTCGACTTCGCTGAGCCTAGTCACGACGTCGACTACTCCGTCGACGTCCCATATCTGCCGTATCGCAAGAGGAACGAGGTCTTGAAGCCGCCCCACGGCGGGTTTTAGAGTCACCACACCGTGGCGCACCGTTACGATAACGCCCGGGGGATTGGCGAGCGGGATCTCGTCGAGGACCCGCCGGACATCGGTGCTGATGTCAGTGTCCGGGCGCAGGAAGACGCTCAGCAGGTCCCGGCGGCTCACGATGCCGATCAGCTGGTTGTCTGCGCCCGTCACCGGCAGCCTTCTGACGTGATGCGCGTTCATCGCTCGTACTGCGGCCGGGATGGTCGCGTCTGGGCGAATGGTGACCGGCGGCGCGGTCATCAGTTCACCGGCCGTGAGGCTCGGGTGCCGTGGCCCCCGAACCCGGCAGGTCCGGCTGACGGTCCCTATCGTGGCCTGCCGTGCTGCCTGGTCCTGCGCCTCGAGCAAATCGGCTTCGGACACTACGCCGACGACCTGCCACCCCGCTGCCAGCACAGGCAGGCCGCTGATCTGGTGCTCGGCCAGCAGACGAGCGATTTCCTTGTACGGGGTGAGCCGGTCGGCGGTGACCACCGATGTGGTCATTACGTCTTCGACCGCGCGGTGGTGGCGGGACATGGCGTCGAGATGGACACCGGAGGGTGCCATCATGCTCACTCCCCTTCATGGTTCTCCGTTAGAATCCTCCGGCCAGCACTCTGAGGAGCGCTGGCCGGAGGTAGTTGCCGGTGGTGCTGTGCGTGTGTGCTGTCGTACCCGGGTGGCCGGGCCGGGGTCACGCGACCTTGGCGTGGGTCCGGCTGGTCTGGGGCTTGACCTCGGGGGTGGTCCGGGTCCGGCGGCCGGCGGCCAGGCCGAACAGCGAACCGATCAGCGTCAGGCCGCCCAGGGCGAACGCGGCGAGCGCAGCGATGTAAGTGATCTGCGAGACCTTCCACCAGCCGTAAGCGTTCAGCAGCATGCTGCGTAGCGACTCGCCCTTGAACACGGTCGCCACCTGGCCGGCCAGTGCCACGTTCTTCGGCTGCGCGATCGCCTCGGTCGACAGCTGCGAGTAGGTCTTGCCGCCGCCGATCTCGGACAGGTGGACGGCGATGAAGTGGTCAGCGTAGGCCTCGGCCTGCTGCCCGGTCAGCATCTGCTCCCCGGCGTACTGCGAGACGCTGGGAATCATGCTGGGGGTAATTTCCGTCCCCGCCTTGGCGTGGGCGAATGCGGCCTGGGGCGGGAAGTAGATCTGCTGCGCGGATAGCTGGCCCTGCACGGTGTTGTGCACATAAGCCGAACCCCACGTCAGCAGCCCGCCGGCCACCAGCAGGATCGCTGCGACAGCGAAGCCCGCGATGGCGGTCACAAGAGAAGAGTTGCGGCGCATCGGAATGCCTCCTTATTAGCTGCAGGCCAGTCCGGCCTGCTTATTGAGCTACCTGGAGTCTTGCGCCGCCCCTGCCGTGCCCGTTACGGCCAGACGTCACCAGCTCACCGGGACTTCAGTCACCACAAGCTGGCGCAGCCGCAGCGTGAGCTAGGGACCAAAGTCCCTAATCCCGGGTGGGGTCCGGGCATATAGCCTGACGTACATGCCCCCCGGACCAGAACGACGGGACGTCACGCCGCTGCCGGATCTGCTGCACGGGCGGTCTCGTGCCGGTCCGGTCCGCCAGGCGCGCCCTGTCTATGTCGACTTGCTGCCGCCATGCAATGCCGGATGCCCCGCCGGGGAGAACATCCAGGCGTGGCTGGCGCACGCCGAGACCGGTGATCACGAGGGCGCGTGGCGGCAGCTGGTCGCCGACAATCCGATGCCGGCGATCCACGGCCGGGTCTGCTACCACCCGTGCGAGAGCGTCTGCAACCGGGCTAGCCTGGACAGTGCCGTCTCGATTCACTCGGTCGAGCGGTTTCTCGGCGACCTCGCGCTCGAGCGGGGGTGGTCATTCGACCCGCCCCCGGTCCCCAGCGGCCGGCGGGTGCTGGTCATCGGCTCCGGTCCGAGCGGGCTTTCCGCCGCCTACCACCTGGCCCGGCGCGGCCACGAGGTTGAGATCAGGGATGCGGGGGAGCAGCCCGGCGGGATGATGCGGTACGGCATCCCGGCCTACCGGATGCCACGCGACGTCCTGGACGGCGAGCTGGACCGGATCGCCGCGCTGGGGGTCCGGATCAGCTGCGGCCACCGGGTGGAGGACCTGGACGCTGAGCGCCGCGAGGGCGGCTTCGACGCCGTCTTCGTCGCCGTGGGCGCGCACTTGTCCAAACGGGTCGACATCCCGGCCAAGGACACGGGACGGATCGTGGACGCGGTGTCGTTCTTGCGCAGCGTCGCCTCGGGTGATCGGCCGGTGATCGGACGGCGCGTCGCCGTCTACGGCGGCGGTAACACCGCGATGGACGCCGCCCGCGTGGCCCGCCGGCTGGGCGCGAACGACGCGCTCATCGTCTACCGGCGCACCCGCGAGCAGATGCCCGCCCACGCGGAGGAGGCGCAGGAGGCCGAACAGGAGGGGGTGCGGATCAACTGGCTGCGCACGATCACCGCGTTCGACGGCCCGGAGCTGACCGTCGAGGCTATGGAGCTTGATGAACACGGGTTCCCGCAGCCGACCGGGCGGTTCGAGACGCTGGCCGCGGATACCGTGATCCTGGCTCTCGGCCAGGAGACCGATACCGCGTTCCTGCGCCAGGTACCCGGAGTGGAGTTCGGGCGGGACGGCACCGTGCAGGTGTCGGCGTCGATGATGACCGGATGCGCCGGCGTGTTCGCCGGGGGCGACATGGTGCCGTCCGAGCGCACCGTGACGGTCGGGACGGGGCACGGCAAGAAGGCGGCCAAGAACATCGACGCGTGGCTGCGCGGAACCGCATCGGCGAATACGGCCAAGCACGAACCTGTCTCGTTCGGCGACCTGAATTTGTGGTACTTCGGCGACGCGGCCCGCCGGCAGCAGCCGGAGGCCGAACCGGGGGAGCGGATCGCGGATTTCGGCGAGGTGACCGGTGGCCTGTCCGAGGGCGAGGCGACGTACGAGGCACGCCGCTGCCTGTCGTGCGGCAACTGCTGCGAATGTGACGGCTGCCTGGGCGCTTGCCCCGAGGATGCGGTGATCAAGCTCGGGCCTGGCCACCGCTACGAGTTCAACTATGGCAAGTGCACCGGCTGCGGCGCGTGTTACGAGCAATGCCCGGTGCATTCGATCGAGATGATCCCGGAGGACGGATGACACGCGCCACGGTCGACGGTAACGAGGCTGCGGCGTCGGTCGCCTACCGGCTCAACGAGGTCTGCTGCATCTACCCGATTACGCCGTCGTCGCCGATGGCCGAGCTTGCGGACGAGTGGTCAAGCAAGAGACGGCCCAACCTGTGGGGCGGCGTGCCGTCCGTGGTCGAGATGCAGCACGAGGGCGGGGCCGCGGGCGCACTGCACGGTGCGCTGCAGAGCGGGGCGCTGGCCACCACCTTCACGTCGTCGCAGGGCCTGCTGCTGATGATCCCGAACATGTACAAGATCGCGGGTGAGCTGACTCCGGCCGTGATCCACGTGGCGGCACGGTCGCTGGCCGCGCAGGGGCTTTCCATCTTCGGTGACCACTCGGA
>CAWJPF010000031.1:0-126929 GCA_963844625.1 uncultured Actinomycetota bacterium | reverse complement strand
ACATAGAGCCGGGTGTCGGAGTGGTTGTGGCGGGCTGATCTGCAATTTCTGGCGTGTCGCTCATGTCCTCTGCACCCGGTACGTGAGAAAATTATTGCAAGATGACCGGCCCGCGGGAGGGGTGGATGATGGCTCTTATGCTCAGCCAGCTCCCTCTCCCGCTGCTGCCCGCCGGAGCGGCCGAGATCGCCCCTGGAGTGGGCTTTCTCGCTGGTGAACAGGGCGGGCTGGTCACGGTGCACGGGCTGGCCACCTTCGCCTGGGATGGCGGGGATGAGGCGGGGCGGCGGCTGGCGGCGGTGCAGCTGGTCCGGCTGCGGGCCGCGTCGCAAGGCCAGGTGGCCGGGGCGTTCGGGGTGGACCCGGGCACGATCTGGCGGTGGGACCAGGCGCTGGCCGCGGGCGGGGTGGCCGGGCTGGTCCCGGCCCGGCGCGGCCCGAAGGGGGCCTCGAAGCTGACGCCGCAGCTGGCAGAGCAGATCGCCGGGCTGGACGCGGCCGGGGCGACCCTCCGGGAGATCGCCGCCGCGACCGGGGTATCGACGTTCACCGTTCGCAACGCGCTCGGGCGGGTCGCGTCCGGCGGGCGGCCTGCGGCTGGTGCCGCCGAAGACAGCGCCGGCCCGGCCGCCGGGGATGATGACGCGGGCCAGGGCGCGGTTCCGGTGCTGCCGGACCCGGTGCCCCGCGATGCGGAGCGTGCCCTGGCGCGGTGGGGGCTGCTGGGCGAGGGCGCCGCGCCGGTGTTCACCCCTGGCGCCCGGTATCCGCTGGCCGGGCTGCTGCTGGCGCTGCCCGCCCTGGAGGGCACCGGCCTGCTGGCCGTGGCCCGCGAGGTCTACGGCCAGCTCAGGGACGGGTTCTACGGGCTGACCGCGACGCTGCTGACGCTGGTGTTCCTGGCGCTGGCCGGGGAGCCGCGCGCCGAAGGCGCCACCCGGGTCCCGCCCGCCGCGCTGGGCCGGGTGCTCGGCCTGGACCGGGCACCGGAGGTCAAGACGATCCGCCGCAAGCTCGCCGAGCTCGCCGCGGCCGGGAAGGCCGCGGACCTGATCATGGCGCTGGCCCGCCGCCACGCCGCCGCCCGGCCCGATGCGCTCGGGTTCCTCTGCGTGGACGGGCACGCCCGCGTCTACTACGGGACCCGGACCGTGCAGAAGACGCACGTGGCGCGGCTGAAGTTCCCCGCTCCCGCGACGATGGAGACCTGGGTCACCGATTCCCGTGGCGATCCGGTGTTCATGGTCATCGCCGAGCCGTCGGACTCCCTCGCCGGGGAGCTGCGCCGGCTGCTCCCTGCGCTGCGCGGCATCGTGGGCCAGGGGCGGCGGGTGACGGTGTGCTTCGACCGGGGCGGCTGGTCCCCGGCCCTGTTCGCCGACATCACCGCCGCCGGGTTCGACGTGCTTACCTGGCGCAAGGGCCCGGCTCCCGACCTGCCCGCCGAGGTGTTCACGGCCATCACGTGCACTGATGACCGGGGCCGGGCCCACGACTACGAGCTGGCCGACTCGACCGTGGAGCTGGGCATCAGCGAGGGGGCGCGCAAGGGCCAGACGGTGACGCTGCGGCAGGTCACCCGCCGGGTTCCCGCGCGGGCCGGCGCCATCCGGCAGATCCACGCGCTGACCTCCCGGGACGACTTGCCTGCCGGGGAAGTGTGCTGGCGCCTGTCGTCGCGGTGGCGGGAGGAGAACTATTTCCGCTATGCCCGCACCCGGTTCGCCCTGGACGCCCTCGACTCCTACGCCGCCGCCCCCGATGACCCGGACCGGATGGTGCCCAACCCGGCCAGGAAGACCGCAGCTGCGCGGGTCAGGCAGGCCGAAGCTGCCGCCCAGGCGGCCGAGACGGCCCGGGCCGCCGCGCTGCTCCAGCTGCGCAGTCCCGCCCCCGGCCAGGCCGCCTACCTGAGCAACCAGGTGATCAACGCCCTGGCCGCCCCGGTCGAGGCCGCCTGGCGCGAACTAGAGGAAGCCGACAGCGCCGCAGTGTCCGTCCCGGCCCGCATCCCGCTCGGCACCCTGGCCCCGGATATGGTCCGCCTGGACGCCGAGACCAAGCAGATCACCCACGCCATCCGGATGGCCGCCTACAACGCCGAAACCACCCTGGCCCGCGCCCTGGACGGCCACTACGCCCGCGCCGGCGACGAGGCTTACGCACTCATCCGCGAAGCCCTCACCGTCTCCGGCGACATCTGCCCTGGTAGCGGCCAGTTGCTCATCCGGCTCGACCCGCTCACCGCGCCCCGGCGGACCCAGGCCCTCGCCGCCCTCTGCGACCAGCTCAACCAAGCCCAGGCCTGCTACCCGGGCACCGATCTCGTCCTGCGCTACGAGGTCAAACCCCACCCTGGCATTGCATGAAATACCTCTCTATGTCAGGAGTCCTGGTGCTTCAGGCCGGCCGCCAGCCCTCGGGGTCCGGTCGCGCGGCCAGCGGGGCACCCGGACCGTACGGTTCGCGTGTGAAGACGAACGTGCCGAGGTCAAGATGGTCGATCACGGCGTCCGGACCGTACACCACGCGAAGCGTCTCCCCGAGGTAGTAGCCGTCGAGGCCGGTCCAGGTGCCGTCGGGCTCGGCGCGGAAACGGGACCCGCGGCCCCCTCCGGTCGCCGGCGCCAGCTCCACGCTCCGGTCGGCGAGCAGCCGGAGCAGGTAGGGTCGCGGTCCCCAGTACCAGAGTCCGGTCAGCGCGAGCAGGGCCTGGTCGACTTCGGGCAGCGGCTTCCACCGAGGCGGGAGACGCGGCTCGTTATCCGCCACGATCCGGGCCAGGTCGGCGGCGATCGTGCTGATATCGGGTCCCGACGTGGCGTTGGCCAGGGCGATTCCGCCGACGCCGTTGGCCGCGCTCACGCACAAGGTAGCCAGGAAACCTGGCATCGAGCCGCCATGTCCAAAGAACAGCCGCCCGTCCCGGCGGAACAGCTGCAGACCGAGCCCGTAGCCGCCACTCCAGGTGTCGTCGCCGGGCGGGGCAGCGGGGGTCCGCATCTCGGCCAGCGTCTCGGCGGCCAGCACCCGGTCGTCGCCGTCAAGCAGAAACGCCGCGAAACGGCACAGGTCATCAGCGGTCGACCACAGCTCCCCGGCGGGGGCCATCAACCCGGTCTCTTCAGCGGGTTCCAGCTGCATGACATCCGCCCACGGATGCACCGCGAAGCCGCGCGCATGCGGCGACTGCGGCTCAACCGTCGTGCGCACCATACCCAGCGGTTCCAGGATCTCCTGGCGCAGGGCCTCGTGCCAGGGCCGCCCGCGCAACTCACCGACCAGCGCGCCGAGCAGCGCATAGCCGGGATTGGAATAATGGAACAGCCGCCCGGCCGGATGCCGCCCGGGCGCGTCCCCGAGGACGCTGGCCAGCTCAGGCCGCAACTGGCCGGGGGTTCGTTCCCACCACGGACCCTCCGCTTCCGAGGCCAGGCCACCGGTGTGGGAAAGCAGCTGGGCGATGGTCACGCCCTCCGCCTGGCTGACATCCAGGTACTTGCCCAGCGGATCGCCGAGGTCTAGCCGCCCCTCGGCACGGAGTCGCATGACCAGCACCGCGACGAACGTCTTGGTCAGTGACCCGATGCGGTACTGGGTGTTGCCGTCGGGCTCATGTCCCTCGAGCATGCTGCGCGCACCGCACCATACCTGGCGGCCATCACGCATCACCGCGCCCACCAGCGAGGGCGTCCGGCCATCGGCCTGACCGACCGCTACGCGGTGGTCCAGCGCCCGGCGCGTGGCCGGCAACAGCTCCGTGGCCGGCAACAGCTCTTGAGCGGGCACAGCCGATTCTTCGGCGGGCCCCGATGATGAAGAAGAAACGGTCACCGTTGAACCCTAACGGCCACCGCAGGCCGGACACCCGACGGCCCGTACGCCGTCAGGGAGTCGCGCGGCGTAAGGGAGTCAGAGATGGAGTCGGCGGGTGACGACGCCCCGGCCGACATCACCTCCGAGCCAGAGGCTGAAGTGGCTGCCGATTTCGAGAAAATCGACAGCGTCGTCACCGACGACCCGCAGCGTCACCATGATCTGGCGGCTTCCCGGCCGGAACGGTCCGTCGTCCTCCGCGTCGACCAGAGCACTGAACACCTGACTTCGCCGGGTCTCGCTGTTCTCGGCCCGCAGAACCATGCGATGCGACCCGGAACAGAACGTCTCGTGCGCAGCGGCCTCGTCACCCGGGCGAGGCGTAACCAGGGCCTGGAATTTATATCGCTTCATCTTCGCTACCACCTTCGAAGCATGAATTATCGTAGCACGATATTCATAGACATTGAAGGGCGTCTCCCGGAGCCAAAATCGATATTAGGATCGTGTTTGCAACACGAGTCACGCGTGTTTCGCGCCATGGCCACGGTCAGTCGCGCTACGATATAGTGCCTTTGCGAATGACGCCCTCAAAGGCTTGGAAGGTGACCATGTCCCCGCTTGCCCGGGAGGACTTCGAAAGGCTGCTGGAGTTCCGGGTTACCTTGCGGCGCTTCCAGCGCTGGAGCGAAGACCAGGCGCAAGCGGCCGGCCTTACCCACGTTCAGCACCAGCTGCTTGTGGCCATCAAGGGACACCCGGGCACCCGGCCGCCCACCGTGGGCGACCTGGCCGGTTACCTCCTCCTGCGGCCGCACAGCGCGGCGGAGCTGGTGAACCGGGCGGAAGCCGCGGGCCTGGTCGAGCGGATAGCGGATCCCGATGACGGCCGGGTGGTACGAGTCGGCCTGACCGTGGAAGGTGACCTGGTACTGCAGAAGCTGACGCGGGCTCACCTGGACCAGTTGCATGATCTCGCGGCTGTTCTCAGCGAGTTCGTCGCCGCACGCGACGGCGAGCGCAACAGCTAGGCGGGCACGACCACGGTTCCGGTGGCGGTGGCCACGATGACGGGTTCGCTCAGCACCGAGGCCACGGACTCGCCTCGCGAGGGATCAGCCCGGCACACCACCCGCGCCTCGAGGGCGAGTTGCCTGCTGCGCCGGCCGACGGCGGTGACAGTGGCGGTCGCCTCGATGATGTCACCGGCCAGTACCGGCGCGCGGAACTGCACGTCGGAGTAGGACGCGAACAGCCCCTCGTCACCGTCCGTCCGGATGCAGACCTCGGTCGCCACATCGCCGAACAGCCCGAGTACGTAGGCGCCGTCCACCAGATTCCCGCCGTAATGGGCGTCCCCGTACTTGACGTACCGGCGGTGGGTCACGGTCAGGCCGGCGGAGGCGGGCGGGCGGCCGCTCACGCGACAGCGTCCTGCGTGTTAACCCGGGGGGACAGCCCCCCTGGACCCTCCGGGGCCAGCGCGTGCACCAGGTAACTGGCCACCTCGCCCGGCGTCGTGCCCCGCCCGAAGATCTTGTCCACGCCGAGATCGCGCGCCGCGCCCGGATCGAACCGCGGGCCGCCCGCCACCAGCAGCGGGCGCCCGGCGCCCAGCTGGTCGCTGAACGCCGCGGCCATCTCCCTGGTGTTCGACAGGTGGGCGTCGCGCTGGGTGACGACCTGGCTGACCAGGACGGCGTCCGCGTGCTCGGCCGCGGCGCGCGCCACCAGGTCCGCCACGCCGACCTGCGCGCCCATGTTCACCACGCGGATCTCGCGGTAGTACTCCAGTCCCTTCTCCCCCGCGTGCCCCTTCACGTTGAGGATCGCATCGATGCCGACGGTGTGCGCGTCGGTGCCGATGCACGCACCCACCACGACCAGCTTGCGACCAAGCGCCGAACGGATCCGCAGGTTCACCTCCGCCGCGGGCAACACGGGGAACTCCCGCTCGGCGACCGTCACGGCCGACAAGTCGACCACGTGGCTGACCCGCCCGTAGACGATGAAGAACGTGAAGTCGGGCCCCATCCCCTTGGCGTGCACGACCATCGCCGGGTCCAGCCCCATCTTGGCCGCGAGCTGCAGCGCGGCGCCTTCGGCGCGGGCCCGTTCCGCCTCGTCGCCGAACGGCACGGGCAGCGTGAACGACAGCTGCACCCGCCCGTCCCCGGTGGTGTCGCCGTACGGCCGCACGATCCCGGTCAGGCTCATGGATTCACCTCCAGAAGCTGGGCCGCGGGGTTGTAGTAACCCTCCGCGCGCTCCACCACTCCATCCAGGCCGCGGCCGCCGTCGGGCGGGCGCTTGGTCACCCCGAACGTCCCCTCGGCGATCGCGGTCAGCAGGCCCTGCGAGCCGATCGTGCGCAGCAGGTCGACGGCGTCAGCGAGCACCTGCCGGGCCCGCCGGGCCACGAAGCCGTCGGGCTCGGGCCGGAACGAGCCGCCCAGCTGCCCGGCGGCCCGCCGCACGTAGCGGACGTTCTCAAGGGCCAGGTCGCGATCGGACAGGAACGGCGTATGGATGCCCTCGGTCATCATGCCGATGAGCAGGATCGACTGGTCGGTCATCACGCCGCACAGGTTGAAGAACGCGTCCAGCAGGTAGCCGCCGAAGATGTTGCCGGTCATGTGCTTAGTCGGCGGCATGTACTTCAGCGGCGCGTCCGGGAACAGCTCCCTGATCAGCTGCGCGTGCGCCAGCTCGAGCAGGAACGAGTCAGGGACCTCGGGGTTGATCTCGAATGCGTGCCCGAGCCCGAGCTGGCTGTCGGCGAGCCCGGCCTCGCGGCCGAAGTACTCGTTGAGCAGCTGCGACACCACCACCGTATGCGCCGCGTCCACTGCGTCGGCGGTGGTCAGGTAGTTGTCCTCGCCGGTGTTGATCACGATGCCGGCCCGCGCGTGCACCTGCCGGGAGAACCGCTGGTCGATGAACGTCCGGACCGGGTTGATGTCGCGGAAGATGATCCCGTACATGCAGTCATTCAGCATCATGTCCAGCCGCTCCAGCCCGGCCAGCGAGGCGATCTCCGGCATGCACAGGCCGGAGGCGTAGTTGGTCAGCCGGACGTAGCGCCCGAGCTCCCGGGACACGTCATCGAGGGCGGACCGCATCAGCCGGAAATTCTCCTGGGTGGCGTAGGTCCCGGCGTAGCCCTCCCGGGTGGCACCCTCGGGCACGTAGTCGAGCAGTGACTGCCCGGTCGACCTGATCACCGCGATGATGTCCGCGCCCTCCCGCGCCGCCGCCTGGGCCTGCGGGATGTCCTCGTAGATATCGCCGGTCGCGACGATCAGGTAGATCCAGGGCATCGGCGGGTTCGAGGTAGCGGCCAGCATGCGGTCCCGCTCCACCCGCTGGGCATCGATCCGGGAAATTCCTTTTTTCACCGAACGGGCCGCGGTTTCCCGCGACGCGTCAGCCTCGTGCCCCGCGGGGAGACGGAACTTGACCAGTCCCGCCGTCGCGTCGACGGCCAGCGTACGCAGGTCGGGATAGTCGCCGGCCAGCATCGCGTCCCAGACCGGCAGGGCCACCCCGTGCTCAAGCCCGACCGACTCGCGGACCGCGTTGGTGAGCCGGTTGACCCAGGGCATCCCGTCATCGTCCGCCCCGTCCAGCCCGGCCAGCCGCAGCACGGCACGTTCCACCGACACGGTGGTGTGGGTGCGCGCCAGGTCCGTCACCGGCTGTCCCGCCAGTCTGGCCAGTTCGCGCGCCTGGTTCACGATGGCGGGATCCAGGTTGAGCTTCCCCGTCATGGCTGGCCTCCCTCGTGCCGGATACGGCGCTCGAACAGGGCGCGCAGCGCCGGTGTCGCGCGGATCAGGTCGAGCGCGAGCTCGGCATGGCCAGGTACGTACCCGTTGCCCACCAGCATGGTCACGTCGGCGGCGAGTCCCTCCGCGCTCAGCGCCGCGGAACTGAAGGACGTCGCCATGCTGAAGAAGATCACTGTGCCGCCTTGGGCGGTGGACAGAATCGCCCCGCCCTCGCAGCCGGGGACGTCGACGCAGACCACGGTCACGTCCGCGGGTCCTCCGGCAGCCTGCACTTTCTCTGCCAGGCCCACGGGGTCTCTAGCGTCGGCGATTACTATCTCGTCGACCAGGGGGGTGGTGGCGGACTCCGGCCCGTCGCCATTACCCGTACTCCCGTCGCCGAGGGGGTCACGTAGCAGGACCGCTTCGGCTCCGGTGGGGACTACGCCGATGATCTTGGTGGCGCCAGCTTGGCGGGCGGCGGCGGCGGACAGGGAACCGCTCTTGCCGGCGGCGCCGATGATCAGGACTCGCACTTCCTCCGTCGCGCTCGCATTGGCTCGAGCGGCCTTTACCACGCGTCGCGTCAGGGCGGGGGCACCGCAGACGTCCATTACGGCTAGGGAGAGGGGGATGGGGAGGTCGTCGGGGAGTACGGCGGCTATGGAGCGGGCGAAGAGGATGGCGTGGCCTTCGCAGGGGACTTGCTCGGACTGGGCGGTCCAGCGGTAGAGGGAGTCGGTGATGGTCAGGGGGGTAAGGGTGAGGGAGACCAGGGTGGCGATGCGCTGGCCGGGCTTGAGGCCCAGGGGGGAGTCGGGGCCCGCCTGTTCTACCGTGCCGGTGAGCATGCCGCCTGAGCCGGTGACCGGGTTCTGCATCTTGCCGCGGGTGGCGATGATCTCGAGAACGGCCGCCCTGATCTTGTCGGGGTCGTCACCGTAGGTTTCGCGGATCTGGCGGTAGGAAGCGGCGTCCAGGTTCAGCCGGTCCACCCTGACCAGGACCTCATCGGCGGCGATCGCGCCGCCCGGGTGGTGTGGTTCCAGCCGCCACGCCGCTTGCGGGAGAACACCTGACGGCTCGATCACTCGGTGTAGCCCTAGTGGCGATCCCGCCTCGGGATGCAGTCCGGACGGCGACGGCCTGGTCATGCCCGTAATCCTTCCTCCGCCGAAGCGATGCAGGAAAATTTACTGCTCTGATACCCGTACACCGTATCTTCTTGGGTCAGCTCCAGGAAGCTAGCAGAGATAATTCGGCTTGCGGCCAGGCGTGCCTATCCCTGGCGGGCAGGCCGGCAAGTCACACAATTTCCACTGGACTCGGCGTGTCACTCAAGTCAGGCCAAGTGCGGGAGCTGTAACTTGTCCCGGAAAGAGTCCTGAGCCATGTGCGTCCCAAAGTTAAGCGCGGGCAGGTTAAAGCCACGTTAACGGCTCTGAGCTGGGATAATGAGGTTACTGACGTCATTATGTGACCTAAATGAGTCAGGCCTGTTGCTTGACTCCTCGCCGACGCGAGGAGTACCTCTAAATGGAAGCGGTTCCATGCAAGAGCAGCCGCTCTGGCAGCGAAGCCGGGAGAGGTGAGTCGGCTGAAATCGGCCCATCGGGTAAACATCGCGGAGGTAGCCGCCACCGCCGGTGTCAGCGTCGGCACGGTATCCCGAGTCCTGAACGAGAGTCCCAATGTCAGGGAGCACACTCGCAGGCGGGTCATGGAAGTCATCCAGCGCCTCAACTACCGGCCGAGCCGCTCGGCGGAGAGCCTCTCCCGGGGGCATACCCGCACCGTCGTCATCCTCGTGCCCTTCCTGACCCGTCCCTCGGCCGCCGCCCGGCTGGCCGGGGCCATCGGCGTGCTCGACGACGAGGGCTTCGACACCGTGGTGCACAACGTCGAGACGCCAGATCAGCGAGACCGGCACGTGGCCGCGCTGACCACGCGGCACGAAGCTGACGGCGCGGTCGTGATGTCCCTGCGGCTGAGCGACACTCAGCTGGCCGCGCTGCGCCATGCCGGCGTGCCGCTGGTCATGGTGGACGTGGAAGCGCCCGGTGTGCCCTGCACGGTCGTCGACGACATTCGGGGCGGGTCGCTGGCGACTGAGCACCTGATCGCCCTGGGCCACCGCAGGATCGGCTTCATCGGGGACTCCCCCGCCGGCGACCTTGGCTTCCTGTCGACCCGGCGCCGCCTGCTCGGCTACCGGCGGACGTTGTTGCGGCACCGGATCAGCTACGATCCCGCGATCGTCCGGCTCGGCGAGCACGCGGCCTCGGAGGCCGCGTCGATGGCGCAGGAGCTGCTCGACCTGCCCGACCCGCCGACCGCGATCTTCGCGGCCTCGGACACTCAGGCCATCGGCGTCCTGGCCGCGGCCGAGAAGTCCGGCCATTCGGTTCCCGACGACCTCTCGGTGGTCGGCTACGACGATATCGAGTCCGCAGCCCAGCTCGGGCTGTCGACGGTCCACCAGCCGCTAGCCGAAAGCGGAGCGCGCGGGGCCAGCCGGCTGTGCGCGCAGATCCGCGCCCAGCTGGTGCGGCCACTGCGGGAGGAGCTGCCGTTGTCCATGGTGGCCAGGACGAGTTCTGCAATGTACGCGGTCGCAGGTGTCGCATGAGCGGCCGGCGACCCATGGGGCCGGTCAAAGAAGATTCGGTCGATGCACGGGCATCACGAACGGCCCACAGGTCAAGGGCATAGCCCAGGAGGAGCACAAATGTCACGAAGAAGTTTCAGAAGATCCCCTGCCCGGCTAAAGGGGGGACTTGGACTTACCGCCCTCGCGGGCGTCACGGTGCTGACCCTGGCCGCCTGTGGTGGCGGGAGCAGCAGCAGTAGCAGCAGCGCGGCCGGTACTAGCACCAGCGCCGGATCGAGTAGCAGTGTGGGTTCGACGACGTCCGGCAGCATCGTCTGGGAGGCCAGTCCGCTGAGCGGCACCGGCGCCAACGACGCCCGGACCGTGCTGATCAACGCGTTCGAGAAGCAGTACCCGAACATCAAGGTGACCCTGGTGTCCGCGCCGACCGACACCGACACCTACCGGGCCACGGTGGCCACCCAGATCTCCGGCGGCTCGACCACTCCCGACGTGTTCATGGGCGACGTGATCTGGCCGGCCCAGTTCGGCGCGCACCAGCTGGCCGTCCCGCTGTCGAAGTACCTCCCCGCCAGCTACTGGAGCAAGTTCGCTCCCGGTCTGGTCGCAGGCGCCAGCTACAAGGGCCTGGTCTACGGTTCGCCGCTGTTCGAGGACCAGGGCTTCCTGTACTACCGCAAGGACCTGCTCGCCAAGTACCACATGGCGGTACCGCAGACCTGGGAGCAGCTCGAGACCGACGCCAAGACGCTGGCCAGCAACGGCAGCGTCAAGTACGGCTTCGTCTGGCAAGGCGACTCGTACGAGGGCCTGACCTGCAACTTCATGGAATACCTGACCTCCGCGGGCGGCTCGCCGACGAACAGCTCCTACACCACGGCCACGCTCAACTCACCCGCGGCCCTCAAGGCCGTCACGTTCATGCGCAGCCTGATCACCTCCGGCGCCAGCCCGGCCGCGGTGACCACGTTCCAGGAGCCGCAGGCGATGAACACCTTCGGTGGAGGCAACGCCGCGTTCCTGCGCAACTGGGACTACGCCTACACAGCCGCCATTACTCCGTCCAGCGGCGGCAAGCTCACCGCGAGCCAGGTCGGCGTCGCGCCGCTGCCGACCTTCGCGGGCCAGGGGTACCCCGGCTACTCCAACATCGGCGGCTGGAACCTGTACATCAACCCGCACAGCGCTCACCTGGGCGCGGACCTGACGTTCATCCAGTGGATGTCGAGCACCACGGCGCAGAACATCCTGTCCCAGAAGTACGGGTTCATCTCCACCGTCCAGGCCGTGCGCACCTCGCCCGCGACCATCGCCTCGAACCCGGTGTTTGCCGTCGTGCCGAAGACCAGGCTGGTCCCGCGGCCCGCGGGCACGCCCGAGTACCCGGCGCTGTCCACCGCGATTTACCAGAACGTGAACGCAGCCCTGGCCGGGTCGGCCTCTCCGTCAGCGGCGGTAGCGTCCATGCAGTCCGCGGCCACCACCGCACTATCCAGCACATCCAACGGCGGATTGTGACCCATCCGCCGTGCTGCCTGGGCCGGGAAGCGATCCGCTTCCCGGCCCCCGGCGGTCGCCTGGGCCGCCGGCTAGCAGCACCCCTCTACTCATCTCGGCTCTACTTATCTCGGCCGCCGGCCGCGAGGAGTTACCCATGACCGCCATCTCAAGTGCCTCTGGACAGAGTGCGCCTGGTCAGCTGAGGACCGACGCCGTCCCGCCGGTCCCCCGTCCCGATATCAACAGAAGACGGCTGGCCCGGATGGGCTGGGGCTTCTCTGCGCCCGCGCTGGTCGTCATCGCCGCGGTCACGATCTTCCCGATCGTGTACTCGGTCATCATGAGCCTCAACTACGTGAACGTGACCGGCAGCGGCTTCAGCCTCGACGGCTTCACGTTCAGCAACTACAACCTGCTGCTCCACTCGTCACTGTGGCGCGACGCGCTGTTCTTCACCCTCTACTACACCCTGATAACTGTCGTGGCCGAGCTGGTCCTCGGCACCTGCATCGCGCTGGTGCTCGAGCGTCTGGTCGCCGGGCGCGGCTGGATGATGGCGCTGCTGCTCATCCCATGGTCGATGATCACCGTCATCAACGCCGAGCTGTGGGCCTACATCTACAACGGGACCTACGGCCTCGCCGATTACCTCCTCGGCGCCCTGGGCTTTGGTCACCCGGTCATCCTCGGCACCCCGGGCTCGGCCGTCATCGGGCTGATGATCGCCGATATCTGGAAGACGACGCCGTTCGTGGCCATCATCGTGCTGGCCGGCCTGGTCATGCTGCCCGGGGACGTGTACGAGGCGGCGGAAATGGACGGCGCGTCCGGCTGGTACACGTTCTGGCGTATCACCTTGCCGCTGCTGCGGCCCACGATCGCGCTCGCGGTCATGTTCCGCGTGCTGCAGGCCTTCGGGCTGTTCGACCTGCCCTACGTGATGACCGGCGGCGGTCCGGGCACGGCCACCCAGTCGCTGGCGATCCTCGCCTACAACGCGCTGTTCAAGAACCTCGCCTTCGGGCCCGGCGCCGCCGTGGCCACCACCACCGCGCTGCTGGTGCTCCTCGGCTGCCTGGCCTCGCTGCGGGTGTTCCGGGTTCAGGTCGGACAGGAGGGCAACTAACATGCGTAATCGCAAGCGAGTCGGCTGGCACAAGTACATCAACGGCGTCACCATCTCCACACTGGTCACCGCGCTCTTCATCCTCCTGCCGCTGTACTGGCTGGTCGCCTCGAGCTTCAAGAACCCGAACGCGATCGGGAACAGCCCGCCCTCGCTGGGCCCGACCCCGTTCAGCACCGAGAACTACAGCAACGCGTTCGTCAACTACGACTTCGGGATCTACTTCAGGAACTCGATAATCGTCACGCTCGCTACCACGGCGCTCGTGCTGTTCCTGGGCACGCTGGCCGGCTACGCCCTGGGCCGGCTGCCGATGCGGGGCAAGTTCACCACGCTGGTGATCCTGCTGATCATCTCGGTCTTCCCGGCCGTCGCGGTGCTCGCGCCGCTGTACCTGCTCATGCGTGAAATCGGCTGGCTGAACAGCTACCAGGGGCTGATCCTGCCGTACACGGCCTTCAACCTCCCGTTCGCCATCTGGATCCTGCGGAACTACATGCTCGGCATCCCGAAGGAGATGGAGGAGACCGGCCGGATCGACGGCGCCGGCCCGCTGCGCACCGTCTGGACGATCATCTTGCCGCAGGCGCTGCCCGGCCTGTTCACGGCGGGGATCTTCTGCTTCACCGCCTGCTGGACCGAATTCCTGATGGCGCTGACGTTCAACAACGCGAACAACTACCGGACCATCCCGGTGGGCATCGCCGAATTCGGCGGGAACTTCCAGGTCCCGTACGGGACCATCTTCGCGGCCAGCGTCGTGGCGGTGGTGCCCATCGGCATCCTGGTCTTCATCTTCCGCAAGTTCGTCATCTCCGGCCTGACCTCGGGCGCGGTAAAGGGATGAGCAAGTCCGGTAATCATGGGCACGCGCCCGGTAAGGAGCCATCATGGCCACGGTAAGCATGGACAAGCTGAACAAGGTTTACGAGAACGGCTTTCACGCGGTCAAGGACCTCTCCATCGACATCGCCGACGGCGAGTTCATGGTGCTGGTGGGGCCGTCGGGCTGCGGCAAGACCACGGCGCTGCGGATGGTCGCCGGGCTGGAGGACATCACCAGCGGCGTCCTGCGCATCGGCGGCAAGGAGGCCAACGATGAGACGCCCAAGGAACGCGACATCGCCATGGTCTTCCAGAACTACGCTCTCTACCCGCACATGACGGTGGCGGAGAACATCGGCTTCGCGCTCAAGCTGCGCAAGATGCCCAAGGACCAGCTCAACGCGAAGGTCAAGGAGGCGGCCGACATCCTCGGCCTGACCGAGTGGCTGGACCGCAAGCCCGGTCAGCTGTCCGGTGGCCAGCGCCAGCGGGTCGCCATGGGCCGGGCCATCGTGCGCGAGCCCTCGGTGTTCCTGATGGACGAGCCATTGAGCAACCTGGACGCCAAGCTGAGGGTGCAGATGCGGGCCGAGGTGGCCCGTATCCAGCGGCGGATCGGCGTGGCCACCATCTACGTCACCCACGATCAGGTCGAGGCCATGACCATGGGCGACCGGGTCACGGTGATGCGGGCCGGCGTGCTGCAGCAGGTCGACACCCCGCAGAACCTCTACGACAACCCGGACAACATCTTCGTGGCCGCCTTCATCGGCTCCCCGGCGCAGAACCTGTACGACGCCGCCCTGACCGAGGGCGCACGGTCGATCAAGCTCGGCTCCCAGGACGTAACGCTGCCGGAAGCCGTCCGGGTCAAGCGCCCCGGCCTGCCCGCGTACGCGGGCAAGGACGTGGTCGTGGGCATGCGCCCCGAGCACCTTCCCGCGGCGAAGCCGGGCGAAACCGGCCCGACTCTCGTCGGTAAGGTCGACCTGATCGAGGCGCTCGGCTCCGAGCAGGTGGTCCACTTCACCATCGACGCGAACCGGGTTATAGCCGAGGGGGCGGTCGATAAGGACGAGGCCGAGGCCGTGGGCGAAGGCGAGGGCGTGGCCCGCATCGAGGCCAAGACACCAGTCAAGGTCGGCGACATGATGACCTTCGGCATCGACATCGAGGACATGCAGTTCTTCGACCCGAAGACGGGACTGGCCATCCGCGGTTAGGAGAGTGAGCCCGGCCGAGGCGGGTCCGCCGTGGTGGCACGGTGCCGTCCTCTATCAGCTGTACGTGCGGTCATGGCGCGACACTAATGATGACGGGTACGGCGACGTACGCGGCATCACGGAGCGCCTTGACCACCTGTCCTGGCTCGGGGTGGACGGCATCTGGCTGTCGCCCACCATGCCGTCTCCGGACGCGGACTGGGGCTACGACGTCAGTGACTACACCGGCGTCCACCCCGAGCTGGGCACGCTGGCCGACCTGGACGAGCTCATCGCCGAGGCCGGCCAGCGGGGCATGCGGGTCCTGCTCGACCTGGTGCCCAACCACACCAGTTCCGCGCATCCCTGGTTCATCGACGCCGCCGCCAGCCGTGACGCTGATCACCGCGATTACTACGTGTGGGCCGATCCGGCGCCCGGCGGCGGTCCGCCGAACAACTGGGTCGACTTCACCGGAAACCGCGCCTGGCAGTGGCATGACAGCGGCCAGTACTACCTGCACAACTTCCTGGTCAGTCAGCCGGACCTGAACTGGTGGCAGCCCGCGGTCCACGCCGAGTTCCGCGACATCTTGAAGTTCTGGTTCGACCGGGGCGTGGCGGGGTTCCGCATCGACGTGGCGAACGGCCTGTACAAGGACGCCGAGCTGCGCGACAACCCGCCTGTCACCAGTGACAGCCCGCTGGAAGGCCAGTTCGGCCTGCGGCTCGTCTACAACGCCAACCGGCCGCAGACGCACGGCGTCTACCGCGACTGGCGCAAGATCGCCGAGAGCTACTCCCCGTCGCGGCTGCTGCTCGGCGAGACGTGGGTCGCCGAGCCCGAGCGGCTGGCCTCCTACTACGGCGACAACGACGAGCTGCAGCTCGGGTTCAACTTCCCCTTCGCCTTCGCCGACTTCGATGCGCCCCGGCTGGCAAAGATCGTGGCGCAGACGCTGGCGGCGCTGCCGCCGGGTGCGTGCCCGGTATGGATGGGCTCCAACCATGACATCGGCCGCTTCCCCACCCGCTGGTGCGACGGTGACGAGCACAAGATCAGGCTTGCCCTCCTGGTGCTGACCACCTTGCCCGGCACCGCCGTGCTGTACTACGGCGACGAGATAGGCATGGCCGACGTCGACGTGCCGCCCGAGCTGCGCCGGGACAACGCGACGCTGGCCGGCGACGCCCGCCTCAACCGGGACCGGGCCAGGACCCCCATGGTGTGGGACGCTACCCCGGGCGGCGGCTTCACCAGGCCGGACGTGACGCCGTGGCTGCCGTTGCCGCAGCATCCGGTGCGCAACGTCGCCGACCAGCGCGCCGACGCCGACTCCACGATGTGGCTTTGCCGGCGCCTCCTCGCGCTGCGCCACATCGAGCTGAGCGGCGGCATCGCCGACTTCGAGCCGCTGCCCGCCCAGCCCGGGCAATGGGTCTATCGCGTCGGCTCCCTGGTCGTGGCGGCGAACTTCTCCGGCTGGCCGGCGGAAATCCCGGCCATGGCCGGAGAGGTGCTGCTGGCCACCTCGGCCGGTCCTGACCCTTCCCACTCCGGTGTCCTCGGCCCGTGGCAGGGAATTGTCGCCAGGCTGCGTGTGAACGTACAGTTACACGCAGTCCGGCTCGTTCGGGAAATTCTCCGGTAGATCTTGCTTTTAGCCGTAGGTTCTCCAATATCATGCTGTCATTGGAGGGCTTCGTTCATGATCTCGCAGCCATATGTATACAAGCGGCAAGAGCTGGCCGAACCCGACTGGCGCCGGTTCCCCGGCTGGGCCGGGGTGTCCGCTGCTGACTGGGAATCCGCGCAGTGGCAGCGCGCGCACTGCGTCAAGAACGTACGGCAGCTTCGCCAGGTCACCGGGCCGGGGCTGGACGAGGCGTTCTCCGCCGACCTCGAGCGTGATCAGCGCGAGCGGGCCACGATGTCGATGCTGATACCCCCGCAGATGCTCAACACCATGGTGCCTGCGACAGCGCCCGATCAGGCCGGCTTCACCGAGGCCTTCTACGCGGACCCCGTGCGCAGGTACATGATCCCGGCGTTCAGCGACCGGCGGACCGACTGGCCGTCACACCCGTACGCGCAGCGTGACTCGCTGCACGAGGCGGAGATGTGGGCGGTCGAGGGCCTCACCCACCGTTACCCCACCAAGGTGCTCGCCGAGCTGCTGCCGACGTGCCCGCAGTACTGCGGCCACTGCACCCGGATGGACCTGGTCGGCAACCCCACGACGGTGACCGACAAGC
Source organism: uncultured Actinomycetota bacterium (assembly GCA_963844625.1). Lineage (GTDB taxonomy): Bacteria > Actinomycetota > Actinomycetes > Streptosporangiales > Streptosporangiaceae > Palsa-504. The sequence goes on along the minus strand of CAWJPF010000031.1, from coordinate 109,824 downwards.
ACAAGTTCACGCTGCCGCGCGAAGACCGGCTCGCGGCCATGCTCTCCTACCTGCGCCGCACGCCCGGCGTGCGGGACGTGGTGGTCTCCGGCGGTGACGTGGCCAACCTGCCGTGGCCGCGGCTCGAGTCGTTCGTCGCCGCGCTGCTCGAGATCGACTCCATCCGGGACGTCAGGCTGGCCAGTAAGGCCCTGATGGGGCTGCCGCAGCACTGGCTGAGCGACGAGGTCCGCGCGGGTATGACGCGGCTCGCGACCACGGCCCGGTCGCGCGGCGCGAGCATCGCGATTCACACCCACGTGAACGCGGCTCAGTCGGTGACGCCGCTGGTGGCGCGGGCGGCCGCGGCCATGCTCGAGGCCGGCGTCCGCGATGTGCGGAACCAGGGCGTGCTGCTCCGCGGTACCAACGACAGCGCCGAGGCGCTGCTCGACCTGTGCTTCGCCCTGCTCGACGAGGCCGCGATCATGCCCTACTACTTCTACATGTGCGACATGATCCCCGGCAGCGAGCACTGGCGGCTGACCCTGCACGAGGGCCAGGCGCTGCAGCACCAGATCATGGGCTACCTGCCCGGGTTCGCCACCCCCCGGCTGGTCTGCGACGTGCCCTACGTCGGCAAGCGCTGGCTGCACCAGGTGGCCAGGTACGACACCGAGCACGGCATTTCGTACTGGACGAAGAACTACCACACCGCGATCGAGGCGGACGACGACCTGGCTCTCAGCCGCGAGTACCCCTACTACGACCCGATCTACATGCTGCCGGCCTCGGGCCAGGCCTGGTGGCGGAGCCTGGAGTCCCGCCCGCGGGCCGGGACCACCGGGGTTCGTCAGGCCGGCTGATACCGCCGGTCCAGCTCGTCAAGCCGCAGCCGGACCGCGGGCCAGTCGGCTGCCGTGACGCTGAAGCGGACCGAGTCCCGCGGCGCCAGGTCCGCGCCGAGCCGGTGCGAGCGCAAGATGCCCTCGAAGCGCGCGCCGATGCGCGCCATGGCGTCCCGTGACCGCTGGTTCCGCGCGTCGGTGTGCAGGCACACCGAGCGGACCTGCCAGACCTCGAACGCGTAGCTGAGCATGAGGCGCTTCATCTCGGTGTTCGCCCCGGTCCTGATCGCGTCCGGGCTGAGCCAGGTGTAGCCGATTTCGCAGCTGTCCGGCCCGGTGTGCTGATGGCTGTCCGGCCAGGCCCAGTAGCCGAGGTCGAAGAACCGCGTCGACCCGATGACCACGTCGTCGGCGGCCCGGACCACCGCGAACGGCACCGCCGCCGCACGGTCCCTGGCCCCGACGGCCGTCTCGACGTACCGCCGGACTTCGCCCTCGCCCTGCGGTACCGGAGACCAGCGGTAGAGCTCCGCGCCGCCCGCCCCGGCGGCCACCAGCCCGGGCACGTGCTCGTGCCGGAGCGGCTCGAGGCGGATCAGCTTCCCGGTCAGTATTTTCCCGGGGGGAGCGATCCCCCCCAGACCCCCCCTGCTCCTGGAGGGACTGCCCGTCCCCCCAGACTCCCCTGGCCCCCCTGGCCGCTCCAGGTAGCGGCCATCTGGCTGGGTGAAGCCGAACCTGCGGTACAGGCCGTGCGCGTCTGAGGTATGCAGCATCCAGCGCAGCCCTGCGCCTGGGCCGTCTTCGATCATCGCCCGCACGATCGCCTGGCCCAGGCCGGCGCCGCGATGAGCGGGGAGCACGTACACGTCGGAGAGGTAGGCAGACCCGCCGTCGCTGAACGCACGGGCGAAGCCGACCATGGCGCCGGCCTGGTCATAGGCTCCCACCACGCGCCAGGATGCGCGGATCTGGCGCGTGATTTCTTCCTCGCCGCGCCACCGGCCCCAGTACGCCTCGGTGGTCAGGAACGACACCGCGGCCCCGGCGTCGATCCGGGCCGGGTCGTCGTCGAGCACGTAATCACCTACCGCGGTTCTCGTCACTGCAACTCCTTGAGGGCCATCAGGGCGGTGTCAATGTCGGCGATCAGGTCCGCGGCTGGCTCTATGCCGACTGAGAGCCGGATCAGGCTTTCCGGTGCCGTCTCACCTGGCCACCGGGCGCGGCGCTCCCAGGTCGACTCGACGCCCCCGAAGCTGGTCGCGGGCAGAATCAGCTCGGAACTCATCACCACGTGGTCCGCGGCCGCGGCGGCGGCCGGGACGATCTCGAAGGACAAGAGCGGGCCGAAGCCGCCAGGCATTTGCTGACAGGCGACCTGGAGCGCCGAGTTCTCGACGCCGGGGTAGTGCACCGCGGCCACCCGGGGATGGCCCGCCAGGTGCCTGGCGATGGCCAGCGCGCTGTCCGACTGGCGCGCGATTCGCAGCGGCAGCGTCTTCAGCCCGCGCAACGCTAGCCAGGCTTCGAACGGCCCGGGGATGCCGCCGCCGCTGTTCCGCCAGGCCCGGAGCCCGGCCAGCAGCTCCTGATCGCGGCTCACCACGGCCCCCAGGATCAGGTCGGAGTGACCGGAAACAGATTTGGTCAGCGAGTAGAGCGAAGCCGTGGCCCCCCAGTCGAGCGGGCGCTGGAGCAGGCCGGTGGCGACGGTGTTGTCTACCACCATGGGGGCGCCCGCGGCGGCCGCGAGCTCGGCGAGCCGCGCCAGATCCGCCACCCGGAGCAGCGGATTCGTCGGCGTCTCGGCCCACAGCACTGACGGTGCGGCCGTCAGCTCACGCTCGATGGCCGGCAGGTCCTGCAGGTCCGCGGGCACGGGAACGGCTCCGTGCGGCCGCAGCTGGTCCGCGAGCACCCGGCCTCCGTAGTAGCCATCGCAGGGCAGCACGAGGCGTTCCCGGCCCCGGGCCAGCGCCAGCATCAGCGCCATCGAGGCCGCCTGCCCGGAGGCGAAGACCACCGCCTCGGCGTCCTCCAGGCCGCCCAGCGCCTGCTCGAGGGCTTCCCAGCCGGGATTGCTTTCCCGGCCGTACGCCCGGCCCGGGCGCGGCTCCCCGGCCGAGACGTAGATGCTGGCCGGCACCAGCGGCGGCGTACCCGGCTGCCCGGGCACGCGTGATGTTCCCGCGTGGATGAGCCGGGACTCGGCCGAGAACGCCGCGCTCACCGCGATTCGCTCCCGCCGTCACCGGAAAATGTTACAGTACATATTGTGAACATACTGGTACGATATCGCCTGGCCGGCCGTACCGCCAAGGAAATATCAGCCAGCGTGGAAGCCGGCGTCCGCAGCGGGCAGCTGACGCCGGGGGATCATCTGCCGCCGGTCCGCGAGCTGGCCGGCCAGCTCGGTGTCAGCCCCACCACGGTCGCGGCGGCGTACCGCGAACTGCGCCGGCGCGGCCTCACGACCGGGACCGGCCGGGCCGGCACGCGGATCCGCGGGGCGCCCCCGGTCAGCTCGCGTGTCTACCTCAGCGCGCCGGCCGGTACCAGGGACCTCGTCACCGGCGGCCCCGACCCGGACCTGCTGCCGCTGCTTCCGGCCAGGCCCGCCGGGCGGACGACCCGGATGTACGCCGAGGCGCCGGTCTCGCCGCGACTGCGGCGCCTGGCGGCCGACCAGCTGACGGCCGACGGCATCGACGCCGCCAACCTGACGGTGACCGGCGGCGCGCTCGACGGTATCGAGCGGACCCTCGCCACCTGGCTGACGTCCTCGGATCGCGTGATCGTCGAGGATCCCGGTCATGCCGTCACCTTCGACCTGCTGGCCGCCATGGGCTATATCGCGGTCCCGGTACCCCTCGATGACCTAGGCCTGCGGCCGACGGAGCTGGCGGCCGCGCTCGCCCGCGGCGCGGGCGCGCTGATCGTCACGCCGCGGGCCCAGGCCGCCACCGGTGCCGCCTGGAACGCCGGCCGGGCCGAGGAGATCGCCGCCGTCCTGCGCCGGTACCCGGCCGTCGGGGTGGTCGAGGACGACCATGCCGGGCCGGTGGCCGGCGTACCCGCCCTTTCCGTCTGCTCGGGATGGCCAGGGAGTCCGGACCGCTGGGTTACCCTGCGCTCGGTGTCCAAGTCGCTCGGTCCGGACCTGCGGCTCGCCGTGATGGCCGGCGACGAGGCCACGATCACGCGGGTCGCGGGGCGGCAGGCACTAGGCACCGGGTGGGTGAGCTACCAGCTGCAGGAGATGGTCGCGGACATGTGGGCGGACCCGTCGGTCGCCCGTGCGCTGAGTACGGCAGCCGAGGTCTACGCGGGCCGCCGCGACGCGCTGCGGTCGGCGCTGCACGGCCACGGCATCACGGCGAGCGGCCGGTCGGGATTCACCTGCTGGGTGCCCGTGCCCGACGAGGACGGCGTCGCCTCGTCGCTGGCCGCGGCGGGCTGGGCGGTGGCCCCCGGCCAGCGGTTCCGCATCGCGTCTCCGCCGGGAGTCAGGATTTCCTCCGCCCGCCTGGAAGCGGCCGACGCGGCGTCGTTCGCGGCCGACTTCGCCCGCGCGCTGCGGCACCGGGCCTCCCGCCTGGACTAAGGCGTCCCGCGGCCGGTCGTGAGCGGGATGGTGGTGAACGGGAATCCGGGGCCGCCGTGTCCCCCGGACTGCCGCCCGCCCGCCGCTGGCTCGATCGCCAGGATGGTCAGCTGACCGTCGACCAGCGCGCGTTCCCCGGCCCACGCGCGCAGGGCCTGGATGACATCGGCCACGTGATAGGCGCAGGCGTTGGACTGCTGCTGGGCCTGCGGCGGCCGCGAGGCCTCCAGCCGGACCTGAAAGCACGGCACGTGCAGGCAACGGGGATCGGCGTCACACCGACCCGCCGCCGCGGAATCATCCGGCTCGATCATGCCCCGCCCGGATCACCCGGTACGTCCCCATCGGCAGGTGTTCGACGTGCAGTCATAAGGGCCCATTCCTCCCGTGGAAGTGCCTGGGGTAAAGACGGCTCTCCCGTTGGGAGCGGAAGGGCCGTCGCCGTCAATATGCAGGTGACGCGGCGCCCCATGGGAAAAATATGCGGCCCCAGCGACCGTCCGAAGCAATAGTGTCCGCACCGGCCGCGACGCGCTACCCCAATCGCAATATTCGTCTCAGTTTCCACGCAAGAGGGTGCTTAAGTGAATACTCCCCGTGCTCACCCACGGTAACCGCAGGTAGTTTGCGCCTCAGATCCCCGGAGACGCCTCCAGCTTAGTGCAATCCATGCTCTTATTTCGCGCTCTATCGGAGGCCGGGTGATGACCATGCCTGCGCTAGTTGATCATTTACCACTCCGCCGTACCGGCCCCGCATGGCCCGGATTAGCTATCCCGGGCAGCGTCCATGACGACGCCCGACGATGTTAACGCGCACAATGCGGGCGCACGTTAGCCTGCATGTGCATTTACTAAAGGGCGATAATAACAATTAGCTTGAAGCGGAAGCATAAATGCCGGCGAGATGCCGGCGAGATGCCGGCGAAGTAGGTGACCGGGGCAGGCACCACTGCCCGTTCGGGCATAGCATCCGGAACCATGACCACATCGCCCCGGGACCTGGCGGCAGCACTCCGGGGCGCCGGGCTGGCCGACGTCGACGACTCGGCCCGCCGGCGGGCGGAATACTCCACCGACGCGTCCAACTACCGGGTCGTGCCGAGCGTGGTGGCCTTCCCGAGGGACGTGGCCGAGGCGGCCGGCGCGCTGCACGTGGCCACGCAGCTCGGCGTGCCGGTGACCAGCCGCGGCGGCGGCACCTCCACCGCGGGGAACTCGGTCGGATCCGGCCTCGTGCTGGACTTCTCGCGGCACCTGAACCGGGTGCTTTCCGTCGATCCGGACGCGCGGACCGCGGTCGTGGAGCCCGGCGCGGTCCTGGACGACATCACCGCGGCCGCGGCCGGGTACGGACTGCGGTTCGGCCCCGATCCGTCTACCCACGCGCGCGCGAGCATCGGCGGCTCGATCGGCAACAACGCCTGCGGCTCGCGGGCGCTGAGATACGGGCGCACGGCCGACAACGTGGTGAGCCTGGACCTGCTGACCGCGTCCGGTGAGCCGCTGGCCGCCCGCCGTCTCGGCCGCGACGGGCTGGCCGCGGCCGGGACGATCGGGGCCGCGCTCGACACCCTGGTCGCCGGGCGGCTAGACCTGATCCGCACCGAGTTCGGCCGGTTCACCCGGCAGGTATCCGGTTACTCCCTGGAGCACCTGCTGCCCGAGAACGGCGCGGACCTGGCCAAGTTCCTGGCCGGCACCGAGGGCACGCTCAGCCTGATGACCGGGGCGACCGTCGCGCTGGTGCCGTCGCCGAAGGCGGTCGCGCTGGCCGTGATCGGCTATCCCGGCATGCCGGACGCCGCCGACGCGGTACCCGGCCTGCTGCCGCACGGCCCGGTGGCGGTCGAGGGCATGGACGCGCAACTGGTGGACGTCTTCCGGGGCCGCCGGGGGGTGTCGGCCGTGCCCGGGCTGCCGCGCGGTGAGGCGTGGCTGTTCGTGGAGACCGCCGGCGACACCGAAGCCGCGGCGCGCGGGGCGGCCTGGCTGATCGCCGACGCCGGCGGCCTCGACGCGCTGGTGGTCACGGGCGCCCCGGCGCGGGCCCTGTGGCGCATCCGCGAGGACGGCGCCGGCCTGAGCGGCCGCACCCCGGCGGGCGCGCCGGCCTGGCCCGGCTGGGAAGACGCCGCCGTCCCGCCCCGGCACCTGGGCGCGTACCTGCGCGATTTCGGCGCGCTGATGGCCGATCATGGCCTGGACGGCCTGGTCTACGGGCACTTCGGCGACGGCTGCGTGCACGTCCGCATCGACTTCCCTTTCGCCACCGAACCGGGCCGTTACCGTGAGTTCGCCGTCGCCGCGGCGCAGCTGGTCGGCAAGTACGGCGGCTCGATGTCCGGCGAGCACGGTGACGGCCGGGCGCGCGGCGAGCTGCTCCCCTACATGTACTCCCCCGAGGCCATCGACACTCTCGCCGCCGTCAAGGCGATCTTCGACCCGGGCAACGTCTTCAATCCAGGCGTGCTGGTCGACCCGGTGCCGATTGACGCGGACCTGCGCGTGCCGCAGGCGCGCCCGATCCGGGCCGGCCTGGGGTTCGCCTACGCTCACGACGACGGTGACCTGTCGGTGGCGGTGCACCGCTGTACCGGGGTCGGCAAGTGCCGGGCCGACACGACGCCCAGCGGAGGGGTGATGTGCCCGTCCTACCTCGCCACGCGGGATGAGAAGGATTCCACCCGCGGCCGCTCGCGGGTGCTGCAGGAGCTCGCGAACGGCACGCTGGTCAAGGGCTTCGGATCGGCGGAGCTGGCCGAGGCGCTGGACCTGTGCCTGTCGTGCAAGGGCTGTTCTTCGGACTGCCCGGCGGGCGTGGACATGGCGACCTACAAGGCCGAGGTGCTGTACCAGCGGTACCGGCGCCGGCTGCGCCCTGCGGCCCACTACTCGCTGGGCTGGCTGCCTCGCTGGGCCCGGCTGGCGGCCCGCGCACCGGGCCTGGCCAACGCCACGCTGCGCCCGGGACCGCTGGCCGGCCTGGCCAAGCGGCTGGGCGGAATCGACACCCGCCGCCCGCTGCCGCAGTTCGCCGCGCACAGCTTCCGCGACTGGTTCGCCGGCCGTCCCGCCCGTACCGGCAACCCGGTGCTGCTGTGGGTGGACACGTTCACCGACCACTTCACCCCCGGCGTCGGCCAGGCCGCCGTGCGAGTGCTCGAGGCGGCCGGCTACTCGGTGGAAATCACCGGCAGGCCCGTGTGCTGCGGGCTGACCTGGATCTCCACCGGCCAGCTGGACGGCGCGCGCAAGCAGCTGCGGCGGACCCTGGCGGCCCTGGCGGAGCCAGCCCGGCGCGGCCTGCCGATCGTCGGTCTCGAGCCCTCGTGCACCGCCGTACTGCGCGGCGACCTCGCCGAGCTGCTGCCCGATGACCCGCGCGCTTGGCAGGTCCGCGCCGCAACCCGCACGCTGGCCGAGTTGCTGACCGAGACCGGGGCGTGGGCGCCACCTGACCTTTCCGGCGTGCGCGCGGTGGCCCAGCCGCACTGCCACCACCATGCCGTCATGGGCTGGCAGGCCGACGCCGCGCTGCTCGCCCGGGCCGGCGCCGAGGTCGAGGCGGTCGGCGGCTGCTGCGGGCTGGCGGGAAATTTCGGGGTCGAACGCGGCCACTATGACGTCTCGCGGGCCGTGGCCGAGACCGCCCTGCTGCCCGCCGTGCGCGCCGCCGCACCGGGCACGGTGGTGCTGGCCGACGGGTTCTCCTGCCGCACTCAGCTCGACCAGTTCGGCCAGGCGGACGGCATCCACCTGGCTGAGCTCCTGGCCAGCCGCCTGGAGGACCGCCGGTAGGCACAACGCCGATCATGGCTATAGCGTTGTCCCATGGCGCAGCGCAGCGAGCAGATCAGCCTTCATCTCAACGCCTATCTCAACGCGCACAGCAGCCCGCCGGACGCCGTCCTGCGGGAGCTGGCGAACGAGACGGCCGAGCTCTTCCCCAACGAGACCGGCCTGGCGATCCCGCCCGAGCAGGGCACGCTGATGACCTTGCTGACCCAGATCGCCGACGTCGCGTCGGCCATCGAGATCGGCACCTTCACCGGCTACTCCTCGATCTGCATCGCCCGGGGGCTGGCCGACGGCGGGCGGCTGCTGTGCTGCGACATCAACACGGAGTGGACCTCGGTGGCCAGGAAGTACTGGGAGAAAGCAGGGCTGACGGACCGGATCGAGCTGCGGCTCGGCCCGGCCATCGATACGCTGCGCGCGCTCCCCGATGAGGAGCTGTTCGACCTCGCCTTCATCGACGCCGATAAGGGCGGCTACCTCGGCTACTGGCGGGAAGTGGTGCCGCGGGTGCGCCCGGGCGGGTTGATCATGGTGGACAATACGTTCTCGCACGGCCGCGTGATCGACGCTGGCAACGACAATCCGCTGGTGATCTCGATCCGGGACTTCAACGACCACGCCGCCGCCGACGACCGCGTCGACCTGGTCATGGTTCCGATCGGCGACGGCCTGACGCTGGCCCGCAAGCGGGACTAACTGGCCCCACCTAGCCAGTACTGACCGCCCCGCCCAGGTAGAGCGCCCCGATCTCGGGGTTCTGGAGCACTTCGCGCCCGGTGCCGGACAGCCGCACCCGCCCGCTCTCCATCACCACGCCGTGGCTGGACAGGCGGAGCCCGGCCCGGGCGTTCTGCTCGACGAGCAGGATCGTCGTACCCGCCGCGTTCATCCGCTTAATCGCGTCGAACACGGTCCGCAGGGTCTTCGGCGCCAGTCCCATCGACGGCTCGTCGAGCAGTAGCAGCCGGGGCTCGAGCATCAGCGCGCGGGCGAACTCAACCAGCCGCTGCTGCCCGCCGGACAGGCTGCCCGCCTTCTTGGATGACCAGTCGGCGAGCTGCGGGAAGAGGTCGAACACGGCCGCCATCCGGCGGCCGGTCAGCGCCCGGTCCGACAGGATGTAGCCGCCGAGCTCGACGTTCTCCCGTACCGTCATGTCACGGAACAGGCTGTGGTTCTGCTGCACCTGCACCACGCCGAGGCGCAGCACCTGGCGCGGCGACAGGCCGACGAGGTTCTCCCCGCCTAGCATGACCGACCCGAGCCGCGGCCGCAGCAGCCCGCTTATCGACGCCATCAGCGTCGATTTGCCCGCCCCGTTCGGCCCGACCACGCAGGTGATGCCGCCCTCGGCGACATCCAGGGAAACCCCGCGCAGCACATCACCGCCGCCGTAGCCGACCACTAGGTCTTCGATCTTTAGTACCGAACGGGCCGTGGTGCTTGCCCCGGCGGGCGGAACCGGGCCCTCGGCGGGCGCCGTCATGGTTCCTCCCCCGGTTCCGGATCATCATCGTCGGGGTCCTCGCCGAGGTAGGCGTTGAGCACCCGGCGGTCGGTCCGGATGATGGCGGGCGGCCCGGTGGCCACCACGGCGCCCGAGTCGAGCACCGTGACCCGGTCGCACAGGCCCATCACGAACTCCATGTTGTGCTCGACGATCAGGAAGGTCTTCCCGGCCGCGTTCAGCTCGCGGATCCGGTCGGCGATGTGATTGACCAGCGAAAGGTTGACACCGCCGGCGCTCGTCGAGCAGGACGACGGCGGGGTCCGAGACCAGTACATAGGCGAGCTCCAGGAGCTTGCGCTGGCCGTAGGAGAGCGTGCCGGCCAGCGCGGCGTGGTGCCCGGCGATGCCGACGAACTCAAGTTGTTCCATCGCGCGCGCGCGGGCCGCCGAGCCCCCGTGCCGGGAGGCGACCAGCATGTTCTCGAGCACCGTGAGGCTGGCGAAGATCCTGGTCAGCTGGAAGGTCCGGCCGATCCCGCGGGCGAAGACCTTGTCCGGAGCGATATTGGTGATCTTCTCATCAGCCAGGTACACCTGCCCCGCGTCCGCCTTGGCGTACCCGGTAATGACGTTGAACAGCGTGGTCTTGCCCGATCCGTTCGGCCCGATCAGGCCGGCTACCGACCCCTCGTCGATCTCCACCGTGCAGGAGTCCAGGGCGTGCACCCCGCCGTAGGACTTGCGCACCCCTTCGGTGCGAAGCAGCACGCTCATCTTCTGGCCTCCCTCGCGGGCGCTTCGCTGGCCTCGGGAGGCGGCGGGGCGGGAGCCGACCCCGGCGTGGGCTCAACCGCGGGGCGTCCCCTGGTCCGCAGCCGCTTGATCCATTCGCCGGCGGTGGGGACGATGCCACGCGGCATGAAGAGCACGATGAGGAGGAACAGCGCGCCGAGCAGGATCTCGCTGAGGTACCCGTTGGTGAACCTGATGTTGAGGTAGAGCTGGCCGGGTTCGATGATGAGCGCGCCGAGCACCGGGCCGGCGATGGTCCCGAGGCCGCCCAGGAACGCCATCAGCACGAGGGACAGGTCAAACAGCGGGTCGAAGGCCGAATTCGGCTCGGCCTGCGTGAGGTAGAGGAACCACACCCCGCCCACCAGGGCCGTCACCGCACCAGACAGCACCAATGCCGTCAGCTTTACCCGCATGGTGCGCACGCCGAGCCCCCGCGCCCGGTCCTCGTCGTCCCTGATCGCCCGGAGCTGCAGGCCGAACCTGGACCGCCGGATCGAGGCGGCGATAACGACCATGCCCGCGGCGCAGGCCAGCGTGATGTAGTAGAAGTGGTCGTTGAAGCTCGTCGGCGACCAGGGCAGGAACGGCGCCGAGACACCCACGGTGCCGCCGGTAAAGGAGTTGAGGTTGTAAGCGACCAGCTGGAAGATGAAGAACAGCGCGATCGTGATCACGATGAACGTGTGGCGGCGCACCCGCAGCGCGACCAGGCCGAACGGCACCGCGACGGCCGCCCCGACCGCCGCGGCGAGCGGCAGCAAGATGAATACCTGGACACCGTTGATGTGCCAGTCTCTGGCCGCGATGCCCACCGTGTAGGCACCACTGCCGAAGAACACGGCGTGGCCGAGCGAGATGTAGCCGGAAAATCCGGAGAACACGTTCCAGGCCGAGACCGCCGCCACGAAGATCAGCGCGTAGATAGCGTAGTTCGTGGTGACGGGGCTGCTGAACACCAGCGGGAACCCGATGGCCGCCACGACCAGGACCGCGAGGGCCAGGCTCGCTACCACGCGCTGCCTGCTCACGCTGGTCATTTTCGTGCTGGCCGGCACGGTATCAGCCTTCATTGGGCCCGCACCGGCTGGCGGCCGAAGAACCCGGTCGGGCGGATTACCAGCACCACCACCAGGGCGGCGTAGAACACCACGATCGCCCACTCGGGCGACCAGATATCGACCAGCGATTCCAGGGTGAGCATGAAGACCGACGCGGCGAGCGCGCCGCCGATGCTGCCCAGGCCGCCGAGGATGATGATCGCGAGAAGCCGCGAGATCAGGTCGTAGCCGCTGTTGGGGTTGAAGCTGTTCGTGGCGCCGAACATCATGCCGCCGACCGCGGTCACCGCGACGCCGACTCCGAAGGTGATAGCGGCGACGCGGTTGACGTCGATGCCGACCAACCGCGCCGCCGTCTCGTCCTGCATCGTGGCCCGCACGCTACGCCCGAACCCGGTCCGGTACAGCAGCAGGTAGATGCCTGCGATGATCACCAGCGCCAGCGCGAATCCGTACAGGTAGATGTACGGCAGGTAGAAGCCGAGCACGTGCACGCTGGAGTTCACGTACGAGGCATTCAGCTGCTTGAAGTTCGGCCCGAAGACCTCATAGAGGATTCCTTCGATGATCAGCGCGACCGCGTAGCTGACCAGCAGCGTCATCGACGTACGTTCCCGGCCGCGGAGCCGCCGGATGAACGCCCACTGAATGAAGACGCCGATCACGAACATGGCGGGCACGGTGACCAGCAACCCGAGGAACAGGTCCACGTGCAGCCGCACCGACAGCTCGTAGCTGAGATATGCGCCCAGGATGACCAGGACACCCTGGGCGATGTTGATGATGTCGAGCACACCGAAGATCAGCGTCAGGCCGACGGCCATCAGGGCGTAGACGCCACCGACGAGTATGCCGTCGACGACGGCCTGGTAGATCTCCCGTGTCATCTGGCTAGCTGGTCCAATTCGGCTTGGGGTTGATGATCGCTACCGAGCCGGCCGAGGCTTCCGGGAGGACCTGCTTGAACGTAGTGTCCTGCTGCCACTGGAAGGTGAACGCCGCCGCGCTGCTGTTCTGGCCCAGCGAATCGAACCTCACTGATCCCTGGACAGTGCTGAGCGTCACGCCGCTGTGCAGGTAGCTGATGATCTTCGCATTGTCGGTGCCGCCGGTCGCGGTCACCGCCTGGGCCATCACCTGGCCCACCGAGTAGGCCTCGGCCACGTCGGCGTTGACGTCCGACGGCGACCCGCCGTACTTGGCGACGTACTCATTCACCATCGCCTGGCTGGCCGGATTCGCGTAGCCCGGGTACCAGCCGTTCGGCACCATCATCCCGGTGGCGTTGCCCTTCCCGACGACGGAGACGAATGCCGCGCCCTGGTCCGGCCCCGCCGCGGCGATGAACATCTTGGGGTTGTAGTGCTGCTGCTCGAACGCCTGCATGAACGCGGCCACGGTCGGGACATCGGTGGATCCGAGCACCACGACCTGCGCACCGGTGGCGGCTACCTGGTCGGCCGGTGCCTTATAGTCCGCGACCTCTTCTGGGAAGATCTTCGAGTACACCGTCTTCACGCCGAGCGCCTGCAGCTTCTGCTGGGCGAGCTGGACCGGCGGGTCAGCGAACGGGTCATCGGCCATCGGGTAGGCCGCCGTCTTGGGCCGCTGGCTGGCCGGCATCGAGGCGATCCAGCTGACGAACGGCAGCATCTCGTCTTCGATCGGCAGGCTGACGTCGAACACGTTGTGCGCCGACACGTTGGCCGGGCTCTCGAACACCGAGGGCGCTCCGCCCGCGCCCTCGACCAGCGCATAGCTGTACCTGGCCGCGACCGATGCCGAGGGCGTGGTCAGCAGCGAGGAGAACGGCCCGAACGCCAGGTCCACCTTGTCCTGCGCGAACAGGGTCTGGTAGTTCGTCGCCACCTGGGTCGGCGAGCTGTTGTCGTTAAGGATCTTGAGCTCGACCTGGCGGCCGAGGATGCCACCCTTAGCGTTTACGTCGGCCGCCCACAGCTGGTAGCCGCGCTCGAACGCCTGGCCGTCGGCGGAGAAGTCTCCGGTCAGTGACAGTGACGCGCCGATGGTGATCGGTGCCTTGGAGCTCGGACTCGAGCTAGTGCTGGCGGCCGCGCTGCTGCTGCTACTACTACTACTACTACTACTACTAGGCGGCCAGAACGCCGACCGACAGGACCGTAGCCGCGCTTAGCGCGAAGGTGTTCTTGGAGAGCCAGGGAAGGCCAGGTCTCATGCCCGTTGCCTCCTTCTTCCTCGTGTGGTTTACCAGTGGTCAGGTTTCGCTGGTACCGAGCCCGTCAGAGACCTCCGCGTGCTCGCTGACGAGCGGCAAGCCCGCGGAGTCCGCCTGCTGCCGCAGCAGCGCGGCGAAGTCAGCGTCCCCGTACCCGCGCCCGACCAGGCCCTGGATCAGCTGGTGGACGACCGCGGCGACCGGCATCGGCACTTCGTGTTCCCGCGCGGCGGCCAGGCCAAGGTCGAAGTCCTTGCGCAGCAGCGTGGCGGTGAACGTCGGCTCAAAATCGAGGTTCACGTAAGCCGGCGTCTTGTACCCGGTGAACAGAGAACCCATCACGCTCTTGTTGAGACAGTCGAGAAACGCTTGCCTGCTGATTCCACTCTTCTCCGCGAGAACGGTTATCTCAGCAAGCGACTGGGCGACGACGCCCAGGAACAGATTGTGACAGAGCTTAACCGTTCTGGCCACCTCGCCGTCGCCTACATAGGTGACGCCATGGCCGAGCATGTGCAGGTACGGCTCGGCCATGACGAACGCGTCATGGGGCCCGGAGACCGCGACCGTCATCTTTCCCGCCCGCACTACCTTAGGGTTACCCATCACCGGCGCGGCCAGCAGGGCGGTTCCCCGCTCGGCGATCTCGGCCCGCACCCGGGCCGAGGCCTCGGCCGATACCGTGGAGCAATCAACCAGCACCCGAGGCGCCGCGGACGGGCCGGACATCAGCCCGTCCGGGCCAAGGACCGCGGAGACCAGATCCTCCGACGAGCCGACCGTGACGAAAACAATATCCCTGGTCGCCAGCTCCGCGGCGGACTGCGCGGGCTTGGCGCCCAGCTGTACCAGCGGCTCGGCCTTGCTCATCGAACGGTTGAAAACCGCGAGATCACAGCCGGCGGCGAGAAGCCGCCGACCCATTTCCAGACCCATGCGGCCCGTACCCAGCCAGCCAAGCCGACGTGTCTCCTCATGTCCCACCATGTCGCCAGATCCCCTCCCCCTCTGCTCACAATCGTTTGCAACCCCGAGATTGTCGCCCGGGCGAGCCCTTGTCAATGGAGGACGACCAATCTGTTACCAAACCGGATAGAATAGCGGACCTACCCGTTCGGCACGGACGTCGCCTTAAGGCCGGTTTGGGTGGTCTGCCAGGCTGACAGCACGGGCAGGCGACGCAGCGGCGAGCCACGCCGTTACCTGCGGCAGGGCCTCCCCTGCCGGCCGGTCCTGGCTCCACGGTGCCGCTTGCCTGGCAGCAATCGATTGCGGGATCTGGCCCATCCAGGCTCGATTACGCGGGAGACGCTCCCCGGCCCCGCTGAGAGGGCGCACGGCGGATAGGCACCGGCGGACTGCCCGCTCCTTCGGCTCCTTCGTCTTCTTCGGCGTCCACGCGATCAGCCGGCGCCGCGCACGGTGCGGTAGATCCGCGAACGATAAGCTCTGGCGCCAGGTAGAGGATCTTCACCGGCCCGTCTCCGCCGTTGATCCGTTCGAGCAGCAGCTGAGCCGCCTCGGTGCCCAGCTGGTAGTGCGGAAACCGCACCGTGGTGAGCGGCGGCCTCAGCCGGTCGATGAACGGCATGTCGTTGAAGCCGATCACCGAGACAT
This sequence comes from uncultured Actinomycetota bacterium, assembly GCA_963844625.1. Taxonomy (GTDB): domain Bacteria; phylum Actinomycetota; class Actinomycetes; order Streptosporangiales; family Streptosporangiaceae; genus Palsa-504. The sequence goes on along the minus strand of CAWJPF010000031.1, from coordinate 94,473 downwards.
CGTTGGGGCACAGGCGGTCTTCTTCGTCGAGCGCGGCGTAGCAGCCGATCGCCAGCATGTCGTTCCCGGCGGCCACCGCGGTGAAGTCCCCGTGCCTGACCATAAGTTCCCGGTAGCAGCGGGTGCCTTCCTCGACCGTGTACCGGCTGGCGTACGCGATCAGGTCCTCATCCACCTCGAGCCCGTGTGACGCCATGGCCTCCCGGAACCCCTTCAGGCGGCCTACGCCGGTAGACACCTCCTGCGGGCCGGCGATATGCGCGATCCGGGTATGGCCGAGCCGGGCCAGGTGACTGACCGCCATCCGCGCGCCCTGCTCGTTGTCGACCGAGACCGAAGGAAAACTGTAGTCCTGCGCCAGCCGGTTCATCAGCACGACGGGCAGGTCCGCCGCTGCCGCCTCGTCCAGCAGCCGGTCGTGCTGGGTCGCGGTGGCGAGCACGAAACCGTCGACGTGACGGGCCCGCATCTGCTCGAAGAGCGTGCGCTCCCGGTTAGCGTCGGCATCGGTGTTGCCGATCAGGGCCACATAGCCCGCCGCGGCCAGCTTGTCTTCGAGGCCGCGCACGATCGGCGGGAAAAGCGGGTTGTTCAGGTCGGGGATCAGCACCCCGACCGTGTGCGAGCGCCGGGTCCGCAGGCTCCGCGCGACCGGATTAGGCCGGTAGCCGAGTTTGGCGGCGGCCGCCACCACGCGGCGCGCGGTGTCCTCACTGACCAGCAGGCGGGTTTCCGGGTTGAGCGCGCGGGACGCGGTAGCCGGGTGCACACCCGCGACGGCCGCAACGTCTCGCAGTGTGGCCGGACGATCACGCATCGTTCATCGTGCTCCCGCCGGTGTGACCTGTCTCAGCCCGTTTTGGCTGGACTAACCCTATCCCAGTTATCGCCGCGGGCTAGGATCGTAGCATCGAGGCCGGCATCATCCGGGCGAGTACGGCGCGGTGCGTCGGTACCGCCTCGGCGTGGCATCGCTCCCCCGCTTCGGTCAGCACCACGTAGATACCGCGCCGGTCGTCGTCGCAGCCACAGCGCTCGACCAGGCCGTGCCTGGCCAGCCGGTCGACCAGGCGCGACAGGGCGCTCTGGCTGAGGTGCACGGCCTCCGCCAGATCCTGGGCCCGGAACTTGCGCCCGTCGCTCTCGGCGAGCCGTTCGAGGACCTCGAAGTCACTGACGCCCAGTCCGTGTTTGTCGCCCAGTTCGCGATCGAGAGCCGCGGAGGCCGCCGCATGGCAGGCCGCCATCTCCCGCCAGCTGTGGGCCATCTTGTTCGTGCTCGGCGGAGCGCTGTGCCTCGACGGCCTCGATGTCTCCATGGTCGGAGTGGCGCTGCCGTCCATCCGCTCCGCGCTCGACCTGAGCACCTCGTCTCTGCAATGGATCGTCAGCGGCTACGTCCTCGGCTACGGCGGCCTGCTGCTACTCGGCGGCCGGGCCGCCGACCTGCTCGGGCGCCGGCGGGTTTTCCTCGTCGCGCTGGCCGTCTTCGCCGTGGTCTCGGTGTTCGGCGGCCTGGTCAGCAGCGCCGGCCTGCTGATCGCGGCCCGGTTCGTCAAGGGGGCGGCAGCGGCCTTCACGGCGCCGGCCAGCATGTCCTTGCTCACCACGACATTCCCCGAGGGACCGATGAGGAACCGCGCGTTCAGCGTCTATACGGTCTTCGGCGCGAGCGGTTTCTCGCTGGGGCTCGTGCTGTCCGGCATTCTCACCGAGATCAGCTGGCGGTGGACCCTGCTGGTACCCGCTCCCGTCGCGGTGATCGTGCTGGCCGCAGCCATCTGGCTGATCCCCCGCGGTGAGCGCCCTGCTCACGAGGGCGGAGCGCGCGGCGGGCGCAGGTTCGATCTGCCCGGCGCCCTCACGGTCACCGCCGCGATGCTGCTGCTCGTCTACACCGTCGTCTCCGCCCAGCAGGCGGGCTGGGCCTCGGCCAGGACGATCGGCTCGTTCGCGGCCGCCGCCGCGCTGCTCGGGGTATTCGCCGCCATCGAGCGGCGCAGCCGGGATCCGCTGGTGCCCTTCGGCATCTTCGCCTCGAAGGCACTGCGGCGCGCGAACGCCGGGGCCGTGATCTTGTTCGGCACCTATATCTCGTTCCAGTTCCTGGTGACCCAGTACCTGCAGACCCTGGCCGGCTGGTCAGCGCTTTCTACTGCGCTGGCGTTCCTCCCGGCGGGCGTCATGGTGGTGGTCCTGTCTACCCGGATGGCGGCCCTGCTCGGCCGGTACGGCCCGGCCCCGCTGACCGCGCTCGCCTTCAGCTGCCTGGTCATCGCCTACGCCGTGTTCCTTCGGGCCGGCGTCCGCCCGGATTACCCGGCCGTGATGCTGCGCGCCACCCTGCTGCTCGGGCTGGCCTTCGGGCTCGGCTTCTCCTCGCTCAGCGTGGCGGCCACGGCGGGTGTCCCGGACGCGGAGCAGGGCCTGGCCGCCAGCCTGTTCCAGACCTCGTTCCAGGTCGGCGGCGCGATCGTGCTCGCCATCGTCACGACCGTCATCGATGCGGGCGGCGCGGGCAGGCTTGCCTCTGCCCCGGCCACGTTGGCCGCGTACCGGCCCGCGCTCGTCTTGATCACCGGCATTGCGGCGATCGGCACGCTGGTCGCGCTGAGCGGCCTGCGGAACCCCCGCGCCGTCCCGGACCGCGCGGCGACCGATCGCGTCGTCGCAGGCGGGGCTGGCGCCAGTGGCGCTGCGGCAGGCGACAGGCCCGAGTTGGCGGGGGTGCCGGAGTTCGCGGAGGACAGGTCCGGAACGTAACCCGCTGGCGCGGGCCGGGGTGTCACGCCGAGCGGTGGGCGGAGATGATGATCACCAGTGACCTCCCGCGGCGGCTGCCCCGGCCGGGCCGCCCGCTGCCTGCGGGAGCGGGCGGCCCGGCCGGAGCCAGGACGGTCCTGGTCCAGCTGACATGCCACCGCGGGAAGCGGCGGCGACGGGGACTGCGCCAGCTGAGCGCCGTGTCGCGCATCAGCTCATCGTGACGCTGCGCGATTAGGGTCTTGGCGATTTCCGGATTCATGCGGTGGCCTCCTTCGGCCGTGGACTGGATGCGAGCGGAGGTAGTAAATACGATGTATCTCGAGTAGTTCCGTTGTCAAGATATATCTCGAACGTTGCGGATAACCTCGATACCGAGAGATGAGCTTGATAGCCGGGCTGGGAGCTGGACGGCGGCCGGGAAACGGGGTGGAGCGGATAGGCGGATGCCTGCCCCGCGGAGACCTCCGCCGGTGCTGAGCGTGGCCCCCGCTCGTGGTGATGGCCTCATTATGACGAGGGGGTCTGACATTCTCGCCCGGTCCGGACCGGGCTCAGCCGGTTAAGGCGGGCCCCTCCCCCGCCTCGGCATCATCGCCGGATTCGTCGCCGTCCGGCAGCGGCGGCGAGTCGAGAATCGGGTATCCGAGCAGGACAAACTCGACCGGCACGGAGTCCGGCGGACGGAGCTTCGGGTCCCTGCGGTCGGCGAAGCGGTGGTACGTCCCGACCACGCGCTCGAACGTCTCCCGAATTTCTGAGTAGAGCTCTTTGGCCTCTTCTGGCGTTACGAACACCCGGCTGGCCGATGCGCCCAGGCCGTCATCGATGGCCGGCGGCCACGAGATCATCGACGTGAGACTGCGCTGCGCCCGGGTCAGCAGCCGGTCCATCCAGACCTGGTCGAGGGCCTCGGCCGCGTGCGAGGCCTGAGGATCGCCCTGGCGGGTCCGCCAGCTCAGGCCGTCGTACGTCTGGCGCCACGGGCGTTCCCGGCCGCGGCCGCCGCCTGCCTCCTCCACGAAGCCGTACTTCGCCAGGGTCCGCAGGTGGAACGCGCAATTCGCCGGCGACTCGCCGAGCATCTCGCTGGCCTGGGTCGCCGTCAGGGTCCCGGCCTGCCCGAGGGCTTCGAGCAGAGCCCAGCGCACCGGATGGGCCAGGGCCCGGATGGCCTTCGGGTCGGTGAGGCTGAGCCGCCCTCGATCGTCCCGTGGATCCGCGGCCCGCTTCTTGGGGTCCTCCCCCTCGGACGAGTCATGCCCCGTCGACCCATCCGCCGGGGGCGCAGGTGCGTCCCGTAGTACCGCGCCGGGGTCCGGGAATTCTTCGGAAGCCATGTTTCGAAATACTACCCTCGAAAGGGTTGTTTTGACAACTCTCTCGAAACACTTCTTTTGAGTAGCGTGGGACGGGCCGCTGGCATCGGCCGACCCGGCCCGGCCCGGCCCGGACTCATCCGGACCGGGCGGCGAGGGCGGTCTTGTTCCTAAGCCGGCCTTCCGGCGAGGTGGCGCATGTTGCGCAGGGCCACGGCCATGATGGTGTTGGTCGGGTTGTGCGCCCCCGAGGTAACGAAGACGGAACCGTCGGCGACGTAAACGTTGTCCAGGCCATGCACGCGGCCGTAGTTATCGGTCACGCTGGTGGCGGGGTCGGCGCCCATCATCATGCCGCCCATGACGTGGTTTCCCGTCGGCAGGCCGCCACTGTTATAAGTGGCGGGTACCGCGAGGGCCACGCCGGCCCCGGCCTTGGTCATCATCATCTTCAGCTGCGGGATGTAGAACTGCTGGGCCACCTGCTCGTGCTGGCCAGCGCTCCAGGTGATCTGGGCCACCGGCAGGCCGAAGACGTCCCTGACCTTCGGGTCGAGGGTCACCGTGTGACCGAGGTAAGGCAGGTCGTGGCCGATGAGCGAGCAGCCAGCCAGCCGGTCGCGCAGGATCGAGGAGCGCATCAGCTGCTTGAAATCGGTGCCGAACGGCTTAGCCGAGCGGGTGAAGCCGAGCAGGGTCTGGTAGGATTGCGCCTCGCTGATCGGATCCTGGCTGCCGCCAAGCTCCATGAGGCCGCCGCGGATGTAGGGCAGGCCGTGGGCCCTGGCGAACGCCCGGGCGCCGGGGAAGTCCGGGTCGGCGGCGTCCTCCGCGCACTGCGTCACCGACCGGCCGCGGTAGGCGTGCATCCGCTCGTCGAGGAAGATCGCGCTGCCGTCGATGAAGGAGTGCAGCATCAGCCTGCGGCCGAGCTTGCCGCTACGGTCGGGGAACGCGGAAAGCAGAGCCAGGCGCACCGTTTCGATGGCCGACGCCGCCATCACGACGATATCGGCGTTTTCCGTGCCTGTTACCGGACCCCGTTCTGTCATCTGGATCCAGCTGACGCCGGTGGCCCGCCCCGCCGCGCCCGAGCCGGTGAGCTCGACCTTGGTCACCATGGTCTCGGGCACCAGCCTCACCCGCCCGGTGCGCAGCGCTCGCCGCAGCGGTATCAGCGCCGACGGCCGGGCCACCACGGGGCAGCCGAAGCTGCTGCAGAACCCGCAGTTGTTGCAGACGTGCTGGTCGTTGTAGCTTCTCGAGTTGGCCGCCATCGGGAAGGGGTAGGGGTGCAGGCCGATGGCGGTGGCGCCAGCGGCCACCGCGATCGACGAGCGCATCTGCGGACCCGGCGGCATCGGGTACGGCTGCCCGCGCGGCGCGTGCTTGCGCACGATGTCGGGCAGGACCGTGACGTCGCCCTGCACGCCGATCAGCCGCTCCACCTCGTCGTAGAAGGGCGCGATCTCGGCATAGCCGAACGGCCAGTCGGCCAGGTCGGCGCCCGGCACCGGGCCCAGCGCGGACAGCTGCTGGAAGTCGATGTCCCAGAACCTGGGCACCTTGGCGTCCCAGTGCACGGTTCCGCCGCCGACGACCTGGGGCAACTCGTCCACGCTGCCGGTGTACTGGACGGCTGAGGTCTGGTCCGGCCGCCAGGTGCGCGGGAACACCTCCGGGTCCGGGCCAGGGAAGTTACGCACGATCATCGCCAGGCTGTCGTTGGCGAATACCGTTCCGATCGGGCCCTGGCCGTCGAGGTTGGAGAAGCGGTTGGGGCCCTTCTCGAAGACGACGACCTGCCATCCGGCCTGCGCGAACTCCATGGCCGCCAGCGATCCGCCGGCGCCGCTGCCGATCACCACTGCTTTAGGCACGGGCGTCCTAAAGTGCGCCGAGGAGCTTCAGCACGTCGGCGACGACCCCGGTGTTGTCTACCGGGTCGCGGCCGTCGGAGCGCTCCACCTCGTCGCCGGTGTAGCCGCGGGGCTGGATGTCGCCGGGAAAGCCGATTTCCTTCCAGCCTGCCAGGCCCCGGTTGCCACCGTACTCGGGGCTGGCGTACATGCCCTCGATCGTGTGCTCGAACATCAGCGAGGCGAACGCGCTGATGTCCTGTCCGGCCAGGATCTTGTCCTGGTCCGCCGGGGTTACCTTGGTGAAGTCCCCGCCCGCGAGCTTGTCCAGGGTCGCGATGCCGCGGGTGTACTGCTGCTGCCAGGCCGCGAGGCGCTTGCGCCACGCGATGCGGGCGACCGGATCGAGCCTGGCGAAGGAGTTCATGAGGTCAGGGCCATGGGTATGACGGTTGCTCCACGGCCCGCCTGCGAAGATCATCGGCGTCGCAGTCCCGCTCCCGTCGAGCGTGCCGAGCGAAGCAAGCATCACGTCGATGTAGCCGGTCACGCCGGCTACGCGCGCACCGGGATGACCCGCCTCGGCCGGGTCGTCGCCTGGGCCGGGAGCAATCCGCGCGGTCGCGTCCTCGATGACCGCGGCCTGATGCGCGGTGAAGAACCGCGGCGGCCGGGTACCGGGTGAGGGCGGGTTCGGGTGCTCCGGCGAGGTGCAGCCACTGGTCCCGAGGACCGTGGTCGAGGCGACGGCAATCACCGAGATCGCGGTGATGACCGCGCGGCGCGGCGGACCGCTGGCGGTCGTCGCTGGTTCCTCCGTGGGCCCAGGCGGCTTGCTGGCGGGCACCGTTGCCCCCTCTGGCGTGGCTGGCTGAGCGCAGACGTCACTGGCTCACCAGAAGAGTGATTTGGGCTAAATCATCATGCGTCGGTCAGGCCGGCGCAAGAGGGTGAGCCGAACCGTGTCCTGCCTGGAAGAGGGTGAGGGATGTCTGGACGGTCTAACCCCGCCACTCACCGCCTTTAGAAGCCCTCGACCTCGCCGACATCGCAGCGATCGCCTCGGAGCTCACCGGGCGCCCGGTCACGCGCGTCACCGTGACCGACGCGGAGTACCGGGCGGCCCTGGTCTCTCACGATGTGCCCGAACGGGCGGCGGACATGCTCGTGGGGCTGTTCGCGGCCAGCCGCTGAGGAGTTCGGCCGGCGCGGAGGAGCTGGCCGGGGCCGGTGTCGCGGCAGTGGTGTCACCAGGTCAGGTTGCCGACGGGCCGTCGCTCGGGTCGCCGGAGGACGCGGGCCCAGCCTCGAAGGCCAGCGCGCACGAGTTGATGCAGAAACGCCGGCCCGTCGGGGCCGGACCATCCCGGAAGACATGGCCCAGATGACCGCCGCAACGACGGCACACTACCTCCGTACGGCGCATGAGCAGGCTGTAGTCCGTCCGCAACTCCACCGCCTGGGCCATGGCCGGCTCGTAAAAGCTCGGCCAGCCAGTGCCGGATTCGAACTTGGCCTCCGAGCGGAACAGCTCATTCCCGCAGCCGGCGCAGCAATACGAGCCGTTCTCCTTGAGGTGAACGTACTCGCCGGTGAACGGGCGCTCAGTGCGCCCGCGGCGCAGCACATCGAACTGCCGGCGGGTCAGTTCTTGCCGCCACTGCTCGTCCGGCTTCTGGATCTCGGTCGCGGCCTGTGTGGTCTTGGTGCGGCGCATCGGTGCCCTCCCCAGCCGGGCAACGGCATTCCCGGCTACCAAGGGCAACACCTGACCAGGATCTAGTCATTCCTGCAGCCGCTGCTGCCCGGCTGATCAGGCCAGGCTCGCAAGCCCGCGGTTCGCCTGAGCTAAAGACGCCCTGCGTGAGACGCTGCTACCGGGCGGGGAATAGCCTGTGCTGCGAAAGGCGGTGGGTATGCAAACAGGGCCAGAGCCCCAGTGGCGTCCGCTGAAACGCCACGACAGCCATATAGCGGAACAGATGGTGGAACGGGCGGCGGAGCTGGCTCGCGATTCGCACGCCCGGACCAGGCACGCTGCGGTACTGGTCAGGGACGGCAGCCTCCTGGCCTGGGGTACTAATGGGGTGCCATTCCCGGGCGAAGACCACTGTTTCTGCAAGGTCGGGGAATCTGGCCATCATGACAACTGCCGGACCCACGCGGAGCAGCGGGCGATCACGCTGGCGCGGTCCGGTGATGGCTGGCAGACACTGCAGCAATCCAAGCTGATATATGTGCGGCTCGAGGCGGATGATTCGGTGCGCCTGCAGGAACCCCACTTCTGCGGCCGCTGCAGCCGCCTGGCCCTGTCCCTGGGCATCTCGGAGTGGATCTTCGCACTTTCCGAAGGGCTAGTCGGATACTCCGCGGTCGACTATGACCGGATTGCCCAGTTCAGGTGGTCGCAGTAAATTACGTCCCCCCGAAGGGCGAATGCCCAATGTCGCAGCAGCGGGAACTATCCGTTAGTTTCCTGTTTCCGCAGCCCGGCTACGCATTCTGCGCCGCCGCAGGTACGGCCGGAGCCCAGGCGAGGCCTGCCGCACTGGCAGGTCGGCTGCAGCCGGGATAGCCAGGCGGCATACGCCAGCAGCTCGGCGATGCCGTCTTTCCCCGGGACGGAGACGACGGGCCGGACCCGCCCGCCGGGCAGGGCAAGCCACTCCCGCGGCCTGTCCGCCGCGGGGTCATCGGACACGGAACCCATGACTCCATTTTCCCCCGTCCCGAAACCTGGTCGGGCGGTTCCCTGGTCCGGCGTGCTGCTTCCGGCCTGATTTCCTGCGGGCGCTGCTCCCGGCGGCGCACTAGCGGCCATGCCGGCCGCCGGAGGCCACAACGGTTACCCCGAGACGGCGCCGTAGATCTTCTGGCCGTATTCGGCGCTGCGATCGGAGCCGACGATGCCCGGTCCCATCTTGTTCATCATGTAGGAGATCGTCATGCGGCGGCCGACGTCCATCACGATCATGGAGCCACCCCAGCCGCCCCAGTAGCAGATCTTCTCGTCCGGGATCCAGGGCAAGATGTCGAGCTCGGGCAGCCCGTAGCCGATCCCCCAGCGCAGCGGGAGACCAAGCACCAGGTCGATGCCATGGAGCTGCTCGCGGAAGATCAGGTCGATGGTCTGCTGGCCGAGCAGGCGGACCCCGTTGACCGCACCGCCGCGGGCAACCACCGACATGATCCTGGCTACCGAACGCGCGTTTCCGTGTCCGTTCGCCGCGCCGATATCCGCACGCCGCCAGCCGGGGGTGTTGGCTGCCTCCGCGGTGGCAGGAGGCCCGGTCAACGTCTTGACGGCGGGGCTATCAACATCCATCGCCTCCAGGTCGAACGGCAGCGGCGGCGGCGGTACTACGTCCGCGATCCGTCCCCAGTCGCTTTCCGCAGCACCGATCTGGAAATCGGCACCCAGCGGCCCGGCGATCTCATCGGCCACGAACTTCTTGAGCGTCTGGCCGGTTACCTGCCGTACCACCTCACCGACCAGGTGGCCGTAGTTGAGCGCATGGTAACCCGACGCGGTTCCCGGCTCCCACCACGGAGCCTGGGCGGCCATCCGCGAGGTCGCTTTGGGCCAGTCGTACAGATCCTCAACGACGGCAGGCTGGTCCAGCCCGGAAACCCCGGAGGCATGCGACATGAGCTGGCGGACCAGGACGTCCTGCTTGCCCGCAGCGCCGAACTCCGGCCAGTACCTCGCGACCGGGGCATCGACATCAAGCTCGCCCCGATCGACCAGCATCAAGGCGGCGAGGCTGGTCACGGTCTTCGTCGATGACCAGACGTTCGTAATGGTGTCCTCGGACCACGGGATCGCCCGGGCCTGGTCGCGGAAACCTCCCCACATGTCGATGACGATGTCACCATCGATGTCCAGGACGAGCGATGCGCCGAGTTCCGCACCCGAATCCAGGTTGCGCGCCAGCGCGTCGCGCACCGCCGCGAACCGCTCCCCGCAGACGCCATGTATTTCCGCCATGGTCGATGTTCTCCTCGCTGTCGAGGGTCAGCGCTGGTCAGCTATCCCGTCGGCCGCCCCAAACTGAAGCTGACGCTAGCAGCCGAGGGGCCGGCGCGCTATGCGGGACCAGCGGGGACGGCCGCGATTACCCCGCGATCTCGGCCGCGAGCAGCGCGCCCAGCTCCCAGCAGGCCTCGAGATCCGGCCGGCCCGGGATCCCGGTGACGCTGACAGGCGGCCGGACCGCTCGCCACTGCAAGCCGGTGGCGATCGACTCCACCGCGCGAACCGCGCCGCCGGTATCCATGCCGCCGTGCACGTACAGGCCGTAGGGCCGTCGCCGGGTCGCCTCCAGGCACGGATAGTAGATGCCGTCGAAGAAGTGCTTGAGCGCGCCGGACATGTAACCGATATTGGCCGGTGTACCGAGCAAGTAACCATCCGCCTGGAGCACATCAGCCGCCGCAGCCGTGAGGGCCGGGCGGATGACCACCTCGACACCCTCGATCTCATCGGTCCGCGCTCCGCTGACCGCGGCCTCGAACATCTCCTGCAGGGCGGGCGACGGCGTGTGATGGACGACCAGGAGCCTCGGCATGAGCGCCCAGCTTAGACGACGGGGCTTAGACGACGGGGCTTAGACGACGGGGCTGGCCGGGCGCGCGGTCTAAGTGGAGGGTTCGCTACACTTAGCGACGAGTCCCGCTATCTCGAGCGGGAGCGCGGAGAGGCAGGCATCCATGGCGCGCGGCATTCAGGTCGGGGATAAGGCTCCCGACTTCACCCTCCCGTCCCAGTCCGGCGAGCCAGTACGGCTGCATGACCGGCTCGGCGAACGGGTGGTGGTGCTGTACTTCTACCCCAAGGACAACACGAGCGGCTGCACGGCCGAGGCGTGCGCCTTCCGCGATAGCTATGAGACCTTCACCGATGCCGGAGCGGAGGTTATCGGGGTCAGCTCCGACTCGGCGGACAAGCACGCTGCCTTCGCTGGCCAGCACAACCTGCCGTTCACGCTCGTGGCCGATAAGGGCGGCCGGGTCCGCAAGAGCTACGGGGTGCCGACCGTGCTCGGCGTGATCCCCGGCCGGGTCACCTACGTGATCGACCGCACCGGCACGGTCCGGCACGTCTTCAGCTCGATGACCAACATCGGCCAGCACGTGAGCGACGCACTCGAGATGGTCAGGCAACTGCAGGCCGAGCAGGCCGCCTAAGGAGTCCGGGCCTGGCAGGATCCGAACTGGTGCAGGACATGAACCGGGCCTTCGCCGTCACCGAGGCCCGCGAGGCCGTGAGCCACCGCATCACCTGCCACCAGGGCGGCCTGGCGGGCCGCTTCGTCCAGCGGCAGTCCCGCCGCGAGTCCGGCCGCCAGGGCCGCCGAGTGCGTGCAGCCCGCGCCGTGGGTAGCGGCGACCTGATAACGGACGACAGGGATGGCCACGTGCCGCGACCCGTCGAAGAGGTGGTCAACCGGTTCGGGGCCGTGTCCCCCGGTAACCAGGGCCGCGGGCGCACCCATCCCGACTAGGCGTTCGGCCAGCTCAGCACGGTCATCGGTCACCGTCCCCGTGAGCGCCTGCGCTTCCGGCAGGTTGGGGGTCACCACGGTGGCCAGCGGGAAGAGCCGCGCGACCAGGGTTCCGATCGCTTCAGGGAGCAGCAGCGTGCTGCCGGAACTCGCGACCATGACCGGATCTACCACAAGCGGCAGGCCGCGGGTGGCCAGCGCGTCGGCCACGGCCTCGATCAGCGGCGCGGAGAACAGCATGCCGGTCTTGGCGGCGTCAGCCCCGATGTCGTCGAGGACCGCGTCGATCTGCGCCCGTACGAACTCGGGCGGGACTTCATGGATAGCCCGGACGCCGACGGTGTTCTGCGCGGTGAGGGCGACGATCGCCGACGTGCCGTACGCGCCGCAGCGGGCGAACGCCTTAAGGTCGGCCTGGATGCCCGCACCGCCGCCCGAGTCGGACGACGCGATGGTCAGCACCCGCGCAACGGTGGCCCGGGGGGGTGGGTCCCCCCCAAGGGGGGTCTGGGGGGATGGGTCCCCCCAGGAGCGGGGGGGTCTTGGGGGGTCGCCCCCCCGGCTAACAGAACTCACGCCGGCAGCTCCGGCAGCCCGGCCACCGGGCTCGACGCGCGGGCATGCCAGCGACGCGGGATCCGTCCGGCGGTCCGCGCGGCGTAGCCGGCGGCTACCGCCAGCCGCATCGCGGTGGCCATCCGCTCAGGCTCGGCCGCGCGGGTAATGGCGGAGGCGATGAGGACCGCGTCGCAGCCGAGTTCCATCGCGAACGCCGCGTCACTGGCCGTCCCGATGCCCGCATCGAGAATGACGGGAACGCCGGCCTGCTCGACGATCATCGCGATGTTGTGGGGGTTGCGCACGCCGAGACCGGACCCGATCGGGGCGCCGAGCGGCATGACCGCCGCGCAGCCCGCCCGCTCAAGCTGCCGGGCCAGGATCGGGTCATCGTTGGTGTAGGGCAGTACCACGAATCCGTCGTTGACCAGCATCCGGGCCGCGTCGAGGAGCTCCACCGGATCAGGTAGCAGCGTCTGATCATCCGCCACTACTTCCAGCTTGACCCAGTCGGTGCCGAGCGCCTCGCGGCCCAGCCTGGCCGTCAGCAGCGCCTCGCTCGCGGTATGGCAGCCGGCGGTGTTCGGCAGAATGCGCACACCGGATTCACGCAGCGTGCTGAGCAGGGAACCTGCTCCCTCCCCCACGGGCGAGACCCGCCGCATGGCGACCGTGGTGAGCGCCGTCCCGGAGACGTCGAGCACCCGCCGCAGCACCTCAAGGCTTGGCACTCCCCCGGTCCCGAGGATGAGCCGCGAGCTCAGCTCGTGGCCCGCCAGCACCCACGGTTCCGACCCGGCTGCCGCATGGCTGCGACTCAGCAGATCCGTATCAGTCAAATCAACCTCCTTGCACGGCCGTGACGACCTCGACCTGGTCGCCGTCATGAAGCGCCGTCGCCGTCCACGAGCCGCGCGGTACTACCTCGCCGTTGACGGCGGCGGCGACGCCGGCCTGGGCCGCGGCCAGCTCGGCGACCGCCTGCGCGATCGTGCTGCCGTCCGGCAGCTCGCGCGGCTCGCCGTTGAGTTTCACCAGCAGGCTCATGACGGTCCCTCCCCGGTGACGAGCTGGGGCATGAAGCGCCCGGGCGTGAACGGCTCCCACTCCGCCGCGGGTTGCTGTCCGGTCAGGCAGGCCACGATGGCGTCCGCGGTCACCGGCGACATCAAGATGCCGTTGCGGTAGTGCCCGGTGGCCAGCAGCAGCCCCTCGACGCCGCCGCCACCGACGACCGGGCCGTTGTCCGGCGTGCCCGGCCGCAGGCCGGCGCATGTCTCAGCCAGGATCAGCTCGCTCGTCACCGGGAGCACGCTCATCGCGTCGTGCAGCAGGTCGTGAACGGCGCCCGCGGTCACCGTCCGGTCCGGCCCGCGCTCCTCCTGGGTAGCACCGATGATGACCTCGCCGTCGGCCCGCGGCACCAGGTAGACGTCCGCGCCGCGCACCGTGGCCCGGATCGTATGGCTGATGACGGGCGGCATCCCGTCCGGGTGCCGCAGCCGCAGCAGCTGGCCTTTGACCGGCCGGACCGCCGACCGCAGCGCCGCGGGCAGTCCGGCGACCGCGCCCGAGGCCCATCCCGCGGCGACGACGACCTGGGCCGAGCCGATGTCGCCGGCGTCCGCGAGCCGGACGCCGCGGGCCCGCCCGTCCCGGGTCAGCACCTCGCTCACCCGGTCCCGCACGATCCGCACCCCGGCGGTCTCCGCGGCCGTGCGCAGCGCGGCCGCGTACCGCCGGTTGTCGACCGACCAGTCACCCGCGAACAGCACGCCGCCGTGCACATCGGGGGTGAGGAAGGACTCCAGCTTGCGGCAGGCCCGGCTGTCCAGTTCCGCCGCGTCCAGCCCCGCCGACCGGCGGAAGGCGGTCAGCCGCATCAGCGCGGCGAAGTCGCCTGGGTCGTAGGCGATAGCTAGCGTGCCCTCGCGGCGCAGGCCGACATCGTGGCCGGTGAGGTCCTCGAGCTCGGCCGCGAAGGCGGGGAATCTTCCGACGGCCAGCAGGTTGACCCGAAGCAGCGCACCCTCGCCGAACAGAGCCTCCGACACCGGCGCGAGCATGCCTGCGGCCACCAGGGACGCGGCGTCACCACGGTCGGGGTCCACCAGGACGACATCGAGCCCGGCGGCGGCGGCTCGCCACGCGATCGCGGTCCCGATGACCCCGCCGCCCGCGACAACGACATCCGCGGTCACAGCCAATGAGCACTCCCTTCGCCGGCATTACCCGGATCAGGTGCGACGGTCGGAGGCGCCCGGCCTCCCTCTCAGCCCGCAGGCTCCCGTGGTCGAAGTTGTTTCCGACAGTTCACCTTATATCAGCGTGCGCGGCGGCCGGGGCGAGCGGACCGGCCACCGCGGTGATTGGATGGCCCGATGACGAGTGATGTGCGGACACGGCTGGCCGACGCACGGCTCTACCTGTGTACCGACGCCCGGCGGGCGCAGGGCGACCTGGCCCCGTTCCTCGATGCCGTCCTCGGGGCCGGGGTCGACATCGTGCAGCTCAGGGAGAAGGGCCTCGAGGCCGCCGAGGAACTGGCGCTGCTCGAGGTGTTCGCCGACGCGTGCCGCCGGCACGGCCGCCTGCTGGCGGTCAACGACCGCGCGGACATCGCGCTCGCGGCGGGCGCCGACGTGCTCCACCTGGGACAAGATGACCTGCCGGTGCCGGTGGCGCGGGATATCCTCGGCCCGGGGCCGGTCATCGGGCGCAGCAGTCACGACCCCGGCCAGGCCGACGCGGCGGCCGCCGAGCCCGGAGTCGACTACTTCTGCGCCGGGCCGGTCTGGGTGACGCCGACCAAGCCGGGGCGCCCGGCCACCGGTCCCGGACTGCTGGCTCACGTCGCCGGGGCCAGGCCCGAACGCCCGTGGTTCGCGATCGGCGGCATCAGCCTCGGCCGGCTCGACGACGTGCTCGCGGCCGGTGCCGCCCGCGTGGTGGTGGTCCGCGCCATCACCGAGGCGGACGATCCCGCTGGCGCCGCGCGAGCGTTTAGCCGCCGGCTGCGCCTGGTATGACCCGCGTGAGCGATCGGGGGGGACCATGGCAGGGATAGCGGGCCGGAGAATGAGCGCCGAGGTCGACGGCGACTTCGTGGTGTTCCTCATCGGGGCACGGCTGGATAAGCTCCACCCGGTTCAGAGCCTGATCGATCTCGGCGGCAGGCGCGGCATGAAGCACATGCTGGACTACCTGGTCGCACGCCCGGAAAAGGGCCTGCTCAGCTACCAGATGGGGCTGCCCGTCATCGTGCAGTACTGGCGCTCCTTCGATCACCTGGAGGCGTTCGCCAACGACGCCAGCGACCCCCACCTGGCCCCGTGGCGTCAGTACTGGAAGCGTGTCGGCACGAGCGGCCGGACGGGAATCTGGCACGAGACGTACCTGGTCCGGGCCGGCGAGTACGAGACGGTGTACGGGAACATGCCGCCCTTCGGCCTGGGCAAGGCGGGCCGCCTGGTACCGGTCGCCGAGGCGAAGACCGCGCGGAAACGGTTCCGGGCCGCCGCCGGCGGTTCCGCCGGCAGGGCGTGATCTGGGCGCCGGGTCGTGTAACGATTAACGAATGCGGATCGTCGGCGTCGAATCAACAGACCTGTTCGTAGGGACCGCGCAGCGGCCGCGGCAGGTCGTACGGGTCACGGTGGTCAACGAGGGACCGGGCATGCTAGCCGGTCCGGCTATGACCGCCGCGGTTTACGTGCAGGGTCCCGGAGTGAGGCACGACGGACCGTTCGGAATAACTGGTTTGAGTCCGGGGGAAGAGCGGACCTTCGAAGTCCCGGTGGAGGTCGCCGCGCCCTACCAGCCGGGCAGCACGCGGCGAGTGACGGTGGCGGTCGAGAGCGAGTCGGGCCGGAGCCAGACCGGGGCCGACATCACCGTGGCCGAGCCGGGCTGGACGATGTGGATGGTCAGTCACTTCCACTACGACCCGATCTGGTGGAATACCCAGGGGCAGTTTACCGAGGCGCGGCTGAGCCTGCCGGACGAGGACGGCCGGCTGCCCGACGTCAGGACCGCCTTTGAGCTGGTCGGCCTGCACCTGGACAAGGCCAGGAAAGACAGCGACTACAAGTTCGTGCTGGCCGAGATCGATTACCTGAAGCCGTACTTCGACGCCTACCCGCAGGACCGGCAGGACCTGCGCGATCTGATGGCCGAGGGCCGGGTCGAGATCGTGGGCGGCAACTACAACGAGCCGAGCACCAACCTGACCGGCGCCGAGTCCACCATCCGCAACGCCGTCTACGGCATGGGGTTCCAGCGGGACGTCTTCGGCGGCGACCCGAGGACGGCGTGGATGCTCGACGTGTTCGGGCACGACCCCGGGTATCCGGGGCTGATGGCGGCGGCCGGGCTGACATCCTCGTCGTGGGCGCGGGGGCCGTTCCACCAGTGGGGTCCGGCTGGGGCCGAGGGCGGCACCGGACGCATGCAGTTCAGCACCGAGTTCGAGTGGATATCGCCGGATGGCCGCGGCCTGCTCACGTCCTACATGGCGCATCATTACGGCGCGGGCTGGAAGCTGCATACCCTGCCTGACCTGCAGGCGGCCGAGCTTGAGGCCTACGGGCAGTTCCGCGCGCTCGCGCAGGTAGCCGCTACGCGCAACGTGATGCTGCCGGTCGGCGCGGACCACGTCATCCCGGCCAGGTGGGTGACCGACATTCACCGGGACTGGAACCAGCGGTACGTGTGGCCCAGGTTCACCACGGCGGTGCCCGGGGAGTTCTTCGCCGCGGTCAGGGCCGAGGCTGGCCCCGGTGGCGCGTGGATCACGCCGCAGACCAGGGACATGGGGCCGGTGTACACCGGCAAGGATGTCTCTTACATCGATACCAAGCAGGCTCAGCGCGCGATCGAGACTGCGGTGATCGAGGCCGAACGGCTGGGCACCATGGCCTGGCTGGACGGGGCGCCGTTCCCGCACGCCGCGCTGGACAAGGCGTGGCGGCTGCTAGCCTACGGGGCTCACCACGACGCCATCACCGGCGTCGAGTCCGACCAGGTGTACCTGGACCTGGCGGGCGGCTGGCGCGAGGCATGGGAACTGACCTCCGCCGCGCGCCGTGACGCCGTGGCCCACCTGTCCGGAGAGCCTGTCCTGCCTGGCTACCCACCCGAAGGCCAGTCCGTCTGTGTCGTCAACGGCGTGGCGCGAGCCAGGGACGGGATGGCACGGGTCACGGTGCAGGTGCCAGCTGACGGCGCCCGGTGGCTGGAGCTGCGCGACGGCGATGGCGCGCCGGTGCGGTCGCTCGTCGAAGGGGCCAGGCGGCGGAAGGACGGATCGCTCGCAGAGGTGACGATCGCGTTCGCGGCCCGCGAGGTGCCCGCGCTCGGCTACCGGTCCTACCAGCTGGTGCCGGCGGCCGAGCCGGCCGCGACCGGGTGGGAGGACGTCGCGGGCACCCCGGGAACACCGAACGCAGTCATCGAGAACGGGACGTACCTGGTCACCGCTGACCCGGCGCACGGCGGGACGGTCAGCATCACCGACAAGCGGACCGGCCAGAGCGTGCTCACCGGCCCCGGCAATGAGCTGGTGATACAGGACGAGTATGCGCAGCACCCGCGACACGGAGAAGGTCCGTGGCACCTGTCGCCCAAGGGCGCGGGGGCGGGCTCTTCCGGGGTCGCCGCGACGGCGCGGGCGCAGCGCTGTCCGGTCGGCGCGCGGCTGGTCGCCTCGTTCACTCTCGACGGGCTCGAGGTCACCCAGGAGACGCTGCTGTGGGATGGCGCGGAACGCGTCGAGTTCCGCACCCATGTTGACGGATATGGCGGTCGTGACCGGCTGCTCCGGGTCCGCTTCCCGGCCGACGTGCCCGGCGGGCTGCCGCTGTACCAGACGGCGACGGCGGTGATCGGGCGGTCGTTCGGGGTCGTGGACGTGGACTCGGCGGACCACTGGTACACCCTGGACAGTCCCGCTCACCAGTGGTTCGGCCTCGGCTCGACGGCCCGGGTCCGCACCGGGGACGGGCACGGGCGGACGCAGGCGATCGGGGTGGCCGAGGTCGTCTGCCCGGACAGCCCGGACGGCCTGCAGGCTGACATACGCGACCTGATGGTGGCGCTGGCGGCGGCCGGGGTGACCGCGACGTGCAGCCAGGCCGAAGGATCCAGATACGGCGGGATCGACGCGGACTCCAACCTGCCCGACGTCAGGATCGCGGTGGGCGGTCCCGAGGTGAACGCCTTCACCGCCGAGGTCCTGTCCGCCGCGAGGCCCGGTTACGCCAAGGCGCTCGCGGCCAGGCTCGGGGTATCCGCGGCCGGGACCGCGCGGCTATGGGTGCCGGCGGCGCGCAGCCGCGCGGACGCGTTCGGGCCGGACGCCGACGTCCGCGGGGCCGGCGACCTGCCGGTGCTGATCGTGGCCGGCGCCGGACCCGGCGAACTGGCCGCGGCGGTCACGGCCCTGGTGCAAGACCTGGCTGACACCGTCGTGGACGCCGATGATGACGAGGCCGAACCGGCACCCAGCGCGGGCTACGAGACCAGGTCCGTGCCGGTGCCCCTGGCCGACCGGTCCGTCGCGCTGCTGAACCGCGGCACGCCGGGTTGCGTGGTCACCCCTGACGGCACCCTGTACATGTCGTTGATGCGGTCCTGCAGCGCATGGCCGTCCGGGATATGGATCGACGGGGATCGCCGGGTGGCTCCCGACGGCAGCAGCTTTGCCTGGCAGCACTGGAGCCACACGTTCGAGTATGCCCTGGCTTCCGGACAGGGTGACTGGCGGACGGCGGGCTTCAACGCCGCCGCCGAGGAGTACAACCACGACCTGCTCGCCGTGGTAACCGGCCCGCAGGCGGCGTCCGCGGCGAGCCTGCTGTCCGTGACCCCGGCTAACGTCATGGTCAGCGCGGTCAAGCCACGCGGCAATCCGTTGGCCTCGGGCCGGAGCGGCGCGCTCGCGGGTGGCCCGGCTGGCGTGGGCGCCCTGGGAGAGCAGGCTGGCGTGGGCGCCCTGGGAGAGCAGGCTGAGGTCACGGTGCGCCTGCGGGAGACCAGCGGGCAGGCGACGACCGCGCGGCTGCGGCTCGCGACCGGGGTGTCGGCGGCGTGGCTCACCAACCTGCTCGAGGAATCTGACGGCGTTCCGCTGCGCGTCGAGGATTCTGACGGCGGCACGGTTATTGTCGATATGTCGGCATTTGAGACGGTTACCTTGGTCGTGCGGACGGATGCCCGCCCGGCCGCGGACGGCCATCCGGCTTCCGCCGAACCCGTCCAGCCCGTTTACGCCCGCTACTGGCTGCACGGGAAGGGTCCGGCGCCGGCCGGGAACCTGCCGGTCGCGGTGCACCTCTCCCCTACCCGGATCGCCCTGGCCGAGTCCGGTGCCTCCGGCATGCTGACGCTGACGGTAGGCGGCGGTGCCGAGCCCGCGTCCGGGAAGGTGGAGCTCGACGTGCCCAGCGAGGTTACGGTCGCCGGCGCGGACGACCTGCGGTACGCGCTTACTCCCGGCGGGTACGCGGCCTGGGACCTGACCGTGCGAGCGGACGCCGGGACCGCGGCGGGACGTTATTTCATGGCCGCGCGGATCCGGGACGAGCTCGGCTACCTCATCGAGGACACGGCGATGGTCGCGGTCGGCGAGCGCCGATGGCCCGATCTGGACCTGCCGCCTGAGGAGACGCTCGAGCTGCTCCAGGCTGACTACCGCGCGGGCGCGGCCGAGGTCGAGCTGTCCGTGCTGACGCCCGAGCTGAGCCTGGCCCCAGGGGAGGAGGCCGAGCTAGTGGTCCGCGTGACCAACCGGCTGGCCTCTGAGCTGCGCGGCGAGGCCCAGCTGGTCTCGCCGTTCGGCACCTGGCCACTGCTCGGATCATGGACGCAGGGTTTCGGCGCCGCGCCGCAGGTGAGTGTGCCGCTGCGGTTCCCCGTCAAGGTGCCGGTGACGGAGCGGCCCGGATCACGGTGGTGGGCGCTGGTCAAGGTCATGTACTTCGGCCGGGTCAGGTACACCGAAGCCATTCCGGTAATCATTCAGCCCCGTTAACGGACCACGTACGCTGCGGGCGAACGAGTACGGTGAGAGACTTAACTTAATTTCCTTTTCAAACGTGAGACCTTCAGAGGGCCCATGCAGTCCGCCACCGCTCTGTTCAGCGGCAACCTGCCAGCGGAGCCGAACAGTTTCATCGGCCGCGAGCGTGATCTCGCTGAACTCGCCCGGCTGCTTGGCGACGTGCGCGCGCTGACGCTGAGCGGCCCGGGCGGCATCGGCAAGACGCGGCTCGCGGTCCGGCTCGCGCGCGAGGTGATCGCCCGGGCCGGCGAGGCGGCGGACGCCCCCGGCGTTCCCGGGGACCTTGATGAGGCTTGGCTCGTCGAGCTGGCCGACTGGCACGGCCAGACCGCCCAGCAGGTCGCGACCACCATCGGCGTACGCGAGGAACAGGGCGTTTCGCTCGCCCAGACGCTCGCCGAGGCGCTGCGCTCACGGCACATGCTGCTCATCCTGGACACCTGCGAGCACCAGGTCAGCGACTGCGCCACGCTTGTCCAGCTGCTCCTGGCCCGGTGCCCCTGGCTGCGGATCATCGCGACCAGCCGGGAACCGCTGCGGGTCCGGGGCGAGACCGTCTGGCGGGTCCCCCCGCTTGAGCTGCCGCCCGACGGCCTGGCCGCGGCCGAGCTCGCCGCCCACGAGGCGGTCCGGCTGTTCGCGGCCCGGGCCGCGGGTGCGCGGCCCGGCTTCACCCTGACCGAGGACAACACGGCCTCGGTAGCGCGGCTGTGCCGCACGCTGGACGGGATACCGCTCGGCATCGAGCTGTCCGCCGCCCGGGTGCGGGCGCTTTCTGTCGAGCAGATCGCCGACCGGCTGCGCGACCGGTTCCAGCTGCTCGACTCCGGTGACCGGACCGCGCCGCTGCGGCAGCAGACGCTGCGGGCCACGGTGGACTGGAGTTATGAGCTGCTCGACGGGCCCGAGCAGGTACTGCTGCGCCGGCTGGCCGTCTTCTCCGGCTGGAACCTGGACATGGCCGAGCAGGTCTGCTCCGACGACGCGATCCCGGCCGACGCGGTTCTCGGCCTGCTTATCTCCCTTATCGACAAATCGCTCGTCGTCCTGGACGGCGAGGCGGCCGGCGACGCCAGGTACCGGCTGCTCGACACGATCAGGGAGTATGCCGCCGAGCGGCTCGCCGCCGCCGGCGAGCAATCCAGCCTGTCACTGCGGCATCGCGACTGCATCCTGGCGCTGGTAGAAGACACCGCCCGCGGGATGTTCAATCGCGGCGAGCCGTCCTGGCCGGTACGCCGGGCCGTATTCCGGCGCGGCATCGCCGAATACGGCAACTTCCGCATCGCCTTGGCCACCTCGCTGGCCCACGGTCACGCGGAGGAGGGACTGCGGTTGTGCGCGGGGCTGCGCAACATGTGGGTGCCGCACGGTGACGCGCGCGAGGCGGCTACCTGGCTCGACCGGTTCCTCGTCCAGGAGGCAGGCGAGGTGTCGCCGCGGGTGCGCGGGCGCGCCCTGGCCTGCCGTGCGGAGATCGCCTTCGAGCTGCAGGAGTATGACACTCTGCTGCGCAGTGCCCAGGAGAGCCTGGAGCTGAGCCGGTCCAGCGGCGATGACTTCACCCAGCCGACCGCGCTTCGGGTGCTCGCCCAGGCCGCGGCGCGGGCGGGACGCCTCGGCGAGGCCGTCTCATATGTCGACGAAGCGCTGGCGGCGGCCGAGGTGTCGGGCAACGACTGGGAAGCCGGGCTCACGCTGGCGGCCAGGGCCGCCGTCGCGGTCCGGCAGGGCAAGCTGAAGTCGGCCCAGCGCGCCTACGAGGCGGCCCATGAGGTACTGAGCGACAACAACCGCTGGGGCGTCGCCCAGGTGGAGTACGGGATGGGCACGCTCGCGCGGGCGCGCGGCGACGACAAGATGGCGGTCCGGTACTTCGAGGATGCCATGGAGATCTTCCGTGAGCTCGATGCCTGGCCCGAGATAGCCCGCTGCCAGGCCGGAATCGGGTGGATCGCGGTCGCTAACGGCGACCTGGACCTGGCTCAAGGGAGCCTGGCCGAGGGCTTGCGGCTGAACCAGATGTGCGGGCAGCGTCTAGGCGTCGCCCGCGGCCTTGAGGCGTTCGCGGCCCTGGCGGCCGCCAGGCAGCAGCCCGAGCAGGCGGCCAGGCTGGCTGGAGCAGCCTGCCAGCTGCGCGAATCCCTCGGTCATGCCGCAGGTATCGGCCCAAGAATCGAACAGGTCCTTGAGATCGCCCGTGACCGGCTCGGAGCATCGGCGGCCGCGGCCGTGTTCGCCGAGGGTCGCGAGATGACGGTCGAGGCCGCCGCCAGGTACGCGCTGGGATCGCGGCAGGGAACAGCGGTGCCGGGACCCGGGGCCGGCGGGGAGCGGGCTTGGGCGGCGGCAGGGCCGGCGGGGAGGCGGCTTGGCGGCGGCGGCTTGGGCCGACCCGGCGCGGCTGTCCGCGGCGGCGGCCGGACCGCGCCACGAGGCGGGCGCCAGCCACCGGTCGCCCTCACCGCTGACCCCGCGGGAACACGAGATCGTGCTGCTGATCGCCCAGGGCCTGTCCAATAAGGAGATCGCGGACGAACTGGTCATCAGCCCGGCGACCGCAGCCCGTCACGTGGCCAACATCTTGGCCAAGCTCGGTTTCAGCTCGCGTACACAGGTCGCCTCGTGGGCTACCCGTCACGAGCCGCCCAGGTAACCACAATGTGCAGATAGGCACCTGACCAGGATCGCCGACCGGCGAAATATGCACATCGGAATACACACTTCTGTGCATGTGCACGGCAGCCCGCAGGGAATACCTTTTCAACTGTCGCTACCGCACGGTGGCGGCGGGTCGAGAAACCCGCTGCCGCGTCGGTTCCCAAGGGGGGGTGGAGCCGGCGAGCCGGCGGCAGAGGCCGGGCGGGTCCCGGCTCCAGAGCCAGGACCCGCCTGTCTTGTTGCACCCAGGCTGTGGGGAGGTTCTGGTGGAACGCGCCGTCATTACCGGGACGCGCATCGAGGCGGACCCGCTAACGCTGAGCGCCGGCATGTCGCACCGCGCGATTACCGAGCGCATACTCAGGCTGGCTGACCAGGCCGGGTATAAGGCTGCCCTTATCGACGCCTCGGAAGGCACCGTGACCGCGTGGCCTCGGTTCGCCCGGACCGTGCGCGCAGCCGCGGACGGGCTCAGCCGCCGCGGGCTGGCTGACGGTGACACCGCCGGCGTCTTCGTCCAGGACGCGGCCAGCTTCGCGATCGCGGTGAACGCCATTCGCGCGGCCGGAGCCACGGCCTGGCCCATCGGGCCAGAGGCCAGCGTGGCGGAGGTCGCCGCCCGGCTCAACGCCTGCGGTGCGCGGATTCTCGTCACCGCGGCCCCGCTAGCCGAGACCGCGGCTGAAGCCGCGGACCGCTCCCGGGTCCGGCAGGTGTTCACGTTCGGCGAGGCGCCGGGAACGACGCCGTTCCGGTCGCTGCTCGGCGTGGCCAAGCACAGCGCTGACTACCACGGGGCCGACTACCAGCGGGCCGAGGCGGGACGGGAAGCTGGGGAGGCCGGGCGGGAAGCTGGGGGTGGTCAGCCGGACCAGGATGACGGCACGGCTCTCCAGCCAGGTCTTACGCTGAGCCGCCGGGACGTTGTGATCGCGGGACCGCCCTGCGGCGAGGGGCACGCATATATCGCGCTGGTTGACCTCACCCTGCTGGCCGGCGCCACCATCGTGGCGGCGCCAGTCCCGCTGATAGCGGCCGCGGTGCGCGTGTACAAGGGCACAGCCGCGATCGTCCCCCGTGACGCTCACGTCCCCGGCCTCCCGTCGGACCGCGTCTTCGCCGTCGCCTGAGGCGCACTGGCCGTACCCGGCCGGGTTCCCGTAACCCGGCCGGGGCGGTTGGCTCACCAGCGCCCGCGGTCGGTCAGGACGCGACGGCCTCTTCCCGCGGCTTGCTGGCGGGCGCCGCAGGCGGCGCGAGCTTCCTGGTCCGGATGAGCGTGACGATCACCAGCAGGCTGCACACGTTGAGGATGGCGGCGAAGCCGAAGGCAGTCGCCATGCCGTGAGTGATCACGTGCTGCGCCTGGGCGAACGGAGTAAGCCCGCCCTGCGGATGGCTGGCCGCGTGCCTGGTCGCGGTGCCGTAGACCGCGACCAGGAGGCCGAGGCCCAGGGCTCCGCCGACGAGTTGCAGCATGTTCACCAGGCCGGACGCGGCCCCGGAGTCCGCGGCCGGGACCCCGGCCAGCGATGCGGTAGTCAGCGGCACGAACACCAGCCCCATCCCGAGGCCGAGCAGCACCATCGGGCCGAAGATGTCCGGCCAGTAGCCTGTCGCGGGCGTGACCAGCGACAGCCAGGCCATCGAGGCGATGGCGGGCAGCATCCCGGCGATCATCAGCGGCTTCGCGCCGAACCGCGGCATGAGCCGCGGAGCCAGCCGGGACACCGCGAACAGCACGATAGTCATCGGCAGGAACGCCACCCCGGCACGGAGCGGGCTGAAACCCATGATCTTCTGCAGGAACTGGGTGAGGAAGAAGAACACCCCGAACATGCCGGCGATGAGCAGCAGCCGGGCCACGAACGATCCGGCCCGGCTGACGTCTGTAAACAGGCGCAGCGGGGTAATCGGCTGGCGGGCCCGCGTCTCGGTGACCACAAACAGCGTCAGCAGGATGGCGGCGGCACCAAACGAGGCCAGCGTCAGGTGGTCGCCCCATCCGCTGGACGAGGCGCGGATGAACCCGTACACGAGCGCAGTCACCCCCGCCGTGGCAGTGAGCGCCCCCGCCAGGTCGAAGCGGCCCGGCAGACGAGGCGTCTCCCCGACGAAAAGCGGCGCGACCGCGACGACCGCGATGCCGATCGGCACGTTGATGAACAGCACCCACCGCCAGGACAGCCACTCGGTGATGACCCCGCCGAGGACCAGGCCGAGTGAGGAGCCGCCGGTGATCACGCCCATGTAGATCCCGAGCGCGCGGGTCCGTTCCCGGCCTTCAGGGAAACTGGTCACGATCAGGGCGAGCACGGCGGGCGAGGCGAACGCGCCGCCCACTCCCTGCAGCGCCCGGGCCGCGATGAGCAGGGCCGCCGTGGTCGCGAGCCCTCCGGCCAGCGAGGCGAGGGTGAACAAGGTGATGCCGGCGATGAACATCCGCCGCCGTCCCAAGATGTCGCCGGCCCGGCCCCCGAGAAGCAGCAGGCCGCCGGACGTCAGGGTGTAGCCGTTCAGTACCCAGGACAGGCTAGTGGCGGAGAAGTGAAGGTTGGCCTGGATATGGGGCAGGGCGATGTTCACCACGGTCATATCCAGGATGATCATGAGCTGGGCGCTGAGCATGACGGCCAGGGCGATACCGGGCCGGCCAGAACCGCGCCGCGGCGATCCCTTGACCTTGCCCCCGACGCGCGGTTCGTACCCGTCACGCGCGACCGCCCCGTTGACTCCGTTGCCCCCTCTGGCACCTTCAGCCCCACGAGGGGCATGCGAAGAAGACAAGATGCCTCCATGGTTGTCTGATCTCACTCAGGTCGACCACAACGATGGAGCATCGCTGTGGTCCTGACCACGACGATGGAGCATCGTTGTGGTTGCGGCAGGCCTCCATGGCTGACAGGCCGCTGGCCAGGCGGTACCATCGGGAATGAAGCGGAGGTCTACTCCGGTTACTATACGGAGGCATCCTCCGTTTCGCAATCGAATTTATCGTCCGATCCGTATTAGTCTCGAAGCGATGACCAGGACACCTGACCAGGTACCCAAGCGGCCGACCGAGCAGCTGCGCGCCGACGCGCGGCAGAACAATGCCCGGCTGATCAATGCCGCCACGCAGGCGTTCGCGGAAAGAGGCGCCGACGCGCCGCTCGAAGACATCGCCCGGCGCGCCGGGGTGGGCATCGGGACCCTCTACCGGCACTTCCCCACCCGGCTTGACCTGCAGGCGGCTGTCTTCCGCAGCCAGGTCGGCGCGGTATGCGGGGAAGCGGACGCGCTCCTGGGGACCTCCTCACCCGAGCAGGCCTTCACTGCCTGGGTGCGCTCCCTGAACGCCTACCTGGTCACCAAGCGCGGCTTGTCCAAGGCGCTGATAGAGGCGGTCGGCGTCGAGTCCGAGCTGATCTCCTCCTGCTGGATGGCGATGCGCCAGACCACTGAGCGCCTGCTAGCCAGCGGGCAGCAGGCCGGCATCATCCGGTCGGACGTGGACGCCACGGACGTGATGCGGCTGGTACACGGGGTAGCGGTGAGCACCGAGAAGGCGCCGGAGCGAGCCGACGCGCTGCTCTCCGTCATGCTCGACGGCCTCAAGACCACGCACTGATAACCCGGCGGGCGCGCAAACCCGCCACCCGGCCCGGTGAGCCGGGCGGGCTGCGCGTCAGGTGCGGTCTGCGCCTAGCGCTCGCTCAGAGCTCGGGCGGACGGTTCTCGTACGGAGTGCTGAGCACGACCGTGGTACGGGTGGAGACGCCGCCGATGGTGCGGATCTGCTGCAGCAGATCCTCGAGCGCGGCCGGGGTAGGGACCCGTACCTTGAGGATGTAGTTCTCATCGCCCGCGACGCTGTAACAGGCCTCGATGGCGGACAGGTGCTCAAGCCGCAGCGGCAGGTCATCGGGGGCGGCGGCGTCGAAGGGCTTGATGGACACGAAGGCCGTCAGCGGCAGCCCGACGGCATCCGGGTCGAACGCCGCGACATAACCCTTGATGACGCCGTCTTGCTCCAGCCAGGCGCACGCGCTGGTGTACCGCTGACACCGAAAGACCTGCCTGCCTGGCCAGCTCGGTGAAGCTCATCCGGCCGTTGCGGGCCAGCAACGACACGATCTTACGGTCGGTCTCTTCCACGTGGTCACGTTAGCGCTCCCGGTTGCACTGCGTGACATCATCACAATATAACGAAATGATAACGACCTTTACGCTAATGTGACATCGCCGGTCGCGTGCTTACCGGCAGGTCACGGCGAGGTTACGCTGCCGGCATGGCACAGATCATTCTTGACCACGTGGAAAAGACCTACTCAGGTGACGTCAAGGCCATCGACGACTTGAGCCTTGACGTCAAAGACGGCGAATTCATGGTCTTCGTCGGCCCCTCGGGATGCGGCAAGTCAACCGCGTTGCGGTCCATCGCCGGACTCGAGGAAATCACCGCAGGTAAGATCCAGATCGGCGATCGCGTGGTTAATGACCTGCCGCCCAAGGACAGGGACATCGCTATGGTGTTCCAGAACTACGCGCTCTACCCGCACATGACAGTAGAGCAGAACCTCGCGTTCGGCCTGCAGCTAAGAAAGACATCCAAGGACGAGATCAAGCGGCGGGTGGACGAAGCCGCCAAGATGCTCGGCCTGGAGCAGTTCCTCATGCGCAAGCCGGCCGCGCTTTCCGGCGGTCAGCGGCAGCGGGTCGCGATGGGACGGGCGATCGTCCGCGAGCCGCAGGCCTTCCTGATGGACGAGCCGCTGTCGAACCTGGACGCCAAGCTGCGCGTATCCATGCGGGGCGCGCTCAAGCAGCTGCACGAGCGGCTGGGCGTCACCACCGTCTACGTGACGCACGACCAGATCGAGGCCATGACGCTCGGCAACCGCGTCTGCGTCCTGCGGGACGGGCTGCTGCAGCAGGTCGGCACCCCCCAGTACCTCTTCCAGGCACCGGTGAACCTGTTCGTGGCTGGCTTCATCGGCTCGCCCGCGATGAACTTCGTCAACGCGGAACTGATCAGGGACGGCGGTAACGTTCGCCGGCTACAAGCTCGCGGTGCCGTCCGACGTCTTCGAGGCGAAGAAGGGACTCTCGGACTTCATCGGCAAGAGGGTCATTCTCGGTATCCGGCCTCCTGACTTCGAAGACGCAGGCCTTGCCGACAGCGGATGGGGCAAGATGCCGGTCACTGCCAGCGTTACCGAGGAACTCGGCACGGAAATCCACGTGATATTCACGATCGACGCCCCGCCGGTCGAGCACGCCAGCCTGACCAAGGCGGCCGACCGAGACGATGACGACGACAATTCCGTGTCCGCGCTGACCGGCGGCAAATCGCTATGGACGGCCCGCGTCTCCCCGCGCAGCCAGGTCAAGCCCGGGCAGCCCATTGAGCTCGGCGTCGACACACGCCATCTCCATTTCTTCGACCCGAGCACCGGCCTTTCTATCGGCCATCCAAAGGCCACGGCACACCTGGCGGAGCACGCCTAGGCGGCGCCCGCTCCGGCAGCAGGCAGACAGGCTCCGGCAGCAGCACCCGGCGGCCCGTGCGAAACTATTGGGATGCAGCGGAATCCGGAAGAACTCTTCGAGCTGAGTCCGGCCGCGCCCGACATCTCAGACGCACCGATGTTGCACTACCTGGAAGGGTTCATCGATGCGGGTAACGCGGGCCGCCTGCTCGCCGAGCACCTGCTGCGCAACTTCTCCCATGAGACGGTCGCGCAGTTCGATGTTGACCGGCTGATCGACTACCGGTCGCGGCGGCCGCTGATGACCTATGACAACAGCCACTGGGAGAGCTACGATCCGCCCGAGCTGGCTCTGCACCTGCTGCGGGACGCCGCCGAGCGGCCCTTCCTGCTGCTGACGGGGCCGGAGCCCGATCACGAGTGGAACCTGTTCACCGAGGCCGTCCTGGCGATTACGGCGCGGCTCGAGATCGGCCCGGCGATCAGCTTCCTCGGCATCCCGGCCGGGATGCCGCATACACGGCCGCTCGGGGTCATCGCACACGCCACTCGCGAGGAACTGATGACGGGCCATCAGCGGCTGCCGAGCCGGATCCAGGTGCCCGGCAGCGCGCCGGCCCTGATCGAGCTGCGGTTCGGCGAGGCAGGCCGCGACGCCCTGGGCTTCGCCGTGCAGGTACCGCATTATCTGGCCCAGGCCGTGTATCCCCCGGCCGCGCTGGCGCTGCTCGCCTCGGTGACCACCACGACCGGGCTTGACCTGCCCGACGCCGAACTCCGCGAGGCGGCGCAGCGCACCAACGAGGCGATCGAACGCCAGGTGGCGGAGTCCGCCGAGGTCGGCGAGCTGGTCCACGCGCTCGAGCAGCAGTACGACACGGCGACCCAGGAAGCGGAGAACCCGGTGGCGGGCCTGCTGGCCGAGGGCGAGGCCATGCCCACCGCCGACGAGCTTGCCGCCCAGTTCGAACGCTTCCTGGCCGAGAACCAGGACCGCACTGACCCGCCGGGAACGTCGGACCTCTGACCGGCGGGAACCGAAGGCCTCTGACCGGAGGGATCGAAGGCCTCTGACCGGCGGGAACCGAAGGCTAGCCGACGATGACCAGTTCCCGCGGAGTGTTATTCAGGCGCTCGAAGCCATCCTTGGTGCAGACCACGATGTCCTCGATCCGCGCGCCGTGAGGCCCCGGGTAGATCCCGGGTTCCACGGAGAACGCCATACCCGGCTCGAGGGGCTCGTCGTTGCCGGCCACGATGTACGGGTCCTCATGCGCCTCGAGCCCGATACCGTGGCCGGTCCGGTGGAAGAACGCCTCCCCGAAACCCGCCCTGGTGATCGGCTCGCGTGCGGCCGCGTCAATTGCCTCCGCCGTTACGCCGGGCCGCACGGCGGCACACGCGGCCTCCTGCGCGTCGTAAAGGATCTTGTAATAAGCGGTGAACCCGGCCGGCGGCTCGCCGATCGCGTAGGTGCGGGTGCTGTCCGAGCAGTAACCCGAGGGCATCGTGCCGCCGATGTCCACGACTACGGCGTCCCCGGCGGCCAGGACCCGGTCCGATACCTCGTGGTGCGGGCTGGCGGCGTTCGGGCCTGACCCGACGATCACGAAGTCCACGGTGGCGTGCCCTTCGGCCAGGATCGCCTCGGCGATCACCGAACCCACGGCCCGTTCGGTCAGCCCGGGCCGCAGCCAGCCGGCCACCTGGGCATGCACGCGGTCGATCGCGGCGCCCGCCTCGCGCAGCGCCGCGACCTCGGCCGTGGTCTTCCTGATCCGCAGCGGGCGAAGCGCGCCTCCGGCCAGCGCCAGGTGCGCGGCCGGCAGCGCATCGCGGAACTTCAGCACGGAAAGCGCCCACATCCGGTCGGACAGGCCGACCGCCCCGACGTCCCCGAGCTTGCTCGCGACCAACGCGAACGGGTCCGCGGTCTCCTCCCAGGGGATCATCTCCAGGCCGAGCGAACCGGCCGGCGAGGCTTGCGCCGCGGCCAGCTCAAGGCGCGGCACGAACAGCGCCGGGTCCCCGTACGCCGGGATCGCCAGGCAAGTCAGCCGCTCGAGCTGCTTGGCGTCATAACCGATGACGTACCTCAGGTCCGGGCCAGGCGTCAGCAGCACGGCGTCGAGCCCGGCCGCGGCCGCCGCCGCACGCACCTGGTCAAGCCGGTCCGCGGGATACAGTTCGTCCGTCGTCATACCGAAATGCTAGGCCCGCAGCGCTAAGCCGGTGACACCGCGGTGACGAACCGGCTGAGGGAAGACCCTAGTCCCCACCGCTCGCCAAGCTCCTTCAGCCGGGCGGCATCGGCGGGCACGATGGGCAGGTCGCACGGGACCTCGGGCAACGGCACATCCTCGACGACCCGGACCACCGACAGGGCCACGTCGAGGTAGTCCCTGGCCTTCTCGAGCTTGTCCCGGCTGCCGCGCGGGAAACCGCCGTGCCCCTGGTCCAGGGCGGTGATGATCCCGTCGATGCTGCCGAACGTCCGGATCAGCGCGGACGCGGTCTTCTCCCCCACTCCGGGTACGCCTGGCAGCCCGTCGCTCGGGTCCCCGCGCAGCGCGGCGAAGTCGGCGTAGGCCCGGCCCGGGATGTCGTATTTGGCGGCCACCGCCGCCTCGTCGATCACGTCCATATTGAGCAGGCCGCGCACGGTATAGATGATGCGGACGCCCCGGGTGTCGTCGACGAGCTGGAACAGGTCCCGGTCACCCGTTACCACGTCCACCGGCCCGGCGGAGCGGGCCGACAGCGTGGCCATCACGTCATCGGCCTCAAAGCCCGGCTGGCCGGCGACCGCCATCCCCGACACCTGCAGCAGCTCTTCGATCAGCGGGATCTGGGCGGCGAGCGCAGGCGGGGTCTCCTCGGTGCCGTCGGCGGCGAGACGGTGGGCCTTGTAGGAGGGGATCACCGCGACCCGGAAGGCCGGGCGCCAGTCCGCGTCCAGGCACGCGACCAGCTGTGTAGGCTGCCTCGCCCGTACCAGCCGGCCGATGGTGTCCAGCAGGCCGCGCACCGCGTTCACCGGCGTGCCGTCGGGCGCCCGGACCGTCTCCGGCACCCCGAAGAACGCCCGGTAGTACAGCGACGCGGTATCCAGCAGCATCAGCGAGCCCACGCCCCCATCCTGCCCTAGGGGGCCCGGGGGGCTAGGTCCCGGGGGGCTGGGTCCCGGGGTCGTCCCCCGGGACAGCACCGTCACACCAGGACGACCTGGCCGTTGACGATCTTGATCTGCTTCTTCGGCAGCGGGCTCGGGGCGGGCCCGGTGACCACGGCCCCCGTAGTGATCTTGAACTCGCTGCCGTGACAGGGGCAGTCGATGGTGCCGTCGGCGACCTCGCTGAGGATGCAGCCCACGTGGGTGCACACCGCGCTGAAGCCCAGGTACTGGCCGCTGACCGGCTGAGTCACGACCACCTTGGCCGCGGTGAAGATCTTGCCGCCACCGACCGGGATCTCGCTGGCGGCGGCGAGTACGGTCCCGGTAGCCGTGCCGCCCATAGCGTCCTTCTTGGCCGGGCTTGGCTCGGTGGCCGCCTTCTTGCGGCGGGCCGGCTTCGCCTTACTGCTGGCTGGCTTAGTGCTAGCAGGCATGGGACTGGCTGACACGGGGCCTGCCGCGGTGGCCATCGCGGACGCGGCCGGGGTGCCCGCCTCGACGACGCCGGCCTCGTTGGCGGCGTACGGCACGGCGGCGGTGCTGCAGCCGGCCAGCACTCCGCCCAATCCGGCCAGGCCCGCCCCCAGCAGCACTCCGCGCCTGGTCGCGCATTGCTTGTTCTGAGGTTCGGCTGTCATCGACCACCCTTCGCTCGTCCGCCTGATCGTCCCGCCTTCACTTGTACGGGACGCCGGCAGCGGCGCGCCGATGACGCGGCGTCCCGTAAGAGTCCGGTAATGCGCCTCCCGGCCTTAAGGTCTGTCTGACTTGGGGTAGGCGGCTGAAGCCCGGCTCAGATGCGGGTGATGCCGGTGCCGCCTAGCCGGGTAGGTGTCACCCTGGCCTGTCCTGCCTCGTCAGGCTCCTGCCGCCGCTGACGTCCCAGCGTCCCTGCGCTCCCGCGCCGGTTAACGCGGAAAATCCGGCCTATACGGAAAATCCGGGCCCCTGGCGGGTACCTGCGATCATCCACGTAAGCCCGATTTTCCACGATCTTTTCCTGGGCCGGGCCAGGGCCGGGCCCGGGCCGGGGCCGTAGGACCGCGAACGGGTCACCGGGACCCCGCCCGCCCCATCAGCCCCTGGCATGGGGCTGGGCGCCAGCCCGGCGAAACGGCATGCGCCTGCGGGCCCGGAACCAGCGGCCGCCCAGGCGCCCAGCGGCCGCCCGCCAAGATCTACGGGACAGGCCTTAGGTCCCCTCGTGCCCTCCGCCCTGCGCGGGCCACCCCGT
This sequence comes from uncultured Actinomycetota bacterium, assembly GCA_963844625.1. Lineage (GTDB taxonomy): Bacteria > Actinomycetota > Actinomycetes > Streptosporangiales > Streptosporangiaceae > Palsa-504. The sequence goes on along the minus strand of CAWJPF010000031.1, from coordinate 61,870 downwards.
CACCAGCGCCGAGATCCGTCCGGCGGCATCCGGCAGGGGCAGGCCTCGGCCGACCGCCACTCCGACCAGGTACGCGGTGAGCGGCGCGGCCGGCCTGGCCACCCCCTGCGCGACGTCGCGCGTCAGGTCAAGCACGGTCCTGGTGTCCGCAGAACCGCGGTCGAGCCCGAGATCCGCGCAGACCGCGGCCGTCCACTCCTCCAGTGTGTTCATGCTCCCTTACCTTAGGTTCAGCGTCCCGGTACGCGCCGCTCAGGGCAGGTAGCCGCCGTCGGCGGCGAGGTTCTGGCCGCTGATCCAGCCCGAGTCCGGGCCGGCCAGGAAGGCGACCACGCGGGCGATGTCCTCCGGCTGACCGAGCCGTTTGAGTGCCGTGCGCGCCACGTCGTCCTCGAAGGTCTCCCCCGGGTTCGCGGCCCGCAGCAACTCCGTATCGGTGGCGCCGGGCGAGACGACGTTCGCCGTGATGCCGCGCCCGCCGAACTCCAGCGCCGCCACCGTGGTGAAGTGCTCGAGCGCTCCCTTGGCGCCGGTATACAGCGCTCCGCCCGGCGGGTGCAGGCGGGTGTTAAGGGTGGAGATGCTGATGATCCGGCCGCCGTCGCGCAACGCGCGGCCCGCGTACTGGATGAGGAAGAACGGGCCCTTGGCGTGAACCGCCATGAACCGGTCATAGGTCTCCTCGGTCACCTCGCCGATCATCCCGGGCAGCTCGCCCGCCGCGTTGATGACCACGATGTCCAGGCCGCCGAGCCAGTCCTCGGCGCTCGCCGACAGGCGCCGCAGGTCCTCAAGGCTGCCCTGGTCGGCCCGCACAGCCAGCGCCTGGCCGCCCGCGGCGGTGACCTCCCTGACCACGCTATCGGCGGCCTCGGTGTTAGCGAGGTAGCTAAACATTACCCAGGCGCCGTCGCCCGCCAGCCGCTTCACGATCGCCCGGCCTATCCCTCGTGACCCGCCGGTCACGAGGGCACCTTTCCCGTCCAGTATCCCCATATCGTCTCCCGTGCCGCTCGCCGGTATTACGAGGTCCTCGCCCGGGAAGATATCGTCAAATGGTGGCTGGAACTGACCGGCATGCCCACGGCCCGGCCTCCGGTGCGGACGCCAGGTGGCTTTCCGGCGCCCTCGCGCTGATCCTGGCCTTCATGGCCGGGGAGGTCGTGGCGGGCCTGGCCGCGCATTCGCTCGCGCTGATCTCCGACGCCGCGCACATGCTGACCGATGCCGCGGCGATCGTGCTCGTCCTGGTCACCGCGCGGCTGGCCGCGCGGCCGCCAGCCGGCGGCTACACCTATGGCCTCAAGCGCGCCGAGATCCTGTCCGCGCAGGCCAACGGCATCACGCTGGTCCTGCTGGCGGCCTGGCTCGGCTACACGGCCATCCGGCGGCTGGTGACGCCCCCGGCCGTGGCCGGCGGCACGGTTCTCGCCGTGGCGCTGGCGGGCGTGGTGGTCAACATCGCCGCGACCCTGCTGATCGCCAGGGCAGGCCGAGGCCATTCGCCGAGCCTGAACGTGGCGGGCGCGTTCCGGCACATCGTCACCGACCTGTACGCGTTCGGCGCCACCGCGGTCGCGGGCCTGATCATCGTGCTGACTGGGTTCGCCCGGGCCGACGCGATCGCCACGCTGGTCGTGGTGGGGCTGATGCTGTACGCGGGAGCGGGGCTGATCAGGGATTCAGGCCGGATCTTCCTCGAGGCCGCGCCGGCCGGGCTGGATCCGGCGGCGGTTGGCGCGGCGATGGCGGCCCGCCCGAACGTCAGCGAGATCCACGACCTGCATATCTGGGAGATCACCTCGGGCCTGCCCGCCGCCTCCGCGCATGTGCTGGTCGCGCCGGGCGAGGATTGCCATGCCGTCCGGGCTGACCTGGAGGCGTTCCTGAGCCGCGAGTACGGCATCACCCACGCCACCTTCCAGGTGGACCACGCCACCGTCAAGGCCGATCCCGCGCCGGGGCCGCCCGGTGAACTCAGGCACCTACCCGTCACCGACCATCACTGCGACGACGCGCACGGCCCGGCCTACCGCCCCGCCGACCACTCCTGAGTCTCGGGTGACCGCCGTCGCAGGTGCTGGCGGAGGAACTCGAGCAGCGCCTGACCCGGCGGCTGGCCGAACCAGCCGGCATGGCCGATCAGGTACTCATACGCCAGGTCCGCGTTGGCCGCCGAGCGTGCCACGGCGGTGAAGTACTCCCCTTCGGACAGCGCGTACTCCAGATGGACGACGGGCAGGACCTGCGGCAGGGCGGTGGCTTCGGCCTCGCTCAGCGGGCGGACCGCCTGGTATCCGTCCAGGAGGGCCGTTGCGGCGGCGAGGTCGGCGGCGGCCGTGCCGGTCTCGGCCAGGTCAAGCCAGGCCACCACGCTGCGCTCGAGCGCGACGGCCAGGTCATGCACGGCGGACGTCCGGTTGGCCAGCCCGAAATCGAAGATCCCGGCGACCCGGCCCGCCGAAGCCGGCCCCGTCCACGTCAGGTTGGACGGGTGCCAGTCCCCGTGGCCCCACTGGCTGGGCAGCGCCCGGGCCAGCGGCGCCGCGCGCGCGACCAGCGGGGCCAGCACCGCCGCGTAGTCCTCGTGCCAGCGGCGTCCGGCCAGGAACGCGGCCAGGGCAGGCCGCCGGGCGATCAGGTTGTCCAGCTCGGCGAGCGGGTCAGCCGCGCAGATGACGCGGCAGGAGTTCATCAGAACCGCGAACGGGCGGGCCGGCCGGGCGAAATCCGCCGCGGCCAGGTGCAGGGCCGCCAGCGCGGAACCGGCCGCGCGGGCGTGATCGCCGCTGGCGTAGGGCGACCAGCTGACCGCGTCGCGGTACAGGTCGGCGCCCTCCGCCCGCTGGTAGGCCTCGAAGCAGAACTGGCCCCGCCGCACCACGGACGCACCGCCAGCCAACCGCAGGACGGCTGGTACCGGCTGGCCGCGACCGCGCAGGTGCGCGGCGAAGCGATGCTCGGCCGCGAGCTGCGCCGGGTCGCGGACGCTCAGGTGATGGCGCTTGACGAACACCATCGCGGGGCCCAGCCGGACCAGCGCCGCGGCTGACATCGGCCGCGGGCTGCGCCACGCCACCACGGGTGTGCCGCCGAGGACTTCGCTCAGCTCTTCGGCGGTCAGCGCGGGCCAGTCAGGTTCGGCGAGTTCGCGGCCCATGCCGTGGACGGCGTGCGGCACCCCGGTCAACGGCCGAGCCAGTGGACCACCCCGCCGACCAGCAGCGTTATCACGGTCGCGACAGCGAAGGACAGGATCGACGCCGACATCCAGCTGGCCGGGGTGAACCCGATGGCCCGCCCGACCGACGTCCACGCCGACACCCACCAGGACACGTACCCCGGGTTGATGAGCTGGTAGGTGACGAAGCCTGCGGCCCAGGGCAGCAGCATCAGCCAGCGGGAGCGGGCGGCCGCCGACAGGTCCCAGCGCCGCCGCGACACGACGAAGTAGTCCGCGATCAGGACCGCCGACATCGGCACGAACACCGAGCCGATCAGGTCGAGGAAGTTCTCGTAATCGGCGATGTTCAGCCAGAGCGCGCCCGCGGTGGTTAGCGCGGCGATCGTGCCCGCCAGGACCCGGCGGTCCCACAGCGGCCGCAGGTTCTGGGTCGACACCGCGGTCGAATAGACGTTGGCGAACGACTGGTCAAGCTCACGGGCGGCGAGGATCGCGAATCCGAGCGCGCCGACAGGCAGCGCGATGAACGCGCCGTAGATGTCGCTGGGATTGTGGTGCGCGACGGTGACCAGCGCGAGCAGCCCGATGACGTAGCAGAGCACCTGGGTCACGCTGTAGCCGGCCAGCGTGCCTGCGAAGGCGGCACGCGGGCTGCGGGAGTGCCTGGTGTAGTCGGCGATCAGCGGGGCGAACGAGACGGCGACGGCCACCACCGTGTCGGTCGCGGCCCAGTAGCCGGACCAGGTGCCCTGCGAGAACACGGGCAGGGGGTGCCTGAGGAGCTGCACGAGCAGGTAGGCCAGGACGATGAGCACCGCGCTGGCCGCGTACTTGCGCAGCACCCGGATGGCACCGAGCGGCCGGATCGCCAGCAACGCCGTGGCCAGCCCGGCGATCAGGACGTAGCCCCACTTCGGCAGCGCCGGCGCCACAGTGTGCGCGGCTGTCGCGATCGTCACCAGCTCGAAGACACCCCAGCCGAGACACTGCAGGATGTTCAGCACCGTGGGCAGGTAGGAAAGCCGGGCGCCGAACAGCCCCCGCAGCAGCACCATCGCGGGCGCGCCGGTCTGCGCGCCGGGCAGCCCGGCCAGGGCGAGCGGCACCGTGCCGAGCAGGGTGCCCACTACGATCGCGGTCAGCGCGGCGGCCAGCGAAAGTTCCGGCGTACCCGCGCCGCCCGGCTGCAGCACGAAGATCGCCCCGGTGAAGCCGAGCAGGCTCACCCCGAGGTTGCCCCACAGCCCGAACTGGTCCAGCAGGCTCAGCGCCTGCGGTACCGGCTCCGCCAGCGTGTGCGCGACCTCCGAACGGCGATCGCCGGGGACAGTGACGAAGGTGCTGGTCACCTCGTGGGTGTCGTCGCTGGTGGTGGCAGCCACGGCGGCCTCCCTACGCCGGCATTACCCGGACAGGTTCAGACGGTCGGTGGCGCCTAGGCAAGCCACCCTCTCAGCCCGGTCTGCCCGAGCTCCCGTGCGTGTTCAGTTCACTTCTATGCTACTCGTTACGGACTTACAAGCATTATTCCGAACGAACCGGGTTTCAGCACCCCGTCACCCCGTCAGCCGCCGATGGCGGACATGGGGCGGTCGGGCTGCAGGAAGGTCGGGTCGTTGATGCCGTGGCCCGGCAGCTTGACGGCGACGGCGCGCTGCCAGCGGGCGGCAAGTTCGGCGTCGCTGGCGCCCGCCCGCAGCGGCCCGCGCAGGTCGCTCTCCGTCCGCGCGAACAGGCAGTTCCGCACCTGGCCATCGGCGGTCAGCCGGACCCGGTTGCAGTTACCGCAGAACGGCCTGGTGACCGAGGCGATCACGCCGACCCTGGCCGGCCCGCCGTCCACCAGGAACGCCTCGGCGGGCGCCGAACCACGCTGGTCCGGGTCGTCGGGGGCGAGCGTGAACTCGCGGCCGAGTGCGCCGAGGATCTCATCAGCGGTGACCATCTCGGCCCGCTTCCAGCCGTGTTGCGCGTCCAGTGGCATCTGCTCGATAAAGCGCAGCTCATAGCCGTGATCCAGGCAGAACCGGAGCAGCGGCACGACCTCGTCGTCGTTGAGGTCCCGCATCAGCACGGCGTTGACCTTTACCGGGAGCAGCCCGGCCTTGGCGGCGGCGGCGAGCCCCTCGATCACGTCAGGCAGCCGGTCCCGGCGCGCGAGCTTGCGGAATGTCTCCGGCCGCAGCGTGTCAAGCGACACGTTGACCCGGTCCAGCCCGGCCGCCCGCAGCGCCGCGGCGCTGCGCTTGAGCCCGATCGCGTTGGTGGTCAGCGAGATCTCGGGGCGCGGGCGCAGCTGCGCCGTCCGGGCGACGATGCCGACCAGGCCGCGGCGCAGCAGCGGCTCGCCGCCGGTGAACCTGACCTCGCGGATGCCAAGCTGCTCAACCGCCACCCGGATCAGCCGCATTACCTCGTCGTCGGTGAGCAGCTCAGGGGACGGCAGCCAGTCCAGTCCCTCGGGCGGCATGCAGTACGCGCACCGCAGGTTGCACTTGTCGGTGAGCGAAACACGCAGATCGGTCGCGATCCGCCCGAAGGAATCAGGCAGCATCGTCCCACCCTACGTGGCACAGGCAAAACCATCTGCTGCTCATGTGACCAGTTTCCTCACTGGTACCGCCGGGGGGCCGTCGCATGACCGTCAGCGATGGACCGTCCCGTAGGCCCGCTCCGCCCGGATGCGAATGACCAGGCGCTGGTCACGGACCATCGCCGCACGATAATCGTTCCAGTCCGGATGCTCTCCCTGCACCGCGCGGTACAGGTCAATCAGCTCCTCAACGGCAGCGTCGTGCGGATCCCGGGCGACGGCCGAGAGTTCGGCCTGCCCGTCCACCACCACGTAGGACCAGAAATCCCCGGTCGTGACGTGGAAGCTGACCCGCGGGTCACGGCGCATGTTGTGCGTCTTCGCCCGGTCGTCGGTGGTGGAGATCCGGATGGTCTGCTCCCCCGCATCCCAGGCGTAATTCACGTTGGACAGCTGCGGCCACCCGTCTTTCCTGAGGGTGACCAGCACCCCCTGCCGCTGTCCGGCCAGCAGCTCGGCGAACCGGTTGTCGATCATGCCCCCAAGAACAACCGCCGCCGATCTGATGTTCCATCCGGCCGAAGGAGCCGCGGCTCTTGTTGCCGTCGGCCGGACGCTGAAGACTGGGGTCGAGCATCTGCCAAGGAGGGCACATGACCATCAATCCCGATCCCGCCAATGAGCCGGGCGGCACCGACGAAATCGGAGCAGAAGCGGGCGGCACCGACGAAATCGGACCCGAAACAGGCGGCACCGACGAAATCGGATCCGAAGCAGGCGGCACCGACGAAATCGGATCCGAAGCAGGCGGCACCGACGAAATCGGGCCCGAGGCAGGCGGCACCGACATACTCCGGCCTCAGTAACGGCGACGGCAAGCCGTCAGGACGATGACGGCCCGGGATCCCGGGACGGGCTGACCTGAGCGAGGAACCGGTCGACGAGATGGTCAGTGAACTCGCCCGAGACGGGTTGGCCCGTCACCAGGACCCGGTAGTAGACGGGCCCGACGAGTTGCTCGATGGCACTGTCAATATCGGTCTCGGCCGGCAGCTGGCCGCGATCAACCGCTCGCATGAGCGGCATGCGGTCGCGGTCGCGCTGCTGGCTGAGGTGGTCGGCCCGGAGCCTGGCGGCTATGTCCGCGTCGTGTTGCGCCTGCCCGGCCAGGGCGCGGAAGACGGCTCCCGCGTCGGTCTGAGTCAGGAAATCGGCCAGCCTGCTCAAGTGACTTCGCAGGTCGCGGGCGAGGTCGCCGGTGTCGGGAGGAGATAGGTACTCTGCCGCATCATCGACGAAGGCGTCCATCAAGATCTCGGCCTTGGACGGCCACCAGCGGTAAATGGTCTGCTTGGCCACCCCTGCCCGGGCCGCGATCCCCTCGATCGTGAGTCCCGCGAAGCCGCGCTCCACCAGGAGGTCGTCGGCTGCCTCCAGGACCGCCTGCCGGGCCTCTTCGCTGCGCTTGTGCCTGTTTCCGCGGTGAACGGCGCGGTCGGCGGCACCAGGATCCGTCCCTCCTACGGACGATTGCACGCCGTTCTCCTTCCCAAGACGCAACGTTGCGTCTAGTCTAGATTTATGCCTAATACATTGTTCACGCCGCCGGTTCATTCCGTACTCGGCCGTCTGTTCGCCGCCGCCCAAGATGACGACCGTTCGTCGCCCTGGCCCTCCGGTCGTTCCTACGCGTCCGCCACCGCGCAAGAACGAGCGGACGCACTCGAAACCATTTACATGCCCATCTCAGCGCAGGGCGGCAACCTGCTCTACGCGCTGGCCCGGGCCAGCCGTCCAGATACCGTGGTCGAGTTCGGCACCTCGTTCGGGATCTCCACGATCTACCTGGCCGCCGCGGTAACAGACAACGGCACCGGCCACGTGCTGACCACCGAGCTCAACGCCACGAAAATCGCCGCCGCCCAGGCCAACCTGACCGAGGCCGGCGTGGCCTCTGTCGTGAGCATCCTGCCCGGCGACGCCCTGAGCACCCTGGCTGACGTCCCCGGCCCCATCGGCCTGGTGCTGCTAGACGGATGGAAGGATATGTGCCTGCCGGTCCTGCGGCTCCTGGAGAACCGGCTCGCGGCCGGCGCGGTGATAGTCGCCGACGACATCACGCTGCCCAGCATGGGCGACTACCTGGCCTACGTCCGCGACCCGGCCAGCGGATACGTCAACGTCACCTTTCCCGTCGAGGACGGGATGGAGATCAGCTGCCGCGCCGTCACCTGATGCGCCGGCCCAGCCAGCGCCGGCAGCGCGGGCCGGGCAGCGCAAATCGGGCAGGCAATGGTGGCCAGGTGGATCATTGCCCTCCCCGTAGACGCGTGATACAAGGAGGATGCCCGCGTTTTCTGTACCCTTCTTGTGCCCGATGGGGTGAGTTGTGCGTATTTTTCGTGCCATTTTCAGCGCGACGGTGGCCGTCTCCGCCGCTGGCCTGGTCACGGCCGTAGCCTCGTCGCCTGCCGCCGACGCCGCGTCCGCGGTCAGGTACGTGGCGCTCGGCGATTCCTACAGCTCGGGGCAAGGCGCCGGAGACTACATCTCGTCCAGCGGGAGCTGCGATCGCAGCTCTGACGCCTATCCGGAGCAGTGGGCCGACGCCAACTCCCCTGCCTCCTTCGTCTCGGTGGCGTGCTCGGGCGCGACGACGGCCGATGTTCTCAGCAGTCAGGTGTCGGCGCTGAGCCCTGGTACGACACTGGTCAGCATCACCATCGGCGGCAACGACGCGGGCTTCTCCAGCGTGATGGAGACCTGTGTCCTGAAGTCGACCAGCTCATGCCTGAGCGCGGTCTCGGCCGCTGAGACCTTCGTCGCCAACCAGCTCCCGGCCCGGCTCGACACCACCCTGCGCACCATCCAGGCCGACGCGCCCGCGGCGAAGGTGGTGGTGCTCGGCTACCCCGACCTGTACGACTTGTCCAGCTCCGGTTTCTGCCTCGGGCTGAGCACCAGCGACCGTACCGCGCTCAACACTGGCGCCAGCGACCTCGACAGCGCCCTGGCGACCGCCGCCGCGGCCTACCATGACACCTACGCCGAGGTCCGCGGGCAGTTCGCCGGGCACGAGATCTGCGACTCGGACAGCTGGCTGCACTCGGTGGACATCTTCGCGATCAGCTCGTCCTACCATCCCACGGCCGCTGGCCAGGAACTCGGTTACCTGCCCGTCTTCACCGGCGCCGCCTCAAGCTGACGCTCACCGCACGCGGGTGGCGATCGCCCGCGTGCACGGCAGGGCCTCGGCGTGTGTCGTGTCCACCTGCAGGTCGTAGACCACGCCCTGGTGGACCAGTTCTGCCTGGGACGCGGCCATCCCGGCGACTCGGTCACCTCGGGCGATCTCGCGGCCCGCGGCGACCGCGCTCTCGCACGAAGACCAGCAGACGCGGTCGGCGTCAGCGCAGTTCGCCGGCCGTCCTGAGGTCGTCGAACAGCAACTGGTCGACCACAGGGACCCGCGGGCGGTCCGCGTAGGAAAACCACGCCAGCTCGTCGATCTCACCGCTAGCGGCCAGAATCCCTGAGTATTCGCCGGCGTAGCAGCTCATCCGCACGGTCACGGCGTCCGGGCGGCCGGGCGGCTGATCTGCCTGGTAGGTGCCCACGTGGGTCACCGTCTCGGGCCGCAGCACGACGGTCAGTTCTTCGGCGATCTCGCGCAACAGGGTCTGCAGATCGGTTTCCGTGCCTTCCCGCTTACCGCCGGGAATGTAGAAGATGTCTTTTCCGCGCGGCCGCGCGCACAAGATCCGGCCATTCTCCACCCGCACCCACGCCACCGTGTCGACAAAGGCCCGCACCGTCCCACCCCTTCTAAGAGCCTGCTTGAGAACTCAGGTTGCGGTTGGCTGAGCGGCAGTGTGCTGGCGAGCCAGCCGCCGGGTCATTACGATGATCATGGCCCAGTAGACGTAGGTTTCGTGGTGAGCGGGCAGCCGCTCGTAGTCCCGGACGGTCCTTCGGTGACGGGTGATCCAGGACAGCGTCCGCTCCACCACCCACCGGCGGGGCAGCACCTGGAAGGCGTGCAGGTCATCGGGCCGTTTGACGATCTGCAGCGTCAGCTTCGGCTTGAGCTTGGTTGCGGCCCAGGCAACGAGCTTGCCGGCGTAGCCGCCGTCAGCCCAGGCCAGCCTGACAGAGGGGAAGGCCTTGCGCAGGTTCCACAGCAGCGGCTTTGCGGCGTCGCGGTCCTGGACGGACGCGGCGGTGACCAGGACGGTGAGCAGCAGGCCGATCGTGTCGACGGCCAGGTGCCGCTTGGTCCCGTTGATCTTCTTGCCCGCGTCATAGCCACGCCGGGAACGGCCGATCATCTCCGAGCCTTTGACCGACTGGGAATCGATGACCGCCGCCGTCGGGGCTGCCTTCCGCCCTGCCGCGGCCCGGACCCGGTCCCGCAGGTCATCGTGCATCCGCTCGGCCGATCCGTCCGCCTGCCACTTGTCCGCCCACCAGTAGACGGTGCCCGCGGGCGGGAAGTCGGCTGGCAGTGCCCGCCACACCGGCCCGTTGTGGGTGAGGTAGCGGATCGCGTCCACGATGTCGCGCATGCACCAGCCGGCCGGGCGGCCGCCGCGCCCGGCCAGCCACGCCGGGGCCGGCAGCAGCGGCTCGCACACCGCCCACTCGGCCCCGGTCATGTCCGAGGGGTAGCGGCGGGCCCGCGTACTGCGGGAGATCCCGCCCGGGCAGCACCGGCACGCCACCGCGCCGGCGGTAGCGGCTGGCTGGACATCACGATCGGCGGCAGGGTAGAACGGCACGCAGGGCTCCTGGCATCGCGCTGGATTCGACACCCATGCGATTACCAGGGGCCTCTTGCGTTAAATCAGCGACACGCCGGACTCTGCCCCCGAAGATCCAGATCTGTCCGGCCTACGGCAGGCAGGTTCTCAAGCAGGCTCTAAGACCCTGTCGGCTCATTGTCGCCGGCATGTTCCGTGTGCGATGGTGCCCTGGCCGCCGACGCGCGGTTGGAGAGGGTCGCGGTACCAGTGGCGGCCGTCTTCAGAACATGACAGGCAAGCAGCCGTGAGGTCACCTCCGGCCGATTCTTGTCGTGGTGATTACTGGGCGCGGCCGCCCGGGCGGTGATAACGGCGGCCGTATGATGCCCGCTGTGGTCAGGCTTCGGTGATCAGCCCCAGCTGCCGCAGGACGGTGACGCCGTCGTCCAAGCCGACTTCCTCGGTGATCAGGCCGTTCTCGACCTTCAGGACCGTGATGCCAGTGAAATGCATCGTCTTTCCTGTCCCGGCCGGCAGGGAGCCGATCGGCATGTCGTCGAACGCGTCGCCGGTCTGGGTACCGCCGCCCTCCCACTGGCCGACCACGTAGTCGCCCTCGGCGATCAGATCAGCGGTGCCCCAGAAGTTCAGATCCGGGAAAGCGGTGCGGAACTTGGCGGCGAACTGCCGGACTTCCTGGCGGCCACGGCAGGGGGCGTGCAGCGAGTATTCGAAGCGGATATCGGGAGCGGCGAGTTCATCGATGACAGCGGGGTTGAAGTCCTTTCCCCAGAACCCGGTGAACCAGCGTCCGACGACGGCCTTGTTCTCCTCGGTCGACATGAATCGTCCTTTCCTGAGAGTGGATTGCGGGTCGTTCTCGTGGTGGGGTACTCGCCAGGAAGACGCGTGCGCTGGCCGGGATGTGAGAGGAGGGACGCGCGAGTCTCCAGGGCCCGGCCGCTGTGCCTTGACAGCATCTGCGGCTCGCAGGCGTCGGCGATGGCGATATGAGAGAAAACGCTCCGGCTGATCAGGCCCGCTCCCTGGGTCCGAGGCAGGGCGACCTCACGAACTGCCGGGCGCGGATGTCTTCCAGGTACAGAAGGCGCGATCGAAGGAGCAGACCATGATGACCGATGGGTGCATGCTGACGGCGCAGCACACGGTCCTCGCCATGCCGATCGGCGACCTGACCATCGTGAGGGAGGGTGACCTGCTGACTGGCCTGTACTTCCCGCATCACTGGTACAAGCCCGACCCGGTCACGTTCGGCCCCAGGAATGACTGGGGATTCGAGGGCGCCGCGGGCCAGCTGGAGGAATACCTGGCGGGCACCCGGACCCTGTTTGACCTGCCGCTTGAGCCCCGTGGCACGAAGTTCCAGCTCCGTGTCTGGGAGCTGATCACGCAGGTTCCCTACGGGCAGACCACCACCTACGGCGACCTCGCCCGCCGTCTTGGTGGCCGCGAGAACGCCCAGGAGGTCGGCGCCGCGGTGGGCCGCAACCCGCTGTGCATCCTGATCCCCTGCCACCGGGTCATCGGCATCAACGGCAAGCTGGCCGGCTACGCCGGCGGCCTGAAGCGCAAGCAGAAGCTCCTGGAGCTGGAGCACGCGGAGGTAACTCGCGTGCGCCGCGTTCTCGCGCCGACTCTCTGGTAAAGGGGCTCCTCGGCCAGGCTGTGGCCCGGAACCGGCCGTTCAGGCGGGCTTCTGGCCGGCCTGGCGCTCGCGAATGTTCATCCGTGAATCTTGAGGAAGGAACCGTGCATGGCTGGCGCCGAGTCGTCGGACTTCTCGGCGATCATCATGTTGTACGAGTCGGTCGCCTGTACTGGTGCACTGTCGAATCTAACCGTGTCGTATTCGTCGGCCGCGCGGCCGTCATTAGCCGCCCCGGGTCCGGCGATTCACCGCCGCTCGACGAGTTGGCCGGGGCGGTTCGTCTTCCGGAGCCGGTCGGCTGCGGCGGCTATCCGCGGTTCTCGGCCGGTTCGGGATGCTGGGTCTGTTGTGTGGGGGTAGGGGGCTGTCGTGTGAGGTAGCGGTAGGTGAAGGCGCTGCCTGCGGCCAGGGCGAGGGTGGTGATGGCCAGGGCGAGGGTGTAGCCGTTGTCGAAGGCGCTGGCGGCGGCGTTCATCAGGGCGTGGGCTTGGCCGGCGGGGAGGTGGGCTGCGGCGGCGCGGGCTTGGTCGATGCTGCCGGCGGCTCGGGCGGGGGCGGTTGCGGGGAGGTGGATCGTGTGGGTGTAGATGGCGGTGAGGATGGTTCCCAGGACGGTGACGCCGGCGAGGCTGCCCAGTTCGTAGGAGACCGACTCGATGGAGGAGGCCATGCCGGCGCGCTGCGGCGGGGCGCCGCTGATGATCGCGGCGGAGGCGGCGACCATGACGATGCCCAGGCCCGCGCCGGCCAGGACCAGGCCCGGCGCGACCCATGCCGGGCTGCGGCCGCCGCCGAACAGGGGGCCCGCGCCCGGGGTCAGCAGCAGGGTGAGAAGGACGCCGAGGGCGCCCAGGAGCAGGCCGCCGCCGATCAGCGGGCGCGCCCCGGTGCGCTGCAGCAGGCCGCCGGCCAGCACGCCGACGGGCAGGGAGCCGGCCGCGAACGCTGTCACGATCAGGCCCGCGTGCAGGGGGGTCAGGCCCAGGACGAGCTGCAGCCGCTGGGTGAGGAGCAGGTCGGTGCCGGCGGTGGCGGCCATCGCCAGTGCGGCCGCGATCACCCCGGTGAGCAGGCTCCGGTTGCGGAACAAGGAGAAGTCGATCAGCGGGTAGGCCTGGCGGCGCTGGCGGCGTGCGAACGTGACGGAGCCGGCGGCTGCGGCCAGCAGGGCGCCCGCGATCGCCAGCGGCATCGGGCCGGGCTTGGCGGCTTCCTGGATGGCGTAGACGAGGCCGGCCAGGGCGACCAGGGCCTGGCCGGAGGCGATCAGGTCCCAGGGGCGGTCGCGGTGGCCCGGGCCGCCCGGCACGAGGCCGGCCGTGGCGGCCAGGGCGAGCAGCACAACGGGGATGTTGAGGAGGAAGACCGAGCCCCACCAGAAGTGCTGGAGCAGCAGGCCGCCGGTGATCGGGCCCAGCGCGGCGCCGAGTACCGCCATGGTGCCCCAGACGCCGATGGCGATGCCGCGCTCGTGGTCGTCGTCGAAGGTGATGCGGATCAGTGCCGCGGTGGCGGGCAGCATCGCCGCCGCCCCGACCGCCAGGAAGGCCCGGGCGGCGATGAGCACCGGCGGGGAGGGGGCGAACGCGGCCAGCAGGGAGGCGGCTGCGAACAGGGCCAGGCCGGCGAGGTACATCTGCTTGTGGCCGATGCGGTCTCCCAGCGTGCCCGCGCCGGGCAGCAGCCCGGCCACCACCAGCGGGTACGCGTTGATGATCCACAGTTTCTGCGCGGCGTCGGCCTGCAGGTCACTGGTCAGGGTGGGCAGGGCGGTGTAGAGCACCGTCGTGTCCACCGAGACCATCAGCAGTCCCGCCGAGACGGTGGCCAGGACCAGCCAGCGTCGTGTCTTGCTCATGGTGCACCTATGGCTTCCGGGTGGAGACGGGCTGTGCGGGGGCCGGGCAGGGGTGCGTCAGGCCGGCGGTTCGGTGAGCGCGGCGATCCTGCGGATCAGGGCTTGCTTGACCTCGGGGGCGAGCGGGGCCGGCCTGGTCGCCTCGAACAGCCACAGGCCGTCGGCGGCCAGCCGCGCGAGGAACAGGTCCAGTTGCACCGGCTCGGGCGCGGGCGGCTGGGGCACCCAGCGCGCCATCAGGTCGTTCCACACCTGCGCCAGCTGCGGGCTGGTCGCCGACTCCACCATGAACGCCAGCTCCGCCTTGCTGGCTGGGCCGCGCGCGTTGACCCGCGCATAGGCCGCCGCGCGCTCCTGCGCCGTCGACTGCTCCAGCGGCTTGCCCAGTTCCGTGAGCAGATGCTGCTCCCACTCGCCGGTCAGGTGCCGCTGGATGCCTATCAGCAGGTCGTCGCGGGTGCGGAAGTGGTACATGAGCCCGGGCTTGGTCAGGCCGGCCTCTGCGGCCGCCGCTTCCAGGGTCAGGGCGGTGATGCCGTGCCGCTCGGTCACCCGCACCGCGGCCTGCAGAATCTGGGTCTTGGAACTCGGTCGCATCTCATAACTTTACCATCCGGAAGGTAAAGTTACTAGCCTAGGGAGCGCGCCCCGCCTGGCTACCGAAGCTCGTCCGCCCCAGGCTCGCGCAGCGGGCGCAGACCCCCGGCAGGAGCTGCCTCCGGCCGGGCGCACCATCCCAGGCGGGCTGACCATGGTTATGGCATCGCCCCTCCGGGGTCATCGTTGACCAACAGGAGGCTTTGCCCGATGCGCCAGGACCCGCCCGCGGCTGTAGCTCCGGTCATCCCAGTGAGAACGCCGGACGGGGTCAGGGCCAGGAGGTCAGGAGTGGCTACGCTGGCGAAGCCGAAAGTCCGGCCGGGCTGGCCGGTGAGACGGCCGACGAGCTGCGCGCATCCGGCCGGGGTACCGGTCAGGATCATGCATCGGCCTGGCTACCAGCCAGTCGTTGCGCGGGCCGCAGTCAGGATGCGGCTGAGGCGGGCCAGTCGACGACGGCCAGGACCTGGCCCGCGCCCGCGGTCCAGGCGGCGGCCCAGCGCGTCCGCGGCACCGGCCGTCGAGGACGTCAAGCACCTGTACGACGTGACCGGTGCCGTCCGGGCCGGCCGGTACTACTCCGCCGCCGCGATCGACAGCATCAGACGCCGGGTCGCGACAGCGAAATCCGTTCACAGGCGGCTGGTGAAACCACGGTTCGTTCGCCAAATTCTTGTTGTTATCACATATAGCATCTAGGGTGGCCGCAAGAAGGTCATACGCAGGTCGTAAAGGAGCTCGCGATGGCGGAGCAACGGAGCACCATCGAATTCGACGTAGCTGGCCACACGATCGCGGCCCTGACCGCGGGCCCGGCGGCCGGCCACGCCAGGCCGCTGATCGCCGCGCTGCACGGCGGCACGTACACGGCTCGCTATTTCGACGTCGCGGGCTCGCCGCAGGGGACGTTCATGGATCTCGCGGCCGCGCAGGGGTATCCGGTGGTGAGCTTCGACCGGCCCGGCTACGGCGGGAGCCCGGCGCTTGACCCGGCGGACAACACGTTCGACCGCCACGCGCGGCTGCTCGCCGCTGCGATCGCGCAGGCCGCGGCACGGTTCGCCGCGGACAGCGTGTTCCTGGTCGGCCACTCGATCGGCGGCATGATCGCGATGATGATCTCGGCCGGGGACATGGACTTCCGCCTGATCGGCATGTCGGTCACCGGAATGGGCGCGGTCATCCGCCGGGGCGGTGCCGCGGACGCGCTCGCGTCGCTGCCCGCGGACGAGACCGTGGACCTGCCGTACGACCAGCGCGACCTGGTGATGTTCGGCCCGGACTTCACCCGCACCGCCGCCGCGATCGAGGCGGCGCACGCCTCCTATGCGCCGGTGCCGGTGCGCGAGCTGATCCAGGCGCCGCAATGGCCTGATGACCAGCTGCCGGGCCTGGCCCCGCGCGTCCGGGTGCCGGTGCACAACGCGCTGGCCGAGTTCGACGCCCTATGGGACAGCTCACCGGCCAACGTCGAGCAGTTCGCCAAGCTGCTGACCGCCGCTCCCTACGTCGACGCGAGCATCGCCCGGGCCACCGGTCACAGCATCGACCACCACATCCTGGGCCACGCACTGCATCTGCGGCAGCTCGCCTTCTCCGAGGAATGCGCGCTGTGGAGCCGGCAGCAGAGCTGATGCCGGCCGTGCTACCAGGGTCGACGCAGGTCGTCGTGGCCGGCGGCGGTCCTGTCGGCCTGGCCGCCGCCATCGAGCTTGGGCGTCGCGGCATCGGCTGCCTGGTGGTCGAGCCACGCGTGACGGTGTCCCGCGCCCGGCCGCGCTGCAAGACGGTCAACGTGCGGTCGATGGAGCATCTGCGGCGATGGGGTATCGCCGACCGGCTGCGGAGCCGGGCTCCGCTGCCGCCGGCCTGGTCGCAGGACGCCGTGTTCTGCACGTCGCTAACGGGGCGCGAGCTGTCCCGGTTCACCGGCGTGCTCGGACTCGCCCCAGACGGCGACCGGTTCCCCGAACTCGGCCAGCAGGCACCGCAGTACGTGCTGGAGGAGCTCCTGCGCAACGTCGTCCGGGAACTGCCTGCCTGCCGGCTGGCGACGGGAACGACGGTCACCGACGTCGAGCAGGACGACGCCGAGGTGCGGGTGACGGTGGCCGACGCGGCCGGCCGGCGCACCGTGGTCACGGCTGCTTACCTCATCGGCTGCGACGGGCCGAAGAGCACGGTCCGGGAACGGATCGGCTCGGCGTACACCGGTGATCACGCTCTGCGCCCCAACTTCGGCATGGTCTTCCGGGCCCCGGACCTTTGGCGCCATGTCAGGCACGGCCCGGCCGTGCACTACTGGGTCGTCAACCCGGCCGTGCCCGCGCTGCTCGGCCCGATAGACCAGACCGGCACCTGGTGGATCATCGCGTTCGGCGTCGACCAGCAGACCGGTGAGCGTGACGCCGCCCGGCTGATCGACGGAGCGGCCGGCGCATCCGCCCAGGCGACCGTGGTGTCCACCGATCCGTGGACGGCGCGCATGCAGATCGTCGACCGGATGCGCAGCGGCCGCGTCTTCCTGGCCGGCGACGCGGCGCACCTGAATCCGCCGTTCGGCGGGCACGGGCTCAATACCGGGCTCGGCGACGCCGTGGACCTGGGCTGGAAGCTCGCCGCGGCGCTGGACGGCTGGGGCGGCCCGGCGCTGCTCGACAGCTACCAGATCGAGCGGCGCCCGATCCAGGAGCGGGTGATCCGGGAGGCGACCGCCAACATGGCGGTCACCTCGCGGGAGCTGCTGGCGGACAACCTCGAGGACGACGACGCGGCCGGCGAGCGCGCCAGGAAAGCGGCCAGCGAGCGGATCCAGCAGACCAAGCGGCCAGAGTTCCACTCGCTCGGGCTGGTACTCGGCATTGCGATCGCGGACTCGCCGGTCATCCGTCAGGGTGCTCCTGCCGGTGACTTCGGGCCGGGCACGCTACTCCCGCACGCCTGGCTCGGTGCGGGCCGGTCGCTGTATGACGAGCTCGGGGACGGGTTCACGCTGCTGCTGCGACGCCCCGGCGCGGACTATGGCGCGATCGAGCAGGCCGCGCGCCTGCGGGGCGTCCCGCTCAAGATCCTCGATCGGCGCGACCGCGACCGCGGCACGGGCGGCCCGGCGCTGGTCCTGATCCGTCCGGACCAGTACGTGGCCTGGGCCGGGACGCAGGAACCCGAGGACGGGCTGGCCCTGATCGACCAGGTGCGGGGGGCTCGCGCCGGGCGGCCGGTACCTCAGCTGACCGGTGCCACCGAACCCTGGCCATAGCGGGAGCCGAGGGCGAGCAGGGCGGTCTGCTCGTTACGTGACAGATGCTGGTGCACGGCGCTGGCCGCGATCTCCGGGTCACGCTGCCGGAAGGCCGCGACCAGTTCGGAGTGGTACTGCTCGCGCCGGGCGTGCTCATGCGGGTCCGGATCGAGCATCCCCCAGCCAATGCGGACGTAGCGCTCCGATGCACGCCACAAAGTGCTGAGGATGCGGATGTCCCAGCTGGTGGCGGCGGGCGCGAGCAGTGCGAGATGAAAGTCGTGGTGCGACTCGTAGATGTCGTTCATCGTCCGGTGCTCGTCGCCGAATTCCGCCGCCTGTTCCTGCAGGCGGTCGAGCTCGGCGTCGGACAGTAGCCGGCAGGACCGCTGGGCGATCTCCGGCTCGAGCCGGCGCCGCAGCCGGTAGATGCCCTGAAGCTCATCCAGGTCAAGCGGCGCCACGATGGCGCTGCGCCCGGGCCGCATCTGCACCAGGCCCTGGTTTTCCAGACTGCGCAGCGCCTCGCGCACCGGGATGATGCTGACCTGGAGCATCTCGGCCAGTTCCCGGAGGGAGAACTCCTGGCCGGGCTCTAGGGCCCCGGACAGGATAGAACGGCGCAGCTCCGTCATGACCTGCTCGGCGACCGACCGCGATTCGATCGGGCGGACCACCGCCGCAGATGACTTCACCCAGTGCCTCGCTTCCCGCCTGTCTGGCGCGACTGTCTGTGTGCGAGATCAATTATAACGGCGTAGATGTTTCGTCCGTATCACGGCGCCATCCCAGGATCTTGTTGTTATCACATATATCAGCTAGTCTGGCGAATATTCGACGGGCAGGAGGCATCCGTGACGGCTCAGGCGGAAAGCACGCGAGAAGAGATCATCGCCCGCAACCTTGCCGCGGTGAACGAGCACTTTCACAACGAGACCCCGGAGACCATCGAGAAGGCCATCGCGGTCTATACCGACAACATCGTCTGGGAGGTGCCCGCACGGGGGCTGGTGCTGCGTGACCGCGAGGAGGTCAAGCAGGAGTACCTGAAGATCTTCGGCTCGATGAACATCCACAAGATCACCAATCTGTACCGGTTCGCGACCGAGGAGTGGGTGTTCGACGACAGCATCTTCGAGTGGACGATCACCGGCGACGGCTTCCAGAACTGCCCGTTCCCGCCCGGTACCACCGTGAGCGTCCGCCTGCTGCACGCGTTCCAGTGCCGGGACGGCAAGATCTGCCGCGAGAATGGGTACGAGATCTGGCGCGACATCAACGACAAGGCCCGGGTCCGCGACGACATCCCGGATTCCGCCACCGTCGAAGTCTTCGGCTGAGAGCACTGGGCGGGCGGGATGTCCCCCTGAAGAGCCAGCACTGAGGAGCTGACGGCCCCGTGACGGATCCCGGCTCGCCCGCTGACTGCCTGCTGTGCACGATGGAGCGGGCCGAGGAGCGTTCCGTCGTATTCCGTGATCCGCTCTGGGCGGCCGAGATAGTCCCGGGTTACGACGTACCGGGCTGGTTCATCCTGCGGGCCCGGCGCCATGCCGACCGGATCACCGGTCTCGACCCCGCCGAACTGTCGTCATTCGCCTGGCGCGCCCGGGATCTTGTCGCGGCCGTCACCGAAGTCACCGGGGCACCCGCGACCTACCTCATGGTGTTCGGCGAGAACTACCGCCATTTCCACGCCCTCATCGCCGCCCGCAGCCACGACATCCCCCCGGAACTGCGGGCGGGCAACATCTTGAAGCTCCGGGCCGATCATGCCGATCTCGAGGCCGCCGTGAAGCTCCTCCCGGATGTGCGCGCCGCCTACCAGCGGCAGCTCGACCGCCCGGATGCCGCCCGATCACGCCGCACCCGTGAGGAAGGCGCACGAGGATAAGCACCGACCTGGCCGCACGGCCATGGTGCTCGTCCTCAGGAGGCTGAGGGGCGGGGGTCGTTGCGGGCCATCTGGGCGGCGGAGGTGTTCGTCCCAGGAACGCCGGGCCTGGTGACAGAACAGCTGGCAGCTCTCGGCCGCGGCCTATGGCTGCTGGCGCTGACTGCGTTGACGGTCACGATGACGGCGACAGCAAGCCAGTCGGCGGCCTGCAGTGACTGGCCAAGGACGATGAGGCCGGTCAGCGCCGCGAATACCGGGTTGACGCTCATGAAGACGCCGAAGAACCTGGCCGGGACCCGCCGCAGCGCCCGCGTGTCGGCGATCATCGGGACAGCCGAGCACAGGATGCCGGCCGTGGCCGCGCGGACCAGGGCGCCGCCCGTCACCGGATGGCTGGCCAGTACCCAGATACCGACCGGGACGTACAGCAGTGCGGACAGGCTGGCTGCGGCCGCGGCTCCCTGGGAGCCCGGCAGCCGGGTTCCCATGAGGCGGTTCACCAGGATGTACCCGGCCCAGCAGACGGCGGCCAGCAGAGCCAGGAAGATACCGGTGTAGTCGGTGCTCGGCTGCGGCCTGGCCAGGACGACGACGGCGGCTGCGGCGATCAGGGCGCACCCGAGGTCGATGACGCGGCGCGATGCCAGCAGCGCTACCGACAGCGGGCCGAGAAACTCCAGGGTTACCGCCAGGCCCAGCCCGGTCCTCGCGATGGCCGTGTAGAGCGACAGGTTCATGGTGGCAAAGATCAACGCCAGCGCCAGCACGAGCCACCACTGCTGTCGCGTGAACGAGGCGAACTTGGGCCGCACGGTGACGAGCAGCACGGCGCCTGCCACCCACTGACGTACCGCGACTACGCCGACCGGCCCGAGCACCGGGAAGGCTAGCGCGGCAGTCGCCGCGCCGAGCTGATTAGACGCGGCGCTGCCTGTCATCAATGCGATGCCGGCGAGCCGTCCATGCTCGGCAGCGGTGGCCGCTTCGCTGACCGCGGTGGGGAGGTGCTGCTCACGCGTCGAGGTTGTCATGGCAGGAGCATGGACGACACCGACTCATACGCAAAATGCATGCATCGAGACAGCTATACGCTTTGGTTATGGATCTGGAACTAAGGCACCTGCGCTGCCTGGTCGCGATCGTAGACTCCGGAACCTTCACCGACGCCGCCATCGAACTCGGCATCTCGCAGGCCGCCGTGTCACGGAACCTCATGGCCCTCGAGCAGGTCCTCGGCGTCCGGCTGCTCCACCGCACCAGCAGGGCCATCATCCCGACCACCGCCGGCGTGCACGTCCTGGCCCACGCCAGGCAGGTACTCGCCGCAGCAGGCAACCTGGTCGCCGAAGCGACCACCGGCCACACAAGGCTCCGCATTGGTCACGCGTGGTCGGCCATGGGCCGGCACACCCGCGAGTTCCAGCGCCGCTGGGCTGCCCGGTACCCGGACGTCGAGCTCCACCTGATCCGTACCAACTCGGCGACCGGCGGTCTGGCCGAGGGCCTGTGCGACATCGCAGTACTGCGCACCGTCGCCGAGACCAAGCGCTTCGCTAGCGCCATCGTGGGTCACGAGCGGCGCTACTGTGCCCTCGCGGCTGACGATCCCTGGGCCAGACGGCGCTCCATCAGGCTCAGCGAGGTGTCGCAGCGCACTGTCCTTATCGACCGGCGTACCGGGACCACCACCCCGGACCTATGGCCAGCAGTCGCGCAACCTCACATCCTCCAAACGCGCGATATCGACGACTGGCTCACGATCATCGCAGCCGGCGGCGGCGTGGGGATAACGCCCGAAGGCACGACGACCCAGTACCGGCGCGATGGCGTGGTCTTCCGGCCGCTGCGGGACGCTCCGCCAATCGCCGTCCAGATGATCTGGCGGCGGCACGATCCGCACCCCTCGACACATGCGGCCGTCGCCCTACTGGCCGAGCTATACCGCCGCCCGTCGTGACGCGCAGATATAGCGGCATTTCGCCGTCCCCCTCGGCCGGCGAAATGCCGCTACGTGATCGGAACCTGACCTGTGCCGGACGCGTATTTCCCCGCCCATTCAGGCGGTAAAGGCGCCTGAATCGGCGCTTTACAGAGGCAGCGGGCCGACGGCCGCCGTCCCGTCGAGAGCAGTCACCGTGTAGGTCTCGCTCTGCGGGTGCCCGATCAGCGCGACGAATGCCCGGTGGACCGTGGTGATGCCCCTGGTGCGGATGAAGACCGAGTTCTGCTGATCAGGCAGCTGGACGTCGGGAACGAGCAGGCTGAATGTCGTGCTGCCGGTGTCTACGCTCTCGACGAGCGTCACGCTGACGACCATGCCCAGGTCGTCCACCTTGACGGTCCGCACTTCATCGCTGAAATACGACTGGGACCGGTGCGCGTCCTGGTATACGAAAAGAAGCCTACCTCGATCCACGACAGGCTGGCCGAATCCGTCCGGATAATAGGATACGGATATACCCCCGCCGTTTAGATGATATTGGTTCGGAACACTGGACACGATTAACCCCTCCTTGATTTCCTGCCCGCCGCTCGCAGGCACAATTGTCCCGGCCGTGACATATTCGGCAGAAGTATCAAGGCCGAGCTCCCTGGTCGCGGCGAGACGGCACCTCAGCCGATCCCCTAAGTTCGGCTGAAGGAATAACTCTCAGGTATACGGAGGGAGCGGGGACGGTTCTGATACCCGGCTATCGCGTACTTCTCGCCGAGTACAGCGAGCGAAGATCTTGGCCTGGGCGTGATATCGCTATACGGGCTCGATCTTCGGGTAAGCGGGCATCCACATGGCCTCGCGCACCTGGCGATCCGGATCGTCGAGCGGCGCTGCGGCCAGGCCCTCGGCCTGGGCGGCCCGGGCGACGGCGACCGCGACCGCGATGGACACGTCGCGCAGGCTGGTGACCGGAGGCAGCACGGCGGCGCCTGCCGCGGTGGGGTCGGACAGGCCGGCCAGCGCGTAGGCGGCCGCGGCCAGCATCCCCTCGCTGACCCGGCGGGCCCGGCTGACGGTGACTCCGAGCCCGAGGCCAGGGAAGATCAGCGCATTGTTGGCCTGGGCGATCTGGTGGTCAACGCCGTTATACGGGACGGGCGGGAACGGGCTGCCGGTCGCGATGAGCGCCCGGCCCTCGGTCCAGGCGACGAGATCGGCGGGCCGGGCCTCAGAGTGCGAGGTGGGGTTGGACAACGGCATGATGATCGGCCGGCTGGTGTGCGCCGCCATCTCGGTGACGATCGCCTCGGAGAAGACGCCCGGCTGGGTGGAGGTTCCGATCAGCATGGTGGGCTGGCTGCGGGTCACTACCTCGGCCAGGCCGATGCGGCCGTCCTGGTCGCGCTCCCAGCTGGCGACCTCTGCGGCCTGCCGAGCGTAGGGAACCTGGAAATCCCGCAGGGTTCCGGGATAGTCGCTGGTCAGAAGGCCCTTGCTGCCGAGCGCGTAGAAACGCCCGGTAGCCTCGTCCGGGCTGAGGCCGCCCGAGATCATCGCTTGCCGCAGCGCGTCCGCGATCCCGATGCCGGCCGTGCCTGCACCGTGGATGACCACCCGCTGATCGCGCATGGACGTCCCCGCGGCCCGGACCGCGCCGAGGGCGGCAGCCAGCACCACGGCGGCGGTGCCCTGCATGTCGTCGTTGAACGTGCAGTAGCTGCCGGCGTATTTGGTCAGGATGCGGCGGGCGTTGGCCGCGCCGAAGTCCTCCCAGTGCAGCATCGCCTTCGGGAACATCTTGGTGGCGGTGGTGACGTAGGCCTCGATCAGCTCGTCATAACACTCGCCCCGCACGCGCGGGTGCCGGTTGCCCAGGTACATCTCCTCGCCCAGCAGCGCCGGGTTGTCGGTCCCGGTGTCCAGGACGACCGGGATGACCCGGCGGGGGTGCAGCCCGGCCGCGGCAATGTAGACGGCGAGCTTCCCGACCGCGATCTGGATACCGCCGACTCCCCAGTCGCCGATACCCAGGATGCCCTCGGAATCCGTGGCCACGATCAGGTCGACGTCATCGGGACCCAGGCCGTAGTTGCGGAAGGCCGTCTCGACCTGCTCAGGATGATCCACCGACAGGTACACCCCCCGCGGCCGGCGGAACTCCAGGCTGTACCGCTCGATGGCCGTCCCCACCGTGGGCGTGTAGACGATCGGCAGCATCTCCTCGATGTGATCGGTCAGCAGCCGGTAGAACAGCACCTCGTTGCGGTCCCGGAGGCTAGCGAGGTAGAGGTTCTTGTCCAGGTCATCTGGCTGGCGGAGATACTGCGAGTAGACCCGCGCCAGCTGGCCCTCGATCGTCGAAACGTGAACGGGGAGCAGGCCGGTCAGCCCGAGCGCCTCCCGTTCGGCGAGCGTGAACGCGGTACCGCGGTTCAGGTAGGGGGACAACAGCAGCGGATAGCCCCGCAACCGCACGCGTGCCACCACGTCTCCGGGTGTCCCGGCAAGCTCATACAGAGGTTCCGACATCCCCATCACCCACTCAGCGATATCTGCGGCGCTGCACGATCAAGCTGATCCTGGCAGTGACTGTTCCACAACTTGAGCCTGTGTGCTACGCCAGCTAGGAAACCTTGCGCTGCGCTATCAGGGCCTCCAGGAACCGCATGGTCGCCGTCATCGCCTCGTACCGCCAAAGGACCAGGGTATGCTCGAATCCGGTGGTGGCCCGCAGCCGGTCATCGAGCGCGGCGGCGACCGGAAGCAGCCGGGCCAGCTGGGCCTGGAGCAGGTCCCGCGAGTCAGCCCCGGTCCGGTCAAGCAGCGCGAGCTTGACCATGAGCTCGGACCTGACGTCCCTGGCGTGTTCCACCGGCGTGCCCAGCCAGCCCTGCACGGCCACCCGGCCCGCCGGTGCGACCTCGAAGAGCGAGCGGACCGGCCCCTGGCTGGTCCGCTGCTCTCCTACCGTCCGGATCAGGCCGAGAAGCTCCAGCCGCGGCAGGGCGCGGTAGACCACCGCCTTCGGAACCGACCAGATCTGGCCCAGGGCACCGTCACGGGACAGCAGCCCGACGAGCACCAGGCCGTAGGTTGGCTGCTCACGGACGAGGCACAGCACCAGCCATTCGGCCAGCGACAGCCTGTGCCCGCCCGCGATCCGCTCAGCGTCTGGCTCGTCAGGTTGCTGCACGTCAGTGCCCAGTTCCCCGGGGCCTGGCTCGTCAACGGCGGTCATGGTGGTCTAGGTCAGACTCCCGCGGCCGCGGCCAGCGCCCTCCCGGTCAGGACCCGGGCCAGGTGCCGCCGGTAGTCAGGCGCTCCATGCAGGTCACCCGGCGGATTCGTGCCCTCGTCCGCGTGCCCGGCCGCGGCCCGCAGCGCGTCCCGGCTGGCCTCAGCGCCGGCCGCGGCGCTTTCCACCGCGGCGGCCCGCACCGGCACCGGGCCCATATTGGTGAGCCCGATCCTGGCCTCGGCGACGGACCCGTTGGACCGGCGGACCAGCGCGGCCACGCCCACGGTGGCCCACGACTGCGCGGTCCGGTGGAACTTCTCGTAGTGATAACCCCACCCGGGTCCGAGCTTGGGGATCCGGACCCCGGTCAGGATCTCGTCGGGCTCCAGGCTCGAGGTCAGGTAGTCCACGAAGAAGTCGGCCGCCGGGATCTCCCGCACGCCGCCGGGCCCCCGGGCGATCAGGGTGGCATCCAGCGCCAGCGCGACGGCAGGCAGGTCACCGGCCGGGTCGGCGTGGACCAGGGCACCGCCGAGCGTGCCGCGGTGGCGGATGGCCGGGTCGGCCACCGTGCTGGCAGCCTGGGCCAGCAGCCCGCAGTGCTCGGCCACGAGCGGGTCGTGGACCAGCTGGTAGTGCGTGGTCCGCGCACCGATCAGGAGCGCGTCTCCGGCGTCCGTCACGCCGCGCAGCTCGCCGAGACCGCCCACGTCGACCAGCAGCTCAGGATACGCCAGCCGAAGGCGCAGCAGCGGAAGCAGGCTCTGCCCGCCCGCGATGACCTTCGCGTCATCACCAGCATCGGCCAGGGCCTGGACCGCCTCGCCAAGAGAGCCGGGACGGACATAATCGAACTTGCCCGGGATCATGCCGCGCCTCCGTCGATGCCTTGCGGGCTGTTGCCCTGGGTCTGGTCACTCTGCCGGGCCGCGTGCTGCTCAGCCGCGCTGCCCTGATCGCCGCCCTGAGCCGTCTGGATGGCGCGCCACACCCGCTCGGGGGTACAGGGCATGGTGACGTCATTGATGCCGAAGGGGCGCAGCGCATCGACGATGGCGTTAACCACCGCGGGAGTCGAGGCGATCGTGCCCGCCTCGCCGACGCCCTTGACCCCGAGCCGGTTAGCCGCCCGGCTCTCGGTCCGGCCGGTGACGTAGGACGGCAGGTCCGTCGCCGACGGGACCAGGTAATCCGCCAGCGTGGAGGTGACCAGGTTCCCGTCGTCGTCGTAGACGGCTTCCTCGTACAGGGCCTGCGCGATGCCCTGGGCCAGGCCGCCGTGGACCTGGCCGTCGACGATCAGCGGGTTGACCACCGCTCCGATGTCGTCGACGCACACGTAGGAGCGGATCTTGACGAAGCCGGTCTCGGTGTCGACCTCGGTCGCGCACAGGTGGGTGCCGTGCGGGAAGGAGAAGTTGTCCGGGTCGTAGGTGGCGTCGGCGTCAATGCTCGGCTCGACGCCGTTGGGCAGGTTATGCGCGGCGAACGTGGCCAGGGCGATCTCGCCGATCGAGACGCCCTTATCCGGGTCGCCGCGGACGGCGAAGCGGCCAGGTGACCACTCCAGGTCATCGGCGGACGCCTCGAGCAGCCCGGCCGCGATCACCTTGGCCTTCTCGATGACCTTGTTGCAGGCTGAGACCAGGGCCATCCCGCCGACCGCGAGCGACCGGGAGCCGTAGGTGTCCATGCCCTTAGGCGAGACCTGGGTGTCGCCGTGCAGGACCCTGATGTCCTCGAACGGCACGCCAAGCTGGTCGGCCACGATCTGGCTCCACGCCGTCTCATGTCCCTGGCCGTGCGCGCTCGAACCGGTGACGACCTCGACCTTGCCGGTGGGCAGCATCCTGATCGACGCCTGCTCCCAGCCGCCGGCGCCGTAGGCCAGCGAGCCGAGCACGCGGGATGGGGCCAGTCCGCACATCTCGGTGAAGGTAGAGACGCCGATGCCGAGCTGCACCGGATCATCGTTGACCCGCCGCAGCTCCTGCTCCTTGCGGAGCCCGTCGTAGTCGAACAGTTCCTTGGCCTTGGCCGTGGCCGCCTCGTAGTTACCTGAGTCGTAGGTCAGGCCCGCGATGGTCGTGTACGGGAACTCCTCGTGCTTGATCCAGTTCCGTTCGCGGAGCTCAAGCGGGTCGAGGGCGAGTTCGGTGGCCAGCTCGTCCATGATCCGCTCGATGCCGAACGTCGCCTCGGGCCTGCCCGCGCCACGGTAGGCGTCGGTCGGCATCTTGGTCGTGAAAATCCCCGTGCACTTGAACGAGTAGGCGTCCATCTTGTAGATGGCGGGAAACATGAAGGCCCCGAGCAGCGGAACCCCCGGCGTGACCAGCATCAGGTAGGCACCCATGTCAGCGAGCAGGTCGACATCCAGCCCGCGGATCCTGCCGTCGCGGTCGGCCGCGATCCTGATCCGCTGCCACTGGTCACGGCCGTGGTGCACGGTCATGTTGCCTTCGCTGCGGGTCTCGGTCCACTTGACCGGCCGCCCGAGCCTGCGGGCGATCAGTACGGCCAGCACCTCTTCGGCCGTCACCTGCAGCTTAGATCCGAAGCCGCCGCCGACGTCGGGCGCGATAACCCGGATGTTCTGTTCACCGATGCCGGTCACGAGGGCGAGCATCACCCGGAGGACGTGCGGGATCTGGGTGGCCGACCAGAGCGTGAATTCCCCGCCCACGCACGAGCAGACCACCGAGCGCGGCTCCATCGCCGCCGGGATCAGCCGCTGCTGGCGGTAGTAGCGCTCCAGCACGATCGGGGCGTCACCGAACGCACCCTCCACATCGCCGTTGGCGAAGACCCACTCGTAGCTCTTGTTGCCCGCCTCGTGGACCTTAGGCGAGCCTTCGTGCAGGGCGGTCCTGATGTCGAGCACCGGCGGCAGCGGCTCGTAGTCGATCTCGATCGCGGCCAGGGCGTCGGCCGCGGCGTAGCGATCGCGGGCCACGACGCAGGCGACGGCCTCGCCGACGTAGCGCACCTCGTCCACCGCCATCGGCGGGTGAGCGGGAATCACGATGTCGGGCGTCACGGGCCAGGCGCAGGGCAGGCTGCCCTGCTCGGCGGCGAAGTCCGCGCCGGAGTAGGCGGCAATCACCCCCGGCTCGGACCGGGCGGCGCTGACGTCGACCGAGGTGATCCGCGCGTGCGCAAACGGGCTGCGCAGGAACGCCACGTGCAGCATGCCGGGCAGCCTGATGTTGTCGGTCCAGTTGGTCTGGCCGGTAATCAGGCGCTCGTCTTCCTTGCGCAGGCGGGCCCGGCCGACCTCGGCGCCCGTCGCCTCGGCTGTCTCAGTCTGCGCGGTCATCCGTTCACTCCCGCCTCGGCGGCACGCCGCACGGCGCGCACGATGTTCTCGTAACCGGTACAGCGGCAGAGGTTGCCTTCCAGTCCTTCGCGGATCTCCTCGTCGCTGGGGTGCGGATTCTCCCGGAGCAGGTCCGACGCCGCCATGATCATCCCTGGCGTGCAGTAACCGCACTGAAGCGCGTGCTCTTCGTGAAAGGCCTGCTGGAGCGGATGCAAGCCGCCGTTCGCCATGCCCTCGATAGTCGTGATCTCCGCGCCATCAGCCTGCACCGCAAGGACCGCGCAGCTCTTCACCGACTCTCCGTCCATCAGCACGGTGCAGGCACCGCAATTTGATGTATCGCATCCGATGGGCGTGCCCGTCTTGCCCACGATTTCTCTCAGATAGTGGACGAGCAGTAGGCGTGGTTCGACGTGATCCGCATACTTCACCCCATCGACGCTGACGGTGATTTCGGCCATGCGACTCCTCCCCTGCGAACAGGACGTATTCCTCTGGCAAACCTAGGACTACCAGGCCCCTTCGCACCAGTACCAAACGGGGTCCCGATTTAATACACGGCGAATAATCGCCTGCTCAGCGTCACGCCGAGCAGGCTGATCACGCCGGCGAGATGAGGATTCGCAACCAGCGCTTGCTCTTGTAAAATGTGAATTGCGAAAGGTTGGGTATTCGCTCCCTGATTCGCAACTAATGCTTGCGCCAGTAAATTTATAATTGCGATCACCCGCCGCCTTTCCGGCAACCGGGAGCAGCGGGCGGGCGGCGTTCACGATGTAGCTATTCACGTGGGATGACGGCTTGATGACGGGGCGGGCGGCCGGCGAGTGCCGCGTCAGCTGACGTTCGCCCCTCCCGTCGCGCCCTACCGGGGGCTGAAGAAGCCGCCCAGCGCTGCAGCAAGTTCTTCGGGTGCTTCCTCGGCCATGTGATGGGCAGAGTCGATGCGATGGCCACGTACGTCGTCGGCCCAGTCTCGCCAGATCACGAGCGGGTCGCCGTAGAGATCCTCGAGATCGTCGCGCTGGGACCACAGCACGAGCAGCGGCGGCCGGAGGCGGTTTCCAGCAGCTCGGTCGGCTTCCTCGTGCCGTCGGTCCACGGTAAGACCGGCCCGGTAGTCCTCAAGCATCGCCCGGACCACGTTGGGATTCCGGGTGGCCGTCCGCCACTCGTCGTAGTTCTCTTGCCCCATCGCTTCGGGATCGCCGTGGTACCAGCGATCAGGGTCAGCGTTGATGACCCGCTCGGGGATCTCCGGCTGAGCGAAGAAGAACCAGTGCCACCAGCGGGCGGCGAACTCGGCGGTGATCCGGGAAAGGTGTTCGCTGATCGGGATGCAATCGAGCAGCGCAAGCCGTGATACTGCCCCGGGGTGGTCGAGCGCGAGCCGGAGGGCGACATAACTCCCCCGGTCATGCCCGGCCAGGGCGAACCGGCGGTGGCCGAGCGCACACATGACCGCCATCACCTCAGCTGCCGCAGCCCGCTTGGAATGAGCCGTGTGATCCGGCGTCGGTGCCGGTGCGCGCGACTGGCCGTATCCGCGAAGGTCGGGGCAGACGACCGTGAAGCCGCGCTGGATCAGCTGGGGGGCGACCCGGTGCCATGTGGCCGAAGTCCGGGGGTGTCCGTGTAGCAGGACAACTGGCGGGCCGTCGCCGCCGTGGCGCACAAAGACCGATGCTTCTCCGACGTCGATCCGGTCCTGCTGGAAGCCCTCGAACACGCTCCTAGCATGCCAGTATTCTCCCCGTCCGATCGGGAGCAACCCCGCAGGGAACAGGCGAACGCTGGCTGACACGGCGCTGGTGGCTGGGCCGGGCGTGGCGGGTGCTGGCGACGCGCCGCGACGGGTTGTTGACTGGCTGGCCGCAATGGTGATCATGGCCGCGGATAAGCCGCAGCCACCCAGCCCTTCACATCAAGCCGCCGGCCCTTGGTGAATAGCTACTTCACGATCGTCTCCGGTAGCCGCCGATGAGAGCGTCATGAACGCTCAGGGCAAGCTCAGCGGGAGTTCGCCCAGCCGGGCGTGAGTCCGCGGGCCGATAAAGGCAGCAGCCTGGCGGAAGTCGCCGGCGCCGCGCCTGACGCGGCATTCGCGAACGGAGAAGATCATGCCCGAAGCTACGACTGTCGGAACCGAGCCGTGCGTCCTCGAACCCCGGCCCCACATCTGGGACCTAGGCGGGACGATGACCGCGACCTTCGCCGATAAGTCCGACCCGGACGAGCCGGTCGGCTTCATCAATTCCAACCAGGTCCTACAGATCAAGGTCACGGTCACGCTGACCGGCAAGGTCCTGAACTACCTGTGTAACACCAGCCTGTGCGTGTGCCTCGCGTTCGAGGCGTGCGGATGCGGCCCCAGCGGGGACATCTGCGAGTGGATCGAGCTGACCGGTGACTACAGCCCGTGCAACACGAACGTGTGGACGTTCGTCTTCGATGTGCCCGCCGGCACGTTCAATCCCGGCGAATGCGGACGGGAATACCACCTCTGCATCACGCTGGGCTCGAAAGACTGCTGCGGCAAGGTGGGGTTCGTCTACGGCAGCTGCGACGCTTACACCCTCACCGTGACGCCACCTGAGACGGACGGCCCCTGATCCGCAGGTTAGCCGGGCGCCCCGGTGACCCCGGACCACCTCGAGATCGATGACGGCACCGAGGAGAGCTGGGCGGTGGGAGGTGGCGGCGGATGTGCGGCGGACCGTCTGGAGGTGCACAGCGCCCAGGCTCACCTGGCGGTGCGGCGCCTGACCGATGGCAGCAGCAGGCCGGATTCTCGGTCTTCTTTGACGTCCAGCCGGGCGGGCCGCCGGGGCGGACGAGGCTTTATCACGAGGAGACCGGGGACGAGATGGCATTCCCCGGCTGCGAGCCGGCAGATTGGGTGACGTGGATGCTCGACCGGCTCGGACCGGCTCAGCCGGAGCCCGGTGCGGTCGGCGCGAGCGCGTCGGTAGTGACCATCGAGATCATCGACGCGCGGCTGACGCGCGGGCACGGTGCCCGGCGGCGGCGGTGACAGCGTGGGGATCGAGTTGCAGCTGCGGGTTAGCGGGATGGCCGAGCTGCGCCGGGCGCTGGGGGCGAGGGTGGCCGGGGTGCTGTTCGGCCCCCAGCCGCGGTGAGCGTGCCGCGAGGTCCGGGCGGCTCGGCGGTCCGGACCTGCTCGTAAATGCGCGTCGTCTGCGTGGCCGGTGCGATCCCGAACTCGCGGGTCAGGGCTTCAGCGCAGGAACGGTACGCTGCCGTGGCCAGGGAGCGAGCGCCAGTGCGGGCATGGCAGCGCATTTTGATCACCGCGGCGTCTTCGTTCCATGGCTCGAGGATCAGAACCGGATCGACCACGGCCAGAGCCGAGCCGTGGTCGCCACGCCTGGCGAGCAGCTCACCCAGGTTGATGCTGAGCTGCACGAAGCAGGCACGTAGCCGGTTGCGCTCGGTCGTAGCCCAGTCGGCCTCGGTGACCTGGCAGAGGAAATCGCCGCGATAGAGGTCCAGGGCGCGCTGCGACAACCCGATCGCCTTTTCGGCCTGATGCCCGGCGAAGCAGCGCCCGGCGGTCGCCGAGAGTTCGTCGAACTCATCCACGTCGACCCAGACAGGCACCTCCTGATCGACGCCGTATCCGCCGCCGGCGCAAACGATGGACGAGCGGTCGGGATCGACCAGGCGCAAAGTAGCGCGCAGTTCGTAGACGGCCTGATGCAGCCGGTGCCGCCCGCTATCTTCGTCCGTCTCCGGCCATACCGCCGCGATCAGTTCGTTTCTCGGCACGCTGCGGTGACGGTGGGCCATGAGAAACTGCAGCACCGATTGGGTCCGCTGCCCCCGCCAGTGCGTAACCCGCCGTCCCTCGATCGCGACCTCGAAAACCCCGAGCATGCGCACGGCCATGACGCTAGGCGTGTCGCGGCGCGGACGCGGCGACGCGGGCCCGCCCGGTGTCAGCCGACCCGGACGACATGGCGTGGCCCCGCGCGACGGCTCGGCGAACTTGTCCAGCAGATCCAGCGCGTCCCGCAGCCGGGTCAGCGCCCTCGACTCGCTGCGGGCCAGCCGCTCGTACTCAACCTCAAGCTCCCCCAGCCGGCCCGCCAGTTGCTGCCACTCAGCCAGGGCCATTCGGCCCGTCGTGACCGCACTGGTCAGAGTTTCGTCCCGGGCCTTCGCCGCGCGCTCTTCCATCTGGGTGAGAGTGCGGATCACCGCCTGCGGGGTAAACCGGTCACTATCTGAACTCCGCGCCGGTCGCGGGTGGTCCTGGTTTGCCGCCATGCCGCTGCTCCACATGTCAGCGTCGTTACATTCATGCTCTTGTGGCCCATTGCCATCTTTGGTGGATCGAGACAACGTGCGGCGTACAACTTCCTCGATCGCTTAATATGCGGAGGCAAGCCAGATGACTTTGATACCTGCCGAACTCCGGCAAAGATGACAGGCCAATCGTAATACGGCACGGATTGATCCTTTACGGATCGAGCTGGCGGCGGCTATCGCTATTCGTGGGGCTTTCCCTACCGACGCCACGGCCGCGGCGTCGTATTGCAGCGGGCCGTCGACGGCCAGTTCCGGTTCACGTTCGCGCACGACCCGGGTGGCCTCGGCCGCCTTGTCTACATCACTGCCCTTACCGGAGGTGCCGGTACTGAAGCTGATCATCGCCACCCGGGGTTCGATGCCGAAGGCCCGCACCGCCGCCGCGCTGGAGATGGCGATGTCGGGTACTCGGCGGCCATGCTGGCCGCGAACTTCTCCGCCGCCTCGTGATCGCACGTGTACCGGTGACCGGCGTCTCCGCTAGGCGTCCTCGCCCTGGTCGATGCGGTCGTCGCGTTCCTAGGTAACGGCGGAGCCCGTGAGCGACGATCGTGGTACGCTTGGGAATACGCTGTAGACCTACAGTTAATAACGCCAGCTAAAACAACGTCAACACCGTAGACCTACGTTTAATAAGCTCGCTGCCGGTCCCCGGCTACACAGGAGGCGATCCAGCCATGACCCCGCCGCCCGCGGCCCGCACCCCTAGTGACACCGCCGCCAACGGGAGCGGCAAGATCACCCGAGAGGTCGTCCTAGCCGCCGCCGTCGCCCTCATCGACGCCGAGGGGGCCGACGCGCTGTCCATGCGCCGCCTGGCCCGCGCCCTGGACCGCGACCCGATGATCTTGTACCGGCATGCCCCCAACAAAGCCGCCCTGCTCGACGGCGTCACCGAAACCGTCCTGGCCCAGCTCACCGTCGACCCCGCCGACTCCGACTGGGCCGCCCAGCTGCGCACTGTCGGCCGCCGCTACCGCGCCCTGGCCCTGGCCCACCCCAACGTCGTCCCGCTGCTGGTCACCCGCCCCCTGGCCACCCCTCTCGCGCTCCGCCCCCCCGGCACCCTGCGCCCCCTGGAAGACATCCTGGCCCTGCTCACCCGGGCCGGCTTCTCGGGCGCCGACGCCCTGCACATCTACCGCGCCCTATTCGGCTTCCTGCACGGCCACATCCTCAACGAACTCCAGGAACTCGTCGAAAAACCCGAGGAAACCGACGACCTGCTGCGGCTGGGCCTGTACCGGCTGCCGATCGGCGAATTCCCCCTGCTGCGCAGCCTGGCCCCCGTCCTGGCTACCTATGACGGCGCCGCCGAACTGGAAAGCGGACTCGACATCCTCCTCACCGGCCTCGCCGCCACCCTCACCCCCCAAACAGCATGACCTCCAGCGAGGGGCCACGGCACGTCGCGCGGTCGCT
Source organism: uncultured Actinomycetota bacterium (assembly GCA_963844625.1). Classification (GTDB taxonomy): domain Bacteria; phylum Actinomycetota; class Actinomycetes; order Streptosporangiales; family Streptosporangiaceae; genus Palsa-504. Next base: position 27,896 of record CAWJPF010000031.1, on the reverse strand, counting down.
GGCGCGTGATGGTCCCGGGAAGGAACGGAATAGCTCATGAGCGTGGATCAAGGTTCGGCGATGCGGGTGCTGGAGGATCCGCTGACGAACAAGGGCACCGCCTTCTCCGAGAAGGAACGCTCCGAGCTGGGCTTGCGTGGTCTGCTTCCGGCCGTAGTGGAGACGCTGGAGCAGCAGGTGCACCGCAGGTACCAGGCCTACCAGGAGCAGCCCACCGACGTCGCCCGGCACATTAACCTGCGCGCGCTGCAGGACACCAACGAGATGCTGTTCTACCGGCTGGTGGCTGACCACATCGAGGAAATGCTGCCGATCCTTTACACCCCCACCGTCGGGCTGGCCTGCCAGCGCTTCAGCGAGATCTACCGCCGTCCACGCGGGCTTTTCATCTCCTATCCCGACCGCGACCGCATCCGGGAGATCCTGCGCAACCGGCCCCGGCGAGAAGTCGACGTCATTGTCGTCACCGACGGGCAACGAGTCCTTGGCCTCGGCGACCAGGGCATAGGCGGCATGGGCATCCCCATCGGGAAACTGGCGCTGTACGTCGCGCTGGGTGGCATCGACCCTGCGCGCACTCTGCCGATACTCCTCGACGTCGGCACCGGCAACGCTGAGCTCCTCGACGACCCCATGTACCTCGGCTGGCGCCACCCTCGTATCGGCGGTTCCGGCTACGACGACTTCGTCGACGGGTTCGTCCGAGCCGTGCAGGCCGAACTACCGGACGTGCTGCTGCAATGGGAAGACTTCGCTACCCCAAACGCCCTGCCGATCCTGGAGCGCTACCGCGACCAGCTGCTCACATTCAACGACGACATCCAAGGCACTGCTGCCGTTGTCCTGGCCGCGCTCTTCGCGGGGGCAGCGGCTACCGGGTCGCGGCTGCGCGACCAGACGGTGGTGATGCTCGGTGCCGGCTCAGCTGGCATTGGCGTCTGCGAGCAGGTCGTGCGATCGATGCTGGCCGACGGCTTGTCCGAGCGGGACGCCCGCGCCAGGATCTTCCTGGTCGACATCAACGGCCTGCTCACCACGGACCGCCCGGACCTCGACCCTGCGCAGCGCCGCCTCGCCCAGCCGCCGACCGCTGTGCCCAGCGGGGAACCTGGCCGGCCGGCCGGCCTCACCGGCGTAATCGACGCTGTACGCCCTACCGCCCTCATCGGCCTGTCGACCGCGACGGGGGCCTTCACCGAGGATGTTGTCCGCCGCATGGCCGCGCACGCGAAGCGGCCGATCATCATGCCGCTGTCCAATCCGACTAGCCGCAGCGAGGCCCGGCCACAAGATCTCGCTGACTGGACCGAAGGCCGCGCTCTCGTCGCGGCCGGATCGCCGTTCGCACCGATGCAGGTCGGCGACGCCAGCATCCCCGTTGCCCAGTGCAACAACATCTACATCTTCCCCGGAGTCGGCCTGGCCGTGACCGCCGTGCACGCCACACGCGTCACCGACGGCATGCTCGCCGCGGCCGCGGCCGCGGTCGGTGACGCCGCCACGATCCGCAGCGACCCGCACGGGACACTGCTGCCCGACCGCGCACGGCTTGCAGACACCGCGACGGTCGTGGCGAGAGCCGTCGCGAAGGCCGCGGTGGCCGATGCCGTCGCGCCCGCGCTCACCGATGACGAGATTGACCAGGCCATCAACCGCACTAGGTGGCTACCCCGCTATTAGCCCTATCGACGGCTGCCCTGATCGACAGAGGTGATCGGCGACGCCCGACCACTATGATCTCGGCATGCCTGCGCTTCCCCGGCGTGCGGGTGATCGGCGACGCGACCCGCGAGGAGACCCTGCGCGCCGCCAGCCTCGATACCTGCATGGCGCTCGTCTCGGTGACCAGCCAGGACGTCGTGAACCTGGAAACTGCGCTGAACGCACGGGCGCTCCGCGAGGACCTGCGTATCGTGCTGCGGCTCACCGACGACGATCTCGCCGAACGTCTGCAGAAGACGACCGGCAACACGATCTCGCGCAGCGTGCCCTACCTGGCGGCCCCGGCCTTCGCCGCCGCGATGCTCGAGCACCAGGTACTGCGCACCATCCCCATGGGCCGCCACGTCCTCCTGATCGCCGACGTCCGGGTCGGCGACCAGGCCGGGCTGGCCGGGAGCTCCATCCAGGACACCGAACAGGACGGTCAGGCCCGGGTTCTCGCGCTGCAGGTCAGCGGATCCCAGGGGCTGGACTGGGCGCCACACCGCGGCTACCTGCTCGCCACCGGTGACCGGCTGATCATCCTCGCCACCAGGAAGGGCCTGGGGCGCTTCCTCTCCGGGTACGTTCCTGGCCGCTTTGAACCTTGATCGCCTCCGGCCCGTTCCAGGGATAACGGCAGGGAGAAGGGCCACGTCCAGCGGCCCAGGGAAAGGGGCAGCCATCATGGGACGGGTCGTGCTCGTCGGCGTCGGGGTCATCGTCACGCTGGCCGGAGTCGTCTTCACGCTGCAGGGCGCGGGCGTCCTCGGCGGGAGCGTCATGTCCGGCGTCACCTTCTGGGCCGTGGCCGGCCCGGTGATCGTGCTGGCGGGCCTGGCCATCGCCGCTATCGGCCTGCGCCGCGGGCTGGCCCGCTCATCACTGCGGTAACTTCGTGAGGTCGGCACGATCCCTGCGTCCGGCTCCGGACCTCCTGACCGTAACGTGAGGCTTCATGACCGCCGTCCTCGATCACCTCGCCATCGGCACGCCCGCCCTGACCGACGGCTGGGAGCTGTTCGGGGGGCTTCTCGGCGGAAGGTGGGCTTACGGCTGTGACTCGCCCGGATTCTGGTGGGGCCAGCTGGAGTTCGCTGCCGGGCCGAAGATCGAGCTGCTGACACCTACCGGCGGCCCCGACGCGGCGTTCCTTGAGCGTTTCCTGGCGGCCCGGGGAGCCGGACCGCACCACTTCAACTTCCTCGTCACCGATTTTCAGGCCACGCTGGCCAGGATCCGCACCCTCGGCATCGAGCCCGTCGGAGTCAACCTGGCCAACCCGAACTGGAAAGAGGCGTTCCTGCACCCCCGCAGCGCCCATGGCATCGTCATCCAGGTGGCCCAGCAGTCGGGATACCCGCCGGCGGACGCGCCGCCTGCCGAGTTCCCCGAGCCCGGGCTGCCCGCCTCGCTCGAGGAGATCGAGCACCGGGTCGGCGACCTGGCGGGCGCGACGCGGCTCTTCACCGAGGCCCTGGGCGGCCGGCTCGAAGCGGCCGGCCAGGATGCCGCGGAGCTGACCTGGCCTGACGGCAAGCGGATCAGGCTGGTGCGCGAGGATGGTCTGCCCCTCGGCGGTTCGCTGCACCACGTCCGCTTCACCCGCGCCGAAGGCGGGTTCAGCGCATCGGACCGGGAGCGCGCGGGCCTGCTGGCCAAGCGCCTCGGCCTGACGGTGGAGCTGGCCTAGCTCAGCGGAGGCGGACGGGAATCGAACCCGCCAGCGCCGCGGTGCAGCGCTCACCGGTTTTGAAGACCGGGGGGGCCACCAGGCACCCAAACGCCTCCGCGTCGACTTTACTGCGATATCGAGTCGGCAAAAGCGAACCGGAGCGGCCCGGCCCGAGACCGGGACCGGGACGGGCCGCGCTCCCGCTGGGTCCGCCGCCCCGAAAATGCTCGGCCACCGGACTCAGGCCGCTAGCAGCACAGGTCAGCTTGATGATGCGAGACGGCAGGCAGACCTGGCCCGACGCGCCCGGTAAGTCGAAATGCTTGCGCGGCAACGCGCGAACGGGAATCGTGAGCTACGACATTTACGCCACCGTAGACACATAGTTAAACAGGGGGCCCTGGGCGAAAGCGGTTATGCGACTGCGGCGACCAGGCGCTCGCGACCAGCCCGGGGCATGCTCCGCGCAGATCGGGGATTGAACATGAGAGGTTTCAAGAACTTCCTTTTGCGCGGCGACGTGATCGTCATCGCTGTCGGCCTAGTGGTAGCGCTCGCTTTCAGCATGCTCATTACCGCGTTCACTACGTACATCATCAACCCGATCATCCAGAGCTTCCAGAGTGGCAAGAGCGGGCTGGGCGTGGAAATCCGCGCCGGCCATCCTGAAGACGCTCGTGGATTTTGGCTCGTTCATCTCCGCCGTCATCTACTTCGTCATCTTCATAGCCGTGGTGTACTTCCTCATCGTCGTGCCCTACAAGCACGTCCAGGCCCGGCGCGGGCAAGTGGTGTTCGGCGATCCGGCGCCGGTCAAGACCTGCCCGGCCTGCCTGTCCAGCGACCTGCCGGCCGCCGCCTCCAAGTGCAAGTACTGCGGAACCGAGCAGCCGGCCGTCGCCTGACGCTCGCACCCCCGCCAGGTTCCGGCGCCGCGGCGGCCTCATAGGATCGCGGTGAATCCGCGAGACGAAGGAGACACGTGACCGGCGGCGGGCATCTTTGGTGGGAAGACGCGGTGGTATACGAGGTATATCCGCGAAGCTTCGCGGACGCCGACGGCGACGGCGTCGGCGACCTGCCCGGGCTCCGGTCGCGGCTGGGATACCTGGCCGACCTCGGCGTGGACGCTCTCTGGCTGACCCCGTTCTACCCGTCCCCCCTGGCCGACGGCGGCTACGACGTCAGCGACTACTGTGCCGTGGACCCGCGGCTCGGGACCATGGCGGACTTCGACGGGCTGGTCGCGGACGCGGCTTCGCGCCGGATCCGGATCATCATCGACCTGGTGCCGAATCACTGCTCAAGCGAGCATCCCCTGTTCCGCGCCGCGCTGGCCGCCGGGCCCGGCAGCAGGGAACGCGACCGGTTCATCTTCCGCGAAGGGCGCGGCCCTGACGGCGAGATACCCCCGAACAACTGGATCTCGCAGTTCGGCGGGTCCGCCTGGACGCGGGTGACCGAAGCCGACGGCCGCCCGGGGCAGTGGTATCTGCACCTGTTTGACACCAGGCAGCCCGACTGGAACTGGTACAACAAGGACGTTCCCGCCCTGTTCGAGGACGTGATCAAGTTCTGGCTCGACCACGGCGCGGCCGGGCTGCGGGTCGACGTGGCCCACGGCTTGTTCAAAGACCCCGACCTGCCCGACGTGATCGGCGAGCATCCGCTCAACGCGCCCTCACCGTACCGGCACCGGCCCGAACTGCACGAGCTTTACCGATCCTGGCGGGCGATCCTGGACTCCTACCCGGCCGACGGCTTCCCCGGAGCGCGGACGGCCATCGGCGAGGTCTGGTACGACGCGCCGGAAACCCTGCGACCCTACCTGGCCGCCGACGGCCTGCCGCAGGTCTTCAACTTCCAGCTGATCATCGCGCGCTGGCAGGCGGCCGCCTTCCGCGACGCGATCGACGGGGTGGACGCGCTGGCCGGCGGGTCCCGCGCGCCCTGGGTCATCGGCAACCATGACGTGCCCCGGCCCGCGAGCCGCTACCGGCTGGACGAGGGCTTCACGCCGGAGATGGTCGCCCGGCTGATCGCGCTGGGCGACCAGAACGCCGACCAGGGCGCGCGGCGCGCGAGGGCCGTCGCTCTGCTGCTGCTCGCCCTGCCGGGCTCGGCCTACATCTACCAAGGCGAGGAGCTGGGCCTGCCCGAGGTCACGGACATTCCTGACGCTGCGCGCCAGGACCCCCGATTTCGTCGCACCGGCGGTCGCTCTCCCGGGCGTGACGGCTGTCGAGTGCCCCTCCCCTGGGCCCGGACCGGCGCGGACTTCGGCTTTTCCGAGTCGTCGTCCGGAACTCCTGCGGCCCCCTGGCTGCCGCAGCCCGCTGACTGGGGCCGCTACAGCGTCGAAGCACAGCTCGCTGACGAGCAGTCCTTCCTGAGCCTGTACCAGGCAGCCCTGCGGCTGCGGCGGGAACACCCCGCCCTGGGCCGCGGCACGATGCGCTGGCTCGACGGCGCGGAACACGCCGGGCTGACCTGCTTCATCAGGGAACCGGGATACCTCTTCGCGGCCAACCTCGGCGCGGCTCCGGCTGAGCTGCCCCGGCACCGTGAGATCCTGCTCGCCAGCGGACCCGCCGCCGATGGCAGCCTGCCCCCGGACACCGCGGTGTGGCTGGCCACCTGACACCGCGCAGCCGCTGACCTCCGGCCGCCAGGCCGATTTAAGCGGAGCCGACGGCGGTCGTCGGGCAGGCGCTGGGTAATCCCGGCCCGGTCCAGGTACTCAAGCAGGGGGATCGCGACCCGTCGCGTTGTCTCCAGCGCCTGCCTGGCCGCCGCGGTGGTGAACGGCTGCGGCAGTCTCGCGAGCCTCGCCGCCGCTGCGGCTTCCGCACCCGGTGCGAGCACGATCTGGTCGTTTATCCGCAACAGCAGCCCGGCCCGTGCGGCCGCCGCGATTGCCCGCGTGTCTAGCCCGAGCGCACGCAGCCGCCCGGCCTCCGGGGCCATGAATGGCGCCCGCGCCAGGTCAGCGAGCACGGCGCGCACGGCGGCGTCCACGTACGCCGGCAGCGCGGGCGCCTGCCGGGGCGACCGGGCCGGCTGAGGGTCCTGGTCAGGGCTTGGCTGGGTCACCATCCGCAGGTAGCCGCCGTTCAGCTCCACCGTGGCGGGCGATCCCGGGTCGGCGGGGACGCGGGCCAGCGCCTCCACCAGGGCCCGGTCGGGCAGGCCCAGGACGGCGCGGGCGGCCTCGGGCGGCATGCCTATCGCGAGCGGATCGCGCTGCGCGTGTGCGGTAACGGCCTCGGCAAGCCGGCGCCGCAAGTCAGCCCAGTGAGCCGGATCAGCGACCCAGCCGCCCGCGACCGGCGGCGTCTGGCTGGTCACGCCCATGGCGGCGAGCGCGCTTGCCCGCAGCAATCCGTGGCGTCGCAACAGGTCATCCGCTGTCGGAAGGTCCGGCCAGGCGGCGAGCTCACGTCCGGCCGCCGCCGCGGCGCCGCGCTTGACGAGCTGAGGAGGCGCGACATCGAGCACCGTGGCGCCGAGGATCGTGACGCCGGCGCTACCCGGATCGCGGAGTAGGACGCGGTCGCCGACGTGCAGGGGCAGCGCATCCCTGAGCGTCAGGCGCGCGAAGGCGGTGCCCGTGGTAGCAGGCGACCCCAGGGGCCGGATCCGGGCCAGGGTACGGGCGGAGCCGATGTGCAGGGTCATGTCGGCCGGCAGGCGTGGCTGCTCCGGCATCGACGCCGATGACAACGTTGGCAGGTCGGGCTTCAGGGCGAGCCGGACGTCGATCAGCCTGGTCAGGGTCCAGCCGCCCGCGTCGACCAGGGCCATCCCGCGGGCCGGGACATCAGCCGGGATGCCGCGGAGGTTGACGGCGACCCGCGCGACGCCGGTGACCGACGTGGCGGGCTCGCTCATGGACTCCAGGCCCCGGATCCGGGCCGGCCGCAGGGACGGAGCGAGCAGGATCTCCTGCCCGATTGCGACGGTCCCGGCCGGGAGCGTGCCGGTGACGACGGTACCGCTCCCCCGGATGCTGAACGACCTGTCCACCCACAGCCGGACCGGCGCGGCCGGATCGGGGGCGGGCAGCGACGCTATCAGCCGCGCCAGCGCGGCCCGCAGTTCGGGCAGGCCGGCGCCGGTCACCGCGCTGACCGCCACCGCTTCCACGGTGCCCAGGTGAGATCCGGCGATGCGGTCGAGCGCCTGCCGGGTCGCCGGACCCGGGTCAGCCAGGTCGGAACGGGTAACCGCGAGCAGGCCGTGCCGGATGCCGACCGCATCGATGGCGGCCAGGTGCTCGGCGGACTGCGGCATCCAGCCGCCGTCCGCGGCCACCACGATCAGCACGGCAGGTACCGGACCGACGCCGGCCAGCATGTTCGGCACGAACCGCTCGTGACCGGGCACGTCGACGAAGGCCAGGCGCTCCCCATCGGGCAGCGTCATCCAGGCGAACCCGAGGTCGATCGTCAGTCCCCGGCGCCGTTCTTCGGCCCACCGGTCCGGCTCCATCCCGGTCAGCGCCCGGACCAGCGCCGACTTGCCGTGATCCACGTGTCCCGCGGTAGCGATGACCTGCATAGGACCAGCTAAGCCCGCAGATCGGCGGAAGCGGCCAGGATCGCGCCGACGAGCCGGGCGTCATCTTCCAGGGCCACAGAACGCAGGTCAAGCAGCAGCCGGCCGCCTTCGAGGCGGCCGATCACGGCGGGCACCTCACCTCGGGACACCGGCGCCCCGCATCGCAGCGGGACCGCCAGGTCTTCGGGGAGGCTCAGGGCCGCGCTGGGCAGCAGCACCCCGGGGGCCCCGCCGCCGCCGACGGCGGCCTGCGACGATGCCACGCCAGCGTCGAGACCGTGGCGGTGCAGAAGCACCACGGCCCGTTCGGCCCGATCAAAAAGGGAGGCGGCGTCGGCGCCCAGCGCGGCGGCCACCGGCGGTACCGGTCCGGCGAGGGTCGCCTCGAGCGCGGCCAGGGTGAGCTTGTCCACCCGCAGCGCGCGGGCCAGGGGATGCCGGGTGAGCCTGCGGACCAGGTCGGCCCGGCCGAGCAGCAGCCCGGCCTGCGGACCGCCAAGTAGCTTGTCGCCGCTCGCGGTGACCAGGGCCGCGCCGTCGCGCAGCGCGGCGGCCGCGGTCGGCTCGTCGGGCAGCCGGGGGTGCGGGGCCAGCAGCCCGGAACCGATGTCGAAGACGAGCGGAACGCCATGGGTTTCCCCCAGCCCGGCCAGCTCGGCGACCGATACGGCGGCGGTGAAACCCTCGATGCGGAAGTTGGACGGGTGCACCTTGAGGATGAACGCGGTCCGCGGCCCGACCGCGCCGGCGTAATCCGCGACCGTGGTCCGGTTGGTCGTGCCCACCTCGCGCAGCCTCGCGCCGGTCGAGGCCAGCAGGTCAGGCAGCCGGAACCGGTCGCCGATCTCGATGAGCTCACCGCGGCTGATCACGATCTCGCCCGTCTTGGGGCTGGTGAGCGCGGTAGCCGCGAGTACCAGCGCGGCGGCGTTGTTGTTGACCACGGCTACCGCCTCGGCGGCGGGGACGGCGCGGGCCAGGGCGTCGAGCGCGCCGGCGCCGCGGCGGGCACGCAGGCCCGAGGCCAGGTCGAACTCCACGTCGCAATTACCCGCCGCCGCCGCGACCGCCTCGAGCGCCGCCGCGGACAGCGGCGCCCGGCCCAGGTTGGTGTGCACGAGCACGCCGGTCGCGTTGATCACCGTGGTCAGCGCGGCGGCATGGGCCGGAAGCTCGGCGACGGCGGCGTCCGCCACCTCCTCCGGCGTGATCAGCCCGTCTCTGGCCCGCTGCTGCGCGCGGCCCACCGCCGCCTTGACCAGCGCGCGGCCCAACCGGTCCGCCGCCGCCGCCAGCCGGGGGTCGGCCAGCAGCACGTCAGTACGCGGTACAAGGCGCCTGGTGTCCACGACGCGAAACGATACCCCTGCAGGTTCGGAATACAGCGTCCCGCTCTGGGTAGGGGCCCGGCTGTCAGGCCCGCACAACCTAACATCGTGACTTACCTGGGAAGTGATACGCATGGCTGGCATGCTGGAGATGCGGCGCAGCCGGGGAGCGTTCAGCGGGTTCCTGCTGATCCTCCTCGGGCTTTGGGGCGCCCTCATCCCGTTCATCGGACCGTATTTCCACTTCGCTTACACTCCGGACACCGCCTGGCACTACACCACCGCCCGGCTGTGGCTGGAGATCCTGCCCGGCGCGGCGGTGTTCCTGGGCGGCTTCCTCCTCCTGATCGCCAGGACCAGGCACACCGCGCTGTTCGGCGCGCTCCTCGCCGCGGCGGCCGGGGCCTGGTTCGTCCTGGGCACCACGCTCAGCCCGTTGTGGAACAACCACGTCCCCATGGGTGGTTCGCCGGCCAGCTCACATGTCTACACCCGGATCATGGAGGAACTCGGCTTCTTCTACGCGCTCGGCGTCGTGATCGTATTCGTCGCGGCCGCTGCCTTCGGCCGGATCTTGTCCGTGCCGTCCGGGATCAGGACCGTCGAGCCGGTGACCGAGACTGTTCCCGCCGAGACTGTTCCGACCGAGACTGTTCCGACCGAGACCGTTCCCGCCGAGACCGTTCCGATCGAGACCGTCCCCGCCCGGGAGGTGACGGCCACCGGCCTGCCGATGAGGAAGGTCGTGGCGCGCGACGTACCCGCCGACGCTGACGCGGCGAGCGACACCAGCACCGAAGACGCGCGCACCATCAGCTAAGGCCCGATCGGCTACGGGATAGGCCCGATCAGGCCCTTCTGATCAGGGCTACAGGCACTATCATCGGCACGGTACATTTCGCGCCAGCCGATGATGACCCAGCCGATCATGACGGGGCCTGACGAAGGGACGTTCGCGGTGCGGGCAGAGCCAGCGGCGGCGACCGAGACGACGGCCGCCGCCGGCCCCATCCGGGATGGGTCCCGGTGGCTGCTGCCGGCCGGGATTGTGCTGCTCGTGGCGGTGCTGGCCGTCTACCTGGCCGACCTGGCCAGCCACCTGTCCTACATGACCGCCATGCGGGACCTGGTGGTGTACCGGGACGGCGGCCTGATCGTCCGGCACGTCGCCCCCGCCTACGACGGCCACCGGGCCTTCCCGCTGTACGACTGGACCGGGGCGAACGGTGTCCAGTTCACCTACCCGCCGTTCGCGGCGGCGATCTTCGCCGTCGCCTCCGTGCTGCCGTGGACGGTGCTGCGCTGGGCCATGACGCTGGCCAGCCTGGCCGCCCTCGGCCTGTCGCTCTGGCTGACGTTCGGCGCGCTCGGCTACCGCGGCCGCACCGCGGTGCGGCTAGGCGCGACGCTCGGCGTATCCGCGCTGGCGCTGCTCACCGAGCCGGTGCAGCAGACGCTGAGCCTGGGCCAGGTCAACCTGCTGCTGATGCTGCTCGTCTGCGCCGATCTGCTGACGGATGGCGCGCTGGCGCCTGGCGTGACCCGGACTCGCTGGTGGCACGGCATCGGGATCGGCGTCGCGGCCGGGGTGAAGCTGACGCCGCTGATCTTCATCCCCTACCTGCTGCTCATCCGCCGGTACCGGCAGGCCGCGATGGCCACCGCGGTGTTCGCGGCTACCGTGGCGCTCGGGTACGCGATCCTGCCCCGCGACTCACGCGACTACTGGGCCGACCGGCTGTTCCTGAACGCCAACCGGATCGTGTTCCTCGGCACCAGGGGCAACCAGTCGCTGCGCGGCGCCGTGACCCGGCTGGCGGGCAGCGTGACCTCGGGCACGACGCCGTGGATCGCGGCGGCCGTCGTGGTCGTGATCGTCGGGCTGATCACCGCCGCCGTCCTGTTCCGGGCTGGCCAGCCGGTACCCGCCATGCTGGCGTGCGCCCTAACCGGCCTGCTGGTTTCCCCGCTGAGCTGGGATCATCACTGGGTCTGGGTCGCGGTCGGGATCGCGCTGCTGGCTCATCTGGGCGCCCAGGCCGGCGGTCTGGTCCGGGCCGCGTGGTGGGCGGCCGCGGGCGGGCTGGTGGTGGTGTTCGGCGCCTGGCCGCAATTCTGGGACGCCCAGGCCGGGCTGACCCCGGCGGGCCTGGTCTGGTACGGGCCGGCCACCTACTTCGCGACCGGCGACCAGCCCTGGTACCACGAGTTCCACTGGCACGGCCTGCAACTGCTCGCCGGGAACATCTTCGTGCTGGCGGGCCTGGCCGCCCTCGGTGCCCTGGCCATCGCGGCGCTGCGGCTGTGGCTCCAGCGGGCCAAGATCTCGGGGGCGTAGCCGTGCGCGATGACAGCTCGCTAGCGCAGGTCAGGGAACGCCTCGCCGTGCGGGTCCTCACCGCCAACCAGATCACGAACCCGCGCATCGCCGCGGCGCTGCGCGACGTGCCGAGGCACCTGTTCCTGCCCCACCTGCCGCCGGAGGCGGCGTACCGCGATGACGCCATCGTGACCAAGCGCGACGCCGAAGGGCAGCCGATCAGCTCCTCCTCTCAGCCCGCCATCATGGCGATCATGCTGGACCAGCTGGATCTTGCCCTGGGTCAGCGGGTACTCGAGATCGGCGCCGGGACCGGCTACAACGCCGCGCTGATGGCGCACATCGTCGGGCCCGCCGGCACCGTGGTCAGCGTCGACATCGACGCCGACCTGGCCCGCCAGGCCCGTGATCACCTGGTCAGTGCCGGTTACCCGGACGTCACCGTCGTGGCCGCGGACGGCGCCGAAGGCTACCCGCCGTCCGCGCCTTACGACCGCGTGATCGCCACCGTCGGCGTCAGCGACCTCGCGCCCGCGTGGCTGGACCAGACCGGCCCGGACGGGCGGATCGTGGTGCCGCTTGACGTGCGCGGGGCCCAGCTGGCGGTGGCGTTCGAGCGCCTGGGCGCCGCCGGGCGCTGGACGAGCGTGTCGCTCGCGCCCTGCGGGTTCATGCGGATGCGCGGCTCGCTCGCCGGGCCGGAACGCACCGTGCTCCTCCAGCCCGGTCTGTCTGTCATGCTGCCCGACGGGCTCAAGCTGGCCGACGGTCACGAAGCCGACGCCGAGGCGCTCGCCGCCTACCTGACCGAGCCTCCCGTCTCGCTGCCGACCGGTGTCCGCGCCCAGGCCGCGCAGGTCCTGTGGGGACTTGGCCTGTGGCTCTCGGCCCGTGATGCCCGGTCGTGCGCGGTGGCGGAAGAGCGGCCGGCCGGTTCCCGCGGGCGCCGTCGGCCTCCGCCCGGCTCGTGGCCCGGCTCGTGGTCCGGCACGGCCCGGCTGGTCCGGGCGCCGATCCGGCGCCGGGGGCTGCGCCTCACCGCCGGGATCCTGGACTCCGGCGGCATCGCGCTGCTCACCGCGACCCCGTCGCCGGGTGACGCGGATGAGACGCCCGGGCGGCTCACGCTCGAGGTAGCCGGGTTCGGGTCGCACGGGCCGGGACTCGCCGCCGAACTCGCCGCCCACATCCAGGCCTGGGACGCCGCGGGCCAGCCCGGCGTCGACGGACTGCACGTCGAGGCGTACCCGCGGTCATCCGCGGACGAGCCCGACCCGGCCAAGGAAGCTCTGCTGATTGAGCGGCCTGGCACGCGCTTCGCCGTCTACCACAACTAGCATTAACAAACGTGACAAGCAGCCATGGCGACCATCTGGAAACCGAGCAGAAATACGACGCCGCGGGCGATTTCGCCGTGCCTGAGCTCGCCGGCCTGCCCGGGCTCAGCGGCCGCCGCCCCGACCGCAAGCGCTACTACCTGAGCGCCACCTACTTCGATACCGACGACTTCGACCTCAACCAGAACCGGATTACGCTCCGCCGGCGCGTGGGCGGCACCGATGAGGGCTGGCACCTCAAGCTGCCGGTGCGCAAGGACACGAGGCAGGAGCTGCACGCGCCGCTCGACGAAGGCAACGGCGGAGTCGTGCCGGCGCGTCTCGCGGCGCAGGTTGAGCACATCACCGCAGGCCGGCGACTGCGTCCAATCGCAATTCTTGATACCGAACGGACCGTGGTGACACTGACCGGGAAGTCGGGCGACCCGCTAGCGGAGGTCGCCGACGACCGGGTGACCGCCACGCGGTTCGGCGGGCCGGACGAGAAACCCGTGACGTGGCGCGAGATCGAGGTCGAGGCTCTCTCGGAGAAACCGGAAGCGGCCCGCCTGCTCGAGGCCGTCGGCCAGGTGCTGCGTGAGGCCGGCGCGAAACGATCATCTTCGGCGTCGAAGCTCAGCCGTTTGCTTCAGAGCTTATCCAGAGCCGATTCTGACGTAGCGGACACGTTGTTCGCGTTAGCTGGGAATCTGGGCGCGGATTGTGCTCCCAGCGTGGGCATACTAGGCACAGATTCGATCAAAAGGCTGGCATGGCCAGCCCGGGGGCCAGACGGCCGCCTGATCGAGGGCCGCGCGGCCCACGGCGACGACAACAAGCGAGCCTGAGGATGATGGAGAACAGCAGCCAGGCCCCAGTGCAGGTCGGCGGGGCGCAGATCGGCGGGGCGCAGGCCGGGGACGCGGCCAGCGCCCGCAACGCCGGCATTCAGCGAGCGGACGGCACGCCGGTGCGCGTGCTCGTCGTCGACGACGAGCCCAGCCTGGCCGAACTGCTGGCGAGCGTGCTCCGATACGAGGGCTGGAACGTCCTGGTGGCCGGTAACGGCGCCGATGCGGTCCGGACCGCACGCGAATTCCGCCCGGACGCGGTCGTGCTCGACATCATGCTCCCCGACTTCAACGGTATCGAGGTCATGCGGCGGCTCCGGGCGGAGATACCGCAGGTCTGCGTGCTGTTCCTGACGGCCAGGGACGCGGTGGAGGACCGGGTGGCGGGCATTACCGCCGGCGGCGACGACTACGTGACCAAGCCGTTCAGCCTGGAGGAGGTACTGGCCCGACTGCGCGGGCTGCTGCGCCGGGCCAACCTGACCCGCGTCCGCGCCGAGGGATCGCTGGCCGTCGGCGACCTGACCATGGACGAGGACGCGCGTGAGGTCCGCCGGGACGGTGAGCTGATCGACCTGACCGCGACCGAGTTCGAGCTGCTCAGGTTCCTCATGCGCAATCCCAGGCGGGTCCTGTCCAAGGCGCAGATCCTGGACCGGGTGTGGAACTATGACTTCGGCGGCCAGGCGCATGTCGTCGAGCTGTACATCAGCTACCTGCGCAAGAAGATCGACGCGGGCCGGGTACCGCTGATCCACACCGTCCGGGGCGTCGGCTACGTGCTGAAGCCAGCGAGCTAATGTCCGCCGCCGCTTCGGATGCGCCGCGGCCCCGCCGGCTCGCGCGCCTGGCGGCCCTGCTGTCGCTGCGCACGATCAGCGGGAAGCTCATCATCGGGCTCATCGTCTTGTTCGGGCTGGCCGGCGTCATTGTCAGCGTGGTCACCGTCCAGTCGCTGAACAACTCGCTGATGTCATCGCTCAACCAGCAACTGCAGACCGCGACCCACACCTGGTACAGCTGCGTGCAAAGCTCGACGAATAACGGCCGGGACCACGACGGCCGGCCGGATCCCGACGGCGGACCGATGGACTACGCGTGCGCTGACCAGGGACAGGCACCCGTCACGCTGCTGGTAGTGCTGAAAAATAATTCTATCGACTATAAGCAGCTCGTGGCCCATGTGTGTTCGCTGTCCGCCACCGACACGACCACGCTGGCCAAACTGTCGCCCACCGCCATGCCGGACCTGTCAGGAGCCTCAGATCCGCCCGCGCCCCCGCCCGGCCAGGTTCCGCCGGTGCCAACGCACACGGTGGACCTGGATTCGCTCAGCGGCGGGTTCCTGATCACCAAGGTGCCGGGCCCCGAAGCTGGCACCGAGCTCATCACCGGAATGCCGCTCGCCCCGGTCGAGGACACGCTTAACCATGTGGAGAACACCGAGCATCTGGTCTTCGGCGGGGTGCTGCTGCTGGCCATCTTGCTGGGCGGCGGGCTGGTGGAGCTCTCGCTGCGGCCGCTGCGTCGGGTCGCCGCGACCGCGACCAGGGTGACGGAGCTGCCGCTGGATTCGGGCGAGGTCACGCTGCCGGCGGGCGTCCCCGACAACGACCCGCGGACCGAGGTGGGCCGGGTCGGCGCCGCGTTCAACCGGATGCTGTTCCATGTCGAGCGGGCGCTTGGCCGCCGTGCGGCCAGCGAGGCCCGGCTGCGCCGGTTCGCGGCGGACGCAAGCCACGAGCTGCGCACTCCCCTGTCCGCGATCCGCGGCTACGCCGAGCTGGCCCTGCGGCACCCCGGTCCCGTGCCCGAGGATGTGACGCACGCGCTGCGACGGGTCCAGTCCGAATCCGCGCGGATGTCTGTGCTGGTTGATGACCTGCTGCTGCTGGCCCGGCTCGACGCGGGGCGTCCGCTCGAGCGTGCGCCCGTCGACCTGTCCCGGCTGGTCATCGAGACGACCAGCGACGCGCGGGTGGCCCGCACCGACCACCGCTGGCGGCTCGACCTCCCCGACGAGCCGGTCCTGGTCAGCGGCGACGAGCACCGCCTGCACCAGGTGATGGCCAACCTGCTGAGCAATGCGGGCAAGCACACGCCGCCCGGCTCCACGGTCAGCGTCGCGCTCGCCACCGCGTCCGCCGGGGCGGACGGCGGCGAGGCGGCTGCGGATCCGGGGGCGCCCGGTGCCCAGCATCCCGGCGATACCACCGTGCAGCGTGGCGTCCTACCGCCCGGACCGCGGGTCGAGCTGAGCATCACCGATGACGGTCCCGGCATCCCGCCCGAACTGCTGCCCGAACTGTTCGAGCGGTTCACCCGGGCCGACACCTCGCGGGCCCGCGATGCGAACGCCGCCGGGAAGAGCACCGGCCTCGGCCTGGCCATCGTGGACGCCGTCGTCGCCGCGCACGAAGGCTGCATCACGGTGGCCAGCCGGCCGGGCCTGACCCGGTTCGCCATCATCCTCCCGCTGCTGCGCGACCCGGCCGACCAGCCCCAGGCCTCGCCGGTCTGATCCGCGGCCGGTGCCAGGTGGCCCGGGGCACGTCCTTGCGTGCCAGGGATGCTGCGCCATGAAACCCCGGTTTCAGCACGCTGGGGCGTGCTGAAAGCCCAGTTTCATCGCGTTCCGGGGAGGACTGCCCGGGCTCGAGAGTGAGGTGGCAGGTGCTGGGTGGGCGGACGGTGTGCTAGTCCTAAGGCATGGATTCCGGCCAGCGGCGGCTGGTGGCGACGATGCCGCTGCACGCGATCACCTCGACCTACGGCGAGGAAGGACTGCGAGAGCGGTTCGCGGTGGAGATCGAATCGTTTCCCGCGGACGACCAGCACCGCCTGAACCAAGCCCTGGAGCTAGCGGCCCGGCTGCATGCGGGGGACCACAGGGAACGGGAACCGTACCTCAACCACCTGCTGCGGGTGGCGATCCGGATCATGTCGCACTACGGCGTGCACGACACCGACGTGGTCATCGCCGCGCTGCTGCACGACGCGGTGGAAGATCACGCCGCCGAGCTGGCCGCTAGCCTGCCAGGGGGCGCCAGCGCGGACCCGGGCAGCGCGGGCCCGGGCAGCGCGGGCCCGGGCAGCGCGGTCCCAGGCAGCGCGGTCCCGGGCAGCGCGGGAGATACCCGGCAGGCCGCGCTGGCGGCGCTAGCGGCGAAATTCGGACCGCGGGTGGCCGAACTGGTCGCCGCGGTGACCAACCCGGAGTACGCGGCGGACCGCGACGAGTACGAGCAGTACCGCGAGCACGTCGCGGACAGCCTGCGCCGCCATCCGTGGGCGCGGGTGATCAAGGCCTCCGACTTCACCGACAACGGAGTCGGGCTGATCCACACCACCGGCCCCAGGCTGCGCACGCTGGCCGGCAAGTACGCCCCGCTGGTCCCGATCCTGCGGGAGCTCATCGTCCTCCCCGATACGCCGCTTGACGCCGCAGCCAGGCAGCACATCCTGGGCCAGCTTGACCGGGCCGCGGAACGCTTCGCGGCGGTCTTGCCTTCGGATGAGGTGTTACCGAGCCGGGAGCAGGGCCAGCTGGCGCGCAGGCTCTGGGACCAGACCGGGGAGCTCCTCAGTCCCGTGAAGCCAGCGTAAGCGGGTAACCTGCCGCTGTCGTCGCCTGGTGTCGTCCGCGGCGGAGCTGAGAGGATAACCATATGGACAAAGTAGTAGGTAGCCTTCCGGCGGCCCTCGATGGCATCGAGTCCGGCGCATCGCTGTCGATCGGCGGCTTCGGGCTGTGCGGTATCCCCAGCGTGCTGATCGCGGGTCTGCTGGCCAAGGGAGTCACCGATCTGGAAGCCGTGTCGAACAACTGCGGCGTGGACGACTGGGGCCTGGGGCTTCTACTGCGAGAGAAGCGGATCCGACGGATGGTCGCGTCCTACGTCGGGGAGAACAAAGAGTTCGAGCGCCAGTACCTCAGGGGCGAGCTGGAGGTGGAGCTGGTACCCCAGGGCACGCTGGCTGAGAAGCTGCGCGCGGGGGGATCGGGCATCCCGGCGTTCTACACGGCTACCGGAGTCGGCAGCCAGATCGCCGACGGCGGGCTGCCGTGGCGTTTCGACGGCGACGGCGGCGTGCTGAAGCACAGCCCGCCGAAGGAAACGGCGGAGATGGATTTTGACGGCCGGGTCCGGACCTTCGTCCTCGAGAAGGCGATCATCTGTGACTTCGGCCTGGTCAGGGCCTGGAAGGGCGACCGGCACGGCAACCTGATATTCCGCAAGTCCGCGCGGAATTTCAATCCGGCCGCGGCGATGGCCGGCCGGATCACGATCGCCGAGGTCGAAGAGCTCTACGAGCCGGGGGAACTGGACCCGGACGAGATCCAGCTGCCCGGCATCTACGTGCACCGCGTTCTTGCGCTGACGCCGGAACAGGCGGACGAGAAGAGGATCGAGAAGCTCGTCACCCGGCCGCGCGAGTTGACCGGGCTATCCCGGGCCGGTCAGGCGGCGGGGCCGGACGCCGCGGCCGCGGCGAGCGAGCCGGTCATCGGCCTGACCCGGGACCAGATGGCCGCCCGGGCTGCGCTCGAGCTGGCCGACGGTGATTACGTTAACCTCGGCATCGGCCTGCCGACCCTCATACCCGATTACGTGCCGGACGACGTCGAGCTGGTGCTGCAGTCGGAGAACGGCCGGGAACGGCGTTGCCGCAGTCCAGGCACCAGCCCTCACCGTCGTCGATGCCGGCGCCGAACGGAGCAGGCGAAGTCGGGAACGGCCGGCGGCGGGGTGGTCGGCGGCGTCGGTGCCGGGGCCTCCCCTGGAGCGGGGGCGCGGGCGCGAGCACCTGCTCGGGGCTTCGCCTCGTCGGCTGTCCGCAAGGACGGTGGACACGTCTCCATGAGAGTGACCTCGGAGGTGGTGGCCGAAACCGTCCGTCGAGTCTGCCTTCCCGTAGGCTTCCGCGCCCATGACCGACCTCGTCGCCAGTACCGGTCGCGACTACTCGATCCCGGACTCGGTCGAGATGACGACGACCACCTGCGCCAGCATCTGATCGTCGAGCTGGAGGTCGACGCGAGAGCTGCCTGGCCTCCACGCCGGAGCCCGCCAGGCCACCTTCAGCGCGGCTACGCCCGGATCTACCAGGAGCTGGTGGTTCAACGTCACCGAGGACGTGCGCGGCCCACTGCGGCCGTGGCGGGCGATACTGGGCGAGCCACCGAGCGGATCTACGAGGTCGGCCGGCAGGGCGTGCTGGCGTGGGCGCTCGGCAAGGCCGGCTACACCGTCAGGCGACCGATCAGCTCCGGCCGCGGCGGTGACCGGGAGCCGGATGAGGGCGTGAGCTGGTCGGTCACCGACGGCGTGGCACCTCGGCGGCATACGCCGAGGCCGGCAGCTACGACGCGGTGATCACCGACCAGGTCGCGGTTCAGCAGACCTGCGACACCCTCGACCACTTCGGTCGAGCACCTGGCGGTGCGCGGGCGCTGCTGAAGCCGGGCGGGGCGTATGTGCTTCCGCACAGCCTCACGGGCCACGGGCCCGTATTTGACGCGAGTGCGGCGTTCGGCCTCAGTGCGGCGATCGGACGCATCTGAAGGAGTACTCGTTCACGGGAGCCGGATTCGCGGCTTTGCGGCAGGCGGGCTTTGCGCAGGTGGTCGCGGAGCGGCCGAACCGGAATGGCAGCTGACGGCGAGCGCGGGGTACCTGCGGTGGCTGTTGCGGTCGAGCGGGCGCTGGCGGTACTGCCCGATGGGCTCGGCTCGGGCCGGCTTGTGGAAGCGGTGCTCGGGGGCGGTGGTTTCACCGCAATTGCCATGTTGGCGGCTTCGGGGTAGGGCTGCTGCGCCTGGGTGTCCCGTCCGGGCCGCGGTGCGGGGTGCGGGCATACTTGTCTGGCGACGAGGGAGGGATGTTTCCTGGCGCTTGGTTGCTGGCCGGGAACGCCGACTTCCGGGGCTCGGGGTGTGTCGGGAGACCCGCGGAACCTCGCAGTTCTGTGACACACCCAGCAAGACGCCGAACGAAGCAGCAGAGACGGACGTCCTGGACAAGCACGGCGTCGACCCGACCCGGCCGTACGTGATCTTCGTCGGCCGGATCACCAGGCAGAAGGGCGTGCCCGTGCTGCTGCGGGCGGCGGCCTCGCTCGACCCCTCGGCCCAGCTCGTGCTCTGCGCGGGAGCGGCCGACACGCCCGAACTCGGCGCCGAGGTCGCCTCACTGGTGGCCGGGCTGCAGTCGTCGCGCTCCGGCGTGCTCTGGATACCCGAGATGCTGCCCAAGCCGGAAATCATCCAGCTGCTGACGCATGCCCTGGCGGTTCGTGTGCCCGTCGATCTACGAGCCGCTCGGGATCGTGAACCTGGAGGCGATGGCCTGCGCGACCGCCGTCGTGGCATCCCGCGTCGGCGGCATCCCCGAGGTGGTCGACGGGGGCGTGACCGGGCTGCTCGTACCGTCGAATGACCCGGCCGTCGCTCGCGGACGCGCTGAACCTGCTGCTGCGCGATCCTGGCCGGGCGGCGGCGATGGGGTTGGCTGGCCTGGGAGCGGGCGGTGACGGAGTTCAGCTGGGACGCGGTGGCGGCGCAGACCGCGGCACTGTATGCGGAGCTCACCGCTCGCTAAAGCACCCGTCCAGGCGCGGCGATTCCGCCTCCATGCTGGTAGAATCAGACCGGGATGGCGAACCATCATGAGCTGTCCGTCGGCCGTGCTCTGACGACAAGTGACCGCAGCCGACGACGCGGCAGGCGAGGTCCGGGTGAATGGGGGGGGGATGACCTGGAGGTCGGACCTTCTGAGTTGGTGTGAGGATGAGTGGACCGGCGGGGCGCTGATCGTTAGGGTGTTGACCTGGTATGGCACCTTCGCTGAGGTTGACGGGCTGCCGAGCCACGGTGCGGTACCGTCCGCGCATCATGCGGGCCGCGTCGCGGCTGCGCGGGCTGAGGCTGAGCGTGGCGGTCTCGTAGCCGAGCACGTCGGTGGTGTCGAGCGCGTCGAAGTACCGTCCGGCCGTGAAGGTGAGCGTGACCGGGAATTTCTCCAGGCTTACGTCGCCCGCGGTGGCGTTTACCTCAAGTCCAGTCGTACCGCGTCGAGCGGCAACGGCGCGGAAAGGATCCACCCTGACCGCACGAGCAGCGGTATGTCCTCGGCCAGCAGGTGCTCGCGCTGAGCTTCCTTGGCGACCGACCCCAAATGCGACCGCGCGAACTTCAGCTCGTGCCGTGTTCGCAGAAAGGTGGAATCCATCGTCGTCCCGCTGCCGCCGACGATGATCGTCGTCGAGCAGTTTGCCGTTACGCGAAGCACGAACCCGTTCTGCTGACTCTTGTGTTTGATTTTGCCCTTGGTTTTTCTTTTGGTTTTGATCTTGGCCGGTCACGCCCACCGGGTGAGGATCTCCTCTCGGTGGAACGTGGCGCGGGCCGCGAGGCCCAGGCCGACGTCGCCGAGGGCGAGGACGCCGCACAGGACGGCGAGCGAGGCCACGTCGAGGGAGAGCGCACCGGTGAGGATCCCGATGTAGAGGACGAGGCCGGGAATCGCGGCGAGCGCGCCGAGCTGCTGCGCGGTGCGCACCTCGCTTACCCGTGCGGACACAGCACGCTGAACGCGACGGCCATGCCCGCCAGCAGCGGCGCGACGGCCGAACACGGTGAGGGCCGCCATCCAGTTGGGGAAGTACAGGTATCCGAGCGTGCCGCGGGTGACCACGTCGGCCGCCCCCATGAGGACGGCCATGCCCGCCCACATCACGACGAGCGGCGGGATCAGGGCCGCGAGGCCCTTGCCGAGCAGGATCTCGCCGTCGGTGGCCGGGGTGGCCAGCAGTGGCTCGAGGCTGCGCTCGACCTTCTCACCGACCATGCTGTAGGCGGCGATGGTCGCGGGCAGCGCCCCGGAGTAGATCATGAAGAAGAAGAGGAACGCGTTCAGCGTTTTCGGCAGCGCTTCCGCGGAGATGCTGCTGTGCGCGAGGATCTGCGAAAAAAGGACCGCCATGCCCAGTGGGAGCGCCACCAGAGCGATCCGCATGCCGCGCCTTGCCATCATGATCGTCAGGTCCTTGCGGGCGATGGCCGCCACGTTCTGCCAGTTCATCACCGTTACCTCGCGTTCTTCTCGCTGTCGGCTTCTCGTGCTTCTCGTCGCCGAGCAGCTTCAGGTAGGTCTCTTCGAGGGTGGGGGCGATCCCGCTGACGAACTGGATCTCGCCGCCGGCGGCGACGATCGCCTTCACGAGCTCGGGGTTGTCCCGCTCCGGCTTGCCGACTCCGATCGTCAGCGTGTTGCCGTTACCGTCACGTCCGCGCGTCGCTCGCGTGTTCCTGGCGGCGCGCGACGACGGCGTCGGTGACGACCGCGAGCTGGATCGCCGTGGCGTGCTCGGACGCGCCGCCGCGCAGGGCGTCCGGCGTGCCGACCGCGATGAGCTTCGTGTGCATGATGCCGACCCGGTCGCAGACCCGCTCGGCCTCGGCCAGCTGGTGGGTGTTGAGCAGGATCGTCCGCTTCTCGTTCCTCAGCTGGAGGAGGAAGTCGCGGACGATCTTGGCGCCCTCCGGGTCGAGGTTCGCGGTGGGCTCGTCGAGGAACAGCACCGGCGGGTCGTTGATCAGCGCCCGGGCGATGGTCAGCCGCTGCTTCATGCCCTTGGAGAACGTCCGCACGCGGGCGTCTCTGCGGTCCCATAGTTCGAGCATGGTGAGCAGCCGCTCGGTGCGCTCGGCGCGCTTGCCCGCGTTGACCTGGTAGAGCCTGCCGTAGAAGTCCAGGGTCCGTGCGGCGCTCAGGTCCGGGTAGAGCCCTGCTTCCTCCGGCATCAGGCCGACGAGGCCCCTGAGCTTCCTGGCCGTGTCCGGGTCGCCGACGCGGCAGCCCGCTACCCAGGCGTCGCCGCTTGTCTTGCCGATGAGCCCGGCGAGCATCCTGATGGTGGTGGTCTTGCCCGCGCTGTTCGGCCCGAGTAGCCCGAAGACTTCGCCCTCCGCGATCGTGAGGGTCAGTCCGTCGACCGCCGTAAAGTCACCGAACTTCCGTGAGAGGTTCTGGATCTCGATCACGTCTGCCTCCCCTTTTCTGCTACCTTGAGGCTATCAATGTGATATCACGATGATAGACCGCGGGCCGCTCGGGCGCAAGCCCGTGTTTCTCGCGCTTGTTAGCGCTGTTAGCCGATGCGGACGGCGAGGAGGCAGGCGTCGTCGCCGGTGTCGGAGACGGCGCTGGCCAGGATGCGGCTCGCGTGCGTGTCCACGTCGGGGTCGGCGGGAACCGCGGCGGCGGCGAACTCGGCGAGGGCGTCTGTGATCGAGGCGGCCCGGCGCTCGATCAGCCCGTCGGTGTAAAAGAGCAGCGTGTCCTCGCGGCGGAGCTGCAGGTAAAGCTGCTCGTACTCGGTGTCGAGCTGCACGCCGAGCAGCATGCCCGCTGGCATCGGCTGCACCGTCGCGGTCCCGCCGCGGACGAGGACCGGCGGCAGGTGCCCGGCCCTGGCCCAGCGGAGCATCCGGCTCCGCGGGCTGTACCTGCCGCAGATCACGGTGCCGGTGACGTCCTCGGCGAACAGGCAGGTCGTGTAGTTCAGCTTGCCGATCAGCTCTCCCGGGTCGGCCCCGGTCACCGCAAGCCGCGCAGCGCGTTGCGCGCCGCGACCATGCCGGTCACCGCCTCCATGCCGTGGCCGGCCATGTCCCCGACGACGAACAGCAGGTCACCGCCGGGGAGCTGGAGCGCGTCGTACCAGTCACCCGCCACCAGGGCGCCGGGTTGGCCGGAAGGCAGCGCACCGCGATGTCGACGCCGGCGGCGGCCATCAGGCGGACGCCGGACGGCATGATCGCGCGCTGCAGCCGCAGTGCGAGCTCGTGTTCCTCGGCGGCCCGCTGCTCGCTGTCGGCCAGCAGGTCCCTGGCCGCGGCGAGCTCGACCCTGGTCTGGTTGAGCAGGCGGAGCGCATCGATGGCGGGGATGGCCGTTCCGCCCGGCGACTGGCACCGCGACGCACGCCTCGGCTGGTGGTCCCCCCCGTGGCCACCGTCACTCTCCCCCGGGATTATCGCCGCTACCCGACGTGACATTTCAAGCACGCTATCATCGCGCCTGGCAAATTCGCCGCTAACGGAGGAGGTATATCCGAAAGAGACCTAGGAGGTCACTGGAATTCAACCGCGCTTTCCTGACGCACATGCGCGTAGAATGCAATTGCATTTGCACTGTCTATTCTGGTCCGTCACCCGCTTGGCCGCCCGATTTGTCCGGGCGGTTGCAAAAACGAAATCCTTGACGATCAGGCCGCGGCTGTTAGCGGATGATGACCGCCAGGATGCCGCCGAGCGCGGCCACGCCGGCGACCAGCCAGGTGATGTAGTCGTTGATGACGCCGCTCTGGAAGCGGCGGGTCGCCGCCGTAAGGCGGCCCGCGCCCGGCTCGTAGCCGCGCCGCAGGAGCGGGAGGCGGCGCCAGTACAGGGCCGTCAGGGCGAGCAGGACCGCGCCCGCGACCGAGCACAAGGCGGTGACGAGCGACGCGGCCGTGACTGTCGCCGGTGCCGGGGCGGACAAGGCCGCCGGGTGGGCGGTGCGCACGCCGTTCAGGACCAGGGACGCGTAGGCGCGCTGGTCCTCGAAGCGAACGGCCGCCGATTCCAGCGCGGCGGCCCACCGGGGGGTCATGGCCGCGATGCCCGCCGCCACCCCAAGAACGACCAGGACGCACGGGGGGATGAGCATCGTCAGCGGCGTGCGCTGCCGGCCGGACTCGGTCTCCCCCGTCTCCTCGTTCGCCTCGGCCGCCATCTGCGGCTCCTCCCCCGGCGGGTCGCCGAGGCCGTAGAAGACGCCGCCCGCGACCCGGAGCACCGCGCCCGCGGTGAGCACCGTGCAGGCGCAGAAAACGGCCGTGAGCCAGGGACCGCCTGCGACACTGTCCGCGCTGTCAGTGATCCATCCCTTGCCGAGGAACGTGCCGAACGGCGGCAGGTCGGCCAGGCCGAGGGCGGCCAGCGTGAACATGATCCCGGTGACCCGCAGGTGCCTGCCCCGGCCGTGCAGCCAGGTTTCGTTGACCGAGTGCAGCCGGTGCAAGACGATGCCCGCGCCGAGGAACAGCGCGCCCTTCACGAATGCGTGACTGAGCACGGACAGCGCGGCGCCCGCCAGGCCGAGCGGCGTGAGCAGCGCGAACCCCGCGAGGAACATGCCTGAGTGACTGATCGTGGAGAACGCGAGCAGCCGCTTGATGTGTCGCTCGCGGAAGCAGTACAGCGCGCCGACGACGGCGGTGAGCACGCCGAGGACGAGGAACACGTGCGAGATCGCGGCCCGGTGGCCGAGCGCGGCGCCGAACACCGACCAGTAGATCCGGGCGATCCCGTACAGGCCGAGTTCGACCATCACGCCGGAGAACATCACGCAGACCGGTGTCGGTGCGACCGCGTGCGCGTCGGCCAGCCAGAAATGGAACGGCACGATCGCCGCCTTCACCAGCAGCCCGGTGATGATGAACAGGAACGCGATCATGACGAGGCCGTCCGGTGGGTGGCCGGAGACGTAGCGGGAGATCTGGGCCATGTTCAGGGCGCCGGTGCGGCCGTAGATCAGTGCGATGCCCGTCAGCGACAGGTAGGCGCCCACGCTGTTGGTGATGGCGAAGTTGAGCGCGCCCTGGATCGGGCCGCGTTCCTCGGGGCGGTAGGCGGTCAGCGCGTAGGCGGAGACGCCCATCAGCTCGAACCAGACGAACAGGTCGAAGACGTCACCGGCCAGGCAGAAGCCGCACACGCCCGCGAGGAAGGTGAGCATCAGCACGTGGAAGTAGGTGCCGACCTGAGGGAAGTACCGCCAGGCGAAGATCATCGCGGCCGTCATCAGCACCGCGCCGATGCAGGCGAGGCCGGCGTTCAGCGGGTCCGCCTCGAAGTCGATGCCGACCGCCACGCCGCCCGCCGGACGGAATCCGGCGAACCAGTAGACGGAGCCCGCACTCGTTCTGAGGACTAGGACGAGCAGCATGACGGCGACGGTCACCGTCGCGGCGACCGCGACCAGGTCGCGGACCTGCTCCCGATCCCGCAAGATCGGGCGGGCGGCGAGCAGCGCCGCCGCCACCAGCAAGGGGACGGTCACCACCAGGGCGAAGAGCTGGTCCATCAGCCCTTGAATTCCGCGAGCTCATGCGGGTCGAGGGTGCCGAAGCGCTTGTGCGCCTGGATCGCGAACGACAGCAGCAGCGCGGTGACCGCGGCCTCGACCACGACGTCGGTGAGCGCGAGGGCCTGCACCACGGGGTCGACGGCCTTCGCGTGCGGCGAGATGTCGTAGAAGTACGGCGCGACGCCGCCGGTTATGTAGCCGACACCGAGGAGCAGCACGTAGGTGGAGGACTGCACCACGATCAGGCAGACGATCTGGTGGATGAGGTCCCGGCTGGTGACCAGGCCGTACAGGCCGGCCGTGACGATCCACGCCACCACGAGGAACGGGAACACGGCCATCAGCGGCCTCCGCGCGGACGAGGAGCGTCTGCTCGAGCAGCTCGCCGATGATGAGCGTGAACGCGGCCGCCACCTCGATGCCGACGAAGAAGCTGATCAGCGCGATCGTGCCCGAGGAGCTCACCGCGCCCGGTACCTGGCCGAGCGGCAGGAAGTTGTCCAGGTAAGGCAGGCCCTGGGCGACCGCGGCGAGGCCGACCGCGACGAACGCGCCGGCGCCCAGGGCCTCGGCGCCGTCAAGCAGCGCGACCGGGCTGAGGCGGCGGAACGCGAGGAACTCGCCGGACAGGTAGACGAGCATGAACGCGGTGGCCAGGACCACCCCGCCCTGGTAGCCGCCGGACGGGTTGGCCGGGCGTGCGAGGCGAACCACCAGCCGATGAGGACGCACCGGGCCCACCAGCGCCAGCGTCGGCACCCGGATAGCGTCCGCCGTCGGGGGGAAGCTCCCGGTTCCTCGCCCGGTTGTACGCGGACCGGCTCCGCTCGTGCTCGCCGCGCAGCTCGCGGAGCACCACGCTCATCCCGGCCGCGGCGGTGAACAGGATGAACTCCTCGCCGACGGTATCGAAGCCGCGGTAGTCGAAGTCGATCGCGGACACTACGCCGGTGGCGTTGGTCTGGGCGATGGCGTGCTTCAGGATCTTTGCCGTCGGGGCCCGGGTAGTTCCCGAAGCCGGGCAGGCCGTGCGAACGCCCACAGGTAGCAGGCGACCAGGCCCGCGCCGGCGATCGCGAACAGCCAGCCGCGCTGACGTGCGTCAGCGCCTCGCTCTCATTGCGGTGCTTCCGCACCTTGGCGATGCGCGAGCAGCAGGATGAGCGGCAGGGCGACCGCGCCGACGGTGAGCTCCGACAGTGTCACGTCGGGCGCCTGGAAGGCGAAGAACAGGATCGCCAGCAGCATGCCGTAGACGGACAGCACGAGGACCAGGCGGATCCGCTCCCTGGTCCGGACCACGACGGTCGCGCCTGCCGCTGACTAGGACAAGGACGGTGACCTGGAGGATGTCCATGAGGACGTTCGGGATCATGCCCGCTCCTTGTCCCGGCCGTCTCGCTTGCCCTGCGTTCCGCTAGCGCCGCGTTGTCCCTGGCGCGGATCGCGCGGATCGTCGCGTGCGAGAGGAACGGGGCCGCGGCGATCATGAGGAGGGCGGCGAGCACGGTCTCCCCCGTGTTCCGTCCAGGCCCTCGGTCACGAAGACCGCCAGCGGCACCAGCACCGGGGCCACCACGGCGGCGGGGGTGACGTAGTGCAGCCGGGCGGCGGCTCCGGGCATGACGGCCACGCCGAGCGCGGCGGCGGCTACGGTCACCACCGCCAGCGCCAGCAGTATGTCGGTGGTGATTTCCCTGGTCACGGCGGCTCTTCCCTTACAGCCAGCGCTCAAGGGCGCGGACGAACACCAGGCCGCTGCCGAGCAGCAGCACGGCGAGGAGCACGGGGAACTCGAACAGGCTCGGCCGCTTGAATCCCTCGGCCAGCAGCGCGAAGACCAGCACCGCGACCGTGGTGAGGAACTCGAAGCCGACCACGGCGTCCGCGAGGGCACCGCGGACGATGACGACACCGGCCGGGACCAGCGCCGCCAGCATGGCGATCGCGGCGACGACGAAGCTGGTCACCGGCGCACCACCAGTTCGTGAACGAGCATGACGTCGCG
>CAWJPF010000030.1:0-91452 GCA_963844625.1 uncultured Actinomycetota bacterium | reverse complement strand
CGTACCTAACTAAGGCGGATATTCGCGCGAAAGCTATCGGAGCCTACGTCACGTCGGGTAACCAGTTACCGAACAGTTGCGATCAATGGGTGGCCTCTTGCGTGCTACGCATACGATCGGGGTTGCGCAGCGCGCGCCGAGGCGCTCACCCCGAAGCTCTGACCCTGCTGAACTGGCCGGACGCTCTTGTCCGCATCGCTGGGCCCCGGTCCGGCCTGCCACATCCAGGCGGACTCCCGGCGCGAAATCCGGCGCCGTTGTCATTTGATTGTCACTTCTACTCGAACAAGTACACGAAAAATCGTGGAGCTAAGGGGATTCGAACCCCTGACCTTCTGCATGCCATGCAGACGCGCTACCAGCTGCGCCATAGCCCCTTACGCACACCGCTGGAGCGGTCTCTCATAGAGGAGGCCGGACCAGCGCCGCAGACGCATAGCCTAGCACCTGCATCACTCTGACTTGGTAATGACCTCGTAGTCCATCGCCCCGCGCACTCCCTTCGGCTGGTTGTTCTTGGCTGCCTCGACGGCAACCGAGCTCAGGGTGGCGCGGATGGCCTGTTTCTGGAGCTTGCCGGAGGCGGTGCGGGCCAGGGATGGGGCGAACGAGACGCCGGCCGGGCACTTGAAGTGGGCCAGCCGGTCCCGGGTCCAGGCGATCAGCTCCGCCTCGGACACCTGCGCGCCGGGGCGCAGGACGACGACGGCGTAGGGAGACTCGCCCCATTCGGCGGAGGGGACTGCGACGACGGCGACCTCAGCGACGTCGGGGTGGCCGGTCATGACGCTTTCTACTTCGGCCGGGTACACGTTCTCGCCGCCGGAGACGATCATGTCTTTCAGGCGGTCATGCAGGTACAGGAAGCCGTCTGCGTCGAAGGATCCGCCGTCGCCGGTGCGCAGCCAGCCGCCGGGGAGCAGGACCTCGGCGCTCTGGCCGGGCTTGCGCCAGTAGCCCTTCATGATGCGCGACCCGGCGACCAGCACCTCGCCGCGTTCCCCGGCGGCACAGTCCGCCAGTGTGACCGGGTCCACGACCCGGACCGGGGTGCCGGTCATCGGGCGGCCTGCGGAACGCAGGCGGTGCTCAAATCTCTCCTCCGGCACGTGGTCGGCTGGGCCGAGCAGGGTGAATCCGCCCGTTGACTCGGTCAGGCCATAGGACTGCAAGAAGGAACAGCCGATGATCTCGGTGGCTTCGCGGAGGACCGGGAGCGGGATCGGCGAGGCGCCGTAGACGACGTAGCTGAGCGCGCTCCAGTCGGCGCTCTTGCACTCCGACAGGGCCAGCAGGCGCTGCAGGACCGTGGGCACGACGGCGGCGTGGGTCACCTTGCGGCCGAGCAGCAGGCGGAGCACGCCGAGGGGGTCGGCGGCCTGCTCGAGCAGCAGGCGGCCGCCGTTCAGGTTCGCGGCCAGGAACAGGCCGAGGCCGGCGATGTGGAAGAACGGGATGGGCGCGGCGCACACCGAGTTCTCGTCCAGCCCGATGCCCGCGTGCAGTTCGTGCAGGGCGCAGCCCAGGTTGCGGCCGGTCAGCTCGACGCCCTTGGGCACGCCCGTGGTGCCCGAGGTGTAGAGGATGAGCGCGGTCTCTTCTGGGCCGGCGAGCTCACCGGGATCGTCGGACGGCGCGGCGTCCCGCCAGGTGAGATAACTGCCGTCGGTGACCTGGACTTCGCAGTCGACGCCGGCCACCAGAGTCGCGGCCGCCGGGTCGACCACCACCACGCTCGGCTCGGCGTCGGCCAGGATGGCCAGGACCTCCCGCGGGGACAGCCGGTTGTTGACGGCGGTGAAGATCGCCCGGCCCTTGGCCGCGCCGTAGAGAACCTCCACGAACTCCGGGCCGTTGGCACCGATGAACGCGACCCGGTCGCCGGGCCGTACTCCCCCAGCCTGCAGCGCCCTGGCCACCTGGCTGGATCGCCGGTCGAGGTCGGCGAACGAGGTCAGCCGGTGCGCCTCGGCCAGCGCGACCGCGGCCGGAGTGGCGGCGGCGCGTTTCCTGATGATGTCGGCCAGCGAGTAGACCGGCGAGCCATCGGGGTGGTACGCCCAGGGTTCGCTCTCGGTCATGACCGGCTTGCCTGCCCTTCTGCAACTGCCGCGAGGACACTACAGTAAACGGAGTAGCCCACCCTGGGAAGGGGCTTGAGGTGGAACGGACCGCGAGCCAAGGGCCGTGAAGGGGGCATGGGCAGGGGGCGGAGCACCGCGAGCCAAAGGGGCGCGGCCTGGACCGAGGAGCCCCTCGCGAGCCAAAGGGGCGCGGCGCCGCCTGGACTGAGGAGCGAGGAACGAGCGACGAGGGAAGGCGGCGCCTCAAAAGCGCCCCGGAGGCGAGCGAGAAGATACAGCGCGGGAGAATACAGTGAGCGGCACCATAGGCGAGCTGCTGGCTAACGCCTGCCAGCGTTTCCGTTACCGGCCCGCGCTGGTCCGGCGGGGTGAAACGCGCACCTACGGGGAGTTGCTCGAACGCGGCGCGCGGCTGGCCAACGCGCTGCGCGGGGCGGGGCTGGCGCCGGGCACGCCGGTGGCGGCGATGCTGGAGGACCGGATCGCCTCGCTGGAGGTGTACGTCGGGGCGTTCTTCGGCGGGTACCCGCTCATCCACGTCAACGACCGGTTGGCCGCACCTGAGGTGGCGCACATCCTGGCGGATTCGGGGGCCCGCGCGCTGTTCCATACGGACGGGCGCAGCGAGGTGGTGGCGGCCGCCGACGCGCGTTCGGCGTTGCGGCTGCTGGTGACCATCGGAGCGGACCGGCCGCCGGGCGCGATCGGGTTCGAGGAGCTGGTCACCACGGCCCGTTCGGCCCTCAAAATAAGTCCGCGCACGGCGGGTGACCTGGCCATCGTCGGGTACACGAGCGGGACAACGGGCCTGCCCAAGGGGGCGATGATCAGCCAGCGGGCGCTGACCGACTGCGTCCGGCTGATGCCGTCGCTGTTCCGGATCAGCAGCTACGGCCGGTGCGCGTTCACCGGCACGCTGTCGTTCGTAAGCGGCATCTGGGGCGTGATCCTCCCCCACCTGTACACCGGCGGGACGGTCACGTTCCTGCACCCTTATACGCCGCAGTCGTGGGCGGACCATATCGAGGCCGACCAGTCGACGTTTACCTACGCGCCCACGCCGTTCATCCCGGCCTTCGCGGCGGAGATGCGGCGGCGGCCGAAGGCGCTCCGCTCGGTCGAGTCCGTCATCCACTCCGGCTCGCCGGTGCCCCGATCGCACGTGCAGGAGCTGGTCGAGGTCATCGGCGAGCGCTACATCGAGGTGTGGGGCATGACCGAGGGGGTCGCGCCGTTCTCGGCCACGACCAGGGCGGACTGGCGGAACGCGGATCAGGCCGCCGCCGACGACGTGTACGCCTCGGCGGGGCGCGCCTTCCCCACCGCCTCGATCCGGGCGGTCGGCGGCGACGGCCGGATCCTGCCGCCCGGCGAGGAGGGCGAGCTGACGGTGCAGGCGGACATCATGTTCGATGGGTACCTCGGAGACGCGGCCAAGACGGCCGAGAGCTTCGGGCCGCACGGGTTCCGCACCGGCGACCTGGGACGGCTGGACGCGGCCGGCTACGTCTACGTCACGGGGCGGGTCAAGGACCTGATCATCAGCGGGGGCATGAACGTCTACCCGGCCGAGGTCGAGGCGGCGCTGGCGACCCTGCCGGGCGTCGCCGAATGCGCGGTGCTGGGCCTGCCGGACGAACGGTGGGGCGAGGCGGTCACCGCCGTGATCGTCCCCGCGCCGGGCGCGGGGCTCACGCAGGAGAGCGTCATCGCGCACGTCAGGACGCGGATCGCCGGCTACAAGCGGCCGCAGCGGGTGGTTTTCGCCGACGTGCTGCCGCGCAACGCGAGCATGAAGGTGCGCAAGGACGAGCTGCGCGCCGAGCTGGGCAGGCGAGCGCTTGACGGGACCGGCGCCGAGGGCTAAGAGTTACTACAACTAAGAAAGCTATGGCCTGGGAAAGCTAGCGCCATCGATAGCCAGGTCCTTGGAAAGCTAGGTCCCTGGAAAGCTAGGTCCTTGGAAAGCTAGGGAGCCGTCGTGCCTGAGGCCTTTGTGCTCGAAACGCTGCGCACCGCCCGGACCAAGGCGTCGCCGCGCGGCGGCTTCGCCGCGATCTCACCGGTGGACCTGCTGGTCAGCTTGCAGCGCGCGCTGGTCAAGCGGACCGGCCTGGATCCTGGCCGGATCGAGGACGTCATCATCGGCTGCGCGTCGCAGAACGCCGAACAGGGCGCCAACATCGCCCGCACCGCCACCATGCTCGCGGACTGGGGCGACGTGCCGGGCGTCACGATCAACCGGTTCTGCGCCTCCGGCATCGACGCGGTCGCCCAGGCGGCGGCCCGGATCCGGGGGGATGACCTCGAACTGGCCGTGGCCGGGGGCGTGGAGAGCGTGTCCCGGGTGCCGATGTTCTCCGACGGGGGGCCGCTGTTCTGCGATCCGGCCACGGTGAGCAAGGTCGGTTCGGTGTTCATGGGCATCTCCGCCGACCTGGTGGCCACGATGGAGGGCTACCAGCGGGACGAGCTGGACGCCTACGGTCTTGAGACGCAGAGCAAGGCGGCCCGGGCCTGGGACGAGGGGTTCTTCGACCGCTCGCTGGTGCCGCTCACGCGGCCCGACGGGGTGGTGGTCGCGCGGGACGAGCACCTGCGGCCGGGCACCACACTCGAGACGCTGGCGGCGCTCGAGCCGGCCTTCGCTCAGCAGGGCGCCGAGGGGCAGGACGCCCTGGCGCTCGCGGCCCACCCGGAGGTGGACGAGATCCGGCACCTGCATACGGTCGGGACCTCGCCCGCGCTGGCCGACGCGTCGGCGCTGGTGCTGGTCGGGACGCAGGACGCCGCGAAGCGGATCGGGGTGGCGCCGCGGGCCAGGATCGTCGGCTCGGCCACGGCGAGCACCGATCCGGTGATCATGCTGACGGCCGGGCAGACCGCGGTGGAGAAGGTGATCGCGCGGGCGGGCCTGGTGCCGGGCGACGTGGACGTGTTCGAGTTCGCCGAGGCGTTCGCCGCGCTGTGCCTGCGCTTCCGGCGCGACCTGGACGCCGGGCCGGAACGGATGAACCCGAACGGCGGCACGATCGCCATGGGCCACGCGTTCGGCGCCACCGGCGCGATCCTGCTCGGCTGCGTGGTCGACGAGCTGGAACGACGCGGCGGGCGATACGGGGTGGCGGCCGTCAGCGGGGCGGCCGGGCTCGGGGTCGCGGTGCTCGTGGAACGCGTCGCGTGAGCGCGGGGCCGCTGGCCCCGCCGCAGGGCGGCCAGCTGGCGGGGCGGGTAGCGGTCGTCTCCGGCGGGGGGCGAGGCCTCGGCCGGTCGTTCTGCCTGGCGCTGGCCCGGCAGGGCGCGAAGGTCGTGGTCAACAACCGCAACCGGGTGGTCGACGCGGACGGCCGCGGGCCGGCCGACCACGTAACGGCCGAGATCGTGGCGGCGGGCGGCGAGGCGGTGGCCGAGTACTCCGACGCGGCTGCCCCGGACAGCGGGGAAGCGATGGTCGCGACGGCGCTGGGGCGCTGGGGACGGCTGGATATCTGCGTGGCCAACGCCGCGATCGGCGTCGGCGGGATGTTCCACAAGCAGGCTGCCGGGCCGTTCGACGAGGTCCTCGACGTCAATCTGGGCGGCAGCGTCCGGCTCGCCCGGGCCGCGGTGAGCGTGATGCGCCCCGCAGGGTACGGCCGGATCATCCTGGTCGCCTCGACCGGCGGCCTGCACGGCGATATCGGCTTGTCCGCCTACGCCGCCAGCAAGGGGGGCCTGCTGGCCTTCGGCCGGTCGCTAGCAGCCGAAGGCGCGGCCCGGGGCGTGCTGACCAACATGCTGCTGCCCTACGCGCTGACCCAGATGACCGACGACGGGATGCCCTCGGCGGCCAGGGCACGGATGGAGCCGGACGCGGTGGCGCCGGTGCTGACCGCGCTGGCCAGCGAGCGGTGCCGGCTGAACGGTGAGTACGTCGTCACCGGCGGCGGCCGGTTGCGGCGGGCGTCCGTAGTGGAGTGGGGAACGGTGGAGCTGCCTGCTGGGCCGGATCTGAGCGCTGAGCGGCTGGCCGAGCTGCTCGAACGGAGCCATCAGGGTGAGCCACGGGAGTTCGGGGTGTCCGTCGACGCGTTCACCGACCTGATGTCCACGTCCGGCCAGCCGGTCTCAGGACGGCCCGCGTGAGCTGGGTTCCGCTGCTGGTCAACCTGGTGGTCACGGCTGGGGTGGTCGGGGTCCTGATGCTGGCGACGTTTGTTTACGCCATGCGCACCCGGGTGCACGCGATCATGGACACCATCTGGCCGCTTGGCTTCGTGATCATCGCAGCGGTCTCGTTCGGGCTCTCCGCCGGGCAGGGTTTCACCGGGCGCCGGGTCCTGGTGCTCTTGCTGACCGCCATCTGGGGCTTGCGGCTGGGCGGCTACATCTTCGCGCGCAACTTCGGCCAGGGCGAAGACAAGCGGTACGCCTCGCTGCTGCGGCGCAATACCGGCAGCCTGTCGAAGTTCGTGCTGCGCAATATCTACTGGGCTCAGGGCCGGGTCATGTGGTTCGTGTCGCTGCCGCTGCAGGTCGCGATGTACGAGCACGCGTCGTTGTCGTGGGTCAGCTGGCTGGGCGTGGCCGTGTGGGCGGTCGGGTTCGGCTTCGAGACGGTCGGTGATGAGCAACTGCGCCGGTTCCGGGCCGATCCGGCCCAGGCGGGCCGGGTCCTGGACCGCGGCCTGTGGCGGTACACGCGGCATCCGAACTACTTCGGCGACGCCGTGGTGTGGTTCGGGCTGTGGCTGCTGGCGTGCTCGCACTGGCTCGGCGTGCTGACCGTGGTCGCGCCGGTGTACATGACGAACATGCTGGTCCGGCACACCGGCAAGAAGCTGCTTGAGAAGCACATGGCGCGGTCCAAGGGCGCGGCGTACGCCGACTACGTCAGCCGGACCAGCGGCTTCATCCCGCGTCCCCCGCGTCCCCCGCGTCCTTCGCGCCGGTGAGCGCGCGGCTGCGGCACATCGTGCTCGCCACCGATGACCTGGCGGCCGCTGTGGCGCGGGCGCGGGCGGGGTTCGGGCTGGCCGCGGGGATCACCGATGCCGAGGCGATGCGCGAGTTCGACCTCGAGCACGAGGTGCTCGTGCTCGGCTCGGCGTACCTGGAGATCCTGGCCCCGCTCGGGAACCGGCCCGAGCTGCCCGGGGCGAAGTTCCTGGCCCGCGGCGGCCCCGGCGGGTACATGCTCGACCTGCAGGTGCCCGACCTGGACCTGGTGCTCGGCCGGGCCGCGCGGCTCGGCGTGGCCCCCGTTATGCGCGACGTCTACCGCGAGAACCACATCTGCCAGCTGCACCCGCGGGACTTCGGCACGCTGCTCGAGGTCGACCAGATCACCGGGGCCAGGGACTGGCACTGGGACGCGGAGTTCCCGGCGGCGCAGCGGGCGGTTGAGCGGGCGCGGCCGACCTCCGCGGTTATCGCGGTGCCTGATCCTGCTGCGGTGGCGCGCCGGTGGGCGGAGGTATTCGGCGGTGAGCTGACGGCTGGTCGCGTGGAGCTGGACGGGATCACGGTGTCGTTCGTTGATGTCGCGGGAGCACGGCCTGGTTTGCGGTCGGTGGACGTGGCGGTACCGGCGGACGGGCAGGCGGGTGCGCTGGAGGTGGCCGGTGTGGTGTTCCAGCGGTACCCAGCTGTGCTGGGGGGACCTCCGTGACCGGCCTCCGGCTGTTCTCGCCCGAAGATGTCGCGGCGTTCTACGCCCGAGGCTGGTGGACGACTGACACCTGGGATTCGCTGCTGCGCGGTCACGTCGCGGCCAAGCCGGACGCCGAGGCGCTATGTGACGCGCCCAACCGGGCGGACTTTGCCAGCGGGGCGCCGCAGCGGCTGAGCTGGCGCGAGGTGGACGCGGCGGTCGACCGGCTCGCTTCGGCCCTGCTCGCGGCCGGGACCCGGGCGGGCGACGTGGTGGGTATCCAGCTGCCGAACGTGGTAGAGCTCGCCGTCACCTACCTGGCCTGCGCCCGGATCGGGGCGATCGCGTCGCCGTTCCCGATCCAGTACCGCGAGCACGAGCTTTCCGCGCTCGGCCGGCTGGCGAGGATCCGCACGTTCGTGACCATGGATCACGTGCGGGGCCGGGCCAGCGCCCGGGCCATCCTGGCGCTCCGCGGCGTCATCCCGACGCTGGGGACCGTGCTGGCGTACGGCGACGATCTGCCCGACGGCGCGGTGGCGCTGGATTCGGGGGCTTTCGGTCAGTCCGGGGCACTCGCGGAGTACCTGGCGGGCCGGTCCATCGACCCGGCGGACTGCGTGTCGCTGTGCTGGACTTCGGGCACCGAGAGCGTGCCCAAGGGCGTGCCCCGGACGCACGGGGACTGGATCGCGGTCAGCATGACCACCGTGCAGGCGCCCGGCCTGACAGCGGACGACGCACTGCTCAACCCGTTCCCCATGGTGGCGGCGGGCGGGTTCGGCGGGATGTTCCTGCCCTGGCTGGTCACCGGGGCGAAGCTGGTCCAGCACCAGCCGTTCGACCTGGAGATCTTCCTGCGCCAGGTGCAGGACGAGCGGGTGACGTACTCGGTGTCACCGCCGGCCGTGCTGACCCGGCTGCTGCTCGAGCCCGAACTGATGGCGCGGTTCGACCTGTCGTCGCTGCGCTGCGTCGGGTCGGGATCCACGCCGCTGACCCCCTTCCTGATCGAGGGCTGGGAAGCACGCGGCGTATCGGTGATCAACTTCTTCGGCTCCAACGAGGGCATCTCGTTGACGGGGTACCCGGACAACATCCCCGACCCGGCCGATCGCGGGCGGTACTTCCCGCGGCCCGGGGCCGGGCTGCCGAGCCGGATCCGGACCGATCAGTGGACTCGGGCGCGGCTGGTGGATCCGGAGACCGGTTCGGAGATCACTTCACGCGGGCAGTCCGGGGAGCTGCGGTTGAAAGGGCCGACGGTATTCGCGGGCTACTGGGACGGGGCCGGGACGCCGTTCGACGCCGACGGCTGGTACGCCACCGGCGACATCTTCCAGTACGCCGGTGACCGGGGCGAGTACCTGCTGTACATCGACCGGGCCAAGGACCTGATCAGCCGGGGCGGCATGAAGATCTCCGCCGCCGAGATCGAAGGGCTGCTGCAGTCCTGCCCCGGCGTGGCCGAGGTCGCGGCGGTCGGCGTACCCGACCCCATCCTCGGCGAGCGGCTGTGCGCGGTCGTCGTGCCGCGGGCGGACGCGGAGGTGACGCTGGCCGGCCTGGTCGGCCACCTGCGGGCGGCGCAGGTCGCGTCGTTCAAGCTGCCCGAGCGGCTGGTGATCCTGGAAGAGCTGCCGCGCAACCCGTCCGGGAAAGTGCTCAAGCGAGAACTGCGGACCTTGGAGGAAGTACGTCGTGACTGAGGATCTCGTGCTCTACCGCCTCGAGGGCGAGGTGGCCGTGCTGACCCTGAACCGGCCCGAGCGCAAGAACGCCTGGACGATCCCGCTGCAGCGGAGCTACCTCGGCCTGCTCGAGCAGTGCGACCACGACCCCGCGGTGCGGGCCATCGTCATCACCGGCTCGGGCTCGGCGTTCTGCCCGGGGGCCGACACCCGGGAACTCACGGTCTACACCCAGACCGGCGACTTCAACCCCGAGATGGCCGCAATCGAACAGCCGGACTACTACCCGCTCATGGTGGGCAAGCCGATGATCGCGGCGATCAACGGCGCGTGCGCGGGCATCGGCCTGATGCAGGCGCTGATGTGCGACGTCCGGATCGCGGTGACGGCGGCGCGGATGACCACGGCGTTCGCCCGGCGAGGGCTGCCCGCGCTGCACGGCAGCGCCTGGCTGCTGCCCCGGCTCATCGGTCTGAGCCGGGCTACCGAGCTGCTGCTTTCCGGACGGACCTTCACCACCGACGAGGCGGCCACGCTGGGCCTGATCCACCAGATCGTGCCGTCCGGACAGGCGCTGCCTGCCGCGCTGGCCTACGCGGCCGACCTGGCCGCGAACTGCTCCCCCGCGTCGATCAAGACCATGAAGGCGCAGTTGCGCGCGGCGGCCGAGGAGGACGTGCTGACCTCGATCGCGAACGGGCTCGAGCTCGAGCGGCAGGCGCTGGCCTCGGACGACTTCGCCGAGGGCGTGCGCAGCTTCGTCGAGCGCCGGCCGCCGCGGTTCCCCGCGCCGGGTTAAGCGGCGCCTGCCGGTTCTGCGTAGGCCTGGGCCACCGTGGACCGGTTGAAGACCCGCCAGGTGGTGGCCGACACGATCACCGCGACCACGAACCCGACCCAGTAGGGCGCGGTGATCCCGAACCTGGCCGCGATCACGCCGCCGAGCACGGCGCCGACGCAGTTGCCTCCGGCCGCGATGAACAGGCTCGTGCTGCCGACCCGGCCGAGCATCTCCGGCGGCGTCAGCCGCTGTCGCAACGAGTTCCCCACGATGGTCCACAGCGCGGCGTGCACGCCGAACGCGAACAACGCGAACCCGACGACATAGGCGCTGCGCGAGGTGGCCAGGGTCAGGTGCAGCCCCGCCTCGATGAGCAGGCCGATCCGGATCGTCCACGTCGCCGTGACCTTCCTGATCAGCCAGTCGCCGCACGCCGACCCGAGCAGCGCCCCGACCGCCTCGCAGGTGAACAGCGTGCCGTAGCCGACCGCGCCGAGGTGCAGCCGCTCCTTGACCAGCAGCACCAGGACCGCGGTCGCCGCGGTGAGCGTGAGGTTCAGCAGGCCGATCAAAAACGTCATCGTGCGCAGCACCCGCTGGTGCATCAGCCAGCGGAATCCCTCGGCCAACTCGGCGCGGATGGGGTGCGCGGGCCGCGACCCGTGGTCCCCGGCCGGGCGCGAGGCCGCCCGGTACGTCCCCGCCACCAGGCCGATCAGGACGGCGCTGACCGCATACGTGGCCGCGTTGACGAAGAAGGGGACGCACGCCGCCACCACGAAAAGGAACCCGCCGAGTGGCCCGGCGATCATCTGCTGCGTAATCGTGGTCCCGCCGACCAGCCAGCCGTTCGCCCGCTCCAGTCGCTCCCGCGGCACGACCGCGGGAGTCATCGCCTGGCTCGCCGAACGGAAGATCACCTCGCCCGCGTTGATCACGAACAGCGCGGCGTCCAGCAGCGCGATACCGGCCCGCCCGGCCAGCAGCGCGGTGGCCAGCACACTCATCACGGCGACCCGGGCCCAGTCGATCGTGACCATCAGCCGCCGCCGGTCGACCCGGTCCACCAGCACGCCGCCGGGCAGCGCGAACAGCAGCCACGGCAGCCACGCCACGCCAAACGTGGCCGACACGATCAGCGGGCTCTTGGTGTGGGCCGCGACGAACAGCGGCGCCGCGATCGTCGCCAGGCCGCTGCCCAGCGCCGATGCCGTGCTGGCCGTCCACAGCTTCGCGAACTTCCAGCCCAGTGGTTCCGCCACGTCCAGCGACGCTACCTCAGCGCGCGTGTTAGAACGTCACGTCGACGGTGAGCGTTCCCGGACGCCGCGCCGTACGCTGTCGGCGGCCGTTTCCTTCGTTCCCGTTCAAGATCACGTCATCGTGGATCATTACATCCCTCATAGGGGTAGCTGCGATCCACAATCACCGGTGCTGTGGCAGGAGCTGCGCATGAGGCACGCAGGCCTGGCAGTATGTGCCGCCGCGTGAATGACTGCACTGATCACGGTCCAGTTGTATCGATTGAGTCGCTAACCGGTCGGCCAGCAGCTCTGGTGTCCAGTCCGATCTTGGCGAGCAGTTCTGCCTTCTTGGCCGTGAACTCTTCGTCGGACAAGGCTGCCGACAGTGGCGCGTCGCCGTCGGCTACGCACCACTGTCGGCGCTCATCAGCATGTGAAAGACTTCGGAGACCCGGTCCGCGGCCGGCGCCGTGACCATCACGAGCCTGCCTTAGGCGTACTCGTCATGGCGGCGAATCCAGGTCTGAATCGCATCGCCCTCGTCGCGCCCCTTCGGCACCCGGTCGAGGATCGGGTAGTAGCCCATCAGGAACTCGACCCCGCGTCCCGCGGTCGCGTAGGTCTGGTAGACGGTGCCGTCCTGGCGCGTGAAGGCGCTCACCGCGGGTGATTCCGAGAGGTAGCCGGGGATATCGGTCCCGCTCGCGGCCGCGTTCAGGGCCACGATCGGCGGCAGCCGGCCCTCGTCGAGGCCCCAGGAACGTACCTGCTCCTCGGTGTAGGAGGCGCCGAAGTCGACGTTGAAGTCGGTGTTCGCCGCCGAGATCCAGGGGATCCGCCAGCCCATCCGCCGCTTGTACGCCTGAAGTTTCGCCAGCGGAGCCTGAGAAACGAGCAGCAGGGTCACGTCGCGGGCGTGAAGGTGCGGCAGGAGGCCGTCGAGGCCGTCGGCCATCGACGAGTTGACCGGGCACCCCGCCTGGTAGCCCGGTCCGAACATGAAGTGGTAGATCAGCAGCTGCGAGCGGCCGTCGAAGAGCCCGGCCAGGGTCCGCGTCCCGTCGTCGGCGTCGAACCGGTATTCCTTCTCGATCGCGACCCAGGGCAGCTCGCGGCGCTGGCGCGCCAGTTCGTCCGCCATCCGGGTGTGCTCCTTTTCGCGCTGAAGCAACTCGTCCCGGCCGGCCTGCCACTCCTGGCGGCCGACAACCTTGTGATCCGTCATCACGTCTTGTCTCCCTTTCCCAGTGTGCCTAGGCCGCAGCGGGCTCTGCTGGTACGAACGCCGCGTTCTCGCGCTCGAGCGCCTTGACCGCGCCGTGGCGCCAGCCGTCGGCTATCGACCGCGACGCGGGATCGGGGAAGATGTCCTCCTCCCCGTTCTCCACTCCGTCGAAGATGGCTCGCGCGACGGACTCCGGGGAGGCCTTGGGGATGTCGAAGCCCCGGGTCATGTCGGTGTCCGTGGGCCCGGTCAGCAGCGCGTGGACCCGTACGCCCCGCCCGGCCAGAAGAGCGCGCAGCGACTGGGTCAGGTTGAACGCGGCCGCCTTGGAGATCGCGTAGGCCGGAGTGAACGGGAAGGGAGCGAGGGCCATCGTCGACACGTTGTT
The DNA here is from genome assembly GCA_963844625.1 of uncultured Actinomycetota bacterium. Lineage (GTDB taxonomy): Bacteria > Actinomycetota > Actinomycetes > Streptosporangiales > Streptosporangiaceae > Palsa-504. The sequence goes on along the minus strand of CAWJPF010000030.1, from coordinate 78,407 downwards.
GACGATGGCTCCTCGCGAGCGGGTCAGCAACGGCAGGAAGGCCTGGGTCACGCCGTAGGTACCGAAGAGATTGACGGCCAGGTGCTGCTCGAGCGCGGCACGATCGCTCAGGTCATCGTAAAGCGCAATGCCGGCGTTGTTGACGAGAATGTCGAGAGACTCCACGCTTTCGACCGCGGCCTGAATCTGCGCGGCGCTGGTCACGTCCAGGCTCAGGGGCGTGACGCGCCCGTCCGGGTGGGCGAGGGGCTGGCGCGTGCCGGCGTACACGCGATTGGCGCCTCGGCTGAGGGCTTCTTCGACCAGCGCCCGCCCGATGCCGCGGTTGGCTCCGGTCACCAGGATGGTCTTGTCCGCGATTGTCATGACTGTTACTCCAGTTCTGTCGCGCCGCTTGTCTGGCGGCCTACTGATATAGACCAGCCCGATTCCCGGGAATCGCCGCAGCCGCCTGAGCGGGTTCACTGGCTGGCCAGGGCACGGCGGCAGGCGCGCCGGGGGGCGCGGAGGAGTTGGGGGGTGGCCAGCCGGACTACGGAGTGACCGCAGGATCCTGCGCTGGCCGCGGCGCGGCGGGGTCATACTCCCGCGGCAGGCCGAACGGCCTGAACAGGTCCGGGTCCTGGAAGGCGATGATCCGCGCGATCCCCGTCGTGGTCATCGTGGGCGCCAGTACCGCGTGCGCATGGTAGATCCCATCGCGTTCGTGCTGGTAGACCGCGAACACCGGCTGCCCGTTCGCCATGACAGGAACCAGCCGCAACCGTCCCGGCGCGGTGAGCAGGTTCCCCGCCACGAACCGGACCACGGCCTGGCGGCCGGCGAACCAGGTCAGCAACGGAGGCATCTCCAGCGCGACATCCGCCCGCAATAGCTCCGCCAGGCCGTTCACGTCGGCGTTCTCGACGGCCGCGGCGAAGCGGTCCAGCCACGCCCGCCGGTCCGGTTCGGCGGGCTCGGCCAGCTCATCTTCGGCGGGCAGCGCCTGCGCGAGCTGGGCCCGGGCCCGCCGCAGACCGCTGTTCACCGCAGTAGTCGTCGTACCCAGCAGATCCGCCACCTCAGCGGCTGGCCACTCGAGCACGTCCCGCATGATCAGCATCGCGCGCTGGCGGGCGGACAGGTACTGCAGCGCCGCGACGAAAGCCAGCCGGATACCCGCCCGCGACATAGCGGCCGCGGCCGGATCCTCGTAGTCCCCGGCCAGCAGCGCGTCGGGAAACGGCTGCAGCCATGGCACCTCGGGCCCGGCCACCAGCGGCGCCTCCGCGTCCTCCGCCGGACCGCCCAGCCCGGACGGCAGCGGCCGGCGGCCGCGGCGCTCGATCGCGGTCAGGCACACGTTGGTCGCGATCCGGTACAGCCAGGTCCGCACCGACGAACGGCCCTCGAACCCGTCATAGGACCGCCACGCCCGCAAGTATGTCTCCTGGACCAGGTCCTCGGCCTCCTCGGCCGAGCCCAGCATCCGGTAACAATGAGCCAGCAGCTCACCCCGGAACCGGTCGGTGAGGCCGGTGAAATCCTCGCTGACTGTCATCGGTTGCCCCCAACTCGCCAGCGGCACGCTGGTCCTCAATCTATAGACCCGGCGGCCGGGGCGAAATCACCGCGCGCGGAGAGGCGCGTCCTAAGGTAACCGGCGGGGAACCCGTCAGGCCATGGGCGAGCAGCCTGGTCAGGGTGTTGATCGCCTCGTCGTCGCTCAGCTCCCGGCCGATAGGTTCCCCGTTCCCGGCGATCCAGATCTCGCAGAAGCCCTCGAGCAGCGCGTTGAACGCCGAGGCCACAACGGCCGGGTCGCCCGGCAGGTCGAAGCCGGCGCCCCGGAGCCTGTCGAGGTGCTCGCGCATAGTTTGCAGCTCCGCGTGCCTGGTCTGCGCGAGTTGCCGCGCGAACGCGGGACTGACCTGCGCGGCCTGCCGCAGGGCGCGGATCTCGGGCACGTGCGCCCGGTAGGTATGCCAGTACACGGCCACCCGGGCGCGCAGTGCGGGCTCCGCGGACAGGTCACGGCCCGCTTCGTGGCCCGCCAGTTCCTGGCCGGCCTGGGCGGTCCAGTCGGTGAGGAGCGCCTGAAGCAGCTCGTCCTTCCCGGCGAAGTGCTTGTAGAACGAGCCGACGGACCGGCCCGCTTCGGCCGCGATGTCTGTGATCTTCGCATCGAGATAACCGCTGCGGGCGAACACCCGGCGCCCGGCCTCCTTCAGCGCGGCCTCCGTTTGCGCCGCCATGGCCCGGCGGCTGGTTTCCACGGATCCCGACTCGGCCACAGGCAACCCCCTTGACGCGTCCGACCGTTAGTGAAACTATATTCATCGAATCTAGATTCACTGAATACAGATTCACGAATAGCCTACTCCGAGAGGGAAGAGCCATGGAAACCGCGTGCCACGGCGACGTCGCGATCGCCTACGAAACGTTCGGGCCGGCCGGCGGGGCGCCGCTGCTGCTGATCAGCGGGACCGGGGCGCAGATGCTGATCTGGCCCGACGATTTCTGCGCGGCCCTGGCCGCCCGCGGCTTCCACGTCGCCCGCTTCGACAACCGCGACACGGGACTATCGACGCATCTCACCGGCACACCGGGTCCCGGCTGGTTCAAGGCGATGCTGCGGCCATCCGCCGCGCCGTACGGGCTGAAGGACATGGCCGAGGACGCCTGCGCGGTGATGGACGCACTGGACTGGCCAGCCGCGCACGTGGTGGGCGCCTCCATGGGCGGGATGGTCGCCCAGGTACTGGCCATCAGCCATCCGGCCCGGGTGCGCACGCTCACCTCCATCATGTCCACGCCTTCCTCGCGCATCGCCACCAGGCCCGCCATCAAGGCGATGCGGGCGCTCGCACGAGCGGCCGGTACCCCGGTAACGGACGCGGACCAGGCCGGGGCGGAAGCGGTCGCGTTCAAGAAGGTCATCGGATCTCCCGGCTACCCGCTCGACGAGGAAATGATCGCCGCCATCGGCCGCCGGTCCTTCGAACGCCATCCAGGCGCGGAAGAAGACGACCGGCGCCAGCGGGCCGCGGTCATATCCGCCGCGGACCGGAGGAACGCGCTGGCGGGCCTGCGCATCCCGGCCCTCGTCATCCACGGCGACCAGGACCCGATGATCCGGCCCAAGGGCGGCCGGGCTACCGCCGGCGCCATCCCCGGCGCCAGGCTCGTCGTCTATCCCGGCATGGGCCACGACCTGCCCTCAGCGCTGTGGCCGTCCATCCTGGACGAGATCTGCGCCCTGGCCGGACGTAACCGGGCCGCTATCGCGGGCTGATCGCGGCACGGCCCCGGGACGCTTGGCTCAGACGAACCGGATCAGCGTGTTACATAGCTCGCCGCCCAGGCCCGGCCCGTTATCGCGGTCGGTGGCGTGCAGGTCGACGGCGACGATCCCGGTCCGGCCGGCGGTCGCGGGTACGAACCTGATGGTCCGGCTGGTGAAGGCGATCGCGGCGCCGTCCGCCGTGGCGACCGGAGGCTCGAGGCCGATGATCGCAGCCCAGGTCGCGGCCATCGCGGCCGGATCGCCGACCGCGACGTCGACAGCCACGATGTTGTCGACTTTCGTGCTCCGGCTGGCGTGCGCGGCCCGCGCGGCCGGCATGTCATCCCAGAACCACTGCCCGCGCGGCAGGAACGCGTCGAGCTCAAGCAGGACGCCGACGTCGAGCGGATGGAGCTGGATGATGTCCTTCCCCATGGCCTGGGTCTCGACCGCGATCCGCACGTTGTGCTCGGCGGCGCGTTCCTTGACCCCGTCCAGCGACGGTACCTGAGTGGACAGCACCCAGCCCGAGGCGCCGCCGACCCGGCCCAGCCAGCGGGCGACCGAGTGGTCCGCGGTGGTCGGCGCGAGCACCTCGACGTAGGTGTCGGGGCCGACGGGGGCGGTGAAGTCGGCGAGGTGCATGGCGGCCAGCAGCGGGTCGTCGAACCCCGGGCCGAGCGCAAGCAGCTCGGTGGCGGTCCGTACGTCCAGCTCGTGGTGGATGGTGGCGAAGCCGACCTGGCGCAGCTCAGCCCACTGGTTCTCGGTCATGCCCCAGCCCTTCCTATCCGACCTGCCGGTCGAGGTGCTTCCAGTACGGCTCGCGGAGCGTGCGGCGCAGGACCTTGCCGGACGGGTTCCTGGGCAGTGCGCCGGTCCACTCGACGCACGCCGGGCATTTGTAATGGGCCAGCCGCTGACGGCAGAACGCGATCAGCTCGTCGGCGGTCAGCTGAAAACCTGGCCGGCGCACCACGAAGGCCACCGGGGTTTCGCCCCACCGCGACGAAGGGACGCCGATCACGGCCGCCTCGAGCACGCCGTCGTGTTCGGCCAGGACTCGCTCGACTTCACCGGGGATGATGTTCTCGCCGCCGGAGATGATGATGTCCTTGATCCGGTCGGCGATCATCAGGTAGCCGTCCTCGTCCAACTGACCCGCGTCGCCGGTGCGCAGCCAGCCGCCGGGCAGGAACAGCGCCGCGGTGGCCTCGGGACGGCGCCAGTAGCCAGGGGTGACGTTGCGGCCGCGGATCACCACCTCGCCGGTCTGGCCGGGCAGCAGCACGGCGCCGGTGACCGGATCGACGACGGCGACCTCGGTCCCGGCGGCACCGGCGGCGGCCTGCCCCGCGCTGCGCAGCCGGGCCGGGTCGGCGGAGCGGTGGTCGTCCGCGCGCAGCAGCGTGCCGACGCCCACCGTCTCGGTGAGGCCGTAGCTCTGGGTGAAATCCGCCTGGAAGATCTCGACGGCCCGGCGGAGCAGGCCGGCCGTGATCGGCGACGAGCCGTACACCACCGTCCGCAGCGACGAGAAGTCGGCGGTGCGCGCCTGCGGCAGCTCGACCATCAGGGCGATGAGGGCCGGGACCAGGGCCGCGTGGGTGGTGGCGTGGACCTGCATCAGCTCGAGCAGGTGATCGGGCCGCGGCTCGCGGACCTGGACGACCCGGCCGCCGACCGACAAAGCGATCAGCGACCACCCGCTGGCGGCGATGTGGTAGTACGGCGGCGGCACCAGGCTGCGCGAGCTGGCGTCGGGGGCGAACTCCCCAACGAACGTCGCCACCGCGGTGAGCAGGTTGTCCGCGGTGATGGCGACGCCCTTGGACGCGCCGGTGGTGCCCGAGGAGTACATCAGCACCGCGAGGTCGGCCCCGGTGGCCTGCTCGCCGGGGTCGGCCGCGGCCCCGGACATCAGCAGCGGCTCGTATCCGATCCCGCCGGTAAACCCGTCGCCGACCGCGACCACCGTGGCGGCCGCGGGCACCGTGTCCGGGCCCAGCCCGGCCAGCAGCGGGCCGGCCGCGACCAGGACGGCGGGCTCGGCGTCCGCCAGGATCACCTTGAGTTCCGGGCAGGCCAGCCGGAAGTTCAGCGGCGTCATGACCGCGCCCAGCTTGGCCGCGGCGAACATGGTCTCCCAGAATTCGGTGGCGTTCTGGTCCAGGTAGGCGATCCGGTCCCCGCGGCGTACGCCCAGCGCGGCCAGCGCGCGGGCCAGGCGGCTGGACCGCTCGTCGAGTTCGCCGAAGCTGAGCGGGCGGCCGTCGCCGGTGATCGCGATCGCGCCGGGGTCGGCGGCGGCCCGGGCCCGGATGATCGCCGCGACCGATTGGTGGGCCGCGGCGCTGACCGCAGGCACCGCGCTACCGGCCCGTGTCCATGGTGGTGGCCTTGAGCAGCTTGGTCATCCCCCGCTCGTAGCGGATCGGGTCCCGGGCGTACCTGGCCCGCGCGTCGACGGCCATGAAGTCGGTGTCGGCCACGTGCTCGCCGCGGTCGAGCGCATCCAGGCCCGCGCGGGCGATATCCGCGGGATCTTCCTTGCGGCCCTGGACGTGCGCGGCCATCCTGGTGTCGACGGACCCGACGATGAGCGCGATCACCTCGGTACCCTGATCGGCTAGCTCGGACCGGGTGATGCTGGACAAGAAGAGCGCCGCCGCCTTGGCCGGGGAGTAGCCGCCCATGAACGGCGCCGGGAAGGCGCCCGCCACCGACAGCACGTTGGCGATGTAGCCGCCGCCGTTGCCGCCGAGCACGGGCGCGAACGCCCTGGTCATATTCAGCACGCCGAAGTAGTTGACTTCCATCTCGCGGCGGGCGGCGTCCGGGTCATCGGTCAGCACCAGCCGGTGGTTGGTGAACAGGCCGGCGTTGTTGACGAGCAGGCTCACATCCGGGCATGCGGCCGCGGCGGCCTGCACGGTGGCCAGGTCGGTGACGTCGAGCGGCACGACCTCCACGGGCGGGCCGGAAGCAGGCAGCCCCTTGAACTCATCGGTGATGTCGCCCGGGCTGCGCACGCCCGCATAGACCTTTCGCGCGCCGCGGGCCGCCAGTTCCCGCACGAAGGCCAAGCCGATACCGCGGTTCGCGCCCGTAACGAGCGCCACCGAACCGACCGCCTTGCTGGTGCGCGGCATAGCCCACCTCCGCCACGTCGGGGCAACAAAGCCGACACTACAGTTACAGGAGCGACGACGCCAGAGGCATGCCGAACGCAATCGCGTTACGAAACAGACACCACATGAGCGCAATTCACCGCCAACGTTGCGCTTCGGTTACGGCCCCTTGACCATCGCACGGGCGACGTGGAAACTCTCATTGTTGTAGTGACTTTCCTGGTTGTAGCAACTTCGGACCACCGGCCGGCGGCCCCACTCGGGCCCCAGGACCGGCGGCCTCGTCGCCCATGAATCCGTGCCCGCAGGTAGGGGCCCTCTCCTGAGGGGAGCACGGCCGATGCTGGTCATCGAGAACGTGACCGTGCGGTTCGGCGGCGTCACCGCGCTCGACGACTTCAGTGCCCAGGTCGCCGACGGGGAGATCTGCGGCTTCATCGGCCCGAACGGGGCGGGCAAGACCACGCTGTTCAACTGCTGCACCCGGGTCGTCCGGCCCGCGGCCGGGCGCATCTCCTTCGATGACCATGACCTGCTGGCCGAGCCCGCCCACGGCGTGATCCGCCGCGGGGTGGCGCGGACCTTCCAGAACCTGGCCATCTTCCCGAGCATGACCGTGCTGGACAACACGATGGTGGGCGCCCACTCGCGGGCCCGGGTCAGCTTCGCCCAGGCCCTGGTCGGCTGGCCGGGCAGCCTGCGCAACCAGCGCCGGCTGCGCGCGGACGCCTACGAGATCCTGACGGCGATCGGGCTCGCGGACGTCGCCTTCGAACGAGCCGGGGGCCTGCCGTTCGGCACGCTGAAGCGGCTCGAGCTGGCCCGGGCGCTGGCCGCCCGGCCCAAGCTGCTGCTGCTCGACGAGCCGCCGGCGGCCTGACCCATACCGAGGTCAACGAGCTCGGGACGCTGATACGGCGGGTCTGCGCTGACTTCTCCCTTTCCGCGGTGCTGGTGGAACACCACATGGGGCTGGTGATGAGCGTGTCCCAGCACATCGTCGCGCTGGACAACGGCCGCAAGATCGCCGACGGCTCCCCCGACGAGGTCCGCAGCGACCCCGCCGTCATCGACGCCTACCTGGGCCGCACCTCATGAGCCTGCTGGAGGTCACCGACCTCAAGGCCGGCTACGGCCAGGCCGAGGTGCTGCACGGGATATCGCTGCGGGTCGACCCGGGCGAGGTGGTCGTCATCCTCGGCGCCAACGGCGCGGGCAAGACCACGACGCTGCGGGCGATCGCCGGCCTGATCGGCAGGCGCGGCACGGTCAGCATCGCCGGGGCCGAGCTGCGGCCCGGCGAGCCCGCCGAGGCCGTCGCGGCCGGCCTGTCCCTGGTGCCACAGGGCCGGGGCACCTTCACCAAGCTCAGCGTGGCCGAGAACCTGCTCGTCGGCGCGACCAGACGGCGGGACAGGGCCGGGATCGCCCAGGACATCGATCGCTGGTACGAGGTGTTCCCCGCGCTGGCCGCCCGCACCGGCCAGGCCGCCGGCACGCTGTCCGGCGGGGAGCAGCAGATGCTGGCCGTGGCCCGCTCGCTGATGAGCCGGCCCACGCTGCTGCTCTGCGATGAGCCGAGCCTCGGACTGGCTCCGCTGGTCGTACGGAGCGTGTTCGACGTACTGCGGCAGATCAACGCCGACGACGGCACGGCCATGCTCATCGTGGAGCAGAACGCCGAGCTCGCCCTGGACCTGGCCAGCCGCGTCTACCTGCTCGAGGTCGGCGAGGTCGTCAGCTCGGGCGCGGCCGAGGACCTGCGGCACAGCGATACCGTCCGCCGCGCGTACCTGGGTTACTGAGGCGGGCAGATGCAATTCTTCCTGGACCGGCTCTTCGACGGCATCAGCAACGGGGCCATCTACGCGGCGCTCGCGCTGGCCCTCGTCATGGTTTACCGGGCGACCGGCACGATCAACTTCGCCCAGGGCGAGATGGCGCTGTTCACCACCTACCTGGCCTGGGGGCTGACGACCAGGCACGTCCCGGTCATCGTGGCCCTGCTGGCCGCGGCCGCGGCCGGGTTCGTGCTCGGCGCGGTATCCGAGCGGACGCTGGTCCGGCCGATCGAGAAGCGCAGCCTGCTGGCGACGCTGATCGTGCTGCTCGGGTTGTTCTCGGTGCTGAACGCGTCGGACGGGCTGATCTGGGGCAAGGGCAACCAGTCGATGCCGAGCCTGTTCCCGAACACGCTGCAGTCGTACGTGTCAGTGTTCGGGGCCCGCCTCTACTGGGCCAACATCGGGGTCTGGCTGCTGGTCGCGGCGGTCGTCGGCGGCATGTTCGCCCTGTTCAACGGCACCCGGCTCGGCCTGCAGATGCGGGCGACGGCCAACAACCGCGAGTCCGCGGCGCTGGCGGGCATCCCGGTCGGCCGGATCCTGGCGCTCGGCTGGGGCATCTCGGCCGCAATCGGCGCGATCGCCGGCGTGCTGTTCACCCCGCTGACCCCGGACTCGCTCGGCCTGGGCGAGATGTTCCCGCTGCTGATCTACGCGTCGGCGGCCGCGCTGCTCGGCGGGCTCGACTCTCCCGGCGGGGCGGTCATCGCCGGGCTGCTGCTCGGCATCGCCGAGGTGATGCTCTCGGCCTACGTGCCCGCCATCGGCGGGCAGCTCCAGGAGGGGATCGCGTTCGTGGCCATCGTGGTGGTCCTGCTGGTGCGCCCGCAGGGCCTGTTCGGGAGCAAGGAGGTCGAGCGCGTATGAGTCCGGCCCTTCCGCTGCTTATCCGGGAACGCTCGGCCGCGCACCGCGGGCTGCAGACGGCCGGCATCGTCGTGCTCGCCCTACTCGCCGTCTACGCGTCGACGCTGAACTCCTTCCGGCTCGGCCAGCTGACCGTCGCCCTGCTGTACGCCACGGCGATCGCCGGGCTGAACCTGGCCACCGGCTACACCGGCCAGCTGTCCATCGGCCACTCGGCCTTCTTCGGGATCGGCGCCTACACCACCGGCATCCTGGTCGCCTCGCACAACTGGAACCCGCTGCTCACCCTCATCCCGGCCGCGGCCCTGTGCTTCGCGACCGGCCTGCTGGTCGGCCTGCCGTCGGTGCGGATCCGCGGCATCAACCTGGCCCTGGTCACGCTGGCCCTGGGCGTGGCGTTCCCCGAGCTCATCGACCGGTTCCCGGGCGTCACCGGCGGCCAGATCGGGCTCAACATCAACGTCTTCCAGCTGCTGCCGCCGCACTGGACCGGCATCTCGATCGCCGACCGGTTCCAGTATTACTACTGGCTCGCGGCCGGGCTGCTCGCCATCGTCCTGGTGCTGTGCGCGACGCTGACCCGCAGCCGGGCCGGCCTGGCCATGAAGGCGACCAGGGACCGCGAGACCGCGGCCGCGGCCATGGGCGTCAACCTGGCCTGGACGAAAATGGTGGTGTTCGCCCTGTCCGGGGCGATCACCGGCGTCGCGGGCGGCATCTTCGCCATCTACCTGGGGTCGCTGTCGGCCGACGCGTCGTTCACGCTGACGCTGTCCATCCTTTTCATCACCGGGCTGGTGATCGGCGGGGTAGCGACCACGCTGGGCCCGGTGATCGGCGGCCTGGCCGTCTACTTCATCCCGTACTGGACCGAGAACCTCCGCCAGGGCGAGGCCTCCGAGCTGATCTTCGGCGTAATCCTCATCGTCCTCATGTTCACCATGCCCGAGGGCCTGATGGGGCTGATTATCCGGCTGTCCCGCCGGATCCTGCGGATCGAACCGCAACCGCCTGCCCGTCCGGGGCGCCGGCCGTCCGCCGTGGCTCCGGCGCCGTCGGACGGGGGGCCGCCAACAGTGATCCATCATGATGAGGAGCGGAATACGGCATGAAAGCACGTCACATCGGGCTGATCAGCGCGGCCGCGGCCGTCGCGGTCACGCTCGCAGCCTGTAGCTCCAGCAGTTCCACCAGCTCCGGGTCTACCTCGGCCGGCGCGGGCACCACCCCGGCCGCCGCTAGCAGCGAGCCCGCAGGCTTTTACACGATGAGCACGGCCAACTGCGCGAACCCGGCCCAGGTCACCAAGAAGATCACCGGCACGCTGACGCTGGGCTGGTCCGGCCCGTTCTCCGGGCCGATCGCGCCGTTCGCCGACGCGGTCATCCAGGGCGCCAGGGACCGGTTCGCGGTACAGAACGCCGCGGGCGGGATCGGCGGGGTCAAGCTCGCGGTCGCGACCAAGGACGACCAGTTCAACCCGGCCATGACCAAGACCAACGTGGACGGCTGGATCCAGTCCAACTCGGTGCAGGCCTTCGACGTCTTCGGCTCGGGCCCGCTGGCCGCGGTCGCGGCCGACCAGAACCTCGCCTGCCTGCCCGAACTGCTCGCCTCGGCCACCGATGACACCTACCGCAACATCGCCAAGTACCCGTGGACGACCGAGTTCCTGCCGTCGAACAACGTGGAGGAGGCGGCCGAGGTCAAGGTCATCCAGGCCGCGTTCCCGAACGCCAGCAAGATCACGGTGGCGATAGCCGAGGACCAGACCGGCTCCGGCCAGTCGTACCTGGCCGGCATGCAGGCCGCGGTCAAGGGCACCAACGTCGTGATCTCCAAGATCGTGCCGTTCGGCACCGACCCGGGCGCGGCGGCGATCAGCCTGCAGCAGGCGAACGCCAACGTGGTGTTCGGCGCGCTGGTGGTGCCCGAGTGCCTGCAGATGACCGAGGCGATGGCCAAGATCGGGTACACGCCCAAGCTGACCGTGCAGGCCTCCAACTGCGGCAGCGCGTCGCTGATGTTCGCGCCGGCCGGGGCGGCCGCCAACGGCCAGAAGCTGGTCTTCTGGGAGAAGGACCCGGGCAACCCGATCTACAAGAACGACCCCGGCTACAACGCCTACGTCGCCGACGCCATGAAGGTGGACCCGGCGCACGCCCAGCCGGCCAACACCTACTACGAGACCGGCTGGATGATCGCCGACATGGACATCAACGACTTCCAGGTCGCGGCGAAGTCCAGCCTGGGGCTCAGCGAGGTAGGCATCATGCAGGCGGCGCGGAACCAGAACTACCAGCCGCCGCTGTTCATCAACGGGATCCGGTGGATCATGAACGCCAACGAGGCCTACGGCATCACCAAGCTCCAGCCGCTGGTCTACCACGCGTCGACCAAGAGCTTCGCCTATGACGGCTCGATCATCGACACCTGCCCGGCCGTCCTCAGCGCCGCCAACTGCACCGGCGGACTGTAGCCCCAAGACCGCGGTGGGCGCCGGCTCCTCCCCCCGGACCGGCGCCCACCGCGCCCAGCCGAGCTGACCCCTGGAGCCGCCGTGACATACCGAGTCGTGCAGTGGGCCACCGGGGCCGTCGGCAAGACCTGTCTGCGGGCGGTCCTTGACCACCCGGACCTGAGCCTGGCCGGGGTGTACGTGTACTCGGACCGCAAGGCCGGGCGGGACGCGGGCGCGATTGCCCGCTACCCGGACACGGGCATCATCGCGACCAGGGAGATCGGCGAGATCCTGGCCCTGGACGCGGACGTGGTGATCCACACGGCCCGGCTGCAGCTGCCCTACACCCAGCACGACAGCGACATCTGCGCGCTGCTGCGCTCGGGCAAGAACGTGATCACCACCGCGGGCCAGCACTACCCGGCCGCGCACGGGCCGGCCCGGCTGGCCATGTTCGACGAGGCGGCCCGGGCCGGCGGCGTGACCCTGTACGGGACCGGGATGAACCCCGGCTACGTGCTGGAGCGGCTCGTGCTCGGGCTGACCGGGGTCTGCACCGACGTGCGGCGGATCGAGGTGGTCGAGTTGCTCAACGCGGCCTCGATGCCCGACCCCGACTTCGTGTTCACCGTGATGGGAATGGGTTCCGAGCTGGCCGCCCTGGATCTGCAGACCGGCCCGCTCGCAGCCCTGTACGGCCAGCTGTACCGCGAGGCCATCGCCTTCACCTGCGACCGGATGCAGGTGGCGGTCGATGAGATCCAGGCGGACCACCGGGTCGTGCCGGCCGAGCGCGACCTGGAGATCGGAGCCGGGCACATCAAGGCCGGGACCGTCGCGGCCACCGAGTGGCGGTGGCACGCGATATCGGCCGGGCAGCGGTTCCTGACCCTGTCGATCATCTGGACGATGGACGCGGAGCTCGCCGACTACGCGGGCCGCCACCACTGGACCGTGGAGATCGAGGGCCGGCCCGACCTGCACCTCAGCCTGGACATGTCCGACCCGCCGGGCACGGGCTTGCGCACCAAGGCCGGCCAGTACGTCACCGCCGGCGCCGTGATCAACGCGATCCCCGCCGTCGTCGCCGCGCCGCCCGGCGTCTTCACGCCGCCGGTCTTCGCGCCGTTCGTCCGGCGGTAAGGCGGCTCACCGTTTCGGCTGACCTGGGGTCGGCCGCTGCCTACGCTGGGGGATGCCGGCAGCCGTCGGCGATTGGGGCAGCCTGGCTGGGCACCGGGCCGCCGACCGAAGGCAGGAGGGACCGGTGACTGCTCCCGGAGGTGTGCTGCTGTCGGTGCGCGGCGAGGCACGGCAGACGGTGTCGCCCGACTATGCCACGGTGGCGGCCACGATCGCGTCGTCGCGGAGATCGAAGGCGGAGGCGGTGCGGGCGGCCGCCGCGGCGTTGGATGGCCTTACCGCCGAGCTTTCTGCCCAGGGCGGCGTGGCGCTTGATGCCGACACCGAACGGCACCCCCTGACATGGTCGGCGCAATCGGCGACGACGTATGAGGAGCGCGCTCACGACGACAACACGGGGCGCTACGAGCCGACCGGGCAGGTGACCGCGGCGGTGGAGGTCACTATCGCCGTGCGCGCCTTCGAACTGCTTGACCCGCTCGGTGTCCTCCTAGCCGCCCACGAAGCGGTCAGCGTGCACCAGGTCACCTGGCACGTCGACTGGGACAATCCCGCCTGGCGCGACGTGCGGGCGGCCGCCATCGCGGCTGCCATCCGGAAGGGCCGCGACTACGCTGCCGCGCTCGGCGGGTCGCTGCGCAGCGTGGAGCACATAGCCGACGCCGGTCTCCTCGGGAGCGACATCGCTCAGCCCCAGCTCACAAGGGCCGTCGGGTTCGCGCGAGCGGCCGGTGGCGGCGACGGATCGCAGGCGCCCTCGCTTGATCCGGTTCCCCAGGAGCTGACGGCCATCATCGAAGCCCGCTTCACCGCCGACGGCGTGTCATTGACCGCGTACTGACCCGCCAGGGTAAGCGCGGGTCGCTGTTCGTCTTGGGGGGGTCGCCGCCGACCTGGATCTTCGAGCCGTGCAGCTCGAGCTGGCAGACCGAGCAGTGCAGGACCGGGGCGAACGTGCCGCCGCAGGTGGTGTGGGTGAGCAGGGTGGCCGGGCCCTCCGGGGCGCGGAACCACCGGTCGCCCCAGTCCAGCATCACCATGACGTGCGGGAAGAACGCGCGTCCCTTATCGGTCAGCCGGTACTCGACCCGGCCCGAGTTCGCCTTGACGGCGACGGTCGCGAGCACGCCCATCTGGCAGAACGTGCGCAGCCGGTCCGAGACGATGGTCGGCGGCGCGCCCATCATCTGCAGCATGTCGGTGAACCGGCGGGCGCCGAGGAACGCCGCGGCCAGGGCCGAGGCCGACCAGCGGTTTCCGATCAGCTCGATTGTCTGCGGCACCAGGCCGGGGCCGGGCGAGCCGCCTGTGGACCGGCGCCTGGTGGTGGCCTGCGGCACCGACCGGGGAAAGCCACCGCTCGGCCCGAACGTGCCGCGGACATCGCGCAGGCCGGCGGGCTGCCCGCAGGACCGGCAGTGCATGACCGGGGAGAACTCCTCGCCGCACTCGGTGTGGTACATCGGCGGCAGCGGCTCGATGTGCTCGGTCACCCAGACGGCCTCCCACGACCAGATGGTCAGCAGGACCTGCCACAGGTCGCGGCCGCAGTCGGTGAGTACGTACTCGTAGCGCCGCGGCGCCTGCGAGTACTGGGACATGGTGAACACGCCGGCCTCGGTGAGGCGGCGCAGCCGCACGGTCAGCACCGAATTGGCGATGCCCAGCCGGTCGCGGAAGTCCTTGTACCGGCGCACGTCGTCCATGATGGCCAGCTTGACGATGGTCAGGTTCCACTCATCGCCGATCAACCCGAGGACGATGGCGTTGGAGTTCTCGGTTACCTGTGAAATAACTCAGCCAATCTCGCGGTCGGCCCGCGGGTCACCAGCCCGCGATGGACTCGCCGGGCGCCCAGCAGCTGTGCGTGCCACTGGCGATCCGCTCGGGCAGCTGAGCTCGCGCGATCGGGCCGCGGCCCACGTCGCTGGCCCGGAACACGACGCACTCGGACAGGTCCCGGTTCATGTCGACCGTGAGCGTGACCAGGTACGCGTCGTCTTCCTCGGTGCCGCCGACGCGGGGGGCCACGCCGACCTCACTGCAGAACACGCCCGGCTCGAACTGGTACTGCTCCTCGCGCCCGGTCAGGGTGTCGTGCTTGACCAGCCCGTTGAACAGGAACCAGCCTGGCTCGTTGGTGGCGGCATAAGTGTACCGATAGGGTCGCCCGCCGAAGCCATTGTGGATCGTGCCGAACTCGGTACAGCTCTCGGACAGGTCTTCCTCGCTGGTGGCCCCGGTGACCAGGTTCATCCGCCACCGGTGCAGCCGGGTCGCCATGATGTCCTGGGCCAGGAACCGGAACATCCGGTCCTTCGGGCCGTTGGGCCCGGCGCTGGTCGGCTCGGGGCAGCCCTGGAAGAAACCCTCGACGATGATCTCGTCGCCCGCCTCGTAGGCGTTCGTCCAGTGCAGCACGTAGGTCGGCTCGAACTCGAACCAGCGGATGTCGCCCGGGGCGCCGCGGCGCGGGATGACGCCGAGCCGGGACGGGATGTCCGGGTGGAACCGCGAGGCGTACAGGCCGCGGGCCAGCAGCTCGGGCTCCCAGAACAGCGGCATGTCGTTGAGGATCGCGTAGTGCTCGGTGTAGGCCATGTCGTGCGGCAGCCGTGGTCCGGGCAGGTCGATCGGCACGTAATGGACCAGCCGGTTGCTCGCGTCGACGATGCCGTAGTGCAGGTAAGGGGCGGTCGTTCCGTAATTAAAGAAAAGGAGCTCACCGGTGTGGTCGTCGACCTTGGTGTGAGCCGAGACGCCCAGATCACTGGGGAAAGACCCGCCCCAGGTGCACTTGCCCAGGTCATCCAGGGTTAGCGGGTCGAGCCGATACAGGTCACCGCACTGCCAGAAGCTCGCCACCGCCACGCCGGCGTGCACCACGACGTCGGTCGAGGCAGCGTCCTTCATCCGGCCGCGGGCGCCCCAGCCGTCCGGGCGGGTGGACACGTCCGGGTTCTCGGCGATCCCGGCCCACAGCGAGCGCCCGGCCTCCTGTTCGGCGAGCAGGCCGTCGGTCCGGACGAAGCGGTTGCGGTAGGACACGTGGCCGTCGCGGAACGAGACCTTGTGGATCATCGCGTCGCCGTCGAAGGGGTGGTACTTGACGATCGCGGGGTGCAGCGGGTTCTCGGTGTTGCGCAGGTAGACGCCGTACAGGTCGTCGGGCAGCTCACCCGCCACGGCCAGGTCGGTGGCGTCGTACTCGATGCTCTGCGGACGCCAGGGACCTGACCGGTAGGGATGGTCATCGTCTTCCGGCAGCGTGCTCAGCATCTTGCCGTAGACCTCGACGTCCATGATGTTCCCTTTCCTACTCCGCCGCGACCACGAAGCTGACCGTGGTGGTGAGGCTGCCGCCGATGTTCAGGGTGGCGAAGGTCCTGGCCCCGTCGACCTGGGCGTCGCCAGCCTGGCCGGTGACCTGCCGGGCGGCGTCGTGCAGCATCCGGACGCCGGTGGCGCCGACCGGGTGCCCCACGCCGATCAGGCCGCCGCTTGGGTTGACCGGGATCGCGCCGTCCCGCTCGAGCTCGCCGTTCTCGACGGCCTTCCAGCTCTCGCCGGGCTCGGTGATCCCGAAGTGGTCGATGGCCATGTACTCCGACATGGAGAAGCAGTCATGCGTCTCGATGCCGTCCAGCGCGCTGACGTCAGGTATCGCGGCCCGCCGGAAGGCGTCGGTGACGACCTGGCGGACGTGCGGGAAGATGTACGGCTGACCCTGGCTGCGGTCGAACTTCGGCTGCAGCGCCAGTCCGGCGGTGCCGTGGCCCCAGCCGGCGATGCGGGCGCCGGGCGGCCGGCCGACGCGGGCCAGGAAGTCATCCGAGACCAGCAGCACCCCGGCCGTCCCGTCGGTAATCTGGGCGCAGTCCGTGCGCCGCAGCCTGCCCTCGACGACCGGGTTGTCGTGATCGTCGTCGGCGAAGCCGCCCGGGCGATGCGACCAGCCGCGGGTCTGGGCCAGCGGGTTGGCCTTCGCGTTCCGCATGTTGAGCTCGGCGATGGCGTGCAGGTGCGCATCGTTCAGGCCGTAGCGCCGGTCGTACTCCTCGGCCAGCTGGCTGAACATGTACGGCCACATGTACCTGGCGTCCTGGCCCTCGTGACCGATCCACGCGGCCGCGCCGAGGTAGCCGGGGGCGGCATCGCCCGGTACGTTCCGCTCTTGCTCGACGGCGATCACCAGCACGCAGTCATAGTGGCCGGCCTCGATGTCGGCCATGGCCGCCAGCACGGCCACGCTGCCCGACGCGCAGGCCGCTTCGTGCCGGGCCGCGGGCTTGCCCCACAGCCGCGGCTCGACGGTGGCGGGCATCGCCCCGAGCTGCCCCTGACCGGTGAAGAGCTGGCCGAACGCGTTCCCGACGTGGACGGCCTCGACGTCCTGCGGGCCGACGCCCGCGCCGTCTAGCGTGCCCGCGACGGCCTCGGCGACCATGTTGGAGATCTCCAGGCCCTCGCGTGCGTAGTTGCGCGCGAAGTCGCTCTGGTAGCTGCCAGCGATCCAGACGTTCCGGCTGCCCATGTCTGTCTCCGCCCTTCGCGTGCCCCTTCTCCGCATACTACAACAGAAGGAGTGACCTAGCCAGGGGCGGGGACGGGGCCACGGAGTGACGTAGCCAGGGGCGGGGGACGGGGTCACGGAGTGCCCCAGCCAGGGCCAGGACGGGGCACGGAGTGACGTAGGGCCGGGTTAGAGCTGAGTCTGGGCGACCGGCGTGTTTTAGAGACCGTCGTACTGGGTGTCGGGAGCAGACCCGCGTCTCGCTCTCGTCGGCTGATGACCGGCACGTCATCCCTTTCGTACCATGTGCCCCGGAAGGCACCCCGTTCACCTCGGCGTACCGGGCGCGGTCCGTTTAACGCGGAGGATCTGGCTTCCGCGGAAACTTGGGTTAACCCGCCAGGGGCCCGGATCATCCGCATAGGCCGGATCATCCACGATAAGCGGAGGGGCCCTCCGGGTGGTTGCCCGTTATGTGCCGGTATGGCCATCCGGGAGACGCCGGTCGGGGCGGCTGGCGCACGGCTGTGCGCTCTACGGCATGGATTCAGGCTGGTGAGCACCTGCCGGGCCGCGCTCGGCCTCGTGGCTCGGTTTCTTCGGGACCGGGCCATGGCCCAGCACCCAGGACGTTGCGCGACAGCCTCTTTAATGGGCCGAACGGACAGTAGTTCATGCCCGCGTAACCTGCGTCAGGGGCCGGCGTAGACGGGGTTGGCGGGGAACTTGCCGCTCATGCGCAGGACGGACAGGTCGGGGGCGAGCAGGCCCTGCATCCAGTGCTCGGCGGCGGGCGCGTCGTGGTTCCAGTCCCAGATGAGCTGGCGGCGCGCGATGCCCCAGGCCCCGTCGCGGTGCTCCAGCCGGTCGATCATCCGGGCCCCGACGAAGCAGTGGTAGTAGGCGCCATCGGCCTTGATCCGGGCGAAGGTGAGGCAGTAGGACTCGGCCGTCGCGGTGTCGCCGTCCAGTTCGATCAGCAGGTTCGTCATGTTGTGGCTGGTCCGGGAGCGAGGATGAGTCAGCGCGGCGGCGATGCTGTCGACGTACTCCTGCGCCGGGCCGGCGAACAGGCCGCCGTGATCCTCGGTCGCGCCCGGCAGGTAACAGGCGCGCAGCGTGGCCACGTCGCCGCGGTCCACGGACCGCAGGTAACGGGTGAGCAGTTCGGTGATCTCCTGCTTGTCGAGCAGGGCCGCCAGGGCCTTCGGGTCAGGGGCGCGGTCGCTCATGGGGTGACAATACAACTAACGGAGTGATAGAACGAGCCCGTGAATGGTGGTGGGGACGCCCCGTGAATATGGCTGCGCGCAGGCCCGTTCTCTCGGTCTCGCTGGGGCTCTGGCAGGACCGGCCGCCCGCCGAGGTGGTACGCACGGCCCAGGCCGCCGACGCACTCGGCTACGGCGAGATCTGGATCGGCGAGATGGCCACCTTCGACGCGTTCGCGCTCGGCGCGGTGGTCGCGGAGCGGACGGCGCGCGCCGCGCTCACCATCGGACCGCTGGCCGTCGCGGTCCGCGACCCGGTCATGATCGCGATGGGGCCGGCTCGCTGGCCGAGCTGACCGGGCGGACGGTGAACGTGGCGCTCGGCTCCTCCAGCCCGGTCGTCGTCCAGCAGTGGCACGGCCGCCGCCAGGAGCGCACCGCGCTCGCGCTCGCGGAATCGGCCACCGCCGTCCGTACCCTGCTGGCCGGGGGCAAGGCCGACGTCCGGGGCGAGGTCATCGCCACCCGCGGGTACCGGCTCCGGACGCGGGCGCCCGCGACACCGCTGACCATCGCGGCGTTCGGCCCGGGCGCGGTCAAGGTCGCGGCCCGGCAGGCCGACCGGATGGTGATCAACCTGGTCACGCCGAAATCCGCGGCCCGCCTGGTGCAGATGCTGCACGACGAATGCCGCGCGGCGGGCAGGCCGGCGCCGCCGGTGGCGGCGTGGGTGGCGGCCAGCGTCGATCCCAGCGCCGCGGGCATCGAGCAGCTGCGGCGGGGTCTGGTGGCGTATATGTCGGCGCCCGGCTACGGCGAGATGTTCGCCGAGGCGGGCTTCGCGGACGTGGTGCGCTTCGCCCGCACCGGGCCGCACCCGGCGGAACTGCTGGCGGCGATCCCGCCGGAGATCGTCGGGCACGTGTCGCTGGCAGGCTCCGAGCAGGCCATCCGGGCCAGGCTGAGCGAATACGCCGACGCGGGCGTGGATGAGGTCGCGCTCGTGCCAGGATCGTGCGAGGCGGATCCGGCCGGGGTGGCGACGCTCACCGCGCTGGCGCAGGCCTAAGGAGGACATGGTGGGGCTTCATCCGGCGGCGCGAATCCGGGAGTACCGCGACAAGGGCTACTGGAACGACGACATGATCGACGCGCTGCTGCGCGAGCGCGTCGCGCGGGACGGCGACATCCCCGCGATCGTCGACCCGCTGAACCGGGACGCGCTGATGGACGGCCCGGTCCGCGAGCTGACCTGGCCCCAGCTGGACGAGCAGGTATCCAGGCTGGCGCAAGTGCTGCTTGACGAGGGTGTCACGCCCGGCGACGTGGTCGGCGTCCAGCTGCCCAACACGGTCGAGATCGCCGTGGCCTTCCTGGCCATCGTCCGGATCGGCGCGATCGTGGCGCCGTTCCCGGTGCAGTACCGGTCCTACGAGCTCACCCACCTGTCCCACGTCGCCCAGGCGAAGATGTTCATCACGGCCAGCCGGATCGGCCAGCGGCAGGCCGCGGCGGAGATCGCCGGGCTGCGGGAGAGTATCCCGTCGCTGCGCGCCGTGGCCGCATTCGGTCCGGCCGTGCCGGCCGGGGTGATCGGGCTCGACGAGCGGGTCGCGGCGGCGGATGACCTTTCGGGCCTCGCCGCTCATTTGACGAGATGGTCGCCGGACCCGAACGACTGCGTGACGATCTGCTGGACCTCGGGTACCGAGAGCACGCCCAAGGGCGTCCAGCGGACCCATTACGACTGGATGGCCATGTCCACGGGCACGGTGGAAGGCCCGGACCTGACCCGCGACGACGTGCTGCTCAACCCGTTCCCGATGGTCAACATGGCCGGCATCAACGGGATGTTCCTGCCCTGGCTGAAGGTGGGCGGACTGCTGGTGCAGCACCACCCGTTCGACCTGGCCACGTTCTTGCGGCAGATCGAGCAGCACCGCGCCACCTACACGGTCGCGCCGCCCGCGCTGCTTACCACGCTGCTACATAACGAGGCGCTGCTGGCGCGGACCGACATCTCGAGCTTGCGGATGCTCGGCTCCGGCTCCACGCCGCTGGCGCCCAGCCTGCTGCAGGGCTGGCACGACAAGTACGGCATCGAGATCATCAACTTCTACGGCTCCAACGAGGGCATCGCGCTGCTCGGCACGCCCAGGGACATCCCCGACCCCGGGGTGCGGGCGCTGTACTTCCCGCGGTACGCCGCGCGGGACTGGTCGATCACCATGTCGCGTACGACGCTGGCGCGGATCGTGGACCCGGTCACGGGCACCGAGATCACCGAGGCGGGCATCCCCGGCGAGTTGCGGATCAAGGGCCCTGGGGTGTTCCCCGGATACCTGCCGGCCAGCGGGGTACCCGAGCCGTTCGACGAGGACGGCTACCTGAAGACCGGCGACATCCTCGAGATCGCCGGGGACGAATTGCAGTACCTGCATTATGTCGACCGATCTAAGGACATGGTCGTGCGCGGCGGCATGAAAATCTCGGCGGCCGAACTCGAGGGCTTCATTTCAGGCCACCCAAAGGTCGCGGACGTGGCCGTAGTGGCCTATCCAGATGATGTACTCGGCGAGCGCGCCTGCGCCGTGGTGGTACCCAGGCCGGGTGGGACGGTGACGCTGGCCGAGATCGTCGGGTACCTGCGCGGGCTCGGTATCGCCACCTTCAAGCTGCCCGAACGTCTCGAACTCCGGGAGGACCTGCCCCGCAACCCGCTGGGCAAGATCCTCAAACGGGACCTGCGCGACGAGCTGCGAGCCTGACGCACGGCGGGGCCGGGCCGGGTCCGGCCTGCCCCGCGGGGCACGCAGGTGGTGGTGGCAGGCAGGGAGGCCCGTTCGGCCTAAAATGAGTTTTATTGGTCAGCAGTGACTTGCCGGGGGCGGCACGTCCAGGGTGGGGTTGCGGTCGAAGAAACCGGTCGGCTTGAGCACGAAGCCGCAGCGGGCGACCGGCATGACCGGCCAGTCCTCCGGGCGCGGGACGTGGGTAGGGCCGAAGGTGTGCCACACGACGATGTCCGAGCCGTCGATGTCCCTGTCCCCCGCGGTGAAGGCCGGGAGCCCGGCGCCGCCGGGGTGCTGGTTCACGAAGTCGCCGGCCGAATAGCGCTGGTCCGGGTCGTACCTGGTGACCCAGAGATGGTTAGTCGCGAACGCGGCCCGCTTCGCCAGGGGCGAGTCCGGGTCGGCCAGCAGCACCGGCGCGGATTCCGGGTAGAGGGTATAGCTGGTCGGACGGCCGAACCTATTGGTGCGCTCGGTGCTGATGACCCGCCAGGTGCGGCCCCGGGCCCCGTCCACGCGGCGGCCGGCCTGGGACTCGCGGGTCAGCCGGGTCACCTCTTGCGCGATCGCGTTGCCGTGCGGGTTGTCCGGGCCGGTCGGGCGCCCGGTGACGTCGACCTCTTCCACCGCGTTAGCCAGGCCGTCCACGGTCATGTCCAGCCGGGCGCTGAACAGGTGCTGGTGCACGGCCCCGGCCAGGCCGGGGGCGACCTCGGTGGAGTACGGGTCATCCGCGCCTGGGTAGGCCGAGGTAAACAGCACGCCGGTCGCCTTGATCTCGCACTCGATCGTGCCGTCCAGGTAGAAGTACCAGTAGAAGCCGTAGTCGTAGTTGCCGACCGTGCTGAAGTAGGAGACCACCAGCCTGCGCTGGCGGCGCGACTGGGCCGAGCCGTTGAAGATGTCGGTGTGCTTCCACAAGATGCCGAAGTCTTCCTCGTGGACGCAGATCACGTTCTTGATCGTGCGCGGCTGGCCGCCGTCGCCGGTCACGGTCGCGTCCAGGTAGGCGATCTCCCCCAGGCAGTCGCAGCCGAGCTCGAGTGAGTTGGCCCACTTCCCGACCAGGTACTCGCCGGTGTCGAAGTACGCCTGCCAGAAGCGGAACCCCGGATCGCCGTAGGGTACGACCATCTCGGGAATCGAGGCCCGGTAGATCACAGGGCGCCCGTCGTTGCTTACCTGGTGCAGGGTCAGCCCCTCCCGCGCGTCGAAGCCGATCCGCATCGACCAGTCCTGCCAGCGCAGCGCGTGTCCGTCGAGGGTGAAGCTCGGGCCTTCCGGCTGGGTGATCTCGATGGGCTTGATCGTGGTGCGGTGCGGGCCGCGGACGGCCTCGTCGTCGTAGTCGCCGGATTCTTGCGGTACCGGGAGCTCGAACTCGTCGGTGACCTTGAAGACCTTCTTCTCGATCAGGTCGACGTGGGCGGCGATTCCGTCGACCGGGTGCGCCCAGGCCAGGTCATGCTCGCGGGCCTGGACGAACGCGAGCACGCGCACCATCCGGCGGCGGTCGTCGTCGGGGGGGCCGTAGACGCCCGCGGTGAGCGGGCAGGTCCGGATCTGGCTGAGGTCGTGGTAGCCCCGGCGGGCCATGGCCGCGCGCCAGTCCGGGTCGGCCTTGACGATCTCGTCCACGGCGGCAAACTCGCCCTCGAGGATCGGCAGCTGGCCTTCTTTACCCGGGTCCAGGGTGCGGACGCTGACGACTTGCTGATGGGGCAGCGACACCACGACGTCGGTGGATTCGCCGGTGTCGGTGTTGAGGAGGAAGGCACGCAGCCGCCGGTCGGTCGCCGGGCCGGCCAGTACGTCGTGCTTCGGCGGTTCCTCCAGGCCGTAGTACGCGAACCGGACCGGGGCGGCCAGCAGCCCGGCCGCCGCCATGATGTCCCGTCCTGCCACGTACTCGGCCGCGGTGGCCGGGTCAAGCGGATGCGCGGGGTTCGCGCTGGCCGTCTCGTCGGCGTCGTCCGCCCGGATGGCGGTGTCGGTCATGGCATCTCCCAGTGGTGGGTGCGGGACGCCCGGTGGCAGGCGCGGGGCCTGCCACCGGATGCGGGCCGGCTGGCGGTGGGTTACTCGTCGGCGATGATCGAGCCGACCCGGTCGCCCAGGCCGGGATCGCGCCTGACCAGCCAGATGGAGTAGAGGATGAACACCACGATGAGGCCCACGGCGACCCACGGGAACCAGTCGTATGGCTGGGGCTGCGGCGGCTTGAACAGGTAGTAGATCGGGACGGCGACCACGACTACGGCGAGGACGGGCAGCACGACGTGCTTGATGATGTTGAACTCATTCGGCCGGAACTTGCGGTAGTAGAACGGCAGGGCCACGTTGGCCGCGAGGTACACGAACAGG
Organism: uncultured Actinomycetota bacterium; assembly: GCA_963844625.1. Lineage (GTDB taxonomy): Bacteria > Actinomycetota > Actinomycetes > Streptosporangiales > Streptosporangiaceae > Palsa-504. The sequence continues at coordinate 54,816 of CAWJPF010000030.1, read as the reverse complement.
ATCAGGATCGTGCCCATCGTGCTGGATTCGAAGAAGAAGGTCAGCGCGTCCAGGCTGTTGCCGGTCCCGCCGATCCAGTGGCCGAGCGCCCAGACCAGGGTGATGGCCCCGGCGATGCCGACGAAGGTGATGATGGCGTTGACCGGCGTCCGGCGGACCGGGTGGACGTAGCCGATCCAGCGCGGCAGCAGGCCCTCGCGGCCGGCGTTGAAGATCAGCCGGCACTGGGAGTTCACCGCGGCGATGAGCACGCCGAGGGTGGAGGTCAGCCCGGCCAGGTACGCGATGAAGGCCAGCCAGGCCGCCACGCTGTGGGCGACGGCGATGAACGGGATGAGAGGGGCCGTGAGCGCCGTCTCGTTGTAGTGGAAGCCGGACACCGTGGCGTAGGCCACCAGCAGATACAGGACGGCCATGAGGGCGATCGACAGGAACACGGCCCGGGGCACGTTGCGCCGCGGGTTGGTGGTCTCCTCGGCCAGCGCCGCCGAGTTCTCCCAGCCGATGAACAGGTAGATGGCCAGCGGGAAGGCGAGGGCCAGGCCGCTGAAGTGGTTGGTGATGTGGCTGGGCTGGAACGGCACGCTGCTGAGGTGGCCGCCGTTCTTGATCAGCACGGCGATGGACACGACGAGCAGCACAAGCAGCTCGAAGGCGAAGAAGAAGCCGGCCAGCTTGGTCGACACGGCTACGCCGCGGAACATCATGAACATGGCGCCGGCGGTGAAGATGGCGGAGAAGATGATCCAGGGGATGTTCACGCCCGTGTAGAACTGGATCATGATCGACAGGAACCCGCCGGAGATGACCAGGACCGACGAGATGGCGATGATGTACCCGGCCCCGGCCACCAGCGCGGTGGTCACCGCGCTGGTGCCGCCGAACGTCTTGCCCACGAAGGTGATGAAGCCGCCCGTCGACGGGTGGGCCCGGGAGAACTGCGACAGCGTGTTGCCGAGCAGCGCGATGGCGACGGCGGCGACGAGCACGACCAGCGGCGAGGCGAGGCCGGCCGCGATTACGATCCCCGCGAAGGCGAAATAGAAGCTGTAGGCCGGGCCGATGTTCGCCATCGTCGACGCGGAGATGTCGATCAGGCCCAGCGCCCCGCGGTGCAGTCGCTCGGCCGATTCAGGTGCCTTCGTTTCCGTGAACGGAACGCGTGCCGCTTCGCTCATGTGCACACTCCCTCAAGGGGCTGACTGGGCTGATAGGTTTGTACTGATTTAGTAGGGATAATGCGCGGGACCAGGGTTGACGGTCAACCAGCGACGCTCGGTAAATTCCTCAATATTGGAATCACCGCCTGACCGGCCGCCCAAACCGGACTGGCCCATCCCGCCAAATGGGGCCAGCGCTTCGTCCTGTGGCGTCGCGTCGTTAACGTGCACCATGCCGGCTCGCAGTTGCCTGGCGAGGCGCAGGCCGCGGTTCGGGTCGCCGGTCAGCACCGAGTCCACCAGGCCATAGCTGGTGTCGTTGGCCACCTTGACCGCCTCATCGGCGTCGTCGACGACGCCGATGGGGGCGATCGGCGCGAAGATCTCTTCGGTCCACAGCCGCGAATCCCGGCTTACGTCGGCGACCACCGTAGGCCGGAAGAACGGCCCGTCGGTGGTACCGCCCGCCACGATCTTGGCTCCGTCGGCCACCGCCTCGGCCAGCATCTGCCTGGCCCGGTCCAGTTGCCGCTCGTTGATCATGGGGCCGAGGCCGACGTCCTCGGTGACCGTATTGCCGACGGTGATCGCTTCGGCGCGAGCGGCCAGGGCTTGCGTGTACGCCTCGGCTATCCCCCGCTGGACGATGTGCCGGCCCGCGGTGATGCAGGTCTGGCCCTGGTAGTGGAAGCTCGACCAGGCTCCGATCATGGCCGCCTGGTCCAGGTCGGCGTCGTCGAGCACGATGAGCGCGTTGTTGCCGCCAAGCTCGAGCGATACCTTCTTGAGCAGTTCACCCGCGGTCTTCGCGATCTGCCTGCCCACCACGGTCGAGCCGGTGAAGTGGATCATCGCGACGTCCGGATGGGTAACCAGCCGCTGACCGACCTCGACGTCGCCGGGCAGCACGCTGAAGATGCCGTCCGGCAGTCCGGCGGCCTCGAAGAGCTCGGCGATCGCCAGCCCGCCGGAGGCCGGCGTCTCCGGGGACGGCTTGATGAGCACCGCGTTGCCGAGCGCGATCGCGGGCGCGATGACGCGCATGCCCAGGACCAGCGGGAAATTCCACGGCGTGATCACGCCGACCAGGCCGACGGGGATCCGCTCGGACAGCGAGAACCGGCCGGCGTGACCGGTGGGGAGCACTTCGCCGGTGGCGCGGGAGGCCAGCCCGGCCGCCTCGATGAGCTCACTCGCCGCGGCCGATATCTCGTAGTCGGCCTTGCCGCCGATGCAGCCGGTCTCGCGCATGATGAGCTCGCGGATTTCCTTGGCCCGGTCGCCGAGCACGGCCGCCACGTCGCGCAGCAAGGTGGCGCGCTCGGCGTAGGTCCGCTGCGCCCAGGCCGGCTGGGCTACCTTGGCCGCCGCGATGGCCTCGTCGACATCGGCCTCGCTGGCCAGTCCCGCGGTCGCGAAGATCTCACCCGATGCCTTGTCGCGCACGCCGACGGTGCCGCCGCCCGCCGGCTTGCGGAACTTCCCGTCGACGAACACGGCTCCCTGCCACTGCGCTGATCCCACGACACTCCGCCTTTTCCGTGGTCGCTTTCTTTCCGTAGTCGCTTTCCCCGGCCGCTCCATCGGGCCACTGTTCGCTGGGCGCATCCAGCGGGCCGCATGCCCTCGGTACATGCCCTCGGGGCGTGGTCCGGGGTCCGGCCGGGGTCCGGGGTCCGGGGTCGGGCTGTTGACCCCCTCATTGGCAAGCGCTTTCCAATTCTGCGAAACGTACCTGATGTGCGCCCTAGTGCGCAAGGGTCGGCCCGACGGCGCTGTCCCGGTTCAGCGCTGGGGCGGGTGCGGGACGGTGCTGTCCCGCAGGATGACCTCGCCGAGGACGGGGACGACTCGAGGCTGGTCCTGATCCGCGCCTGCGGCCTCGGCGAGGACCAGGCCTGCGGCCATCTCGCCCATCTGCTTGAGCGGCAGCCGTACCGTCGTCAGCGACGGATAGACATCGCGGAGGGTTTCTATGTCGTCAAAGCCGGCCAGCGCGAGGTCGGCGGGCACGGCCAGGCCGCCGGCCCGCAGCCGGGCCAGTGCGCCCAGGGCCATCACGTCGGTGACCGCGAAGACGCAGTCGGGCAGCGGCTCCCCAGCCGCCAGGATCGCGCTCATCGCCTCGTAGCCGCCGTCCCTGGTGAAGGCGCCATGGATGACCCTGGCCGCGTCGAGTGGCACCGACCAGGCGGCGAGGCCGGCCCGGAATCCGTCTAGCCGGTCCCGTGCCGTCAGCAGGCTGCGCGGTCCGGCCAGCACCGCGAAGCGGCGATGTCCGAGCGCGACCATGGCCTTGGCCAGGGCCTCGGCGCCCAGTGCGTTCTCCGGCAGGATCGTGTCCACCCCGAGCAGGTCCTGGCCGACGCAGACGGCCCGGCCGCCGGAGTGGGTGAAGGCGGCGATCTCCGCACGCAGCTCGTCCCTGGCCGCGACGTCGTCGGACCGGCTGCCGATCAGGATCACCGCACGGGCCCGCTGGGCGCGCATCAGCGCGACGTACTCGCGCTCGGCCGCCTCGGTGGGCGAGGTGCTTGAGATGCACACCAGCAGCTGACGGGCGTCGGCGACCTCGATGAGGCCGGCCGCGATCGAGGAGAAATACGGGTCGGCGATGTCGTGCACGACCACGCCCACCATCGTGCTCTGGCCGGTGGCGACGGCCCTGGCCTGCAGGTTAGCCATGTAGCCGAGCTCGGAGACCGCCTCGTTGACGCGCTGCGCCAGCCGTGGTCCGACTCGCCGCGCGCCTTCGTTCACCACGCGGGAGGCGGTGGTGAGCGAGACGCCCGCCCGGTCGGCGACGTCTTGCAGCGTCACCCTCGACCGATAGCTGACGGCCGCTCTCGACCGCGGACGGTCAGGATCCGGACGGGGCTGGCGCACTGACCCCTCCTTACCGTGTCCGTACCGTGACGGGTGCTTGACCCATTATCCGGGCCAGCTTAATCTGGGAAAGCACTTTCCCGCGCGGGCACACATTAGCACCGCATCTGCCGCCGACCGAAGGCTGAAGCCATGACGCGCAAGGTCATCCACGTCGCCCTGAACGGGGTCACCGGCCGGATGGGATACCGGCAGCACCTGGTCAGGTCCCTGCTCAGCATCCGCGAGCAGGGCGGCGTCCGGCTCGAAGACGGCACGATGGTCTACCCCGAGCTGATCCTGGTCGGGCGCAGCGAGGAGCGGCTGCGCGCCATCGCCGAACGGCACGGCCTGGATCGCTGGGCCACTGACCTGGACGAGGTCCTGGCCGATCCCGAGGTGGACGTCTACTTCGACACGCAGGTCACCAGCGCGCGTGAGGCGGCCCTGCTGAAGGCGATCGAGGCGGGCAAGCACGTGTACACCGAGAAGCCGGTGGCCGGATCGCTGGCGGGTGCGCTGCGGCTGGCCCGCGCCGCCAAGGCCGCGGGCATCACCCACGGCGTGGTGCACGACAAGCTGTTCCTGCCCGGCGTGCTGAAGCTGAACCGGCTGCTCAGTGAGGGCTTCTTCGGCCGGGTGCTTTCGGTCAGGCTCGAATTCGGCTACTGGGTGTTCGAGGGCGACGGGATCCCGGCCCAGCGCCCCTCCTGGAACTACCGCGCCGAGGACGGCGGCGGGATCGTCCTGGACATGTTCCCGCACTGGCAGTACCTGCTCACCGACCTGTTCGGCCCGATTACCGCGCTCTACGCGCGGACCGCCACGCATATCCCGCGGCGGTGGGACGAGTCCGGCATCCCGTACGATGCCACTGCCGACGACGCCGCCTACGCGGTGCTCGAGTTCGCCAGCGGAGCGTTCGCCTCGGTGAACTCCTCCTGGGCGGTCCGGGTCAACCGGCGCGAACTGCTCGAGCTCCAGGTGGACGGCACGGTCGCCAGCGCGGTGGCCGGCCTGCGCGACTGCGCCGTACAGCACCGGGTATCCACGCCGATGCCGATCTGGAACCCCGATCTGCCCGATCCCATCGACTACCAGGAGCAGTGGTCCGACGTGCCGGACAACATGACCTTCGACAATGGCTTCAAGGTGGAATGGGAGCTGTTCCTGAAGTGCGCCGCCGACGGCAGGCCGTTCGCCTGGGATCTGGCCGAGGGCGCCAAGGGCGTGCAGCTGGCGGAACTCGCGCTGCAGTCCGCGGCCGAAGGCCGGCGCCTCGAAGTGCCGCCGCTGGCCGTCTGAGGTGGTCATCCGGATCCGGCTGCCCGGCCGGGATGAGCCGCTGGTGATCCCCGAGCCCGGCTGGGCGGCCAGCTATCCCCCGCCGGCTGGGCGGCGAGTGTTCGCCGCCGCGCACGTCGCCGCGCGCCCGTCCGCGGGGGCCGCCGTCGGTACGCCGGCCTGCGTCATCGACTGGGAGTCCACGATCGGTTTCCGTGATCACCTGTGGGCGCACGGGTTCGGCGTGGCCGAGGCGATGGACACCTCGCAGCGCGGCATGGGATTGTCCTGGGCGCAGGCCAGGGAGCTGATCACCAGGTCGGCGGCCCGGGCCGGCGAGCGCCGGGCGGCGGGATCCGCCGCGGCCCTGGCCTGCGGGGCCGGCACCGACCAGCTGGCCGACGGCCACCGCTATCCGGTCGCCGAGATCATCGGCGCTTACGCCGAGCAGATGACGTTCGTGCAGGCGGCGGGGGCGCAGGTGATCCTGATGGCGAGCCGTGCCCTGGCCGCCAGCGCCCGCAGCGCCCGGGACTACCTGGAGGTGTACAGCGAGCTGCTGAGACAGGCGGATCGGCCGGTGATCCTGCACTGGCTGGGCGAGGCCTTCGACCCGGCGCTGCGCGGCTACTGGGGCAGCGCCGACTTCGACGCGGCGGCGGCCACCGTGACCGAGCTGATCGGGCGGGCCGACGGGAAGGTCGACGGCATCAAGCTGTCGGTGCTCGACGCCGGCCGGGAGGTGGCGCTGCGACGCCGGCTGCCCGCGGGCATACGGCTCTACACCGGGGACGACTTCAACTACGCCGAGCTGATCCGGGGCGACGCGGCCGGGCACAGCGATGCGCTGCTTGGCGCGTTCGCCGCCGTCGCCGCGCCGGCCGCGGCCGCGCTGAACGCGCTTGACCGGGACGATCTCGCGGGCTACGACGCGGCGATGGGGCCGACGGTCCCGCTCAGCCGGTGCATCTTCGAGCCACCCACCTACCACTACAAGGTCGGCGTGGCCTTCCTGGCCTGGCTGAACGGCCTGCAGCCGCACTTCGCGATGCTGGATGGCCTGCAGCGGCAGCGGCCGGCCAGGCACCTGATCCGGGTGTTCGAGCTGGCGGCGGCGGCCCGCGCGCTGACCGACCCGGAACTGGCCGCCGAGCGGATGAACGCGCTGCTGGCCACGGTGGCGGGACCGGAGCGGGTTTGACGAATTCATCGACGGCCACGATCGGCCTGGAGCGCCTCTCACTGAACCAGGCCACGGTCCAGCACCTCGGCCTGGCCGACGCCGCGGCCCTGTGCGTGCGACACGACATCCCGGCCATCGGGCTGTGGCGGAACCGGGTCGCGGAAATCGGCCTGGCGCAGGCCGCGGCGGCGGTCCGCGCGGCCGGGCTGCACGTGTCCAGCCTGTGCCGGGGCGGTTTCTTCACCCACGCTGACCCCGGCGGACGGCAGGCCGCGCTGGCGGACAACCGGGCGGCCATCACCGAGGCGGCCGAACTCGGCGCGGACACGCTGGCCCTGGTGAGCGGCGGCCTGGTCCCCGGCTGCCGGGACCTGGGCCTGGCCCGGCGCATGATCGCGGACGCGATAGGCGAGCTGGTGCCGTACGCCCAGCGGCTCGGCGTGCGGCTCGGCATCGAGGCGCTGCACCCGATGTTCTGCGCCGACCGGTGCGTGATCTCCGGGCTCGGCGAGGCGGTCGACCTGGCCCTGCGGTTCCCGGCCGGCACCGTAGGCGTGGTGCTGGACACCTATCACGTCTGGTGGGACGCCCGGCTGCCGGACGAGATCGCCAGGGCCGGCTCGCGGATCTTCGGCTACCAGGTGTGCGACTGGATCTTGCCGCTGCCGCAGGACACCCTGCTCGGCCGCGGCCACCTCGGCGACGGCGTCATCGACTTCGGGCCCATCTCGGCCAGCGTGGCCGCGGCGGGCTACGACGGCTACGTCGAGGTCGAGATCTTCAATGCCGACGTCTGGGACGCGCCAGCCGACCGGACCGCCGCGACGGTCCGGGAGCGCTTCGCCGCCGTGCTCGGCGGGTCGCCGCCGTCCTAGCGGGTCGCCGCCGTCCTACGCGGGTCGCCGCCGTCCTAGGCGGTTGCCCGGCGGTCAGATGAGGGCCCAGCTGGTCACCAGGGTGGTCCCGTCGGTCAGATGGCAGCGCAGCCGGACCGGGCCGGGCCGCAGGCCGCAGACGCCAAAGCAGCCGTCGGCGTCGACCGGGACGGTGATCTCGGCCTGGCCGGCGACCTGCGCGTCCACGGCGGACGCGCCGCCCCCCACCAACTGCCCGAAGATGTCGCGCCGGGACGCGTGCGCGGTGATCTCGCACTCGACGGCCACGTCACCCGACTCGAACGAGAGCATCCGCAACCCAGGCCGGCGCACTGCGGCCGCCGCGATGTCGAAGGCGGAGTCGCGGACCAGCTCGGCCACCCGGGCGCCGAACTCGCGCAGCCCGAAGGCCTCGCGGGCCGCCCAGAGCAGCCGCTCAGGCACGGTATCAGCCCTCGCGGCAAACTCGTTCAGCTCGTCGTCGGAAGGCGGCTGGTGGTTCACGGTGGCCTCCTCCCGATTGCTTCAAGAAGAAGAGCTGTCAGCGAGCTGGCTGATACCTGAATGCCCGTGATACCGATGCGAGCGGAGATTTCGGGTTGAATCATGGGATGGACGAACTGCTGCCGCCGCAGGAGGACATGGACGTCCCGGCGTTCTGCCAGGCGCTCGGCGTGCCCGGGCTGGCCGATATCCACACTCATTTCCTGCCGCCGCGGATGCTGCGCCGGGTGTGGGAGTACTTCGATCAGGCCGGCCCGCTGGTTGGCGTCAGCTGGCCGATCCGCTACAAGTGGAGCGACGAGGAGCGGACGGCGCACCTGCGGGCCATGGGGGTGCGGATGTTCAGCGCGCTGGCCTACGCGCACCGGCCGGAGATGGCGGCCGACCTGAACGCGTGGACGCTGGCGTTCGCGCACGCCACGCCGGGGTGCCTGCCGTCGGCGACGTTCTACCCGGAGCCGGGGGTGGCGGACTATGTACGCCAGGCAATGGAGGAGGGCGCGCGCATCTTCAAGATTCACCTCCAGGTGGGCGGCTTCCCGCCAGACGACCCGCTGCTCGAGCCGGTATGGGGCCTGCTGGCCGAGGCCGGGATCCCGGTGGTCGTGCACGCCGGGCACGCGCCGGTCGGCACCAGCCACACCGGCCCCGGGCCGTTCGGCTCGCTGCTGGCGCGGCACCCGGGCCTGACCGCCATCGTCGCGCACATGGGCGCGCCCGACTACGAGGCGTTCCTGCGGCTGGCCGCCGACTACGAACGGGTCGCCCTGGACACGACCATGATCTTCACCGACTTCTTCGACAAGCTGGCCCCGTTCCCGGCCAGCGCGCTGCCACTGGCGCGCGAGCTCGGGCTGGCCGGCAAGATCCTGCTCGGCAGCGACTTCCCCAACATCCCCTACCCCTACGCCCGGCAGATCGCGGGGCTAGTCAGGCTCGGGTTCGGCGAGGCGTGGCTGCGGGCCGTCTGCTGGGAGAATCCCGTCGCGCTGTTCGGCTAGCCTGCTCGGCGGGCTCGGCGGGCTCAGCGGGCTCGGCTGGCTCAGCTGGCGGTTCCTCCGGTGGCGAGCCGCATGAGATCGGTGTCAAGGTCGATGGAGGTCTCGGTTCCGCCCGCGCTGCCGTACGCGTGCTGGTAGCTCGGCCAGGACTCCTCCTTGATCTTGCGGGCGAAGCCGCTTTCCATGAGCAGCACGAGCTCGAGTGCGGCTCGGTCGATGCGCTGGCTCAGGGCCGGATCGCTCCAGTCTTCTGGAGCAGTGAACAAGGAGGTCGGTACGGTCAGGGTGCGCAGGTAGGCGAACAGTGAGCGCATCTGGTCGTCGGCGACGAGGGCATGCCGGGCGGTCCCGGCCGTCGCGGCGAGCACGACGGGCTTGGCGATGAGCAGGTCGTTGTCCAGGACGTTGAAGAACGAGGTGAACAGGCCGCTGGGGCAGGCCTTGTAGACCGGGGTGCTGGCGACGATGCCGTCGGCCCGGCCTAGGGCCGTTATCGCCTGCTGCAGTTCTGGCGTGATCAGCTGGGAGACCAGCGCGGTGGATATGTCGGCCGAGATCTCACGCAACTCGATCACGCTGACCGTCGTCGTATTCCCGTGCCTGGCGGCGATGGCTGCGGCGCGCTCGGCCGTGCGGTCGGCCAGCAGCCTGGTCGCGGAGGGGTCGCCGGTCCCGGCGCTGACCACCGCGATCCTGAAGGATTCGCCTGGCTCAGGGGCGTTCATGGGAGCAGGACCTCTTTCTTCTTGTCGTTGACCGTCATATCCGGGTCGGCCGTGTCGGGGCCGGCCGTGTCCGGGCCAGCCACGTCGGGGTCGGCCGTGTCGGGGCCGGCCGTGTCGGGGCCGAGGAGGCCGGCTAGTTTCCGGCAGATCGTTTCCAGCTGCGACAGTTCGCCGCGGTTCAGCCCGGCGGTCACAGCACGGGCCACGCCGCGGGCGTGCCGGCCCCCGACCTCACGCTGCAGGGCCCGGCCGGCGTCGGTGAGCGACAGCCGCACGCCGCGCCCGTCGGCAGGGTCGGCTTGGCGCTGGACCAGGCCGCGCTCGGTCAGCCGATCGATGAGGCGGGACAGGGCCGGCTGGCTGAGCAGGACGTGCCGGTTCAGTTCGCTTATGCGCTGCGGTTCGCGGCACTTGGACAGCGTGTACAGCACGTCGTACTCCCGCATGGAGATGTCCGCCCAGATGTCCTGCGCCGCGAACTGCTTCATCAGGACGGCGTGGGCGGTCATCAGCGCCTCCCACGCGTCGTTGGCGAGATGTCTGCGGCCGGGCATCACAGTTCCGGGTACTCAGCCTGGAAGTCCGGGCCGGTGTCCCGGTAAGGGGACGCGCCCGTGACATTGTCGCCGCGGTTCGCGTTCGGACGCGGCTGGCGCGGAGCCTGGTCACCGTACTTAGCCCTGACCAGGCTGGCGTGGGTAGGAGCCGCAGGCGTCTCCGGGTCCTGCCGGGCGGCGATTTCCTTGCGGAGCACAGGCACGACCTCCTCGCCGAGCAGGTCAAGCTGGTCAAGCACGGTCTTTACCGGCAGTCCGGCGTGATCTACAAGGAACAGCTGGCGCTGGTAGTCGCCGAAGTGCTCGCGGAAGGTCAGGGTCTTGTCGATGACCTCCTGCGGGCTGCCTACCGATAGAGGTGTCAGCTCGGTGAATTCCTCCATCGACGGCCCGTGCCCGTAGACCGGCGCCTCGCTGAAGTAGGGCAGGAACTCCCGCTTGGCGTCCTGTGACCTCCTGGCGATATAGGCCTGACCGCCGAGGCCGACGATGGCCTGCTTCTCGCTACCGTGGCCGTAATGGGCATAGCGCTGCCGGTAGAACCGGATCAGCCGCATGTAGTGCTCCTTGGGCCAGAAGATGTTGTTGGCGAAGTAGCCGTCCCCGTAGTAGGCGGCCTGTTCGGCGATCTCGGGGGTGCGGATCGAGCCGTGCCACACGAAGGGCGGAACGTCATCAAGGGGCCGCGGGATCGACGTAAAGCCCTGCAGTGGGGTGCGGTACTTTCCCTGCCAGTCAACGACGTCCTCGCGCCACAGCCGGTGCAGCAGGTTGTAATTCTCCAGCGCCAGCGGCAGGCCCTGGCTGATGTCCTGGCCAAACCACGGATACACCGGGGCCGTGTTGCCGCGCCCGAGCATCAGGTCCATCCGGCCCTTCGACAGGTGCTGCAGCATCGCGTATTCCTCCGCGATGCGCACCGGGTCGTTCGTCGTGATCAGCGTCGTCGACGTGGTCACGATCAGCTTCTGCGTAGTCGCCGCGATGAACGCCAGCAGCGTGGTCGGCGAAGACGAGAAGAACGGCGGATTGTGATGTTCTCCGATCGCGAACACATCAAGCCCCACCTCTTCGGTCTTCTGCGCGATCTGCACGATCGCGTCGATCCGCTCCGCCTCGCTCGGCGTCTCCCCCGATACCGGATCCCGGGTGATGTCGCTAACCGAAAAGATCCCGAACTGCATGCCATGCCTCCCACGCCGATGCTCGCGCTGCGGGCGAACAGAACCTAGATATATGCGTTTGCATATATCTCAACCAGCGAGGATGCCGGAGCATTCCGGGCGGGGCGCGGATGGGGTTGGCCAGGACAGGACCCCGGCCGGGACGGTCGGGACGGTCGGGACGGTCGGGACGGTCGGGACGGGCAGGGGATAACCACAACGATGCTCCATCGCTGTTGCCCTGGCCACATCGATGCTCCATCGTTGTGGTCGCGGACGCGGGCGTGGTGCGGCCGGAAGGCGGGACGGCCTACAGGAACGCGAGGTCACGTTTCCTGTCGAGTAGGAGGTTGCGGGTGTCCAGGGTCGCTGACGGTGCGGACGACGCGGGCGTGCTCCCGCATGGTCTCGGTGCCGTCCGCGCCGGGCTGGCGGCCGAATCCGCAGTACATCGCCACGCCGAAGCCGCAGAGGTAGCGTGATGCCGTGGTGTGCCTGCGTTGCAGGCCCGCCGCTCCGTCGATCGGCAGCACGATGCCCAGGAAGACGCGGGCGTCGCCCGGCTCCAGGTCAGCCAGCGGACGGAAGAAACTGCGGTCCTCGCTGCGCAGGTACCGCGGGCCGGCCAGGTGCAGCCAGTCCACCGTGCGGCCGGAGTTCGCGACCGCGAAGTTCGCCATCCGCACCAGCAAGGCCATGTCGCGTGCCTCGTACATCGGCCATTCCGGGAAGGTCCCGTAGCACAGGTGGTAGCCGACCAGGACCTCCTCAGGGATCAGCCGGGTCAGCCGGGTGACCGGCCCGGCGAACCGCTCCCACGCACCCTCCGGCATCCACGCGAGCACGCCCTCCAGGTCCTGCGTCTCGTACGCCAGGTCCCACTGGATCGCCAGGTCCGCGGGCGGGATGGCCTCGGTGAGCCGCTTCAGCTCGCGGGCCGCGAGATCCTCGAACGCCCGCGCGGCGATGGGGTAGTCGGTGGCGATGTCAGCCTTGAACCCGTTCAGCGCGCTGGACGGGAACGGCAGGCCGACCTGGAACCGGAGATGGGCGGGGATTACCCCTTCGGTGCGCAGCGCGCCGAACACCCGGTAGCCCGCGATCGCGTCATCGATCCGCGGCCAGGAATCCCAGTGCAGTTCGGTGACGCCGGGACGGATACCGAACACCGGAGTCTCATACGCGTGCCGCGGGATCCCGGTAGGCGACTCCGTCTCCTGCACGACGACGACGCCCGGGTTCGGCCGGACGAGCCGCTCCCGTTCATAGCCGACCCAGGCTCGCCTGGGACCGGTCTCGCCGTCCGGCAGCGCGACCACCAGGTCACCGAAGAACCCGGCCGCAGAGCGCAGCGCGGCATCGGCCGAGTCCGCCGGCAGGCTCCCCACCAGCAACAGCTCACTGCTTACCCGCGGCGCCATCGACGCCTCCTTCCTACTGCTAGCTACGCTGCTTGATCCTGGCGGCGAGGAGATCCACGACCTCGGCGATGCGCGCCGCACGGACCTCGGGCCGGCCGGTAGTCGCATCGATCCAGCGGAGGTAGGCCTTGCGGTAGAACTGCGCCAGCGTGTCGAAGAACGCCGCGGCGGCCGGGTTAGCCGCCAGAGCGGCGGAGATGTCTTCCGCCAGATCGGCGCGCTGCGGACCTTCCGGCGCCAGTTCGACGATCACCTCATCGCCGGCCGCGACGCCAGTGTCGCGCATCCACATCGGGCTCACGGTGAAGAGCCAACCACTGCCGCCCGGCGAAATCGTCCCGCGGACCCGCCTGCCGTCGATCGTGCCGCCGACGGGATGCTCAGCTTTGGCACCCCACACCTCGTCGGGGTCAAACGGGACCACGATAGCCCCGCGGCCACGAGGATCGGCGGCGACCACGGCACCGAACCGCTGAACGCGCATGGCCCCCATCGTGGCATGACGAAGGCCGGGGCAGCGAAGCTGCCGGCGGACGGTGTTTAAACTGGGCGGCCATGGGCTTGCTGGAGGGGAAGCGTGCACTGGTCACCGGCGGCACCACTGGCCTGGGGCTGGCGATAGCCGGGCGTTTCCTGCGCGAGGGCGCCCAGGTGGTGATCACCGGCCGCGATCACGACCTGGGCGAACGCGCCGCGCGGGCGCTGGGCCCTGGAGCTCGCTTCGTCGCCGCGGACGCCGGCGACGCTGGGGCCGTCGCGTCGTCAGTGAGCGCGTCCGCGGAGCATCTCGGCGGCCTGGACGTGCTGGTGAACAACGCCGGCGTGGGGGTGACCGCCCGGCTGATCGATACGCCGCTGGCCGACTATGACCGGGTGATGAACGTCAACGTCCGCGGCTACCTGCTGTATGCGCAGCACGCGTACCCGCACCTGGCCCGGCGCCGCGGCTGCATGATCCACGTTGCCTCCGACGCCGGGATCTGGGGCGAGCAGGCGACGGGCCTGTATTCGGTGACCAAGGCCGCCGTCATCATGCTGGGTAAGATGCTCGCGCTGGACGGCGGCCCGGACGGCGTGCGCTCGAACGTGCTGTGCCCGGGCGACATCTGGCCCGGCATGCGGCACATGGCGCCGCCCGGCGAAAGGGACCGGGGCGAAAGTGACGGCGACTGGCCAGTGCCGCCCATCGGCAGGATCGGCGCGGCCCGCGACGTGGCCGCCGCGGCAGTGTTCTATGCCAGCGGCGAAGCCGAATTCATCACCGGCACCACGCTGGTCGTCGACGGCGGGATGACGGCCGGCTACCTGCAGCGGGAACGATCCGAGGAACGCTAGCCGAGGCGGCCGGCGGCCGAGAGCAGGTCGACGACCCGGTCGCGCGGCAGGGCCGGGGTACGGTGACCGTCACGGCCGGTCATGTCCTGGTTGGCGACCAGCGCGTTAACCACGGCTTCTTCGGTGGCCTGGACGACGGCTTCGAAGCACGGGTCGAGGCTTTCCCAGGCGATAAAGTCCAGCTGGCGCCGCTCCGGCGGGCCGGGCCGGAAGGCGCCGGGGTTCGCGGTGGAGAAGGCGAGGAACAGATCGCCGGAGAAATGCGACCCGCTCGTCCCGGTCCGCGCCAGCCCGGCCGTGACGCGGCGGGCGAGCGCCTGGCACTGGTGGCCGAGCAGCGGCGCGTCGGTCGCCACCACGGCGATGACCGAGCCGGCGCCCGGCGGCGCGAGGCGGAAGTCGAGCATCGGGTTATCGCCAGCCAGCTCGGCGCCGAGCGGCACGCCGGCCAGCACTAGCTCCCGGCGGGCGCCGAAGTTCGCCTGCACGAACACGCCGACCGCGTACTCGCGGCCGGCCAGGGCAACCAGCCGCGAGGCCGTCCCTGACCCGCCCTTGAACTGATAGCAGTTCATCCCGGTGCCGCCGCCGACCGAGCCCTCCTCGACCGGGCCGGACCGGGTGGCGCCGAGCGCCGCGACTACGATCTCCTCGGTGACGTGGTGCCCGTTGACGTCGTTCAGGTAGCCGTCCCAGGTCTCGGCGGCCACCGGGAGCAGCCATGATTCCGCCACGTCGGGATGGTGCCGCAGTGTCCAGGCGATGATCCCGGCGTGCGCGACGCCGACCGCGTGGGTGTTGGTGATCGCGATCGGCCCGGTGAACGTGCCCGATTCCGCGATCCAGGAGATTCCGGTCATCTCGCCGTTGCCGTTCTGGGCGTGGAAGCCGGCCGCCACCGGGTCGCCGGTCCCGGCCGGACCGCGGGGGTGGATGGCCGTGACCCCGGTCCGCACCCGGTCGCCTTCGATCAGCGTGACGTACCCGACCTCGATCCCGGGCACGTCAGTGATGGCGTTCCACGGCCCGGGGCGGCCTCCGAACGGCAGCCCGAGTCCGCGAGCCCGTGGCTGGCCGCCCGGTGTTAGGTCATGCGGTGTTAGGTCATGCGGGGTTCGATCATCCGGGGTTCGATCATCCGGGGCTGGCATGTTGCTCAGGTTAGGCCCGCCGGATCGCCCGGGTTTGCCGAACGGTAAGGGCGGCCCCGCAGGCGACGATGGCCAGGCCGGGCCCGATCAGGGCCCAGCGGGTACCGGCGGCCGAGGCGATCACGGCTACGGCGAACGCGCCGACGGGCACGAAGCCGATGAAGCCCGCGTTGTAGGCGCTCAGCGCGTGGCTGCGCTGGGCGGGCGGCGTGGCCTGCTGAAGGTAGACGGTGGCGCTGACGGCGAACAGCTGGGTGGCCGCGCCGAGCACCACCAGGGCCACGTCGTAGGCCCACACCACGGGCATGACCGCGGCCAGGCACTCCGCGACGCCAAACACCAGGGCCCAGGCCAGGAACTCCAGCGGGCCGGGGTCCCGGCGGCGGACGGAGTAGAAGTTCCCCGCGATCCCGCCCACCGCGATGAACGTGCCGAACAACCCGAAGCCGACCGAACCGAGGTGGAAGACCCGACTGGCCATCAGCGGGTTGGTCACCGCGAACTGGAGCCCGAAGCCGCCGACAAGCAACGCCATCGCGGCCGCAGCCTGGACGCCCGGGGGCAGGTCGAGCAGCCAGCGGAAGCGCCGGGCTGCCGCCGCCGGGCCGAGCGCCGCCGCGGGCCCGACCCGCCGGGACAGCCAGGCGAGGACCACGATCACGCCGGCGAACGAGACTGCGTTGACGAAGAACACCGCCGTCTCGCCGCTGACCGCGATGACAATCCCGGCCACGCCCGGTCCGGCGATCTTGGCCAGGCCAGTGACGGTGGCGAACAAGGAACTGCCGCGGCGCAGTTCTCCGGGACCGACCAGGTCGAGCATGAACGTCTGGCGGGCCGGGAGGTCAACGGACTGGACGCAGCCGATCACGAACGACAGCGCCACCAGGTACCACAGCGTCATCCAGCCCGTGAGCAGCGGAATCCCGATCGCCAGCGCCCCGGCGGCCTGCAGGCCCTGGGTAATCATCGCGACCCGGGCCGCCCTGTGCCTGGCCACGATGGTCCCGGCCCGGCGGCTGAACAGCAGCATCGGCAGGCACTGAGCCGCGTCGACCGCGGCCAGGGCCACGGCGCCCCCATGCCTGATATGCAGCACGAGCCAGAACAGCGCCGTGTAGCTCATCATCGTGCCGAACAGGGAAAGCACCTGTGCGCCCAGGTACCACTGATACTCCGCGCTGACGACGCCGCGCCCGTGCTTTATATCGGCCACGCGGTTTAAATTAATTGCTTATTAGTCGCAATTGCAAGTATGTTGCAATAATTTGCCGACGGGCGTAAGCTAGTAATTGATAGGGAACGGGATTGGTAATTTCGGGTACCGGCCGGACGCCTAGCCGTGCAGCAGTATCGAGCTGACATTGAAGTTCCCGAAGTCGAGGAACTCCTGCATGACATTGACCACCCGCTCCAGCCGCACGACGTCCACGCCGCCGACCGGGCCGGTGCTGACCGGATATTGATCCAGGGTCATGACGGCGGCCGTCTCCCTGTTGACATCGAGCGGCTTCGGCAGGTCCTCCATGGCGGATTCGACCGCGGCGCGGTCGGTGTCCGCGATCTGCTGGCCCTGTTCCAGCGCCTGGTAGAACGCCGCGAGGACCTTCGGGTGCGCTCGCGCCCACTGCTTGGTCACGGCGTACCCCTCGATCGGGAACTGCGTGGTCGCGCCCTGATTCAAGTCGGTCAGCGGTACGGCGCCGTATGTCTGTTCCGCCATGCTGGCGAACGGTTCGGGCAGCACGGCCGCGTCGACTTTTCCGGACTTGAGTGCCGCGGCCATCCCCGGGAACGGGATGTCGGAGAAGTGCACCGTGCCCGGCGAGATCCCGTGCTCGGCCAGGACCGAGGCGACCAGCAGGTACAAGATGTTGTTCGGCGCGTTGATGCCGATGGTCGCGCCCTTCAACTGCGCCAGGGTCTTGATCGGCGAGTCCGCCATCGTGTAGATGGCCTGGGCTCCGGGTTCCATCACCGAGCCTTCGGCGAAGATGTCCAGGTTGGCGGCGACCACATTCGGGGTGGACATGGCCGGCCGCTGGCCCGCGTTCCAGTTCTGCTGGGCCTGGAGGTAAGAGACATAGTTCCCGCCGGTGATATCCAGCTCGTTCTTCGAACCAGGCGTACTGACCGCCTGCTGTTGATCACGGTCTCGCTGCTGGTGGCGGGCACGAAGTGCACGTTCAGGCCCCGGGCCCGGAACAGGCCCTGGTACAGCGCGATGAAGAATCCCGCCGAGTCCAGGGCCGGGACCACCGCGACGGTCAGGTTTGTCTGCGTCACGCTCACCGGGGCGGCCGAGATCGCGTCGCTCGAGCATCCGGCCGCCAGCGCTAGCGTCGCCGCCGTTACCAGGAGGGCCACGCCACGCGCACGCCTGGTTGTCATTCGCCAGCCTTCCTTATGACCACCCTCCCCTCCCGGACAGCCTAAATGAGCAGACCTGAGGCATTTGTCGTTTTAGGTAAAGCCGGGACTTGCAGATAGGAGCGGCTACGGCAGGGCGAGGGCGATGGTCCGGGCCCGCGGCGGGACCAGCACGGCGGTGCTGGCGCCGTACTGGTGCACCAGCGTGGTGAAGTGGCCGGGATCCCCCGTGTTGTGCTCGATCGCCTCGTAGTGCATGGGGATGACGTACGCGGGCTCCACCTGCGAGCACAGCCAGGCCGCCTCGGTCTCGTTCATGTTGCCGACCAGGCCGGCCGCTTCCCGCATGTGGTCGCGGCCGTTGATGGGCACCATCAGCACGTCCGGCGCCAGCGCGGACAGGGCATTAACGAGTTCCGGATACACCAGGCCGTCGCCGGAGTGGAAGAAACGGATACCGCCGACGTCCACCACGTAGCCGAGGAACCGCGGCGGCCCCCCGTCCGGAGCGAATTCGTAGACGACGGGCTGGTCGCCGCCGAGCCCGTGCAGGGCGGGCACCGAGTGCACAGTGACGCCCCCCTGGTGCAGCTCCTCCTCCGGAGCCGCGCCCACCAGGCGGGCCCGGTCCAGGCCGCCGCCGGCCGCGACCTCGATGACCGGGGCGGGCAGGACGATCGGGGCGTCCGCGTTGACCGCGCAGAACTCGCGCAGGAACGGCAGGTCCAGGTGATCCACGTGCTCGTGCGTGCACAGCACGAGGGTGATGTCGGCGAAGTCCGCCGCCGTGGCGGGCGGCGGGTAGCGCCGGTCGGCTCGATGGCTCAGGAAGGGATCGATCAGCACGCGGCTGTCCCCCGCCGCAATGCGGAACCCGGACTGTCCGTACCAGGTGACAGCGGCTGATCGGGGCGCCCGTTCGGAATAATGGGTTTTCATGTTTTTGACTTAACGGTCGTCGCTCAGAATGGGTTCGGGCAAGGTGCCGGCGTTGTGCTCGAGCAGCCGCCAGCGGTTGCGGCGCCGGCCGAGAACCGACCACGAGCAGTTAGACAGCGGGCCGAGCGCGCCGAACACCTCCGGCGGCATGCCGAGCAGCCGGGACATGCCCAGCCGGAGCGCGGCGCCGTGGCTGACCACCACGGCGAGGCCGCTGTCGCTGAGCGCGGTGGCGGTGCGCTGCAGCGCACCGCAAACCCGGTCCGCGACCACGAGGGTGGGCTCGCCGTCGGGGGGGTCCCAGCTGGCGTGTGCGGCTGGGTACCTGGCGCGGATCTCGGTGTCGGTCAGGCCCTCCCAGCAGCCGCCGTGCCGCTCGCGCAGGTCCTTGTCGAGGATCACGCCGAGCCCGGTCAGGCGGGCTAGCGGGGCGGCGGTGCTGGTCGCGCGGCTCAGGTCCGAGGAGACGATCATGTCGGGACGAAGCGCGGCCAGCAGCCGGGCGGCCCGCTCGGCCTGCACTTGCCCGGTCTGGTCAAGCGGGACGTCGCTCTGCCCCTGGAACCGGCGTTCGGCGTTCCATGCCGTCTGGCCGTGCCGCCACAGCACCAGCCGCACCGGGTCGCTCAGCGGGTGCTCCCGGGATTGACCACCAGCTCGGGCAGCGAGATCGGCGGGCAGTCCTTCCAGATCCGCTCGAGGGCATAGTACGTGCGCTCTTCGGAATGCTGCACGTGGATGACCACGTCGAGGTAGTCGAGCAGGACCCAGCGGCCCTCCCGCTCGCCCTCGCGGCGGACCAGGCCCGCGCCCGCCTGTCGCATCCGCAGCTCGATCTCGTCGACGATGGACCGGACCTGCCGGTCGTTGGACGCCGAGCAGATCACGAACGCGTCGGTGATGACTAGCTGGTCGCTCACGTCGTAAGCGATTATGCCGTCGGCCAGCTTGTCCGCCGCGGCCAGCGCCGCAGTCTCCACAAGCTCGACGGCCCTTGGTGTGGCAGTCACGAGTGCTTGTCGGCCTCCTTCAGTAGGCTCGCTGTCTTTCTACCCTCTCATGGAGGGGTGTCACTTGCCTTCGCGTACAGGCCGCGCTTGGCGATGTACTGCACCACGCCGTCCGGCACCAGGTACCAGACCGGCTGGCCCGCCTCGACCCGGACCCGGCATTCGGTCGAGGAGATGGCCAGCGCCGGGATCTCCACCAGGCTCACCTTCCCGTCGGGCAGCCCCGCCCCCGACAGCCGGTGCCCCGGCCTGGTGCAGCCGACAAAGTGCGCGAGCCTGAACAGCTCCTCCACGTCGTGCCAGGTCAGCATCTTCGCCAGCGCGTCCGCGCCGGTGATGAAGAACAGCTTGTCCCGCGGCCCGGCGGCGGCCCGCAGTTCGCGCAGCGTATCTATGGTGTAGGTCGGCCCGGGCCGGTCGATGTCCACCCGGCTGACGTTGAACTTGGGGTTCGACGCGGTCGCGATCACCGTCATCAGGTACCGGTCCTCGGCGGGCGAGACCGCGCGGTAGTCCTTCTGGTAAGGCTCGCCGGTCGGCACGAAGATGACCTCGTCCAGCGCGAAGTCGTGCGCGACCTCGCTGGCGGCGACTAGGTGGCCATGGTGAACGGGGTCGAACGTACCGCCCATCACACCGATCCGTCGCATCGCTAATGCCCTCTCATGACGTCGTATCGTACCGGCCCAATCGGCCCGCACTCGGGGGTACCATTCGAGATATGACTTCAGTGCCAGATCGCGCCCGAGTCCGGCTCACCGGTATCTCGTCTCGCGCCTACGAGCATCCCGCCGATCGTTCGGCGCTGGTGGCGCTGCGTAAGCTCACCGGCTTCGACACCCTACTTAAGCTGCTCAACGGCTTGTTCAACGAACGAGCTATGCGGCTTAATTTCCTCGCCAGTGGAGTAAAGGTATCCGAGCGGCAGTTCCCGCATATCCACGAGATGCTGCGTGACGGCGCTTATGTCCTGGACATGGACACGGTGCCCGAGCTGTTCGTCACGCAGACTCCCCTGGTGAACGCGATGGCACTCGGCACCAACCAGCCGTTCATCGTGCTCAACTCGGGCCTGGTCGACCTGCTGGACGCCGAGGAGCTGCGCGCGGTCATCGGGCACGAGCTCGGGCACGTGCTGTCCGGGCACGCCGTCTACCGCACCATGCTGTACAACCTGATCATTCTGGCCACCCGGATCGCCTGGATGCCGATCGGCTACATCGGGCTGCGGGCCATCATCTGGGGCCTGGAGGAGTGGTACCGCAAGTCTGAGCTTTCCTGCGACCGGGCCGGCCTGCTGGCCGGGCAGGACGTCGAGGCGTCGCGGCGGGTCCTGATGAAGCTGGCCGGCGGGTCCCGGCTGGCCGAGATGAACGCCGACGCCTTCCACGAGCAGGCCCGCGAGTACGACGCGGCGCCGGACCTGCGGGACAGCATCCTGAAGCTGCTCCAGCTGCAGGGCAACACGCACCCGTTCGCCGTGGTCCGGTTCGCCGAGCTCGATCACTGGGTGGCCAGCGGCGAGTACGAGCGCATCCTGGCCGGCGACTACTCGCGCCGGGACGATGACCGTACCGCGTCGGTGGGCGATGAAATGCGGAACGCCGCGAAGGCCTACCAGGACTCATGGAGCCGGTCCGAGGACCCGCTCATCGGCATGGTCCGGGGCGCGGCGGACACCCTGAGCCGGGCTGGCGGCGGGCTGTTCGACCGGTTCCAGAACCGCGGTGGCGGAAGCGGTGGCGGCAACAACAACGACGACAACTAGAGAACTGAAGCTCTAGTCGTCGTCAGTCGTCGTCAGAGGATGACGAGGTCGTCGCGGTGCACGACCTCACGCTCGTACTCCTGGCCTAGCTTGCTCGCCAGCCACCGGGTGGACCGGCCCATCAGGCCGGGAATCTCGGCGGCGTCGTAGTTGACCAGGCCACGGGCGACGACGTTGTCGTTCTCATCGCACAGGTTGACCGGATCACCGGCGTCGAATACACCCTCGACGCCGGTGATGCCGGCGGGCAGCAGGCTGGCGTGCTTGGCGATGATGGCTTCGATCGCGCCCTGGTCGAGCCTCAGGCTGCCGCGGGCCACGGCGGCGTGCTTCAGCCACAGCAGCCTGGTGGCGGGCCTGCGGCCGCTGGCGGCGGCGAAGTAGGTGCCAGTCGGCGCACCCGCCAGCGCGGCTGGCGCGCTGGCGGCGTCGGCGACCACGGCCGGGATGCCGGCCGCGGAGGCGATCATCGCCGCCTCCACCTTGGTCGCCATCCCGCCGATACCTTTGATGTGATTCGTGGCGGTGTGGTTTGTGGGTGCTCCCTGGCCCGCCCTCATGCCCCGGCCTAGGGTGATTCCGGCCAGGTCCGATTTGTCGCGTACTTCGGGGATCCGCTGCGCGTCGCCGCGGCGGGGGTCGCCGTCGTAGAGGCCGTCCACGTCGGAGAGCAGGATGAGCGCCGTGGCCCGCGTGACGTGCGCGACCAGGGCGGCCAGGCGGTCGTTGTCACCGAACCTGATCTCGTCGGTGGCCACCGTGTCGTTCTCGTTGACCACCGGCAGCACGCCGAGCTCGAGCAGCCGGTTCAGGGTGCGCTGCGCGTTGCGGTAGTGGGTGCGGCGCATCAGGTCATCGGCGGACAGCAGCACCTGGCCGGTGCGGATGCCGTGCCTGGCGAAGGCGGCGGCGTACCTGGCGATGAGCAGGCCCTGGCCAACGCTGGCCGCCGCCTGCTGGGTGGCCAGGTCGCTGGGCCGCCGGGATAGGCCCAGCGGGGCCAGGCCGGACGCGATCGCGCCTGACGACACCAGGACGAGCTGCGTGCCGGTGCTGGCGCGGGCGGCCAGGGCGTCGGCCAGGGCCACGATCGCCTCGTCGGCGATCTCGCCGTCCGCGGTGGTCAGCGACGAGGAGCCGACCTTGACCACGACGCGGACCGCCGCGGCGATGTCCGCCCGGTGGGTGTCCGCTTTTGTCTTTGGGCTCGTGGTAACGGGGATCTTTTGGCTCGTGGTCATGGGGACAGGCGGGAATCGGTGCCACGGGGGCCGAGGTGCGGGTCGACCTTCGTGGCGTGGCCGCGGCGGCGGCCGGGACCGGATCGGGCGCCGCTGGCCATGGGGACGGCCGGGTCCCAGTCGAACACCACGGCGTCGTCTAGCTCGCCGATCAGAACCTCGGCGCCCGGCTCGGCGCCCGCCTCAGCCAGCGCCTCCTCCACACCCAGGCGGGCCAGCCGGTCGGCCAGGTAACCCACCGCCTCGTTGTTGCTGAAATCGGTCTGCCTGACCCACCGCTGGGGCTTCTCGCCCCGGATGAGGAAGCTCTCGCCGATCCGCACGACCTCGAAGCCCGGCTCGTCGGCCGCCTTGACCTTGATCCTGACCCTGACTAGCTCGACGGGCTGTTCCGCCGGACGGGCGGCCCGGTCCGCGGCGACCAGGGCCGCCATCGCGAAGCCCAGCTGGCGGAGCCCCTCCCCGGTAGCGGCCGATATCTCGAAGACCTGATACCCGCGCTGTTCGAACTCCGTTTTTACCTGGTCGGCTTGCTCGCGGGCGGCCGGGACGTCGATCTTGTTGAGCGCGATCAGCCGGGGCCTGGTGAGCAGCTCGGCACCGGTGGCGTCGCCGTAGGCGGTCAGTTCTTGCTCGATCGCGGCCAGGTCCGCGACGGGGCTGCGTCCGGGCTCTTCAGTCGCGCAGTCGAGCACGTGGACCAGGGTGGAGCAGCGCTCAACGTGCCGCAGGAAGTCGTGGCCCAGGCCCTTGCCCTGGCTCGCGCCCGGAATGAGCCCGGGCACGTCGGCGACGACGAACTGGACGTCGCCTGCTTCCACCACGCCCAGGTTCGGGATCAAGGTGGTGAACGGGTAATTGGCGATCTTCGGCCGGGCCGCGGACATCGCCGCGATCATGGAGGACTTGCCTGCGTTGGGAAAGCCGACCAGCCCGACGTCGGCGACCGTCTTCAGTTCCAGGATGAGATCACGCTGCTCCCCCGGCTCGCCCTTGAGGGCGAAACCGGGCGCCTTGCGGCGCGGCGAGGCCAGCGCGGCGTTGCCGAGGCCGGCCCGGCCGCCCGCGGCGGCCACGAACCTGGTACCGGTACCGATCAGGTCGGCGAGCACCTCGCCGTCCGCAGTCTTGACCTCGGTCCCGTTCGGCACCGCGATGACGAGATCGGCGCCGTCGGCTCCGGTCCGGTTCGAGCCCTCGCCCTGCCGGCCGTTACCCGCCCGGCGCACCGGACGGCGGTGGAAGTCGAGCAGGGTCGCCGAGCTCGCGTCTACCTCGAGGATCACGTCACCGCCGCGCCCGCCATTGCCCCCGTCCGGGCCGCCGAGCGGCTTGAACTTCTCCCGGTGGATCGAGGCGCAGCCGTTGCCACCGTGGCCAGCCTGCACCTTCAGCGTGACCCGGTTGGCGAACTCCGCCACGGTACCCATCTCCCTATGTGCTTCATATGTTCGTGCGTTCGTGCGTTCGTGGCTTCGTGTGTTCGTGGCTTCGTGCATGAGAAAGGCGGGCCGGGTTGCCCGGGCCCGCCTTCTGCCTTGTCCTGCTTGTCCTGCGGCGGCCCTACGCCGGAGGCTCGGCCGAAACGACGCTCACGGCCCGCCGACCACGGTACCTGCGGAACTCCACCGCTCCGCCGACCAGCGCGAACAGCGTGTCGTCGTTGCCCCGGCCGACACCTTCACCCGGGTGGAAGTGCGTGCCGCGCTGGCGGACGATGATCTCGCCCGCATTCACCACCTGGCCGCCGAAACGCTTGACGCCGAGGCGCTGGGCATTCGAGTCACGGCCGTTGCGGCTGGATGACGCGCCCTTTTTGTGTGCCATCTCAGTCCTCCTCCGCCTTAGCCTTCGGCTTGGCCTGTGCCTTGGGCTTGGCCTGCGCCTTGCCCTCGGTGCCGATGCTGGTGATCCGTACCTGGGTGTACCGCTGCCGGTGGCCGAGACGGCGCCGGTACCCGGTCTTGTTCCGGTAATGGATCATGTTGATCTTGGGACCTGCCGCGTCACCGACGATGTCCGCCGTGACCTGGTAGCGCCCGACTTCGGCTGGATCACTGATGACCCGCTCACCGTCCACCACCAGCAAGGCCGGCAGCGTAATGCTCGAGCCGGCTTCGCCAGGAAGCTTGTCGACGGTGACGACTTCGTCCAGCGCGACCTTTTCCTGCCGGCCGCCGCAGCGCACAATCGCGTACACCCGAGAACTCTCTCTTTCCTTGCGCTTTCCTAGCATGCCCCGGCACACCGGTGTCACCACGGCGGGCTCGCTTGAACTTGCACACGGGGTCCCGCGCAGCGGGCGACTCCCGACCGCTAAGGCTACCAGACCTCGGCGCGTTCACGAACCAGCTCAGGCGATACGGTCGCGCCTCGTCGTCGCGGCCCGTCGTCGCGCCTCGTCGTCGCGGCCCGTCGTCGCGGCCCGTCGTCGCGGCCCGTCGTCGCGGGGCGGGCGGCTCAGGCGGCCCCGTCGCGGGCCTGCTGTGGTTCTGGCGTGGGTGCGGGTGCCGGGACGGTTGCGGTCGCTGTGGGTGCGGGGGCGGCTGAGGTAGCCGCGGCGGGCTTGCGCCTGCGGCGGCGGCCATTGCCGGAGCGGCCGGGCTCACCTGCGCCGCCGGGCGACTGGCCAGCGGCTGGCTGGCCAGCGGCTGGCTGGCCAGCGGCTGCGGCGGAGCCTGGGCCTGGAGCTGCATCTCCCGCGACGGCTTCACCGCTGGCGTGCTGCCCGTGGTTGCCTGGCCCGTTTCCGGGCTGGGCGGCCGTGATCTGGTCGGCAGCGAGGTACGCGCCGTCGGCCTTGGGTACGCCAGGCGCCTGGCCGCTGTCCGGCTGGGTGTCGGCTGGCTGGGCGTCGGCTGGCTGGGCGTCGGCTGGCTGGGCGTCGGCCGGCTGGGCGTCGGCCGGGCGGGCGCGGGCGGCTACCAAGGCCGGGGTGGCCGCGGCGGCGGTGACCCTGCCTCCGTTGC
This sequence comes from uncultured Actinomycetota bacterium, assembly GCA_963844625.1. GTDB lineage: Bacteria > Actinomycetota > Actinomycetes > Streptosporangiales > Streptosporangiaceae > Palsa-504. The sequence goes on along the minus strand of CAWJPF010000030.1, from coordinate 29,295 downwards.
CCCCGCCGTGGTTACCCCCGCCGTTGCCGCTGTTGCCGCGGGCGTGCGCATGGGCCGCCACGTGGCCGTCGGCGTCGGGGTCGAAGTTGAGGATCACGCCGCGGCCGTTGCAGCACTCGCAGGGCGTCGAGAAGGCCTCGAGCAGGCCCGCGCCCACTCGCTTCCTGGTCATCTGCACCAGGCCGAGCGAGGTCACCTCGGCCACCTGGTGCTTCGTCCGGTCCCTCGCCAGGCATTCGAGGAGCCTGCGGAGCACCAGTTCCCTGTTGCTCTCGAGCACCATGTCGATGAAGTCGATGACGATGATGCCGCCCACGTCGCGCAGCCGGAGCTGGCGGACGAGCTCCTCGGCGGCCTCGAGGTTGTTGCGGGTGACGGTCTCCTCCAGGTTCCCGCCCTGCCCGGTGAACTTGCCCGTGTTCACGTCGACAACCGTCATCGCCTCGGTCTTGTCGATCACGAGCGATCCGCCGCTCGGCAGCCACACCTTCCGCTCCAGGGCCTTGGCCAGCTGCTCGTCGATCCGGAAGTCGGCGAACGCGTCCCGGCTGCCCTCCCAGCGGCTGATCCGGTCGGCCAGGTGCGGGGCGACGTACTTCACGTACTCGTCGACCACATCCCAGGCCTCGTCGCCCGACACGACCATCTTGGCGAAGTCTTCGTTGAACACGTCCCTGATCACGCGGATGGTCAGGTCAGGCTCGCTGTAAAGCAGTGCGGGCGCGCTGGCCGTCTTCGCCTTCTTCTCGATCGTCTCCCACTGGACGGCGAGCCGGGAGACGTCGCGGGACAGCTCCTCCTCGGCGGCTCCCTCGGCCGCGGTCCGGACGATGACGCCGGCGTTCTCCGGCATGACCCGCTTCAAGATGGCCTTGAGCCGGTTCCGCTCGGTGTCGGGCAGCTTGCGGCTGATCCCGGTCATAGACGCGCCTGGCACGTAGACCAGGTAGCGGCCAGGCAGGCTGACCTGGCTGGTCAGCCGGGCTCCCTTGTGCCCAACCGGGTCCTTGGTGACCTGCACGATCACCGACTGGCCCGACTTCAGTGCCGATTCGATCCGCTTGGGCTGGCCTTCGAGTCCGCTGACGTCGAAGTTGACCTCGCCCGCGTACAGCACGGCGTTGCGCCCCTTGCCGATATCGACGAAGGCGGCCTCCATCGACGGCAGCACGTTCTGGACCTTGCCCAGGTAGACGTTGCCGACGTAGGACTGATGGCTGGACCGGTTCACGTAGTGCTCGACCAGCACGCCGTCTTCCATCACCGCGATCTGGGTGCGGTCCTTGCGCTGACGGACCACCATGGTCCGCTCGACCGACTCGCGGCGGGCGAGGAACTCGGACTCGGTGACGATCGGCGGCCGGCGGCGGCCGGTTTCCCTGCCCTCACGGCGCCGCTGCTTCTTGGCCTCGAGCCTGGTCGAGCCCTTCACCGACCGGACGTCGTCGTTGGCGTTCGGCTCGCGTACGTGCACGACGGTGTCCGGCGGGTCATCGGGGGTAAGCGACTCCGATCCCCCCGGGCCCTCGGCCGAACCGCGGCGGCGCTTGCGCCTGCGCCTGCGGGCGCTGCTGCTGGTGGAATCGCCGTCATCGTCAGCGTCATCGTCGGCGTCCGCCGGGCCGGCGCCCGGCGCGGATCCCGCAGCGGCGGACTCGGTGCCGGCGGTCGCATCGGCGGTGTCCCCTCTGGCCGCACTCGCCCGGCGGCTGCGCGTTCGGGACGATGGCCTGCGCCCCTCGGGCTGGGGCGCCGCGCCGTTTCCGGCATCGGCCGCAGGTTCCTGGGTCCCCTGAGCCCCGTGGGATTCCTCAGCGCCGTGGCTCTCGGGCTGGGCTTCACCGGCTTCCGCTGCGGTCTCGGCGTCGCCGGACCTGGCCCGGCTGCGGCTCGGCCTGCGCCTGCGCCTGCGGCCCGGGCCATCGTCGTCACCGGCACTGCCAGCGTCGGCGCTGCCGTTCGCGGCGGCGGCGGTCCCGGTGTCGGTGTCGGCTCCAGCCGGTGCCGAGGATCCGGGCGGCCGCTCGGGCTCCGGACGTACCGTCGGCGGCTGGAACACCACCTGCGGCGGCTGGAACACCGCCGCGGGCACACTCGGGGTCAGTTCGTCAGCACCACGCCCGCCCGCATTGTCATTGAATTCTCTGTCGTACAGCTCGCTCTCGAGCATTCGGGCAATCTCCAGTCAGGCTCCCGGGCGCGCGGTATCGCGACGTTCCGCTCAATAGCGGCGTACCGCGACGCACCCGCACACCGCACGGGAGCACGTTGTAAACGTAGGCCCGGGCTGAGCCGCACTCGCGGCCCCTGCCCTGACGGCGCTGACTTCGCGCGGATACCGCGCGAACTCGCCAGCACCGGGCCCTGTAACTTATTCGGGTCTTCACGGGTACGGCTCCCGGGCACAACCGCGACGCCGTCATGACCCATCCCCAGCCAGCAGGGCCTTCCCGGTCAGCAAGGCTCGTGAACCTTGCGACAGCCGGGTGGTCATTGGCGGCGCCGACGGCGCGATGCCTTCCCTGTCACGCAGCGCGGTCAAGATATCCTCGGGCCGCACGGCAGGGGCCGTATGTAGAACAACCATTCGAAGAATGGCACAATCTTCATGACCTGCCACGGCGGCGCGTTGGCCGCCGTCAGGATCAGCCGTGATCTCATCCGGTCCGAGTACGCTCATCTCGACCACGGCCGCACGGGCATCCAAACGCCGGACGCCCTTGTCCGTGAGGCGCTCCACCGGCGCCTCGCCGAGGGTGAGGAAGCTCGCGACAGCTTGCTCAGCCGCCGCAGGACTCACGCCCGGCAGAACCATCCGCCACTGCGAGGCCTCCAGGCGGCCGAAGGAGTTATCCCGGCGGGACGACTCCCCAGGTCCTCCCGGGGCATCCTCGGTGACATCGATCACATCAATCCCATCCGGCAGTGCCGCGCCCAGCCGCTGGCACACTTCGGTCGCCGCCTGCCGGGCCGTCAGCGCAAGGCTCAGGTACTCAGCCTCGCTTGCCACACCGGTCGGAGCGCCGCCTGCATAGGAAATCTTCGGGTGCGGCGTGAACCCGGCCGAGTAAGCGATCGGAAGACCCGCCCTGCGCACTCCCCGCTCGAAGGCGCGCGCCACGTCTCTGTGGCTGGCAAAACGCATCTTTCCCCGCTTAGCATACCGGACCACCAGATGCTGCACCGCAGGTCTCTGGGGCGCCGGCTCCGCCACGCTACCTCCCGACCACTACGGGAAGCAGCCGCCTCCCGTCAAGGCGGTCCCCGGTGGGGCCTACCTGGATCTCGGTACCCATGGCCGGACAGACCCCACATTCATAACACGGAGTCCAGCGGCAATCTTCCACCTCGGCCGCGCCCTCGGGAGCGATGGAGTCCTGCCAGTCCTGCCAAAGCCAGTCGCGGTCAAGGCCCGCGTCCAGGTGGTCCCAGGGGAGCACCTCACTGTAATCACGTTCGCGCATAGTATACCATGCAAGGTCCACCGGCTCGTCGGCCAGGGCCGATTCCGCCGCGCGCTGCCACCGCTCGAACGAGAAGTGCTCGCTCCACCCGTCGAACCGCGCGCCGTCCCGCCACGCCGCCAGGATCACGCCGCCGACGCGGCGGTCGCCGCGGGAGAGCAGGCCTTCGATCAGGCCCGGCTGCCCGTCGTGATAGCGGAACCCGATGGCCTTGCCGTAAGCGCGGTCGGCGCGCAGCGCGCCGCCGAGCGCCCGCAGCCGGTCATCCACGACGTCCGGCGGGCACTGGGCGGCCCACTGGAACGGCGTGTGCGGCTTGGGCACGAATCCGCCGATCGACACCGTGCACCTGATGTCGCGGCGGCCGGTTGCCTCCCGGCCCGCCGCGATGACCTTGCGCGTCAGCTGCGCGATCGCCAGCACGTCGGCGTCGGTCTCGGTCGGCAGCCCGCACATGAAGTACAGCTTGACCTGCCGCCAGCCACTGGAGTAGGCCGTAGTGACGGTGCGGATCAGGTCCTCTTCCGTGACCATCTTGTTGATCACCTTGCGCAGCCGCTCGGACCCGCCCTCCGGAGCGAACGTCAGCCCGGACCGGCGGCCGTTCCTGCTGAGCTCGTCGGCGAGCGTCACGTTGAAGGCGTCCACCCGGGTGGAGGGCAGCGACAGCCCGATGTTGGTGCCCTCGTAGCAGTCGGCCAGGTCGACCGCGATCTCGTTGATCTCGCTGTGATCCGCGCTCGACAGCGAGAGCAGCCCGACCTCGTCGAACCCGGTGGCCGCCACCCCGCCCTTGACCATGGAGCCGATCGTGGTGATGGATCGTTCCCGGACCGGCCGAGTGATCATCCCGGCCTGGCAGAACCGGCAGCCGCGGGTGCAGCCGCGGAAGATCTCCACGCTGTACCGCTCGTGCACGGTCTCGGCCACGGGCACGATGGGCGCGCGCGGGTACGGCCAGGCGTCCAGGTCCATTACGGTATATTTCGAAACTGTAGACGGAACGCCGGGGCGATTCGGCTTTATGTTTGAAATCTTTCCGTCCGGGTGGTACTCTACGTCGTAGAAGCGGGGCACGTACGCCACCGCCGCTAGCCGCAGCAGCAGACCGTCCCGTCCACCGGGCTGCCCGGCCCGCTTCCAGTCACGAATCAGGTCCGTGATCGCGAGCACGGCCTGTTCGCCGTCGCCGAGGACCACTACGTCGAGGAAGTCCGCGACCGGCTCCGGGTTGAACGCCGCGTGGCCCCCGCCGATGACCAGCGGATGCACGCCGGACCGTTCGGAGGAAAAAAGGGGAATACCGGCAAGATCGAGCACGGTGAGGAGGTTCGTATACGCCATCTCCGAGGCAAAGCTGACGCCGAGCGCATCGAAGGCGCTGACCGGCCGGTGCGCCTCCAGCGTGAACTGGGGCACCCCCTCCTCGCGCATGAGCTTCTCGAGGTCGGGCCAGACGTTGTAAGTCCGTTCCGCGAGCACGCCGTCGCGCTCGTTCAGCACCTCGTAGAGGATCTGGATGCCCTGGTTGGGCAGTCCGACCTCGTAGGCGTCGGGGTAACACAGCGCCCACCGGACGTCGGTCGCGTCCCAGTCCTTGACGACCGAGCCGACCTCACCGCCGACGTACTGGATCGGCTTACGCACGCGAGGCAACAGCGGCTCAAGGGCCGGGTACACCGATTGGAGAGGCATCACAACAGGTTATCCGAACGGACCGTGGTGACAGCGCTGCGAAACGGCAGCGATGCCCGTGGTACGGCGGTGAGGACGAGGATCGTCACTCGAATATGATGCGGCGCCTGTGGACGGACTGGAGCAGGCCGATGGCGATCATGTCGGCGAAGACGGCCGAGCCGCCGTAGGAGACGAAGGGCAGCGGGAGGCCGGTGATCGGCATGATGCCGATCGTCATGCCGATGTTGACGAACGACTGGAACGCGAACCACATCGCGATGCCGGACGCGACCAGCAGGCCGAACAGGTCATCGGCCCGGCTGGCGATCCGCAGCGCGCGGATGATCACGACACCAAGCAGGAAGACGATCACGATGGTGCCGACGAAGCCGAGTTCCTCGCCGGCCACGGTGAAGATGAAGTCGGTCTGCTGCGACGGGACGAAGTTGCCCGCGATCAGCTGGCCATGGAACAGGCCCTGGCCGAACATCCCGCCTGACCCCACCGCGATCTTGGCCTGGGCGGCGTTGTAGCCCGCCCCGGACAGGTCGGCGGCCGGGTGCAGGAAGGACGTGAACCGGGTCAGCTGGTAAGACTTCAGCAGGTGCAGGCCGCCGGCCGCGGCGATCACCGCGGCCACGATGCCCGCGAGCGCGATGATGAAGCGCAGCCGGAGCCCGGACAGCACGATCATGGTGGCGGTCACGGTGACGAGCACCAGGGCCACGCCCAGGGCCGGCTCGATTACCACCAGGCCCATCAGCGGCGCCGCGCAGGCCAGCGCGATCAGCAGGGCACGCGGGCCCGGCCGCTCGCCGCGGGCCCCCGCGAAGATCCTCGCGGTCATCAGGATCAGCGCGACCTTGGCGAACTCGGACGGCTCGACCTGGAATCCGCCGGGCAGGGAGATCCACGCGTGGGCGCCGTTGATGTCGGAACCGATGGGGGTGAGGACGGCCAGCAAGGCGAGCACGGTCGCGCCGTAGAAAAACGGCGTCCAGGTCCGCAGCTGCCTGGTGTCGGCCAGGCTGACCGCGACCATCAGGACCAACCCGATGATCACGTTGAGCAGCTGCTTCTTGAGGTAGGTACGCGGGTCCGCCCCGGCCGCGAGCAGGCTGGGCTGAGTGGCCGACCAGACGAGCAGGGTACCGATCCCGCTCAGCCCGAGTACCACTACGATCAAGATCCAGTCCATGTGCCTGAGCGCCGAGTTCCTGGCGAAGGCCCGGGCCAGCAGGGACTTCGGGCGGCCTGAGAACGCCCCGGGCCGCGGCGTGGTGAGGCCGCGCGCGGTGTAGCTCGTCGATCGGCCCAGCATCACTTCCTCCTGGCGGAGCTGGACGGAGCTGGAGCGTAGCCGGGCGGCGCCGTGATCGCCCCGGTCGAGGTTATCCGCGGCGGTGTGGACGGCACCTGCCCGCCGGGAACCGCGGCCTTGTGTCCCTCCAGGCCGTAGATGCCGTCCCATATCTGGCGTACCGCCGGCGCCGCCACGTCGGCGCCGTAGCCAGAGTCCGGGACCATGACGATGACCACGTACTTCGGGTCGTTACACGGCGCGAACGAGGCGAACACCGAGGTCGCGTTCTTGCCGAAAAGCTGGGCGGTACCGGTCTTGCCCGCCACGCAGACCTGGTTCAGCGGGAAACCGCCGAACGCCCCGGCCGCGGTGCCCTGGGTGACCACACCCGCCAGCGCGCTGCGAATATAGGACAGCGTGTAACCGGAAACCGGCAGGTGCCGGACGACCGGCGGGTTGATCTTCTGCACCACCTGGCCCGTGACCGGCGAGACCAGCGCCTCGCCGATGCGCGGGCTGTACAGCGTCCCGCCGTTGGCCAGCGCCACGTACGCGTCGGCCAGCTGGATCGGGGTGACGGTCACGTAGCCCTGGCCGATCGCGGCGATGGCGGCCTGGCCCGGCTCCCACTGCCAGCCGCTCCGGCAGTCCTGCCACTCGATCTGCTGCACGTACGTGCCGTACTGACGGCCGTTCTTGCACCAGTTCTGGCCGGTGTTGGCGTTGTCCTTCCACAGGTAGTACAGCCACTGCCTGGTCGGGATCGTGCCGGGCGACTCGGCGGGCAGGTCGATGCCGGTGTCCTTCCCGAAGCCCCAGTCCAGCTCCATCTGCTGCATCTTCTGCACCGGCGCCTTCGGCGACGGCTCCATGTTGGCCTTCGTATCGTCGCTGAGGTACATGTCGTAGCCGAGGTTGTAGTACACGGTGTCGCAGGACTGGATGAGGGCCTCGGCGAACGTCATCTCGCCCAGGCTTGGCTCGCCGTCGTTGCCGAAGGTCTGGCTGCCGATGCTGACCGAGCCGGGACAGTTGTACAGGCCATTCAGCGGGTACCCGTTGGCCACCGCGGCAGCGGTCGAGGTGACCTTGAAGGTCGAGCCAGGGGCGTACTGGCCCTGGGTGGTCCAGTTGATGATCGGCTGCCCGTCGCCGGTGCCGAACAGCGCGTTGAACTCCTGCTGGGAGATGCCACCGGTCCACACGCTCGGGTTGTAGTCCGGGTAGCTGGCCATCGCCACTACCCGGCCGGTCGTCGTCATCACGATCGCCGCGCCCTGGTTGGCGGCGTTGCCCGCGGCCCGCGACCGGGCGATCGCGCCGTTGAGCGCGTTCTGAGTGTCAGTCTGTATCTGGGCGTTGAGGCTGGTCACGAGATCATCGCCGTTGACGGGCGAGGTCTGGCCGACGGTCCCGGTGACATCTCCCGCGGCGTTGACCGACACGGTTTGAGTGCCGACGTGGCCGCGGAGCTGGCTGTCGTACTGGGCCTCGAGGCCGGCCTGGCCCACCAGGTCCACGCCGGAGAAGCCGGTCACCGGCAGGTGCCGGCTGGCGATCTCCTGCGGAGTGATCGGCTGCAGGTAGCCGAGTACCTGGGCCGGATTGGCGCCGTCCGGCTGCGGGTAGTCGATGACCGGCTGAACCTGCGCCGTCACCCCGGGGAACTGCTTCTGCTCCTCCATGACCTGCAGCGCCACCTGGACGGAGACGTTCTGCGCCACCGGGATGGGTTGGTACGGCGAGCCGGTCCAGCAGGGCTGCGTCACGCCCTTGGTACACAGCCGGGTCTTCTCGGACAGCAGTGTGTAGGGCATGCCGAGCAGCAAGGCCAGCCGGCGCAGCACGGGGGTGGCGCCACCCGGCTGCTGGGACAGGGTCATCATGTCCACCGAGACGACCAGCGCCGTCTGATTGGTGATCAGCCGGTTGCCCACGTCGTCGAGGATCTGGCCGCGGACCGCCGGCACGATTACGTTCCTGGTCTGGTTCGCGGCGGCGAGCTTGGTGAACGAGGAGGTGTTGATCACTTGCAGGTAATAGAGCCGGCCGCCCAGCGAGACCAGCATGGCAGCGGCGATCACGTAGAGCACCAGCAGCCGGCGGCGCGAGGCCGTAGTCACCGATAACCTCCTGTCCGCCATTTTCTCCTGGCCTTCGGCCGGGGCATGTGCAGCCGGGCCGGACCTGACCGCCCGGACCGCAGCCGGGGCTGGCGCGCGCCCAGGCCACCGCTCCCCCGGCCGAAGACGCCGCGGCCGAAGACGCTGCGGCCCATGGTGCGGCGGGTCAGGGAGTTGCCGCCCGCGGGCCGGCGCAGCCAGCCCGCGGATGGCGACTTCGGCGAGACGGACCCGCGCAGCGGGCCGGCCAGCCGGCCGAGGACCCCACCGCGACCGCTGCTCCGGGAGCCGTTCCGGGTAAAGCGGGGCGTGCGGCTGCCCAGGCCGCCTGGTGTCCGCATCAGGTTGCCCCGGTGCCGGATTGGGGAGGACCGGCCCACAGACGCCGATCGGCTGAAGACCGGGGACCGGCCGTGCGGGGAGCTCAGGTGGGAAGAAGACGGACTGCGGCTGAAGAGCGAGCCGCCGAGCCAGGACCGGCCCAGGCTGGAGCGGCCCAGGCTGGAGCGGCCGAACCGGAGCCTGGCCTGGCCGCCGCCGAGGCTGCTCGTCGCGAAGGCCGTGCCGAGCCCATCCCGCAACCCTGTCATCGAGCCCGCCCGCATCGCCGGACGGGCCGAGCCAGCCCGGCCCAGGTTGAGCCGGGGCTCGCGTTTCGCTGTCGTCAGGCCGACGGTCCCGGGGGCGCGCAGGCCGCCCATCGAGCCCTTCCCCCGGTCCGATAGCCGCAACCGCGGGGTATTACCGCCGACGGCCGACCGGACCGTGCCCAGGCCCAGGCCTGCTCCTGGCACTGCCGTTCCCGCCCGCGCAGCCGACCATCCCGGCCGGCGGGCGTGCCCCCGCGCTCCGGCCAGGCGCCACGCGGCCGCGACGGCATAGAGCACGAACGGGGCGAGCAGCACGTCATACACCACCGCGGCCGGAAGCACGCGGGTGATGGCCGGCCAGGTGACCCGGGGATCGCTCAGCATGACGCCGAGCAAGGCACCCAGGATTTCGCCGCAGATCGCGCCCGCCGCCACCACGACGATCTCGAAGAGCGCCGAGTGCCCGGGTTCGGTGGCGCCGTCACCGGAGGAGTGGTCGGCCAGCAGCCCGCAGGCGTAGCCGATCAGGCAGAATACCAGCGCGTCCTGGCCGACGAAGTGGCTGCCGGGCGGGGCGACATCGAGCGCGAGGCCGGCCCAGAAGCCGATCAGCGCGCCTGCCATCGGACCGCTGGCCAGGGCGAGCGCCGCCACGGCGAGCAGCACCAGGTCGGGTCCCGCGCCGCCGGGAAACGCGATCCGGTCCACCACGGTCAGCTGGGCCACGACCGCGACGGCGACGAATACAAAGGCGATCAGCGCCCGCACGTCAGCCCCCGCCCGTGGCAGAAGCCGTGGCGGACGGGGCCGTGGACACCGCGACTCCCGCGCCCGGCGAGGTGTACGGCACGCTGGACGCGGTCGCGCTCGGGGTCACGGTGACAGTGACGGTCGGCGCCGGCCGCGGCAGCACCGAGACCCGGGGATTGCGCCTCGGCACCTGAACCACCACGCCGACGACGCCCAGCGCGGTGAAGTTGACCGACGGCCGGACCATCGCGGTCTGGGTGAGCGCGCCCGCGCCGCCGCTGACCGACACGATCGTGCCGACGGGAACGCCGGGCACCTCCGGCTGGTCACCGATAGAGGCGTACGTGACAACCTCCTGGCCGGGGGCCAGCACCGCGTTCGCATCGAACAGGCTCAGTCGCAGCAGGCCGGATCCGGACACGGACTTGCCGGTTCCGGTGACCTCGCCGATCTGGCCGCCGCTCGCCATCTGCACGCCCACCACCGACGACGCGTCGTTGGCCAGCAAGACGGTCGAGGTGTCCGCGCTCACCTGAGTGACGGTGCCGACGAACCCGGAACCGTTGAGGACCGTCTCGTTCGGCTTGATCCCGTCCTGGCTGCCCGCGTCCAGGGTGACCGTATCGGAGTAGTCACCTCCGGCCGCTATGACGTTCGCGGGGACGATCCGGTAGGCGCCGGCATCGAGCTGTAGCAGCTGCGCCAGCTGCTTCCTGGCGGCCTGGCTCAGCTGCGCCCGGCTGAGCTGGGCGCGCAGTTCGGCATTCTCCCGCTGCAGGTTCGCGATCGTGCCCTGCGCCGACGGACCGCCGGTGACCGAGTCGAACAGGCTGGCCACCGGGTCGGTCACATCGTGCGTGACCCGCTCGACCGGGCCGAAGATGTCCGCGCCCACGTTCCTGGCCGGCGACGCGCCGCCGTCCCTGAAGTCCAGCGTAATCAGTACGATCGCGGCGATCAGGAGCAGGCCAAGAACCAGGCGGGTACGCCGGTTGTCGTGCAAAGCAGCTCCTCGTCCGCCCGTCGCGGCCGCCGCGGCAGGGCGGCACCGTCAATCAGCGCCTGGTGTCGGGCACCAGGACCTGACGCAGGGTCTCGAAGTCCTCGACACACTTCCCGGTGCCGAGCACCACGGAGTCGAGCGGGTTGTCCGCGACCTGCACGGGCATTCCTGTCTCCTCCCGGATTCGTGACTCTAGCCCGCGCAGCAGGGCGCCGCCGCCCGTCAGCGCGATTCCCCGGTCCATGACGTCGCCGGCCAGCTCCGGCGGACACTTGTCCAGCGTGTTCTTGACCGCGTCGATGACCAGGTTGACCGGTTCCTCGATGGCACGCCGCACCTCGGCCGCGGAGATCACCACCGTCTTCGGCAGGCCGCTGACCAAGTCCCGGCCGCGGATCTCGGCGTGCGGCTCATCGGCCGAAGGGAACGCAGAGCCGAGGGCGATCTTGATTTCCTCGGCGGTCCGCTCGCCGAGCATCAGCGAGTATTCCTTCTTCGCGAACGTGATGATCGCCTGGTCCAGCTCGTCACCGCCGACCCTGATGGACTGCGAGGTGACGATGCCGCCCAGCGAGATGACCGCCACCTCGGTGGTGCCGCCGCCGATGTCGACCACCATGTTGCCGGTCGGCTCGTGGATCGGCAGCCCCGCGCCGATCGCCGCCGCCATCGGCTCCTCGATGATGTAAACCCGGCGCGCGCCGGCCTGATGGCCGGCTTCCTTCACCGCGCTCTGCTCCACGCCGGTGATCCCGCTGGGCACGGCCACCACCAGCCTCGGTTTCGCGAAGTGGGCGCGCCGGTGAATTTTCTGGATGAAGTAGCGCAGCATGCGCTCGGTCACGTCGAAGTCGGCGATGACGCCGTCCTTCAGCGGGCGCACCGCCACGATGTTGCCCGGGGTGCGGCCGATCATGCGTTTGGCTTCGACGCCCACCGCGACGATGTGGCCGTTATTGGTATTGAGCGCCACCACCGACGGCTCATTCAGCACGATGCCGCGGCCACGCACGTAAACCAGCGTGTTCGCGGTGCCGAGGTCGACCGCCATGTCACGGCCGAGGAACGTCAGCACGTTGCTCATCAGGAGCGGGAACCTTCCGATCCGGGCTTTGATCTTCGGGACTATCGATGATCTGCGAGATCATCGATATAAGTGCTGAAAACCGTTCCGATGGAGCGGCTTCAGCATGTGATGATGTTCGGCTACGCGAGTTCGGTGGAGAGCGCCTGAGCCTCTCCCCGGACCTGTCTACCCCGCAAAAGCGGCGCGTCGGGTCTTATCAGGACGAAAGCATGTTCTGACAACGACGCTCCTTCGCCGGGGCCCAGAGAGCTTGCCGCGGATCGATGACGCGATTCGCTACATCCCCGCCAGCTTACCCATGGCGGTGCGTATGGCCGCCGCCGGGGATCGGCGAGCCGGTCACGATCTGGCCAGATTCGGCGGCGGATTCCCGGGCCGCCGCAGGACCGGATCGGCGACCCGATCGCTGGCCGCCGGAACGCTCGCCGCTTGAGCGGCCGCTGCGGAACGCTCGCCGCCGAAACGGCCGCCGCCGGAACGGCGAATCGAGCAGCGGCATACTCGGCCAACCCGGTGCTTTGTCTGCAGTTTTTGGGGTTATAACCCCAAAAACTGCAGACAAAGCGGAGCGGTGCGCTTGGACAGGCGTCCGCGGTCCGCGACGGGCTACGAGGCTGGTGTCCCTGAGGTCGGCGTGGCGCGCGTTGCGGAGCTTCTCGGGTCCGGGCCGACGGCCTTGGGGGACTCGTGCCGCCGGGCCAGCCAGATTCCGGTGACCCAGAGTGCAGCGAAGATCACGCCGAGGACGTACATGGCCGGCAGCACGATCCCCGCGGCGATGACCAGCACCTGCAGGACGGTGCCAGCCTTCAGCGCCCAGCCCATGTGCGGCCGCCCGACCAGCCCGCTGAGCACCAGGGCGGATATGGCCAGGGCACCGCCGACGCCGCCCGCCAGCGGGCGGTTCACATGTTCAAGAACGATGGCGGGCACGATAGCGAGCCCGAGGATGATCGCTTCCATGATCAGCACCGTGCCGCACAGCCGCCTGATCCCATTCATCCCAGGCACCTCCTCATGAGAGCTCGGCGGCCGTGAACGGGTGGCGCGAGGGCTGGCTGGCCGTCGGCTCGGGCGGCAGCTCGCCGCCGTTCGGCCCGAGCAGCTTGCGGGCGTCGCCCGCGGTGATGACCGATCCGGTGACGAGCACACCGCCGCTGCCAGGCAGGCCCGCGACCACGGCCTCGTCGGCCAGCGTGACCGCGGCCTCGATCGCGTCGTCCAGCCGGTCGGCGGCGATGACCCGATCCTCGCCGAAGATCTCGGCGGCCAGCTCCGCGGCCTCGCCGGCTGGCATCGACCGGTCGGAGGAATTGCGGGTTACCACGATCTCGTCGAGTAGCGGCTCGAGCTCCGCGAGCATGCCCGCGACGTCCTTGTCTCCGCTGGCCGCGAAGACCCCAGCCAGGTGCGTGAAGGTGAACGCCTCGTGCATGGCGGCCACGGTCGCCGCCACGCCCGCCGGGTTGTGCGACGCGTCGATGATGATGGTGGGACTGCGCCTGATCACTTCCAGCCGTCCGGGGGAGCTGACCTTGGCGAACGCCTCACGGACCAGCTCTGGGTCGAGCGCCTCGACCGCCTCGGCGGCGACCCCGGCGAACGCCTCAACCGCCGCGAGCGCGCAGGCCGCGTTTCCCGCCTGGTAATTGCCGTACAGCGGCAGGAAGACCTCGTCGTAGGTACCGCGCAGGCCGCGGAGCGTGAGCAGCTGACCGCCCACCGCCTGCTCGTGGCTCAGCACGCCGAACTCAACGCCTTCCCTGGCCACCGTCGCGCCGACCTCGACGGCGCGCCGCAGCAGCACCTCGGCCGCGGGCAGTGGCTGCTGCGCGAGCACCGCGAACGCCCCGGGCTTGATGATGCCCGCCTTCTCCCCCGCGATCTCCTCGATCGTGTTGCCGAGCAGCCTGGTGTGATCGATCGCGATGGGGGTGATCACCGCCACCGCGCCGTCCGCCACGTTGGTGCAGTCGAGCCTGCCGCCCACGCCGACCTCGAGGACCATCACGTCGACCGGCGTATCGGCGAAGATCGCGAAGGCCATCCCGGTCAGGACCTCGAAGAAGGACATCGGGACCGGATGGCGGTCATCGACAAGCTGGACGTACGGGAGGACCTCCTCGTAGGCCTCGACGAACCGCTCCGCGGACACCGGCGCGCCGTCGACGCAGATCCTCTCCCTGATCGAGACCAGGTGCGGGCTGGTGAACCGGCCGGTCCGCAGGCCGCGGCTGCGCAGCAGCGCGTCGATCATCCGGGCGGTCGACGTCTTGCCGTTGCTGCCCGTGATGTGGATGACCGGACAGGCACGCTCGGGATGCCCGAGCAACTCGACGAGGTCGGCCATCCGGTCCAGGGCAAGATCAACAGAGTGTTCAGGCCGACGGGAGATAATCTCCCGCTCGACCTCGAGCATCCGCGTCTCGATATCCACCATGCCAGCCTACGTGCTGGCCCCGGGCGGCATGGGGGGGCGTGCCTCTCCCAAGGGGGGTCCGGGGGTCGCGGGGGTCTGGGGGGGAAGGTTCTCCCCCAGGATCGGGGGGCTCCCGGGGGGTTGCCCCCCGGGGAAGCAGCGTCCCCCCCGGCCAGCATCCCCAGCCGCTGCTCGAGGCGGCTGATGTCCGCCTGGGCCGCGTCCAGGCGCTGGCGGGTCTTCGCCACCACGGCGGCGGGCGCCTTCGCGGTGAAGTCGGCGTTGGCCAGCTTCCGGGCCGCCTGCTCCGCCTCGCTCCTGGCCGCCGCGAGATCCTTCTCCATCCGGCGGCGTTCGGCCGCGACGTCGATGACTCCGGCCACGTCGAGCTCAGCCGTAATCCCCTCGACCTCGAGGGACGCGGACGCGGTGAAACCGTCCGCGGGCGGGTTGAGCCGCAGCAGCGACCGGATCCGCTCTTCGTGCCCGGCCAGCGGCGTGCCCGCGATGCCCACCAGCCGGGCGGCCACGCGCTGGCCCGGCCGCAGCCCCTGGTCTGAGCGGAACCGGCGGATCTCGGTCACCAGCCGCATCACCGACGAGATCTCCGCTTCGGCGGCCTGGTCCTGATAGGCGAACGCCGGCCAGGCAGCCACCATGACCGACTCCTCGCCGGTCAGCGCGGTCCACAGCTCCTCGGTGACGAACGGCATGACCGGATGGAGCAGGCGGAGCAGCTGGTCGAGCACGAATCCGAGCACCTGCCTGGTGGTCTCGGCAGCCTGCGGGTCAGCAGAGGTCAGCGGCACCTTGGCCAGCTCGAGGTACCAGTCGCAG
Organism: uncultured Actinomycetota bacterium; assembly: GCA_963844625.1. Taxonomy (GTDB): domain Bacteria; phylum Actinomycetota; class Actinomycetes; order Streptosporangiales; family Streptosporangiaceae; genus Palsa-504. The sequence goes on along the minus strand of CAWJPF010000030.1, from coordinate 14,042 downwards.
ACCTCGTCCCAGGCGAAGTGGTAGAGCACGTCGCAGACCTTGCCGAACTCGAAGGCCTCGAATAGCTCGTCCACATCGGCGATCACGGCCGAGAGCCGGGACAGGATCCACCGGTCCGGCACCGAGTACCCGGCCGAATCTAGCCGGGCCGGGTCCAGCGGGAAGGACGGCACGTGCGCGCCGTTGAGCAGGGCGAAGCGGACGGCGTTCCACAGCTTGTTGCAGAAGTTGCGCGAGCCCGCGGCCCACTCCTCGCTGATGGCGATGTCACCGCCTGGGTTGGCCCCGCGGGCCAGGGTGAACCTGGTCGCGTCGGCACCGAACCGGTCCACCCAGTCCAGCGGGTCCACGGTGTTCCCGCGCGACTTCGACATCTTCTTGCCGAACTGGTCCCGGACCAGGCCGTGCAGGGCCACGCTGCGGAACGGCACCGCGTTGGCGGGCGGCTTGTCGCGCATCGCGTACAGGCCGAACATCATCATCCGGGCGACCCAGAAGAACAGGATGTCGTACCCGGTGACCAGCACGCTGGTCGGGTAGAACGTGCGCAGGTCCGGCGTGTCGTCGGGCCAGCCGAGGGTGGAGAACGGCCACAGCGCCGAGGAGAACCAGGTGTCGAGCACGTCGGGATCCTGACGCCACCCATCGGGGGGTTGCTCGTCCGGACCGACGCAGACCACCTGTCCGTTCGGTCCATAAAAAACTGGAATACGGTGGCCCCACCACAGCTGACGGCTGATGCACCAGTCATGCATGTCATCCACCCAGCCGAAGTACCGAGCGCTCATCTCCGGCGGGTGCAGCCGGACGCGGCCGTCGCGGACCGCGTCGCCGGCGGCCTGGGCCAGCGGGGCGACGCGGACGAACCACTGCAGTGACTGGCGCGGCTCGACCGTGGTGCCGCAGCGGCTGCAGTGACCGACCGAATGCACGTACGGGCGGATCTCGGCGACGATCCGGCCGTCTTCGCGCAGCGCGGCCACCACCGCGGGTCTGGCCTCGAGCCGGTCCAGGCCCTGAAAGGGGCCGTGCGCCGTGACCACGCCGTGCTCGTCAAGGACGGTCAGGCTGGGCAGATCGTGCCGGCGGCCGATCTCGAAGTCGTTCGGGTCGTGCGCCGGGGTCACCTTGACCGCGCCGGTGCCGAACGCCGGGTCGACGTGATCGTCGGCGACGATCGGGATGCGCCGGCCGGTGAGCGGCAGTTCCACGGTCCGGCCGATTAGATGGGTGTAGCGCTCGTCGTCGGGGTGCACCGCGACGGCGGTGTCGCCGAGCATGGTCTCGGCCCGGGTGGTGGCGACCACGATGGAGTCGTTACCGTCCCCGTAGCGAACGGAGACGAGCTCGCCGTCGTCGTCGCTGTGCTCGACCTCGATGTCGGACAGCGCGGTGAGGCAGCGCGGGCACCAGTTGATGATGCGCTCCGCCCGGTAGATCAGGCCGTCGTCGAAGAGCCGCTTGAAGATCGTCTGGACGGCCCTGGTCAGGCCCTCGTCCATCGTGAACCGCTCACGGGACCAGTCCACGCTGTCGCCGAGACGGCGCATCTGCCCGAGGATCTTGCCGCCGGACTCGGCCTTCCACTGCCAGACCCGCTCGACAAAGGCCTCGCGGCCAAGATCGTGGCGGCTCAGGCCCTCCCTGGCGAGCTCGCGCTCCACCACGTTCTGGGTGGCGATCCCGGCGTGGTCCATCCCGGGCAGCCACAGGGTGTTGTAGCCCTGCATACGACGGCGCCTGACCAGCGCGTCCATCAGCGTGTGGTCTAGCGCGTGGCCGATGTGCAGGGAACCGGTGACGTTCGGCGGGGGGATGACGATTGAATACGCGGGGGCGTCCGAGTGCGCGTCCGCGGTGAAGTAACCTGCCTTCTCCCAGCGTTCGTAACGCGGGCCCTCCACCTCGGCGGGCGCGTACTGAGAGGGCAGCTCGATGGGCTCGGGTCTGCTCACGACAGGTGAGTCTACGGCCTGCGGAGTGCTTGGCTCGCCGGTTAGCTGGGCTGGCCTCACGCGGGCGCCGACCGACGCCGGTCAGGAGGACCGGACCTCCACATAGTTCCTAACCTGGACGGCGAGCGTGGAGGCACCCGGGTACTTCACTGGAGTCGCGCCCGAGGTGTACTGGATCTGGCCGAAGGTGGTCTTAGTGACCCACACGCACTCGCTGGCCTCTGATCCGGTCGTCGAAGTGTCGTAGCCGCACACCATGGCCCCGCCGTGAGGACCCGGACTCACCGTGCGCGAAGACTTGAGCTGGGCCTGCTCGAGCTTGATCACGGCGGCCGGGTTGAAGGTGCCGTCATACGCGACGACCACCATGCCCTTGTATCCCGCCGATGTGATGGACGTGACGCCAGTCAGGTTGTAGATGCCGACTACGTCCTTACCCGGCGTACCAGCTCCCTGGGCCTTTATCTTCGCCACGGAAGGAGCTGTGTGGGCCACCGCCGCGTTGGCGAATTCCGCGGTCGCGGCCTTGTTCAGCGGATAAGTGCCGACGCTGGCCGCCTGGGTGACGCCGTAGCTAGCGGTCGACCCGGTCGCCCCGGCCGTCGCGCCGTTGCTCGGCGTCGACGAGCCGCCGGCCGTGCCGCTCTGGCTGCCGCTCTTCGTCAGGTGAATGACGAGGAATACGATCACCACGACGCCGACGACAGACGCGGCCAGGTAGAGGGCCATCCGGATCCCGCCGATCCGATGCGGCGGCCGCTGACCCGAGCGCGGCAGGCCCGGCCCGGGTCCGCCGGAGCGGGGCGGTCGGCCGCTCGAGGCAAAATCGTCATCGCCGTAGCCCTGCGCCCCCGGCTCGAGACCGGGCTGGACGTAGGGGTCCGGGGAGTAACCGTCCTGGGGATAGCTGTCCTGGCGGGCGCCCGGCGAGCCGGAGCCCGCCGGCCCGTAGCCGTTCTGCCCGTACCCGTTCGGGCTGTACCCGTCCTGGTCGTAGCCCGTCTGACCGTACCCGTCCTGGCCGTAGCCGACCTGCGCCGCAGGCTGCGGGTAGGCAGCCGGGCCCGGCGGGCTGAAATTGTCCGGCGTCGGAGGGGCCGTGCCAGCATCCTCGCCGAAGCCAGCCGACGGCTCGGATCCGGGCCGCGGGTATACCTCGGTCTGGTAGTCCTGGGCCGGGTAGGACGGACCGGTGCCGTTCTGCCCGAAACCGTTCTCGGGATAGGCGGGCGGCTCGAAGCCCTGGCGCGGGTACGTCTCGGTCTGGTGCTCCACGTCCGGCTGGGCCTGATCCGGCTGTCCAGCCCCGCCAGGCAGGTAACCCCCCCGCGCGGGCGGCTGGCCGGCGTAGCCCGGCTGACCGTAATCGCGCCGGGCCGGATCCGGCTGGGCGAAGCCGTTCTGGCCAGAATCGCCGAACCCCGGGCCCGCCGGGGACGGCGCGCCGTAGCCCGGTTCGCCGCCGGACCCTTCGGGACCGTAACCCGGCCGGGTACCGTAGCGCGGATCGCGGCCGTAGCCGTGGTCGGGGCCCTGGTCCGGGGCGTAGCCCTGGTCCGGGGCGTAGCCCTGGTCGGGGGCGTAGCCCTGGTCGGGGCCGTAGCCCTGGTCGGGGCCGTAGCCCGGTTGGCTGCCGTAACCCGGCTCGGGGCCGTAACCGGGCTGGGTACCGTAGCCCGGCTGGTCGCCAGGAACTGCCCAGGACTGACGGGTGGCCTCGGCCGAGCCGTATCCGGGGTTTCCTCCGGCCGCGGTCTCGCCGTAGGCGACGGCGGCCTGAGGACCGGAGCTGAGAGCAGCTCGCGGCGCCGGCTGGCTCTGCAGGCCGGAGCCGCCCGGTCCTGGTGGGCCAGCGCCGATCGCGCGCGGGGGAACCGAGCTGACCGGATGGTCCGGGCCGGAGCCGAAAGTGCGCTGGGGACCCGTGCCGGCCGGACTCTGGCCCTGCGGTTCTGGACCCGGGCCCGGCCCGTAGCCTGACGGCTGTCCGTAACCCGGTCCTGGCCCGTAGCTTGAGCCCTGCTCGTAGCCGCCCGGCTGATCGTAGGGCTGAGCCTGATCGTAAGACTGGGCCTGATCGTAAGACTGGGCCTGGTCGTAGGGCCGAGCCTGGTCGTAAGACTGGGCCTGATCGTAAGACTGGGCCTGATCGTAAGACTGGGCCTGGTCGTAAGACTGGGCCTGGTCGTAACCCGGCAGGCCCCTTCGCCCGGCGCGCTGCCTGCCGTCGCCGCTTCTCACGGTGCGGTAACCGCCGGTCGGCTCCTGCTGATAGCCCTGCTCGTCCGGCCCGCCGGATTCCTCGGGCCCCTCGCGTGTGTCCCAGCTGCCCGTAGGGGCATCCCAACCACTCATCTGCGCTCAATTCCCCGTCGCTATGGAAGACGGCTGCTTTGTCAGCGTCCGAGATCCTGGCGTGAGCGGGAACCCCGCCAGACTTAACGGCAATACGCAGGAGGCTACACATCAATAACGAAGACGATGGGCAATACCCCCAAAGTCGACATCAAGCCGACCATACTTTCACTGCGCAGAACCAGACGTCAACTTAGGGTATCCGAACACCTGTGCAGCAGGCTAACTTCGGACCCAGGGACGGTAACCCTGGCGTTCCGCGACCCTCAGGGGCCCGCGAACGGGAACCGGTCAGGCGGATTTCTCGCGGGGGGTCCGCCGTGTGACATCCCTCGGAACGATGGTCGGGTTGACGTTCTCTAGCACGGCTTCGCGCGTGATCACGACGCGCTCCACGTCCTTGCGGCTCGGCACCTCGTACATAACCGACTGCAGGACCTCTTCCATGATCGCGCGCAGGCCGCGTGCGCCGGTGCCGCGAAGGTTTGCCTGGTCAGCGATGGCCTCGAGCGAGTCCGGGGTGAATTCCAGATCGACGCCGTCAAGCTCGAACAGGCGCCGGTACTGCTTCACCAGAGCGTTGCGCGGCTCGGTCAGGATCTGGATGAGCGCTTCCCTGTCCAGGTTGTGCACGCTGGTGATAACCGGCAGCCGTCCGACGAACTCTGGGATCATTCCGAACTTCAGCAGGTCTTCTGGCATCACGTCGCCGAACTGGTCGGTGTTCGCGTTCCTGACCCGGAGCTTGGCGTTGAAACCCATGCCGTTGTGCCCGGAGCGCTGTTCGATGATCTTCTCTAGTCCCGCGAAAGCCCCGCCGCAGATGAACAGCACGTTGGTCGTGTCGATCTGGATGAATTCCTGGTGCGGATGCTTGCGGCCGCCCTGCGGCGGTACGGAAGCCGTCGTGCCCTCGAGGATCTTCAGCAGCGCCTGCTGCACGCCTTCGCCGGAGACGTCACGGGTGATCGACGGGTTCTCGCTCTTGCGGGCGATCTTGTCGATCTCATCGATGTAGATGATGCCCGTCTCAGCCTTCTTGACGTCGTAGTCGGCCGCCTGGATCAGCTTGAGCAGGATGTTCTCGACGTCTTCGCCGACGTAGCCGGCCTCGGTCAGGGCGGTCGCGTCCGCGATCGCGAACGGCACGTTGAGCAGCCGGGCGAGCGTCTGGGCGAGCAACGTCTTACCCGAGCCGGTGGGGCCGAGCAGCAAGATGTTGGACTTGGCCAGCTCGACGCCCTCGTCGCCGGGCCGCTCCTCCCCCGACTGGACGCGCTTGTAGTGGTTGTACACGGCCACGGACAGGGCCTTCTTGGCCGAGTCCTGGCCGATCACGTACGCGTCGAGGAACTCGTAGATCTCCCGCGGCTTAGGCAGGCTGTCCCACTTGAACTCGGTGGGCTCGGCGAGCTCCTCTTCGATGATCTCGTTGCAGAGGTCGATGCACTCGTCGCATATGTACACGCCGGGACCGGCGATGAGCTTCTTGACCTGCTTCTGGCTCTTACCGCAGAACGAGCACTTCAGCAGGTCCCCACCGTCACCGATGCGTGCCACCCAGATACTCCTTTACATGGTGCCGCCGCGACGGCCGCCAGGCCGCCTCCAGCGGACATGTCCCGCGAGACCCTCTAGAGCTTGCATATCGACGGTACCGCCTCGGGGGGTCCGATGGACACCATCAAACCCCTTCAGCGGCCTAGGAGGGAAGAGCTTAATCCTCCTGGTTATAACGACACTACCTCGACAGCGCGCTCGGTGCCCCTCTTGATCATGGTCAGGACATCATCGATGAGGCCGTATTCCTTGGCTTCCTCGGCGGTGAGGAACTTGTCCCGCTCGATGTCCCGGCGGACGGTCTCCTCGTCCTTGCCGGTGTGCCGGGCCAAGATGACCTCCATCGCGGCCCGCATCCGCAGGATTTCGCGCGCCTGGATCTCCATGTCACTGGACTGGCCGTAGCCGCCCTCGGTGGCCGGCTGGTGGATGAGGATCCTGGAGTTGGGCAGCGCCATCCGCTTGCCCTTGGTGCCCGCGGCGAGGATCACCGCAGCCGCCGAGGCCGCCTGCCCGATGCAGCAGATCTGGATGTCGGGCTGGATGAACTGCATCGTGTCGTAGATCGCCATCATCGACGTCATCGACCCGCCCGGCGAGTTGATGTAGATGGTGATGTCGCGATCGGGGTCAATGGCCTCCAGGGTCAGCAACTGGGCCATGACATCGTTCGCCGAGGCGTCGTCGATCTGGACGCCGAGGAAGATGATCCGCTCCTCGAAGAGCTTGTTGTACGGGTTCATCTCCTTGATCCCGTACGAGGTCCGCTCGACGAAGGACGGCAGCACATACCTGGACTGCGGGGTCAGCAGCGCTGACTGAGGGCTTCGCAAGCTGTTCTCGCTCACGTTCGGCTCCTTTGGGTTGATCATGACACCACGCCCTCGGTGGGCACCTCGACGGCGCTGCGGATTACCTGGTCGACGAAGCCGTACTCCTTGGCTTCCTCCGCGGTGAACCAGCGGTCGCGGTCAGCGTCCTTCTCGATCTGCTCGATCGGCCGCCCGGTGTGGAAGGCGGTGCGCTCGAACAGCGTCCGCTTGATGTACAGCATCTGCTCGGCCTGGATCCTGATGTCGGAGGCGGTACCGCCGATGCCCCCGGAGGGCTGGTGCATGAGAATCTGAGCGTGCGGCAGCGCGTACCGCTTGCCCGGCGCGCCCGCCGTCAGCAGGAACTGTCCCATCGACGCGGCCATTCCCATCGCGTACGTAACGATGTCATTCGGGACGTACTGCATGACATCGTAAATTGCCATCCCGGCGTACACCGAGCCGCCAGGAGAGTTGATGTAGATGCTGATATCACGCCTCGGGTCCTCGGACGAGAGCAGGATGATCTCGCCGCAGATGCGGTTGGCGATCTCGTCGTCGACCTGCTGCCCGAGGACAATGATCCGATGCCGCAGCAGTCGCTGCAACAGCGGTTCACTGAACGGCAGGATAGGGCTTTCCCCGGCCGCCGCGATCGACGGCGGCGCTGGGCTCCACAGGGGCTGAGTCACGCTTACTCACCTGCTCCAGTAACGTCTTGTGTCATTGATGCGACCATAACGCCGGCGCGCAACCCGATCGTTCCCGCACCGCCCCCTGTTCGCTCCTGGCGCACCGGGCGACGAGCCGGGAGGCGGTGACAGGCGGCCGGAATCCGGAGTGCGAGCGCAGGCGGGAGTGGCCGGAGCCCGTTGCGCAGGACCGGCGAGCGCTACGGCGTCGTCTTACGCCTCGGTGTCTGCTCCGGCCGGGCTGGCCTCGGCGGCTGCGTCGGCCGGGCTGGCCTCGGCGTCTGCTTCGGTATCCGTCTCGGCCATCACTTCGGCCTCGTCGTCGGCCGCGACTTCACCCTCGGCGGTTCCTGCGGGCTGCAGGGGGGCGTTCAGGACGGCCTTGATGTCAACCTCGTGACCAGACTCATCCGCCACCTTGACGCGCTCGGCGACCAGGTTCATCGCCTTACCGCGCAGGACCTCGGCCGCCGCGAAGCTGAGCTGGCCGCTGTCGGCCAGCTGCTGCGCGAGGCGCTCGGGGGGCACGCCCATCTGCTCGGCCTGCCGGGTCACGTAGGCGGAAAGCTCGGCCTGATCGACCCCGAGCTCTTCCTCCCGCGCCAGCTGGTCCAGGACCAGGCTGACCTTGACCGCACGGCGGGCCCGCTGGTCGACATCCGCCTCGAACTGCTCCTCGGTCTGGTTCGACATCTCCAGGTAGCCGTCGAGAGTAGCGCCGGCCCGCTCGAGCTGCTGCAGGACGGAGTCCCGGTTGTTCTGGACCTCGTCCTGCACCACGCTTTCCGGCAGCGGGATATCGATCGTGTCGAGCAGGGCCTCCAGGGCGCGATCGCGCGCCTGGACCACCTGCTGCATGGTCTTCATCCGCTCCAGCTGAGCGCGCGTGTCGGCGCGAAGCTCGCCCAGCGTGTCGAACTCACTGGCCAGCTGAGCGAACTCGTCATCCAGGCCTGGGACTTCCTTGACCTTCACGCTGTGGACGGTCACCGTCACGTCGGCTTCGCGGCCGGCGTACTCTCCGCCGGCCAGTTCGGTGCGGAAGGTGGCCGAGTCTCCGGCCGCCATCCCGATCAGCGCGGTGTCTAGCCCGTCCAGCAGAGACTCGCTGCCGACCTGATAGGACAGGCCGCTGGCCTGAGCGTCCTCGACCGGCTCACCGTCCACCGTGGCGGACAGGTCGATCGAGACGTAGTTGTCAGGCTGGACCGCCCGTTGCACGGACTTGAGCGAGGCGAACCGCTCCTGCAGCGAGCCGAGATACTCCGCCACCTCGTCCGGGGTGACGATCGTGTCATCGACCGTGACCGACAGGGTGGAGAAGTCCGGCAGCTCGAACTTCGGGCGGATGTCGACCTCGACGGTGAACGTCAGTTCCTTGCCGTCATCGAGGCTTGTGATCTCGACTTCGGGCTGGCCGAGCGCGAATACGTCGCCCTCGGACACCGCCTTGGCGTAGAGATCAGGTATCGCGTCGTTGACGGCCTGGTTGAGCACGACATCGCGGCCAACTCGGCTGTCGATGACGGGCGGCGGTACGCGGCCGGGCCGGAAGCCCGGGATGCGGACCTGCCGTCCGACCTCGCGGTAGGCCTTGTCGAGGCTGGGCTTCAGCTCATCGAACGGCACCTCGACGCTGAGCCGCACACGGGTCGGGCTCAGCTCTTCGACGTCAGTCTTCACGTCCGCGTCACTCCGGGATTGAGGATGGTAACCCAGCGCTTAATCGCTGAGAAGTCTAAGCCGACAGTCTAGGGGCTAACGAACTCTGACTACGCGGACCGGCGGCGGCTCATCGTTTCTGGTGCGGTTATCCCCGATCACGAGATTGAGCAGCCAGCTCACCAGCCCCACGATGATGGCGCCCCAGAAGGCGGGCCAGAACCCGGCCACGTGGAACGGCAGCGTCAGGTCACCTGCGATGACGCTGGTCAGCCAGAGCAGCAGCCCGTTGACCACCAGCGCGGCCAGGCCGAGCGTGAGCACGTAGAACGCGCAGCCGACGATCTTGATCAGCGGCTTGAGCGTGGCGTTGATGAGGCCAAAGATCAGGGCCACGGCGAGCAGCGTGCCCAGCTTCGACCAGCCGCTCCCGGTGAGCAGCTCAATCCCGGGTACCGCGGCGGTGGCGACACCCAGAGCGACGGCGGAGACCGCCACCCGAAGCAGGAACCTCATAAACCAGATATTACTCGAGTGTGGAAGATGTCCAGCCAGGAGTGCGGGGTGTTTAGCCGGGCTCGATCCTGGGGTGTTCAGCCGGGAGTGGGGGCGTTCATCCAAGGGGATGACCTGGCGGATCCCCGCGGAAGAGGCACCGGTAGGCGTGGGGAGTAGTGCCGCACCAGGCGCGGAAATGATGACGCAGGGCGGTCGCGTTACCGAAGCCGGCCTGATCCGCGATGGCGTCTACGGTCTCGCCGCTCTCCTCGAGCAGCTGCTGAGCCAGCAAGATGCGCTGCCCGGTAAGCCAGCGCTGCGGCGTCGTGCCGGTGTCCTGGACGAAACGCCGGGCAAAGGTGCGCTCGGACATGTTCGCGCGGGCGGCCAGCTGCCGCACGGTTAGCGGCTGGTCGAGGTGGCCACGCAGCCATTCGAGCAGGTCACGGAGGGTGCCGTCACAAGGCTCCGCTGCACACGCTCAGTACCCGCGCGCCGCGCTCCACCGCGCGGCGGAGGGCCGCCAGCAGGTCGTCAGGGAAGGCCCGGGGGACGTCCGGCCCGGGCGACGGCTCCGGCCGCCTAGTGCACAGGCTGAGGCGGTCGTCGCCCACCGCGGGCAGGGCGATCAGGTCCGCCGCCTCGAGCCGCGCCAAGCCCCAGGAGGGCTGGATAGTGAAGTCGTTATACGCACGCAGCGGCGCGGGCTCGCCGCCGACTACGGCAAAGTCGTAGGATGGCAACCCGTCATCCGTGCGGTCGACGCCGAATACCTCGCAAATGGTGCCGAACTCGAACGGGAGGAAACCGTTGACAACCACCACGGCCACGCTACGCAACACGGCGGCTCCGGCCACTAACCGTCATGACCTGAAGTATGGCAGAGGCGTTGGCAGGATGTCATTCCACAGTGGCATCACTGCCACTAGCTGGACGCCACCGTGCCTGGCAGGCTGGGACTATGGACGCTGACAGTTCCTGGATCGTCCGCCTCGCCCGCCGGGTCCGGCACGCCGCCCTTGAGTGGCACCGCGCCACCAAGGTCGCTAACCAGCTGCTGTTCACCTACGGCCTGATCGAGTCAGACCGGGCCCCGGAGACGTACGCCGAGTTCCGGCTGCGGACGCCGGCCGCATTGCGGCATGAACCGCCGGCCCGCCGCCGGGCGGCCGGTCATCAGGTCAGGTAACCCCTTACCGGATCGCCACAGCCACCATACGCCGCAGCTAAGCAGCCCACGCGGGGTCGCCGGCGGCCGGACCGCGTCATCGCCGTCCCGGCCCCGCAACCAGCGCAGCACGTGGTCGGGCCCGCCCCCGACCGTCACCCGAGGGTCTGCGCCGGCGACGGGCACTGCGCCGGCGACGGGCGCTGCGCCGCCCGCAGCAGGCAGGCCGCCGTAATCCTCCGACCGGCACGCGAGGAGCCTGGAAGCGTTCACTCCGGTACTCTGCCACGCGACGGCGGCAGCCAGCCGACTCGGCCGGGGTACGACGGCGGGCTGGAGGTGGCGCAGGGCTGGCACGACGTCCGTTCGGGAGAAAAATAGTGATGTGAGGTGGCGGGAAAGGGATGACGGGAGCCTGGCCCTGATCAGGAACCGGGCCGCGGCGATGCGGGCCACGGTCGTACCTGACTGGCTCGCCGAGGTGGTGCGGCCGCGGCCGGCGCCGCTGCCGTGGCCGGCGATGATCCGCTCGACGCTCGCGGTCACCGTGCCGTTCGCGGTGGCCCTGGCGCTGGGGCAGAAGACGCTGGGGGTACTGCCCGCCATGGGCGGGCTCTTCGGCGCGCTGGCCGACACCGGCGGCCCGTACCTGGCCCGCGTGAAGCGGGTGGCGAGCGCAGCCGTGTTCGGCGGTGCGGCCGGTCTCGTGATCGGATCCGTCACCCATGGCCACGGCTGGATCGCCGTGCTGGCCCTGGTCGTGGTGGCGGGCGTGTCCGGCGTGCTCAGCGCCCTCGGCGACATTGGCTCCGCGACCGGATTGCAGCTTCTCGTCTACACCGCGCTCGGCGCCGGGCCGATCGGCGCGCTGCGGCCGGTCTGGCACACCGTCGCCGGCTTCCTGCTGGGGGTGATCTGGGCCCTCATCCTGATCGTGCCCGGCTGGCTGCTGTCCCCGCACGGCAAGGAACAGCGCGACGTAGCCGCCGTCTACTCCGCCCTGGCGGGGCTGTTGCGCGCGGTCGGCACCGATGGTTACACCGCCAGGCGGCAGGAACTGACCGCCGCGCTCAACACCGCCTACGACGAACTGCTCACGGCCCGGTCCACCGCCACCGGCCGGAACGGGCGGACCGTGCGGCTGGTCGCCACGCTGAACGCGAGCAACCTGACCGCCGAGGCGGCAGCGGCGCTCGGCATCGCGGGAACCCGGCCACCGCCGCTGGTCATCGAAACGGTGGAACGGCTGGCGGACTCGGTCAGGAACGGGACCCCACCACCGATGATCCCGCCGCCGTGGGACGATAGCCCCCCCATGCTGGTGCTGCGCGATGCCATGGCCGGAGCCGCCCGGGCGCTGTCGAGCGACTGGTCACCCGAGGATCACACCCGGTCGGGGCTGCGCGACCTGTGGTCCTTGGGTCGGTTGAAGTCTGTGACGTCTTCGGGGTCCGGGCGGCTGGCGGGGCTGGCTGACCGGCTGATCGACGAGTTCGGCGGTGGCCGGATCAGCCGGATCTTCACCCTCCGGCTGATGGCCTGCATGGGGGTGGCCGGGCTGGTGACCGAGGTGCTGCTGCTGCAGCGGTCCTACTGGGTGCCGCTGACCGTGGCCATCGTGCTCAAGCCGGACTACGGTTCGGTGTTCGCCCGGGCTCTGCAGCGGGGCATCGGGACCATCGTCGGGGCGGTCGCGGGGGTGCTGCTGCTCATCTTGGTGCACGGCCTGTGGCTGCTGATCCCGTTCGCGATTCTCGCCGCGCTGCTGCCGTACGGCCGCAGCCGGAACTACGGGCTGCTCGCGACGTTCCTGACCCCGCTGGTGGTCGTGCTCATCGACCTGCTCGTCCCGGTGGGCTGGCGGCTCGCCGAGGAACGGCTGATCGACACGCTGATCGGCTGCGCGATCGCGCTGCTTGTCGGGTTCGCGCCGTGGCCGATGAGCTGGTACGCGCACCTGCCGCGGCAGTTCGCGGAGACCACGCGGGACGTGAGCCGGTACATGGAGGAGGCGCTGCTCGGTTCGGCGGGGCTGTCGGAGTCCGCGGAGTCTGCGGGGTCTGATGCTGGGGTCGATACTGGGGTGGATGCGACGCGGTCGGCGGCTCGTTCGCGGATGCGGCGGTCGACGTACCGGGCGCTGGCTGACCTGCGGGCGGAGTTTCAGCGCACCATGTCTGAGCCGCCCTCGATCAGCCGCCGCGCCGCGGCCTGGTGGCCCGCGGTGGTCGGGCTGGAGCAGGTGATGGACGCGGTCACCTGGACCGTGCTTGCGGTCAGCCGTGGCGCTCGTGTGCCGGCGTCCGGTGTGCGCCAGCTGGCCGCCGCGTTGCGGGCGGTGAGCGAGGCTGCTTTGACGGGGGCATCGCTCGCCGATGATCTAGAGCTGCCGGACGATGAGACGCTCAAGCCGGTAACGGAGGCCGTCCGGGCGCTGCTCGGCGTGCTCGGGAGCGGCCAGCACCTCGGGGCCCGGCTGTAACGGCGCCAGGGCGCCGGCGCCGGGCCGCCGGCGTTGGCCGGCGCCGGGCCGGTGGCTTTTGGCTTTTGGCTTTTGGCCGCCGCCGGGCCGGTGCTTCATCTAGTCGGGCTGGCCGGATTCGAACCGGCGGCCTCCGCGACCCAAACGCGGCGCGCTAGCCAAGCTGCGCTACAGCCCGTACCTGAGCTGAGTGTAGCGGCTAGCGCCGACCCCGCCTGCCGTGCGCGCCGCCCGCCGGCGGTTCCCGCTCCGGCCGACGCTTTGCCCTACAGGCCGCTCCAGCGTTTGGGCGCCGATCAATAAGGCGCTGGATTTCGTTATCGCGGCTCGCCGCTGCCGCTATAGCGGCAGATAGCAAGTCTGCAAACGCCCGAGCCGCCCGTCGGCTCACAATAGGCGCAACTGTGACGCGCGTACCGCCCGGCTCAGGCCGCCCGCCTCAGCCTGGTCCCGGCGCCCGCCGGGACGTTATGAAACCCGGCTTTCAGCACACCGGGACGTGCTGAAAGCCGGGTTTCATAACACAGCGACCCGCCCCGGAGCCACCGCGCCGCACTACCTCCGGGGCTCCTGTTACGGCTGAGAAGCCAGGCGAGGGCGGCATTCCCGGTCGCGGATATCTGCTGCCCTCAGACGGGAAAAAGGATCCACGATCTCCTTCGGCTGGAAATCGGACTTGTGGTCGTCGGCCCATTCGGCGAAATCGCGAGCGGGGGCCCGGTAATCTGCTCCACGGCCTGAGTTATCTGCGCCAGGGGGTGAGGGGATGAGGCTCAGCGGGACGAACATCGACGCCCCGGACGCCAACGCGCTCGCGGACTTCTACCGGCGACTCCTCGGCTGGACGACGGGCACTGA
>CAWJPF010000029.1:0-45369 GCA_963844625.1 uncultured Actinomycetota bacterium | reverse complement strand
AGCAGGGACTACAACCCGAGGGACATCTTGCTCCGGCCGGTGGTCTCGGAGAAGAGCTACGGGCTGCTCGACGAGGGCAAGTACACCTTCGTCGTCGCCCCCGAGGCCAACAAGACCCAGATCAGGATCGCGGTCGAGGCCGTCTTCGGGGTCAAGGTGACCGGGGTGAACACCCTGAACCGTCCGGGCAAGCGCAGGCGCACCCGGTTCGGCTGGGGACAGCGCTCGGACACTAAGCGGGCGATCGTGACCCTCGCCGAGGGCGACAGGATCGACATATTCGGCGGCTCGGTCCGTTAAGGGAGATTCGACCAGACATGGCTATCCGTAAGTACAAGCCGACCACCCCGGGTCGGCGCGGCGCGAGCGGCTCGGATTTCTCCGAGGTCACCCGGGACGAGCCGGAGAAGTCTCTGGTACGCCCGCTGCACTCGCAGGGCGGCCGGAACGTGCACGGCCGCGTCACCGCCCGGCACCAGGGCGGCGGCCACAAGCGGGCCTACCGGCTGATCGACTTCAGGCGGGCGGACAAGGACGGCGTGCCGGCCAAGGTCGCGCACATCGAGTACGACCCGAACCGTACGGCCCGGATCGCGCTGCTGCACTACGCGGACGGCGAGAAGCGCTACATCATCTGCCCGCAGGGCCTGGCCGCGGGCGACCGGGTGGAGAGCGGTCCCGGGGCCGACATCAAGCCGGGTAACGCGATGCCGCTGCGCAGCATCCCGACCGGCACCGTGGTACACGCCATCGAGCTCCGGCCCGGTGGCGGCGCGAAGATCGCCAGGTCCGCGGGCTCGGGCGTCCAGCTCCTGGCCAAGGAGGGCAGCTACGCCCAGCTGCGGATGCCGTCCGGTGAGATCAGGCGGGTCGACGTGACCTGCCGGGCCACCGTGGGCGAGGTGGGCAACGCCGAGCAGGGCAACATCAAGCTGGGCAAGGCCGGCCGCAACCGGTGGAAGGGCCGTCGTCCCTCGGTACGCGGCGTGGCGATGAACCCCGTCGACCACCCGCTCGGCGGCGGCGAGGGCAAGAGCTCAGGCGGACGCCATCCGGTCAGCCCGTGGGGCAAGCCCGAGGGCCGGACCCGGCGGGCGCACAAGCCGAGTGACCGGCTGATCAGCCGTCGCCGCGGCAGGAACAAGCGGTAGGAGCAGCACGCGATGCCTCGTAGCCTAAAGAAGGGTCCCTTCGTGGACGACCACCTTATGAAGAAGGTGGACGTGCAGAACGAGAAGGGGTCGAAGACCGTCATCCGGACATGGTCCAGGCGTTCCATGATCGTGCCGGCGATGCTCGGCCACACGATCGCCGTCCATGACGGCAGGAAGCACATACCGGTCTTCATCACCGAATCGATGGTGGGCCACAAGCTCGGTGAGTTCGCGCCTACGCGGACTTTCCGATCTCACGTCAAGGACGACCGGCGAAGCCGTCGCTAGCCGGACCCAGGAGGAATGATGGAAGCCAGGGCAATGGCGCGGTTTGTCCGCGTCACGCCGCGGAAGGCCCGCCGGGTGGTGGACCTGATCCGCGGACTGCCCGCCGACGAGGCGCAGGCCGTGCTGGCCTTCGCGCCGCAGTCGGCCAGTGACCCTGTTGGCAAGGTGCTCGCTAGCGCGATCGCCAATGCAGACGCCCGCGGCGGACGCGGGGACCGGGACATGCTGTGGGTGCGCCGCGCCTGGGTTGACGAGGGGCCGACACTCAAGCGTTTCCGGCCGCGCGCCCAGGGCCGCGGTTACCGGATCCTAAAACGCACCAGCCATATCACGGTCATCGTCTCTGACGACGCCGAGGGAGGGACTCGCTAGTGGGGCAGAAGGTGAACCCGCACGGGTTCCGGCTTGGTATTACCACCGACTTCAAGAGCCGCTGGTACGCCGACAAGCTGTACAAGGAGTACGTGGCCGAGGACGTGGCCATCCGCCGGATGCTGCAGCGCGGCATGGAGCGGGCCGGTATCTCCAAGGTCGAGATCGAGCGGACCAGGGACCGGGTCCGGGTGGACATTCACACCGCCCGGCCGGGGATCGTCATCGGCCGCCGCGGCGCCGAGGCGGACCGTATCCGCGGCGACCTGGAGAAGCTGACCGCCAAGCAGATCCAGCTGAACATCCTCGAGGTGAAGAACCCCGAGATCGACGCTCAGCTGGTCGCTCAGGGTGTCGCCGAGCAGCTGTCCAGCCGGGTGTCGTTCCGGCGGGCCATGCGCAAGGCGATCCAGAGCGCGATGAAGGGCGGCGCCAAGGGGATCAGGGTCCAGTGCTCTGGCCGCCTCGGCGGCGCGGAGATGTCGCGGTCGGAGTTCTACCGCGAGGGCCGGGTCCCGCTGCACACGTTGCGGGCTGACATCGACTACGGGTTCTACGAGGCCCGCACCACCTTCGGCCGGATCGGCGTGAAGGTCTGGATCTACAAGGGCGAGGCGCCGACCAGCCGGGCCGGCCGCGAGGCGCAGCAGGCCGCGTTGCGGGCTGCGGCCCAGCAGCGGCCCCAGCGGTCACGCGACGCGCAGCGTCCGCGGCGTCGTTCCCCTGAGGGCGCGTCCGCCGGCGAGGAGGGCTGAGGCATGCTCGTTCCGCGCAGGGTCAAGCACCGCAAGCAGCACCGTCCGCACCGGACGGGGAACGCGACCGGCGGCACCCACGTGGCCTTCGGTGAGTTCGGCATTCAGGCGCTTGAGCACGCGTACGTGACCAACCGGCAGATCGAGGCGGCCCGTATCGCCATGACGCGGCACATCCGCCGTGGCGGGAAGGTCTGGATCAACATCTACCCGGACCGGCCGCTGACGAAGAAGCCGGCCGAGACGCGCATGGGCTCGGGCAAGGGATCGCCGGAGTGGTGGATCGCCAACGTGAAGCCGGGCCGGGTCATGTTCGAGTTGGCCGGGGTCAGCGAGCCAGTAGCCAAGGAGGCACTGCGCCGCGCGATCCACAAGCTGCCGATGAAGTGCAGAGTGGTCAAGCGAGAGATGAGCGAGGGCTGATGTCAAACGGCCTAACCGCGCAGCTGCGCGTCTCCACCGAAGAGGAACTGCACCACAAGCTGGCCGAGGCCAAGGAAGAGCTGTTCAACCTGCGCTTCCAGGGCGCCACCGGGCAGCTGGAGAGCCACGGCAGGCTACATGCGGTGCGCAAGGAAATCGCCCGTATCTACACGGTGATGCGCGAGCGTGAGCTCGGGATCATCACCCTGATCGAGGACTCAGGCGAGCCGGAAGACTCCGCCGAGAATGAAAATGAAGTAGCCGAGGAGGCCGCCAAGTGAGCGAAGACGCCACGGACGCCACGGTAACCAGGGGTTACCGCAAGGGCCGCGAAGGCTTGGTGGTCAGCGACAAGATGGACAAGACCGTCGTCGTCGAGGTCGAAGACCGCGTGAAGCACCCTAAGTACGGCAAGGTGCTGCGCCGTACCAAGAAGTACCAGGCGCACGACGCCACCAACGCCTGCGGCGTCGGTGACCGGGTGCTGCTGATGGAGACCCGGCCGCTGTCGGCGACTAAGCGCTGGCGGGTAGCCGAGATCCTCGAGAAGGCCAAGTAACAGATCCGCCTGGCTCCGATGCCCGGCGTGCGATAGCAGGAGTTGACGTGATCCAGCAGGAGTCGCGGCTTAAGGTCGCCGACAACACAGGTGCGAAGGAGATCCTCTGCATCCGTGTGCTCGGCGGCAGCGGCCGGCGATACGCGGGCATCGGTGACGTCATCGTGGCGACGGTGAAGGATGCCCTTCCCGGCGCCGGCGTGAAAAAGGGTGATGTCGTCAAGGCGGTCGTGGTGCGTACCCGCAAGGAGCGCCGCCGCGGCGACGGCTCCTATATCCGGTTCGACGAGAACGCGGCGGTGCTGATCAGGGACGGCGGGGACCCGCGCGGTACCCGCATCTTCGGCCCGGTCGGCCGTGAGCTGCGGGAGAAGCGCTTCATGCGGATCATCTCGCTGGCGCCGGAGGTGCTGTGATGAAGATCAGGAAGGGCGATCACGTGGTCGTCGTCGCGGGCCGTGACCGGGGACGCACCGGTCTGGTCATCGCGGCCTACCCGGACCGGGGCAAGGTGCTGGTCCAGGGCGTCAACGTGGTGAAGAAGAACAAGAAGGTCAACCTCCAGGGCGCCCGCGGCGCCAAGGAGGGCGGCATCACGCATCAGGAAGCACCGATCGACGTCAGCAACGTCCAGCTCGCGGATCCGGACACCAAGCGGCCCGCGCGGGTCGGCTACCGGGTCGACGAGGACGGTAACAAGTTCCGCGTCGCCAGGCCAAGCGGGAAGGACATCTGATGGCCACGGAAGCCCCGGCCATACCGCGGCTCAAGGAGCGCTACCGGGCCGAGATCGCGCCCGCGCTCAAGGACGAGTTCAGCTACGGCAACGTGATGCAGATCCCCGGGCTGACCAAGATCGTCGTGAACATGGGCGTCGGCGAGGCGGCCAGGGACGCGAAGCTCATCGAGGGCGCCGTCCGCGACCTGTCCACCATTACCGGCCAGCGGCCGGCGGTCGCCAAGGCGAAGAAGTCGGTGGCTCAGTTCAAGCTCCGCGAGGGCATGCCCATCGGCGCGCACACCACGCTGCGCGGTGACCGCATGTGGGAGTTTCTCGACCGGCTGCTGACCATTGCCCTGCCCCGTATCCGCGACTTCCGCGGCCTGTCCGACCGGCAGTTCGACGGCCACGGGAATTACACGTTCGGCCTGACCGAGCAGGTCATGTTCCATGAGATCGACCCAGACAAGGTTGACCGCCAGCGCGGGATGGACATCACCGTCGTGACCACAGCTACAAATGACGCCGAAGGCCGCTCCCTGCTGCGGCGGCTCGGCTTCCCCTTCAAGGAGGGCTGACAGTGGCGAAGAAGGCGCTGGTCGTCAAGGCGAACCGGAAGCCCAAGTTCCAGGTGCGCGGTTACACGCGGTGTGTTCGCTGCGGGCGGCCGCGGGCCGTCTACCGCAGGTTCAGCCTGTGCCGGATCTGCTTCCGCACGATGGCGCACCGCGGTGAGCTGCCCGGCATCACCAAGTCCAGTTGGTAACGAACCAAAACGAGCACACCGAAGGTCCCGGCCGGGAAACCGCGGTGAGGAAGGCCTCTAGGCCATGACGATGACCGATCCGATCGCGGACATGCTGACGCGAGTGCGGAACGCGAATTCGGCGTACCACGACACGGTGGGCATGCCGTACTCCAAGATCAAGTCCCATATCGCGGAGATCCTCCAGCAGGAGGGTTACATCGCGTCCTGGCGGGTGGAGGACGCCGAGGTCGGCAAGAACCTCGTCGTCACCCTCAAGTACGGGAACACCCGCGAGCGCTCCATCGCCGGCATCAAGCGGGTATCCAAGCCCGGTCTGCGCGTGTACGCGAAGAAGGACAACCTGCCCCGGGTCCTCGGCGGCCTGGGCGTGGCGATCATCTCCACGTCCGGCGGGCTGCTGACCGATAAGCAAGCCAAGAAGCGGGGCGTGGGCGGAGAAGTCCTCGCCTACGTCTGGTAAGGAGGAGCTGCAATGTCAAGGATCGGGCGGCTCCCCGTGACCATCCCCAGCGGGGTAAAGGTCGACGTGGACGGGCGCGAGGTCACCGTGCAGGGACCGAAGGGAACGCTGCACCATACCGTGGCCGACCCCATCGACGTCGTGCGCGAGGACGGCGTCCTCAGGGTGACCAGGCCCAGCGACGAGGGCTCGGTGCGGGCGCTGCACGGCCTGTCCCGCACGCTGATCGCGAACATGGTGACCGGCGTCACTGACGGCTACCGCAAGACGCTGGAGATCGTCGGCGTCGGCTACCGCGTGCAGGCCAAGGGACGTGACCTGGAGTTCTCACTCGGCTTCAGCCATCCCGTGACCATTACGCCGCCGGAGGGCATCACCTTCCGGGTTGAGGCGCCCACCAGGTTCGTCGTGGAGGGCATCGACAAGCAGGCCGTGGGCGAGGTGGCCGCGCAAATCCGCAAGCTCCGCAAGCCCGACCCCTATAAGGGCAAAGGCGTGCGGTATCAGGGTGAGCAGATCCGCCGCAAGGTCGGGAAGGCTGGTAAGTAAGTCATGGCTAGCACCAAGGCCAAGTCGCGTGCCCGGGCCACCGGACGGGTGGGTCCGCACACGCAGCTGTCCGCGGCCGGGCGCGCACGCCGGCACCTGCGGGTACGCAAGAAGGTCAGCGGCAGCCCGGCCAGGCCGCGGCTGGTGGTCAACCGGTCGGCGCGGCACATGTTCGCGCAGATCGTCGACGACAGTGCCGGGCGCACCCTGGCCGCCGCGTCCACCCTGGACGCGCAGATCAGGGCCGGCGAGGGCGACAAGACCGCCAAGGCGCGCCGGGTCGGCGAGCTGCTCGCGCGACGCGCGCAGGAGGCCGGCATCGACGCCGTAGTCTTCGACCGGGGTGGCTACCGCTACCACGGCCGGGTTGCGGCGCTGGCGGACGGCGCCCGCGAAGGCGGGCTGAAGCTGTGAACGAGCACGGTAATACAGAGATGAGGAAGGGCTAATGCCAGGAGCTCCGCGGCGCGGCAGCGGCGGCGAGCGGCGCGAGCGCCGTGACGACCGGCGCGGCGGCGCGGCCGATAAGCAAGCTGCCTACCTTGAGCACGTGGTCACGATTAACCGCGTGGCCAAGGTGGTCAAGGGTGGCCGCCGCTTCAGCTTCACCGCTCTGGTGGTGGTGGGCGACGGCAACGGGATGGTCGGTGTCGGGTACGGCAAGGCCAAGGAAGTGCCGGCCGCTATCGCCAAGGGCGTCGAAGAGGCGAAGAAGAACTTCTTCCGCGTGCCCAGGATCGCCAGCACGATCCCGCACCTCGTCCAGGGCGAGGCGGCGGCGGGCGTAGTGCTGCTGAAGCCGGCCAGCCCGGGTACCGGCGTTATCGCCGGCGGCCCGGTACGGGCCGTGCTCGAGTGCGCTGGCATCCACGACGTACTGTCCCGTTCGCTCGGCTCGTCCAACCCGATCAACGTGGTGCACGCGACGGTGGCCGCGCTCAAGAGCCTGAACCGGCCCGAGGAGATCGCGGCCAAGCGCGGTCTGCCGATCGAGGACGTGGCGCCCGCGGCGATGCTGCGAGCCCGGGCGGCCGCGGCCGGGACCGGGTCCTAGGGAGCAGACAGATGGCACAGCTGAAGGTGACACAGATCAAGTCGAAGATCGGCGGGGACAGCGCGCAGCGGAACTCGCTGCGGTCGCTCGGGCTGCGCCGGATCGGCCAGGTGGTCGTCAAGCCGGATCGCCCGGAGTTCCGCGGCATGATCAAGACGGTGCGCCACCTGGTCACTGTGGAGGAAGTGGACTAAATGGCGGACGAACAGAGCGCGTCCGGACGCGGGCTCAAGCTGCATCACCTGCGGCCCGCGCCGGGAGCGCACAAGGCCAAGACCAGGGTAGGCCGCGGCGAGGCGTCCAAGGGCAAGACCGCGGGACGCGGTACGAAGGGCACCAAGGCGCGCAACACGGTCCGCGTCGGCTTCGAGGGCGGCCAGATGCCGCTGAACCGCCGGGTGCCGAAGCTGAAGGGCTTCTCGAATGCGGGCTTCGGCACCACCTACCAGGTGGTCAACGTCGGCCGGCTGGCTGAGCTGTTCGCCGGCGGCGGCGACGTAACGCCGGAGAACCTGGTGGCCAGCGGCGCGGCCCGCAAGGGCGAGCTGATCAAGGTGCTCGGCACCGGCGACCTCTCAGTCGCGCTGCGGGTGACCGCGCACGCGTTCTCGGCCACGGCCATCGCCAAGATCACCAGCGCCGGCGGTACCGTCACTGAGCTCTCCTGAGCAGTCGCCGTGACCTGCACCGACCGCTCGCACGGGCAAACCAGGCCCGTGCGAGCTAGTCGGCTGCGATGACTCTCCAAGGGAGACAACGCATGGACTGCCGGGTAAGATACGTGGACTGCCCGACCAACCGAACCGAGGACTGCGCATGCTGACGGCCTTCGTGCGGGCGTTCCAGACGCCAGATCTTCGCAAGAAGATGCTGATCACGCTCGGCCTCATCGCCCTGTTCCGGTTCGGTGCCTCGATTCCGACGCCGGGCATCGACGAGAAGAACGTGGCTTTCTGCTCGAACGCGGCCACCGCGGCGGGCAGTCCCACGGCGGGCGTGCTCGCGATCGTCAACCTGCTCAGCGGGCAGGCGCTGCTGCGTCTGTCGGTGTTCGCGCTCGGCATCATGCCGTATATCACCGCCAGTATCATCCTGCAGCTGCTCACGGTCGTGATCCCGCGGCTGGAGACGCTGAAGCAGGAGGGCCAGGCCTGCCAGGCCAAGATCACCCAGTACACCCGGTACCTGACCGTGGGCCTGGCGGTCCTTCAGTCCACCGGGTACATCGAGCTGGCCAGGTCAGGCACCCTGTTCAACGGGTGCGGGGCGTCGGGTACAGCCAACCCGCTGATCCCGAACAGCTCGGTCTTGTCCATCGCCACGATGGTGATCACCATGGTGGCCGGCACGACCGTCATCATGTGGATGGGCGAGCTGATCACCGACCGCGGGGTCGGCAACGGCATGTCGGTGCTGATCTTCACCACGGTAATCTCGGTCATTCCCGGTGAGATCCTGGCCATCTACCGGGTCAAGAACGCGTTTTACGCCGCCGTCGCCATAGCCGTCGTGGTCGCCATCGTGGCGTTCATCGTATTCATGGAGCAGGCGCAGCGCCGGATCCCGGTGCAGTACGCCAAGCGGATGGTGGGCCGCCGGATGTACGGCGGCACCTCGACCTACATCCCGATGAAGGTCAACCAGGCCGGCGTCATCCCGGTGATCTTCGCCTCGTCGCTGCTCTACATCCCGACCCTGGCCGCGCAGCTGTTCGGCAAGAACAGCACCGGCGGCTGGGTGAGCTGGGTGGACCGCTACATCGAGACGAGCAGCTCGGCCTTTTACATGCTCGCCTTCTTCTTGCTCATCGTCGGCTTCACCTACTTCTACGTATCGATCACGTTCAACCCGACCGAAATCTCCGACAACATGAAGAAGTACGGCGGGTTCATCCCCGGTATCCGGCCGGGTCGGCCGACCGCCGAGTACCTGAGCTACGTACTCAGCAGGCTGACCGCGCCCGGGTCGGTCTACCTGGGCGCGATCGCGCTGTTCCCGCTGGTGGCGCTGGCCTCCATCGGGGTCGCCAACGAGTTCCCGTTCAGCGGAGTCAGCCTGCTGATCATGGTCGGCGTCGGGCTGGACACGGTCAAGCAGATCGAGAGCCAGCTGCAGCAGCGCAACTATGAGGGTTTCTTGCGATAGTGCGCATCGTCCTCGTCGGGCCCCCCGGTGCGGGCAAGGGGACACAGGCCCAGTTCATAGCTTCGCACCTGGCGATCCCGAGGATCTCGACAGGTGATATTTTCCGGTACAACGTGACCAGCCATACCGAACTGGGCCGCCAGGCCAGGGAGTTCATGGAGCGCGGTGACCTGGTTCCCGACGAGGTGACGGTCGCGATGGTCCGGGACCGGCTGGCCGAGGACGACGCGCAGGAGGGTTTCCTCCTGGACGGCTTCCCGCGGAACGTCCCGCAGGCCGAGACGCTGAAGAAGATGCTCGCGGAGTTCGACGCGCGGCTGAGCGTGGTGCTCGAGCTGGTCGTGGACGAGGATGAAGTGGTCCGGCGCCTATCCGGCCGCCGGACCTGCCGCCGTTGCGAACGGGTCTGGCACGTCTTGTACGACCCGCCCGCCCGCAACAGCATCTGCGACGATTGCAGCGGCGAGCTCTTCCAGCGCGATGACGACTCGGAGGACACCATCAGGCACCGGCTCGAGGTCTACGCCGAGCAGACCTCCCCGCTTGTCGCGTTCTACGCCGACGAGAACATCCTCATCGGCATCGACGCGACCGGCCCGGTGGAAGAGATCACCAGCCGGGCGCTGGCCGCGCTTCGCCCGTTCGTCCGTTGACGGCGGCCAGGATGCGGCGCCACAGCGGGCCTGCTATCGAGATCAAGACACCCGGGCAGCTCACGATCATGCGCGAGGCCGGGCTGGTGGTCGCGCGTACGCTGCGGGCCGTGGCCGAGGCGGTCGGCCCGGGCATCACCACCGCCGAGCTTGACGCGCTGGCCGAGCGCGAGATCCGCGCCGCCGGGGCCACCCCGTCGTTCCTGGGCTACCACGGGTATCCTGCCACCATCTGCACGTCGGTGAACGACGAGATCGTGCACGGCATCCCGAGCGCCGGCCGGCGGCTGCGGGAGGGCGACATCATCTCCATCGACTGCGGCGCGATCGTGAGCGGGTGGCACGGGGACGCGGCCGTCACCGTCGGCGTGGGCGCCATCGCCACGGAGCATGCCCACCTGCTCCAGGCGTGCGAGACCGCGCTGTGGCGGGGGCTGGCGCAGGCGCAGGCCGGCCGCAGGCTCGGTGACATTTCGCACGCGGTGGAGGCCAGCGTCCGCGCCGCGGGCCGCTACGGCGTGGTCGAGGAGTACACCGGACACGGCATCGGCAGCGCGATGCACATGGATCCGCCGGTGCCCAACTACGGGCGCGCGGGCCGCGGGCCGCGCCTGGAGCCGGGCATGGCCCTGGCTATCGAGCCGATGGTGATGCTCGGTGACGAGGAGACGGTCCTGCTCGATGACGAGTGGACCGTCATCACCGCCGACGGGAGCTGGGCCGC
This sequence comes from uncultured Actinomycetota bacterium, assembly GCA_963844625.1. Classification (GTDB taxonomy): domain Bacteria; phylum Actinomycetota; class Actinomycetes; order Streptosporangiales; family Streptosporangiaceae; genus Palsa-504. The sequence goes on along the minus strand of CAWJPF010000029.1, from coordinate 34,743 downwards.
GCATTTCGAGCACACGGTGGCGATCATGCCCGACGGACCGTGGGTGCTCACCGCCGAGGACGGCGGGAAGTCAGGGTTCGCCCGGTTCGGTGAAACCCGCCCGCACGATCAAGCTCCTGAAGACCTCAGCGATACTAGGAAGACGGACCCTGCGAGCATTCCGCCGACCTAGGAAGGTGTCCCGGTGCCCGGTGACCCGCGGATCCGCGCCTCGGACGCGGATCGAGACCGCGCCACGGCACTGCTGCGCGAGCACCACGCCGCGGGTCGGCTGGACGCCGAGGAGTTTCACGACCGCATGAACAAGGCGCTTGACGCCAAGACGATGGGCGAGCTCGACGAACTGATGACGGACCTGCCCGCCATAGACCTGTACCAGCTGCCCGACGCGTCGCTGCGGCGGGCCCCGCCCAGCTCGCACCAGTCGCTGCTGCCGAGCGACCTGGGCGGCCCGCAGCACCCCGTCCGGTTCTCACCTGGTACGGTAGCTATGGGAGCATGGGCCGTAGCCACTTCGGCCCTCGTCGCTATCTGGGCGGTCATGGCCGTCGTCGGCAGCGGCACCTGGTTCCCGTGGTGGGCGCTGATCGTGCTCCCGTGGATCTGGGTGCTGATCCGGCGCACGCAGCACCCGCGGGAATAGCGCGGTGCCCGATATTGTCTTAATGCTGGGCGGTTCGCGCTGGGGCTGTGGGTCGAGTACACTCGTCACCGGCCCATCTGCTGGGTTTTCCACCTAGCCGAAAGTCCGGGGGCTTGCTGACGCGAGCACCGTACCGGCCCTTCCGGGTTATCTCGTCTAGCTGTCGTAAGCCAGCGCGGGCGTGAGCCAGGCGGGGCCAGGCGTGCCGCCAGGGCCAGTACGGCCAACCAGACCGCGCCCAGGCGCGGACCATCACCACATAGAGCGAAGCGCGGAGGACATGCCCAAGAAAGACGGCGCCATTGAGATTGAAGGCACGGTTGTCGAGTCACTCCCGAATGCCTTCTTCCGGGTGGAGCTGGACAACGGGCACAAGGTTCTCGCTCATATCAGCGGGAAAATGCGGATGCACTACATCCGCATCCTGCCTGACGACCGGGTCGTTGTAGAGCTCAGCCCTTACGACCTGAGTCGCGGGCGGATCGTGTACCGGTACAAGTAAATACAGCCAGCAAAATAAGTAGTGGAGACAGACCCGATGAAGGTCAAGCCGAGCGTCAAGAAGATCTGCAGCAAGTGCCGGGTCATCCGTCGGCACGGCCGCGTCATGGTCATCTGCACCGACCCGAGGCACAAGCAGCGGCAGGGCTGACGCCCCGCCGCTTTACCATAGACACGCGCCGCAGCAGCTAGATCACGCTGTGACCCCCGGACGGAGGCCGGGGCCATGTCCGGGCAGGGCATGGAGGCGGTGCGAAGGACCTCCGCGAGATGAAGGAGAACTGCCCGCATATGGCCAGGCTTTCTGGAGTGGACCTACCCCGCGATAAGCGGCTCGAGGTCGCGCTCACCTATATCTATGGCATCGGCCGCACCAGGGCGCTGCAGACGCTGGAGGCTACCGGCGTCAGCGGCGACACCCGGGTCAGCAGCCTCGGCGACGATGAGCTGATCAAGCTCCGTGACTGGATCGAGGCGCATTACCAGGTCGAAGGCGACCTGCGCCGCGAGGTCCAGGCCGACATCAGGCGCAAGATCGAGATCGGCTGCTATCAGGGGATCCGCCACCGCCGCGGGCTCCCGGTGCACGGGCAGCGGACGCAGACCAACGCGCGCACCCGCAAGGGCAAGAAGAAGACGGTGGCCGGCAAGAAGAAGGCCGGGAAGAAGTAGTCCGCTCCGCAGGACCGATGACCTCGAAGGAAGCCAAAAAAAGAGATGCCTCCAGCAAAGAGCCGCAGCCAGGCCGCCAAGAAGGTGCGCCGCAAGGAGCGGAAGAACATCGCTCACGGGCACGCCCACATCAGGAGCACGTTCAACAACACGATCATCTCGATCACCGACCCGACCGGCAACGTCATCTCTTGGGCGTCGGCCGGCCAGGTCGGATTCAAGGGATCCCGCAAGTCAACGCCGTACGCCGCCCAGATGGCGGCCGAGGCGGCCGCGCGACGCGCGATGGAACACGGCATGCGCAAGGTCGACGTCTTCGTCAAGGGCCCGGGCTCGGGCCGGGAGACCGCCATCAGGTCGCTGCAGGCGACCGGGCTTGAGGTCGGCTCGATCCAGGACATGACCCCCGTTCCGCACAATGGCTGCCGGCCGCCCAAGCGGCGCCGGGTCTGATTGGGTCTAGAGGAGATAGCGACAGATGGCTCGATACACAGGCCCGGACTGCAAACTCTGCCGCCGGGAGAAGACCAAGCTCTTCCTGAAGGGCGCCAAGTGCGACTCGCCGAAGTGCCCGATCGAGATCCGGCCTTACCCGCCGGGCGAGCACGGCAGGAACCGCCCGAAGGAAGGCGACTACCTGCAGCAGATCAGGGAGAAGCAGAAGGCCCGCCGGATCTACGGCATCCTGGAGCGGCAGTTCCACGGCTACTACGTCGAAGCGTCCGCCAAGCACGGCCGGACCGGCGAGACCATGCTCCAGCTGCTTGAGCGCCGCCTGGACAACGTGGTGTTCCGCGCCGGCTTCGCCAAGAGCCGCGACATGGCCCGCCAGCTGGTGACCCACGGCCACTTCACGGTGAACGGGAGGAAGGTCGACATCCCGTCCTACCGGGTCACCGAGAACGACATCGTCGAGGTGATGCCCAAGTTCCTCGAGATGACGCCGTTCGTCATCGCGCGGGCCGAGGCCGGCGAGCGTACGGTACCTGCCTGGCTTGAAGTGGTTCCCGAGCGGATGCGCATCCTGGTCCACTCGCTCCCCGTCCGGGCCCAGATCGACACCCAGGTCCAAGAACAGCTAATCGTCGAGTACTACTCGAAGTAAAACCTCGAGCAGCACCAGAAGTAACAGCACCACAGCACCACAGCACCACCCCCCCACCCCCGGGGCCCGCAGGGCTCCCCAGGGGGTGTTAGGGGGGCCGGGCCCCCCTAAGCAGGGGGGTCACCGGGGGGTCTTCCCCCGGGGAAAACACCGACGTCATATAGCGGGCGTCGCGGAAAGGAAGTTCCATGCTCATCGCTCAGCGCCCCTCGCTCGCCGAGGAGCAGGTAGACGAATACCGGTCCAGGTTCGTGATCGAGCCGCTCGAGCCGGGTTTCGGTTACACGATCGGCAACTCGCTCCGGCGCACGCTGCTGTCCTCGATTCCGGGTGCGGCGGTCACCAGCATCAGGATCGAGGGTGTCCTGCACGAGTTCTCCACGGTCCCTGGCGTAAAGGAAGATGTCACCGACATCATCCTCAACCTGAAGGAACTCGTGGTGTCCTCCGAGCACGACGAGCCGGTCGTGATGTACCTGCGCAAGCAGGGCCCGGGCGACGTGACCGCGGCCGACATCGCGCCGCCGGCCGGGGTCGAGGTGCACAATCCCGAGCTGCACGTCGCCACCCTGAACGCCAAGGGCAAACTCGAGATGGAGCTGACCGTCGAGCGCGGTCGCGGCTACGTCTCGGCCACCCAGAACAAGCAGCCCGGCCAGGAGATCGGCCGGGTGCCAATCGACTCCATCTACTCGCCCGTGCTGCGGGTGACGTACAAGGTCGAAGCCACCCGTGTCGAGCAGCGGACCGACTTCGACCGGCTGATCCTCGACGTCGAGACCAAGCCATGCATGCGCCCGCGGGACGCGGTGGCGAGCGCGGGCAAGACGCTGGTTGAGCTGTTCGGGCTGGCCAGGGAACTTAACGTGGACGCCGAGGGCATCGACATCGGCCCGTCGCCGACCGACGCCGCGCTGGCCGCGGACCTGGCCCTGCCGATCGAGGACCTCAACCTCACCGTCCGTTCCTACAACTGCCTGAAGCGCGAGGGCATCCACACCGTCGGCGAGCTGGTCGGCCGCAGCGAGCAGGATCTGCTGGACATCAGGAACTTCGGTGCCAAGTCGATCGAGGAAGTCAAGCAGAAGCTCGTTGACATGGGTCTCGCGCTGAAGGACTCGCCGCCCGGGTTCGACCCGAGCAGCGCGGTCGGCGCTTACAGCGACGACGACGACAGTTACGTGGAGACCGAGCAGTACTGACGTGGCCCGGCCACGTATAACGGGGCCACGTACCACGCACACCGAGGAGAGGTCCGTATGCCCACGCCCACTAAGGGCCACCGCCTGGGCGGCAGCCCGGCCCACGAGCGGCACATCCTGGCGAATCTGGCCACCGCGCTGTTCCAGCACGGCCGGATCACCACCACCGAGGCCAAGGCCCGCAGGCTGCGCCCGGTAGCCGAGCGGCTGATTACCTTCGCCAAGCGGGGTGACCTGCATGCCCGCCGCCGCGTGCTCACCGTGGTCACCGACAAGGGCGTGGTGCATCAGCTGTTCACCGAGATCGCGCCGGAGTTTTCCGAGCGGGACGGCGGATACACCCGCATCACGAAGATCGGCCCGCGCAAGGGTGACAACGCGGCGATGGCGGTCATCGAGCTGGTCCGCGGCGAGCCCGTCGCGGCCAAGCCCCGCCGTCGCGCCCGGCGCGCCGCTCCGGAGGCCACGGCCCCGGCCACGGCGACCGCGGTGGCCACCGCTCCCGACGCTGACGCGGACGTGGACGAGGCACCTGAGACGTCCGCGGTGGACGATGCCGCCGAGGCCGAGGATGACACCGAGCTCGACGATGCGGCCGATGTCGACGTCGACGACGACGCCACCGATGAGGATGACGACGCCGACGAGGCCGATAAGGATGAGGACGCTTAGCCCTTGACCGGGTGAGGTTGGCTTGGAAGAAGAACCACGGACCGTTCGGCTTCGGGTTGATCTTTCCTACGACGGGTCAGGGTTTTCCGGCTGGGCTGCTCAGCCCGGCAGGCGCACGGTGGAGCAAGAGGTGGCCGGGGCGCTCGGCCGGGTGCTGCGGCTGCCCGGGCCACCGAAGCTGACGGTGGCCGGGCGCACCGACGCCGGGGTCCACGCGCGCGGGCAGGTCGTCCACGTAGACGTGCCCGCCGCCGCGTGGGACGCGGTGGCCGGCCGCGCGGTGACCCGGCTGGCCGGGGTGCTACCCGCGGACGTCCGCGTACGGGCCGCGGGCCCGGCCCCCGCGGGGTTCGACGCGCGGTTCGCGGCCCTCTGGCGCCGTTATTCCTACCGGGTCTGTGACGACCCGGCCGCCGCGGACCCGCTGCGCAGGCACGAAACGATGTGGTACTTCAGGCGGCTTGACCTCGCGGCCATGAACGAGGCGGCGCTGGCGTGCCTCGGCGAGCATGATTTCGCGGCCTTCTGCCGCCGCCGGGAAGGGGCCACCACCATCCGGGCGCTGCGCGCCCTAGCCTGGCATCGCGACGATGACGGCGTTGGGGTCGGGGTCGTGGTGGCGGACGCGTTCTGCCACAACATGGTGCGTTCCCTGGTCGGCGCGCTTATCGCGGTCGGCGAGGGCCGCAAGCCGGCCCGCTGGCCCGCTGAGGTGCTCGCGGCCGCGGTCCGCGATCCCGCGGTCCGGGTCATGCCGCCGCACGGGCTGTGCCTCGACGAAGTCGGTTACCCCCCGGCCGCCGCCCTGGCGGCCCGCGCCGCCGCCGCCCGCAGCCTCCGCACCGCCCGCAGCTAGACGATCGCCCCGGCCCGCCGCCAGGCCGATACCGGTGCGCTCCACGAGGCTCGTAGGGCTCCAGTGGTGGCCGGCCCGTGCCGATAACGCCCAAGCGGGCCCTCCGCAACCACATCGATGGAGCATCGTAGTGCCTGGGGCAACATCGATGGAGCATCGTTGTGGTTAAGCTCGCGTCGGCATGGGTGCAGCCGGGCACGCCTGCTAAGGCGAAGGCGCGACGGTCGCTTTGCCGCTGAGCATCCTGGTGCTGAGGTTGATGTTGGCGGTGCCGGTGACGAGGTTGCCGGCGAACTGCTCGAGCTGCTGCCTGGCGGCCGAGGTTGACGGTGACTTCAGGTTGGTGAACTGGGCCCAGATCAAGATCAGGTAATGTCCCTTGACCTCCGCCTGCACGACCCCGGTTCCGCTGCCCAGCTTCTTGGTCAGGCCCTTCTGGGCGGTGAGCGGTGCGATGATCTCCTGCGGCCCGGTGACCTGCCCGGCCTTCTGCGCCGCGGCCGAGGTGCTCAGGTTCACCACGCCGACGGTGCCCATGACCTTGCTGTCGCCCGATATGTAGCTCGCCCGCGCCACCTGGGTGCAGTGACCCGATTGCAGCGCCGACTGCAGGTTAGCGCCATACACCGCCTGGGAGCAGTTCTTGGTCACGCTGGCCGCCGTCCTGACGTACGAGCTGCCGTTAAGCTCGAACTGCGGCGGGTAGAGCCCTCCAATGGTCAGCGGCTCGGGGTCCTCGGTCCTGGTCCCGATGTGCTGCCACTTGCCCAGCGACTGGTCAAAGCCGGGAGACGCGGGACCGCTGGTCGGCAGCCGCAGGGTGGCGGGCACCGGGGCGTTCACGCGCGGCTCGTACAGGAACTTGTACCCGGTGAACGCGGCCGCCGCCACGACCACGACGGCCGCCATGGCCAGCATCGCGATCCGGGAGCGCCGGCGGCTCTTTGGCGGCGCCTGTACCCCGCGCCGGCGGCCTGCGCGGCCGGCGGACGCCGTCGGGTCCGGCGGAGCTATCCGCCCGAAGCGGTCCGTGTCGTCCGACAGGACCGAGTCCTCGCCAGGTCCGGCGGCTCCGTAACCGCCGTCCGCCGTGTCATCGTCATCGCCGTGGCGCGGTTCCCGTGGCGTCAGCCAGGAGCCGGAGCCGCCCTCGGGCGGGTCGGCCGGCCCGCGTCCCGGCGGGAAACCCCGGGCCGGAGTCCGGCCAGGAAACCCCGGAGAGCCTGGCGAGCTCGGGCCACTGGGCGCCGGCTGGGCGCCGGTCCCCAGGACCGTGTACGCCCCGCTGCCGGATCCGATAAGCCGTTGCGGTCCGGTCCCGGGGCCCAGCACCCGCTGGGCGCCGCTGCCGCGACCGAGGACGGGCTGGGCGCCGCTGCCGAGGACGGGCTGGGCGCTGGCGGGATCCGCCGGGTTCGCCAGGCTCGCGGGCTCATCGGTGCTCCCAAGCCACGGCCAGGGTGCCTGGCCGCGCGTATCCGCGGCCGGGCGGGTGCGTCCCGAGCCCTGGTGATCCATAACGTCGAGGGTAGCGTCCTGTTCAGTTCCGGTAAGGTTGTCGTAGAACTTTCCGGCTCACGTAATGAATCAGCGACGGGGCGTTAGCCTGCGCGGCTGTGCTATTCGGGCCGGGAGACTCCGCGAGCGGCGTCGCTTTGGCATCACCGGGTGAACCGGAGTATGCTGCATTGGCGTCATGCGCTACGGGCATGCACGCGGTGTGCCTTTCGTACGCGCTTTCCAGCGCGGCGCGGTGCGCTCGCGGAGCGCCGAGGGCGGCCCTCACCAGCAGGTGCAGGCCGGAGAGATCACGATACATACGCGAAGGCTTAGGACTGTGCGCACATTCAGCCCCAAGGATAGTGACATCACGCGGCAGTGGCATGTCGTCGACGCTTCAGACGTGGTGCTCGGCCGCTTGGCCAGCCACGTGGCTGTGCTGCTGCGGGGCAAGCACAAGCCGATCTTCGCACCGCATGTGGACACGGGCGATTTCGTGATCGTGATCAATGCGTCGAAGGTCGCGCTCAGCGGCAACAAGCTGGAGCAGAAGCACGCCTACCGGCACTCCGGTTACCCGGGCGGCCTGCGGGCGGTCTCGTACGCGAGCCTGATGGCCAGCAACCCGGAGCGGGCCGTGGAAAAGGCCGTCCGGGGGATGCTGCCGAAGAACTCGCTCGGCCGCAAGACGCTGAGCAAGCTCAAGGTGTACGCGGGCCCTGACCACCCGCACCAGGCGCAGCAGCCTCAGCCTTACGAGATCACGCAGATCGAGCAGTAGAAAACAGAGGGAAGAGATCGTGGCTGAGCCCACTGGCGTAACGACCGCGGGTACCGAGGACGACGCCGAGTTCACTAAATTCGCCGACGATGAGTTCGGCGCCGACGTGCCGTCGGAGTACACCACAGAAACCGCGCAGGATGCTCCGGGCCGTGCCGCCGCCCGCCGCCCGGTCGTCACCGGCAACGCAGGCGGCACCGGCCGCCGCAAGGAGGCCATCGCCAGGGTACGCATCCTCCCCGGCTCGGGCCAGTGGCAGATCAACGGCCGGTCGCTCGATGTGTACTTCCCCAATAAGGTGCATCAGCAGCTGGTCAACGAGCCGTTCGTGACCCTCGGCGCGGAGAACCAGTTCGACGTGGTGGCCTTGATCACCGGTGGCGGCGTCACCGGGCAGGCGGGCGCGCTGCGGCTCGGCGTGACGCGTGCGCTCATCTTGGTCGACCCGGAGAATCGCCCGGCGCTGAAGAAGGCCGGTTTCGTGACCAGGGACGCCCGGGTAAAGGAGCGGAAGAAGTACGGCCTGAAGAAGGCCCGTAAGGCGCCGCAGTACTCCAAGCGGTAGGCGACCTCGCCGCGAGCCTGCTGACTACGCGCCACACGCACACGAGCAGAGCCATGAGCGGGGGAGCAATGGGTGAAGCCGTCCATCATAGCCGTCTCTTCGGTACGGACGGTGTCCGGGGTGTTGCTGGTAGTGATCTGACCGCACGTCTGGCCATGGACCTCAGCATTGCCGCCGCCGCCGTTCTCGGTGGCGGCGGCGCGAGGCCCTCCGGCCGCCCGCTGGCCGTGGTCGGCCGGGATCCGCGCGCGTCGGGTGAGTTCCTTGAGGCGGCCGTGGTCGCCGGCCTGGCCAGCGCGGGTATCGACGTGGCGCGGCTCGGCGTAATTCCCACGCCCGGCGTGGCCTACCTGGCCGGGGCGCTGGACGCCGCCTTCGGCGTGGTCATCTCCGCGAGTCACAACCCGGCCAGGGACAATGGGATCAAGTTCTTCGGCCGTGGCGGCGTCAAGCTGCCGGACGCCACCGAAGACGAGATCGAGGCCCAGCTCGCAGCGGCCCAGCTCGCAGCGGCCCAGCTCGGAGCGGCCCCGCTCGGAGCGGCCCAGCTCGGAGCGGCCCGATCGGGTGCCGCGGAGTTCGGCCGGGTCACTGACGCCGGCGCCGAGCAGGAGCGGTACCTGGATCACCTGCTGTCCACGCTGCCAGGCCAGCCGCTGGCGGGCCTGCGGGTCGTGGCCGACTGCGCGCACGGCGCGGCGTACCGCATCGCCCCGGAGGCGCTGCGCCGGGCGGGCGCGGATGTCCTCACCATCGGAGTGCAGCCCGACGGGCTGAACATCAACGCCGGGTGCGGCTCCACCGCGCTGGACGCGCTGGTGGCGGCGGTCGTCGGGCACGGCGCCGACGCGGGCATCGCCTACGACGGCGACGCCGACCGGTGCCTCGCGGTGGACGCCGACGGACAGCCGCTGGACGGGGACCAGATCCTGACGGTGCTCGCCACCGAATTGAAGGAGGCGGGCCGGCTGGCGGGCGGCGCGGTCGTGGTGACGGTGATGTCCAACCAGGGTTTCTACGTGGCGATGGGCGATGCCGGCATCGACGTGATCGAGACTCCCGTGGGCGATAAGTACGTCTCCGCGGCCATGCGCGACGGCGGTTACGTGCTCGGCGGGGAACAGTCCGGGCACATCATCATGGGTGAGCACGCCACCACCGGCGACGGCGTGCTGACCAGCCTGCAGCTGCTCGCCGCGATCAACCGCCGCGGTGTGCCGATGGCGGCGGCGGCGAAGATGATGCCGAAGTACCCGCAGGTACTGGTCAACGTGCCCGGCGACGCATCGCGGCTCGGGCCGGAGGTCGCCGCGGCGGTCTCGAGAGCGCAGGCCGCGCTCGGCGGCACCGGGAAGGTGCTGGTGCGGCCGAGCGGTACCGAGCCTGCGATCCGGCTGATGATCCAGGCGAAGGACGCGGGCCTGGCCGAACGCGTCGTCGGCCGGCTTGCGGACGAGGTCCGGCAGGCCCTGGCCTGACATTATTGACTACTATGCGAGACGCCTACCAGGTCACCGCGGTACGCGCGGCGGAACGCGCGCTGATGGAGCTCGTCCCCGAGGGCACGCTGATGGGACGGGCCGCCGCCGGGCTCGCGTCGGTATGCGCCGCCCTGCTGAGCCAGCAGCCCGGCCAGGTGTACGGCGCCCGGGTCGTCGTGCTGGCGGGGAGCGGGGACAACGGCGGCGACGCCCTGTACGCAGGCGCCCGGCTGGCTCGTCGCGGCGCGGCCGTCACCGTGATCACGCCCGGCTCCAGGACGCACGCGGGCGGGGCTGACGCGCTGCGCGCCGCGGGCGGCCGGCTAGCCGTCAGCGACGCTGCCCACGTGATCGGCGAGGCCGACCTGATCATCGACGGCCTGCTCGGCATCGGCGGGCAGGGCGGGTTGCGGGAGCCGTTCGCGGGCCTGGCCCAGCGGGCCGAGCAGGCCCGCCAGGCGGGCGCGACCGTCGTGGCCGTCGACCTGCCGAGCGGTATCGACGCCGACACCGGGGCCGTCGACGGGCCGGCGGTACGGGCCGACGTCACCGTGACGTTCGGCGCGATCAAGCCGGGACTGCTGATCGACCCAGGCGCCCGGCACGCGGGCGCGGTGGAGCTCATCGATATCGGCCTGGCTCCTTACCTGAAGGACCGGCCCATCGCGACCGCCCCGCAGCGAGACGACATCCTGGCGATGCTGCCGCGCCCCGGGCCGGAGTCGGACAAGTACCGCCGGGGTGTCCTCGGGCTGCTCGCGGGCAGCGACCGCTATACCGGAGCCGCGCTGCTCGCCACCGGCGGCGCGGTGCACGGCGGGCCCGGCATGGTCCGGGTGGTGACCGCGCCCGTCGCCGCCGCCCTGGTCCGGCAGACGTGGCCCGAGGCCGTGATCACCGAGCACCCCGAGGACGGCGGCTGGGACCTGATCGGTTCCGTCGGCCGGGTCCAGGCGTGGGTGGCCGGCCCTGGCATGGGCACCGACCCGAACGCGGTCGCCCGGCTGCGGGCGATTCTCGGCACCGATCTCCCGGTCCTGGTGGACGCGGACGGGCTCACGATCTTGAGCCAGGCCGACGGCCTGCTGCCGCGCGCGGCGCCCACGCTGATCACGCCGCACGCCGGCGAGCTGGCCCGGCTGCTGCGCGCTGACCCGGAGAGCATCGAGGCGCGACGGCTCGACCATGCCCGCCGGGCGGCCGCCGAGCTCGGCGTCACCGTGCTGCTGAAGGGATCCACGACGGTCATCGCCGCACCGGATGGCGAGCCGGTCCTGGTGAATCCCACGGGTACGTCCTGGCTGGCCACCGCGGGCAGCGGGGACGTGCTCTCCGGCCTGGCCGGCGCGCTGCTCGCGCAGGGCCTGGAGCCCGCCTGGGCTGGCCTGGCCGGCGCGTACCTGCACGGCATGGCCGCCCGGCTCGCCGCGGGCCCGCCTGGATCCGACGCGGCCGGCGAGGCTCCAATCGGGGCCTCCGATCTGGTCCGGGCGCTGCCGGACGCGTTCCGGAGCCTGTGAGCGTCATGGACCGGCAGGCTCAGGTGGATCTCGGCGCGATCACCGGCAACGTCGCGGCGCTGTGCGAGCGCGTCCGCGGCAGCCAGGTGATGGCCGTGGTGAAGGCCGACGGTTACGGCCACGGCATGGTCCCGGCGGCCCGGGCGGCGCTGGCCGGCGGGGCCAGCTGGCTGGGTGTGGCCGACCTCGATGAGGCCCTCGCGCTCCGGCGGGCGGGGATCACCGTCCCGGTGCTGTGCCTGATGGCCTTCGGCGACCCTGCGGACGCGATCGCGCAGGACATTGACCTCAGCGCCGGCTCGCCTGCGTTCGTCGCCAGGATCGCCGCCGCGGCCGGCCGGGCCGGCGTCCCCGCCCGGCTGCACCTGGAGGCCGACACCGGCCTGAGCCGGGGCGGAGCCACCGAGGGGGACTGGCCGCAGCTCGTCGGCACTGCCCTCGACGCACAGGCCCGCGGCTTGCTGCGGGTGGTCGGCTTGTGGTCGCATTTCGCCTGCGCCGATATGCCCGGGCATCCGTCCATCGCGGCCCAGCTCGCCGGGTTCGCGGCCGCCGTGGCGACGGCGGAGAAGGCGGGCGTCACGCCGGAGGTCAGGCACATCGCCAACACCGCGGCCGGCCTGACCGTCCCGGCGTCCCGGTATGACCTGGTGCGGTTCGGCGGGGCCGTCTACGGCCTATCCACCCTGCCCGGCGGCGCGCCGCCCTGGCTGCGCCCGGTGATGACGCTGCGGGCCCGGCTGGCCCTGGTCAAGCGGGTGCCGCCCGGCACTGGTGTCTCCTACGGCCACCTGTACGTTACGTCCCGCGCGACCACCCTCGGCCTGGTGCCGCTCGGCTACGCGGACGGCGTGCCGCGCGGTGCGGCGGGCCTGCCGCTGGTCAGCGCGCGCGGCCGCCGCTGGCCGATCGCGGGCACGGTCTGCATGGACCAGTTCGTCATCGACTTCGGTGACGAGCCGGCGGCGGCGGGCGATGAGGTGGTGCTGTTCGGCCCGGGGGATGACGGTGAGCCGACCGCGCAGGAGTGGGGCGAGGCCCTCGGCACCATCTCCTATGACCTGGCCACGGGTACCGGCGCCCGGGTACCGAGAATCTACCTGGGTGGTTCTCAATGATTTTTTTTCCGAACGGACCTGGCTACCTCCAGCGGGAAATGCGGATCGCGACCGACGGCGAGATGCGGGACCTCGGACGGCGGCTGGCCACGATCTTGCGGCCCGGCGACCTGGTGATCCTGGCCGGGCCGCTCGGGGCGGGGAAGACCACGCTGGTGCAGGGCATCGGCGATGGGCTCGGGGTGCGCGGGCCGGTCACCTCGCCGACCTTCGTCATCGCGCGGGTGCACCCGTCCCGGTCCGGGTCCGGCCCCGCGCTGGTGCACGCGGACGCCTACCGGCTCGGCAGCATCGCCGAGATAGATGACCTGGACCTGGACGCCGACGCCGCGGCGGCCGTCACGGTGGTGGAGTGGGGCGCTGGCCTGGCCGAAGGCCTCGCCGAGGACCGGCTCGAGATCACGATCCAGCCCGACTTGGCGAGTGATGTACGAACTGTCTGGCTAACTGGCCGCGGCGCAAGGTGGAATGGCATGCTCGCGGGCGTGTAGATCGTTTATAGTTCCGCTGTACTTGATCCCCGTTTCGCGTATCGCGCCGTTGCGTACTGTTTGCCGATCCCGGAGGGCGCGCCGTGCCCGAGCAGGAATTCCCGCCGCGTCGCCCGTGGGCCGGGTCCTACCGCCCCGATCCCAGGGACGAGGAACCGCCGCCGTGGGCTGACCTGCCATCGGTTCGTCCCGCCCAGTCGCGCCGTCCCCCGGGCCCCGCAGATCCTGCCGGTCCCGGCCGTCCGGCCGGCGGCGGGCGTCCCCCTGGTCCCCTAGGGGGGTCCCCTGCTCCCGGCGGCTCCGCGGGGCCGCCCCGTCCGGTGGATCCCGGCCGTTCCTTCGGGGCGCCGCACCCGGCCAGCCTGCTGGACCCTGTTGATCCAGCCGACCCAAGTCGGGGCGATGAGGTGCCGCCCTGGGCCGGACCTGACGTCGACGATGACGAGGAAGCGCCGCGGGCCCAGCCGCGGGAGCCGGGCGGGCGGGCCGTCCGGGCGGCGGCCCGCAGGCGGCGTCGCTGGTTCGTGCTGGCCGGCGCCCTGGTCGTGGTGGCCGGGGCGGTGCTCGCGGTGGTGCTGCTGGCAGGCGGCGGGCCCGGGCCGGCCGCGGTCACGCCCGGGGCGCTCATCACCACGTTCCAGCCGGGCGAGCTCCAGCAGGTGCCCGTCGCGTGCAACGTCGTGCCCGCCGCCACCGTGCAGCATTACCTGCCGGGTAAGCCCAAGGTGGCCTCCCCCCTGCCGGTCGACGGCGCAGCCGAATCCGCCTGTAACTGGACCATCGACAAGGCCCCCGTCTACCGGCTGATGGAACTCAACCTGCTCGCGTACGCGCCGAACGGCCTGGCCAGCGGGGACGGCAGCGCCACCTTCGCCGCGATCGACGCCTACGATTCGACGTTGGCGAACCTGCAGGATCCGCCGAAGCACTCGCCGGCTCCGCGGGCCACGGTGACGATGCTGCCGGGCCTCGGGAACCAGGCGTTCAGCGCCCTGCAAGTATTCCGCGCCGGCGGTGCGGTCACCGACGTGGCCACCGTCGTCGTGCGCTTCCACAACGTGGTCGTGACGGCCACGCTGAACGGGCTTGAGCACGCCAACCGCGGCTCCTACGGGCCGGTGTCGCCTGCTGCGCTGTCAGCGGCGGCCCTGGCCTTCGCCCAGGCGGCCGAGGCCGCCCTGCATTAGCAGGGTCGGTCCGGCCGCGGTTTGGCTTGGCCACGCCGCGCGCCCACTAGGCTGGTCGGCGTGTTGGTGGTGGGTTTTGATACGGCGACTCCCGCGGTGAGCGTGGCCCTGCACGACGGGGAGCGGGTAGTCGCGACCGCGTTCGCCGTTGACGCCAGGCGTCATGGCGAGCTGCTCGCGCCGATGATCGCGAAGGTCATGGCCGATGCTGGCGCGGCCCGCGGTGATCTCACCGCGGTCGCGACCGGGGTGGGGCCCGGGCCCTACACCGGATTGCGCGTCGGCGTGGTGACGGCCCGGGTGCTCGGTGCCGTTCTCGGGATTCCCGTGTACGGCGTGTGCTCCCTGGACGTGATCGCCGCCGCGGCCTGGCCCTCGGCCGGGGGCCGGGAGTTCCTGGTGGCGACCGACGCCCGCCGCAAAGAGGTCTACTGGGCTCGGTACGACGCCGCCGGACAGCGCCTGACAGGTCCGGAGGTCGGCGCGGCCGGCTCGATCCCCGGGGCCGCGGGACTCCCGGTCGCGGGGACCGGCGGCCCGCTGTACCCGGAGGCGTTCGGCGAGGTGATCGAGCCTGCCTATCCCGAGGCCCGCGTGCTGTGCGAGGTCGTCGCGGGCCGGCTCACCGAGCCGACCGGACCGGAGGCCCGGTCCGGCGCGGCCTGGCCGCCGTTTCTGGCGACCGAGCCGCTGTACCTGCGGCGGCCTGACGCCAGGGAGCCGGGACCGCCGAAGCGGGTCACGCCGCCGTGAGAGCGCGGCCGAGCGATACCCGCGGGGTGCGGTTGCGGCCGATGAGCAAGCGTGACATGCCCGGGATCATGGCGCTGGAGCGGGAGCTTTTCCCCGAAGACGCGTGGACGCCTGAGATGTTCGCGGCGGAGTTCGCGCAGTCGGCCTCGCGCCGGCTCTACCTGGTGGCTGAGGAGGGAACCGCGCTGATCGGGTACGCGGGAATGATGTTTACCGGCGGGCCGCAGGCCGATGTGGTGACGCTGGCGGTGGATCCGGCCTACTGGGGCAAGGGCACCGGCACGGCGCTGCTCACCACGCTGGTCGATGAGGCGCACAAGCGCGGTTGCACGGAGGTCCTGCTCGAGGTGCGCGAGGACAACCCCCGAGCCAGGCGGCTCTACCTGCGTCACGGCTTTGCTGAGGTGGGCATCAGGCGCGGTTACTACCAGCCGTCCGGTGTCGATGCCGTGGTCATGCGCAAGGAGCTGGCGTGATGGCCGCCCCGCTGGTGCTCGGCATCGAGACCTCCTGCGACGAGACGGGTATCGGGCTGGTCCGCGGCCGCGAGCTGCTCGCCGACTCCGTCGCCTCCAGCGTCGAGGAGCACGCCCGGTTCGGCGGTGTCGTGCCCGAGGTGGCCAGCCGGGCCCATCTGGAGGCGATGATCCCGACCTTTGACCGCGCGCTCGCGACCGCGGGCGTCGGTGCGGCTCAGATCGACGCCGTCGCCGTCACCGCGGGCCCCGGGCTGGCCGGTGCCCTGCTCGTCGGGGTGGCGGCGGCCAAGGCGTTTGCGTTCGCGCTGGGAAAGCCGTTGTACGGCGTCAACCACCTGGCTGCGCATATCGCCGTCGACCAGCTGGAACATGGCCCGCTGCCGTCACCGGCGGTGGCCCTGCTCGTGTCCGGCGGACACTCCTCGCTGCTGCTCGTGCCGGACGTGACGCGGGAGGTAGTGCCGCTCGGGGCCACCATCGACGACGCGGCCGGCGAGGCCTACGACAAGGTGGCGCGGGTGCTCGGCATGCCCTTTCCGGGCGGACCCCCGATCGATAAGGCGGCCCGCGAAGGCGATGCGGGCGCAATCAGCTTTCCGCGCGGGAAGTACCACGACGGCACCTCCGACTTCTCGTTCGCGGGCCTGAAGACGGCGGTGGCCCGCTGGGTGGAGGCCCGGCAGGCCGCCGGGGAGCCGGTCCCGATCGCCGACGTGGCGGCGTCCTTTCAGGAAGCCGTCGCCGACGTGCTGACCCGCAAGGCCGTACAGGCCTGCCTGCGGCACGACGTCACCGACCTCATCATCGGCGGCGGCGTCGCGGCCAACTCCCGGCTGCGCTCGCTCGCCGCGGAGCGATGCGAGGCGGCGGGCCTGCGACTGCGGGTGCCGAGGCCCGGGCTGTGCACCGACAACGGGGCCATGGTCGCCGCCCTGGGCGCGGAGATCGTGTCCCGCGGCGTCTCGCCATCCCCGCTCGACCTGCCCGCGGACTCGTCCCTGCCCGTCACCGAGGTCGTCGTCCGCTTACCAGCGGCCGAAGTGGATCACGTCTTCGGCCGGGCGGCGACGTGCCTTGAGGTCGCGCGGCGCTGGCTCGGCGTCGTGGCCGATAGCGATGGCGCCGATGGGCTCATGGTCAGCCGGGACGCCGAACGCCTCGCGGAACGCCCCGACGGCCTCGGGGACGATGCCGAAGTACAGCGCGCCCAGGCCCTCGTCGACCACGGTGAGCAGGATCAGCAGCGCGGCCATGCCCGTGTCGATGTGCCAGAACGGCACCGGCCAGCGGCTCTCGTCCCGGTCCGTCCAGCCCTTGTCCGGCCGGGCGTAGCGGTCCAGGTAGACCCGCTTCGATGACATCGGCACGATGACCAAGGGCGCTGTCGCCACCGACGGGGCCGCGGCCGCGCCTGCCACCTCCCAGAAGCGCTTCAGGTCCTCGCCGGTCAGGACCAGGAACGCCTGGCCCTGCGAGAACCCGGCCGACGGGCCGCGGACGGCGTTGCGCAGGATCCGGTCGAGGCTTTCCGGCGCGATCGGCTCATCGCTGAACTGGCGCACCATGTGCCTGCGCCCTACGACTTCGGTGAAGTCCATAACCCGCTACCCCTGCTGGCCGCGCTCACCACGCCGCAGGAACCGCCGGCCGAGCAGCGTGAGCGCCACTACGCCCAGTACAACAGGCACGACACGTTTGAGGATCGCGGGGCCGACGAGTTGGAGCAGGTTGAGGGAATCCTCACCTTGCGCCGGCGGGGCCGTGGCGGTGCTCGTGACCGCAGTCGGCTGCGCGGCGGCGGCCCGAGCCGCGGCGCCTTCTCCGGCCTCCGCCACGGCACCGGCCTCCGCTACGGCACCGGCCTGGCTGGCACCGACTTGACTGGCACTGGCCGGGGCGGCACTGGCCTGGTCGGCACCGGCCTGGCTGGTACCGGCGTCCTGGTCGCCGGGCGCCGTCGCCTCGCTGGCTTCGGTGCTCGCGCTGGCCCCGTTGCCGCCGGAGATCAGCTGGCTCAGGTTCTCCGCGAACTTCTCCACGAGCTTGCCGCCGACCTCCACCATGACGCCCCGGCCGAACTGGGCCGGACGCCCGGTCACGTTCATCGTCGTGTGCATGGTGACCCGGGTGCTGTCCCCGGACGCCTCGGGCTCCAGGGCCGCCCGCACGGTCGCGGAGGCGGTACCCGCGCCGCGCGTCTCCTTGCCCGAGGCTTCCACTATCACGACCTGATTATCCGGGTCACGCTCAATGAACTTCGCGGTGCCGCGGTAGGTCAGCGATACCGGGCCGACCTTGACCTTGATGCGGCCGGTGACCACCTCGCCGTCGAACTCCTCGACCGTGGCGCCGGGCATGCACGGCGCGATCTTTTCCACGTCAAGCAGCACGTCCCAGGCACGGTCGGGCGGAACGGGAACGGTGAAGGAGTTGTCGAGCTCGATGCTCATCGGTGAGTCACTCTCTCTGTCTGGATTCAATCACTGAATTATGCCCAGTATCGGCCCGCATCAGCAAAGGCACTTCCGATACGGCCGGGCTGACCTGAGCGCCTGGATCTAGATAGGGGCTCAGGCGGTCGCCAGGACCTGGAAGCTTTCGGCGAGCCGGCCGTCGGGCAGGCCGCCCTGCCTGGCCACCTCAGCCAGCCGGTCCCGCAGGCGTTCGGATAGGTCCTCCATGTTGCTGATCTGGCTCTCGTGGGCGCGCAGGGCCGCGATCTTGCGCGGGAACGTCTCGGTCACGTCGACGTAGTGGTCCGGCGGTGCGCCGCCGGCGATCCAGACCTCGCGGACGGTCCAGGCCGCCAGCGCCTCGTCCTCGCGGAGCTCGGGGAACGCGAACGGGTTGCGCGCGTCCGGGTAGACGGCGTCCAGCGTCGCGGAGCCGACCGCCCGGTGGTCTGGGTGGCCGACCCCGATCCTGGCGTAGTTCCGCTCGGGGCTCGGGCATACGACGCGATCCGGGCGGACCTGCCTGATGACCCGGGCCAGATCCCGGCGCAGGGCCAGGGTGGCCTCGACCCGGCCGTCCGGGTAGCCGAGGAACCGTACGTCCTGCACGCCCACGCACTTGGCCGCGGCGACCTGCTCGGCGCGGCGCAGGGCAGGCATCTCGGCCCGCGGGAAGCTCTCGTCGAAGCCGCCCGCGTCGCCGTCGGTCACCACGCAGTAGATGACCTCGATCCCGGCTTCGGTCCAGCGGGCGATCGTCCCCGCGGCCGCGAAGTCAACGTCATCGGGATGGGCGGTGATAACGAGCACCCGGGCAATCTCGGCGTCATCGAGCACGCCCGCCATCCTAGCCGCAGCCGGCCAGGTCACGTCAGCTCTCGTCGGGGACCAGGGTCGGGGTACCCCTGGTCAGGGTCTGCTTCTTGAAGAACGCGGGCGCGGTCACCCGCATGAAGATGAATCCGAGCACGCCGACCAGCGCGGCCGCGACAGCGATCACGAAGATGCCGCCGATTTGCCATTGCAGGCCCGGCACGGTCCAGCTGGTGAGGCTGTTAGTCGCCACCCAGTCGCTCTGCAGGCTGTAGATGCCGGCTGCGTACATGATCAGGCCGCCGAGGAAGGGCAGGATGCCCTGCATCAACAGATTGCGGGCGCTGCCGGTCAGCGTTTTCCGGTAGTACCAGACGCAGGAGAAGGCAGTGAGCCCGTAGTAGAAGGCGATGTAGAGTCCGATAGCTGTCACCGCGTCACCGATCGGGTTGCCGCCGGCAATGTAGTTCAAGATGACGTAGAGGATGATCGAAACGACGCCCATCACGATGGTGGACACGGTTGGCGTCAGGTACCGGGGATGGATCTTGGCGAAGGCCGCGGGGATGGCCTTGTAGGCGGCCATCGACAGGGTGGTGCGGGCGGTCGGCAGGATCGTCGTCTGCGTCGAGGCAGAGGCCGAGGTCAGCACCATCAGGATCAGCAGCCGGGACAGGAACGTACCGAACCCGCTGGTGCCGAAGATCGCCGAGCCCGCTACCGACAGCACGTCGAACTCATGCGCGGAGTTGGCCAGCCCGATGCCCTTGCTGCCGATGCCGGCGAACGACTGGATGCCGAAGATGACGATCACATAGGTGAGGAGCAGGATCACGGTGGAGATGATCGCCGCCCGGCCAGGCGTCTTGGCCTTGTCCTTCGTCTCCTCGTTGATCGAGACCGCGGTGTCCCAGCCCCAGTAGATGAACAGCATGAGGATGATCCCGCTGACGAAGGCGGACAAGGTCAGGCCGCCGCCGAACGGCCACAGCCAGCTGAAGGTCGGGGTGACCGACCCGGCGGGGTGGCTGGCCTCGGTCTTGACCAGCGCGGTCACCGCGAGCACGAGGAGCATGATGATCTCGATGGTCAGCAGGATCCGCTGGAACCAGGCGGAGACCTCGATGCCCCGGTAACAGATATAGCTCATCGCGACGATCCAGCCGACGCCGACCAGCAGCACATAGCCGCTGGTGGCGTTATCGCCGATGCCGTCCGCGCCGAAGAGCAGGAACATGTACTGCCCGGCCACCTGGGCCAGGCTGGCCATGACCAGGACGTCGGCGGCCACGATCGCCCAGCCGCCCGCCCAGCCGGTCTTAGGGCCGAACGCCCGCGTCGCCCAGGTGAACGTGGTCCCGCAGTCCGGGTCGGCCTTGTTCATCTCGCTGTAGCCGATCGAGCAGAGCAGCATCGGGATGAAGGCCAGCAAGGCGACCGAGGGCGACTTGAGCCCCACCGCGGCCACCACGAAGAACAGGGTCGCCGCCAGGCTGTAGGCAGGAGCCGTCGAGGCGACGCCCATCACGATGCTCGAGACCAGGCCGAGGGCGCCGCCCTTCAGGCCCTTGTCTTTGTATTCTTCGACCGGCTGCAGCTCTGACGTGGCGATGCTGGCCATGCCTCACTCTCCTGGCTGTGACCCGCGGGACCGGGATCGGGCACTCGGCCCGCCGAATCGGCCGGACTCGTTGCCACAAACTTGAGTGACAGGGTGTGACGGGCGACGTCAACACTCCAACTATACGATTCTCGCACGATTCATACATTCCGGCAACGATATCCGTCGTAACAGCTAGGTATCACGGCTGGACTCGTCAGCTGGCCGTAGGCGATGGTTACTATCGGTTATGCGCATTCTTCTGGTGGGCGCGGGCGGCGTCGGTACGGCCTTCGCTCGCATCGCGGCCCGTCGCCCGTTCGCCGACCTGGTCATTGCCGACTATGATCTGGCCCGCGCCCAACGCGCGGCCGCGGCGAGGGACGGGTATGAGGCCGTTCAGCTCGACGCCCGGGACGAGCAGGCCGTCGCCGCGCTGCTCATCCAGCGCCGCTGCGATGTGCTTATGAACGCCGCCGACCCCCGCTTCGTGCTGCCGCTCTTCCGCGCCGCGCTGCGAGCCGGTACTCATTACCTGGACATGGCCATGTCCCTGTCCCATCCGGACGTCGATGCGCCGTACCGGATGACCGGCGTCAAGCTGGGTGACGATCAATTCGCCCTGGCCGGGGAGTGGGAGCAGGCCGGTCGGCTCGCCCTGGTGGGGATGGGGGTGGAGCCAGGGCTGTCCGACGTGTTCGCCCGGTACGCCGCCGATGAGCTGTTCAGCGAGATCGACGAGCTCGGCGTCCGGGACGGCGCGAACCTCGAGGTGGCGGGGTACGACTTCGCCCCCACGTTCTCCATCTGGACCACGATCGAGGAGTGCCTGAACCCGCCGGTGATCTGGGAACGGGGTCGGGGCTGGTACACCACCGAGCCGTTCAGCGAGCCCGAGGTCTTCACCTTCCCGGCCGGTATCGGCCCGGTGGAGTGCGTGAACGTGGAGCACGAGGAGGTGCTGCTGATGCCGCGCTGGGTGCCGGCGCGGCGAGTGACCTTCAAGTACGGCCTCGGGGCGGAATTCATCGGCGTGCTGCGCACCTTGCACAAGCTCGGCCTGGACCGGACGGACCAGGTGCAGGTCGGCGATGCCCATGTGTCGCCGCGTGACATGCTGGCCGCGTGCCTGCCGGACCCGGCCACCCTGGGGGACGCGATGAGCGGCTTGACCTGCGCGGGCACCTGGGTGACCGGAACCGGTACCGACGGCGGGCCGCGCGAGGTCTACCTGCATCATGTGGTCGACAACGCCTGGTCGACGGCCGAGTACGGATCCCAGGCGGTGGTCTGGCAGACCGCCGTCAACCCCGTAGTAGCCCTGGAGCTGATCGAGGCCGGTGCCTGGTCCGGAGCCGGCGTACTCGGCCCCGAGGCGCTGCCCGCGCAGCCGTTCCTTGACCTGCTCGCCGATTACGGCTCGCCGTGGGCCTGCGAGGAACGCACGCCCACCGCCCAGCCCGAATGAGCTGGGTGGGGCTGACGCGAGACCGCGGATCAGGTTTCGGCGAGGATCTGGCTGAGGACCTTGGTGGTGTTCGCGGCGGGCTCAGCCTGGAGGCAGAGCTGCTCCATGACCTCGAGGTAGCTGTCGACCTCGACCGGCTTGTCCAGGTAGAGCGCGCTGGTCAGCTGCTCGATGTACACGACATCGGCCAGGTCCGGCTCGGCGAACCGCAAGACGGTGAACGGGCCGCCCATGGCCGAATGCGCGCCGGCCTGGAACGGCAGGATCTGCAGGGTCACCGCGGGATGATCCGCTACCTCTATCAGGTACTGGAGTTGCTCACGAACGACTTCCCGGCTGCCGACCGGACGGCGCAGCGCGCCCTCGTCCACGACCACCCACAGCTGCGGCGCGTCTGGCCTGCGGAGGATTTCCTGGCGGCTGACGCGCAGCTCGCCCCGGCGCGCGATTTCCTCTTCGGTGGTCGCCGCGCCCTGCCGGATCAGGGCATGCGCGTACCCTTCGGTCTGGAGCAGGCCGGGCACGAGCTGGATCTGGTAAGTCCGGATGACTGACGCCGCCGCTTCCAGGCCTACGTACGGTTCCAGCCAGGTCGGCAGGATGTCGGAGTAAGCGTGCCACCAGCCAGGCGTGTTCGCTTCCCTGGCCAGATTCAGCAGCGCAGCGCGTTCTTCGTTGTCGGTGACGCCGTACAGCGTGAGAAGATCGCCCACATCGCGCTCCTTGAAGCCGACCCTGCCGTGTTCCATCCGGCTGATCTTGGAGTGCGAACCCCTGATGGCCTCGGCGGCCTGCTCGGCGCTAATACCGCGAGATTCGCGGAGCCGGTGCAGCTGACTGCCGAGCACGAGGCGCTGGACGGTCGGGCCGCCGGCGCGCGTGCCAAAGATGCTGGGGGGAACGTCCCAGGCCGAGTCTTCCGATGAGACCATCGGCACTCCTCGCATTGTCGCACCCTAGATCATCGTGGCGGGGTGTGGACAGTCTCCCACGTGATCTCACGCTTGCGAAAGGGGGTTGTGTGACAATTCAACCGAAGTCCTGATCTCTCCGTGTTGTCGCAGGTCGTGAGGGCCTAGTTGGTCAGTCTGTGAATACTATCTCACCGGGAGTCAGCCACTAGCTCTGTTACTAGCGAGTAAGCTGACTGGCCTCGGCGAGTAGATGATCAAACTCCCCATCCTTGGCTCCCGCCAGGAATGCGGTGATCTCCGCCTGAGTGTAGAGCAAGACGGGCCCGGTCGGGAAACGGGAGTTTCGCATCGCGATCTCGCCGTTAGGCAGCGCGGCCATCTCGACGCACTCGCCGTTCGGATTGCTGTGCCAGCTCTTCAGCCAGTGAGCGTCGCTGAGCTCGCTGGCAGACATGCCGTTGTATGGAATGACCATTTTCTCTTATCCCCTTCCGACAGGTGAACGCACGTCAGGCCCGAAAGGTGCACTTGCTGTAATCACCAGTTAGCAACTGGTGAGCAAGCGGCCTGAGGTGTTCTGCCCGTCTGCTACCCCCCGTGCGCCTATCCCGGAGACCTGTGCACAAAGCGAATGAACGTGCATCTGGTCTTGCATTTGCACAATATATCAGGCAACATGTCTTTAAGCACGCAGTTAACACCGTGACGGGCAAGGGTTTTCGTGCCCATTGACATGCAGGAAGCTGTTGCGTTGGCGCATCTCAGTGTCGCTGCCGGTGGCGAGGATGACGATGAGGAAAACAACGTCGCCTGGCCGCCTGCTTCTGACGGCATGCCACGGCTGCTGCCCGTGCCGTCCGCCTGGTGGGAGACCCCGGCGGTTACCTCCCGTGCGCTGAGCGCCCGGCCTGAAGAGGCCAGGACCGCCCGGCGCTTCGTCAGGGAGATACTCACCTGCTGGGGGCTAGAGCCGCTCGCGGACGACGCGGAGATGATTGTCGATGAACTCGTGGTCAACGCCGTCCTGCACGGCACCCGGGCCGGCCTGACCCGCGCTAATCCGGGCGGTAGCCTGACGGTGCTCCGGCTGTGCATGCTCAGGAGAGCTGGCGAAGTCATGCTCGCCGTCGTCGATCCCGGGAACGAGACGCCCATGCCGAGGCACCCCGACTGGGGTGGGGAGAGCGGGCGCGGCCTGCAGATCGTCGGCGCGCTTAGCCACGTATGGGGATGGAGCCCCATTGCCGGGCACGGCAAGGCGGTGTGGGCCGTGCTACGCGATCCCTGAGACCGGCTGCTCCGACGTGCTCGCGAGGACGTGCTCGACCAAGGTGATCAGCACCTCTTTAGCCGATTCCCTGCTGCGCGCGTCACACAGGATAATGGGCAGGCCCGGATCGAGGTCCAGGGCCATCCTGACGTCTTCCACGTCGTATCTGCGGGCGCCCTCGAAGCAGTTCAGCGCGACGATGAACGGTATCTCCCTGCGCTCGAAGTAGTCGATGGCGGGGAAACTGCTGGCCAGCCGCCGGGTATCGGCGAGGACGACGGCCCCGAGCGCTCCGATGGCGAGTTCGTCCCACATGAACCAGAAACGCTGCTGGCCGGGCGTGCCGAAGAGATAGAGCACCAGATCGCGGCGCAGGCTGATCCGGCCGAAGTCCATCGCGACCGTGGTCGTCGTCTTTCCCTCGACTCCTTCGGTGCTGTCGGTATGCAGGCTGCCCTCGGTGAGCGGTTCCTCGGTCCGCAACGGCTTGATTTCACTCACGGCGCCGACGAGCGTCGTCTTGCCCACCCCGAAGCCGCCGGCCAGCAGGATCTTCAGGGCGCGATGCTGACCCGGGCTCCCGCCGGCGGGATCAGAGACCCCGTAGTCCATTGAGGACCTCCCTGAGAGTGTGCTGGTCGATCCGCTCGGCCAGGGCGACCGGCGTGCTGATCGCGACCAGGCCGAGTTCGCGGAGATCGGCGAGGATGATGCGGACGACGCCGAGCGGCAGATCAACGTCAGAGGCTATATCCGCCACGGTGGTCGGCGCACGGGCCAGCTGAAGCACGCTGATGTGCTCGGGCGCCAGCGAAGCGGGATCGGCGATCAGGGCGTGCGTGGCCCGGACCGTGGCGACCAGGTCGAAGGATTCGCCCGCGTGCCTCGTCCGGCCCCGGGTCAGCGCATAAGGCCTGACCACCGGCCCGGCCTCGGCGTCCAGCCACCGCTCGTCGTTAGCAGGCATGGTGCCTCTTAAGGCCAGCCGCTGAGCGCGGACGGGCGGGTGCTGACCTGGATATGCTCTCCGGATCGTTTGACCAGGATGGCCATCTCATAGGCGACCAGCCCGAGGTCGGCCGCCTGATCGGCGAGAACGGCGAGGCAGGTTCCGCTGCCCGCAGCGGCGACGAGCAGGAACCCCGACTCCATCTCGATGATCGTCTGCCGGACCGGGCCGCCGCCGAAATGCTGTGCGGTGCCGCGAGCCAGCGACTGGAATCCCGCGGCCAGCGCGGCGAGGTGCTCCGCGTCATCGCGCTCAAGTGTGCCTGACGCGCCCAGCGCGATGCCATCCTGAGACAAGATGACGGCCTTGCTGATCGCCTCGACTCGTCGCACCAGATCATCTAGCAGCCAGTCGAGCTGGCCCAGGCCTGCCGTGCCGCTGTCAGGTTCCATCGGATTGCCCACGTTCCTCCTCGCCCGTGGTTGAGGCGCCGCCTCCGCCCGTATCCCGGGATGAGCCGGCGTCTGGTGAGTCTGGAGTGCCCGCGGACGCCGGCCACGGCGGCTCGCCTGATTCCTGGCCTGGGGCCGCCTGCGAGCGGCCCTGCTCCCAGCCGCGCTGAAGAGCCGACATAGTCCGGCGGATCTCTGCTGGCGTGGGCACGCTGGACGGCCCGCTGCTGGCCACCGTGACCCGGCGCTGGGGCGGGTTGGCCCGGAGCTGGGGAGCCAGGCTAGCCTGCCTGATCCGGCGCGGAAGTCCCTTGATGTCGCCTGCCGCGGTCGGCTCGTCGGCCGCCGAGCCCGGATCCGGTCCGCCCGGCGCCCCAGGCAGCGAACTCCCCGGCCGGGAAAGGTCCCACGGCGGAGCCGATCCCGGGCTCGGCGGACCGGAGGTCACCGGCGTCATCGGGGTGGCCGGCGCCGAAGACGTCCTGGGCTGACCCGGGGTATCTGGGGTAGCGCCGTCGCGACCGGGAGAGAGGCTGGTCCAGCCGGGGAACGGCGCTGGTTCGTCCGGATAGGGCGGTGAGCCTGGCCCCGGGTAAGGCTGGGTCCCCGCGACGGGCGCCGGCACCATCGGTGAGAACGGCACGGCGCTCGTCGGCGACGCGGCGCCCGCCACCGGATCCTGGCCTAGCCCGGCCTCATCGGGAACGGCCGTCTCGGCCGTGCCGGGAGCGCGCCGACGCGGCATGAACACGTCAAATGCGGACAGTGGAGGGCTGTCTGCGGGCGAGCCGACGTCAGCGAACGGTACCTGCCCGGCGCCGTTCTGCGGCCTAGCCGGGTCGTGCCGCCTGGGCAGCTCATCCGACTCGGCCTGCGGTCCCATCCCGCCGTTCGCCGGACTAAGCGGGGCGGCGGCGTACGCACCGTGGCCAAGGTCTTCGCCGATGGCCCCCTGGGACTGGCGCAGCGCGCCTGAGATGCGGATGCCAGGAACCTGGGGCGCCCCGGGCAGGCCGCGGAGCTCAGGAAACGCGGGAACGGGCCGGCTGCCGGGATCGTCCGGTTCCACGGCGCTTGCGTGGTGCCCGTTGGTCACGAGGTGCCCGACGGTGATCGCCGCGGGCTCGCCGGGCAGCCCGGGCCGGAGCGCGTCTTCGGTCACTACCAGCTGACGCGGGATCAGCACGACGGCCGTCGTGCCACCGTACGCAGACGCCTTGAGGGTCACCCGGACGCCATGTCGCTTGGCCAGCTGGCTGACGACGAACAGGCCGAGCTGCTCGCTGTCGGACGGGTTGAACTCCGGCGGGCTGGCCAGCCGGTCGTTGAGCTCGGCCAGGCGCGGCAGGCTCATCCCGAGCCCGCGGTCCTCGACCTCGATCGCGAACCCGTTAGCGACCGTGTCCCCCGATACGCGCACCGAGGTGTACGGCGGCGAAAGCGTAGTGGCGTTCTCTATCAGCTCGGCCAGCAGGTGGATGACGTCGGCGACGGCGGAGCCTGCCAGGGCGGCCTGGCTCCGGGTCGCGACCGAGACCCGCGCGTAGTCCTCGACTTCGGCGATGGCGCCGCGCATCACGTCGACCATCCGCACCGGGCTGCTCCAGCCGCGGCCGGGCGGCGCGCCGGCCAGAATGACCAGGCCTTCCGCGTGGCGGCGCATGCGGGTGGTGAGGTGGTCGAGACGGAACAGGTCGTCGAGGGCTTCCGGGTCGCTGGCCCGGCGCTCCATCTGGTCGAGCAGGGTCAGCTGGCGGTGCAGCAGTGACTGGCTGCGCCGGGCCAGGCTGCGGAACACGTCGCTGAGCCCGCGCCGGAGCCTGGCTTCCTCCACGGCGGACCGGATCGCGGTCTGCCGGACCAGGTCGAACGCCTGCCCGACCCGGCCGATCTCGTCGCGGCCGACCCGCAGCGCCGGCGCCTCGGCGTCTGCGTCCACGTTCTCACCGCGCCTGAGCCTGGCCACGACGTCCGGCAGCTGAACCTCGGCGAGCTGGAGAGCCGTGCGCTCCAGGCTGCCCAGCCGGCGGATGATGCCCCGCGCGACCAGGATGGTCACCGCGATGGTGAGCAGCAGCCCGACCAGGCCGATTGCGCCGGTGATCACGACCCGTGTCTTGGCGGCATCGCTGATCTGGCGGTCGTTCACGAGCTGGGCGTTCGCGACGTTGACGCCGCCGGTGTAGTACTGGTCAAGTACCTGGCCGGCCAGTCCTTGCCACTGGTCCAGGGTGACCGGCAGCTGGGCGAGGTGAGTGCCTGCCGACACGACCTCTTCGATCTGGGTGAGTTGCGTTTGCTGGGTGTTGTTCACCTGCTTGAGGAAGATGGCCAGGTTGGTCGGATCCAGGACGGACTCGGCGTCGACGACGTAACCCTGCCGGGTGGCGACCATCTCGGCGAAGGCGGCCCGGTCGGCCTGGGTCATCCGCTGCCCTGCGAGCACCCCGGACAGCAGCGCGTATTCCTGCGACAGTGCCTCTCCGGCCGACACCGTCGCGATCAGCCCGAGGGCCTGATCGGCCGCGGTGGCATTGGTCAGGCTGTCGGCTTCGGCCAGGAACATCCTGGGCTCGTTCAGGATGACCGCGTTGTACCCGCCGAGCGCCTGCAGCGGGGTCATGGCCCGGTTCGTGGTGGCACCGCGCAGCGTCGGCAGCTGATGCAGCCCGCCGACGGTGGCCTTGATGGCCTGCGCTTCGGCAGCCGTCTCACTGCTTTGGGTACCCGGCGAGCTCATCGCGGCCAGGAATTTCGGCTGAGCCGCCGTGGTGGCGTTGACAGCCGCGTTGTACGCCGCCAGGTTGGCCGGGGTGGGCTGGAACAAGTAGATCACCGCGGCGGCCCGCTCGTTCTGCAGGACCCTGACGAACTCGGCCGTCGGCAGCGAGGTCGCATTGATCAGGTTGGGCGCCCGGTCCAGGTTGATGGCGTTGTTTATGGAGGTGCCGGCCACATAGGCGAGCAACCCGACCATGGCGATGAGCGGGATCGCCACGAGAAAGTATATCCGGAGCCTTATGGATCGACCGCGCGATCCCATGGCACCCCCACTATTCAGAGGCGTAGATGCGAGCTGCTCCTGTCGCATTCAACTAACGGTCAGGACGGCCAGAATAGCCCATAACAGGCATCGCCCGGAGCCAAAGAAGGATATATCCGTTGATAGGGCGGTGCGTCACCGCAAGCTTAGTTTTGTCGCATTTTCGCAGGTGGTGATCAACGATGACTCCCGGTACGGGGGACGTGGCGGTTTGCATCCGGAGCTTTTGTCGGTGCAACCGCCTACCCTAGGTGGGTGGCTGCCCTCGCGATAGATGCTCTCCTAGACGGACTCAATCCGGAGCAGCGCGCTGCCGTCGTGCACGAGGGTAGCCCGCTGCTCATCGTGGCGGGCGCGGGCTCGGGGAAGACCCGGGTGCTCACCCACAGGATCGCTTATCTGCTGGCCGCGCGAGACGTGGCGCCGCACGAGATCCTGGCCATCACCTTCACCAATAAGGCGGCTGGCGAGATGGCGACCCGGGTGGCCGCCCTGGTCGGCCCTCGGGCCAGGTCCATGTGGGTGATGACGTTCCACTCGGCCTGCGTGCGCATCCTGCGCCGGGAGGCCAGGCGGTTCGGCTACCCCTCGTCGTTTTCCATCTACGATCAGGCTGACTCGCAGCGCCTGATGGCGCTCGTCTGCCGCGAACTCGAGCTCGACTCGAAGCAGTTCCCGCCGAAGGCGATGGCCGCCCAGGTGTCGAACCTCAAGAACGAGCTGATCGACCACGAGACGTTCGCCGCCCGGGCCCAGACCGCCAGGGACAAGGCTCTCGCCGAGGCGTATGCCGAGTACCAGCGCCGCCTGTTCGCGGCCGGCGCGATGGACTTCGACGACCTGATCATGGTCACGGTCAACCTCCTCCAGGCGCTGCCGGAAGTCGCCGACCAGTACCGCCGCAGGTTCCGGCACGTCCTGGTGGATGAGTACCAGGACACCAACCATGCCCAGTACGTCCTGATCAGGGAGCTTGTGCTGGGCGGTACCGCGTCGTCGGGCACTGGGGCGTCAGGCACTGGCGCGTCAGGCGCCGAGGAGCCGCTCCCGCCGCCCGAGCTCTGCGTGGTGGGCGACGCGGACCAGTCGATCTACGCCTTTCGCGGGGCGACGATACGCAACATCGTCGAGTTTGAGCAAGACTACCCGGACGCCACCGTCATCCTGCTGGAACAGAACTACCGCTCCACGCAGAACATCCTGGCCGCCGCCAACGCAGTGGTCTCGCGGAACCGGGGCAGGAAGCCGAAGAAGCTGTGGTCTGATCAGGGCGCCGGGCCGCCGATCGTCGGCTACGTGGCCGATAACGAGCACGATGAAGCGGCATTCGTCGCCGAGGAGGTGGACCGGCTCACCGACGCGGGCCAGGCCACCCCGGGCCAGGTCGCCGTCTTCTACCGGACGAACGCGCAGTCCCGCGTCTTTGAGGAAGTGTTCATCCGCGTCGGGCTGCCCTACCGGGTCGTCGGCGGGGTCCGGTTCTACGAGCGGCGCGAGGTCCGCGATCTGCTCGCCTACCTGAGGCTGATCGCCAACCCGGCTGACGAGGTGTCGCTGCGCCGGGTACTGAACGTGCCCAGGCGAGGCATCGGTGACCGGGCCGAGGAGTACGTGGCCGCGTTCGCGCAGCGAGAGCGGATCACGTTCGCGCAGGCGCTCGCCCGCCCGGCCGACGTGCCCGGGCTGGCGGCCAGGTCCGCCAGCGCGATCGCGGGCTTCAACCGGCTGATCGACGGGCTCAGGGAACTCGCGGAAGCCGTTCCTGTCGCGGAGCTCGCCGAGGCGGTACTCGACCGCACGGGATACCAGGAGTCGCTTGAAACATCTTCTGACCTGCAGGACGTCAGCCGGGTGGAGAACCTGAAAGAGATGGTGTCGGTGGCGCGTGAGTTCGACGGCGCGCATGAAGAAGGGACGCTGGCGGAATTCCTTGAGCAGGTCTCCCTGGTAGCTGACGCCGACGAGATCCCCGAGGGTGAAGAGCACGGCGGCCTGGTGACGATGATGACGCTGCACACCGCCAAGGGGCTCGAGTTCCCCGTGGTGTTCCTCACCGGCATGGAAGAAGAGGTGTTCCCGCACCAGCGCTCCCTGAACAACCCGACCGAGCTGGAAGAGGAACGCAGGCTGGCCTACGTGGGCATCACCCGGGCCGAGCAGCGGCTCTACCTAACCAGGGCCATGGCCAGGAACTGGTGGGGCCGTCCGTCGTTTCACAAGCAGTCGAGGTTCCTCGCCGAGATCCCGCCCGACCTCATCGAGTGGCGCCGGGACGCGGCCGCGGCGATGTCGGCGGTCATCCCCGCACAGGAGCGGATGGCGCAGTTGCCTGGCACCCGGTCACCGGGGAACCGCCGGGTGCCTTCGCTGTCGCCGGGGGACATGGTGACTCACGACAAGTTCGGGCTCGGCACCGTGGTGTCCACGGAAGGCTACGGCGACCAGGCCGAGGCCAAGATTGACTTCGGGGCCGACTACGGCGTCAAGCACCTGGTACTTCGCTACGCCCCGCTGGAAAAGTTGTAGGGCCCGGATCCGGGCTGGGGCCCGGGACGGCGGCGGCCGGGGACCGGGGTTCCGGTTCCCGGCGGACCCGGATCGCTCCAGGCTCCGGCGCTCCTGCTGTCGCTGGCCCGGCCGCCGCTGGTGCGGCCGCCGCGGGTGCGGCCGGGATCGGCGTAGCCCGGGTACGTGCCGTCCGCGAAGGTCTCCCGGCCCGCCGCGGGCCGGGGGTCCCGGCCGGTGCCCGGAACCGGCCGCCCTGAATCGCGTCCGGCGTCCCGGCGGCGCCAGAGGTACCAGCGGACGGCGACCAGCACGACGGCCAGGATGGTAGCCGTCGCCATCGCGAGGAATCCGCTGGCTATCCACTGCGCCGCGGCGATCGCGAGCGCCGTCTTGGACGAATAGGCGGAATGGTTATAGATGACCCCGGTGAGCAGCGCGGCTACCAGGTAGCACAGGACCGGGACCGGGAAGATCACCCGGCCGGCCCAGGGCCGGACCGCCAGCGCCGCCGCGACGGCGCCGATGACCACGAAGGTCCCGAGCAGGAAACCGGGCGGGCTCGGGGTGGCCATGGTCGCGATCGCGCCGATCGCCGTACTGCCCACGATGAGGCACACCCCGAGACCGCCCTGCAGCGATCCCCACCGTCCCAGCCGCCACGGCCCGGGCGGCCTCTCAGGTTTCCAGCCCTCGCGAGAATTCTGCGTGGCACTGGCCTGCTGCACACCTCGAGACCCCTGCGCGCCGCGCCGCATACTGGCTTGCACCGGCATCCCGGCCCAGCTACCCCCGGATGGGGCCATGGATAGCGTCGCTTCGGGTAGCGGCGGCATCCTGCGCGTCTGCGCGCCGGTCGCCGGGACGCTACCGCGCCAGGCTGAGTTTCCCAGATCCCGTCCGTTGTTTCCCGGATCCCGTCCGTTCCCGCCGGCCCCGCCCGTCGGTCCGCGCCCGTCAGGTCCGCGCCCGTCGGGTCCGCGCCCGTCGGGTCCGCGCCCGTCGGATCCGCGTCCAGCCAGGCTCACGGCCGCCCCACCGGGGATCATGCCCCCGGGGATCGCCGTGGCCCGGATAACGCCCGTTCTCGCCTGGATCGCGCCCGGCTACTCCCGGACCGCTGACCGGGGGCCGCGGACCGCTGACCGGGGGCCGCGGAGCGCCGACCGGGGCCTGCGGACTGGTCCTTGGAGCCCCGGACCCGCCGGCCGGCATCCGCGGATCGCGGCCGGGCGGCCTGGCTCCAGGCTCGCTGCCGTAAGGCCTAATCGGGGGGGCGTCACGCCATAGGGGGTCGCTCATAGCTGATTCGGATGTTAGTCGTTGCGCACTGGTGGCGGGGACGCGACGGTAGGCTTCTCCGGATGGTAACGATCCAGAGCTTTAACTGCTAAGGGAAAATGCCATGGTTAGGCCGGGCCCGCCGGCCTCGGTGTGGGGTGCCGCCGGGAAGGCCGGATACGTTCTGAGTTGCGCTGCCGCCGCCCTGGTGCTGGCGATTAGCGGCTTTACCTACTTTGTCGTACAGGACGTGAGCAGTATCGGCGGTTCGCACGCCATCGCGTCCGGCCCGTCAATCGGCGCGCAGAACATTCTGCTGATGGGGCT
This sequence comes from uncultured Actinomycetota bacterium, assembly GCA_963844625.1. GTDB lineage: Bacteria > Actinomycetota > Actinomycetes > Streptosporangiales > Streptosporangiaceae > Palsa-504. The sequence continues at coordinate 2,142 of CAWJPF010000029.1, read as the reverse complement.
CGAGAGCCGCACCGACTGGAACGGCAACATCCTGCCGAACGACATCCTCAACGCGCTGCACGCCGGGAGCAGGCAGGGCGTGGAGAACGGCGTCGGCGGCAACGCGACCAACACCTTGATCCTGATCCACATACCCGCGGGCGGCAAGAAGGCCGTGGGCTTCTCCATCCCGCGCGACGACTGGGTCGATTTCGCCGACACGCTCGGGACCCAGCAAGTCGGCAAGATCGACCAGGCCTACGGCGTTTCCATGGCCGCTAAGGAAGGCCAGCTCAGGCAGCAAGACCCCGGCATCAGCCAGAGCCAGTTCGCTTTCGAGGGCAACGAAGCCGGCCGCGCGGCCACGGTAGCCACGGTGGAACTGCTGACCGGGGTGCACATCGACCACTTCGCCGAGGTCAACCTGGACGGGTTCTACGAACTCGCTAAGGATCTCGGCGGCGTGGAGGTCTGCCTCAACCACGCGGTTCCGCTGGATCTCAACTCCGGTTTCTACGCTAAGAAGGCCGGCTACCAGCATCTGAACGCCAAGATGGCGCTGGCGTTCGTGCGTCAGCGGGACGGCCTGGCCAACGGCGACCTGGACCGCACGCACCGCCAGCAGGCGTTCCTCGACTCGGTGATGCAGCAGCTGCGCACCCAGGGGGTACTCGACGACCTGACCAAGATCAATTCGCTGCTTTCGACGGCCAAGCAGTACGTGATCACCGACTCCGGCTGGAACCTGCTGGACTTCGCCAGCCAGATGCGCAGCCTGACCAGCGGGAACCTGACCTTCCACACGCTGCCGATCGTCGGTTACGCGACCATCGACGGCCAGGACGCGAACCAGGTCAACCCCAGTTACATCAAGCAGATCGTCCAGCAGACGTTCAACCCGCCCGCGGCCAGCTCGTCGTCCTCGGCGAAGCCCAAGGTCACGCCTAACGCCGACGCCGGCCAAACCGCCGTGGACGTCTACAACGGCGGCAACACCCAGGGCCTGGCCGGGCAGGTCCAGGGCGCGCTGGTCAAGGACGGGTACAAGGCCGGACTGCTCGGGAATACCGCCGCGCTGTCGACGACCGAGGTCCTCTACGGTGCGGGCTCGGCGGCGAACGCCAGCAAGATCGCGGCCTTGTTCAACGTGTCCGCGACGGAGAGCACCACGGTGGCGGCGGGACACGTGCAGATCCTGCTCGGCGCGGACGCCACGCTGGCCGAGGTCTCCGGCACGCCCGCGCCGTCGAGCTCGGCGGTGGCCATTCCCACCACCGGCGCGCAAGGCGGTGCCGTCAACGCCAAGACCGGCATCCCGTGCGTCGACTGAGGCACGGGGAGGCGTACCTGCGCTAGGGCCGCCGGGACGTCCGGGCTAGGCTTGCGGTTATGAGCAAGATCCGGGTGATCGTGGCCAAGGTCGGGCTGGACGGTCATGACCGCGGCGCGAAGGTGGTGGCCAGGGCGCTGCGCGATGCCGGGGTCGAGGTCATCTACACCGGGCTGCACCAGACGCCCGAGCAGATCGTGGCCGCCGCGATCCAGGAGGACGTGGACGCGGTCGGGCTGTCTATCCTTTCCGGCGCGCACATGACGCTGTTCAGCCGCGTCATCGAGCTGCTGAAGGAGCGCGACGCCGCCGACATCGTGGTCTTCGGCGGCGGCATCATCCCGGACGCGGATATCGAGGAGCTGTCCCGGCTGGGCGTGGCCAGGATCTTCACGCCCGGCGCGTCCACGACCGAGATCGTGGCCTGGGTCCGCGCGGAATTCGGCTCCCAGGTCGCCGAGAACCAGGCTTAGCACCATAACGACGCGCCACGCCGCCGGGAGCCGGCCGCCCGCGGCGGATATGTCTGCACTTTCTGGGGTTATGACCCCAGAAAGTGCAGACATATCCGGAGGTCAGGTGCAGGGGTGGCACGGGGGACAGGGGCAGCCGGAAGTCCTGTGCCTGGAGGGCGTATCGCGTCGGAACGGATCCCGGCCACCGAATCCAGCAGCCAAGCCGCGCTGAGAGTCACCTCACACGCCGGCCTGCGCGGGCCGGGGATCAGGCGGGGCAGGAAAAGGCTAGGCTTTCCATGGACGCCGCACGTCATGCGGCGGAACGAGACGGAACCCAGAACGGACCCCCTGTGGACCTGTTTGAGTATCAGGCGA
>CAWJPF010000028.1:0-154406 GCA_963844625.1 uncultured Actinomycetota bacterium | reverse complement strand
GGCCGACGGCAACGTGCGCTACCCCAAGGAGACGCTTGACGCCACCGGCGGCGGCCGCAGCGCGCGGCTGGACAACTTCCGCAAGGCCACGGTGTGGGCCGGGCGCGGTCACGAGACGATCCGGGCCCGCGGCCAGGATAAGGGACAGCACGCCGAACTGGCCCGCTTCGTCGAAGCCTGCCTGAATGGAGCGGCCATGCCGATTCCGCTCGAGTCGCTGGCCGCTACGACCAGGGCGACCATCGCGGTGCGGGACAGCCTGCTGAGCGGTAAGCCGGAGCGGGTGTGAGCACGACCGCCACGTCACGGCTCGGCTGGTATGTGCGCCGGGCGGCCCAGATGTCCCCGGCCGAGATGACCTGGCGGGTTCGGGACCAGGTGGTTCGCACGGCCTGGTCACCGCGGCAAGTGACCCGCCGCCAGCTGGACCGGCCTGCGGCGGCGCCCGCCCGCGATCTGGCGTTCACCGCGGTGCTGCCGCCGGGCACCGCCGCGCGGGTGCCGGAGGAGGCCAAGAAGCTGCTGCTGGAGGCCGGGGACGGGCTCCTGCGGGGGGAGTGGGAGACCCTGGGGGTGCTCCGCACCGACCTGAAGCGACCCGACTGGTTCCGCGACCCGGTGACCGGCCGGCGGTCCGACCCGGATAAGTACGCCTTCCGCGTCGACCACCGCTCGGAGGCGGAGGTCGGTAACGTCAAGCAGGTCTGGGAGCTCTCCCGGCTGCAGCACCTCACACTGCTGGCCACCGCCTGGTTCCTCACCAAGGACGAGCGCTACGCAGGCCGGGTCGCCGATCATCTGCGCTCCTGGTGGCGGGAGAACCCGTTCCTGTCCGGCGTGCACTGGACCAGCGGCATCGAGCTCGGGTGCCGCCTGATAAGCCTGGTCTGGATCCGGCGGCTGCTCGATGACTGGCCAGGCGTAACCGACTTGTTCGAGCGCGACGAGCTTGCCGTGCGGCAAATCCGCTGGCACCAGCAGTACCTGGCCACGTTCCCCAGCCGGGGCTCCTCGGCGAACAACCACGTGATAGCCGAAGCCGCCGGGCAGCTGGTAGCGAGCTGCGCCTTCCCGTGGTTCCGCGAGAGCGAGCGATGGCGGAACGAGGCTGCGGTCCTGCTAGAACGAGAGCTGATCCGTAATACCTTCCCGTCGGGTATCGACCGGGAGCTTGCCTCGGACTATCAGTGCTTCGTGGCCGAACTCGGGTTCGTCGCCGCCGTTGAAGCGCAGGCGTGCGGTCATCGGCTGAGCCCGGCCACCTGGGACCGGCTGTGCGCGATGGCGGATAGCGCGGCGGCCGTAGTGGATGAGCGGCTGCGCCCGCCTCGCCAGGGTGATTCCGATGAGGGCCGTGGACTGCTGCTTGACGCGCCGACGGCCAACCGCTGGCCGTCATTGCTTGCGGTCGCCGACGCGCTCGTGGGGCGCCTGGACTGGTGGCCGCGGTCGCCGGCCGATGCGGGCAGCGTTATTGTCGGCGCCCTCGCAGGCGCCAGGCGCCACGTCGAAGGCAGGCCCGGCCAGCGGCCGTCACGGTTCGCTGATGCCGGAGTGACGCTGCTGCGCACCAGCGGGGAGAACGAGATCTGGTGCCGGTGTGACGGCGGCCCGCACGGCTACCTCAGCATTGCCGCGCATGCCCATGCAGACGCGCTATCCGTCGAGGTGCGCTACGCAGGCATAGACATCCTGGCCGATCCGGGTACGTACTGCTACCACGGTGAACCCGCCTGGCGGTCATATTTCCGGTCGACGATCGCGCACAACACCGTCGAGCTCGGCGGCCGGAGCCAGTCCAGCGAACATGGTCCGTTCATGTGGGCGCGTCACGCGCAAGCCCGCGAGATCGAGGTAATCGATGACGGCGACATCGCCAGATGGACCGCAGAACACGACGGCTATGCCTCGCTTGACCCGCCGGCCTCGCATCGTCGTTCGGTACTGCTAGACCGGGCATCGCGCAGCATCGACATCATCGATGAGATCGGAGGCAGCGGCCACGACGTCCGCCTTGCCTTCCATCTCGGGCCTGAGGTGCAGGCGGTACTCGATGGTTCAGTTGCCACCCTGAGCTGGCCGCAGACAGCCAGGCCGGGAACGGCACGGCTGGAACTGCCGGTCGCGCTCCGGTGGAGCCTGCACCGGGGCGAGAGCAGTCCCATTCTCGGCTGGTACTCGCCCGGCCTTGGACGCCGCGTTCCCGCCTTCACCCTCCTCGGCTGCGGACGCTGCATACCCGGTGCACCGCTGGCCACGCGACTGGAGTTCCTCGAGGTCGATGCCCCGCCGAAACCTGCCATATCATGGTGCGCACCCGACGCCCGGGAGGCCACATGAGCCGGCAAGTGCCGGGGCTGCGCAGGCTCTTCCAGATCATGCGGCGGCACAAGCTCCTGGCGGGAATCATGGTGGCCCTGGGCATCCTCGCCGGCGGCGCCTACGCCACGTTCAACCCGCCCTTGGTCACGAGTACCGCGCTGATCCTGCTGCCGCAGGCTGGGTCAGCCGGAGCGAGCGAAGCGAACGGGAACAGCAGCAATGCGCCGAATCTCTTCACGGAAACCCAGGAGGTGATTGCGAAAAGTAATCCGGTACTCTTGGGAGCGCTGCCTAATGTCCGTCCAGCCGTATCGCTTAATGAGCTTAGGCACACAGTTGAGATCGGCAGCGAAACTACATATATCATTTCGGTAAGCGCAACGGGAAAGACCACTGCCGGTACAGCGGCAACAGCTAATGCCGTCGCCAATAGTTACATCAGCTACACCGGCTCCGCAAGCAGCCCAGGAGGCCAGGTTCAGGCCCAGTTGCTCCAGCCGGCGGCGAATAATACCGAGACGGGCAAGCTGAAGAAACTCGTCAATTATAGTATTTATGTTGCGCTAGGTGCGCTATTCGGTGCGTTGCTAGGAGCCGTTGCAGCGGTTGCCGTCAACCGCAGTGACAGGCGGCTCAGAAAACGTGATGAGATAGCGAATTCCATCGGGGTACCTGTGCTCGCATCGTTCCCCGTGGGCCACCCGTCCAGCGCAGGGAAGTGGACGAGTCTCCTAGAGGATTACAAGCCGGGAGCCCTGTACGCCCTGCAGCTGCGGAACGCCATGAAGCATCTGGAAATGGCGGCCGCCGATGTGAGCCTTGGCGGCGGGAACGGCAGCTGGTCATTCACCGTCCTGTCTCTGTCCGCCGATCCCCGAGCCCTTGCTCTCGGTCCTCAGCTGGCGGTCTTCGCCGCCTCCCAAGGGATCTCTACCGCCCTGGTCATCGGCCCTCAGCAAGATGCGACGGTCACAGCCACGCTGCGAACTGCCTGCGCCACCCCGCCCACGTCGTCGAAACGGCCCGGGAACCTGCAGCTAATCGTCTCCGACGGGGACGCGGAAGTGCAGCGGGACGTCACGCTGGCGGTGGTCGTCGCGGTCGTCGATGGCCGGAACCCGCAAGTGCCCGCCACGATGCGCACCACCGCGACGCTGCTGGGAGTCTCGGCAGGTGCGGCAACCGCCGACCAACTGGCCCGGGTAGCCATGAGCGCCGTCTCCGAGGGCCGCGAAATTACCGGGATTCTCGTGGCGGATCCAGACTCGGATGACGCGACGACGGGCCGTTTGCCGCAGCTGGTACGACGGGAACAAGGTGGCATGCCGACACGTGCGACCCGCATAGCGACCGAGATCAGAAGATGACCGAGATCAGACAGTTATGTTTTTCCTGGTGTTTCGCGGTTATGCGGCAGCGGCGACGGGTATCAGCAGCCACTCCGCGACGCTCCTATAGCAAAGACGTAGGCGCCAATACGGGCGGTAAGTGGAGCTGATGGACGAGAAGACGGTTCAGGATTTCTGGCAGAACCACGCCTGCGGCGACGCCCTGGTGGGCGGGCTGCAGGACCGCTTCGGCGGTGACTACGAGAAGTTCTTCGCTGACTATGACAAGTTCCGCTACGACATGGAGAGCCACATTCCGGCGTGCCTTGACGCCTTGGGGGTCTCCGGCAAGCGGGTGCTGGAGATCGGGCTGGGCCAGGGAGCGGACTCCGAGAGCCTGATCCGGCGGGGCGCCCGCTGGTCGGGTGTCGACCTCACGGGCGAGTCCATCGAGCGCGTCCGGACCCGGCTCACGCTGCGGGAACTGCCCTTCGATGACCTGAAGCAGGGCAGTGTGCTGGACCTGCCGTTCGAGGACAACAGCTTCGACATGGTCTTCAGCCACGGCGTGCTGCACCACGTTCCCGAGATCGGCCGGGCGCAGAAGGAGATCCAGCGGGTGCTGCGCCCTGGTGGCGAGCTCGTCATCATGATGTACGCCCGCTGGTCACTCAACTACCTGGTGGCCATCGGCCTGGTGCGCCGCGCCGCGCTGCTCGCCGCGTACCCGCTGGCCAAGGCCGGCCTGCTCGAGGCTGACCCCAACGGGGGAATGCTCGCCGCCCACCTCGACAACGCCAACAAGATCGGACTGGGCCGTTACCTGCGGCTCAAGGAGTTCATCCACTACAACACCGACGGCCCCGGCAACCCGCACGCCCTGGTGTGGGACCGCAAGCGCATCGAGCGGGAGTTCCCGTCTTTCCGGGTCACCCGTACCTACAAGCGCTTCATGCACGCCCCGCCGCTGCCCGTGCACGGCCTGCCCGGCGGGAGCGTCATGGGCTGGCACCTATGGGCGCACCTGTCCCCGGTAGGCAAGGCCGCCACCTCGACCGATTCGACGGCAGCCGGCCTCCAGGCCTCGTGAGGGTCACAAAATACGGGATTGCGTGTATCAACGTGCACTCCGGGACGCTCTTATTCGAGGCCCCCGGAGCGGCCTCGAATAACGGATTGGCTGTGGAGCTGATGGACGAGAAGACGGTTCAGGATTTCTGGCAGAACCACTCCTGCGGCGACGCCCTGGTGGGCGGGCTGCAGGACCGCTTCGGCGGTGACTACGAGAAGTTCTTCTCCGACTATGACAAGTTCCGCTACGACATGGAGAGCCACATTCCGGCGTGCCTTGACGCCTTGGGGGTCTCCGGCAAGCGGGTGCTGGAGATCGGGCTGGGCCAGGGAGCGGACTCCGAGAGCCTGATCCGGCGGGGCGCCCGCTGGTCGGGTGTCGACCTCACGGGCGAGTCCATCGAGCGCGTCCGGACCCGGCTCACGCTGCGGGAACTGCCCTTCGATGACCTGAAGCAGGGCAGTGTGCTGGACCTGCCGTTCGAGGACAACAGCTTCGACATGGTCTTCAGCCACGGCGTGCTGCTCGTTGTCCCCGAGATCGGCCGGGCGCAGAAGGAGATCCAGCGGGTGCTGCGCCCTGGTGGCGAGCTCGTCATCATGATGTACGCCCGCTGGTCACTCAACTACCTGGTGGCCATCGGCCTGGTGCGCCGCGCCGCGCTGCTCGCCGCGTACCCGCTGGCCAAGGCCGGCCTGCTCAAGGCTGACCCCAACGGGGGAATGCTCGCCGCCCACCTCGACAACGCCAACAAGATCGGACTGGGCCGTTACCTGCGGCTCAAGGAGTTCATCCACTACAACACCGACGGCCCCGCCAACCCGTATTCCTCGGTATGGGACCGCAAGCGCATCGAGCGGGAGTTCCCGTCTTTCCGGGTCACCCGTACCTACAAGCGCTTCATGCACGCCCCGCCGCTGCCCGTGCACGGCCTGCCCGGCGGGAGCGTCATGGGCTGGCACCTATGGGCGCACCTGTCCCCGGTAGGCAAGGCCGCCACCTCGACCGATTCGACGGCAGCCGGCCTCCAGGCCTCGTGAGGGTCACAGCCGTCGAGCGCGTGGACGGCGCCCTGCTGTTCCAGCCGGCCCCGCACGTGGACGAGCGCGGCTTCTTCTCCCGCACCTTCGACGCACAGGTGGCGCGGAGCGTGGGCATCGACCCTGCCGCCTTCGCCCAGGACAGCCTGTCTCGTTCCAGCCGCGGGGTCGTGCGCGGAATGCATGTGCGCCGCGGCGCCGGCGAGGCTAAGCTCGTGCGGTGCTCGTATGGCGCCATCTACGACGTGATCATCGACCTGCGCCCAGGCTCGCCGACATACCTCAACTGGGCGAGCTTCGAACTGCGGGATACCAAGCAGACGTCGCTCTACATCCCGTCCGGGTGCGCACATGGCTTCCAGGCACTCAGTGACCCGGCGGACGTTTCCTACCGGATCGACCGGCCGCACGACCCGTCCGAGGACGTGTCCATCGCGTTCAACGACCCGGAGCTGGCCATCCCGTGGCCGCTGCCCGTCACCCTGATGTCCGGGCGGGACAGGGCCGCGCAGTCGCTCGCCGCGGCCCTGAGGCTCCTAGCCTGATGCTGTGCGCTGGCTAGACACCGGGTGCATGCTGGGGGCTGGCTGTTTGTTAGCAGGCCCGGGACCAGACAAGTGCCTTGAGCAGCGCTCCCCATCCGTAGGCCAACTGGTACGGCCAGGTATTCGGCGCGAGAGGCCCGGTCGCGATGTAGACCTGACCGGCGAAACACCGCTGCACTAGCAGGCGCGCGCGGGTAGCTTGTGGCCGCGAGGCCACGACGACCACCGACGTCCAGTGATATTGCCTCGCCAGCCGCCCGACGTACTCCGCCTCGCCCCGGGTGGTCGGGGGATCCGGATCGAAGCAGATGAGCGTCACCCCCGGTGGCTTAGCTGGACAAGGTCCGCTATAGCCGTTGTAGCCCTGCGATACGACAAGCAACGGGGCACGACGGGAGTCTGCGAGGTCTAGTGCCACTGGCATGCGGTCACCAGGGCCTGCGAGCATTACGATCGCGCTGACTTGGCCGGGCATTCCCTGCGCGGGCCAGACGAGCAACTCCCCCGTCGCCACGACGAACGCCAGGAACAGGACCAGCGCGGCGGTGAGAACAACCCGCCACCGGCGAGAGAGCCGACGGCGGTTCCGGGCAGTGACGACACCGCTGCCCGGAATAACCGACCTGTCCATGTAGCCTTCCCGGCAGCGCGCCTAATACCTCCCGCTGACCGCTCCGAGGCTCTCATCGCTGCGATCCGCGTCCACCACGACCACCGAGTCCAGATGCGCCCCGGCGAGCCGTACCATCTCGCCGACCGCACGAATCCGCGTTGCGGTCGACTGCCCGGCGGTGACCACCGCAACCGCGTTGGTCGCCCAAGTCGCCAGGTAATCCCCGCCGACGGCCGGGTCAAGGGTGACCAGAGAGAGGACCAGGTCGGCGGCGGCGAACGCGTCGGCAAACTGCTCGCTCACCTGTGCGTCGCCGCTCGATGCGGTGACAGCCCGCAGCGGGCCGATGGGGGCGATCTCCCCAGGAGCGGGAACGGCCACCACGATGGGGACGCCCGCGGGGGTCACCGTGCTGACGCCAGGATCTTTCACTCCAAGCTGGCGTGCCGCGGGAGTCCCAGCGGACAGGTCAGCCAGGACGATCCGCAACTGCTGCTTCGACCCCGCCACCGCCAGCGCGACAACCGCCCGGGCCACGGTGGACGCGTCATCAACTGCGATCACGGCCAAGCCCGATGTGCCCTTTGACCTGCCGGGTACGGCACTGCGCAGGTGCCGGACGACGCGTTCCATGTCGCGCTTCCGCTTCCGGGCGGCGCGGCCACGCACGTGCGGCAGCCGACCAGAGCGCAGCGCACCCACGCTGAGCCTGACCGGCGCGTCGATGGCGTAGGCGATGTCATCTCGGCGGCGGAGGCGATCGGAGGTAATGGCCGCGATGATGACGATGACCATGCCGATAGCCATACCAGCGAGCAGCCCGCCGAGCCCGTAGATCGCCACGGTCTTCTTGACCGAGCGCTGGCCCGCGGTGGCGGGAGATACCACCTGGCTGCCGGAGATCATTTGCTGTGTGGTCGCCTGCGCGCTCACCAGCGTGGCAGTCACGTTCTCCTTGACCGTGCCCAGGTTATTGGTCGCAGCGGTCTGCTGCGCCTGCAGCTGCTTGATCTCGGCCGCGTCACCGCTCGCCTGTGCCCGGGTGAGCTGCGTCGTGACCGAGTCAAGCTGCTGCTGTGCCTGGGTGACCTGCTGCTGGAGCACGGCTTGCGCCTGCTGCTGCGCCACCAGCTCGTACTTGGCCCGGTACGCCAGGTACTGCTTCGCGATCGCCGCTGCCCGCTGCGTCGCGGCGCTGCTGCTCGGCGCGCTCGCGGTTATCGACAGTATCTGCGTTGTTACCTGCTTGGCGGTGTACGTGCCCAGGAAGCTGGCAGCCGTTTGGTGCAACCCTAGCTGGCTCACCACCGCCGCGGCCACCGGAGTGCTCTCCGCCAGCGAAATGTCAGTCGTGATTGCGCTGGTGGGATCCGCCTGGGCCTTATCGACCACCACGACCGTGGTGGCGGCCGTGTACTTGGGCGGGTTCGATATCGCGTACCCGCAGCCGATGATCAGGCCGACAAGCGCGAGACCGCCCCAGAGGCGTACCTGGCGTCGCAGCGCTGACCTGAGGAACCCGACGCTGACGAGCCCCGGCGCGCTGCCAGCCGAAGAATCCCTGTTATCGAAGGCGGCGTCACCATCGAAGGTCGCCAGGCGAGCACGGAAGTCGCCGTCCGCAGGCCGGTCGAACGTGGTTGTCTGCCGTGGATCCGTTACCATCTGATCTCCGCTGATAGGCCGTTGACCCGTGTGGGTATGACACGCCCGGGCGACGTCAGGCGCGGGATCCGGCCGGAGGTCTGGTCATCCGGATCCGGGTTCGCCACGAGGATCCCGTAGATCTCCCTGCCGTCCACGCTGGCCGCCGTGGTCGCCTGGGCAAGCTGCTCCGCGGTTGCCTTCCCGGCCGAGACCCCCAGTACCGTCGCGCTCGTGCGGGCGGTGTCCGGGATCTGGGGATCCTGCCCATCGACCACGGCGACGACGACGACGAACGCCGCCCGGATCTCGCCCAGGCGGCCATCCTCCGAGACCAGCAGCCGCAGTGGCCTCCCGCGCCCGGCCGCCGACTGCGCCGACGCCGCGCATGCCGTGCGCAGCGTCGCCGTGACGTTCATGTCCTGCTGGGGCCCGACGACCAGGGCCGTGGATATCCCCTGGGCCGAGGCGAAGGCCGCAAGGAGCGGGCCAAGCGCGAGAGCCACGGGGTCGGTCGACAACGACAGGACGGTCACCGAAGGGCCATCTGGGCGACTGCCGCTGGGAACTCCGTTATCGCCGGCGCCAAGCTGCTGCAGTAGCTTGGTCAGCCCGTACGCGTGCACCGGATCCGGATCGTACTGATCGAGCATCCTGGCCCACGACGCGGGATCGGACGGGCGCTCCACCGGAAGCGAGAGAAGAACAGGCGCCCCGATGGAGTTCGCTATCGCATCGCGTTCCGTGAGGCGCCGGTCGCTGCGGCCCGCGAACAGGGAGATGACAAATCCCACGAGCGCGCCGACGATCGCCCCCAGCAGGGCGTAGACAGCAAGCTGCTCGGGCCGTTTCGTCCCGGTCGCGGTAGTGGCCGGCTCGAGGACCTTGGCGACCGCGTGCACTGCCGTGTCGGATGCCGCTCCCACGTACGCGATGTAGCTGTTCCCTACCGCATTGGCGGTCGCCTCCGCCTGCGCGGCGGTGGCGCCCGCCGCGGTGAACGACAGGACGCTGCTGGAGTTCACGCTCGCGACGGAGACCCTGCTCTCCAGCGTCTGCAGGGATACCGGCGGGCTGATGTGCGGCAGCGCGCCGACTAGGACGGGATCACTACTCGCGATCACTTCCTGGGTAGCCAGGCCGGGATCAACACCCGCCGCCGCTGCCTGGCTGCTTTGTGAAGCCGTATCCGTGAACACCACTAGTGCGGTACTGGAGAGCAACGGGGGGTTGAGATACGCATAACCCGCACCAAGAAGGAAACCGAGAGCCGCCACGCCGCCGATTAGCCTCTTGCGCCGCCCGGCGATCTGCATCGACCTGCGCAGGTCGGGGTTCTGCTGGCTCATCTAGCCTCCCGCCTGAGTTTCCGGTCGCCTCGCCGAACCGGTACCGAACCCCCCAATGATATGTCTCCGGCGGAATTAGCCGAGCCGGGAAGATTCTCGATAAGAAGGGTCGTCATTTCGGGGTTCCTCCCGTATCGTGCCGGGCCGTCGGCAGGAGCAGCGATTTCGCGCAGATGAATGCCTCGGCGTACCGGGCACGGCACTCCATGCCACGCAGCCGGGCCAGGCCGAGGAATACCTCGTCGTCCCACCAGTCCCGGCCGCGCTGGGAGGGATAGCACTTGTGCAGTAGTTCGACCTTACGCCGGGCATCGGTTTCGGACAGCGGGACGTACAGCGACGGACGGCTGAGGTCACCGTCCCACTTGGGGATCTCGTAGGCCAGGTAGAGCTGATCCCGGAACACGGTGGGGAGGATCTCACCGATCACGCGGTGATCCTGGTGCGCGTCGCCCGCGGACGGCGCCAGGATGATATCGGGCGAACACAACCGGGCCACCTCCTCCAGGACCTCCTTGACCTGCGTCCAGGCCGCAGGCAGCCGGCCCTCCGGCAGCTGGAACAGATCCATGGTCAGGTCGGCTCCGGACAGGAAGGCGTGGGCCGCGGCGCGGGCCTCGGCCTGCCGTTCGGCCGTGCCGGTCAGCACGACGTAACGGACCTGCAGCGGGCGGGCGGCCAGCTGGAGCAGCAGCCCGCCCGCGCCGATCTCGACATCGTCGGGGTGCGCGCCGATGGCAAGCACGGACAGCGGCCGACCCGCCGGCGGCTCTAGGCGCAGCGGCAGCATGGGTCACTCACCTGGCCTGGCCGGAACGCTCCGCGTCCCAGATCATCCACGGGCAGTTGCCGCGCTGGTACATTTCCTCCAGCTGGGCCCGCTCCTTTACCGTGTCGGCCGGGGACCAGTAGCCCTTGTAGGGGTACGCCAGCACGCGGCCCTGCGGGACAAGCCGCACGATCGCGTCCTCGACCAGGTCCTCACCCTCGTTGAGGTGATCGAAGATCTCCGGCCGGAACACGAAGTAGCCGCCGTTCTCCCACTGGCGCAGGTCCCGCACGGGGGTGACCTGAGTGATGAAACCGTCCTCGCCGATGCCCACCACGTGGTGCGATGACTGCGGCGGCACCGCGAGCAGACTGGCTACCGCACTGCTGGCCTCGAACCGGCCGATCATCTCGGGCAGCGGGGCGTTGGTCAGCACGTCCGCGTAGTTGGCCAGGAACACCGGCTCGTCCTCGACGAAGCGGCGGACCCGGCGCAGCCGCTCGCCGATCGGGGAATTCAGGCCGGTATCGACGAACGTGATCCGCCAGTCAGAGATGTCGGTCCTGAACAGCTTCGCTACCCGGTCACCTCGCTCGAGCACGAAATCGTTGGACCTGGTCTCATCGTAATTCAGGAAGAAGTCCTTGACGTACGAGGCGCCGTAGCCCAGGCAGAGCACGAAGTCACTGTGGCCGAAGTGCGCGTAGTAGCGCATGACGTGCCAGAGCATCGGGCGCTCTCCGATCATGGCCATCGGCTTGGGACCGCTGCTGACGCCATCGCGCATCCGCATCCCTAGGCCACCGCAGAACAGAACGACCTTCACAAATCACACCTCGTTAGATGATGTCGAGCTCGGGAATCGGGAAGACGAGTTTCCCGCCCCAGGTACGTACGTAGTCCAGCTGCTTGCTGATCTCGTCCCGGAGGTTCCATGGCAGGACGAGGATGTAGTCGGGCCGGGTTTCGGCCAGGCGTTCCGGCTCGTAGATGGGAATGTGCGTGCCGGGCAGGAACTGCCCTTGCTTGACCGGGCTGCGGTCGACCGTGTAGGAGAGCAGGTCGGACCGGATGCCGCAGTGATTGAGCAGGGTGTTCCCCTTGCCCGGGGCGCCGTAGCCGACTACCGGGCGGCCCTGCTGGGCTGCCTTGAGCATGAACCCGAGCAGTTCACTCTTGATCTTCAGCACCGCGGCCGCGAAACCCTCGTGGCCCGCCACGGTATGCAGGCCCGCGGCTTCTTCCGCAGCCAGCACCGCGTTCACGTTCGCCGTCGGCTCCCCGGCGGCATCCTCGGGCCGGGCGTAAACGCGCAGCGAGCCGCCGTGGGTGGCCAGCTCGTCGACGTCGACTACCCGCAGCCCGGCCGTGGCCAGGGCCCCGGACGAGGTCAGCAGGGACAGGTAAGAGAAGTGCTCGTGGTAGATGGTGTCGTACTGCCGCCGCTCGATCAGCCGGAGCAGGTGCGGGAACTCCAGCGTGACCAGGCCGTCGTCCTTGACCAGCGCGCGCAGTCCGGCGGCAAAGCCGCGGATGTCCGGCACGTGGGGGAAGACGTTGTTGCCGGCCACCAGATCGGCCCGGCCCCGGCGGTCTGCGATCTGCCGGCCGGTTTCCGGGCCCAGGAACTGGACTTCGGTCGGGATGCCTCTGGCCTGGGCCGCCGCCGCGACATTACCCGCGGGCTCCACGCCGAGCACCGGGATGCCCGCTGCCCGGAAGTGCCGCAGCAGGTAGCCGTCGTTGCTGGCCACCTCGGTGACGAGGCTGTCCGGGGTCAGGTCCAGGCGGTCTATCATTGCCTCGGCGTAACGCTTCGCGTGAGCCACCCACGAGTCCGAAAATGAGGAGAAGTAGGCGTAATCGGAAAATATCTGCTCGCCGGGCACATATGCGGGAAGCTGGACCAGCAGGCACGCGTCACACAGGCGGACGTGCAACGGGTAGAAGACCTCAGGCTCGTCGAGCCGACCCGCCGGGATGTAGCTCTCGCACAACGGAGACATCCCCAGGTCGACGAACGTGCGGGTGAGCGGCGTGCCGCACAGACGGCAATCGTGTGATGTGGACATAGCCGGTTAACCCCAAGCTGACCAGGGGATCAGCGGTCGAGCTGACATCGGGATCCCGCTAAGTGGAATATTGGGTGCATATGAACAGCCAGGCGTGCCGGGCGTGCCGCGGATCAGCTGGCGAGGTGGTGCTGGATCTGGGCCAACAGCCCGCCTGCGACTACTTCCCGCGCTGGGACGATCCAGGCCCGGATCCCGCGTATCCGCTGCAGATGTGGCTGTGTTCATCGTGCGGCCTGGCCCAGCTGCTGGCCGACCCCACGGTGCCAGAAGAGCCGAAGGGAACCGAGCCTGCCGCCCTCGTGGCGCAGGCCGCCGACGCCGTCGAACGAGTCATCGTGGCAGGGTGGCTGCCAGAACGAGGCGCGGTCGCCGAGTATGGCAGTCCCCACGGCGGGTCGTGGTTGGGGCCGCTGGCTGCCCATGGGCTTGTGCCAGCTGGCGACGGGGAGCAGGCCAACGTGGTCCTCGATTGCTTCGGCCTCATGCACGCCGCGGATCAGCAGTCGGCCCTGGCCGAGCGCGCCGCCCGGGTGATGCCTGGCGGCGTGCTCTTGCTGCAGTATCACGCCCTGAGCACGATCATCTGCGGCCGGCAATGGAACGCGCTCAGGCACGGGCACTACGCGTACTACTCGACGACTGCGCTCACCGCCATGCTGGCTGCGGTCGGCTTCAGCCCGCGCACCGCCTGGCAGTTCGGCCTGTACGGCGGCACCGTGCTGCTGGCCGCCACCAGAGATAGCGACGGCCTTGGCGGGCCGGATGAGGCGGTCAAAACGCTGCTCGCGGACGATACGCGCATCGGCGTCCGCGACCCCAGCGTGTTCCTTGGCCTGCAGCGGAATGTCCAAGTCCATGCTAGGAACCTGCATAACTTGCTGGCCGCCGAACGGTCTGCCGGAAGGAAGGTCCTCGGCTACGGCGCCGCATCCCGGGCGGTCGCACTACTGTGCCGCGCCCAAGTGGATCGCCTCCTCTTGCCCGCCGTGATCGACGCCTCGCCGGCCAAGCAGGGCCTGCGGATGCCGGGAAGCGGCATTCCGGTGGCCGACCCGGCGCAACTCGCTGTCCGCCGACCGGATACGGTACTGCTGTTCGTTCCGGACCTGCTGGCCGAGGTCCGCAACGCCTTCCCGCATGTGGAGGCCGCCGGGGGCCGGTGGGTGGATGTTGAGAAACTCGGCTCACGGTGCCTGCAGCAATACACGTAGCTGAGCTAGGCACCGTCCCCGGGTGGGGCCGATGCTTCCCACAGGAAGGCCCATCTCGGTGGATATCTCCGCGTAGGACGTCGGCGGATCGGCCATGAGCAGCTCGAGCAACCGCTGCGACCGCCCGGGCAGGCGGGACAGCGCATCGCGGACGACCTGATCGCGTTCATCCGCCAGGATTCGCTCATCGACCTCGGGCTCAGATGCGACAACGCCGGTGAGCATCTCGTCATCGTGGGCCAGGACCACCCTCTTGCGTGTCGCCAGGCTGCGCAGGCACTCATTCCGAGCGGTCGCCGCCAGCCAGGAGCCCACACGGTCCGGATACTCGATCCGGTCGATGTGCTCAAGCAGGCGCAGCCAGGTGGTCTGGGTGACATCGGCGGCATCGCTTTCCGTGAGCTTGAAATCCGCGGTGATGGACCAGATGAGCCTGGCGAACTGATCGACCAGACGCTCCCACGAGTGCCGGTCACCGGCAGCAGCACCACGCACAAGTCCCGCGACTACGGCGGTATCAATGTTTTTCTCGGGCATCCCTGGCCCGCCCTCCCTATATGTGGATGCGCAGGCGAAGCGCCCCGTCACGATCCTGTGGCAGGGCTCCTGGCGGAGCGCAGTCATGAGATCCCAGGCAGCCAGTCGTGTCGTGTCTGACTAGGGTGCCGAGCACGGCATGATTGGCGAAAGCTGTTAATACGCGCCAGACCTCCAAACGATGGCTGAGATTGTCTTCCACATGATCTGCAGGTCTAGGGCGAACGACCAGTTCTCCACATACCTCAGGTCGAGCCGAACAGATTCCTCCCAGGACAGATCGGATCGCCCGCTGACTTGCCAAAGGCCGGTCAGGCCCGGCTTGACTACGAGCCGTCGCCGGACGTGATCGGCATATTCCGCCGCCTCGGCCGGAAGAGCAGGGCGTGGTCCCACCAATGACATATCGCCGAGCAATACGTTCAGGAGCTGCGGCAGCTCATCGGCCGACCAGCGCCGCAGGTGCGCTCCTACCGCCGTGATCCGCGGATCCTGGCGGATCTTGAACAAGACGCCGTCGTGGTCGTTGCTCGGGAGCAACTCCGCCCTGCGCTTTTCGGCGTCAACAACCATGGTGCGGAACTTGTAGATCCTGAATACGCGGCCTTCCTTGCCCACCCTGGTCTGCGTGAACAGCGCTGGCCCGCGGTCATGCAGCCAGATCGTGGCGCCCAGGAGGACCATCAGCGGAAACAGCAGGAGCAGCGCCGCCGCCGCGACGCATCGATCGAACAGGTCCTTGATGACCACACGGAAACCCGACAGTTGCGGATGATCCACGTGCAGCAGAGTGAGCCCGGCGGTCGGCCTGATCGTTGTCCGGGGCCCCGCGACGTCGAGCAGCGCCGGCGAAAGGCACAGGTCGGTGCCGGTCTCCTCCAGTTCCCAGGCCAGGCTCCGCAGCCTGATGCCATCCATTTCCGGGCAGGCGAGCACCGCGACCGTATCCGCACCGAAGGAGCGCACGGCAGCCGTGACATCGTCGAGGTCTCCGTAAACGGGCACCCCGGCAACCTCATCGCCCGCCGAAGGATGCGCCACACAGGCGCCGACCACCGTCATCCCGTGATATCGATCGCGTCCCAGTTCCTTGACCAGGTCAGCCACGGCCGACTCATGCCCGACCGCCACCACGCTGAGCATGCAGCGGCCGGTGCCGCGCAGTTCGTGTAGCCGCTTACGCATCACATACCTGGCGGCCAGGTCGGACAGGGTGATACTAGGCAATGCGATGAGCACGTAGGCGCGGGACAAGTCGACGTTGACGGCGTAGGAGAAGATCGCGACCGCCGCCGTCAGGCTCACTCCTGCGTTCAAGACCTTGCGGAACTCATCCGAGCCGGTCCCGATGAACCGAACGTCATACCCTCCTGCCAGGCCGACCGCTGCCAGCCAGAGCCCGGGAAGGGCAACGCTCAGCGCGACGTAAGTCCCGGTGACATGCTCGCCGAATCGGAGCTGGACCGCCGCGAAGACCCCGACGACAGCACAGCCAAGATCAGCGAGTACAGCTCGGCGCAGGTAGTCCCTGGTCCATGCCGACGCGCTGCCCGCGGTCTGACGGGCAACACTGCCGCGAACAACGGCATAGTCAGACATCCGCACCTTCCCCCCGTGGGCAGCACCAAGCAGACACGGCACTTCCCACGTTCCCGCCCAAGTATCGATTTGAGAATCCCGTTTAGAAGACGCGCAGCAGAATGCAGCGGTTTACGCGCACAGCTCGTAACTTATCGTGACAGACACCGGTGAACCCGTGAGCAAGGTACATTAAGGTACATCACGGAGAGCGAATATCCTCACGAAGAGACAGAACTGCACCCAAGTCACACCCAAACTGCCACGGACACTCCTCGGCGCTGCCGGGATCGATGTGGGTGATCAGGATATTCTCCGGGGACAGGCGCAGGCCCATCCCGGGCCAGGACCCCGGCGCTTTCCTCCCGCAGCGCCTCCCAGGCCACCTCAGCCCGGGCAACCGTGCCTGGAGGTTGCCCAGAAGACTAATGTGATAATCTTTTTTCTCATCTGCATTGCCCAGTCAACAGGATTCACTAGAAAGCCGACCGCCTGGAGACGATTATGACTTACAGAAAAGTTTATGCTGCCGTGGTGCGTGGGACAGTCTGATGACCAGGGGGGGCAGGTTCCTGATCATTAGCTGGGACGGTGGAGGAAACGTACCGCCAGCGCTTAACTTGGGCGCACGACTGGTACGCCTAGGGCACCATGTCCGACTCCTCGGCTGGGAATCCATGAAGTCACGTGCGGCCATCGCCGGGCTCGAGTTTGCGACATACTCCTCAGTGCCACCCCTGCCATCAGGAGTTACTCTTCAGCAAGCCTGGAAAGAACACGTGGTACCAGCCTTGCTTGGCCGGGGCACGCGAGATGACATTCGAACTGAAATCGGGGATTTTGCACCTGACGTCGTCGTTGTCGACTGCATGATAGGTGCAGGCCTTGAGGTCGCTGACACGCTCGATCTGCCTCGTGCCGTTCTAATACACGTCCTCTATTCTACGTTCCGCGACAAGTGGGGCAACAAGGCAACCCGCAGGAAGAACGCAGCTTACCTTGACAATGCTGGCCAGGTGCTTGTGCTTGCCCCTCCTGGCTTCGATATAGACTACCGACTTCCAGCCAATACCTCGAACGTCGGCCCGATTACGGATCCGGCCCCCAGCCCACCTCTCAGTACCCGCATGGCTGAATTGCTGGCGGAACCAGGTAAGCCGTGGGTGCTACTTAGCCTAGGTACGACATTGCAAGACCAGGCTGCGGCGCTGCCAAGAATTCTCGAGGCTGTTGCCCAGCTACCGATCCGGGTGCTGCTAACCCTTGGTGGCGTATTGCAACCCAGCGCCATTAATTCGCCACCCAACGTGACGGTATGCGACTTCATCCCGCATGATCTACTCATGTCACACATGGCAGCTGTCGTCTCCCATGGCGGACTTAGCACCGTCACCGCGGCCCTTGCGACAGGTGTGCCGCTTGTGTGCATTCCACAAGGCCGCGATCAGCCGGACAACGCGAAGCGCATCGTAGCCTCGGGTGTTGGGCGAGCCGTCGACAAAAACGCGCCACCGAGCGAAATTGCCGCAGCTATAGAGAGAGTGTTGACGGATCCATCTATACCGGACAAAACAAACCATTTTGCTAATGTCATTGCCGCGCTTGGACGCGGCGACGCCGCGGCACGAAAAGTCGCCGGACTGATCGGCCCGAATATACCTGGCGATCCGAATTAGTTTGATATGAAGGTCGCTACACTACCTGCAAGATGACTGTCAGGGCGGCGGGGAATTCCCTCGATGAGGCCGGCCTGGTGATTATTAATTCACAGTTCTCTAGGTCTGGCGTTCGAGCCATGATGAAAGCCGCCGGATACGGCGGCTGCGGACCGCGGCCGCCAGGCCACCTAGCACGTCGGCGGTGGTACCGATATCCATGCAAGCGTCGGTGACACTTTGCCCGTAGGTAAGCGTGGCCGGACGGCCTGGCTCCTGCCGACCCGCACGCAGGAAGCTCTCCAGCATCACCCCGGTCAGGCCTCCTTCTCCGGCCGCCATCTGGTCCGCGAGGGCGGCCGCCACCAGTGGCTGGCGGCGGTGATCCTTCCAGCTGTTACCGTGGCTGGTGTCGACCATCAGCCGGCGCGGCAGCCCGGCGCTCGCGACCATGTCGAGCGCCTTCGAGATATGGCTCGCCCCGTAATTCGGGCCCGCCCGGCCGCCGCGCAGAATCACATGGGTGTCAGGGTTGCCAGCGGTCTTCACCAGTGCGACTGTCCCGAGCGGGTCAGCGCCGAAGAACGTGTGGCGGGCCGCAGCCGCGCGGCACGCGTCGACCGCCACCTGGATGTCGCCGTCGGTTCCGTTCTTGAACCCGACCGGCATGGACAGGCCCGAGGCGAGCTGCCTGTGGATCTGGCTTTCCGTGGTCCGGGCGCCGATCGCGCCCCAGGTCACGGTGTCGCTGATGTACTGAGGCGTGACGGGATCAAGCCACTCGCAGCCGACCGGCAAGCCGAGGGTTACGATCTCGAGCAGTAGCTGCCGCGCGACGCGCAGGCCGCGGTGTACGTCATGGCGGCCATCCATCCCCGGGTCGTTGATCAGGCCCTTCCAACCCGTCACGGTCCGCGGCTTCTCGAAGTACACCCGCATCACGACCAGCAGATCGTCGTGATGCCGGTCCCCCAGGGCGGCCAGGCGGCCGGCGTAGTCGAGGGCGGCCGCCGGGTCGTGCACGGAACAGGGCCCGGCGATCACGAGGAGGCGGTCATCGGACCCGTCGAGTACGGCGCGGACCTCGTCCCGGGACCGCTTTACACTCACCGCCGCCTCCTCGTCAAGCGGCAGCTCGTCAAGGAGAGCCGTCGGTGAAATCAGCGGCTCATAGCTGACAGTACAGGTGTCTGCACCAGGCAGCGCCTTCAGCACGGACATGACGCCCCCCAAGGGCAGGTTCCCACGTCACAGGCGGAACTAACCAAGCATGAGATTAAGACGCTTACCACGTGCAGGTGGTTTACCTGTAGCGCTTCCCGGGGCCAGGATCGCGTCAAAATACCGCGCCCGCGTTGCATTCTGGGCACGGGAGTGTGTTTTATGGGCGCGTGACGCCTGCCACACGCCGGCCTGACTAATCTGGCCGCCTCGGGTGTATCAAGACCAGCAGTCGCGGCTCTAGGTATAGATAGGATCGTGCGATACGCTCGCGTCCACCTTCTCGCTGGCGCACTAGGAGAACGGCTTTAGCCATGACATTTGAGGTGCGTCACCGTGGAAATGCAGGGCGGCGGCCGGGCTGCACCGGAGGCGGCCGTGGGTGAGGCGGCGGCCAAGGCGGCAGGCCCGGCGGACGGACAGCGGCCGGGCGTCCCTGGCCGGCCAGGGACGGTCCGCGCGGAGCGACTGCTGCACAACGCGGAGAGCCTCGCCTACTGGCTGGCAGTAGCGCCGCTGGCATCGCGCCTGCCCGCCCGCCTCGCCTACCGTGTCGCCTGCTGGCGGGGAGACTGGGGTTTCCGGTACCGGGCCGGGCACCGCGCCGAGATAGTGCGTAACCTGCGCCAGGTGCTCGGTGACGAGCTCAGCCCGGAAGATGCTGAGCGCCTGGCCCGGGAATTCTTCCGGCTGAGGTCCGGTGAGGTCATCGACGTGATGCGGCTGCGGGGCCGGGCCCGGTCCCTGGGGAAGCTCGTCGAGATCCGCGGCCGCGAGCACCTGGATGCCGCGCTGGCCGGGGGCAAGGGGGCCATACTCTGCAGCGCCCACTTCGGTTCGTACAACAGCGCCTTTTCCCTGCTCCATGCCAGCGGGTTCCCGCTAACCTCCACCGGGCGCTCGCTCTCCACTCAGGATCCTGGTATGTCTTCCGCCGAGCGGCGGCTCTGGGAGTTCGCCTACATCAGGCGCCTGCAGCGCCACCGGCAGCGGCCGGGCATCGAGTTCCAGCCGGGCCGGGTTCAGGGCGCGGTGCAGGCCGCAGTCGCGCTTCGCGCCAACGAGGTGGTGACGTTCTCAAGCGACGCCCCGCCACTAGAGGCTGACCGGACCCGCGCGGTGGAAGTTACCTTCCTCGGGCGGCAGGCCAGGCTCTTGCCCGGGGTCGTGACCCTCGCCCAGCTGACCGGTGCCCCCGTTCTCATGGTTTTCATGCACCGCTTGGCCGACTACCGCCACCAGGTGCTGGAAATCTCGGCACCGGTGCCCGCGGAAGGCGGCACGGCGACGGCGTTCGGGCGCTGCGTGGCCGCGATGGATGCCGCCATCAGGACAAACCCGGCCCACTGGGTCTACTGGGCCAATACAGATGACCTTGTCAGCTTGGGGCAAGTCCCGGCGGCTCCGTCGGCCGGGACGGCCGCCGTCGGTCCCCAGCCCGCCGTCGGCGAGCCCGTGGCGCTCCTTGAGGACCACGCTTAGCCTCGGAACGCTGCTTAGCCTCGGAACACTAAGGTGGGGGACTCTTACTTTGCCGGCGGAGGCGCGGTGCGCTCGACCAGGGCAACCAGGTCCGCCACGGTCACGAGCTCGATGGTCATCAGGTACTCATCCACCACCTCGACGCCGAGCTTGGCCTCGAGCTCGATGAGCAGCCGGGCGAGACCCAACGAGTCCAGCCCCAGGTCAGCGTAGAGTTCCTGTCGCTCGTCCAGCGTCTCGACCGTTAGGTCTGGGATGACGGTGGTCAGGGCATCGGACACCAGGCTCATCGTCTGGCGCCGATCCAGCTCCGGCCGGACTGTCACTTCGCCACTGTCTCCAGTGCCCATTACCGTACCTCCGCTTGTGAGGAAAAGATTGTCCTGCTAGTACGCCAGCGAGAAGGTGGGCGCAGGCGGGATATACCACACTGCTTATACAGGACCCGCGACCGCCGGTCCTGATACACCCCGAGCCGGCCCATTACGCTGGCCTCGCGACGCGGGCGGCCTCGGCTTCGGGCCGCTGGTGTCCGTGCCTAACCCGGCTGAGACCCGGAGCTGACGGTCACCGCCTGGCGGCGGATCACCTTGCCGGTGGCGGTGGTTTCGAGGATGTCGACGCCGACGAATCGGCTCGGCAGCTTCGCCGGTGATAGTCGCTGCCGGCAGAAGGCCTGCAGCGCCGACAGGTCGACGTCGGCCGGAGTCACCGTGGCCCGGATCCGCTGGCCGCGCCATTCGTCCGGCTCACCGTCGACCAGGCAGGAGCGCACGGCCGGGAACTCCAGCAACACGGCCTCGACCTCTTCGGGGCTCACTTTCGTACCGCCGACGTTCACGCAGTTGGCTAGCCGGCCCACGATCACTAGCCCGTCCGGCATCATCCGGCCGATGTCGCCGGTGACAAAGCCGTTCGCGATCGGCGCGGCATCGACCCGATCCGGGTACAGGTACCCGGTCATCGCGGTCGGCGAGTGGATCGCGACCAGACCTGGCAGTGAGCCGGCCGCGTCGTCCGCCGGCGGCTGCGACCCCGGATCCAGGGGGCGCAGGTCGACCCGGACCCCCTCGAGCGGCTGGCCGAGCGAGTGCGCGTCCTGCCAGGGGGCCGGCGGCCGGACGCAGATGGGGCCGGTTTCCGTCGTGCCGTACACCTCGCCGAGCCAGCCGCCGAGCACGGTCCCGACGAGTTCGGCTGTCCGCGGGTCCATCGGCATGCCCGCGGACAGGTAGCCGACGCGGCGCGACGGCCCGCCGGTGGCCGCCTCGGCCAGCAGCCGCAGCAGCGGCGGCACGCCGGCCACCAGCGTGACGTCGTGCTCCTTCAGGGCACGCGACAGCATCCAGGGCCGGTCCGCACTGGTGACGACCGTCGTGGCACCGGCCAGCGGAGCGGCCAGGGCGGCCAGTCCGAAGCCGTACGCGTGATGCAGCGGTATCGGGCAGGCCAGCACCGTGCCCGGACCCAGGTCCAGTGCGGTGCGGTAGTTCTCCGCCTCTGCGATCAGGGCGCTGACCGGACGCAGCGCCACCTTGGTGCGTCCGCTGGTGCCGGAGGTGAGCTGAGCGCTCGCGGCGCCACCGGGCGGCGCTTCGCCGGGTGGCTTGCGGGCGATCAGCCGTTCGCCTGCCACCACGCCACCGGCCCCCGGCAGCAGCGCCCAGTCGAGCGGCGCGGCCAGGTGCGTCACCGCGGCGAGTTCCTCGGTCCGCTCTCGTTCCCACTCGCTCAGCTGCCGCGGTAGCGGCACTACCACTGCATCGAGCGCGAGCACCGCGAGCACGTCCGCCACGAACGAGGCGCCCGGCCAGGCCACTGCCCCGACCCGGCAACCCGGCCCGATCCCGGCCCGGCGGTAGGCTTCGAGGCGGGTTCCGGCCAGGTCGACGAGACCCTGCGCTGTGGTGTTCCCCGCTTCCTCGGCGAAGAGCACTGCCTGCGGGGATCGCGCGGCCGTCTCCCGCAGCAGCTCGAGCGGCGTGTCGCCGTTCATCGCGACTCGGGCACGCTGCCCAGCGCCTCGCGCAGGACGGCTACCACGTGATCGATGTCATCGACGGTGTGGGCTGTGCTCAGGAACCAGGTCTCGATCGGGCTCGGGTGGAAATATACGCCCCGTTCCTGGGCTGCGATCTGCAGCGCGCGGTGGCCGGCGAAGTCCATCGCCTGGGCGGCCGCGCGAGGACCGCGCGACAGGTCCGCGGGCCGGCTCAGCAGCGACACGGACAGCAGCGAACCGACCCGGCTGACCAGCGCTAGGCGATTCGCCTCGGCGAACATCGCGCGCAACCGCTGCTCAAGGTAGTCTGCGTGCTGCTCGAGCCGGTCGTAGACCTCAGGGGAACGCTCTATCTTCGCCAGGTTGACGGCAGCGGCCCGCACCGACAGGTGATTCCCGGCGTATACCCCGAGGTGCATGGCGCGGTGGTCCGCGAGCATGGCCATCTTGCCGCGGGATCCGCCGAACGCCGCCACCGGGACCCCGCCGCCCATCACCTTCGAGAGCACAGTCAGGTCCGGCATGACCCCGTAGAGCTCCTGCGCCCCGCCGCTCCCGACCCGGAACCCGGTGATCACTTCGTCGAAGATCAGCCATGCGCCCCAGCGGTCGCACAGCGCACGCAGTTCCTCGAGCTGCCCGGGCGCCGGCGGGACGACAACTGCGTTGGCCATCACCGGCTCGCAAATCACCGCCGCGAGCTGGTCGCCCTGGGCCTCGAACACGGCGCGCAGGGCGGCCAGGTCGTTCCAGGGGACCTGCAGTGTGTAGTCGAGCGCCTCCGGAATCATGCCCAGCGCGCCGAGCTCCGGTTCAATGGAGTCTGGCGCGGGCTCGTGGAAGGTTGCCTTCCCGGCGCGCAGTATCGTCTCGCTCCACCCGTGGTAGTGCCCGTCGAAGGTCAGCACCTTCATCCGGCCGGTGGCGGCTCTGGCCAGGCGCAGCACGGAGGTGATCGCCTCGGTTCCCGAGTTGGCGAAACGCACCTGCTCGATCGACGGCACCAGCCGTGCGATCAGCTCCCCGGCCTCCTGGTCGACCAGATGCGGCAGCCCGGTCATCGAACCTTCCGTCAGCTGCCGGGCGAGCGCAGCGGCCAGCTCAGGGTCCGCATATCCGAACAGGTGGGGACCGTACCCCATGTTGAGGTCGATCAGCTCCCGGCCTTCGACGTCCCAGATCCGATCGCCCTCAGCCCGCTGCACGACGAGCGGCTCGGGGATAGCGTGGGCGCGCATGCTGCTGCTCACGCCTCCGGCGATGACCTCGCGGATGGAGTCGAATTGCTTCGCGTTCGTGGTACTGGTGTATACGTCCGCCAACTCTTGTGGCATAAATGACTGAACCATGGTCCCCTCCTACACTCCGGCCCGACAACTCCTTAGGTATCGGAGCTGGGCCTGACGACTCCCTGTCAATTACAGACGCGCAGCCAGATCTGGTGGTTTACGGTCACAAGCCGTAACTTTCCGTAACATGCGGTGGTTGCCCCCAGTTCGTCAATTGCTCTCCCGTTATCAAAGACGCACAGGCTAATGGCTTCGCTCACGACTTCGGGCGGCAAACTGGCCAAGCGCGGTTATCGGCTTTCGGGTCTCGGTCATGCACACTGTCCGTTGCATTGGCACGGCGGGTGCCTTGGTCAGTAGCCGCTAGTAGGCGCCCGACCCATGGACGAGTGCCGAGAACGTTTTCCACATAATCTGCAGGTCGAGCGCGAACGACCAGTTCTCCACGTACCGGAGGTCGAGCCGGACCGATTCCTCCCAGGACAAATCCGATCGCCCGTTCACCTGCCACAGTCCGGTCAGGCCCGGCTTGACCACCAGCCGGCGCCGGACGTGCTCGGCGTACCTCGCCGCCTCGGCGGGGAGTGCGGGGCGCGGCCCCACCAGTGACATGTGGCCGAGGAGCACGTTGAGGAGCTGTGGCAGCTCATCAATCGACCAGCGCCTCAGGTGCACTCCCACCGAGGTCACCCGGGGGTCCTTGCGGAGCTTGAACAAGACGTCATCGAAGTCACTGCTCGCGATCAACTGCGCCTGGTGCTGCTCGGCGTCCACGACCATGGTCCGGAACTTGTAGATCCGGAACGCGTGGCCGTCTTTGCCCACCCTGACCTGCGTGAACAGCGCCGGTCCCCGGTCGGAAAGCCAGATGGCCGCGGCCACGATGCCCAGCACCGGGGCGAGCAAGATCAGCGCCGCGGCGGCGGCGCACCGATCGAATAGCCCCTTGACCACCAGGCGGAAGCCGGAAAGCTGCGGGTGGTCCACATGCAGCAGGGTGAGTCCGGCCGTCGGCCTGATCGTCGTCCGCGGACCCGCGACGTCGAGCAGCGCGGGCGACACACACAGGTCAGTACCGGTCTTCTCGAGTTCCCAGGCGAGACGGCGGAGCCTCAAGCCGTCCATTTCAGGACAGGCGGTCACCGCGACGGTGTTGGCACCGAAGGCCTTGACCGCAGCCGAGACATCGTTGAGGCCGCCGTATACCGGTACGCCTACAACCTCATCGCACTCTCCCGGGCGTACCACGCAGGCGCCTACCACCGTCAGCCCGTGGTACCGGTCACGCTGAAGTTCGGTGACCAGATTGGCTACCGCCAGCTCATGTCCCACCGCAACGACGCTGAACAGGCAGCGGCCTGATGCGCGTTGCCGGTGCAGCCGCTTGCGCATCGTGTACCTGGCGGCCAGGTCCAGCGCCGTGACGCTGGGCAGGGCGATGACCAGGAAGCCGCGAGACAGCTCCATGTTGATCGCGAACGAGAAGATCGCGATCGCCGCGGTCAGGCTCACCCCGGCGTTCAAGACCTTGCGGAACTCGTCGGAGCCGGTCCCGATGAAGCGGGCGTCATACCCTCCGGCCAGCCAGAGCGCGACCACCCAGAACACGGGCAGCGCCAGGCCTAGCGTCAGGTACGTCCGGGTTACTTCGCTGCCGAAGCGGAGCTGGGCCGCCACGAACACGCCGACGGTGGCGCAGCCGAGGTCAGCGACAGCCGCCTTACGCAGGTAGTCCTTAGTCCAGACAGACACGCGTCTGGACGCTTGCCGATCGTAACCGCCACGTGTAGTGGCAATACCAAACATGCGCACCGATCCCCCCACGGACAGCATCAAGTAAGCCCTGCTGCTCTCCGTGTTTCCCACTCAGTTCGCGGTTGCCTGAGTTCTCCCATATAAGGACGCGTAGTCAACCGCCCTGGTTTACGCGTACAGGATGTGACTTATCGTGACACCTGCCTACACGCTTCGAGATCACCGTACCTCGCAGGGAGCAGGAAACGACGTTAAAATTGAGGGCCTACCCCGGCAAGTCGTCACTTACCCCGAAGTAGTCCAGGAGCCACCTGGCACGGCAACATATCCGCCGTATTTTATTATATTGGTCATCGTATTGGCGCCATTGCCGGGAATCTCAATCCCTTCTTGGGTAGTGAAAATGGTGTCATGACTGAGATCCCAGCCGTGCGCGGGGTTATCGGCAGTGATGTTATGGCTGGCCGTATCCAGGAAAGCGAGTTTTTGATCGTGACATCATTAAATGTTGTGTGAGTGACCGGATCGGAGCGATAGAGACCCTGGCTGAGACCCGGTCCGAACACGTCATAGTTGAAGGTCAGCCCGGTCATCGTGGTGCCCGGCGCGAAGATCTGCATCCCGTCCGCATGGGTGCAGCCTGGGCCGTGGCCAAAGGCCTGGAGATCGTTGAACGGATACGGCGAGAACTACATCTACTGGGTGAAATACCGGGAACACCGTAAGCCCGGGCTTCTGAGCAGCCGTTCCCAGGCTTGCACGAGGTCGCGGTAGCGGCGCGCCGCGGCGCGCAGTTCGGTCTCGGGATCACAGCCTGCCGCGCGGGCCTTCGCGACCAACCGGAATAGCTCCCGGCCGATTTCCGCACCCGAGCCGGCTTCAGTATCGGCGCCGGGCTCCGCCAGGCGGGTCAGCTCCTCGGGTACCCCGGCCCCGGCCGCCCGGTGCTGCAGCTGCGCGGCCAGCGCCAGCGCGGGCTGCCCGAACGGCACGCCGTCCAGCGCGGACGGGGCGACCTGCCCGGCGGCGGGATACCCCCTTCGTTCGGCCAAAGATCTTTTCTCTTCCCGTTTGATCTCGTCCCAGTTGCGCGTGACGTCCTCGGCTCCGGAGACGATCACGTCCGCGAACACGTGCGGGTGCCTGCGCATCAGCTTGGCCACGATCCCGTCCGCCACGTCGTCGATCGTGAACGACGTGCCGTCGTCGCGCTCGGCCGCGATCCGCGCGTGGAACACGACCTGCAGCAGCACATCGCCGAGTTCCTCACAGAAGGCCTGCTCATCACCGGACTCCAGCGCCTCGAGGGCCTCATAGGGCTCCTCGAGCAGGTTCGGGGCGAGCGACGCGTGGGTCTGGCGGGCATCCCAGGGGCACTCCACGCGCAGCCGGTCCATGGTCGCTACCAGGTCGAGCAGCCGGGCTCCCGGCACGTCAGCCGAACCATGCAGCACCTGGGCCCCGGGCGGGACCGGGGGGTCGGCACCCGGCTCGGGCAGCCATACCACCACCGCCTCCGCCGCGACCGACTCGAGGTCGGGCCCGTCGACGACCCGGTACTTGACGCCGGCCTTGTCCAGCGCCGGCAACTGCGGATGGCCCGCGGGGGCGAGCACGGAGGAAGCGGACCGCAGGGCCTGCCAGGCCGGCCAGCTGAGCAGCCCGGGCGCCACCCGCGGGCTGGTCAGCAGGACGATCAGCAAGCCGCCGGGAGCCCGGTCGACGGAGCCGGCTTCTTGGGTCCTGGGGGCGCGGCGACCGGGTTGGGCGCGGAGACCACCTCGAACTGGGACTGACTGTAACCGAGCCGGCCGAACTGCGGGTTGACGACGATGTTCAGGCTCTTGGCCGCCTCGCACTGGGCGTGCTCGAGCTTGGTGGTGGTGGCCGCTTGCGCCGCGCTCGCCGTGGGTATCTGGCCGCCGTTGATCGCCTTGACGTACGCGGTCTCGATGGCCTGGTACCGGCCGAGCTCACCAGACAGGTTCGGCGCGATCCCGTTGGCGGCCAGGATCAGGTTGTTGCTGGCGTTCGACACGCCCTGCTGCGCGGCCGAGGCCCTGGCCGCCGTGTAGATCTGAGTCAGCGCCGTCTGCGCCTGGGCGGCCGTGACCGTAATGCCCGCCTGGCGGGCCAGCTGCTCGAAGACCTGGAACCTGATCAGCCAGGTGAGCGTCTGCTGGATCTGCTGCGTGGAGCTCAGCTGGACGGTGTGCGGGTACTGCTTGACGGCCTGGTTGAGGTAGGTCACCTCGGTGTCGAGCGTCGCGATCGTGATCCGCTGGTTGCCCACGATCGCCGCGGAGCCCAGTTTGACCGGGGAGGAGCACCCGGCCAGCACCAGGCCGGCGCCGAGCACGACGGCGGACACCTTGATAAGCCTCCGGAGCACCGGCATGTCCCTTCTCACGCTGTACCAACTACCGCCGGCAGGTCAGCGAGAACCGACCGGATGACTTCGCCGCACCAGGCCAGCAGCTCGGTATCCCGCAACGGCTGCCCGCCGATGGTGGCGGTCTTCGGCACTGGTATGAGCATCGTACGCACCGTGGGTTTGAGTACCGTCTTCGGGTACAGGCGCTGCACCCGGACCTGCCGGGACTCGGGCAGCTCGACCGGCGCGAACCTGATGTGACTGCCTGCCGCGGTGATGTCGGTCAGCCCGGCCCGCCGCGCCGCGGTGCGCAGCCGTGCCACCTCGAGCAGGTTGAGCACCGGCTCGGGCGGCTCCCCGTAACGGTCGATGAGCTCTTCGCGGA
Source organism: uncultured Actinomycetota bacterium (assembly GCA_963844625.1). Lineage (GTDB taxonomy): Bacteria > Actinomycetota > Actinomycetes > Streptosporangiales > Streptosporangiaceae > Palsa-504. The sequence goes on along the minus strand of CAWJPF010000028.1, from coordinate 126,160 downwards.
TCGCGGTGACGTCTGCTTCTGAGTCGACGGCGGCGATCTGCGTGTAGGCCGCCAGCCTGAGCCGCTCGCCGGGCACGTAGTCGTGCGGGATGTGCGCGTTGACCGGCAACTCCACCCGGACCTCCGGCTTTTCGGCCGGCCCGTCGCCCTTCAGCTCGGTCACCGCCTCGCCGATCATCCGGATGTACAGGTCGAACCCGACGCCGGCGATGTGCCCGGACTGCTCGCCGCCGAGCAGGTTGCCCGCGCCGCGGATCTCCAGGTCCTTCAGGGCCACGTACATGCCCGCGCCCACTTCGGTGTGCTGGGCCACGGTGGCGAGCCGCTCGTGCGCGGTCTCGGTCAGGGCCCGCTCCGGCGGGAAGAGGAAGTACGCGTAGGCGCGCTCGCGGCCGCGGCCCACCCGGCCCCTGAGCTGGTGCAGCTGGGACAGCCCGTACATGTCGGCGCGGTCGATGATGAGGGTGTTGGCGTTGGGGATATCCAGGCCCGATTCCACGATCGTGGTCGAGACCAGCACGTCGTAGTTGCGTTCCCAGAAGTCGACCATGATCTGTTCCAGCTCGTGCTCGTTCATCTGGCCGTGCGCGACGGCGATCCGCGCTTCGGGCACGAGCTCGGCCAGGCCGGCCGCGACCTTGCGGATCGAGCTGACCCGGTTGTGCACGAAGAAGACCTGGCCGTCCCGCAGCAGCTCGCGCCGGATCGCGGCGGCGACCTGCTTCTCGTCGTAGGCGCCGACGAACGTGAGGACCGGGTGCCGCTCCTCGGGCGGCGTCAAGATGGTGGACATCTCCCTGATCCCGGCCACGCCCATCTCCAGCGTCCGCGGGATGGGGGTGGCTGACATGCCGAGCACGTCCACCTCGGTGCGCAGCCGCTTGAGGTATTCCTTGTGCTCCACCCCGAAGCGCTGCTCCTCGTCGATGATGACCAGGCCGAGCCGGGCGAACCTGGTCTCGGGGGACAGCAGCTTATGGGTGCCGATGACGACGTCCACCGTGCCGTCGGCGAGCCCGCGCAGCGTCTCGGCCGTCTCCGCGCTGCCCTGGAACCGCGACAGCGGCTTGACCGTCACCGGGAACGGGGCGTAGCGCTCGGAGAACGTCGAGTAATGCTGCTGGACCAGCAGCGTGGTCGGCACGAGCACGGCGACCTGCTTGCCGTCCTGCACCGCCTTGAACGCGGCGCGCACCGCGATCTCGGTCTTGCCGTAGCCGACGTCGCCGCAGATCAGCCGGTCCATCGGCACCGGCCGTTCCATGTCGTGCTTGACCTCGTCGATGGCCCCGAGCTGGTCCGGCGTCTCCACGTAGGGGAACGCGTCCTCGAGCTCGCGCTGCCAGGGGGTGTCCGGGCCGAACGCGAACCCGGGCGAGGCCATCCGGGCCGAGTAGAGCCGGATCAGCTCCGAGGCGATCTGGCGGACGGCCTTGCGGGCCCGCCCCTTGGCCTTGGCCCAGTCCGCCCCGCCGAGCCGGTGCAGGGTCGGCGCCTCGCCACCGGAGTACCGAGTCACCTCGTCGAGCTGGTCGGTCGGCACGTACAGCCGGTCCGGCGGCTGACCCCGCCGGCCCGGCGCGTATTCGATCACCAGGTATTCCCTGGTCGCACCGGCCGCGGTCCGCGATGTCATCTCCACGTAGCGGCCGACGCCGTGCTGCTCGTGCACCACGTAGTCACCGGACTGCAACTGCAGCGGGTCGACGCCGCCGCGCCGCCTGCTCGGCATCCGCCGCATGTCCCTGGTGGTCGGCAGCCCCGCGGGATGCCCGGCCAGGTCGCTCTCGGTGAGCAGCGCGAGCTTGGCCGCCGGCCAGACGAAGCCGTTCTCGACCCGGGCGGTCGTGACGTAGGGGACGGCCGGCTCGGGCGGGTCGCCGGGATCGGTCAGGCGGGCGCCGATCCCCTCTCCCCGGAGCATCTCGGCGAGCCGCTGGGCCGGACCGTGGCCCTCGGTGACCAGGACGACCCGCCAGCCTTCGGCCAGCCAGCCGCGCACGTCCGTAATCATGGCGACCGTATCGCCGCGGTACGCAGGGGCGAGCGAGGCATTTATCCGGAACGAACCTCGCTCCCCCGGTCCGGCCAGCTCAATCGCTGCCGCGGGGTAGGAGTCAGGCCCGGCCTCGTCCGCGTCGGCGTCGGTCACGCCGAACGGCGCGATCGTCCACCACGGCAGGCCCAGGGCCGCGGCGGCCGCGCGGATCCGGGCGATCGGCTGGAAGGCCGCGGGCCCGAGGTCGACAGGCGCCTCCCCGCCGGCCGCGGCGTTGACCCACGACGCCTCGAGGAACTCCTGGCTCGTCCGGGCCAGCTCCCCGGCCCGGGTGCGGACCCGCTCGGGGTCGCAGGTCAGCACGATGCCGCCTCGCGGCAGGTAGTCCAGGAGCAGTTCCATCCGGTCGGCGAGCACCGGCGCGAACGCCTCCATGCCCTCGACCGTTATCCCCTCGGCCAGCTTGCCGAGGACGTCGGTCAGGGCCGGATGGGTGTCGGCGAGTTCCTTGGCCCGGGCCCTGACCGCGGGGGTGAGCAGCAGCTCGCGGCACGGCGGCGCCCACAGGCCATTGGCGGCCGGGCCGATGCTGCGCTGATCCGCGACCTTGAAGTAGCGGATCTCGTCCACCGCGTCCCCGAAGAACTCGACCCGGAGCGGGTGTTCCTCGGTGGGCGGGAAGACGTCGACGATGCCGCCGCGGACGGCGATCTCGCCCCGGCTGGTGACCAGGTCGACCCGGGAGTAGCCGATCTCGATGAGCCGGACGAGCAGGTCATCGAGTTCGCACCCCTGGCCGTCATGCAGGCTGACCGGCTCGAGATCGCCGAGCCCGGCCACCATCGGCTGCAGCAGGCTCCGGACCGGCGCCACCACGATCGCGAGCGGCCCGTTCGGCTCACCCGGCCGGCGGGGTGAGCGAGCCGGCGCAGCACGGCGATCCGCTGGCCGACGGTATCGGATCGCGGCGATAGCCGCTCGTGCGGCAGCGTTTCCCAGCCGGGAAAGCACGCGACGCTGTTGGCCGGCAGAAATGAGGTGAGCGCGTCGGCCAGGTCGTTGGCCTCCCGGGCCGTGGCCGTCACCGCGAGCACGAAGCCACGGGGCCGGCGGGCCAGCGCCGCGGCCAGCACCGGCCGCAGCGTCGGCGCGGCGACTAGATCTTCCCCGGTGAGCGCGGAGCTCGCGCCGGCCGCCGGGTCGGGGTCATAATCCGCCCGCGAGATCACGTCGTGTAGTTGCGGGTCGTCATCGACGATGGTGAGCAGTCCTGCGAGGCTCATGATGTCCCTGTGATCGCTGTTCGTCCCTTGTCCTGGCTGCCCTGTGCCTACACTAAGACCTGTCCCCCAACGTCACGGCCTGGTCCCAGGGCAGCATGAATCGGCCGGTTTTTTGCCAATCCGGCTGATTACGGAACTGCTCCAAGTTTACGCGTTCGCCGAGCCGGTGCGGGCGCAGGGCCCGCGGGTAGCCGCGAATACGTGACCGATCCGCTGCGTTGCGGCATTATGAGCTCTGGCCGGGGCGCAGCCTGCCCACGACGAGGTACTTTTCGTGATAAGAAAACTCAGGACCGTTTCGCGCGAGTCGCGTAGGTCCTGACCAGGGTTACGTCCGGAGGCACCGCTGACCGCTCAGTCATCGCCAGAACTGCCCGCTGAGCTGGCGGCGTGGCCGTCCTGCGCGCTCGGCGAGGCACAGCTGGCCGATCTCGAGCTGCTCACCTCGGGGGTGTTCGCGCCGCTGCACGGCTTCATGGACGCCGCCGACGTGGCCGCGGTCGCGGAGCGCGGCACGCTGGCCGACGGCACGCAATGGCCGTTCGCCGTCACCCTCGACGTGGCCGCCGATGTCCTCCCGCCGGACGCCGATCACCTGGTGCTGGCCGATCACGAAGGCTCGCCGCTGGCGGTGCTCTCGATCACCGAACGGCTCGCCGTGGGCGGCTCCGCCGATCCCGGCCCGGCCGATACGGCGGTGGTGCGCCTGGCCGGCGAAGTCACGGCGCTGCGCGAACCCGAGCACGGGCCATTCCGCCAGTTGCGGCGGCGTCCCGCTGAGGTGCGGGCCGAGCTGGCCGGGGGGAACGTGCTCGCCTACGCGACCCGGCGTCCCCTCAACAAGCGTCACATCGGCCAATTGCGCCACTTCGCGGGCCAGCTGAACGCGCGGCTCCTCGTGCTGCCCCTGATCTGCGGGCCTGCTGACGTGGTGACCCGCCCGGAGGCGCTGGTCCGCGCGGTTCTCGCGGCCAGGCCGCACCTTCCCCCGGACGCGCTCGTCATCCCCGTCCCGCTCGCCCGCCGGCCCGCGGGCCAGGGCGCTGAGCTACGCGCCCAGGCGATCGTGGCCGCGGCCTACGGCGCCACTCACCTGCTGGCGGACTCGCCCGGCACGACCGGCATGACGGCTCCGCCCGCCGGGAAAAACGGCCCCCTGGTGCTGCCCGGCGTGCCGATTCCGGTCATCAGCGCGGGCGAGTGGGCCTATGACCCCCGCTCAGAGGTCTGGCGGCCGCTCGCCTTGATCGAGCCGGGCGCCGAACAAGATGAGCTGACCGACTCCGAGCTGGGCACGCTGCTGGATTCCGGCGCCGGGATTCCGGCCTGGTTCACCCCGCCGAGCGTGGCGCGCGAGCTCCGGCGAGCCCGGCCGCCCCGGGCCCAGCGCGGCCTGGTGATCTTCTTCACCGGACTTTCCGGCTCGGGTAAGTCCACCATCGCCCGCGGGCTGGCGGAGGCGCTCGCCGAACATGGCGACCGGACCGTCTCGCTGCTCGACGGCGACCACGTCCGGCAGCTGCTCTCGGCCGGGCTGACCTTCTCGCGGGCCGATCGCGACCTCAACATCGCCCGCATCGCTTACGTCGCGGCCGAGGTCGCGCGGCATGGCGGCATCGCGATCTGCGCGCCGATCGCGCCCTACGCCCAGGCCCGCGCGAGCGCCCGCGAGATAGCCGCCAAGGTCGGCGACTTCCTGCTCGTGTACGTCTCGACCCCGGTCGAGGTGTGCGCGGCCCGGGACCGCAAGGGCCTGTACGCCAAGGCCCGTGCGGGGCTGATCAAGGGCTTCACCGGGGTGTCGGACCCGTACGAGGAACCGCGCGACGCCGACCTCGTCCTCGATACCTCGGTCATGACCCGGCCGCAGGCGATCGACGCCGTCCTGACGCTGCTCAGGAGCGGCGGGTGGCTGGCCGGCGCAGCAGGCGAACCCGCCGAACCGCGGGCCGGCCCGGGCGCCAGGACGACGGGATCGACGATGCGGCCGGGCCCGGTCGTCCGCCGGCTCTAGGCTCAGTCCTCGTCTTCGGCGCGACTGCCTTCCTCGAGCCTGGTGCGCAATCCCGCGGCCCGTTCGCGCCCGTTCCGCAGCCGTCCGATCAGGGCTCCCGACATGACGTCCCGCTGCTTGGAGAGCAGGACGAAGCTGGCTATCCCGCTCACGAGCAACGCGAGCGCGACCAGCAGCAGGCTGCGCGCCCCGATCAGGTAGAGCAGGACCAGCGAGACGATGAACAGCAGGATCCGCGCGGTGGTGTAAGCGAGTGTGGCACGCATGACAACCCCAGCATAGTCACTCCGCGCGCAGCGTCGTCGCCAGCAGTCCCGGGTCGATGTTGCCACCGGACAGTACCGCGACCGGAGTCCTGGCCTGCGGAAGCTCGCCGGCGTGGAAGAGCCACGCCGCCACCGCGGCCGCTCCGCCCGGTTCCGCGACTAGCCGGACCTGGCTCGCGAGCTGCCCGACCGCGGCGAGCATCTCGTCGTCCGTCACCGTGATGATGTCGGTCACCAGCTGGCGGATGTGCGCGAAAGGCAGCGCGCCGACCTGCTCGACCCGGAGCGCGTCCGCAATGGTCCGCTGGACATCGGCCGGGGGCCACGCGACCCGCTCACCGCGGCGCAGGGAGTCGCGGGCGTCCGCGGCGAGTTCGGGTTCGACGCCGACCACGGCCGCCTCCGGACAGGCCGCCCGCACGGCCGCCGCTATCCCCGAGATCAGCCCCCCTCCGCTGACCGGAACGATGACGAGATCGGCCTGCGGGCAGTCGGCCGTGATCTCCAGGCCGATCGTGCCCTGGCCGGCGATGACGTTGCGGTCATCAAAGGGCGGAATCAGCACGTACCCGTACCTGGCCACGAGTTCCTCGGTGGCGGCCACCCGGGCCGACAGGGTCGGCGCCACCGTCACGAGCTCGGCGCCGTAGTACTCGATCGCCTCGGTCTTGACCTTGGGCGCCGTACTCGGGACGACCACTACGGCCCGCACGCCGAGCAGGGCCGCGGCGTAAGCCACCGCGTGACCGTGGTTCCCGCTGGAGTGCGCGACGACGCCGCGCTGCCTGGCGGCCGCATCGTTCGCCTTGATCGCGGTGTAAGCACCCCGCAGCTTGAACGACCCGGTGGGCTGGAGCGACTCGGGCTTGACCAGAAGACGAGGCTCGAGCCTGGGGAAAGGGATCAGCGGCGTACGGACCACCACCGGCGCGAGCAGCCCGGCGGCTCGCGTGATCTCGGCCAGGCTGACCAGCCCGGATTCGCCGTCGCTCATCGCAGCGCCCTTCCCGCCGTCCGGTGTGTCACTAAAGACACAGCCCCGTGGTCTTTCTGCAACGCCAGAGCCGCACGAAACACCAGCAAACTCTTGCGATTATCGCCGTAAGTAATCCTACAGCTACTGTTTATCGCCGAGTCGTCCGCGAATCGTCCATCTAATTTCCAGAAATCTAGGTAGAAAGTACTCGTTCAGCGCCAAACTAGAGGGATATCTGACCAGAGGCTCGACGGCGACAGTCGGAGGAGACTGAACGTGGACGGCAACAACGAGCGCCTACTCACGCCGGGAGAGGTGGCCGCACTGTTCCGGGTGGATCCGAAGACCGTCACCCGGTGGGCGGCCTCCGGGCGCATCACGAGCATTCGCACGCCCGGCGGGCATCGCCGGTTCCGTGAATCCGAAGTCCGCGCCCTGCTGCGCGGCGACAGCGAACCAGTGATGCCAGGCCACCCGGCGGCCTGACTGACGGCTCTTGGGGGGTCCTCAGCACTCTCAGCTTCGCGGCTCCTCGCCGTCGGCGTTGTCCGGCCAGGCGTAGTCGCCGTGCAGCTTCGCGAACTCGAGGAACTCCTGGCGCAGCGCCTCGTCGTCCTGCCGCCAGCGGTCACGCCGCTGCTCGGCTTCTTCGGGGGTCAGCGCCTGGGCCGCCAGCCGGGAGTAGTCGGCGTCCTGGGGCCCGATCTCCACATAGACGTCACCGAGGATGCGCCCGTCATGAGCGATGGCGCTCTGCGGGACCCTGAGGTTGCCGTTCGGCAGTCGTATGACAAACATCGTTTGATCACCCTAGATGCCATAGCGCCGGTTGAAATACAGCATGACCCTTAGCGCAGTTCGCGTGTCCCCGCTCAGCATGTCCACCAGCGCAGGCCGTTGCCTGGACGCGATCGCGGCAAACGCGTCCGCGAAGAACTCCTTGCGTCCCAGGCCACCGGGCTGCTGGTGGAAATCACCGGCGAGATGTGGCTGGCATTGATCGTAAAGCATGCGGAACTCCGCAGAGTCAGATTGCCATTTACCAGGAGGGCTGTCGAGATCATCGAGTGCGTGCCCGACCTCGTGGCACATCACGTCGGGGGTCGGGGACGGCTGAGAGCCGACCACGATCTTCCGCTCGCCGTAAGCGCCCGCGCACGCGTCCCAGGTGGCCCGTCCCGCCGGGAGCGGGACACCGCGCAGGCTGGTCATCTCATCGAGTTCGGGGACACCGCCCGGTCCGATGAAGATCGCGTCGAGGCCGTCGGCCAGTCTTTCCTTGATCCGCTCGGGAAGTTCAGCCAGCCGGTCGACCGCCGCGATCACTTCGGCCGGAGGCGGCGTCGCCGTATCCCACTGCCGCCATAGCACGCGCTCGATCGAGCCGCAGTTCCTGCGGCCGTCCGCGGCCGGCGGCCGCTCCCTGGCCTGCGGCGCCGTGAACGGCAGCCGGGTCCGCAGCGCCGCTCCGGCCGCGCGGAGCGAGGATCGGCCGCCGCCGCCCGGCTGGCGCGGAACCCCGGCCGCGACCCGCGCGAGGTCCGCGGTCCGGGTGTCGGCCCTCGTATCGGCTCGCTGGCCAGGTGCGGCGCCGACAGCATGCGCCGGACCTGGCCTAGCCGCCTCGTCCGAGTGCGGGCGGGGGCTCGGGGCGGCCGGCGCCGACCTCGCCACCTCGGCGAACCCGGCCGCGGCCTCATCCTGGGGCGCCTCGCGGATCCGCGCCCGTGCCGACCCGGTACGCACCGCAGGCGAACCGGGGCCCCGGCTATCCGGAACTGTCCCGATCCCATCGCCGTGAGCCGCCGGAGTAAGCCCTGGCGCCGGGCTACCGGGTGCCGGCCATGCTGTCGCGACCGGCGAACCGTCTGGTGGTGTCGACGCGGGCCACCCGGCCGAACTGGGCGGCTCGCCGGGCGGCCCAGGCCATTCCCCTGGGCCGGGCGACTGGCCCGCTGACGGGTCTCCGGACCCGCCAGGCGGGCCCGTGGACCCCGTGGGCGGCGCGGAACCGCGGCGCTTCCCGCGGCGATGTTTCCCCTGCGCGGAAACCGTTTCCGGTGCGGGCTGGCGGCGAATGAGCCGGCGGATGCGGTCCAACAGCCTTAGCCGCATACCGTTCTCCTGCTCTCTCGCCCTGACGGCCAGCGTATGCCGAGATCGTCCGCTGCGTCATCAGGTGTGACCAATAAGCTTCCTGACCTGCAGCGGGAGCAGCGGTAAACTTCCAGGCCAGGCCGGGCGTCATTTACGTAGGGGGCGGCGGGTCCTGACCCGGGCCGTCTAGCTAGGGGCGGCGCTGGACGTAAACTTGCTCAATTCAGTCCCGCGACCTGATGTATACCGTTATGCTTTCCGCCATGTTGCTGTCCGGTGCCCTATTTGCGCTGTTCATGACGGGCTTCTGGCTTTACTGCCTGACGGACGCCATCCTGACGCCTGCCTCGGAATGCCGGGGCCTGTCCAAGCCAGCCTGGGTCGCGATCATCGCCGTGACGTTTATCGGCGGCGCCGTCGCCTGGCTCATCGCCCGCCCGCCCGTACGCGGTTCGTCCGTGGAGGTTACCCGCAGGTCGGGCCGGATGCCGGACGACTCCGATGATGACGACAGCTTTCGAAGCCAGCGATGGACCGCCGCGGACGACGCCGTAGTACGTCATCCTGCTGGACGAGCCAGGGAAACTCATGCCACGCCAACGGTCCCGAAAGGCCCAGACGACGACATCGAGTTCCTGCGTGCCCTCGACCGCGCTAACCGCGGCAACTCCTAGTAACTAAAACCACCTTGGCCCGGGTGTACTTAGGTCCGGCTAGTACGGCAGCATCCAATTGCAGGCAGGTACGTGAGTGACCTGCCCAGGCGCAATGGCTGGACGATCGCGCCGCAAGTGGGGGACCGGACGCTGGCCCGGCATACCGAGGTCGCCCCTGGTCAGCCACCGAACGGCGGCCCGTAGCCGCGGCTACCACGGGGCACCTTGCCGCCAGTCACAGATGAGTTCACCCGACACATCAACCGGGACAGACACCGGCAGGACGTAGATCACGTTCGCCCCATTCTGGCCGGCGCCAGCATTCTGGTTACGACGCGCCAGGGTGCCCCATTTCGCGCCCGGGCCAGGCTCTGCCGGGGTCAGCCCACCCCGGCGTACGAGTGCAGTCCGGTGATGAACACCTGCACGACAAAGATGTTGAACATCAGGCTGGTGAAGCCGAGCAGCTGAATGTAGTGGGCTCGCCGGCCGCGCCAGCCGGCCGTGGCCCGGGCGTGCAGGAACGCGGCGTAAAGCACCCAGGTGATGAAGGCCCACGTTTCGACCGGGTCCCAGCCCCAGTAACGGCCCCAGGCCTGATCGGCCCAGATCGCGCCGGCGATCACGCCGAACGTCCAGATGGGGAACCCGAACATGATGGTCCGGTAGGTCAGCCGGTCGAGCTGTTCGACCGTGGGCAGCCGGCGCATGATCCCGTTATCCGGCACCGCCCGTCCGGCCGCCACCCGCCGGGTGTACCTGTCGACGGCCAGGTAGACGACGCCGAGCACCGCCGCGACGAAGAAGATGCCCGTCGCCAGGGTCATCGCGGTGACGTGGATACTCAGCCAGTACGACTGCAGCGCCGGGACCAGCTGGCCGGCCGCGGTGTAAATGAGCGTCTCCGCCAGCCCGAGGGCCACCACCACCGCGCCCATGACGAAGACGCCGAGGGTCCAGGCCCGGTAACGGATCATGACGAACAGGAAGAAGATCGCGGCGACGCAGGTCAGGGCGGTGACGAACTCGTACATGTTGCCCCAGGGCGCCCGGTGCACGGCCAGCCCGCGGGTGACGACGGCGGCGGTATGAGCCAGCACCCCGACGATGGCCAGGGCGACGGCGGCCTGCACCCACTTGCCCGCCTGCCGGATCGCGCGCCAGGCGGGGAGCGCGACCTCGGGCATCGAGTCCGTGACGGCCTGGCCATCGCCGGTGCCGGCGGCCACCCGGGACCTGCCGCTGGCCGCGCCGACTCCGGCCAGCGCAGCGGCCCGCTCCTGCGCCTGCACGCGGGCCGACGTATCCGCCCGCCGCGGTCGCCCGAAGGCGAAGTCGCCGGCGAACGCGACCACCGAGAGGGAGTAAATGACCAGCGCCGCGATCAGGAAGTCGTTGCTGACGTGGCCTAGGGCAAGGTTGACGGGCATGGCCCTCACTCTCCCTGTGGTGGGGTAGGCGCGGCCGCCTCGTGGGCCGCTCTGAGCTCGGTGGCGAGCGCCGCGAATTCGTCCTCGAAGCCGCCGCTGGCGTCGGTCCGGGCCAGGCCTCCGACGTGTACCGTGGTGCCGTGCGGGCCGGGGCGAGCCCGGACAAAGACCCGTCTGCGCCGGACCATGAAGGACAGCAGCAGCCCGCCCAGCGCGGCGATGCCGCAGATCAGGGCCGGCAGCTGACCGGGGTCGTGCGTGATGGTCAGGCTGGCCCACTGCCGGTAGCCGGTAAACGTGATCGTGCCCTGCCCGTCGGGCAGCTTCAGCGACTGGCCGACCTGCAGCAGCTGCGGAGTGGCCGTCAGCTGCCGCATCCCTGCGGTGTCGATCTGGTAGACGGACTGCGGGGCGCCGCTGTTCTCACCCAGGTTGCCCGCGTAGGCGATCAGGCTCACCACCGGGTTGTCCGCGGCGGGGAACACCGACTCCAGGGTGCCGCCGACGTCGATCGCGGTCGGCACGAAGACGCCGGTGAAGCCGAGTTGCTCGGGCTGCGCGTCGGGAACCTTCACGACGCCCTCGGAAAGGAAGTTCCCCGTGGCCCCGGCGATGAAGGGCTGCGGGCCGTTGTACACCACCTGGCCGCGCGCGTCGGTCACCTTGAACTCCGGCGCGTACCCGTGCCCGATCAGGTACACCTTCGCCCCGTCGACCGACAGCGGCTGGTTGACCTCGATACGAGCCGAACGAGCCGGGGCGCCGGGGTGGTCGGTGTAGGTGACCTGCGCGTCGAACGAGGACGGCTGGCCGCGCTGCGGACCGGAGACGATGTAACTCGCGTCGAACTTGTCCAGCGTAATCGTGAACGGGCCGAGGTCGGCGGCGGTGACGAGCCGGCCCGGGTGGAACTCGTCGAGCGCGCTCTGCGTGTCGGCGAAGGAAGTGCCCGCCACGAGCAGCCGGTCGGCCTTGTAGCCGAACAGGCCGCCGAGTGCGACCGCCACAAGCACCCCGAGCAGGGCGAGGTGGAAGAGCAGGTTGCCGACTTCCCTCAGGTACCCCTTTTCCGCGGAGACCCAGCTTCCGGCCGGGTCCGCTGAGCTCCCGGAGCCCGGATCCCCTTCCGCGGCCCGGCGCAGCCGGAACCCGTGACCGCCCAGCACCCGGGCCGCCACCTCCACCGCGTCGGCGGGTGGTAGCGCGGTCGCGTACTCGGCCGACCTGGGCAGCCGGGCCAGGTTGCGCGGCGCGCGCGGCGGGAGCGTGCGGGCCGAGCCCGCCAGCCGGAACGTCCGCGGCACCACGCAGCCGACCAGGGACGCGAACAGCAGCAGGTAGATGGCGGCGAACCAGGGCGCGGCGAATACGTTGAACAGCCCGAGGTGGCTCAGCAGCGGCGCAATGGCCGGATGTGACGTGAAGTACTGCTGCACCCCGCCTGGGTCGTTGCCCTCCTGCGGCAGCATCGATCCAGGCACGCTGCCCAGGGCCAGCAGGAACAGCAGGATCAGCGCGATCCGCATCGACGTGAGCTGGCGCCAGCCCCACTTCAGCCAGTCGGCGAGCCCCTGTGCGCCGCCCGCCGGGGACGGCGGATTCGCGGCCGGACGGCCATCCGGCTCGCCCGACGCAGAATCGAACGGCGCGGAGTCGAAGGGGTCCGCTTCAGGCGCACGCACATCGGTCATCGGCTCACCACCGCTCAGCCCGCCTTCCCGGTGACCTTGGCCAAGATCGTGGTCAGTTCCGGATACGTCACGGACCCGAAGACCGCACCCGCGATGTGCCCGGTCCGGTCGATCACCAGCGTGGTCGGGGTCCCGGCGATGGGCACCACGGAGGTGAAATCGAGCGTGATCACCGAGCTCGGGTCGCTCACGCTGGGATAGGTGATGCCGAAGCTGTGCACGAAGGCCTCGGCGCTGGCCGTCGTGTCCCGCACGTCCACGCCGAGAAAGTCCACGCCGGACGAGCGGTACTGGGCCGCCACCGCGGACAGGGTGGAAGCCTCCGCGCGGCACGGCACGCACCACGATCCCCAGAAGTTAAGCACGACTACCTTGTCCCGGTAGGACGAGAAGCTCAGCGGCGAACCGGTCAGGGTGGTCCCGGTGAAATCCGGGACCACCGGGCGGTGCCCCGCCGCGTACACCACCGCGCTATTGCTGCCGTCGACATAACTCACGTTGCTGCTTCCGCCGCCGGCCCAGCCAACCACGAGCACCACAACCAGGAGCACCCCGGTACCGACGGCCGCGGCCAAGACGACCGTACGGCGCTTGGCTCTGAACACAGGCGGATCCTTGCGATCTCCTACAGAGGGTAGTACCGCACTATTGTGCCGCATCGCCCTGGGTTACCTGTCGTCGGGCCGGCACCACATAGGACACGCCGGTAAGCCGGTCACCCGAATAGGTGAAGCTGGTCACGCTGCCGAGTGCGCACTCGCGCGTGGCCGGGTTGTGCCACAGGCGCTTGCTCTCCGCCTCCCGGCGGGTCACCCAGATAGGCAGCTGATGGCTCACGCACACCGCCTCCTGGCCAGCCGCGGCCGTCCGCGCGGTCTCCATCATGGCGAGCATCCGGGTCACGACGGCGCGGTACGGCTCGCCCCACGAGGGCCGGAACGGGTTGATCAGGTACGGCCAGTGCCCGGGCCGCCGCAGCGATCCGTCGCCCACGCCGAACTTCAGGCCCTCGAAGTGATTCCACGACTCGATCAGCCGGTCGTCGGTCACGATGTCGAGGCCGAGCCGCTCCGCCACCGGGCGCGCGGTCTCCTGGGCTCGCTCGAGCGGGGAGCAGAAAAGTGCCACCACGGCCCGTTCGGAAAAATAGTCCGCTGCGGCGCTGGCCATCGCGCGGCCATTGGCGGACAGGTGGTATCCGGGCAGGCGTCCGTAGATGATGCCGCGGGGGTTTTCCACCTCTCCGTGCCTGAGCAGGTGGACGATGGTCGTATCAGACATAGCCCGGTCAGCTTACCTACTCGGGTCAGGCCAGGATCTCGATATAGCGGCGCCGGCCGGCGATGGCCTCGCGGAGCCGCCTGATCCGCTCCCGGCCGCGGCGATGTCGAGCTCGTCCGGAGCAGTTCGTCGAGCCCGGCCCTGCGTACCCGGTCCTGGCTCAAAGAGCCCCTCATACTGCCACGGTGACTGGCCGTCGTACCTGCTCCAGCGCGTCGCGGATTTTCCCCGCCACGTAGCCCGGGTTGTACCGCACGGCGAATGCGGGGAAACGCAGCACGCGGTACCCCTGCAGGATGAAGTCATTGTCGCGGTCCGTATCCGCCCAGTACTGAGCCACCTCCATGTGATGGATGCCGTCCACCTCGGCGATGAGCCTCGCGGCCTCCCACACGGCGTCCAGCCACCTGCGGCGGCCGCGTGAGTCCAGCCGCGGCGCCTGCCGGTCAGGATCGGGCAGCCGGTAGCGGCGGAGCATACGGGTGAAGTCAAGCTCGGAAAGGGCGTGCGCACCGCCCGCGATGTCATCGAGCGTGTCCTTGATGACGGCGCGCCGCGGCAGCCGCTGGTTGCGCGCCACGATCGCGGTCAGGTCCTCGACCCGGACCAGCCGCTGCTGCACGGCCGCGGCCAGCACCGCCTGCGCGCCGCGGTCAGTGGCCATCCAGGCCGCCGCGTCGACCAGTGACCGCGCCGTCCGCGTCCGCGGCGGCTGCCGCGTCGGATGGATGTCATCCTGGCCAAGCAGGCGAGAGTAGTGCACGATCAGCGGCAGGCACGGATGCGCTCTCCGGACGGGACGGCAGGCGGGGATGAGAAGGTGAATCGGGCGTTCCGCCGGCCGGTCCCCGTCGGTGAAACCGCTGAGGCCATCCAGCGTCGCGGCGGTGAGCCCGGCCAGGGCCGCACCAGGTCCCGCCCACAACGCCGCGATCCTCAGTACCTGCATCTCGGTGAGCGGGCCGGAATGAGCGACCACGATGCCGCGGCAGGGCAGCTGCCAGCGGCCCGAGCTGACCCGCCACCGCAGCGCCTCGGGGGTCAGGTACTTCATCGCGGAGCCGACACGCAGCACCCCGTCCTGGTCAGTCAGCAAGTCAGCCAGTTCCGGAGAGTAATCATCCATGCGACCAGCATCGTCAGCCAGCCGTGACGCGCACCAGCCCCGACCGCAACCTGTGGATAAGTCCCGCTACTCGCGCCAAATCTGTGGATAACTTCCCGCCCGCGAGTGTGCGCGGCGGCTTTGTCTACGCTTTTTGGGGTTACAACCCCAAAAAGCGTAGACATATCGGCGGCGCGGGCGGCGCGGCGGCGGAGGCGGCGCCGCGCGGAGGCGGCGGCGAGCGGAGGCGGCGGCGAGCGGAGGCCGCGGCGAGCGAAGCGGCGCGGCGGCGGGGGTTAGGCGGGTAGCGCGGCGGCGGCGGCGGCTTGCGCGGCGGCGGGCAGGGCGTCCGCGATGCGGGACAGGGCGGGATCGTCGTGCGCCGCGGAGAGGAACCATGCCTCGTAGGGGGACGGCGGCAGGTAGACGCCGCCGTCGAGCATGGCGTGGAAGAACGCGGCGTACGCGGCGGGCGACTGCGCCTTCGCGTCGGCGAAGGAAGCCACCGGCTCCGAACGCCCGAGGAACACCGAGAACAGGCTGCCCGCCTCCGAGAGCCAGAATGGCACCCCTGCCGAGGTCAGCGCGGCGGACGCCAGCTTGGCCACGGCACCGGCGGCGGCGTCGACCCGCGCGTACACCTCCGGGGTGCACGCGCGCAGGGTGGCCAGGCCCGCCGCGACCGCGAGCGGGTTACCCGACAGCGTGCCCGCCTGGTAGACCGGTCCGGCCGGGGCCAGCCGCGACATGACCTCGGCGCGGCCGCCGAAGGCCGCGCACGGCAGGCCGCCGCCCATCACCTTGCCGAACGTCACCAGGTCACCGGCCACGCCGTCGACGCCGTACCAGCCCGACGAGGTCACCCGGAACCCAGTCAGCACCTCATCCATGATCAGCAGGGCGCCGGCGGACTGGCACAGCGACGCCAGCCGCGCGTTGAAGCCGGGCGCCGGCGGTACGACGCCCATATTCGCCGGGCACGCCTCCGTGATCACGCAGGCGATTTCCGGGCCGCGCGCCGCGAACGCCGCCACCACGGCGTCGACGTCGTTGTACGGCAGGACGATGGTGTCGGACGCGGCCGCGCCGGTCACGCCCGGCGAGTCGGGCAGCCCGAACGTCGCCACGCCGGAGCCGGCCGCGGCGAGCAGCGCGTCCACGTGCCCGTGGTAGCACCCGGCGAACTTGACCACCAGGGAGCGGCCGGTGAACCCGCGGGCCAGCCGCACGGCCGACATCGTCGCCTCGGTGCCCGAATTGACCAGGCGGACCTGCTCCACCGGCGCGCGCGCGACAATCTCCTCGGCCAGGTCCACCTCACCCGGCGTGGCGGTGCCGAACGAGGTGCCATCCGCCAGCGCCGCGGAGACCGCGGACACAACCGACGGATGCGCGTGCCCGAGAATCATCGGGCCCCACGAGCACACCAGGTCGACGTACTCACGACCGTCGACGTCGGTCAGGTAAGGGCCTGAGCCGCGGACCATGAACCTGGGCACGCCGCCGACCGCGCCGAACGCGCGCACCGGCGAGTTCACGCCCCCCGGGGTAACGTCCCGCGCCCGGGAGAACAGAGAGTCGCTGCGAGAAGTCACCCGCTAAGGCTAAGCCTCGCAGACATCGACCAGGTACTCGAGCGGCCGCAGCGCGTCCGGCAGCGGATGCTCCTGCGGCGAGCGGAGCCAGCGCGCGGCCTGGCCGTCGGCGTAACGCGACGGCGGGGCGAGCACGTAGCTATCGCGGCAGTGCCACCGCAGGCCCGCGACGACGCTCTCTGGCTCGGAGTCAAGCCCGCACGACCACCATTCGTCTTCGTCGGCCGGCGATCCCCTGGTCACCACGAAGAACAGCATCCGGTCCTGGCCCGGCAGCGCCACCGGGCCCACCGGCGCGCCGACCGCCTCCATCCGTTCCAGCGCCAGCGCCCCGGCCGTGGCCGGCACGTCGAGCACATCAAAAACCCGGCCGGTGACGAGTATCACGTTCGCCTCCGGCCGGGCTTCCCACCGGCTCTCGATCACTTTCAGGTCTACGGTCGCCTGCATCTGCCAGGCCGACGAGACCGGGTGCGCGCCTGGCGCGGGGCAGCCGACCCGATCACAGGAGCACGCACGGCCTGTCTCCATCGAGGCACGCGTACCGCGGTAAGGGTGCGCCCCCGCGCACACCGGCCAGCCCATGGAGGCGTACTGCGCCGCTACGGCGCCGAGCGGCTGCGCTCGCTCCGCCGCCCGGCCGCGCGTCCTTGACCCTCGGCGCCGGACTACGTCGACCATAAGCTCCTGCCACTCCTGCCGTTGGCTGCCGCGCACGGCCGGCCCGCGATGCGGACCGGCTCACCCCTGAGCGCAAGATACAGCAGATACCGAACGAGATCCGGTATCACCACGCGATTACGGGTGTTACCTATCGTAGGGCATGAAGCACGGTCCGTTCGGCCCAATGCCTTTTGTTGGCCGTCCGATACGGTCACGGTTTGCAGCGGATCAGCGCCCCAGCCGCCGAGCCACCTCGGCGGCCCAGTAGGTCAGGATGACGGTCGCGCCCGCGCGGCGGATCGCGGTGAGCGTCTCCATGATGGCCCGGTCCCGGTCCAGCCAGCCGCGGGCGGCCGCCGCCTCGACCATCGCGAACTCGCCGCTGACCTGGTACGCCGCGACCGGAAGCGTGGCAGTGTCCGCGACGCGCCTGATGACGTCCAGGTAGGCGAGGGCCGGCTTGACCATCACCATGTCCGCGCCCTCGTCGATATCGAGCGCCACCTCGCGCAGCGCCTCGATCGCGTTCGCCGGATCCTGCTGGTGGCTCGCGCGGTCGCCGAACTGGGGCGCGCCTTCCGCGGCTTCCCGGAACGGGCCGTAGAAGGCGGACGCGTACTTGGCCGAGTAGGCGCAGATCCCGGTTTCGGCGTGGCCCGCGGCGTCGAGCGCCGTCCTGATCGCCGCGACCTGGCCATCCATCATCCCGCTGGGCGCGACCAGGTGCGCGCCCGCTTCCGCCTGGGCAACGGCGATCGCCGCGTAACGCTCGAGGGTAGCGTCGTTGCGGACGTCTCCGCCGGGCGTGAGCACGCCGCAATGACCGTGGTCGGTGTACTCGCACAGGCACAGGTCGGCCAGGATGACGCAGGCATCGCCGGTCTCCGCGCGCAGGTCGGCCAGGGCGAGCTGGGAGATGCCGGCCGGGTCGTCGGCCGCCGACCCCCGGCCGTCCTTGACCGCCGGGATGCCGAACACCATCAGGCCGCCCACGCCGGCCGCCGCCGCTTCCGCGGCCGCCTTGCGCAGGCTGTCCCTGGTGTGCTGGACGACGCCGGGCATGGAGCCGATCGGCCGCGGCTCGCTGAGGCCCTCCTTGATGAACACGGGCAGGACCAGTTCGCCGGCGCGCAGCGAGGTCTCGGCCACCATCGTGCGCAGGGCCGGCGTGCGGCGCAGTCGCCGGGGGCGCACAACGGGAAATCCAGCGCTCATATCGATCCCCTCTAACGCAGCCGGCGGCGGGCGCCGCGGCGGCGCTCGCTCGGCCGCCTGACCGGTTCGCCCGCCTGCTGTGCCGTGGCCCGCAGGCCGGCGCCGTACTCGGCCATCGCGTCGACCAGGGCCGTCATCGACGGCTTCGGCGCCGTGACGTCCACCCGCAGGCCGAACTCGGCCGCGGTCTTGGCGGTCTGCGGGCCGATGACCCCGATCGCCGTGACCGCGTGCGGCTTACCCGCGATGCCGACCAGGTTCCGTACGGTGGAAGACGAGGTGAACAGGACCGCGTCGAAGCCGCCGCCCTTGATGGCCTCGCGGATCGGCGCGGGCGGCGGCGCGGCGCGGACGGTCCGGTACGCCGTCACGTCCTCGGCCTCCCAGCCGAGGTCGATCAGCCGCGCGAGCAGGGTCTCGGTGGCGATGTCGGCGCGGGGCAGCAGCACCCGGTTGATGGGGTCGAGCAGGTTATCGTAGGGCGGCCAGGCCGCGGCGAGGCCCTCGGCCGACTGCTCGCCCTCCGGGACCAGGTCCGGCCGGATGCCGAATTCCAGCAGCGACGCGGACGTCTGCTCGCCGACCGCGGCTACCTTTACGCCGGCGAACGCCCGGGCGTCCAGGCCGTACTCCTCGAACCGTTCCCGCACCGCGCGGACCGCGTTCGCAGAGGTGAAGGCCACCCACTGGTAGCGGCCGGTGACCAGGCCCTTGACCGCGCGCTCCATCTGCTGCGGCGTCCGCGGCGGCTCGACCGCGATCGTCGGCACCTCCTCGGGCACGGCGCCGTACTCACGCAGGCGCTGCGACACCACGGCGGCCTGCTCCTTCGTCCGCGGCACCAGGACCCGCCAGCCGAACAGCGGCTTGGTCTCGAACCACGACAGCCGGTCCCGCGCCGCCACCGCGTCACCCACGACCGCGATGGCCGAGCCCCTGGTGTTGGCCAGGGACACGCCCGCCGCCTTGAGATCAGGCCCGATGCGGCCGAGCGAGGACGCCACCGTCTGCTGCGCGCTCGTGGTGCCGTCCCAGGTGATGGCGAATTTCGTCGCCTCCGGCCAGCCCGCCGCGATCAGCATCTTGGCCAGCTCGGACGGTCCCGCGTCGGCCCCGAGTATGACCAGGGTGGCCGGGCTATACGCGACCTGGCTGATCTCGGCGGCCTGGATGACGCGCAGCTCGCCGTTCCGGTCGCTGGCCAGCGGGATGCCCGCGTAGGCGGGAACCGCGGTGGCCGCGGGCACACCGGGCACGATCTCGAACCTGACCCCGGCCTTCGCGCACGCCGTCGCGTCCGCCGCCGCGCCGGACAGCATCGGATCGCCGTTGTACATCCGGACCGCGAACTGGCCGTCCTTCGCCGTCTGCACCAGCGTGCGGGCCGCCGACCCGTCGGCGGGATCCGAGAGGATAGCGCCCGCAGGCATGTAACGCCGCGCGACCGGCGCCAGATCCGCCCCGGCGATGACCAGGCTGGCCTGGCCGAGCAGCTCGGCCGCGCGTACCGTCAGCAGTCCTTCGTCGCCGGGACCCGCGCCCACCAGGGCGACCCAGCCGCCCTGCGACTGTGTTTCGCGCGACTGTGTTTCCTGCCCCGGAGCTTCCTGGCCCGGAGAAACTTGGCTAACGCTCACTGCACATCATTCCCGCTGCTCCTGGGTGCCAGTGGCACGCTGATGAGATCTGAAGCTCCCGACCGGAGTAGCTCCGCCGCCAGCTCACGGCCGAGTTGCCTCGCGTCGGCCGCTGGCGCGGTGCCGTTGGCGCGCAACATGCGGCGCCCGTCCGTGCTGATCACGGCGGCCCGCATCCGCATCGGCTCAAGTCCGGCCGCGTAAGCGCCGACTGGCGCGCTGCAGCCGGCCTCGAGCGCCTCGAGCAGGCTGCGCTCGGCGGTGACGGCCGCCATGCTCGGCAGGTCGGTGACGGCTTGGAGCAAGGCCGCCAGTTCGGGCTCGCCGGCGCGGCATTCGACGGCTAGGGCGCCCTGGCCGGGCGCCGGAAGCATCTCTTCCGGCTCGAAGACCTGGGTGATGGCGTCGAGGTGACCGATCCTGGCCAGGCCGGCGTAGGCCAGCACCACCCCGTCGAGCTCTCCGGAGAGCACCTGGCCCAGCCTGGTGTTGGCGTTCCCGCGGATCGGCACGCACCGCAGGTCACTACGGAGCCCGAGCAACTGCGCGGCCCGCCGCGGTGAGCCGGTCCCGATCCTGGCCCCGGGGGAGAGATCGGCGAGCTTGGCGCCGTCCCGGGCCACGAGCGCGTCCCTGGGGTCGTCCCGGGGCGGTACCGCGGCCAGCACGATGCCCGCGGCAGGGCCGGTCGGCAGGTCCTTCAGTGAATGCACGGCCAGGTCCACCTCGCCGCCGAGCAGCGCTTCCCGCAGCGCGCTGACGAAGACGCCGGTACCGCCGATCTGCGTCAGCTGCGCGCGGCTGACGTCGCCGAGCGTGGTCACCCCGACGATCTCCACCGGCTGGCCGGTCCGCTCGGTGATCATGCCTGCCACCTGGCGCGACTGCGCGATGGCCATCGGGCTCCTGCGACTGCCGAGCCGTAGCGTCGCGGCCTTCACCGTGAACCCTCCTGCTCCGGGGCGGCGCGGGTAACCGCCTCGACTGCGCGTGGATCGAGATCGAAAAGAACTCGCAGCGCCGCGGCATAGTCCTCGCCCCCCGGCGAACCTGCCAACTCCTTTACCCGTACTGTCGGCGCGTGCAATAGCTTGTCTACCACTCGGCGCACCGTCTGGGCTATTTCATCTCGTGCATGCCCGCTCAGTTCGTCGGCACTAATCCGCCCTGCCAGCCTGGCCAGCTCGGCCTCAACCACCTTAGCCGCCTTAGCCCGCAGCGCGACGACCGTCGGGGCGACCCGGGCAGCGTCCATCGCCGAGTGGTACGCGGCGAGCTCGGCCTCGAGGATCACGCGCACCGCGGCGACGTCGTCGTTCCCGGGGGCGGCTCCGGTGGTTCCGGCGGTCCCCGTGGTTCCGGCGGTTCCGTGACCGGTGAGCAGGTCCATGCCGATCAGCACCACGCCGGGCAGGTCGGCCACGTCGGGTTCCACATCACGCGGCATCGCGAGGTCGAGGACGACGAGCGGACCTGGCCGGCCCGCCCGCGCCCGGGCGGTAACCGCGGCCGATGCCATCTCGCCGGTGATGACCTGCCCAGCCGCACCAGTGCAGGAAATGACGATGTCCGCGGACCCCATGGCGGCGGGCAGGTCCGCGAGCCCGGCCGCGGTGGCGCTCACGTCCGCGGCAAGACGCTCCGCGCGGCTGCGGGTCCGGTTGGCCACGACGATATTGGCGGCGCCGCTGCGGGCGGCGGTCGCCGCCGCGAGCGCGCTCATCGAGCCGGCCCCGACGATCAGCACGTCCCGGCCGGCGAGCGTCTCGGTCTCCAGCCTGCCGCTGAGGCTGGCGTTGCTGGCGCTGGCGAGGCTGGCGCTGGCGACGGCGAGGCTGGCGGCGGCTAGCTCGATGGCCACGGTGAGCAGGCTGAGGCCAGCCCGGTCGATTCCGGTCTCGGCCCTGGCCCGCTTGCCGGTCCGCAGCGCCAGCCGGCCGAGCTCGCTCAGGACCCGGCCCAGCGTGCCCTGGTCTCCGGCGAATCGCAGGGCCGAGCGCACCTGCCCGAGGATCTGCCCCTCACCGATCACCATCGAGTCCAGCCCGCAGGTCACGGCCATCAGGTGGCTCACTGCGCGGTCCTCGTAATGCACGTACAGGTGCGCGGTAAGTTCGTGAGCCGGGACACCGCAGTGGCGCGCGAGCAGCTCGCAGATCGCCGTCACGCCGGCGTGGAACCTGTCCACCTCGGCGTAGACCTCCACCCGGTTGCAGGTGGAGACGACGAAGGCCTCAGCCACGGGTTCGGCCAGAGCGACATCACGCAGCAACTTGGCGAGCGTGTCGCCGCTCACCACGGCCCGCTCCAAGATCGCGACCGGTGCGCTCTTGTGGCTGAGACCGACTACCAGCACGCTCACTTGTCCACCGCCTAGCCCCTGGCCGCGAATTTCTGAGCCGCGCGTTCGGCGTCGGCGAGTTCTTGACCCGCGAGTTCTTGAGGTGCGCGTTCTGGCGCCGCGGGCCGCGGGTGGCCGTTGACGGCTCGCGGGCCTGCGCCGCGGGAACGCCGGGATTCGTGCCGCACGACGGACCGGCGCTGCGCGTGGAAGGCGAGGATCTGCAGCTCGATCGAGAGGTCAACCTTCCGCACGTCGACGCCGTCCGGGACGCTGATCACCAGCGGCGCGAAGTTCAGGATGCTCGTGACCCCAGCCGAAACGAGCCGGTCGCAGACGGCCTGGGCAGATGCGGCCGGCGTAGCGATCACGCCGATTGATACCTTGTGCCGCCTCACGACGGCCTCGAGCTCGTCGACGTGGCGGACGGTCAGGCTCGCCATCGTGCTGCCAACGATAGCGGGGTCTGAGTCGAGCATGGCCGCGATTGTGAAGCCGCGGGACACGAAACCGCCGTAGTTCGCC
Source organism: uncultured Actinomycetota bacterium (assembly GCA_963844625.1). Classification (GTDB taxonomy): domain Bacteria; phylum Actinomycetota; class Actinomycetes; order Streptosporangiales; family Streptosporangiaceae; genus Palsa-504. Next base: position 103,386 of record CAWJPF010000028.1, on the reverse strand, counting down.
AGGGCGCGCCCGAGGTTTCCTGCCCCGACAATGACCACCGGCCAGTCCTGGGTCAGGCCCAGCGTCCTTGATACCTGGTAGACGAGATAGTCCACGTCGTACCCGACCCCCCTGATCCCGTAGGAGCCGAGGTGGGACAGGTCCTTGCGCAGCTTGGCCGAGTTGACGCCCGCCGCCGCCGCCAGTTCCTCGCTGGCGACCGTGCCGATGCCCCGCTCCGCCAGGCCGTAAAGCGCACGCAGGTACACCGGCAATCGCGCCACCGTGGCTTCGGGTATCCCGCCGGGCTGGCCGTTGGCCTCAGCCTGCTCATTGGCCTCTGCCAGGCTGTTCGTCTCTCCCTGGCCAGTTGGTCCAGATGGCATCGCGTTACTGTGCATCGCGGCAGCGCTCCTGGGGTTGGGCTCCCTGGGGTTGGGGTCAAGGCGGCGGTAAGAGCCCGCGTCAGCCGACGTCGTAATCACGTTACGCTTTTGTGCATCGATTCACAAAGTCGATCCCTTCTCGCCGACGCCACAGGATCGGTCCCGGCCGGCACCGCGCGCGAGCCGCAGACGGCTCGTCAGACGGCTCGTCAGACGGAGAGCCGGAGACGCTCGTTAGATACAGCTAGCCGAGCGCGGCCCGGAGCCGCGGCTCGCTCACCCGCCAGAAGTCGATTTGCACCCCGTCGACGAGCGTCACCGGGATCTTGTCCCAGTACTCCCGCATGTCGTCGGGGGAGGCCGTGATGTCGCGCTCCTCCCAGCCGACACCGAGATCGGCGGCTACCCGCTCGATCACGGCCCGCGCGTCGTCGCACAGATGGCAGCCGGGCTTGGCCAGCAGCGTGATCCGCGCTGCGGGTGGCGCGTCTGGTACCTCCGTATCGGGTGGCACGTCAGGTACCTCCGTAAGGTCGGCCCGCCGACGGTATCGGACCCGGCCGGACCGGCCGCTGCGCCTGATCCAGCCGCTGCGTCCTGGCGGGCGGCAGAGGCTGGAGTCTTTGGGTTCCCCGCGGCGGCGTTCCCCGGGACGGCCCTGGCGGCAGCTGGGCCCGCGCTCCGGGCGGGGCCGTCCCGGCAGGCTGCGGGTTCGGCAGCGGAGCGACCTTAGCGTATTTCAGCGTTAGTTCGATGACGTTGGTCGCGAGCACGTACGATCTGCGATCGGTCACGAAACGTTTCATGTAGGGCTGGTTCTCATGGCCCTCGAATGCGGCCCGGTCGCGGTAAATCTCATAGAAGATTCGCTGCAATGGCGCGTTCGGCACCAGGTGAATGACGTACACCAGGGTGTCAGGTTCGCCGGTCCTGACCTCCTCGGCCGTTTGCTCGGCGAGCCGGTCGAAATCGGCGGCCCTGTCATCAAGCAGGGTGAAGATCAAGATCCGGCCGTACGGTCTCGGCTGCGCGGCCGCCGGCGATCCCGCGAACTTAGCGGGCGTCCCGAATCCGGGGTCGGGCCCGGTCATGGCCGTGCCCCCGGGACCAGACGACGAGGCCATCTGCTCCCGCGCCGGGGCCATCTGCCGCTCGTCCGGCGAAGGCGTCCCTGGCCTGAGACCGCCAGCGGCTTCCGGCCGCTCCGGCGGACGCGAGGCCGCCGCTCCGGCGGACGCGAGCCGGCCGCTCCGGCGGACGCGATGGCGGCCCAGGGTTCGTGCGTCTGCGCAGGTCAGCGCCATCTGGGACGTTGGGTTCCGGAAAACCGCCGGGTCCGAGCGGACGACCCGGGCTCCTGGGTCCCTGATACCCGTAAGTCGCATACTGGCCGCCGGGACCGCCGTCGGCCTCGTAGTCCTCGACGAGGCCGCGGTCCCGGTCGGGCCGGTAACCCGCTTCGGGCGCGGCATCGCGGGCGTCCCTGCTGGGGACCGCGCGGGCAGGAAGCCGCTGGATCCTGCTCGCGCCGAACCACACCAGCGCCGCCGCCAGCATGGCGAGCAGCGGGTACCCGGACTTGACCGGCAGCGAGAAGCGCAGCCCTGCGGTCATGAGCACGGCGAGACTGACCGAGGCGACCCCGGTCAGGGCCGGCCGCCATCGCGGGTCGCGCCTGGCGCGCGCCGCGGCGAGCCCCGTGCTCGCCACCGCGGTGGCGATGGCCACGACCTGCACCACGTCCAGCGCGTACAGGGCGACCGGCTGGAAGTGCAGGCCGGCCGACGGCCAGGATTTGCTGAAGGGCTGCACGTTCAGCGGGTCGGTCACCAGGATGACCAAGGCCACGACCATCAGCGCGCTGGAAACCAGCCGCGCGCCGAACCGGGCGACGTCGTTCCTGGCGACCGCCTCAACCAGGCCCCAGGCCAGCCACAGCGGCGCGAGGACCAAGGCCAGCAGCTGGACGGCGCGAAACGTCGTCGAGCCGAAACCGCCGGCAAATCCCATGCTCTGCGCGGCCAGCGCGACCGTCAGCCCCAAAGTCGCGGTCGTCCAGAGGACGAAATCGATCCTCGGCTGGCGGACGCACTGGCCGGCGAGCATACCCGTGGCCACGGCCGCGACCAGCACGCCCGCGAACCCGATCAGGGCAGGAAGAGACATCAACGCCTATGGTGCACGATGCCAGGCTCGCCCGGGACCATGACCGGGGAGTCGTTACTTCTTGTTCCTCCGCTGGATGCGGGTCTTCTTGAGCAGCTTGCGGTGCTTCTTCTTGGCCATGCGCTTGCGGCGCTTCTTGATGACAGACCCCACGGGACCACCCTTCCTAGGCCTTGCGGATGACGGGCACGCCAACGCGCTCGCCCGGTAAGGGCGGCTGGACACACACCCAACGTTAGAGGTTACCCCTGATACACGGTGCTAGGGCGGTCGACCACACCGAAGGGCCTAGTCAGCGGCGGGAGGACCGGGAGCCGCACGCGCGGCGCGGTCGAGGTCGCGGGTCAGCGCGACCGCAGGCCAGCCGGACCCTGGCACACAGGGATCCGGCTTAGCCAGGCGGCCAGGAGTCCGGCTGGTTTCAGCCGGTACCGACGAAGGCCGCTCTCAGGTACTGATTGACAGCCGCTTCGGGCACCCGGAAGGAACGACCGACACGGATCGCTTCCAGCTCGCCGGAGTGCACCAAGCGGTACACGGTCATCTTGGACACCCGCATGATCAAGGCCACTTCGGCCACGGTTAGAAATCTTACGTCGCTAAGGGGGGTTTCACTTGCCATCGAGTTGCCTCTTCCGCACGAAGCCGAGCACTTGACGGGATTCGGCGCACCAGTCACGTACGTCTCCAGAGTAAGTCCCGTCAGGAAAAGAGCAACCCCGTGCATAGCTTCATTGTTGTTACTGTTTGGACGCAATGATCGTGGAGCTGCGCCGCGTAATCTCCGTTACCACCGCTGAGCTGCATCTTTCGGCGAACATCTTTGATCTGTGATCTGTGGGCATCAGCGGATCTGCGTATGAGTTTCGCGAGGAAGCCGGGGCGGGAGACCCGGCCGCTAGGCCATTTGGATCACAGTCACATCTGGGCGGACAGCTCAGGCCGGCAAAGCGGCACGGCAGGTGTTCATGATCAGGCCGTCCGCCGGATCACCAGGATCGACGCCCGGATGACCGGAATTCACGAGGCCGCGACTGACCAGATTACCGGCCGCCGCTACTGGCCCCCGGGCTCGCTCCCCAGTTCCCGGCCGCGGTCGCGGGCCGCTTCGATAGCCGCGAGGAACGCGGCCCGGACGCCGTGCTTCTCCAGCTCCCTGATCGCGGAGATCGTGGTGCCGCCCGGCGAGGTGACGGCCTCGCGCAAGATCACCGGGTGCTCGCCCGATTCCCGCAGCATGGTGGCCGCGCCGTAGACCGCCTGGGTCACCATCTCCAGCGCGGTCCCGCGCGCCATGCCGAGCAGGATGCCCGCATCGACCATGGACTCGACCAGGTAATACACGTAAGCGGGGCCGCTGCCGGACAGCGCGGTCGCCGCGTCCTGCTGCGACTCGGGGATGCGGAGCACCTTGCCGACCGGGCGGAGCAGTTCCTCGGCGAGGCGCAGGTGCTCCTCGCCTGCGTACGCCCCGGCCGAGATCACGCTCATCGCCTCGTCGACCAGGACCGGCGTGTTGGACATCACCCGGACGACGGGCACCTCCGCGGCCAGCCGCCGGACGATGAACGCGGTCGTGATCCCGGCCGCGACCGAGATCACCAGCTTGTCCGGCGAGACCGCGGGCGCAATCTCGTCCAGCAGCCTGCCCATGTCCTGCGGCTTGACCGCCAGCACCAGGGTGTCCGCCATCTTCGCGGCCGAACCGGCGTCGGTGACCTGCACCCCGTAACGCGCCTGCAGTTCGGCGCCGCGGTCCTCACGCCGGACCGCGGCGACCACTGCCGACGGGGCCGGCCCGCGCGCAGCAGCCCGGACAGGAGGGCCTCGCCCATCTTGCCGGTGCCCACAATCGCGATCATGGCCGGGTACCTACGTCCGAGCGGAGCGAGCGCAGGAAGAACGCGAGGTTGCGGGGCCGTTCCGCGAGCCTGCGCACCAGGTACGCGTACCAGTCGCCGCCGTAGGGGACGTACACGCGCATGCGGGCCCCGGTGTTGGCCAGCCGCCGCTGCTCAGCCGGGCGGATGCCGTAGAGCATCTGGTACTCGAAGCTGTCATCCGAACGTCCGGTCAGCATCGCCAGCGACCCGGCGATCTCGATCAGCCGCGGATCGTGGGTGGCCAGCATCGGATAGCCCGGCCCGTTCATCAGCGCCCGCATGCACCGCGCGTACGACTTGTCCACGTCCCGGCGGGCGGTGAAGGCGACGCTCTCCGGTTCGCTGTAGGCGCCCTTGCAGAGCCTGACCCGGATACCGTAGCCCGCCAGCGCGCGGCAGTCGGCCTCACTTCGCCGCAGGCACGCCTGGATGACGCAGCCGAGGTCGCTGTACTCCGACCGCAGCTCGGCCGCGATCCGCAGGGCCGGCTCGACCGCCGCGAACTCCTCGGCGTCGAGCGTTACCGTGGTGCCCGCCTCCCGCGCGGCCGCGCAGATCCGCCTGATGTTCTCCCTCGCGGTCCTCTCGCCGAGGAAAAGCCCCACCGCCGTCGGCTTCACCGAGACCTCCGCGGCTCCGCCCTGGGTCAGTCCTTCCGCGCCGAGATGGCCGAGCACCTTGATGTACTCGTCGGTGACGGCCGCGGCCTGCGCGGGGTCCTTGGTATCCTCGCCCAGGTAATCCAGGCTGACGAGCAGGCCGGCGGCACGCAGCGTCCGGGTCACCCGCACCGCGTCGTCGGCGGCATCGCCCGCCACGTAGGAGTCAACGATGGCGCGCGCCTGCGGCGCGGTCGTGATGAGCTGGCGCAGCCGGGGACTGGCTGACGCCGCGAGCAGAACCCTGCGCAGCACGGCGGCCTAACCTCCTGTTACCGAAGAACTCACATTAGCTGGCGGCGGCGCAGCGTCACCTTGACGCCTCCGCCGGCGTCGGGCGGCACAATGACCTCCTGGGCCGCGGCGACGCCCCCGGCGAGAAGCGTAGCGTCGACCGGCACGGTCCGCTTGACCAGGGCGAGCCCGATCGGCCCGAGCTCGTAGTGCCGCGCCGCCGACCCGGTGAAGCCGACGGTGGCGCCATCGAGCTCGACCGGGTCGCCGTGGGCGGGCAGCCGGTCGACGCTGCCGTCCAGGTGCAGAAAGACCAGGCGCCGCGGCGGGTGACCGAGGTTATACACCCGGGCCACCGTCTCCTGGCCGCGGTAACAGCCCTTGTTCAGGTGGACGGCGGTCTCGATCCAGCCGACCTCATGCGGGATAGTCCGGTGATCGGTGTCGAGGCCGAGCCTTGGGACCCGGGCGGCGATCCGGAGTGCCTCGAACGCCCACATGCCCGCCGGCACACCCCCGCGCCGCATCAGCTCCCCGGCCGCGCCAGGCAGCACGTCCCGCGCCACGATCAGATCAATTATGCCGAACGGGCCCGGCTCAATCCGGCCGGTCACGCCCTCAAGCCCGGCGGTGATATCGCCGCCCGCCGGACCCATCACGGTCAGCACCGCGTAATCCTGGCTGACGTCCGCCACCTCGACCCGCAGCATGAACCGCATGGACTCCAGGAACGCGACGAGAGGAGCCGCGGTACCCGGCTCGACGTGCACCCACACCGACGTGCCGTCATCGCTCAGCGAGAGATGGTGCTCCACGTGGCCGGTCGGGCTGAGCACGAGGGCCTGGGCGCTCTGGCCGGCCGCCAGGCCGTCCAGGCGCTGGGTCGTCAGGCTGTTCAGCCAGCTCAGCCGGTCCGGGCCGGAGATCTTCAGCACGCCGCGGTTGGACCGGTCCACGATCCCGGCGTCGCCGGGACCCCGGGCTCCGTCGAGCGCGCGCTGCTCACGCACCGGGTCACCGTAATGCGCCGCGACCCCTTCGTCCGGCCAGCCGGCCGCCACGGCCCCGGGTAGTGCCAGCAATTCGCTCACGTGCTCACTTTGCCGCTCGCTCGCCTCCGGGCCGCGCTCACTTTGCCGTTCGCTCGCCTCCGGGCCGCTCACAGGCTCCGCCTTCCCTCGTCGCTCATTCTTCGCTCCTCAGTCCAGGCGGAGCCGCGGCCCTTTGGCTCGCTCCCGGGGCCGTCCGGCAGTCCGCGCAGCGCCCGAACACGGTGAGATGGCCCACGTCGGTCTCGAAGCCGTGCCGCTCGTCGAGCACGGTGATCAGCGGGCGGATCGCGTCCGGGCTGATCTCGGTCACCCGTCCGCAGTCACGGCACTTCAGGTGCACGTGGTCGGCGTCGGTGGCCAGATGATAGGTGGGCGCGCCGTGTCCTAGGTGCGTGTGGGTGACCATGCCGATCTGCTCGAGCAGCTCCAGCGTCCGGTAGATGGTGGAGATGTTGACGCCGCGGGCCGTCTGCTGGACCTGGACGCCGATTTCCTCCGGCGTCGCGTGGTCGAGCCGCGCCACTGCCTCGAGGACGAGCTGGCGCTGCGGCGTTACCCGGTAGCCGCGGGCCCGCAGCTGCTCATCCCACCCGCGCGCAGGAAGGCTCGGGGATGGTACCTCGGCGTCCATGGCCTCATAGTAGTTGAGCTGGTGTGATTGGGCGCACGGCGAAATGGGCTTGCCTGTCCGGCCGGTTCGCGGATAACGTTTGAGGTACGCGGGAGAGGAGGTGGTCCAACAGCATGCATAGACAACGGACTCGTGAGGTGGCTGTCAGCTAGCCGCCTATCCGCCGGCATGACGTCCAGCGAGGCGGCGGCCGGCTAAATTCTGGCAGACACCGAGTCCCCGGGCTGGCCAACCTTGTCCAGTCGACCCCGGCTTAGCGCACAAGCGCCGCGCCGGAGCCGCCCGGGGACTTATTTATGTCCCCGGCCCTAAAGTCCTGTGCTCACCCGCTTGAGCTGCGCCGAAAGGTGCGGCTGGAGCCCCTGGCCCATCGCGGCCATGTCGTAGGCGTAGGCGAGGTCCTGAGCCGCTGACCCCACCGCTCCCGTCAGGCCGTAGAGCCGGTGCCCCGCGGTTACCTCCTTGGCCGTAGCGGTCCGCGCCACCACATCGGTGGCCATCTCGATGCGGGTGCCCGATATCTCGCCCAGGTAGATCTCCACGATCCCGGTGGGATGCGCCAGCATCACCTCGACCTGGTTATCGGGCCGGGGGCGCCAGTACCCGCTCTCGGTGCCCAGCGGCAGCCCGATGTTCCCTTCCTCGTCTAGCCGCCACGTCCTGCTGGCGTAGCTGAGGAACGGCTTGCCGTTGTGGCTGAAGCTGAGCTCCTGACCGAACCTGAACGACTCTATGGTCGGGTACCCGCCGATCCCGGCGCCTTCCCACCGGCCGAGCAGGAAAGCCAGCGGCGCGAGATCAGGGTGTACCTGCGGGGCGTCGCTGGTCATCAGCGTGTCCCGGCCAGAAATACGCGAATAACCACGTAGAGGCAGGCCGCGGCGACCACGCCGAAGACACCGATCAGGATCGCCGCGCTCAGCATGCCATGCATAGGCCGCAGTTTAAGGGCGGAGCGCCCGCCCCGGCTCGCGCCGCGCCGAATCCGGCGTCTGCGCGTCCCGCGGGCTAGAGTTCTGCCATGCCCGAGCGCACTCTGGTCATCAAGGTCACGGCAGGCAAGGACGATCCTGAGCGCTGCAATCAGGCCTTCACCGTCGCCGCGACGGCGGTCGCGAGCGGGGTCGCCGTCTCCTTGTGGCTCACCGGAGAGTCCGCCTGGTTCGGGCTGCCCGGCCGGGCGGAAGATTTCTCGCTCCCGCATGCCGCGCCACTCGCCGACCTGCTGACCGGGGTGCTCGCCGCCGGCTCGGTCACGGTGTGCACGCAATGTGCCGCGCGACGGGACATCACGGCCGAGGATCTGATCGACGGCATCCGGATTGCCGGGGCGGCCACGTTCATCGCCGAGATCATGGCCGAAGGCGCCCAGGCCCTCGTCTACTAGAGCGTGTCCGGTAGGTCACCGGAGGGCGGCGAAGCCTGACCGGGCTCGGGCCAGCCTCGATGGCGCGGATCGCGCCAGGCCGGCACCACGGGGCGGGCTGCCCGGCCCGTGGTGCCGGCCCGGGCCGGCACCACGGGCCGCTGCCGCCTTACCGGGCCTGTGGCGCGGGTGGCCGGCGGGACCGCCGAGGCTGACGGGCCGCCTCGCACGGCGCCGCCCGGACGGGAACCGCCCGGAAACGGGCCGCCAGGATCTACCGGGCGCCCTCCGGTCGTGTGGTGCTCTCAGCGGCCGGGGATGTTATCCCTCAGGCCCCGGAAGGTCCTTCCAGCCCCTCGCACCCCGGCGCCTGCCCCGCTGCCGTCACCGCGAGCCACAGCGATGCTCCATCGATGTGGCCAGAACAACAGCGATGCTCCATCGATGTGGCTGGCAGCGGCCGGCTGGCGGCCGGATCCTCCCCCGTCACGGGTCCGGTGATCCGCCGACGCCATCAGGGCGTGTCCCGCGGGCCGGCCCGCAGCGACGCGGCGGCCGCCTCATCCACAGAACACGCCTAGTCCTGGCAGACGAGGGCCTGGCCCCTTCTATCGCAGCTGGCTGACGGCGGGCTCCGCCGTCCCGGTCGCCGGCATCGCAGCCAGCGACAGCTGCTTCTTCGACGGAGCGAGCACCGCCGCGATCACCCCGACGCCGGCCACCGCGGCCGCCACCCACTCGGCGGGCCGGAAGCCCGCGATGAACGACGCGGAGCTGGCGTAGCTCCCGTAGGCGGCGAATACCGCGGCCATGACGGCCACGCCGAACACCCCGCCCAGTGCGTTCAGCGCGTTGTTCGTGCCGGCCGCTATGCCCACGTCGGCCGCGGGCACCGATGCGGTGACCGCGTTGGCCACGGTCGGGAAGCACATCGAGATACCGACGCCCGCCACGATAAGCGGCGCGATCAGGGTGCCGTAGCCCACGCCCGGGTGGACCGACGCGGCGAGCCAACCCAGGCCGGACGCCTGCAGGATCAGTCCGGCCAGCATGAACGGCCGGTTGCCGACCCGGTTGGCGAGCGCGCCGGCGACGGGGGCCACCAGCATCGGCGTCGCCATCCAGACCAGGATCCGCAGCCCGGCCGTGAGCGGCGAGTAGCCGAGCCCGATCTGGAACAGCTGGGTGATGAAGAACAGCGACCCGATGAGCGACACGAACTGGAAGAACACCACGCCGTTGGCGGTGGAGAACGCGCGCCGCCGGAAGTAGGCCAGCGGCAGCATCGGATACCGGGCGCGCCGTTCCCAGGCGACGAAGCCGGCCATCAGCACCGCGCCAGCCACCAGCGAGCCGAGCACCTGCGCACTCTCCCAGCCGTACTCAGGGGCCCGGACCGGCGCCCAGGTCAGCGCGAACAACCCGCTGCCGACCAGGAGCAGGCCGATGATGTCCAGCTGCGGCCTCGGCCCGTGGCTCTCGCGCAGCCGCAGCATCGACAGCGCGGCCACGGCCACGCCGATCGGAACGTTGACCCAGAAGATCCACTGCCAGGAGAGATCCTGCACGATCGCGCCGCCAACCACCGGGCCGGCCGCCACCCCGAGGCCGGTCACGCCGCCCCAGATTCCGATCGCGCTCCCCCTCTTCTCCACCGGGAACGCGTCGCTGATCAACGTCAGCGTCAGCGGCACCAGCACCGCGCCGCCCGCGCCCTGCACGACCCGGGCGGCTATCAGCAGTCCCACGCTGGGCGCAAGCGCGGCCATGGCCGAGCCCAGCACGAATATCAGCAGCCCGGCCGTGTACATGCGGCGCCTGCCGAACCGGTCGCCCAGGGCCGCTCCGGTAAGCATCAGGCAGCCGAAGACCAGGTTGTAGGCGTTGATTGTCCACTCCAGGTCGGGCAGGGTCGCGCCGAGCTGCGTGTGCAGCGTGGGCAGGGCGGTCGACACGACCACCACATCGAGCGCGGACATGAAAGCGCCTAGCGAGGCCAGGGCCAGGGTCCATCCCCGCCGCAGTTCTGTGGTCCTGGCGGCCATTACGCCAGCTCCTTCAGGCCCGCCGCGGACAGCATGTACGCGCCGTCACGGAAGCCGGGATCAAGGGCAAGGTCGAGGACCGCCTGGCCGGTCTGCTCAGCGGTGAGCACCGGGCCACGGGCCGCCAGGAAGTCGGCCACCTCCAGGCCCGACCGGGCCGCATAAGCTGCGACCGCAGAGGCCCCGAGGCCGGTTGCGGGCGTCAGCTGGGGCAGGACCGAGACGAACCGGATGCCCAGCCCGTTCCGCTGTGATTCATCTGCGGCGTAGGAGGCAATGAACCGGATCGTGGCCTTGGCGCCCGCGTAGCCGCCGCTCAGCGGCGAGCCGGCCACGGCCGCTCCGCTGGAGAAGGCGACGACCATGCTGCCCGGCTCCAGCGGGCGCAGCAGCGCCTCACGGGTCCAGTGGAATACCTGCTGCACGTCTACCTCCCAGTTCCGGCTGAACGACTGCCAGCTGTGCTGGTGCAGCGGCCGGGACAGCGGGCTGGCGCCCGCGGCGAGCACGAGCAGGCGCGGCTGGTACTGATCGATGAGGTGGCCGGCCGCTACCGGGTCGGCCGCGTCCGCTTCGACCGGCGTAAAGCGGTCCCCGATCTCGGCCTGCAACTCCGCGAGTCTGGCGCGGTCGCGGGCGACCCCGGCCACGGAGGCGCCCGCCTGGGCCAGGGCGATGGCGACGCCCAGGCCGAGTCCTCTGCTAGCCCCGGTGACGAGGGCTCTGGTTCCGGTGAGCTGGTGGGCTGACATGCTGATCTCCTCGGATCTCGGCGCCCTTGCGGCGCACTCGCCCTGTACTGATCCGGGCAGGCAGCGAAAGTCACCGGGCGCTTCGTCGGAAGGAGAAACCTTGCTGTCACCGGTGACTTCGGGGCCCTGGCCGGGTCTGTATTGACAGAGCGAGTGCCCGTGACCGGCGCGGCACCGCCAGATTGAGCGGGAGGTGGCCATGCCGGGCGCCGCGGAATTCGCGACCCTCGCTGACCCGTACCGGCAGGAGCTCCTGGCCTACTGCTACCGGATGCTCGGTTCGGTCGACGACGCCGAGGATCAGGTGCAGGAGATACTGCTGCGGGCGTGGCGGTCTTACGGCGAGTTTGAGGGCAGGTCATCGCTGCGGACGTGGCTGTACCGGATCGCGACCAATACCTGCCTGCGCGCGCTGGAGACCCGCGCCAGGCGCCCGCTGCCTTCGGGTCTGGCCGGGCCCGCCGAGGATCCGCACGAACCGCTTGCCGCGGCGCTTACTGACGTGCCCTGGCTGCAGCCCATCCCGGACACGCTGGTCAGCGGAGGGTTCGGCGATCCTGCGGCCGTGGTCTCCGCCCGGGCAAGCATGCGGCTCGCGCTCATCGCCGCGCTGCAGTACCTGCCTGCCCGCCAGCGCGCCGTGCTGATCCTGCGGGACGTACTGGGCTGGCACGCGGCCGAGGCAGCCGAGCTGCTCGGCGTGTCAACTGTGGCCGCGAACAGCGCCTTGCAGCGGGCCCGCGCGCATCTGGCGCAGATAGCCCCCGCCGAGGATGACCTGCGAGAGCCGGCCGACCCGGCGGACCGTACGCTGCTGGATCGTTACGCCGCCGCCTTTGAGTCCGCGGACATCGCGGCATTGACCGAACTGCTGCGCGCGGACGCCACCATGGAGATGCCGCCGGAGCCTTTCTGGTTCGCAGGCCGGGATCACGTGACGCAGTTCTTGCGGGCGCGGGTGCTGACCAGGCCGGGCAAGTTCCTCATGGTGCCTACGTCCGCCAATGGCCAGCCGGCGTTTGCCTCCTATCTGCGAGCGGGAGACGGGCCGTTCCTGGCGCACTCGATTCAGGTAGTGACCACACACGATGGCCAGGTGACCCGGATCGTGTCGTTCAACGACGCCAGTCTCGCCGTCATATTTGGCCTGCCCAGCGAGATGGCCGCAGCCACTACGCCCGCTTAAGTCCCGGCGCACGTCAACCGGATCAGGCGTAGTCGGGGGCGGCAGTCGGCCAGTACTGCAGGGGCCGGCCATGAGATGGTCACGGCCAGGCGCCTCCGGCATCCCCTGCGCGTGCTACCCGGAAGCCAGCGAATTAGCGGGCGTGCCCTCGGCCACTGACCCGCGGTCTACTAGGCGGGCGTGCCCTGGCCGGCCAGCCGCTCGCCGCGCAGCTTCAGAACCAGGTCTTCCTGCCTCGGGTCAACCGGCGGCAGCGCACCGACCACCCAGCCGAGCAGCATGTCGGCCAGGCTGGGATTACGGACGAGCGCTGGGCCGTGCAGGTAGGTACCGATCACCCGCCCGGAGTAAGCGCCCTCGGTCCCGTCCCCGTTGCCGACGCCGGTGAGCACGGTGGCCAGCGGCTTCGCGTCCGGACCGCGCCTGGTAACGCCCTGGTGGTTCTCGAAGCCGGTAAGCCGTTCCACGCCGAGGGCGGGATCGACGTCGGCCGTTATCTCACCGACGCCGCGGCGATCACCCCGGCCGCTGCTGATGTCGAGCAGTCCGAGTCCGGGAACCGGCTCGCCTTCCGGCCCGCCGAACTCGGCCCCCATGATCTGGTAGCCGGCACAGACCGCGAAAATCACCGCACCCTGGTTAACCGCTCCCGCCAGGCCGCCGCCCGAACGGAGCCGCCGGGCAGCCAGAACTTGCGGCAGGTCCTCGCCCCCGCCGAGCAGGTAGATGTCACCGTCCGCGGGAACCCGCTGATCGGAATTGACCTCGACGATCTCGACCGGAATGCCGCGAAGCCTGGCCCGGCGGGCGAGCATAAGCAGGTTGCCGCGATCGCCGTAGGTGCTGAGAAGGTCCGGGTACACCCAGACGAGCCGGACCGCTGACGGGCCCTTGGGTCCGTAGCCTGGCCCGGGGTTCACAGGCCCGGGGAGTCTTTCCGGTCCCTGAGCTCCCTGGAATCCCAGCCGGTGACGGCCCTCGCTCATCATTCCTCCTGCCGGTTGAGCCGCTTCAGTCCGTGCGCCCGAGTACCGCACGGATTTGCTGGAACGCCGTGTAGTTGGCGATCACTTCCATGGACTGGCTGTGAGCCATGTCCACCGCCTCATCAACACTGCCGACGATGCGGAAGGCCACCTCGTCGGCTTCCAGCCGGACCGCGAGGTCGAGCCTGCGCTCGCCGGTCACGAAGACCTCGCGCCCGCGCAGCCTGCGGTAGTCCACGTCCCAGAGCCAGGACGTATCCCGTCCGTCAGGCACCTGCGCGTTCACGGCCAGCAGGACAGGCGCTGGCGCCGGCGCGAGGATATCCAGCGCCTCGAGCCAGCCTGCGGGGTTCTTGGCCAGCAGCAACCTGAGCGCGCAGCCACGGCGCTCAATCTGGGTGTACCGCCCGGCGACCGATCGCACCTGCTGGACCGCGCCCAGCGCCTGCGAGACGCTGACGCCGAATACGTCCGCCACTGCCATCGCGACCACGGCGTTCGACCGGTTGGCCCGGCCGGGCAGGATCAGGTCAAGCGACCGTGACTTCCCGGTGGGCTCGATCACCTCCTCACCCGCGAGCACCCAGCTCACCGGAGGACGCCGGTTCGAGCACTCGCCGCAGTACCAGTCCTCGCCGTCCCGCCGCAGGTGCGACCCGCAATGCGGGCAGCACCAGGAGTCGTCGTGCCAGCGCTGGCCCGCTGCCACCCAGGTGACCTGGCGCGCCTGACCGGCCGCCCAGGCCACCAGCGGATCATCGGCGTTCGCGATGACCTGGCAGTCAGGCGCGGCCGCCAGGGCCGCCCGCCAGCGACGCGCGAGCATCCAGATCTCCGCCGCCCGGTCCATCTGGTCCCGGCTGAGGTTCAGCAGCACCACCACCCGGGCGCTTGTCGCCTCGAGCATGGCGGGCATGAATTTCTCGTCGACTTCGAGTACGGCCAAGGTGGCCTCAGGCGCCTTCGCGAGCGCGGCGACCAGCCCGGCCTCCATGTTGGCCCCGAACGCGTTGGATGCGATCTGCTGGCCGAGTGTCCCGAGGGCGGCCGTGATCAGCCGGGTCGTGGTGGTCTTGCCGTTAGTGCCGGTCACCAGGATGACCCGTCGCCCGCGTGCGAGCAAAGAGAGCAGGTCGGGTTTCAGCCTGAGGCCGATGACACCGCCGATCACTGACCCGTCACCGCGGCCGGCCAGCCTGGAAGCACGGCCGGCGGCACCGCCGACTGTGGTGGCAAGACGGGCGCGAAGGGGAAGGCTGAACCGCCGTGATGGCGGGCTGCTAGTGCTCATCTGGGCCTGATGTTATCCGGTCGCGGCCCGGCGCACGTCCGGGTTCCAGGCCGGGTCGCCCTGGTCGTTGACATCCTGGCCTCGGTCGTACTGCTCGGGGGCCTGGCCCTCAATGCCGCCGTCGGGCTCTGGCGGGCGGATCCGCTCGCCGGGCTTCGTCATTGCGTTCTACGCGCCGCGGGAAGCCCGGACGATCTTCCTACGCGGCCAGATCAGCCACGCGAGTCCCGCTCAGCTGCTCCGGATCAGGATCGCCGTTTCCGCCAGTCCAGACGTGGCGGCGGAGGCCCGAGATTAGGTGAGGGCCGGGCGTCTCCCGAGCGCCAGCTCACCGGGGCCGCCTGGTCATCCCCACGATTACCGGATTCCGGCGCAGGTTGCGAGCTATCCGCTGCCGGAGACAGCACGATCTCCCCCGGCAGATCCCGGAACTCCTCCAGCGTCAGCGAGGTGGCCGTGCTGAGCCCGGCGATGCCGGGGTTGGTGTCGGCCAGGACGACCTGCCGGCCCGCCGGAGCGGCGTACGTGACGATCATCGCGCTGGCCGGCAACTCCTGGAGCTCGTGCTGCTCGACGAGGAATTCGCGGGAACGCTGCGCGGCGAGGGCGAGTGAGTCGCTGTCGCCTGTCGCCCTTGAGGTGGTCCTCCCCCACGCGGTGCTCGTGTTGATGCCGGTGCTCACCGAGCCGCTTTCGCCGGTGCTCCGCGAATCGCTGGCCTGGACATTGCGAGAGAACGTGCCCCGCGAGGGAAGCAGCGAGCGGCCGTCGTCGCTGCGGCCGTGTCCAGTGCTGCTCGAAGACCCCTCGCTGGCTGACCACGATGCGGCGGCCGATGTCACCGAACCGGTAGTACTGGTATATGCGCTGGCGGTGGTGTCGGTAACGGACCGGCCTACTGTCTCGGTGAGCTGAGACAGCACGAAGCGATGCTCGGTGCCGAGCTGCTCACTGGCGGCCTTGGCATCCTCGGCATTCCCGAGTCGCATGAAGGCGACCGCGGCGTTGCCGCGTCCGAGCCGCTGCTTGACGTGCGGGGAGATGGCCCGGTAGGCGAGCACGAGCACGGTCCCGGTACTTTCGCACGCGTCGCTGAGCCGGTCGAGCGTGTCGCCGCGCAGCCTGTCCGCGGCGATTACGAACAGCGCGTGCTGCCACGGCCGTCCGGGTCGCGACTCACGCAGCGCGTGCGTCAGCGCGATGGCCAGGTAGGTCCCGAGCACCTTGCTCTCAACGGCGCCCGCCCGCTGATCCAAGGCGACCACCCGGAGCGCGCTGCGCGGTAGCGGTATCAGCCCGGTGCCGACCGGCGCGAGCTTGCGTAGCTGGGATTCCAGGATCCAGGCCCGCTCCAGGACCACGCGATCGGCGGCGCCGGAACCGAACATGGCGACCAGCCTGTCTACCTGCCCGGTCGTGATCAAGCCGGCCGCCACATCGTCCCGAGGATTCCCGACCTGTGCCAGCGCCCGCAGCGCGGCCGCGACACTTGCCACGGTCACCCGGCCGCCGCACACGTCGATGACGCGTTCCAGGATGGCGCCGTCGAGGGAAAGGTCACGGGTGTCGCGCCCCTCCTCGCTCACACTGGCCACCAGCGAGAGCATGTCCGCCAGGGCATCGGGACCAAGCCCGGTCCCGAGGTCAAGCCTGGGCAGGTCTTCCGGCAACACCCACACCAGCGGATCGATACCCGAGGTGCGTGCAAAGCCGAGCAGGTCAAGAGCGACCGAGCCGCCCGACAGGTCGAGCACGGTGACCTCGCCCCCCGCCGCCAGCCGGTGCGCGCCAGCCGTCGCGAGCATCGCAGACCAGCCTGACAGCGTGCCGCCTGCGAGGTCGACCCGGTGAACGCTTTCGGGCGCGCAGACCGCGTACCACCGCTTCTGACGCTCGTAGGCGAAACGCACCGCCTGCCACTCCTCGACCCGGCTGGCGTGTTCGGCCTGCCAGGCGAAGAGCTGGCTTTCCTGGGCCGCGCGTATCTTGCCGACCCTGATTCGCTCATCCGCCAGCCGTGACTGCAGCGCCCGCTCACCCTGCCAGATACCGTATCCGCTGACGGCCGCGACGAGCGCACAGAAGATCACGGCCAGGCCTGCGGCCAGCACGTCGAGCAGGCCCGCGACGCCGAGGCCGGTCACCACGACGCCGACGGCGACAGCGACAGCGAAGGCCACCTTGAGCGGCCGGTTGAGCATGCTCTCCTCGCGCCGCTGAGCAGTCGCCCAGTCAGGGTTGAGCCGTTCTTGTTCTGGCGGGGTAGGCCTGCGGGGCGGCGGTCCTGGCTCCGGATACAGCGTCGCGAATTGCCAGCCCAGATACAGGCGGTCAGCGCGGTGAGACGTCACACTCCCTCCCAACGCATCAACGTTCGCTGCGGTTCGACGGCGGCCTGATTTCTGGGGTGAACGGCGGCGTCTTCGCCCGCACCAGCTGCCCGCGCGGGACCATCCGCCGGGGGTTCTTTACCGCGAGGAGAAACTCGCCGTCGCGCAGCGCGGGCAGGTGGCCGGTGTCCGCCGTAAGTCCGGCCACCGGACTCGCGGCCGCCGGACTTGCCAGGTCAGCGGAGGCGGCGGCGGACGGCTCGGAAGCCGTGGCGCCCACGGCCACGGCCAGCTGACGGGCCGCCGGGGCGTCGTTCATCCGGTGGACGACCACCACGTTGGTGAGCTCCGCCAGCTCCACGCCGACCAGCGGGGACGTAGTGGCCGCGAGAACGGGCAGGCCGACGTCGGGCCCGTGGGCGATCATGTCGGTAACGGAGTGCCTCGGCAGCGCGCCGCACTCGGCGAGCCAGACGATCCCGTCGCCGTCGACGCCGATCTTGCTCAGCGCCGCGCCCGCGGCCAGCAGGTCCTGGCATACCAGGCGGGCGAGCATGGCGGAGCTGGCGTTCCGCGCGGCCCCGCCGAGGCGGAACAGGACCACCGCGCGTTCTGTTACCGCGCGGCCGAGATCGATCTCCGCCGCCGGCCCCTGGCCGGATGGGCGCAGCCACGGACCGAAAGCCGACGCCCGGAGTTCGCGCAGTTGCCGCGTCAGCTGCGCGATCGTAGCGGGCTCAGCATTGAGGAGGCTTACCGATACCCGCGTTCGCTCTGCGAGCGCGTCGCGGCGAGGGTAGGCCCCGGGCACGTACTCCATGCGCGCTCGCATGGCCGTGGGGTTAAGCAGGTGAATAACCTCGTCGAGGACGGCCACTCGAGGATCGCCTGGGGCCGCGTCGAGCAGCTCAAAGACGTCCTCGAGATAGGCGGTACAGCTGCGCCGGTACTGGCGGCCAGGTCCTTCCCAGCTGAGCATGGCCGTGACCAGTGAAGCCCGCCACGCGGGATCGCCGTAGCGGAAAGGCTCGTAGCAGGCTGGCCGGCTCCATGCACCGGCCGATCTGTCCTGCCCCGCTGCCTCGTCGCCGAACACCTGCAGTGGTGCGCTAGCTTCCGCGCAGACCGCGGCCAGCTTTCCCGGCAGGTCAGGATCGGCGGTGAGGTCCACCGCGAGCACGGGCTTGCGGCGCCGCACCGCGGCGTACACCAGCTGAAAGCTCGTGGCCAGCACGTCCTGCTCGGCCGAGCCGCACACGGAAATCCCGCCGGCCGCTTCTGACCACGACACCGCCACCCGCGCGCCCGAGCCCGCCTCGACCCCCAGGCATCCGCCATCCCTGGTCACCACGCCGCCGGCCCGGATCGCCCGCACGGTCGCGGCGCGGCGGGCGGCCACGACCAGGCCGGGACGGGCCGGAGGCACGTTCCACTCATCGGTGTGCAGCCAGCTCAGCCAGCAGGCCAGTGCAGCCTCGGCGGCACCTGCGACCACGGCGACCGGAAGCTGCCGTGGCAGCCAGGTACCTATCCCTGCGAACGCGGACGTGAAATGCAGCAAGTGGCTGACTTGGTGGCCGCTGGCCCCGAGATAACTCGCGACCTGGGCGGGACCGGCCGCGAACCCCGCGAGCGCGACCCGAGGGCCCACCGCCGCTGTCCATATCACCGCGGCCACCGCCGGGATCATCAGCCACGACACGCGCCACCTGGTCACCTTGGTGATCAGGTAGAACGCAGCCGCGATGACGATCGTCAGCTGCGCGAACAGCACATGCGCGACGACCACGAGCACCACGGCAACGGCCAGGATTTCGCCACGGCGCGGAAGTCCCTGGGGGACGAGGTATCGGGCACGCCGTGGCATCTGTTCCGTTTCTGTCACGACCTCGGCCGGCATCTCGGCTCCAGCGTCCCAGGTGCAATGCGCATATGTCCAGGTGGTAAAGATTACCTGGCGATCCCGTCCACTAAGGGCGCACTGACCGGCGCCTCAGTGGTGTCAATCGCGACCCTGAACAACTCTGGTTTAAGCATAACGACGGTGAGCCCGGTCGGCTCGCCGGTGACGGAGTCATCGAACCTCACCGTCACCGTAATCACTGGCTGCCCGGGTGACAGCCTGAGGCTGCGGGCGACGGACGGCTGGGGCGGGCTCATTTCGACGCTCACCGCGGCCGCAGGCGACGTGGTAAGCGCCGGGCCGAACGACCAGAAATCCGGATCGGTCTCCTGATCGTTCTCCGTGTCCTCGTCGCCGAGCGGTTCATGCAGGTAGGCCGTTGATACGGCGGCGGGATCGCCGGCGGACAGCCAGACGCACCGGATGACGCGGATAGGCGCGCCAGAGGGCAGCCGCAGAGCCCAGGCCACATCCTGGGGTGCCTCACGCCGTGACAAATGCCGGGTCTGGCAGGCGATCGTGCCTCCCATCGGATCAAGTCGCGTGCCCAGCCCGGCCACACCCTCGACCGGGATCCAGTAGTCAGCCGGACTGGCCCGGTACAGTTGCCCGTCCGGCAGTCGCCGGACCAGCGACCGGCGGGTGAGGTCGGTTATCGCGGCGTCGATCTCGGTCAGGCCGACGTTGTACCTTCTGGCCAGCGCGCTGCGCCGGGGCAGCCGCCAGCCCGGTTCCCGGTGTACCAGCGCCGCCGCCATCCGGTCGGCCAGCACGTCGATGGCCCTGACGGGCGCAGGCGTTCCGGCCGCGCCCGAATCACCCCGTGACGCCGCCGTAGGCGGCCCTGCCGGTTGCGCGGGAACCGGATGGTCACGTCCCGCGGCGCCAGCGGTCATTCCGCATATCGCCGTGAGCGGGCTGCGATCAGCCGGCCGATCACGACACGTAGGCGAGACTTCGGCACCATCTTCCGCTGGCCAATCCGGATCCCGGAGCGTAGCGCGCTGCCGGACCTGCCGGGGAGCAGGTCGTGGCCCACTTCGCTCACAAACCGCACTACGGGCGTGGACGCGGTCATGTATCAGCCCTTAATCTCGGCGATCTGTGCATCGGACAAGGTGACGACGGACGACGGCAGCGGCTGGAAGTTCACCTTCGCCGCCTGGGCGAAGGCAGCGGCCATGGCGGACGCGGACGCGGCCAGAGCGCGCTTGCCCGCACGGCCGCCGAAGGGCGACTGCGCCCGTTCCGCATCAAACGACACCTTGCCCTCACTCGTCCTCGACCGGAGCGCGGACCGCACTATCCTGCCTGCCCACGCCCATTGATATTCACCCTAGGTGAACGGAATTACAGGAAAAGGGAACCAGTAGACGGCTAATTGATGTCATATAAGTGAACAGAGCGCCTCGAATAGGTGGCGCCGACTAGGACAAGGCCAACGGCGGGTTACGCGGGGCATGACGCGATCGGCTATCCGGGCCGGAAGCCAGGTCTGCGCGGCACGCCCTTCCGGCCCGGCAGCGTGCGGACAGCATGCTGCCCGACTACCTGGCCCTGTCCAAGGAGCAGGCAGCGAGGCGGCCAGGAGTCAGCTGGCCAGGGCCATGTCGTCACTCCAGCGCCTGCTGCTCGTTCCGGTAAATCACTCCACCCAGAGTCCCGGCTTCGGTAGGCGTGCGATCAGGGATCCTCGCTGCCGACCGCGATGGGGTGTCAGGTCACCCTGCGCGGGTGATTTTCCTGATGCCCCTGGAACGGGCACCGTTGCTGCGGGTGACGTTGCCGCCCGCGGACGCAACTGAGACACAACTGAAGGAGGGCTTGTCCATGACCGATAAACATGGCCGGCTATCAGGACCTCGATGTGGCCAGCATGATCTCGACGCTGCGTGCGGACTCGTCAGGGCAAGGAGGCGATGATCGAGGGCGTGGAAGATGCGCAACGAGGGCTCGGCCACGGCGGCGTTGAAGCCGGCGCCTGACGGCCAGACGCAGCCTCTGGACACCATAAGTTAACCTTCTAGTCCCTATTTGTCCACCATTGGTTTGCCCGCAGGTACCAATTGCGCCGACAAACTGTACTCGCACACCACGGTTTGCACGTCTACCGGCCGTCCGGGGCTGCTCATCGCGGCCGAGGAACAGATAAAACCCATAAGGAGTACCCGATATGCAATTTCGACGCAGACGGCAGGCCACGACGGTGGGAGTCGCCGTCGTGGCGGCGGCTCTGTCTCTCGCCGCATGCTCCTCATCCTCGTCGACCAGCACCGCATCGACGGGCAGCACCGCATCGTCGGGCGCGTCGTCGAGCAGCGCCGCCAAGCTCTCGGGCACGCTCAACGGGAGCGGATCGACGTTCCAGACCACCTTCCAGGAGACGGCCAGCTCGGGCTTCAAGTCGGTCCAGCCGGGCATGACGGTCAACTACGGTTCCGGCGGCTCGGGCAAGGGACGCACGGACCTGGCCTCGGGGGTGACCAACTTCGCGGGCTCGGACTCACCGATCCCCGCCGCCGAGACGGCGAACTTCAAGGGCAAGACGGTGCTGTACTTCCCCGTCATAATCGGCCCGATCACGCTGTCGTACAATTTGTCCAGCCTAAGCAAGCCGCTGCAGCTGTCGGCACCGGTCATCGCGGATATCTTCCAGGGCAAGATCACGAGCTGGAACAACGCGGCAATCGCGGCGGATAACCCCGGTGTGACGCTGCCAAGTACCCCGATCACCATCGTCGTCCGCTCCGATTCCTCGGGCACGACCCAGAACTTCTCCCTGTTCCTCATGACGGCTACGCCAAGCACCTGGACGCTCGGCAGCAGCTCGACCATCAAGTGGCCCTCCACGGCCCGCGCCGGCAACGGCAACGGCGGCGTGGCGTCGGCCATCAAGTCCACCCCCGGGTCCATCGGGTACGTGGACTACTCCGACGCCAAGGCCTCCGGGCTGACGTTCGCCTCGATCAAGAACAAGGACGGCAACTACGTCGCGCCCTCCTCGTCCTCCGCCTCCGCCGCCGCGGCCGGGGTCACCATCGCGCCGAACCTTACGTTCCACGCGGTCTGGGGAACCGGCGCGCAGGCGTACCCGATCACCTATCAGTCATGGGTCCTGGTCTACGAGACCCAGCCGAACGCCAACGACGCGGCCATGCTCAAGGCGTACATCGGTTACCTGCTCGGACCCATGCAGCAAATGTCCGGCTCGCTCGGCTACGCGCCGCTGCCGTCCAGCCTCGACCAGATGGCCACAGCGCAGCTCAGCAAAATCGCGAGTTAGGTATTAGCAAGATCGCGAGTTAGGTATCAGCATTGTGATTGTGATGCAAGATCAGATCGGCTCACTGTCGTGAGTACCGTAACGCGGGCGGATCCGGCCACCCCGGCCGGATCCGCCCACGCCGCCCTACGAGAGCGGCGGCCGCTCGGCGACCGCAGCTTCCAGATCCTCGCGCTCGCGTGTGGCCTGCTGGTGCTGGTGATCCTCGTCCTGATCGCCATCTCGACCAGCCAGCAGGCCTCGTCGTGGTTTTCCGCTGAGGGCTTTAAGGTCTTTACCAACAACTGGAACCCGGCAGCCAACCAGTTCGGCGCGCTGGCCTTTATTTACGGCACGGCCATTACCGCGGTAATCGCGCTCATCATCGCCGTTCCGGTCAGCATCGGCATCGCCCTGCTGCTGACCGAGGTCGTGCCGTACCGGTGGTCGCGTCCGATCGTGTACGTGATCGACTTGCTGGCGGTGGTCCCGTCCGTGGTCTGGGGCCTGTGGGGCATCATCGTGTTCGCGCCCTGGATTCAGCACATTTACACCTCGGTCGCCTCGGGCGTCAAGGGCATCCCGGTGCTCGACAACCTGTTCGGGGCGCCCACGAGCGGGGCCTCGTTCTTTACCGCCGGCATCATCCTGGCCTTCATGATCACGCCGATCGTGACCTCGCTGTCGCGCGAGGTCATCGCGACGGTGCCGCAAATCGACCGGGAGGGCGCATACGCGCTGGGCGCCACCCGGTGGGAGATGATCCGCGGCGCCGTCTGGCCGCACAGCCAGGGCGGCGTCGTCGGAGCGGTGCTGCTCGGCCTGGGCCGGGCGATGGGCGAGACAATCGCCGTAGCGCTGGTGATCGGCTCGTCGGCCACGATCACGTCGCACCTGTTCGCCCCGGGCTACAACATGGCCGCGGTCATCGCGAACCAGTTCGGCGAGGCCACCGGCGAGTTCCGCGCCGCGCTGATGGGGATCGGCGTGCTCCTGTTCGCCTTTACGATCATCATCAATGTCATCGCCCACACGGTCGTGGAACGCTCCGCCCGGAAGAAGCGTGGTGCCTGATGGCCGCCATTACTGAGCCGCCGACACTCAACCTGCGAGAGCAGAAGGGCTGGCGGCGCACCAGCAACCGGATCATGACCGCACTGATGGTGCTCTCGTTCGTGGTTGTGGTTATCCCGCTGGGATTCGTCCTGGTCACGACCGTCGTCAAGGGCGCCTCGATCATCAGCTGGCAGTTCCTGACCGGTTCGATCCCGCCCAACGTGGCGCCCGCCGACATAGGCGGGATGGGGCCGGCGATAGTGGGCACGATCGAGATCACGGCCCTGGCCACGATCTTGGCCGTGCCGCTTGGCATCCTGGGCGCGATCTACCTCAACGAGTACGGCGGCAAGAACTGGCTGGCGGCGCTCATCGGGTTCTTCAGCGACGTGATGACGGGCGTGCCCTCGATCATCATGGGCCTGTTCATCTTCACGATATGGGTGCTGCACTTCGGCTTCTCCGGCTTTGCCGGGGCCCTCGCCCTGGGCTGCCTGATGCTGCCGATCGTGATCCGCTCCACCTATGAGATGCTGAGGCTGGTGCCGAACGCGCTGCGCGAAGGGAGCTACGCCCTAGGTGCCACCAAGGCGCGCGTGACGATGACGGTGGTGTTGCCGGCGGCGATCGGCGGAATCGTCAGCGGTGCGATGCTCGCCGTCGCCCGGGCCGTGGGTGAGACGGCGCCGCTGCTGTTCACCATCCTCACGGTGACCACGGTGAACAAGAACGTGTTCAGCGGCGCCAACACCTCGCTGCCTTCGCAGATCTTCGCGAACGCGAACTCGCCGTTTGTCGGCGCCCAGGCCCGCGGCTGGGGCGCGGCGCTCACGCTCATCGTCATCGCGTTCGTCCTCATGGTCGTCGCCCGCTTCATCACCGCGCGATTCTCCAGGTTCTCCCGCTAGGTATGCTTCGACAGAAAGCCGCGCTAGGAACATCATGGAACAGTCAGAGCAGAACGTAGCCACCAGTACGCAACTGCCCAAGTCCCAGGTGCAGGCCACGACGAGCGCAGATGCGTTCGATACGGGCACACATATCTTCGACGTGGACAAGGTCTCGTGCTATTACAGCTCGTTCCGGGCCGTCACGGACGTGTCGCTGAAGATACACGAGAACGAGATCACCGCGTTCATCGGCCCGTCGGGGTGCGGCAAGACGACGGTCCTGCGGACGCTGAACCGCATGAACGACCTCATCCCGGGCGCTCACGTCGAAGGTGACATCCGCTACCGCGGGGCGTCGCTGTACGCCAAGGACGTCTCCCCGATCGCGGTGCGCCGTCGCATCGGGATGGTCTTCCAGAAGCCGAACCCGTTCCCGAAGTCGATCTATGACAACGTCGCCTACGGGCCGCGCATCAACGGCGAGCGCAATAAGGCCAAGCTGAACGAGATAGTGGAGCGCTCGCTGCGCGGGGCCGCGCTTTGGGACGAGGTAAAGGACCGGCTGAAGGCGTCGGGCCTGGGCCTGTCCGGCGGGCAGGCCCAGCGGCTCTGCATCGCCCGCACGCTCGCCGTGGAGCCGGACGTCGTCCTCATGGACGAGCCATGCTCGGCGCTTGACCCGATCGCGACGGGCGCCATCGAGGACCTGATGAAGGAGATCAAGTCCCGGTACACCATCGTCATCGTCACGCACAACATGCAGCAGGCCACGCGGGTCAGCGACCGCACCGCCTTCTACTCCGTACTGCGCAACGAGGAGAGCGATACCCGCACCGGCGTGCTGGTCGAGTACGGCCGGACCGAGCAGATCTTCCAGGACCCGCACGACCCCCGTACCCAGGCCTACGTCACCGGCCGGATGGGCTGAGCCGGGCGGCGGTCAGGCCGGGTCGCGCCAGGGTACGTCCTGGCCTCAGCTCCGCCTGTGCCGCCTAGCGGGTCCCGCGGACGACCACGACGGGGCAGGCCGCGTGGTGCGTGACTTTGCTGCTCACCGAGCCGAGCCGCAGCACGCTGAACGCGCCGGTGCCCCGGGATCCCACGACGAGCAGGTCGGCGTCATGCGAGGCCCGGACGAGTTCTTCCGCCGGGTCCCCGGTGGTCACGCTCACGGTGACCTCAGGCGCCGTCTGGCCGGTTTCCTGCGCGACCCTGTCTACGAATTCCTGGATACCTTTCCGCGTGAGCTCCGGGTCAAAACTGTTCTCGGGAAGGTCGGGCCCCGGCCAGTAAATCCTGGTGGCCGGGCGAGGCGGGATCGGGTGCACGGTCATGACGGTCAACGGGACATGGCGCAGGGCGGCCTCTCGCAAAGCCCAGCTGAGGGCCAGGCGAGAATGCTCCGAGCCGTCCACCCCGACGATAATTCCGGGCATCTCTGCTCCTCAGATTGCCTATCCGTGCCGGTTCGTACTGATTACGTGATAACCCGAAGGTCCGGCGAAGGATAGGCAGGGATCCCGGACGGACGGGACGCCCGTCTTGGCCTCAGGCTAGTCTTTGTTCGCCGTTCCTGCGAGGTAGACCACGCGGCGGGCGATATTGACGGCGTGATCACCCAGACGCTCATAAAAGCGCGCCACTAGCGTCATCTCCATCGCCACCGGCAGCGTCATCCGTCCTGAGGCAAGTTCGGCGACCAAGCTGGAGTGCAACTCGTCCATCTCGTCATCGCGTTCCTGCAGCGTCCCCGCGGCGGAACGGTCCCGCTGATACCAGGAGTCCGCCGCACTGCGCCACATCTCGGAGGCGAGGGTTCCCATTCGCTCTACCAGGCCCCGGGCGCGCGGCGACAGGTCCTCGCCGAGGATGTGGTTAGCCCGGGAGGCGATCTGAAGGACCAGGTCGTGGGTGCGCTCGAGCTCCGGCACGATGCGCAGCACGGAGAGCAGGAAGCGCAGGTCCGAAGCGACGGGCGCCTGCAGCAGGATCTCCCGGTTGACCAGTTCCTCGATCTCCGGGTAGAGGGCATCGATGACCTGCTCGCGTTCGACTAGCTCCTGGAGGACCTCGGGATTGGCAGTCAGCAGCGCTTTGGTCGCTCCGGGCAGATCCTCGGCGACCATGGCGAAAAGTTCGATGACCTTGGCTTCAATGCCTTCCAGCTCACGCTGGAATTCCTGCCTATTCTCGACCACGCTCAAAGCGTACTCGGCGCCTCACCGCACAGCTAGCGGCAGATCCCCATGTTCATCATGTCTTCATTGGGAGCATGGTAACCGCCGGGAAGAAACCGGCGCGGCCGCCGTGCGGAACACGGCGGCCGCGTCCTTTACTGGATCAGCCGCGATCAGATCGCGACGTCTACCTTCGTGACCTGACCGTAATCCGCCTCGACCGAGCGCTCGGCGCGCAGGCCGCCGGGCGCGAGCACGCGCAGCGTCCACGCCCCGGGTGCGGCGAAGAACCTGAACCCGCCATCGTCGCCCAGCGGCACCTCGGCCACGAACTCGTCGCCGGTGCCGAGCAGCCGTGCGTACCCGGTGACTACCGGGGCGCCCTCGTGCACGACCCGGCCCTCGACCACGGCCTGGGTGCCAGAAGCCGTACTGACGCTGACGCCGCCCGCGGGCGCACCGCAGCCGTCGGCGCTCATCGGCCGTCGCCCAGCTCGATCGGCACGCCGACCAGCGACCCGTATTCGGTCCACGAGCCGTCGTAGTTCTTGACGTTGGGCTGGTCGAGCAGCTCGTGCAGGACGAACCAGGTGTGTGCCGACCGCTCGCCGATCCGGCAGTAGGCGATGGTGTCCTTGCCGAAATCGAGACCCGCCTCGCCCTGGTACAGCTTGGTGAGCTCGTCGTCGGAGCGGAAGGTGCCGTCCTCGTTGGCCGCCTTGGACCAGGGCACGTTGCGCGCGGTCGGAATGTGGCCGCCCCGCTGCGCCTGCTCTTGCGGCAGGTGCGCCGGGGCGAGCAGCCGGCCGGCGAACTCGTCGGGGGAACGGACGTCGACCAGGTTGCGCTTGCCGATGGCGGCGATCACCTCGTCGCGCAGCGCGCGGAGCGAGGAGTCCTGCTCCTTCGCGGTGTAGCTGGTGCGCGCGCGCTGCGGCACGTCGGTGCTCAGTTCGCGCGAGTCCAGTTCCCACTTCTTGCGGCCGCCGTCGAGCAGCAGAACCTTGTCGTGGCCGTACAGCCGGAAGTACCAGTAGGCGTAGGCGGCGAACCAGTTGTTGTTGCCGCCGTAGAGCAGGACGGTGTCGTCGTTCGAGATGCCGCGCTCGGAAAGCAGCGCCTCGAAGCCGGTCTTGTCCACGAAGTCGCGGCGGACCGGGTCCTGCAGGTCCTTCTTCCAGTCGAGCTTGATCGCGGTCGGGATGTGTCCCTTGTCGTAGGCGCTGGTGTCCTCGTCAACCTCGACGATGACGACACCAGGGTCACCGATATGGGCCTCCGCCCAGTCGGCGTCCACGAGGACGTCGGATCGGCTCATGTGGATATTCCTCCTTCTCCGGTCACGCCCTGGCGGACGGCCGGACCCTTTGATTCCGCTTGATGAACAGATATACCTGGCAGCCCAGGCATAGATCGAAGGCCGCGTTGAGGAACGCCGCGACCAGCGCGAGCGCGGTGAAGGCGATGCCCGCCGCGGTAACTCCCGTGGCGTAGCCGATCACGCCCGCGGCCGCGAAGACCATGCCCACGCCCTGCGCGAACCGCGGCGGAGCCTCGGCCTCGGTATGGCTGGGCGGCCCGAGCCGCGGCCGGACGAAACGCCGGTAGAGCACGCCGTACGGCGCGTACCGCAGGCCGGCGAGCGCGCCCACCGCGAACACGATCAGCTGGGCGGCGAGCAGCCAGGCGCTCCCAGTGACCAGCACCGCCGCCAGCACGACAACGGTAATCACCGCTCCGAGCCTAGGGCCGCGCGGGTCGATTTCCATGGTCATGCTCCTCGCCACTGAGCGCTCGTTCCTTGTCCTCCGAGTCGCCGCCCCACCTCATCCGGAGACCGCCGGCGCCGCGCTCGGCAGGGCGTGACGTGGCTGTGTCCGGGGGGTTAAGGCCGCGGAGCGCGCCAACAGATGGCGGTAGCGACGTGGCAGAAGTCAACGGCACGCCGCTTGGTCAGCGTGTTCGCTGTCCGGGAGATCACGAACCAGATGGTATGCGGGCTCGATGGGGCTGTCACTCCCAGGCCGGGAGTTGTTCGCGCTCGAGCCGGCCAACGCGATCGGACAGGCCAGCCAGGCACCGCGGTTACTCCCCGCCCGCGGGCACGGGGGCCGCGTCGATCGCCGTTCCCACCGCGGCGATCACGTCGGCCCTGCGGGGCAGTCCGGCGGCGCGCTTGGCGATGGCGCCGTCGGGGCCGAGCACGAGCACGGTGGGCGTGCTGTTGATCCGCAGCCGCCGTACCAGGTCGAGCCGGTCGGCCGCGTCGATCTCGACGTGGGTCACGCCGTCGACCATGTCCGCCACCTCGGCCAGGATCTGCCGCGTCGGGCGGCATGGCGCGCAGAAGGCGGTAGAGAACTGGACCAGGGTGGCCTGACGGCCGAGACGGGTACCCAGGTCAGCCTCGGTCAGGAGGTCAGGCCGGAGCGCGGCCTCCCGCGTGGCCGCGGCGGGCGCCACGATCGACGGCGCGGCCCGGAACCGCCCGGTCCGCCACCGCCACGCCAGCCCGAGCGCCGTCGCCACGACCAGCGCCGCCACCAGCGCAACCAACCCGCTACTCATGCCAGTAGACAGCACGCGCGCGATGTCTTCCATTCCCCGTGGCCGGCGGCCCCAGGCAAACCTCAGGTCGGCGTGACCGCGACCAGCACCCGGCTGCCCGCCGTGATCTGGAAGCTGCTTATCGGCTCGGAGGTACTCGGCAGCGACCCGGCGTACCAGACCCGACCTTCGTCATGCGCCGTCGTCCACGCGGCCACCTGGGTCCGGGTCCCGTCGGAATGCACGACCCACAGCTCGCAGGTGGTCCCGAGCGGAATGTGGTCGACCAGAACCTCGAACGCATTGCCCCACAGCTCCTGCGAATAGCGGATCGTCGTACTCGCGCCGGTGATCTTGCTCGTCGCCTGGACAGTCTCCCAGTCACCGGTCCCCGGAGAGTACCGGGCGGCGGATACCGTCTGCGTGGTCGAGGTGGCCGCGCGCAGCCCGCCGAACAGGCCTGCGGCGATCACCACGACGGCGGCCGCGGCCGCCAGGACACGGAACCGGCTCCGCCGCCGCCTGGCTTTGGCCAGGTCGAGCACCGTGCCAAGCAACTCCGCGGGAGGTTGCTCGTCGGTGATCGTGCGAACCGCGTCGTCGGCGCAGATCCGGCTGACCTCGTCGGGGTTCACCCGGGCTAGCAGTGCGGGCAGGCCGGCCAGGCCCGCGAGCTCGTCCCGGCAGTTTCGGCAGGTAGCCAGGTGGGCGTCAACCAGAGCGCGCTCGGCCGGGTCAATGGCCCCGAGCACGTAGACGCCAAGCGACGGCCGGGCGTCATTGCAGTCCCATGTCTGGGTCATGGCGCCAGTCCCCGTTCCTGCAGCGCCAGCTTGAGCGCCTTCAATGCGTAAAACGTCCGTGATTTCACGGTACCTGCAGGTATGCCTAGCGTGGCCGCAGCCTCGGCTACCGAGCAGCCACGGTAGTAGGTCTCCACAATCACCCGCCGATGATCCGGCCGCAGCGAGGCCAGGGCGTCCGCGACGGCCCACGACTCAAGCGTGCGGTCGGCGTCGTCGTCGGACGGCAGCAGTTCCAGCGCCGCCTGTCCGGTCTCGGGCGGCCTGGCCTGCCGGGCGCGGTACGAGTCAACCGCGAGGTTGCGCGCGACAGCGAACAGCCACGGTCTGGCTGGCCGATCGGCCAGCGCCTCCGGATGGCGCCATGCCCGCACTATCGTTTCTTGCACTAGGTCCTCCGCACGCTGCCTGTCCCCGCCGGCGAGGTGGAGGGCGTAGCGAAGCAGGGCACCGCCGTGCTCGGCGTATAGGGCCCGGACAAAAGCCTCGTCTGCCACTCGCCCCGGGCGAGGCGCGGTTCCCGCGTTCGGCACACCATTAGAAACGTCGGGGGGCGCAGGACGGTTCAACCCGCCAGGAAAATCATTGGCGCCGGGCGCCGGTCCCGGTACGCCGGGACCAGGAGGGCTTGGAGGTCCGTGCTGACTCATGCTGACTCAGGCTTGTTCGGGGTGCTCGCTCAGGGTGTGCTTACTCTGGGCGCTTGCTCGGTCCCTGCGCGATGCTTATTAGCTGGGCTTTTGGCCGGCGCTTACGTACTGGAGCACCGTCGGCGTACGACTTCAGAACGTGCTGATACGGACACTGCAGGGTGCCATCCGCCTAGTCTGCCGTAATACGCAGAGAATGCCCACCCTTGCGAATTCGCGCGTCTTACCCTCCGGCGAACTGCGGCAGCACCTCGATGACCGCCGCATCCTGGAGAACCAGGTCAGCGGCCACACCGCGGCCGGCCGACGCGCCGTCGACGAGAAAGGAAGAACCCGCGAGCACCGAGCGGAGCCGCCCGTCGTCACCCCGGCGGGTCACGATCACGTCGAGCGCTTCCGCCAGCGTCTGCGCCTCGACCGATTCGGCGGCCACACCCGCCGCGTCCCTGGCCGCGGCCCAGTACTGGATTGTTACTTTGGCCATTTGGGATATCCTCTTCTAATCGGGACCCGGGCGCCGTTGCCCCCGGGTCCTTGTCTGTTTATACAAGGAGTCAAGGTGCGACCGCACCAGCGAGTGGAGGTGCCAGTGAGCGATCTGCTGCTGATTACCGGCGTGCTCGAGCCGTCCGCGGAAGTGCTGCCCGCCCTCGGACTCTTGCTGCATCCGGTCCGGGTGCTGCCCGCAGACGCGTCCGCCCTAGTGGAGGCTCCGCCCGCCGACGCGGTGCTGATGGACGCCCGGCGCGACCTCGCGCACGCCAAGAGCATCTGCCGCCTGCTGCAGACGACGGGCCTGGACTGCCCGCTCTTCGCGATCGTGACCGAGGGCGGCCTCGCCGCCGTCAACGCGGAGTGGGGCGTCGATGACGTGATCTTGCACACAGCCGGGCCTGCCGAGGTAGAGGCGAGGGTCAGGCTCGCCATCGGCCGCCGGGCCATCGCCGCCGTCGCGGACGCGCCGGACGAGATCCGCTCGGGCGAGCTGGCCATCGACGAGGCCACCTACGCAGCCCGGCTGCGCGGCCGCGTGCTCGACCTGACCTTCAAGGAGTTCGAGCTGCTTAAGTTCCTCGCCCAGCACCCCGGGCGGGTCTTCACCCGCGCCCAGCTGCTGCAGGAAGTCTGGGGTTACGACTACTTCGGCGGTACCCGCACGGTTGACGTTCACGTCCGGCGGCTACGCGCCAAGCTCGGCCCCGAGCACGAGGCACTGATCGGCACCGTGCGCAACGTCGGCTACCGGTTCGTGCCGGTCAAGGGCGAGCGGGCAGAACGGGGCCAGGGGGCCGAACGGGCTCAAGCGGCCGGAAGCGAAGAGCGCGCGAGGAGACCACAGGACGCGGTCGCCCGGGCCGCGGCCGCGGCCCGATGACCGGACGGCCAGTCACCGGCACCGACCACGACGGCCCCGAGCCCAGCAGCCCTGAGCTCAGCAGCGGGGCGCTCACCGCGGCGCAGGTCGCCGGCATCCTGGCGCTGGCTGAGACCGCGGCCGCCGCCGATGGGGTGGCGCCGCTGTCAGAACACGTGCTGCTGCACCTGCGCTATGACGGCAGTGGCCCTGAGCCCGGTCCGGCCGCCGCCGGGCCGGACCCGGGGACGGGCCGCGATTTCGTCCTCACCGCGGACGGCGAGATCGTCGCCTACGCCCACCTGGACCCACCGGAACCGGAGCTGACCGGCGAACTCGTGGTCCGCCCGGCCCGTAGGCGGCAGGGGCTCGGCCGGGCCCTGGTCGGTGAGCTGACCGCGGCGGCAGGCGAGCATACCCTGCGGCTCTGGGCCCACGGTGATCTGCCCGCAGCCGCCAAGCTGGCGACCACCGCGGGCTTCGAGCGTTTCCGTGCGCTGACGCAGATGCGCCGCTCGCTGCGGGACCGGCTGGACCCGCCGGTCTTCCCGGCCGGCCGCAGGCTGCGTACCTTCGTCCCCGGCCAGGACGAGCAGGAGTGGCTGAACCTTAACGGCCGGGCGTTCGCCAAGCATCCGGAACAAGGGGGATGGACCAGGCACGACCTCGAGCTGCGGGAACGCGAGCCATGGTTCGACCCGGCGGGCTTCTTCATCGCGGAAACAGACGGCCGGATGGTGGGCTTCCACTGGACCAAGGTCCATCCGCCAGAAGAGCCGGACGCCCCTGACGACGACGGACCGCCGGAAAGCATCGGGGAGGTCTACGTCGTGGGGGTCGATCCCGGTGAGCAGGGCAGCGGGCTGGGCCGGGCGCTCACCCTGGCCGGACTGCACCACTTGCGCGAGGCGGGCCTAGCCCAGGCGATGCTCTACGTGGACGAGGACAACGTTCCGGCGATCCGGCTGTACGAGGCCCTTGGCTTCACCCGGACCAGGACAGACGCCATGTACCGGAAGCGCCGTGGAACGGAAGCGGGCGCGTTAGCTGCCGCTGATGCCCAGCGCCTCGTCGAGCTCAGCGGCCGTTAGCGGCCGGTCCGCAGTCGCTACCGCGCTCAGCACCTCGGCGTAGAGCTCGATCTCATCAAGGGCGACGCGATCGTGGACACGAAGATCCAACTGTCTTGGAATCGTGCTCACCTCCGGCGCTGATCGCGATCCCGTTCGCTTGCGCCCCAGGTTACGTGCCGACACTGCTCCTCCGCATGACCCATCAGGGCCATTCGCCTACCACCTTCACGTGCGGTTTTACCCAGCTAGGCGGTAACGATTCCGGCAAACTGCCACGCAGTTGCCGTCAATCCGGTAAAGAAGCGTCACAGGTTTCACACTCGCACCAGTGCTTAAAATCCTCATAACCCTTAACACTACGCATTAAGGGGCAAGAGCGTACGAAAGCGGACGTACCGCCGTTTAGGTTGCGCGCGTCGGTGGTTATAGGCAAGCGTCATGCAGGATTCGCCTCGTGCCGCCCGTCGCGAGCCCGCATACTACAGGGGTAGCGGTCCGCCAGACCTCCTAGGCGGTCCGGCGACCCCTCGCGCTGCTAGATTCGGGACACCGCCTATTTCGGACAACATGATCTCGGGAAGCCATGAATGACAACAGTGATCTCCTGCCGAACCTCACTCACGAAGACGCATTCGAAATGCAGATGCGCGGATACAGCCGCCGTCAGGTGGACGAGTTCATTGCCCGCTGCCGCAGCCAGATCCGGGATCTAGAGCAGCGGCTAGCCCATGCTCTTGACGACGGCGATGAACTCAAGCGCGACCTGGCCACGGCCCGTCAGCAGGCGCTCGGCGCCAAGCCCGCGCACGAGGAAGTCAGCGAGCGCATTGCCCAGATACTCAAGCTGGCCGACGACGAGGCCAGGTCCCAGAAGTCCAAGGCCCACGAGGAGATAGCCCGGCAGCGCAACGACGCTCAGGCAGGGGCCGACAAGTCCCGGGCCGAGGCGCGCGAGCAGGCCGAGCGGATGCTCACCGCGGCCCAGGAGCAGGCCGAGCGGGCGATCACGTCCGCGCGGGCCGAGGCCGACAAGACGCTGACCGCGGCCCGTGCCGAGGCGGAGCGCACGACCAGCGACGCGAAGAAGAAGTCGGAAAGCGCGCTGGCCAGCGCGAAAGCGCAGGCTAAGAAGGCGCTTGACGAGGCGACGGCCCGGGCCACGGCCATTCATGACGGTGCCGAGCGCCGTCTCAACCTCCTGTCGACCAGGCACCAGGAAACGATCAAGCGGCTCACTGACATCCTCGACGGCGTCTCTGGCCTGGTCGCCGCGGAGACCGCCCGGATGTCACTCGAGGACGAAGTCGAGGAGGTAACCGCCAAGACGATCGCCGCCGGGGACCCCGGGAACGGACCGCGGCCGGCTCCGGCGCCCGCGGGACCGAACGGCCCTGTCGGCCCGAACGGCCCAGTCGGCCCGGGCGGACTGCGGCCGAGCAGGCCAACGGCCACGGCGCCGTCAGCCAAGCTCGTCGCCTCGCCGCCGCCTGGCGCGTCTGCTCCGTCAGCCCCGTCAGCCCCGTCAGCTTCCTCAGCCCCGTCAGCTTCGTCGGCCTCGTCAGCTCCGTCGGCCTCGTCAGCTCCGTCGGCCTCGTCTGCTCCGTCAGGCCCGTCACCGCTGTCCCAGCCGACGTCGGCTCAGCAGGCGCAGGACAAGCGCGGTCCGGCGCGGGCCACGGTCATCGATTCCGAGGAGCAGGCCGAAGGCATCCGCATCATGCCCGGCCGCGACAACTAGCCCGTCCCTTCCACCGTTCAGGTATCGGCGCCCAGACCCTGCGCCAGCCTGTCCAGGCGCCGCAAGATGACGCCCTCACGCAGGGCCCATGGGCACAGTTCAACCTGATCGACTCCCAGCAGGTCCATGATGGCGTCGGCGACGATGGCTCCGGCGGGCAGCTGGGCCACCCGGCCAGCCGAAACGCCGGGTAGCTTCGCCCGTTCGGCCTGAGTCATCGCCGTTAGCCGTCCGGCCAGGGCCGCTACGTCGGTGTGCCTGAGGGCGCGCTTGACGTAGGGGCCTTCGCCGGACGGGGCCGCGCCCGCGATCCTGGCGAGCTGGCGGAAGGTCTTCGAGGTACCTACCACGTGATCAGGGGGACCCTGCCGCAGCATGCCGCCGGTCCCCCGGGCGATCTCGGCCCGGACGTGCTTGCGCAGCCGGCGCACCTCCTGGGGCGACGCCGGGTCCGAGCTGATCCAGTCCCTGGTGAGGCGGCCGGCGCCCAGCGGCAGCGAGGCCACGGCATCGGGTTCCTCATCGATTCCCGAGGCCACCTCGAGCGAGCCGCCGCCGATGTCTATCACCAGCAGCCGCCCGGAGGACCAGCCGAACCAGCGCCGGGCGGCGAGGAACGTGAGCCGCGCTTCCTCCTGGCCGGTCATGACGTTGATCTGCGCACCGGTCTGCTTGCGGATTCTGGCCAGGACCTGCTCGCCGTTCACGGCCTCCCGGACGGCCGAGGTCGCGAACGCGATGATGTCCTCGCACCCTTTATCCTCCGCGATGCGCAGCGCCTCCTCCACGACAGTCCGCAAGCTGGCTTCGCCTGGCTCGGACAGCGTGCTCCCGTCCTCCAGGTGAGCGGCGAGCTTGAGGTCGGCCTTGTGCGAGAAGGCGGGCATGGGCCGCGCTCCCGGGTAGGCATCTACCACGAGCAGATGCACCGTGTTCGACCCCACGTCGAGCACCCCGAGTCGCATACCCTGACGCTACCTTGCCTGTGATCTGAAAAGCCTGGCCAGGCCGCCAGGCCGCCGCATCCGAAAAGGATCCCCTCGCGGTAGATGCGACCTTTAAGGGCTTTTCAGATATTTTATTCCGAACGAACGGTGCTGCATCCGGCTAGGAGGCATACGTGCGCAACGGGGCGGTGTCGTACTGGTGGCAGGCGCGCGGGGTGCCGCCGCGACGGCCGTCGCTGCCGGGCGGCGCCGAGGCCGACGTGTGCATCGTCGGAGCCGGCTACACCGGGCTGTGGACCGCCTACTACCTCAAGCGAGCTGACCCCGGACTCCGGATCATCGTGCTGGAGGCGAACTTCGCCGGGTTCGGCGCTTCCGGCCGGAACGGCGGCTGGGTGACGGCCACCCTGCCGGGGTCGCGCGCTCGCTATGCCGCGCACCACACGGGCACCAGCGGCGTGCGGGAGCTTGAGCGCCAGCTCCGCGAGACGATCGACGAGGTGGCCCGGGTCTGCGCCGCCGAACGCATCGACGCTGGCCTGGTCAAGGGCGGCACGCTCACCGTGGCCACCTCCGCGGCCCAGGACACCAGGCTCCGCCAGCAGCTAGACCGGGAACGTTCCTGGGGCGACGGGGAGGAGATCGTCCGGTACCTCGGTAAAGAAGAGCTAGCCGGGCGGTTGCAGGTGACGGGGGCGGTCGGGGCCCTGTACTCGCCGCACTGCGCGCGGATGCAGCCGGCCAACCTGGTCGCCGGGCTGGCTGACGCCGTGGTCCGCGCCGGCGTCCTGCTTTACGAGGCGACCCCGGTGACGTCCATCTCCGCGGGCCTGGCGCGCACGCCAGCGGGCGACGTGCGCGCGCCCTGCGTCCTGCGGTGCGTCGAAGGGTTCACCGCCCGCCTGCCCGGCCAGCACCGGACGCTGCTGCCGATGAACAGCTCGATGATCGTCACCGGCCCGCTCAGCCAGCAGGCGTGGAAGTCAATCGGCTGGGACGGTTTCGAGACGCTCAGCGACGAGGCGCACGCGTACATCTACGCGCAGCGCACCCCCGACGGCCGGATCGCGCTGGGCGGGCGGGGTGTCCCCTACCGCTTCGGCTCGGGGATAGATGACGATGGCACGATCGCGCCGTCGACCATAGCCCAGCTAGGCCGGATCCTGCGGCGCATGTTCCCCGCGGCGGTCGAGGCCGGGATCGATCATGCCTGGTGCGGAGTGCTCGGCGTACCCAGGGACTGGTGCGCGACCGTGAGCATGGACCCGCGCACCGGCCTCGGCTGGGCGGGCGGCTACTCCGGCCACGGGGTCGCGGCCGCCAACCTGGCCGGACGTACGCTCGCTGACCTGGCACGGGGCGTCCCGAGTCCGCTTACCACCCTGCCCTGGGTAGATCACCGCTCGCCTCGCTGGGAGCCCGAGCCCGCGCGCTGGGCGGGAGTACACGGGCTCTACGCGCTTTACCGCACCGCGGACCGGCTGGAATCGGCTCGCTCGTCCCCGCGTACCTCAGTGCTGGCCCGCGCGGGTGACCTGATCTCGGGCATTCCCCACTAGAGGGCCTGCGCCCGCGTCAGGATCACCTCGATGACCTCGGTCTTCGCGTCGGCGCCGCTCACCTGCGGTGCGGACGGCCGGGGTGCTCGGGATCGATGAGGTCCGCGTAATCGGGATGACCGGCGATGAACTCAGATACGAAGCCGCAGTAGTTGCTGAGCGGCCTGCCCTTGCCCCTGACATCGTCCAGCGCCACCTTGACCAGGGTGGTCGCGATACCGCGCCCGCGGAATTCCGGTTCCACGATCGTGTGCAGGAACACGGTCCGCGGCCCGGAGTGCTCGTAAACGATCGTGCCGATGACCTCATCGTCGATCAGCGCTTCATAACAGAGCGTTTCAGGGTTATCCCGGATCGTCACTCCAGGCGACTCAGCGACCATGTCCTGAGAGACTACCTGGCAGAGGAGTTGATCAGCACTGATGGGAAGGTACCCGATGACGGAGCTGCAGGTAATCGCCCGGTACACGGTTTCCGAGGGCCAGCAGGAGGCGGTCTGCGCCGCACTGCCCAAGCTGGCCGAGGCCAGCCGGACGGAGCCGGGTTGCGTCTCCTACGAGATTTACCGCCAGCTCGACGATGACCGGCAGATCGTCCTGCTCGAGCGTTACGCCTCGCGGGACGCGCTCGCCGCGCACCGGGAGACCCCGCACTTCAAGGACCTGGCCCTCGGGCAGATCGTGCCGCGGCTCGATCGCCGCGTCGTAGAGATCTACGACGTGCAGGACAGCTGACGGACGGCGGCGGCATCAGAGGTCCGCCACGGCGCAGACGCAGAACTCGTTGCCCTCGGGGTCAGTCATGACCACGTAGTCATCGTCGGGGTCACGGCAGTGACGAACGACCTTAGCGCCGAGCTCGCCGAGGCGCGCGACCTCGGCCGCCTGGTCGTCGGTGTACAGGTCAAGGTGCATCTGATCGCGGGCGGTAACGGCCGTTCGCGCCCGCTGCAGCGACAAGTTGACGTGGTCGCCGCGCAGCACGCGGAAGTCGTCGCCAGCCGCCGTCGATGAGGGCACGAGATTGAGCGCCTGCGTCCAGAAGCTGGTCAAGAGGTCGATATCCGCGCAATTGATCACCGTGCTGCCCAGCCGGATGGCCATACCGCGAGCCCTTCCCGCCGACACGGGGCGGGCGGCCCGGACTGCTCTCCCGGATACCGCCCGCTCGCACGTCAGCCCGTTCAGTAGATGGTCTTGGTCTTGGTCTTGACCGGGATCCTGCCGTTGCTGCCGCCGATGAACGTGTAGACCTTGAGGTGGGCGCTGTAGCGGAGCGTCTCGCTGCGGCACACCGTCTGGTGGTACCCGATGTCCACCGCGCCCAGCTCCATGTGCTGGGTGTATTTGGCGTTATACGCCAGCGTGACCGCAGCCGCCGCGAACTCGCCGCGGACCGTGTCTTCGGCACACACGTTGATCTTCACCTTGGAGCCAGTCTTCTGGTAGGTGCCCCAGGCGCTGACGCCGTGCAGACTCGGGAAGTGGATCTTGTGGGTGCTGGATTGCATGGTGGCCGCGGAAGCCGGCAGGGCGCTCAGGGCGAGCACCGCCGCACCGGCGGCGATGGCAGAAATTCGGCGCAGCATGAAAATCCTGTACCTCCGTGTTGGCTTAAGAGAAGCCAGCAGGCTAGCAGCCCGCAGCTACCTTCGGGCAACCGGAAGCCCAAACGGAAGAGGCCGGCCGATGCCAGCTGAGAAGCCGCCCTCATCACCGGGGCCAACAAGGGCATTACGGTGCGCTCCGGGCCATCCGGAGTTCGGATGCGGCACTGCGTGAGATGGCCGCGGTATCGGCGGTGACCGTTATGAGGGTGCAGCCGGCGTCCCGGTACAGTCGCGCGGTCGCACCGTCGGCGGCATGGACGCCCACCGGCTTGCCGGCGGCGGCGCAGGCGGCCCAGATCTGTTCCAGTACTGGCCGCAGCACCGGATCGTCCGGAGCGAGTTCGCAGCCGAGGGAGTAGGACAGGTCCCTGGGCCCCACGTACACGCCGTCGACACCGTCCACCGCCAGCATCGCGCCCAGATCCGCGACTGCTTCCGCCGACTCGGCCATGACGATGCAGAAGGGATCGCCGGTGGCGAGCACGCCGCCCGCCGACCGGTACCCGGCGGGCGGGTAGCGGCAGGCGCCAGCCGCCTCCCGGGCCTGTGCGGCCGAGTTGACGTTGGGCACGATCACGCCCGCACAGCCGAGATCCAGGGCGCGGCCGATGTCGGCCGGGTGCGCATGACGAACCCGGCCGACCGGAACCGCGCCCGCCAGCCGGATCGCGGTGGTCAGACCGGGCAGGTCATGCTCGGCCGCCGTGCCGTGCTGCAGGTCGACCACCACGTAGTCCAGCCCCGCGGCCGCGAGGAGCCGCACGCTTACCGGAGAGGAAATCGCTGACCAGGCCCCGTAGAGGGGCTCGCGCGCCACGAGCCGTGAGCGGAAATCCGAAGCCGGTGACATAAGCCCAAGCGAACCACACGCGTCACCAGGTCGCACGACATTGGAAGCTGGAGCCCCTTCGTGTCCAGGAGGTCGCTCGTTTCCCAGGGCAGCCAGGTAAGCGGTCAGGACATGCTGGTCGTAGTGGCTGTTCACCGCGGCGGGCACCATGCCGTCCGAATACGACTGAGACACCAAGCTAGGGTGTTGCCCATCCATGGAGCGAGGAGGGTGGTCATGACAGAGATGGCGCTCGTGATCGGCGGCGACGCTCGCACCGCCGATGACAAGATCTCCGGCTACGTGAAGTCCGTAGTCGTTGACCGCGGCACCCGGACGGTAACGCATCTCGTGGTCGAGCCAAGGGGCCGGGAGGGGCTAGCCCGGCTGGTCCGGCTAGATGATCATGTTGACGCTCAGGACACGACAATCCGGCTCGGCTACACCGAGGCGGAGTTCAAGAACCTCACGGCTGCGGAAGACTTGCTGGCCGAGGTCTTCAACTCCGGCCCGGTCGAGCTGGTCTCGGAGGGCTGGCGACCAGCGGGCGACGACGAGCCGGCCGTGGACGGCGGCGAGATCTCACCGGCCCGCGCGATGTTCAGGGGAGAAATGGACCTCGTTTCTGTCCTGCTGCCCGCCGAGGAGCAGGAACACCGCGGCGACCACGTCCATGCCACCGACGGTGAGATCGGGCAACTGCGCGCGCTCAGCATCGACCCGGGCACGCACCAGGTGACCCACGTGCATGTACTTCTCAAGGAAGGCCTGCTGCGGCGTCACCAGGACGTGGCTATCCCCTCCGGCAGCGTTTCCGGGTTTACCGGCGGCATCCATCTCAGCCTCTCCAGGCAACAGGTAGCGGAGCTGGCCAAGGCGTCGTCGTGAAACCGCACTGGCCCGTGCCTGCCGGACTGCACACCGCCTCGGCCGAGTTGCCCGTCGAGAGCAAGCTGCCTGGTTTCGACGGCGCTACCGGGTGGCTCAACTCGCCGCCGCTGACACCAGCCGCGCTGCGCGGGAAGGTGGTCCTGGCCGGCTTCTGGACCTACACCTGCGTCAACTGGCTCCGCCAGCTTCCCTACCTGCGCGCCTGGGCCGGCAAATACAGTGGCCAGGGGCTGGCGGTAATAGGTGTGCACACCCCCGAGTTCTCCTTCGAGCACGACGCCGGGAACGTCCGCCGGGCCGTGCACGACCTGGGGATCGACTACCCGGTCGCGCTCGATGACAACTACGCGGTCTGGGGGGCGTTCGCCAACCACTACTGGCCCGCGCTCTACTTCGCCGACGCCCAGGGACGCATCCGCCATCACCACTTCGGCGAAGGCGAATACCAGCAGTCGGAGATGATCATCCAGCGGCTGCTGGCCGAGGCCGGATCCGGCGACGCCGGTGATGACCTGGTCTCGCCCGAGGCCCGCGGTCTCGAAGCACCGGCCGACTGGGCTCACTTGAGATCACCGGAGAACTACACCGGGTACGAGCGCACCGAGAACTTCGCCTCTCCCGGTGACCTGGTACCGGGCAGGCCGCACGTCTATGCGGCCCCCGCGCCGCTGCGGCTCAACCACTGGGCCCTGGCCGGAGACTGGACGGCCGGGAGCGAGGCCGCTACGGCGGACGCGGCCGGCGGGCAGATCGCCTGCCGCTTCCACGCCCGGGACCTGAACATGGTCCTGAGCCCGGAGACACCCGGGACCGCGGTGCGGTTCCAGGTGCTCCTGGACGGGCAGCCGCCCGGTGACGACCACGGAACCGACGTGGACGGCCAGGGCCAGGGCGCCGTCACCGAGCCGGGGCCCTACCAGCTCATCCGCCAGAACGGGCCCGTCACCGAGCGCACCTTCCAGATCACCTTCACCGACCCCGGCGTCCGGGCCTACGTGTTCACCTTCGGCTAGACCGCGGCCGCGGCGAGGCCGTACCAGGGTAATGACCGGGGACTCCACGGGTGCAACGGGCCAGTCGATGCGACAGGCTGGTACCAGTACCAATCCACCGACGGAGGTCAGCATGACCAGCACCGACATTGCTTCCCTGGCCGACCTGCTCCGCGAAACGGCGGAGCATCACGACCCTTACGAGAAGAGCCATGCCCCGCACAACTGGTGGGACTGGTATGCCGCCTACTTCCACGCGCGCCAGCAGGGCCGGACGCCGGAGGAGGCATCGCAGGACGCGGGCCGCTACATGGCGGAAGTCAAGCACGTGGCCGCCCTGTAAGCGGCTGAGCGCCGTCGGCATGCCGGCGTTCGTGGCGAACGGCGACAGCGACCCGATGGCCGGCGCCAGCTAAGCTCCCGGCCGCTCAGGGAGGTGAAACCCAGGTACGTTCGGTAGAAAGTCGTCGGTGGCCCGGGGTGACGCCGTAACGGCGTGAAAATTGTCAGGGCTGACCCGCCGTGACGGGCGGGGCCTGCTGCCGCGCTGATGGCAGGGCCGGCGGCTGTGTTCCGGTCCGGGACGGGTGTGCCGGTGCGGGCGAGGTGCGCCGGTACGGCGGTGGTTGCCAGGATGGGCGTGGCCGTCCGCTGACGTCGCAAACTCTTTGGCGGTCCGACCCCGTTAGAAAGCCTGAACGCTGGGAGCCGCTTTTCCAGGGCTGTTACATGGCGCTCCGAGCCCGCGGACCAGATTTCCGCTTGCCCACGGCTCCCGCGGACGGCCACGACCGTTACCGCCGTTTCATCGTAGGAGGCCGTGATGCAAGACGTCGAGGATGAGCCGCTGTTCGCCGGGCGGGTCGCCGGGATCGATATCGCCAAGGCCGGCATCGAGGTCGCCGTCCGGGTGCCCAGCGACACCACCGCCGGGCGGCGCCAGCAGGAGACCCGGTCGTTCCGGACCACCCGCAACGAACTGCTGGCGCTGGCGGACTGGCTGCGGTCCCGGGGCGTGACCAAGGTCGGGATGGAATCAACCGGCGACTACCGGAAACCGGTCTACTTCCTGCTCGAGCAGCAGGACCTGGACTGCGTGCTCTATCACGCCGCGCAGGTCAAAGCGCTGCCCGGGCGGCCCAGAACCGACAAGCAAGATGCCGTGCGGATAGCGAAGATCACCGAGCGGGGCAGCCTGCCCTCCAGCTTCGTGCCCCCCGAAGACATCCGCCGGCTCCGGACCCATACCCGCTACCGCCGCACCGTGACCCAGGCCCGCACCGCCGAGATGCAGCGAGTGGAAAAACTCCTCGAAGACGCGCACCTGAAGCTGTCCAGCGTGATCTCCGGCATCCACGGGGTCTCCGGCCGGGCCATGCTGGAGGCCATCATCGCCGGGGAACGCAACCCGGTCAAGCTCGCCCAGCTGGCCCGCGGCAAGATGCGCGGCAAGATCCGCCAGCTGGAAGAAGCCCTGGACTGCTCCTTCCTGACCGGCGAGCACGTCGTCATCCTGACCATGATGCTCGCCGCCGTCGACGGTTACACCGCCCGGATCAGCGAGCTGACCGCCCGGATCGAGCAGCTCACCGAGCCGTACTGGCACCAGATCGGCCAGCTCGACGCCGTGCACGGCACCGGGATCATCACCGCCCAGGACGTCATCGCCGAGATCAGCGCCGGCATGACCGTCTTCCCCACCGCCGCCCACCTGGTCTCCTGGGCCAGATGGTGCCCCCAGGTGAGCCGGTCCGGCGGCAAGCGCAAGGGCAGCAACGCCACCGGCCGCGGCAACCCCTACCTATCCGCCGCCCTCGGCGAAGCCAGCATGGGCGCCACCCGCACCGACTCGTTCCCCGGCGCGAAATACCGGCGGCTGAACAAGCGGATGCCCAAACGCAAAGCCCTCGTCGCGACCGGCAACTCCGTCCTGACCATCTACCACGCCCTGCTATCGGACCCCGCCGCCACCTACCACGACCTCGGCCCTGACTACTACGACCAGCGCGCCGGTGCCCGCCGCCAGGCCCGCAACCACCTCAAGAGCCTGGAACGCCCCGGCTACAAAGTCACCATCGAACCCCTGACCCCCGACACCAGCCCAGCCCTGCCCCCCACCAGCTAACAAGCCCCCACCCAGATAGCCGACGCCGCTCCGCGCCGCCGGCCGCTGCCGCCTGCCCCCCGAATGCTCTATTTTCGGACCAGATCTTTCATGATCCCGAACGGACCGGGTGTGCCTTGACGTCGGCAGGGGCACAGGGTGATGCTCAGGTGGAGGCGGGTTCGCCGACGGTCGTAATGATGCGGCATCGCGGTGCAGAATCGGAGGACTTGTGTCCGGGCGCGCGCTCACTCCCGGGAGGCCCCTGAGCACGGACAGCGCGGCGGCCAGGGCAGCCGGCCTGATCGCGGTAGCGGAAGACCTGGCCGGCGAATTCTCGCTGCGGCCCCTGCTGGAACGGATCCTGCGGCGCTGCACGGAGTTGCTCGGCTGCGACGCGGGTTCGATCTGCAGCGTGGACGAGGCGGCTGGCACCTACCGCAAAGAGGCCGACATTGGCGTTGCCTGCCAGTCTGGCCGGGTCTTCCCGCTCACCGAGGGGATGACGGGAGCCGTGGTGGCCCATCGCGCCCCGGTGTGGTTCGCCCGTTACAACGATGTCCACGGCGGACATGTGGCCGGGGAAGAGCGGGCCACGCTGCGCGGCGTCATCGGCGTGCCACTGGAGTGGCGCGGGCGCATTATCGGCGCGTGCATCGTCTTCAGCCGGGACGAGGAGCGCGCCTTCGGCCCGGACGACGCCGAGTTGCTGCAGTTGTTCGCCAAGCACGCGGCGATCGCACTGGCTACCGCCCGGATGCACGAAGCGGCTGAGGAACGGGCTCGGGCCGAGGCGACGGCGGCTGAGCGCGACCGGTTGCTCGGTGAGGTTCACGACATGCTCGCGCAGCGTCTCGTGAGCGTGCTGGTCCATCTCGAAAGCGCCGAACATGATCTCGCCGCTGGCGCCGGGCGGGGCCGGCGGCTGGCGATGACGCGCCCGCCAGCGGGTCCGGCGCGGCGGCGGAGCATTTGCGGCAGGCCAGTGAGGCGGCCAGGGACGCGCTGGCCGAGGCGCGGCTGACACTGCTCGGGCTGGCCGCGTCGCCGCTTGACGGGCGGACGCTAGACGCCGCGCTGCGCTCAGAGACGGCGTGGGCGCAGAGCGTCGGCGGGCTTGAGGTCAGGTTCGTGTCGGCCGGGACTCCCGTCACTCTGGACG
This sequence comes from uncultured Actinomycetota bacterium, assembly GCA_963844625.1. Lineage (GTDB taxonomy): Bacteria > Actinomycetota > Actinomycetes > Streptosporangiales > Streptosporangiaceae > Palsa-504. The sequence continues at coordinate 58,894 of CAWJPF010000028.1, read as the reverse complement.
GGCGCTTGGCGCGTGAGGTGCTCCGGGTTGCGCGCGAGGCCCTGACCAACATCGTGCGGCACGCGCAGGCACATTCCGTCCGGCTCGGCCTGCTTTACGAGCGGGCGGCCGTGTCGCTGCTCGTCCAGGACGACGGCCAGGGCTTCGACCCGAAAACCGGGTGGCAGGCGGACCGCTTCGGGCTGCGGGCCATGACCGAGCGCGCGCGCGAACTTGGCGCGACAGTCGACGTTGACTCGCTGCCTGGCTGGGGCACCCGGATCCGGGCCCGCTTCCCGTACCTTCGGGATAAGGAGCAGGAGGGCTCCCGGTTGCGGGTACTCATCGCGGCTCGCCGGCCGGTGCTGCGAGCCGGGCTCGCCCGGCTGCTGTCCTGGACCGAGCCGGGGATCGAGGTGATAGGCGAGGTCGCGACGGCGGAGGAGGCGCTGGAGGCCTGCCAGACCCTTCGGCCTGACGTGGCGCTGGTAGACCTGGGCCTGCTGGCCAAGGATGACCCAGGCCGGCCGGTGCCGGATCCGGCGTGATCGGCGCCCTGCTCGGCCATGACCCGCACCTGGCCGTGGTGGGGATCTGTGCGGCCGGATACGACGAGCGGGTCGCCGACGCGATGCGGGCCGGCGCCCGCGGCTGTGTGGACGGCAGCTCCGACGGCCTCGAACTCGCCCGGACCGTGGTGGCGGCCGGCCGCGGCCAGGCGATCCTGTCCGGTCCCGTGCTCGGGCAGCTGCGACGCGGGCTGCGGATCGACGACCTCGAGCCCTGACCGAACGGGAACGTGAGGTGCGCGCCCTCATGGAGCAGGGGATGCCCGACAAGCTCATCGCCGAGCGGCTGGTGCTATCGGTGAAGACGGTAGAAAAGCACGCGGGCGCCGTGCTGCGGAAGACCGGCGCACGCAACCGCACGGAACTCGCCGCGCTGGCCGGGCGCGGCCGGCCCAGGTAAGACCCTGTTGGTTTATTTCGGCGACGCCGCGCGGCGCCCTGGAGGCCTTGCGGCCCGCCTGCGCCCCGGGCCAGGCGTGCGACGCCGACGGCCGCGACGACGCTGCCGGGCCGGGCCCCGCTGGCCCCGCTGGCCCCATCCGCGCGTTTTCGTGCAGGCGTGGCGGATGCGCGGCCTTTTTGCGTCGCTACGCGGAGACTTCCAGGGACGCGGACACACCCGATCCACAGCGGAGTCCGGAGCTTCGCGATCTTCGCGGTGCCGCGGCGGCTGCTGGGCATGGTGATGCGGGATGGGCGCTCTGCCCTGATCCGGTCGGGCAGACCGGCCGGTTTGCGCGGAAGATCGGGCTTGCGCGGAAGATCGGGGCAGTCCTGGGGTACCAGGATTACCGCGCAAGCCGGATCTTCCAAGATCTTTTGCTAGCAGGCGGACGGGCGGGCTGGGGATGCGGGGAAATTAACCTGAAGTGGCGGAAGTGAGGGCCGGGGCCGAGGCCGGGGTGGACTGTCCGGAGCGGTGACCGGGGCGAGTTGCCGCCGCTCGCCGGGAGGGCTGGCGGGCGGTCCGGCCCGTGCCGTGGCCCGCGCGAGGCGAGCCCCGGTCAGTAGCCTGACGGAACCGCAGAGCCGGACCGCCGCCTCGATCGTGAGCCGCCGCGCGGGTCGGTATTCACAATCGGCACGCGGACCTGGGGGGGCACCTAAAAGCCTCCGCGCAGCGCAAAGTATCCACGATCTTCCCCGGGCCAGGCGCAGCACGCCCCGCCCGGGCCTCATAGCTCACACTGACACCACCACACCACGGAATCAGACAGCGAAAATAAACCAACGGGGTCAGGTAAGGGCGCCAGGTCCGGGGGGCGCCAGGTAGGGGAAGTCCTCCCACGAAATGGGGGTTTCCACCGATCCGGCCCGTGCCCTGGCTGCGTAGGTTCGCAGTATCACCGCAAGGAGGTACGTGCGTGCCTGTCGTGCCGCTGAAAGAGATACTCGACCGGGCATTCACCGAGCGCTACGGCATCGCTGCGATCAACGTGGTCAACGATCTCACCTTGGAGGCGGTGCTCGCGGCAGCCGTCGAGCAGCACTCCCCGGTAATCATCCAGACATCGGTCAAGACGGTCCGGGCCACCGGCATGGATCTGCTCTTCGCGATGTGGCGCGAGCTCACCGCGGGGATCGAAGTGCCGGTCAGCCTGCACCTCGACCACTGCCCGGACCGCGAGTTCATCAGCAAATGCCTGCGCAAGGGATGGAACTCGGTGCTGTTCGACGCCTCCGCGCTGCCGGTGGCGGAGAACATGCGGCAAACCGTGGAAGTCGTGGCTGAGGCCCGGTCCTACGGCGCGCATGTCGAGGGCGAGATCGAGGCCATCACCGGCGTCGAAGACGACATCGGCTCGGACGAAGAGGCGCGGCGGCAATCTCTGCCCGTGGCGCTGGAATTCATCCGGACGACCGGGGTGGATGTCTTCGCGCCGGCGATCGGCAACGCGCACGGCGTCTACCGCTCCGAACCGAAGCTAGACGCGCAGCGCGTCTCCGACATCGTGGCCGCGGAGCCGATCCCCATCGCTCTGCATGGCGGCACCGGGATGACCGACGCCCAGTTCACCGACTTGATCGCACGCGGCTGCGCCAAGGTGAACATATCGACGGCACTCAAGGTCACCTACATGAAAGCCAACCTGGCGTTCCTTCGCGGGGCGCAGGAACGTGACACGTGGGACCCGCCGTCGCTGTTCACCGCGGTGCGGACGGCCGTGCGGGACATGGCCGCGGACCACATGCGCCGCTTCGGCAGTGTCGGCAAGGCCTGGTGAACGCGGCGTGGCCGGCTCATCGACTCTGGCCATAGTGTTCGACTGCGATGGCGTGCTGGCCGACACCGAACGTTACGGTCACCTGCCCGCGTTCAACCAGACCTTCGCGGAGTTCGGGCTGCCGGTGCGGTGGAGCGTAGCGGAGTACCGGGAGAAGGTGCGCATCGGCGGCGGGAAAGAACGCATGGCCAGCCTGCTCACGCCGGAGTTCGTCGCGGCCGCGGACCTGCCCGCGGATCCAGCAGGGCAGCAGGCGGCCATCGCCGCCTGGCACCGGCGCAAGACCGAGATCTACACCGGTCTGGTGGCTTCCGGCGCCGTTCCGCCCAGGCCAGGCATCGCCCGCATCGTCGGCGAGGCACTCGCCGGCGGCTGGCCGATCGCCGTCGCGTCGACCTCGGCGGAAGGCTCGGTCAGGGCGACGCTGGAACGGGCGGTCGGGGCGGAGCAGGCCCGCGCGGTGCAGGTGTTCGCCGGCGACATCGTCCCGCACAAGAAACCGGCTCCGGACATTTACCTGCTCGTCCTGGACTCACTCGGCGTGCCAGCCAACCGGGTCATCGTGGTGGAGGATTCCCGGAACGGCCTCGTCGCCGCGACCAGGGCCGGCCTCACGTGCGTGATTACCGTGAACGACTTCACCGCCGACGAAGACTTCAGCGAGGCCGCCCTGGTCGTCACGTCACTCGGTGATCCGGGCGCAGAGCGTACGACAGTGCTCGCCAACCGCGGTCAGGCGAGGCCGGGCGACTGGATCACCCTGGCGGACCTGGCCGGCGTCCTCCCCCCGCCGCCCGCGCGCCCGCCCCGCGGCGGCGCTTCCGACCAAGGAGCACCCATGTCCACAGCCAGCCTCGGCGACGTTGAGGTCGTCGTGCGCACGATCGCGACGGTCGCGGTCGACAACGAAAAGTACTTCGGTGACCTCGATGCGGTGGTCGGCGACGGCGACTTCGGCTACTCCATGGCACGCGGGTTCGAGCTGGTCCTGCAGAACTGGGACGACTTCGACCGCACGGACATCGGCACGTTCCTCAAGAAGATCGCCGTGGTCATTACCAGCCGCATCGGCGGCACGTCGGGCCCGATCTGGGGAACGGCGTTCCTGCGGGCCGGCGCGACCGCCGGGACCGCCGCCAAGCTCGAGCCGGCCCAGATCGTCGCGATGCTGCGCGCCTCAATCGAGGGAATCAAGGCGCGCGGGCGTTCCGACGTCGGCGACAAGACGCTGCTCGACGCGCTCGTCCCCGCGGTCGACACCATCGAGGAACACATCGGGCAGGAACACGACACGGCGACGACGCTGCGGGCAGCAGCCGTCACCGCACGAGAGCAAGCCGAGGCGACGCGTCCCATGCAGGCGATGCGCGGCCGGGCCAGCTATACCGGCGAGCGCAGCATCGGCACGCTGGACGCGGGGGCGGTCGCCGTCGCCGTGATGTTCGAGGCAATTGCCGACCTGCGGCCGGAACGCCCGGCCCAGTCCTGACCCCTCATGGAGGTAGCGGCATGAAGAAATTCGTCAACGACCCGAGACAATTCGTGCCCGAGATGCTCAAGGGCGTCGCGCTGGCTAATCCGGACACCCTCAAGTACGTGCCCGACTACAACCTCATCATGCGGACCGACGCGCCCCGCGACAACAAGGTCTCGATCATCCAGGGATCCGGGTCCGGCCACGAACCCGCCCACGTGATGATCGTCGGCAAGGGGATGCTCGACGCCGCATGCCCCGGCGACGTATTCGCCGCCCCGCCGATGGACTACGTGCTGGAAACGAGCAAGCTGCTCAACTCGCCCAAGGGCGTCCTGCACATCATCAACAACTACACCGGCGACCGGATGGCGTTCGAGATGGGCCAGGAGATGGCAGCGGCCGACGGCATCACGATCGGCACGCTCCTGGTCGACGACGACGTTGCGGTGAAGGACTCCACCTACACGGTCGGCAGGCGCGGGGTGACCGGGAACTTCTTCGTGATCAAGGCGGTCGGAGCCGCGTCGGAGCAGGGCGCGGAACTCGACGAGCTGCTGCGTATCGGCAACAAGGTCAATTCCGTCACCCGGACGATGGGCATGGCCCTGACCTCGTGCACCCCGCCCGCCAAGGGCTCCCCGCTGTTCGAGCTCGGGGACGACGAGATGGAGATGGGCGTCGGCATCCACGGCGAACCAGGACGCCGCCGCGAGAAGCTCGCCAGCGCCAACGAGATCGTCGACGAATTGCTGGACGCTGTGGTTACCGACCTGCCGTTCGGCCCGGGTGACGACGTGGCGCTCATGGTCAACGGGTTGGGCGGCACCCCGATCAGCGAGTTGTACCTGCTGTACGGATACGCGCACGAGAAACTGGCCCAGCGCGGGATCAACGTCAGGCGGAACTACGTCGGCAACTACTGCACCTCACTCGACATGGCCGGCGTGTCGATCACGCTCAGCCGGCTCGACCCGGAGGTCACGGAGCTGCTCGCCGCGCCCGCCGAGATCGCGATCCGGACGTTCTGACGGCGCATCCTGTCAGGTAAGCACGCTAGCCAGAGCTGACCGGGAAACATTGCGGCCAGAGACGATCGCCACGGTGGCAGGCGCCGTTGGCACGCGTCCGCCGAGAACAGCGGCCACCGCAGCGGCACCTGCGCCCTCGGCTACAACGCCTCGCTCCAGGGCCAGGTACCGGATCGCGTCGCGAATCTCATCCTCGCTGACAGTAACGAGGCTATGAACGTAGCGCGCGATAAGGTCGATCGTGACCGATTGCGGTTCGAGATTGCCTGCCAGTCCATCGGCGAGCGTATCTCCCACCGCAACCGGTACCTGCCTGCCAGCCTGAACCGCCGCCGAGACCGCTGTTGACGCAGCGGCTTCTACCCCGATGATCTGCACGTCCGGGCGAGTCGAGGCCCACAGGCCGAGACCGGAGGCGAGCCCCCCGCCGCCAATCGGGCAGACCACGGTCAGCGGGCCGCTGAGTTGTGCATCGAGCTCGAATCCTATGGTGGATTGCCCGGCAATAACATGTGGATCATTGTAGGCGGACACATACTGCGACGTGCCATCGGCAGCGAGCGCCTTGGCGTGAGCTTCGGCATGATCGAAAGAGGTCCCCACTTGAATCAACTCGACCCCGAACCGCCTGATGGCGGCGACCTTCGCTATTGAAGCCTCGGTGGAGACGACCACGACTGCGCGTAGCTTCAAACGTTTTGCGGCATACGCGACCCCCAACCCATGATTACCCGCTGACGCGGTTACGACCGGACGTTTTGGGTCCGAGGCGTCAAGCGCAGCGAGCGCTCCGCGGACCTTAAATGAGCCGGTGGGCTGGAGTCCTTCAAGCTTCAGGACCAGGCTCAGTGAATCTGACAAGGCCATTGCATTAATGGGCGTAGGGGTCAGGATTCTTTCGATTAGTCGCCTCGCCCGGTCGATGTCATCTGTTGTCGGCGGCCTGACAAGGCGAGGAAGGGTCATCGGATACTCCCGTAGAGCTTACTAACGATGCCCTACGAGGGCGGCGCGAAGAATTCCAACGCGATGTTGTCCGGATCACGGAAGGACAACCCAGAACCGTAGGCAGCATCGACGACACCGCCATTGACGATACCGAGTTCGTCCAGCCGGACCTTCCACGCCTCAAGTTCACTTCGACTACTACAGGCAAAAGCCAGGTGGTCCAGGCCAACTCGACGCTCATTGAAGGAAAGAGCGTCAGCCGGGTCGGGAAACTGGTGAAGTCCGACGAGGGATTGACCCCCAACGAGCCAGACCGCGCGTCGAAATGGACCGGGCTCTTCGGCCAGGACCAGCTTGGTGTCGAAGACCCGCTCGTACCACGGGACACTGCGGTCGAGATCGCTGACTGTCAGAGCCACATGGGCGATGGTCAGGAACTCGGGCATGTAAGCCTCCTATTCAGGCCGGCGCGTGACGACCGTGATGCAGGCATAGCGTACCGGCGCCGATCATCTTGTCCCCATCGGGTGGCAACGCTCTATGGCGCCATCCGTGGCGGGTGATGCGCGACGAGAGCTTAGCTGCTGTGCTTACGTTGCCAGCTAGCGCGGTGAGCGGACGACTGCGGACGTCGAGGCGATTTGCGCCCTTTTACCGGCGCCGGACGGCTGACGGTCAGGGCACAACATAAGGAGAAGTGGAGTGATGGCTCGCGAGATCCAGCGGAGCGTGTTGCCGATCCCTGACCAGCCCAGCTTCGGCCTGGTTACCTATGATGCCAGGGACCCGGACACCAAGTTCCCGCCGGTCGAGCCGCTGCGGCCGCCTGAAGGGGCGCCCAACGTCCTGGTTATCTTGCTGGACGACGTGGGGTTCGGGGCAGCGAGCACGTTCGGCGGCCCGTGCAGCACGCCCACCGCGGACAGGCTGGCTGACGGCGGGCTGAAGTACACCCGGTTCCATTCGACGGCGTTGTGCGCGCCGACCCGCAAGGCACTGCTGACCGGCCGTAACCATCATTCGGTGGCGATGGGCAGCATCACCGAGACCGCGACCGCGGCGCCCGGCCAGACGTCGCTGACGCCGAACACCAAGGCGCCGCTGGCGCTGACGCTGAAGCTGAACGGATATTCCACGGGCCAGTTCGGCAAGTGCCACGAGGTGCCGGTGTGGCAGTCCTCCCCGATGGGACCGTTTGACATGTGGCCCTCGGGCGGCGGGGGGTTTCGAGTACTTTTACGGGTTCATTGGCGGGGAGAACAACCAGTGGTACCCGGCCCTGTACGAGGGACTGAATCCGGTTGAGCCACCCAAGACCCCCGAGCAGGGCTATCACCTGACCGAGGACCTGGCCGATCACGCCATCGACTGGGTCCGCAGCCAGAAGTCGCTGATGCCGGACAAGCCGTTCTTCATGTACTTCGCTCCCGGCGCGACCCACGCGCCGCACCACGTGCCGAAAGAGTGGGCGGAGAAGTACCGGGGCAAGTTCGCTCACGGCTGGGACGCGCAGCGCGAGATCACCCTGGCCCGGCAGAAGGAACTGGGCGTGGTCGCCGCTGATGCGGATCTGACGCCGCGGCACGGCGAGATACCCGCCTGGGATGACATGCCTGATCAGATCAAGCCTGTCCTGGAGCGGGAGATGGAAGTCTACGCGGGCTTCCTGGAGCACACCGACTACCACGTCGGCCGGGTCATCGACGCGCTGGAGCAGCTGGATGTCCTGGACGACACCCTCGTCTTCTACATCATCGGGGACAACGGCGCCTCAGCCGAGGGCACGTTGCAGGGCGCGTTCAACGAGATGGCGAACTTCAACGGCGGGGCGCAACTCGAAACCCCCGAGTTCATGGTGTCCAAGCTGGAGGAGATCGGGACGCCCACGTCCTATAACCATTACGCGGTGGGGTGGGCGTGGGCCATGGACGCGCCGTACCAGTGGACTAAGCAGGTCGCCTCGCACTGGGGCGGCACCCGTAACGGCACCATCGTGCACTGGCCCCGGGGCATCACCGGCCACGGCGGGACCCGGACGCAGTTCTGTCATGTCATTGACGTCGCCCCCACCATCCTGGAGGCGGCGGGAATCCCTGAGCCCGCGTTCGTCAACGGCGTCCAGCAGTCCCCCATGGAGGGGATCAGCATGGTATACAGCCTCAACGATGCCGTGACTCCGGAGCGTCACGACCTGCAGTACTTCGAGATGATCGGTAATCGCGGCGTGTACTACAAGGGCTGGAGCGCGGTAACTAAGCACCGCACCCCCTGGGAACTGGGCCAGGTCAAGCTGACCGCGTTCGACGATGATGTCTGGGAGCTCTACGACGGCACCGCCGACTGGACCCAGGCCCACGACCTCGCCAGCCAGATGCCCGATAAGCTGCACGAGCTGCAGCGGCTGTGGCTGATCGAGGCGGTCAAGTACAACGTGCTGCCGCTCGACGACCGCGCCGCGGAACGGATGAACCCCGACCTGGCCGGCCGCCGCAGCTGATCACCGGCCGCTCCCAGCTGCTGTTCCCCGGCATGAAGCGGCTGTCCGAGAACAGCGTCGTCAGCATCAAGAACAAGTCGTTCTCGGTGACCGCGAAGATCACCGCCCCCGACAAGGCCGAAGGCGTCATCATCGCCCAGGGCGGCCACTTCGGCGGCTGGGCGCTGTACGCCAAGGACGGCGCGGCCAGGTTCGTCTACAACCTGCTCGGCATGACCGAGTTCGTCACCGAGGCGACCCGGCCCATTCCGGCGGGTGAGCACCAGATCCGGATGGAATTCGCCTACGACGGCGGCGGCCTCGGTAAGGGCGGCAACGTCACGCTGTTCTACGACGGTGACAAGGCAGGCGAGGGCCGAGTCCAGGCCACCCAGCCGATGATTTTCTCTGCTGACGAAACCACGGACATCGGCGAAGACTTCGGCATGCCCGTCAGCTCCGACTACGGCGGTACCAGCAGGTTCAACGGCAAGATCGACCTGGTGCAGATCGACCTCGGCGACGACAACCACGACCACCTGATTGACACGGAGGAAGTCATCCGGATCGCCATGGCCAGGCAGTAAGTACTTAGGCAAGTCATGTGGAGCGGATGTTGACTGCGCAGGCGTGGAGCGTGAGGCTGGCGGGATGGGTGACTTGGAGCTGAGCGCGGCCGAGTTCCGGGCACTTTACGATCGGGTGAAGCACATGTCCCGGTGGGGACCAGCCGACCGGCGGGGAGCGCTGAACAACCTCTCGCCCGCGCAAGTGGTGGCCGCGGCTAGCACTGTCCGGCGTGGCCGCAGTGTGTCGCTGGCGGCGCCGGTGGAAAGCCAGGCGGCAGCCGACAACCCCGATCCCGCCGTGCACCAGATGACTCACTCCGGGACCGGCCCGGTTCCCGCTTGCGGACTCTCATTCGCCATGGACCGGCTGGCCATGAACATCCACGGCAACGCCGACAGCCACATCGACGCCCTGTCCCACGTGATATTCGACAGGACCCTCTACAACGGCATAGACGCGGCCGCCGTCACCGCGGCGGGGGCAACTGAGCTCTCCATCGAGGTGGCCAGCGGCGGGATCACCGGCCGTGGCCTGCTGCTCGACATCCCGCGAGTGCGGGGGGTGCCGTGGCTGGAGCCGGGTGATCACGTGACCGCCGATGACCTGATCACGGCGGAGGCGGTGCAGGAGGTCCGCATCGAACAGGGCGATCTGCTCTTCGTCGGGGTCGGCCACCGCAGGCGGCGCCGGGCCCTCGGGCCGTGGGATTCCGCGAATGCGCGCGCGGGGCTGCATCCAGCGGCCCTGGAACTCCTCGCGGAACGGCGGATCGCGGTACTTGGCAGCGACGGCAACAACGACACGGCGCCGAGCGCGGCCCAGGGTGTCGACTTTCCCGTGCATGTGCTCGCCGTCAACGCGATGGGCCTGCACCTCCTGGACTGGCTGCAATTCGACGACCTCGTCGCGGTATGCGAGGAGCTGAACCGCTGGTCATTCCTCTGCGTCATCGCGCCTCTCCGGCTCCCCGCAGCGACCGGCTCGCCAGTCAACCCGATCGCCATTTTCTGACGGGACGGGCAGGCCAATCACTCGTTGCGGGCGATGCCCGGCGCCTGATGCGATGGCTACAGTGGCGATCAGCACGAGACTGGCTGGGCACTCGACAGAAGAACTGGGGCCGGAAATGTTTCGCAGACGGCAGGAGCGACGTGAAGGCCGCGACGTCACGCGGTACCAGATGCGCCAGCGGGTGATCTCGATCGGCGATGACTACGTCATCGAGAACGATCGCGGTGAGCGCGTGTTCAAGGTGGATGGCAAGGCCCTGCGGGTCCGCAAGACGCTCTTGTTCGAAGACATGCAGGGGCGCGAGCTGTGCAAGATCCAGGAACGCATGCTCCGGGTCAAGGACAGCATGGAGATCGAGGATCCGGGTGGCAGGCGCATCGCCGTGGTCAAGAAGGCCATGATCACGCCGTTGCGGGAGCGCTGGGTCGTCAAGGTAGACGACGGCCCGGACCTGCATGTCCAGGGCAACATCGTCGACCACGAGTACACGATCGAGCGCGACGGGGACAAGGTTGCGGAGGTCTCCAAGCGGTGGTTCAGGGTCCGGGACACTTACGGGGTCGAGGTGGCGCCGGGCGAGAACGACATCCTGATCCTGGCCACGACTGGCGTGATCGACGAGATGGCGCACCCAGACCGGTAAATCCGCGGCGCCGGCCCTCACCGGCTCGCCGCACGGCAGCTCGCAGATAACGGCGGCAGCCTCGCCGGTCAGGATTGCTGGCAGACTGGCGGCGTGGAGCCAGTCGCGGAGGTCCCGGCCGCAGGACGCGGTGACCGCGCCGGGCAGCGGGGCAGGTACGGCATCGACGGCGGGTTCACCGGCCTGGCGGTGTTCGGCGTGATCGAGGCGGGGCTGGCGGGCACCGTAGCCTGGGCGGTGCGCCATCGCAGGCCGGCCGTTGCCGCGCTGGCTGCCGTGGGCGGCGCGGCGGTGGCGGGGTCGGCGGCGAGTTACCTGTACTCCACCGGGCCGGGCAAGCGCGCGATCTGGGCGCAGCTGCTGGATGAGCTGGGCCTGCGCGGTGACGAGCACGTCCTGGATGTGGGATGCGGCCGCGGCGCGGTGCTGATGCTGGCGGCCCGGCGGCTGCCCGCCGGCCGGACGGTGGGAGCGGACGTGTGGCGCCGCCGCGACCAGAGCGGCAACAGCCGGGCCGCCGCTGAGCGCAACGCGGTGGCCGAGGGCGTGCGCGACCGGATGGAGCTCGTGGACGCGGACGCGCGTGACCTCCCGTTCGGGTCCGCCTCGTTCGACGTGGTGGTCAGCAGCCTGGCGCTCTCCAACATCGGGGACGCCGCCGGGCGGGCACAGGCGCTGCGCGAGGCAGCACGGGTCGTGCGGCCCGGCGGACGGCTGCGCATCGTCGATCAGGGCGCGGGCCGCTACGCCGCGGTGCTGCGGGACGCCGGCTGCACCGACGTGGCCGTGCGGCAGCTGGACTGGCGGACCTGGTACGGCATACCGGGTCATCACATGACCCTGGTCGCAGCCGCCCGGCCACCCGGCTGACACCGGCCGGCCATGGCCGGTCAGGGCAAGCGCGGACCTGCCGCCAGCCGCAGGCGCTTCCGGTCGCCGGGGCCGGGGCGCATCTGCGCCGGCGCGGTCATGACAGGCACAACCCGGGGCATATGAACAACCAGCCGGCGGATCCAGCTGCCCGGTACCCGGCCGGACAGCGACCTGCCCTATCGGCTGGCGGTCATGATGCCGGGCGGACACGGGGCCCGCCAGACGGCCCGATGTGGACGGCTCGGCCAGGGGCGCCGGGCGCCACGCGGCCAGGTCCGCCGGTCGTGACCCCTGGGCCTGGCATGAGCTCGACCGTGCCGCCAGGTCCGTGCACCACGACGAGCTGCGACCCGAACGGGAACTGGTACATGTCATGGAAGGCCCAGCCACCAAGCCCGAACAGCACCGCGACGACCGCGAGCGTAGTCACCGCGGCAAACGGCTGCCTGCGCGGCACGCGGACCAGCAGCCAGGCACCGAGCAGCGAGATCGCGCCCAGAGCCGGCACGTAGAACCGAGCCGCCTGCAGCGTGCTGAGGCCCGGGCCCGCGGTCCAGGTGTAGGTGGCGTACAGGCCCCAGATAGCGGCCCAAGAGGCGGCCAGCGCGACCCCGACCGCGAGGTCACGCCTGGCCAGCGCGGCTCGTTCGCCACCCGCCCGGCGGCTGCGCAGCCAAAGGACGGCGATGCCGGGCAGCGCGGTGAGGCCGAGCACCAGCATGGGCATGGCCTGGATCAGGTGGGCTGGCATGTAGCGGAAGTTCGGGCTGATGGCGCTAAGGCTGAAGGTGATCTCCCCCCGCCGGTAGCCAGACCTCAGCGGGCCGCCGTAAACGAGCGCGTCGAAGATCGCGACCCCGGTGCCGAACACGCACACCGACGCGAGCCACCAGGCGACCGCGCTGCCCGGCAGCCGCGCGGCCCGCAGCCGCCACGCCACTAGCACCGCGATGACCGCGCAGCCCAGCACCACGATGTCGGTGTAGCGGGTGAACGTGGCTGCCTCCAGCGCCACGAAGCCGGCCAGCCCGACCCAGGTCCTGCGCCTGGTGCTCGCCTCGGCCGCTAGCACCGCCCACAGCAGGGCCCCGGTACCCGCCGCGATCAGCGAGGCTTCGGTAAAGGTCGGCATGTAATCACGCCAGGCGAACAGGATCGCCGCGCCGGACGAGCAGTACAGGCCGACGGCGGCCGCGCCGCCGAACATGCCGAGCCAGCGCCTGCCGCCGAAGTACAAGCCCAGGCAGGCCAGCGCGCCATAAAAGAGCGGCGCCAGCCGGATGAGGCCGAGCGCCTGGAACGCCACGGCGAGGTACGGGTAGCCCGGATCCTTCTCGCTGATCCACCTGCCGCCCGGCAGCTGCACCCACTGGATTGGCCCGCCACCCGGACCGGGACCCAGCTTGCTGCCGCCCACCTGAGGTGCCAGCTGCCCGGCGAGCGCGTGTGCCTGCGCCCCCGACAGGGTGAAGAAGTGACCGTCGGTCATCGCCACGATCGAGGCACGATAGGCGTAATCGTCTGGCTCGGGAAGGTACGGCACAGCTCTGAGCACCAGGACGCACAGCACCGCGAAGGCGGCGGCGGCCAGGCACACCTCGACGACGTCCCATCCGGTCCTCGCCGCTGGCCGCGCCACCTCGGGGGTCTGCGCGACTGCTGTCATACATGCAGATTAGGCCGCCATGACGGATGCGCATCCCTGCCGGCCGAGACGATCCTGCCCATTAACAAGCCCGCGTTGAGCTGGCCAGGCTTGGGGATTTGACAGAACCCCTATCAGCCCCTTGATCCCGTGCCAGACCCTGTTGGTACTCCACAGTGGATCGGGTGTGTCTGCGTCCCTGGAAGTCTCCGCGTAGCGGGAATCCTCCGCGCAAAAGGGCCGGGCATCCGTTACGCCTGCGCGAGAACGCGCGGATGGGACCGGCGGGGCCGGCGGGGCCGGCCCGGCAGCGTCGCCGCGCGGCCGCCGGCGTCGCGGGCCTGGCCGGCGTCGCGGGCCTAGCCGGGGGCGTAGGCGGGGCCGCCAGGCCTCCAGGGGCGCCGCGCGGCGTCCCGCCGAAATAAACCAACAGGGTTCGTGCCAGTGGTGATGCACTGTCGTGGCCCACCGTTCCGGCCCGTCCGGCGGCTGAATTCCTCCCGGCGAGCGGGGACAACCACCCAGTCCGGGTGAGGCCAGATCAGCCGCAGCGAGTTTAACTGGCGCCATGGTGTCTCAGAGGAGAACTTTACTGACGCGTTGGTGTCTCACAGGAGAGAATAGCGCGGGCGCATCGCGTAGTCGCATCGCCCCGCAGCGACGCACGCCGTCGCCTCAGGACGGATCACGGCCGAACCCGACATGCAGGACCCCGGCACCGCTGCTCTGGCGGGTGTCTATCCGGGCGCAGTTCCCAACCTGATCCCCGATGTGAGGCAGCCATGACCGCAGCAGAGCCAGCACCCATGCCGAGCCCAGTCGGCCCGCTCGCCCGGTACGAGCAGAACGTCATCGACCGCATCGCCGACTTCAACGACCCGCGGCAAGAGTGGCGGCGGCTGTTCTCCGAGCTGCTCGGCACCTTCTTCCTGGTACTGGCGGCCGCGGGCGGGGGCATGATGGGCCACGCCTTCCCCGGCGTGATCAGCCACACCGCCGCCGTCACGGCCCCGGCGCTGACCGTCATGGCCATCATCTTGTTCATGGGCAAGATCTCCGGTGCGCACCTGAACCCGGCCGTCAGCATCGCCTTCGCGGTCCGCCGCGACTTCCCCTGGGCCCGGGTGCCCGGCTACATCGTGGTGCAGCTCGCCGGGGCCACCCTCGCCGCCCTGGTCCTGCACGCGATCATCAAGGTCTCCGCCAGCTACGGGTCCAACTACCCCGCCAGCGGCTACTCCGCCGGGGCCGCGTTCTGGATGGAGCTGATCTTGACCACGGGCCTGGTCAGCGTGATCCTGGGCACCGCCTCGGGCGCCCAGAACGTCGGCATCATCGGCGCGTTCGGGGTCGGCAGCTACATCGCCCTGGCAGGCCTGTGGGGCAGCCCCATCTCCGGTGCGTCGATGAACCCGGCCCGCACCTTCGGACCCGACCTGGCCTCCACCACCTTCACCAGCTACTGGGTCTACATCGCCGGGCCGATCGCCGGCGCCGTCATCGCCGTGGGCATCGCCTTCGTCCTGCGCGGCCGCGGCGGCGACAAGTCTGCCCTCGGGGCCGCCCAAGGTGACCTGTTCACCGAAGGCTACGAATCCGGCAAATCCTGAGGAGCCGGGCACATGTCCGCCGCCCGCCTGGGCCGCCTCAGAGCGCAGTCACCGAAGGAGCCCGCAGCCTCAAGGTGCGCTGGATCTTCCCAGGCCAGCTCGAGACTGCAGGAGCCGACCGCAGGATACCGATGAGGTCAGCGCTTGGCGATTGCTTCGCGGACGGCGGGAACGACTTCGTGTGCCCAGAGGTTCAGTGTCATATCGCTGATGCTGTCGCCAGGAGGGAGCAAGTAGATGAAAGCGGCGCCGCCGTGTTCAAGCACGGCGAAAGTCAGTTCCTCTACCCACTGCGTCACTCCGCCCCCGATCCAGCGGCCCTCGTCGTCGCGGGTCTCTGCTAGCGGGACCCGGGTAAGGCGCCCTGACACGTTGTAGACGGTGTCAACATCAGTAGGGTTTCTCCCTACCGAAGCAGCCGCTTCGTCGATGATGGGCCGTGACTCGGCAACCTGCGTGCTGCGCCAGTCGGCGAGGTGTCCTGGTATCCATCCGTCCGCGCGTCGGCCGGTTACTGCCAGCGCCTTCGGGCCGAGCGATCCGATCCAGATCGGTGGCGTTGGTGCGGCCGCGGGTGTCAGCCCGGTGACGTGGTAGAACTCGCCGTCGAACGTGACCGGATCGCCGCCGCCGGAGAGCGCTCTCACGACCATGATCGCCTCTTCCAGCGCTCGTACCCGGGCTGCGGCCGACAGGCGGGGGACACCGAGAGCGACGATTTCCTCCCATAGCCCGCCCGCACCCACGCCGAGAACGACACGACCGCGAGAGATCGTAGACAGTCCCGTGACGGTCCGGGCGAGAATGGGAGCGGGACGGCTTAGCAGGTTTGTCATGATCACCGCCCCGGTGATGCTGCTGGTTGCGCCCAGAACGAACCCCAGCGCGGCGTAGGCGTCGACGCGCTCGGCGAAGTAGGGATGGTCGGAGAGGCTGACGACGTCGAGACCCGCGTCGTCGGCTAGGCGGGCGTGCCCGAGCATCTCGCTCACTTGGTGGACGCCGCTCTCCAGCCCGAGGCCGAAGAGGACTTTGCGGTTGGGGGTCACGATTCCTTCACCCCGAGCAGGTCGAGGTGCATATGGAGTTGTCGCGCTCCAGTCCCTGGTCTCACTATCATGAACTATTCATATCATGAGTTCTTATCAAAACGAACACCGTTCAGCATGACACAGAACACCGTTCGTTCTGTTCGCTATACTGACCGCATGTCACCGACCCCGCAGCAACGGCGCGCCGCACGGCACCAGCTCGGCACCGGCTCGAGCGCACCCGCAGCCCGGCGCGGCCCGTCCGGCGGCACCAAGAAGCCGATCACGGTCGAGACCATCATCAGCACCGCGTTCGGCATCGTGGAAAAAGAGGGATACCAGGCCCTGACGATGCGGCGCGTGGCCACCGCGCTAGAGACAGGCCCGTCGTCGCTCTACGCCCACGTCGTCAATAAAGAGGACCTGGACGAGCTGCTCATCGGCCACCTGTGCGCCGCCATCGATCTGCCCGAGCCCGATCCAGCCACCTGGCGGCAGCAGATCATCAGCGTCTGTACCCAGCTGCGCGACCAGTACCTGCGCTACCCCGGTATCTCCCGGGCGGCCTTTGCCGTCGCTCCGTCCAATCTGGACACGCTGCGCGTCAGCGAGGGCGTGCTCGCCATCCTGCTCGCCGGAGGCATCGACCCTCAGGCCGCCGCCTGGGCGACCGACTCCCTGACGCTTTACGTCAACGCCTACAGCCTCGAGATCTCCCTGGTGAATCAGCAGCGTAGCCACGGCGACGGCAGCTGGGTCGTCAGCCGCGACGAACTGCTGCGCCGGTACGCCGCACTGCCCGGCACCTTCCCCCACAGCAAGCGCTACGCCGCCGAACTCACCGCCGGAACCGGCCACGACCGCTTCGGCTTCACCATCGGCCTGATGATTGACGGGCTCCCGGGTTCACGGCAAGATCCGTGAACAGGCCAGACTCCGCGCTTGCCGCACTGTCGCAGCCAGCCCACCTCACCGGATAACCGGCTGACGATGTGATCCGGGCCGGGAATGTCGACTGGGTGGGTGCCGATCTGGTGCTCCTGGCTAAAAACGGGGATGTTGTGACACAGTTGACAGCGCACCATGCAGGTTGGGCAGTCGAGACCATATGAGGGAGTCATCCGATGCGTCCTGACATCAGACCTGGGGGCATCTTCCCTGATTACGCTCTGCCGGACCACACCGGCACGGTGCGCAGGCTGAGTGAGCTTCAGGGCCGCGATCCGCTGATCCTCACCCTGGCGCGGGGCAACTACTGCCCTAAAGAGCACCAGCAGCACCTCGAGCTGGCGGCCAACTACCCGAAGGTCGCGGTGGCCTACACCCAGATCGCCACCATCGCGACCGATGATCATCACACCCTGCAAGAGTTCCGCGCGGCGGTGGGCGCCCAGTGGACCTTCCTGTCCGATCCGGGCCGGACCGTCCAGCAGGACCTCGACATCGCCGAGTACACCGACCCCGAGCACAACCCCATGATCCCGCACACGCTGGTACTCAAGCCGGGACTGGTCATTCACAGTGTCTATAACGGCTACTGGTTCTGGGGCCGCCCGTCGTTCTACGACCTGTGGCATGACCTGCGTGCCGCCACAAGCGAGATCCGCCCGGACTGGGACCTGAGCACCCCGGGGCTCCGCGAAGCCTGGGACGCGGGCGACTATTCGAAGTTTCACGGCTGGGACCGGCGATCCCCTAAGTCGACGCCGACATCGTATACGTGACAGAGCGACGATTGTTGCTGCACTTCGTGGCCTATGTGACGCACGCTCACCGGCTTTGTGCTGCGGCGCTTGGCTAAGCCGCGGCGAGACATCAAGGCGGATCACCTGGTGGCCAGCAAAGAATCACGGAAGGGGCGAAGGCAGTGACCACGCCGGTATGCGAGATGCTCGGGATTGAGCAACCGATCGTCCAGGCACCAATGTCCGATATCACGGGACTGGCGGCGGCGGTGTCGAATGCGGGCGCGCTCGGCATGGTGACGCTGACCTGGTCCGCTGACACCGGAGCCGTCGTCCGGGAGACGGCGGCGCTGACCACGCGGCCGTTCGGCGGCAACTTCGTTCTCACCTCAGATCATCATCGCGACCTTGACCAGGCCCTCGAGGCTGGCCTGAAGATCGTCTCGTTTATGTGGGGGGATCCCAGCAGCTACATCAAGGCTGTGCACGACGCCGGGGGAATCGTCCTGCACACGGTCGGCAGCGCCGAGGAGGCACGACAGGCAGTCGCGTCCGGCGCGGACGTGATCGTCGCACAAGGCTGGGAGGCCGGCGGGCACGTCTGGGGCAAGGTCGCCACGCTGCCGCTGGTGCCCGCTGTCGTGGACGCCGTCGCGCCGGTACCGGTCATCGCGGCTGGCGGGATCGGCGACGCCCGCGGCGTCGCCGCGGTGCTCGCCTTGGGCGCCCAGGCTGCGTGGCTGGGCACCCGGTTCCTGCTGGCCGAGGAGATGCCGATCCACGAGGACTACCGGCGCCGGCTGATAGCCGCCGCCGAGACCGATCCGCAGTGGTACCCCAACCTGTACGACGTCGGGTGGCCCGACTCTCCCCACCGCGCCCTCCGCAACTCAACCGCCAGGGCGTGGGATGCCGCGGGACGCCCCCCAGACAGCCAGCGCCCGGGAGCAGGCGACGTGATCGCGCACTTCGCCTCCGGCGAGGCAATCGTCCGGTACGAGCCAGCGCCGCCGATGGTCGGGACGACCGGTGACATCGAGGCGCTCTCGATGTGGGCCGGACAAAGCGTTGCCCTTGCGAGAAAGCCACAGTCAGCGGCGGACATCGTGACCGAGCTCACCTCCCGCCTGTAACCCGGGACGGAGGCGCTCACCGCGGCCGCCGGCGCTTTGTTCTCGGCCAGCAAAAGGCACATCCAGCTGGCCTGGCCGCCAAAGCGTCATCCACGCCGAACCAGACAGGCAGCCCACGCCAAGGAGATGCCGGTATGCCCAGCCAGGCCATGCAGGACTCGATCGACGCCCTGAGGGACCGGCGGAAGGCCAGTGCCGGCCAGGCCCCGCCGACGCTGGAGGAACGCCGCGCCGCCTTCGTCCCCGGCGACCGCCTTCATCCGGTGCCTGACGACGTGCTGGTGACGGAGGTGACCGCGGGCGGGGTGCCAGCCCACTGGCTTACCGCCCCGGGAGCGGACACCAGCCGGGTGCTCCTGTTCCTGCACGGCGGAGGGTATGAGCTCGGGTCGCTTCGCAGCGACGGCGAGCTGGCCGCCCGGCTGGGGCGGGCCAGCGGGATGCGGGTCCTGTTCCCTGAATACCGGCTGGCCCCCGAGCATCCCTTCCCCGCCGCCATCGACGACGTCCTGACCGCATGGCACTGGCTCCGCACCGGCCAGGACCTGAGCCCGACATCACTAGCGGTGGCCGGCGACTCGGCCGGCGGCGGGCTCGCCGTCGCCCTGCTCGTGGCCACGCGTGACGCCGGGCAGGCACTGCCCGCGGCCGCCGCGCTGATGTCCCCGACGGTGGACCTGACCAGCTCGGGGGCCTCGATGACCGAGCGCGCCGAGCAGGATCCGATCTCCACCCCCGCCATGCTCCGTCAGTTCGCCTCCGAATACCTGGCCGGGGCTGACCCTAAGACGCCCCTGGCGTCGCCGCTGTTCGCCTCACTGGCCGGGCTCCCGCCGCTGCTTATCCAGGTAGGCACGGCCGACCTGCTGCTCAGCGATTCCGAACGCCTGGCCACAGCAGCAGGCCAAGCCGGGGTCGACGTCACCCTGCAGATCGGCGAGGGCCTGCCCCACGTCTACCAGCTCCTGCTCGGCACCCCCGAGGCAGCCCAGGCCACCGAGCAGATCGGGAAGTTCCTGCGGGCCCGGGTTCCCTAACCAGACAGCTGGCTTCCCGGCGCCCGGCCCTTAGCTACGTACCGCCCGGGGAGCTTGCTGATCACCCCCAAGCGCGCCCGCTGAAAAGGCTTTCTACGCCGGGCCGGCTCCGAGGAGGAAGGCCAGCCGGTGCAGGCCGGCGCAGAGAGTGTCGGTGACAGGCCACGGACCAGGATCGATGTCTGCTATCGCAAAGCCTGTGCCATGCTGGATGCTTAGCGCCACGGCTTGGCGACTGGCGAGGTAAGGACCGCATGATGACCGCCGGATCTACACCACAGCAGGGTTATGTCGCAAGCGAGAGCCGAAAGCTTGCGAATGCTGACTTCAACCAAGGCGGGCAGCATGCGGAGGATGACCACTTCGCACACGCCACGGGAAAGATCTGCAAGAGCTGCGGGCGCACGATCGAAGCCGGGCAGGCTGCCCGGCGGCGGGGTGAAACGGAGTGGGCCCATGACGTCTGTCCGGTTGTTACGGATTAACTCGAGGTTCGTCACGGGCCCGGAAGGGCTAAGCCCGGCACGGCAGTAAAGCGGCAAAGTACAGCAACAGCCCCGTACAGCCACGGCCCGGTATTTCAGTACGTGATCCCGGGGAACTGCTCGCGAGCGTGCTCCAGTTGGCTGGCCCACTCGCGGGGCCAGCCGAAAGCGCGGGCGGCCTGGCCGCTCATGTCGGCGGCCGCAGCACCGCTGGTGAAGTGGACGTACTCGCCCCAGTTCATCCGCCGCGTGTAGGTCCCGCCGGAGTCGCGCGGGAAGTGCCGGGCCAGCTCCCGGAAGAACCTGTTCATGACCTCTGCCCGCCCGCAGTCCCGCCATAGCGGATAGAACCAGTCGCGGAACCAGCGGGTTCCCCGGCGAGGGAAATCGTCGGTGCTGCCGGTGAACCGGCGGTAGACGCCCTTGGCCTCGCGATCCATGCCCAGCGCCGTGTAGAGGTCATAGATGTAGAACTCGGCCCACTTGCTGTCGCCCCAGATCTCATACGCCGGCGAGCCGTGGACGCCATTGCCGGCGCTCTCCACGGAATGCCCGATCTCATGAGCGGGCAGCTCGCGAGCGAGGGTGTTGCCCTCCCGCCAGGTGTCCAGCCCGCAGTCGCTGACGTTGTGGTAGTCGTGGACCGGGCTGATGTAGTAGCCCGCGTGGCCGCCGCCGTGCCGCCCGGCGTGGTGGATGGAGTAGATGCGCGGGTCGAACCCGAACGCGTCGCCGTAGGTTGCCTTGGAGTACTGCCAGGCCACATTGATGAACCGGGGCAGCCATTGGACCTCGGCCAGGCGCACGCCGGGGTCCAGGTAGATCGCGCAGTGCTCGTCGCTGTGGTATAGCCGGAGCAACTGGCGGTGGTCGAACCAGTGCTCCTGCCAAGTGGCCGGCGGGTCAGCCAACTGACGCTCCGACTCTGCCTCCACCAGGTCCTCCCACCTCTGCCGGCACTGCCCGGCGGTCTTCGTTAAGCTCTCATCAGCGTGATCGTATGGCCAGTGAACTCGCTTGTCGTACCTCGGCATCTGCAAGCCTGCTCAAGGCAGGTCTCCGCGCGTCAGCCCGGCAGTCGGGTTCCGGTAGTCCGCGGGTTGAGATCAGGATGAGCCCGGAACGGTCCCTTGGTTCCACCCGCCTCATACCGCAAGTCCACCCGGAGGCTGACGCGCGGCGTGCAGGTGTGTCCTATCGTCGGAAATGACCGTCGGCCGGACGGACAGGGCGGCCACCAGAACCGGTCTTCGCCAAGACCGGCTCACCCGGCACGGCGCGGCGGTCTCCGCTGCGCGCGCGACCGAGGCCTCGCCTAGCCTGGCAGGGAGGAAACGAGAGCGATGAAAGCGATCGACATCATCATCGGAGCCGGCTGGGTCGTCTTCTGGGCCTACTGGCTCGTGATGGCCTTCACCGCCAAGGCTGGGCAGTCCCGGTGGACACGGTTCGCCGGGGTCCGGGTGGGAATCATCCTCGTCATCGTGCTCCTGATCCGGCTGCGGGTCTTCAAGGGCCCCAGGGCGGCTACGGGCAATCCGTGGCTGCTCGGCATCGGCCTGGCGATCTTCGTCCTCGGCCTGGCGCTCGCCGTCTGGGCCAGGGTGTACCTCGGCCGTAACTGGGGCATGCCGATGTCTCAGAGGGCCGACCCCGAGCTGGTCACGACCGGGCCCTACGGGAGGATCCGCCACCCCATCTACAGCGGCATCATCCTCGGCATGGTCGGCACGGCGATAGCGGTCAGCCCCTACTGGCTGATCGCGGTCGCGATCCTCGGCGCCTACTTCTTGTTCAGCGCCGTCAGCGAGGAACGCACCATGGCCAAGCTCTTCCCCGCCGACTACCCGCCCTACAAACGCGCCACCAAGATGCTCATCCCGTACATCCTCTGACCGCAGGAGCCCACGTTGGGCAGCAAAGACGCACGGTTCCCCGGCCAGGCCGACTCGATGTCGCGCCAGCCACCGGCGGCTGGGGATGGGCAGGCGGGCGATCGCCCCGGTTCGTTCGGGATAAAACAGAGCCAAGATCGCGGACAAGCCACTTCTCGATGAAGAGCATGTCGCCCCGACGATAGCCGAGCCCGGCGTTGAAGCTGGCCACGTCGGCATTGTCCGGCTCGATGAGCAGGTTGCCCCGCGGGCAGCCGACGGGGCCGGCCTTCACGTTGCCCTCAGTGCATCGGTGGGCGGGAGCCGTTATCGCCAGCAGTACCGGGCGCCCCGAGAACAGGCGCACGGACGGCTCCGCCTACGCCTATGTCTACCTGCCCGGCCCCTGTACGGGCAGGTAGACCAACGTAACCGCCGACGCCGCGTCGTGCTCGGCGACTGCAAGCGGATGCGGAACGTGCCCGAATCCGGGTGGCGGAGTCGCTAGATGCCGGAGCAGCCCCCTCTGACTGCTCCGGCAACTGCTGGTACATATGTGGCCGTAAGCTGCTGACTCCCTACGACGGTTTCGAGCTAGGGCGGCATGACGGCGGCGTCGCCGGTGTACTGACTGACGACGCCGGCCACATCGGCCGCCGCCAGCCGGTCGCCATAGGCCTCGGTCGCCGCACGTACGGCAGCCGCGTCGTCACCGGTGGCGCTGGCGGCCCAGCTCGCCACCCGGCTTCCGGGTCGGCGCCCTCCAGGTCGGAGCCGATCATGCCATCACCTCGGCGAGTACCTGCTGGGTGGTGAGCTCGTGCCCGTGGGAGCTGCGCGCATGCTCGCGGATGGCGGCGACAAGCTGGCCGAACTGGTCGTCGCTGGCGACCCGGAACTCAACCCCGCAGGGGCAGCGGCCGACGTGCCCGGCCAGTGCACGTCCGGTGAAAGCGAGGTCAAGCACGACGCACGGCTCGTCCCCCTCCACCCAGGCGTCGTGACCGGCCGACACCACGTGCGCGTCACCCGGGCCGAAGTCGTATTCGCGGCCGTCGTCCATGCGGGCGTGGAGCCGGCCGGAGATGATGTAACCGGTGTGGGCCGCCTGGCAGGCTTCCGTGCCGACGACCGGCTTGACGTCGGTCGACCACTTCCAACCGGGCTGATACACAGTGCGGGCGATCGTGACGCCGGGCAGGTTGACTACGTTGAGCGAGGCGTGTTCGAACGCGTGCCGCTCATCGGGCGTCTCGATGTTCTTGACTGCCACCATTAGTTTCGTAGCTTCGAGCATCCGGTGTTGCCTTCCCTGGCCTGGCTTGCCAGTCCAGCATGCAAGCCGATCGCCTGCCGTCACATCGGGGATAACACGTAGATGCCACCCGGGACTACGTAGTGGCCGAGGGAGGTAACGTCCGCCGAGAGTCGCGGGCTGCGGCCTGTGATGCGGCCGCCGCCAGGCCGGTTCTGGAGCGAGCGCCGGTCTTGCGCAGCAGGCTCTCGACGTGCTTCTCCACGGTCCGTGGCGACAGATGCAGCCGCGCTGCGATCTGCTTGTTGGCCAGCCCGTCGGCGACCAGGTGCAGCACGTCCGCCTCCCTGGCGGTGATTCCCGCCGCTACCCAGGGATTGGGCTGCGACTCCTTGAGCAGTTCGCGGCAGCGCTCGGCCAGGCGGGGCAGGTCCCGGCGGTCGAATCCGGCCTCGGCCTCGGCCAGCCAGCGAAGCGGGTCGCCCCACCCGTCAGCGAGAGCAGCGGGGGCGGCGCAGAACCTCGCCAGCTCACCCCAGGCCTCGCAGTTCGTGAAGCCAACGTCGCAGTCCGCCGCCAGTTCGTTGGCCCGCTGCCGCTGCCCGGCTCGCCCGGCCAGAACCGCCTCGGCATAGCCGATAAGGCTCCGGTTGTGGCGGATGGCGCCGACGCCCAGCCGGCGGGCCTCCTCGATCGCCCGTGCCGCCCGGTGATCACCAAGTGAGGCCAGGAGCAGCGGCCATAGCGCCCGAAGCCCCGCGGGTTCGGCATGCGGGAGGCGGGCCAGGATCGCCATCCCCCGGGCGTAGGGTTCCGCGGCCGCCGCGGCATCGCCACCGAGCAGAACCACTGCTCCCCGGCTGGCCCAGCAGATGCCCTCGACCATCTGGTCGTCCGGAGCGGCTGCGATGGCGCGGGCGGCGTGGCGCTCTGTCTGCGCGGCGTCGTCGCGCATGCTGGCGCTGCCGGTAAGTACCGCCAGTGCCTTGGCCCGGACCTGGTTCAGGCCGAGCCGCTCGGCGAGGCCGACGGCGGCCTGCGCGTGGGCATCACACTTGTCCAGTTCCCAGCGGCAGGTGAAGCCCGCGGCTAGCTGGAGATCCAGAATCGCCACGGTGCTCAGCGCACCCATCTGCTCGGCAGCGCGCCGCGCCTCGGACAACCGCTCCACTCCGGCATGATCAAGTAGGTCGATGGTGCCCAGCTCGTGCAGGGCGCGCAGCCGCCACAACGGCAGGCCGGCGGTCTCCGCGGTGACCAGCGCGCTCTCGAAGGCCGCGCGGGCGGCGCTGAGATCACGCAGCCGGTGGCTCCGGCCGATGAGCTCCAGCGCCTGACAGCGGACATCCGGAGCACTGCCCTCGGCGGCGAGGACGCCCTCGGCGAAAAGCCGGGCCTCATCGAGGTCATCGGCGGCGAAGGCCACCTCGGCGTCGATGACGCCCATTCGGGCGCGCACGCCAGCCGGCGGGGCAGTTCCGGCCAGGCGCCGGGCGGCGCCGAGGTGGTGACGGGCCATCTCCCAGCGCGAGGCGCCCACCGCCGCCTGGCTGAGGCGAAGGTGAACCTCCGTCCGGAGTTCCGCCGCCTCGGTCCCGAGCCGGGTGATGAGATGGCCGCCGGCCGCCGCTGCCTCCTCAACCCGCCCGGCCAGGGCCAGCGCTTCGACCAGCAGAAGTTCCGCCTGCTCGCGCTCGGGAGTGCCTTCGAGGAGGTCAGCGGCACGCCGTAGGGTACCGATCGCGGTGGCCAGCGCCCCCCAGGCCAGCGCCTGGCCGCCAGACTCGCTCAGCAGCGTTCCGGCCCGGCGGCGGTCCCCGGCACGGTTCGCCAGCTCGACGGCCAGCTCGCGCAGGCCGCCTTCCAGGCGCGGGTGCGCGGCGTCCAGAACGGCGAGCGCCGCCGAAGCCAGGGCCCGCTGGCGGGGTGGCAGCATGGTATCGAGCACGGCTTCACGGGTCAGCGCGTGCCGAAAGCGGAAGGCCGTGCCGTCGGCGCTCACCAGCAGTTGCTCGACAGCGAGCTCGAGCGTCTCCGCCACCAGGACCGCGGTCTGGCCGCTAACGGCCGGGAGCAGTTCCCAGTCGAAGTGGCGGCCGAGGATGGCAGCGGCCTCGATCACCGGTCGTTGCGGTTCGCTGAACCCGGCCAGGCGCTCGTGGACCGTCTCGGTGAACGACGCCGGCAGCCCGGGCGATGCCAGCAGATCTTCCACCAGCAGCGGTATTCCTTCGGCGGAGGCCTGCACCCGGCGCAGGAGTTCCGCCTCTGCTCCAGGGATGCAGGCATGGACCATGCGCGCCATGTCCTCATCGCTGAGCCGGTCAAGACCGAGGTGAAGCACGCCGGGCTGGCCCCGCTGTCGGCGGGCCACATCCAGTGCGGCCGACGGCCGGTTGGCGCGCAGGGTAAGTACGCATAGCAACGACTCGCCATCAAGGTGCTCGCCGAGGTACTCCATCAGGGCCACGGTGTCCGGGTCTGCCCAGTGCAGGTCCTCTAGCACTATGACCAGGCCCTGCGGCGCGAGGCGCCGAAGAAGCTGGATCAGCGCCTCACCGCGGATCCCAGGTGAGATCTCTCCACTCGCCGGAGCGCGGCCAGCCATCCCCGGCAGCAGCGCGCTCAGCGCGGGCAGCCAGGGCTCCATCGTCGCGTCATCGGGAACGGCCCGGTCCCGGAGGAGCTGCACAAGCGCGTCCGTTAGCGGCCGGTAAGCAGCGGTCGCTGACTGCGGCACCGCCCGGCTGGTAACGACCCGGATACCACGGCTGGCCGCCCGGCTGGCCGTCTCCAGGGCCAGCCGGGACTTGCCGATCCCCGGCTCCCCCGTGATAACTACACACCCGCCGTGCCCGGCAACAGCGGCCGTCAGCGCCGCGTCGACCGCCTCCAGCTCGGCGTCCCTGCCGATCACGACCGGGCACAATACCTGCGCCATCAGCCTAGTCTGACAGCAATCCCCCGATAGCGGAGACAGGTCATCAGTTCCCGGAACGGGCGCGCCAGAGTCTCCGGTTGACCAGGAGTGCTCCCGCCGGGGCGGTCGCGGACCGCCACCAGCGTGTGGTTCTGGCTTACGGCTTGCCTGTTGGCGGTTCGGCGGCAGGCTGCGGCAGCACTCCCGTTACCGGTCGGGGACATCAGCGCGGAAAGTTGGGGCCGGGCGCGTGCTCCGCAGGGCGATCTGCTTGGCGTTCGTGGCCGCGGGGCTGGCGGCTGGGCCGGGCTGCCGGGCTGCCCTCTTTGCAGGCCGCGGGTGAGGACTGCGCTTTGCTGGCCTGGTACCGGCAGGCTTGCGGCGGCGGCGGTGTCAGGCGGGGCGGCCCTGAGCGTACTTCTGGCCCCATCGGCGCAGGC
This sequence comes from uncultured Actinomycetota bacterium, assembly GCA_963844625.1. GTDB lineage: Bacteria > Actinomycetota > Actinomycetes > Streptosporangiales > Streptosporangiaceae > Palsa-504. The sequence continues at coordinate 31,980 of CAWJPF010000028.1, read as the reverse complement.
TGCGCAGTACCGGTATGAGGGCCTGGCCGGCCTCAGTCAGCATGTAGTCATAGCGGGGCGGATGCTCGCTGTACTGCTGGCGGGTGATCACGCCGCTGTCTTCGAGCTTGCGCAGCCGGGCGGTGAGCATCTCCCGGGGAGCACCGGTGTTGCGCTGGATCCCGGTGAAGCGGCGTACCCCGAGCCCGATCTCGCGGATTACCAGCAGCGACCACCGGTCGCCGATCAGCTCCATGGCATCGGCGATCGGGCACTTCCTGGTCCCGTCCGCCCGGACGAGTTCGGAATCCAGACTCACTGTGCTAGCGTAGCACCCACTGATAAGGTTCGGTATCCGAACTCAATGGGAGTGGTTATGTCTCGTGTCCTGGTCACCGGCGCGTCCAAGGGCATCGGCCGCGCGACCGTCCGCGAACTCGCGGCACGCGGTCACGACGTCGTCGCGACCGCCCGCAGCCTCGCCGCCTTGCAAGACCTGCCGGCCGCGGCCCGGCTTGCCCTCGATGTCACCGACCAGGAGTCGGTAGATGCGGCACTCGCCGCCGCCGGGGAGCTTGACGCGCTGATCAGCAACGCCGGGGAGACGCTGCGCGCACCCGCGGAAAGCGTTCCGCTGACCGAGGTAAGCCGGCTGTTCCAGCTCAACACGGTGGGCGCGCTGCGGGTCGCCCAGGCGGTCCTGCCGGGCATGCGCGCCCGCGGCCGCGGGCGGCTGCTGTTCATCTCGAGCATTACCGGGAGGGTCGTGGTGCCGCTGGGCGGGGCATACGCGGCCAGCAAGTGGGCGCTGGAGGCGCTCGCAGAGGCGATAGCCATCGAGGCGGGCCACTTCGGCGTCAAGGTCACCTTGCTCGAACCCGGAGCCGTCTCCTCAGGCGGCAGCGAACGCGCCGCCACGCTGCTCGGCGACGACGACCCGTACCTGCCGCTGGCCCGTCAGCTAGCCGCCGCGCGGGCAGACTCCATCACCGTCGAGGAAGTCGCGCAAGCCGTGGCCGACACCCTGGAAGACCCAGACCCGCCGCTGCGGCTACCCGTCGGCCTGGCCGCCACGCTCCTCGCCGCCCGGTACGCAACCGCCGACAACGTGCCGTTCCGGATCGCCCAGCTGCGCTGGTGACCGCGTCAACCGCCGCAGATCCCGCCTCCCGCACCCGACGCCCGGCCTTAGCGGGTTTAGGGCCTGTCCCGTAGATCTTGGCGGGCGGCCGCTGGGCGCCTGGGCGGCCGCTGGGCGCCGGGGCGGCGGCTGGGCGCCTGGGCGGCCGCTGGTTCCGGGCCCGCAGGCGCAGCCGTTTCGCCGGGCTGTGCCCAGCCCATGTCAGGGGCTGATGGGGCGGGCGGGGTCCCGGTGACCCGTTCGCGGTCCTACGGCCCCGGCCCGGCCCCGGCCCAGGCCCGGCCCAGGCCCGGCCCAGGAAAAGATCGTGGAAAATCGGGCTTACGTGGATGAGCGCAGGTACCCGCCAGGGGCCCGGATTTCCGTATAGGCCGGATTTTCCGCACTCCATGCGGCAGATCGGGACGTTCGGTTAGTGAAGGGGGGCCGCTACTCGGGCGCCTCGGCTGGGCCCGATCCGATCAGGAATCGAGAAGCGCCACGGTGTGGCCGGGCCTAACCTTTCAGTGGAAGGCCCGCATGACACCGAGCCCCTGAGCACCAGGAAAAGGAAGCCCGAAAATGCCCGCGAAGAATACCACGACCGAGTCCGGTGGCTTCAGCGCCGAGGAACGTGCCGCGATGAAGATGCGCGCCGCCGAGTTGCGCGCCGAGGGCAAGAAGGGCGCCAAGCAGGCCGACGGCCTGCAGGCGGTCCTGGACAGCATCGCGGAGATGGCGCCGCAGGACCGCGCGCTCGCCGAGCGCGTGCATGTGACGGTGACCGCGACCGCCCCCGGGTTGTCGCCGAAGACCTGGTACGGCATGCCCGCTTACGCGAACGCGGACGGCAAGGTCGTCGTCTTCTTCCAGAACGCGGGCAAGTTCAGCTACCGCTATTCAACCCTGGGCTTCCAGGACGCGGCGAACCTCGACGACGGCGACCTGTGGCCGGTGTCGTACGCGCTTAAGAAGTGGAGCCCCATGGTGGAGAAGAAGGTCGCCGAGCTGGTGACGGCCGCGATCTCCTGACCGGCGCCGCGACCGCCGCGGAGCCCCCGCATCGTCTCCGGGTACAGCGGCTTCGGACGGCTCCGCCTCAGCCTCGCTGTCACGACCTGCCGTGCCACAGCTCTGAGCGCAGTCTCGCATCCAGAAACGGTGGAACTACCGCACCGACCCAGGCACGAGCGGCACAGTCAACGACGGTACGACCCCGGTGACCCGCGGCGGAGTGACATCGGCCTGTGGCAGCGGGAGATCACCGTCCACGGCAAGGGTGGCAAGAACCGGGTCGTCCGGATCGGCCACCAGCGGCCCGGAACCGGGACCGGTACCTCCCGCCCGGTCCCGGCACGCGCAGGCCTGGCGGCCGCAGCTGTGGCTGGGCGTGAACAACCGGGAGCCGCTGACCGTACCGACGCCGCCCGCGAGACAGGCGATACCTGCCTGCCGCCTTCACCGGGTGATGTGCCTTAAACTGAGACCTGAAGGGGAGTAGTTCCTCGCTGGCTGATCGACATGCTGGTGCGTGATCGCACCCGGTCGTCAGGCCCCAGAGACGGGGTGAATGAGACCTTCGCCGATGAGTTCAGCTCATCCTGGCGGGGTCCTTTTGTACCTGCCGGGACGGGCTGAACCGGAGAGGCCCGCCCTGGTGTCTAGCTGGTTGCTGCTGGTGACTGTCTTCGCCGTGACGTTCATTGCGGAGCTGCCAGATAAATCCTTGTTTGCTTCGCTGGTGCTGGGCGCACGCTACCGGCCGGCCCATGTCTGGCTGGGCGTCGCCGCAGCCTTTGCCGTGCACGTCGCCCTGTCCGTCGGGGCGGGGGGACTGCTCACCCTGGCGCCGAAGTCCGTGATCGATTTGGTCACTGCGGGGTTGTTCCTGGGCGGGGCGATCTGGATGCTGCGCTCTCCTTCGGAGGACGAAAACGAGCCCGGGCCAGATGCGGCGCGGATGGGAGCGCCAGCCCCGAGCGTCCTGCGAGTGTTTGCCACGGGCTTCACGGTCGTGTTCATCGGCGAATGGGGAGACGTCACCCAGATCACGACCGCCAATTTCGTTGCCCGCTACAACGACCCCCTGATCATCGGCGTAGCGGCCCTGGCGGCACTGTGGGCCGTGTCGGCGCTCGCTGTGTTCGGCGGCGCCAAGGTGCTGGCGCGCGTTCCGGTGCGCTGGGTTCGCCTGGCCGGCGCGGTAGCGCTCACGGGCCTGGGAATCTACAGCCTCGTTAGGGCTCTCGCAAGCCTGGGCTAAGCCCGCACGTCCCCTGGACAGCACCAGGGACAGCATGGGCCGGATCATCGGGACAATCCTCGGCGCGACCCTCGCCATATGGTTTGCCATCACGGCTGCGGGCGGGATCGTTGCAACGCTCAAGACGTTTCTCCTCATCGGGCTGATCGCGATGGCCGTTTTCATCGTCGTGTGGCTCGTGGCCAGGCGCCCTCGCCGCAGCTAGCGCGGCGCAGCCGCCGCGGCCAGGCGACAGAAATACCGATCTGTATCGTCAGTGCATTGGCCGGAACTCAGTTCACGCCCGGACGGGGGCGGGTCTTTGCGCGGGCACGCGGTGACTCGGGTTGCTCTGCGAACAGGCTTCCCGTTAGCCTGCGTCCTGGGCCGGGAGAGTTCACGGCTGCCGGCTGAGCTACCTGGGCACGGTAAGGGTCCCGTCATGCCCGGGCCGCCCGGCCCTGTGCACGGCATGAGCGCGTTTCCGCGAAGGTGACGGCTCGCCAGGTCGGCGGTATGTATGGATGGCTCTGGCTAGTACGGTGCGCGTCGCACTAGCTCGATCGAGCCGCCCACCCGGCGCGCGCTGATGCTGCTGAGCAGCGCATTCGAGGCGACGTTGGCCGCGTCGGCCTCAGCTGCGACTTCGCTGATGCCGCGGTCGCGGAGCGGGGCGAACACGGCCGCGAGCAGCATCGTCGCCAGTCCCCGCCGGCGGTAACCGGACGCGACGCCGACCAGGCCAAGACGGGGCTGGCGGCTCGGGTACTTCCATACACGGGCAAGTCCCGCGAAAGCCTGGCTGACGTCATCGACCGCGACCAGGTACGTGGCCGGATCGAAACGCCGTTCGTCGAAGGTGTACTCGCGGAACTCCTGCGGGTCATTGACCCATCCGCCCGTCCCGGGCACATCCCGGCGCAACTCTTCGTCCAGCAGCCGAAGGCCGTATTCGTCCACAGCGTCAGCTGAGACCAGGGACATTCCGGCGGGCAAGGCGGCTCCGGCCAGCCGCGTCCGGTCTTGAGCGGTCGGGACCAGGTAGTGATGCTCACGGCGCAGGACCGTGAATCCGGCGGCGCTCCAGTTCCGCAGCTCCGCCTGATCACCCTCATCCACCGTCGTATACAGATCCTGGCGCAGGTCGTCGGCAACGGCCGACACCAGGGGAAGGAACGAGTCAGCGATCCATGTGTCAACTGAGATGAACCAGCGCCGGTCCGGCCGGAGCATCGCGTTAGCTTCGCCGACGACCTCTGCGCCCGCAAGGGCACGCCATGCGGCCACGCGCATCAGGCGGGCGATACGGATGCCGGAGGCTACCATCAGCCCGGACACTACCGTCGCCGCGCGGATACCGCACCGCAATATCGGCACTGGATGCCGCCGGCAGACGCAGCACTGGGCCTTTTCCGCACATCGGCAGGACAGGTGCTGCTCGCGGCCGTGGTCATCCCGGCCATGAGCTGAGTGCCCCGCAGAGATTCGTGCCCCGTCATTTGTGACGGGCTGCAGGCACGGCAGATGGGGAGGCGCACGATCGGATGTGGCGGCATTGCAGAGAAGCCGGATCTGCAGGGTCATTAGGCTACGGGGATGGCGCTGACACCGGGGTTGCGCGCATTCGTGCGGATTGTTGTCGCCGAGACCGATACGGCGGTGGCGATGGGCAGCGGTGACGTGCCCGTGCTGGGCACGCCGCGGCTGCTCGCGCTGGCCGAGGCGGCAGCGGTGGCGGCTATCAGGCCCAGCCTGGAACCAGGCCAGACCTCCGTCGGCACCTCAGCTGTTCTGGAGCACAACCGGCCCAGCCCGCCCGGGGCGGAGGTCGTGGTCGAGGCCGAGCTCACTGAGGTGGACGGACGGCGGCTTGTGTTCAGGTTCATGGCCCGGCACACGCGGCTCCCGGGATCACCAGATGACCACAACGTGGTCATCGGCGCAGGCACGCTGGAGCGGGTGATCGTGGACAAAGACCGATTCGTCAGCCGAGCCCAGCAGGAGTAACCAAGGCGCGCCACGCCACACTCGATCGGCGGCATGAGCGAGCATTCTCCGGGCAGGGACGGCGACGCATAAATATTCAGCGGCCGGACGGCTGCATGTTGACCGACCGCTGGTCTGCCCGCTGCCGACATCACGAAAGTCCCTTTGATAAGCGCACGCTGACCAGCCGATATGGCGCCGTCTAGGACAGTTGGTGGTGCACGCTCATGCCGTACCGAACAGGGTGTTCTGTCGCGGCGACGAGCCTCCGCGACCGATCAAGATCCCTGACCCGATGGCTGTGGTTGGTTCTTCGCTGCGGCCTTGCGCGGCCGGCCTGCTGGGTAGCGGTACCAGACCGAGACGCCGAGCGTCCTGCTGGACGTGCCTCCTGCCGTGCTCAGCGCATCAACATGCCGACCAGGAACTGCGCGCGTTCGGCAGCGCTCACGAGAACCCGTCGGACAGCGTTCCACCGGAGCGCTGCCGGATCCCGTCGCCTACCTGGTGCTGCCAGCAAGCCGCGTCAAGAATCTCTTCGACGGACACCGAGGCGTTGCGCAGTTCATTCCGGCACGGCATTAGAGCAGTCTGACATCGCTTGCCGGTCGGTCTTTTTGGACATATTGCCTGCAAGTGGGGCAGTGGCTGGCTAAATTGGGTACCCCGAGAGGAATACAGGGAGCGGGACAGGCCTCAGGCGCATATTCACCGGTAGCGGCGCACCAGGGAGGCGGGGTTGCTACGTGAGCCGTTCACTCCCGCGGCGGAAATGACCGGCCAGCGGCGGCCGGGTTTTCTTTACGGCGGCTGATCATGGTGACACGCTCTGCCTCTCCCGGACTGCCGGGGCTGGAACCGGCCGGTCAGCGTCTCTTGCTGGCCGCGGCCCGGGTGCCCGGTGGGGCAATGGCGGTCCTGGTGGATCTGGAGCGCTGGTCCCGGTCAGCGGCTGGGCGCGCGGCTGGCCTGTTCGCGCTGGTCGCCGGGGCGTACGTGGTGGGCGCGGAGCTGGGGTGGCACCATTTCAGTTCCGGTCTGGCGTTCGGTTATCCCCCGTCTGGTGTTGATGTGGCGGCCCTGCTGCTGGTGGCGCGGCGGCGCTGGCCGGTGGTGATCGCCGCGATCGTGGTCAGCGAGGTCAGTGTCGATCTGCAGCATCACCTGACGCTGGCTGCGGCGCTGGCTGCGGCGCTGGCCAACGCGGTGGAGCCGGTGACCGGCGCGTCGTTCGTCCGCTGGTTGTGCGGAGGACGGCGGCCGGACCTGGGGACCCGCATCGGTCTGGGCTGGTTCGTCCTGGGCGCCGCGGTCCTCGGGCCGCTAGCGGGCGGGCTGGTCGGGGCCACTGCGAGCTGGGTGAGCAAGGGCGGCTGGTGGCCGGGGCTGGTGCTGCAGTGGTGGGCGGGGGACGGAATCGCGGTGCTGGTGATCGGCGGCCCGTTGCTGCTGTGGGCGCAGCGGCGGGCACTGGTGTCCTCACGGTGGCTCGAACTGGTGCTCGTGGTCCTGCTCACGGCTGGGCTTTCCGTCGTGGCGTTCCGCTTCGGCGACGTGGCCGGCCTGCTGTTCTTGCCGGTCCTGGCGTGGGCGGCGTTCCGGCTACGTGACCTGGGCGTGGTTCTTACTGGCGCGGCGTTCGCGGTGGTGGCCAACTACATGACGGCGGCCGGGTACGGCGAGTTCGCTCATCTGGGGCTGCCGTCTCCAGCTTCGGTGGCGGTGACGCAGGCCTACATCGCCCTGGTCCTGTTGGTCGGCTGGATGCTGGCTCAGGAAGTCACGGGCCGGATGTCGGCGGTGCAGGACCGGGACAGCGCACGGCTGGAGCGAGCGATGGCGGAGGCCCGGCGGGAGGCCGCCGAGCTGGGCGCGGTGCTCGCTGATGCCGCTACGGTCAGCTCCGTCGGTGACCAGGTGGCTGCCGCGGTCCGCGCCCGGCTGGACGCGGCGCAGGTGGTAATCAGCGTGCTTGCCGCCGGCGGACGCCGGTTCGAGCCGCTCGCGGGTGGCGGTGCTGCCGCGCAGGTGGCGGTCATGTCAGCGGAGTGGACGGCCGATTCCGACGCGCCGGGACCGCGCGCGGTCCGGGACCGCACTCCCGTGTACCTCAGCGACCTGAAGGCGGCGGGCGCGGGGATCGGGTCGATGGCCGCCCTTCCGTTGCTCACCGAGGTCGGCGTCCTTGGCTATCTCGGCGTATGGTGGGCCGGCCCGCGTGAGGCGACCCCGGTGGAACGCGAGTATCTGCGCGCCATGGCCGAGACGACGAGCCGTGCCCTGGAGCGGGCCCGGCTCTGGCAGGCCAGGCGGCGCGAGCACGCGCGGGTCGAGACACTTGCAGACCTCACCAGGCTGCTCGCCGCGGCGCTGACCCCCGAGGCGATCGGCGAGGCAGTGACCGATTGCCTCTGCGCGGCCGCCGGCGGCGCCGACGCGCTATGCCTCGGCGTCATCAGCCAGGACGGCCGGCGGCTGGTATGGATCACCACGGCCGGCTACGCCGGGGAGATCCCCGGGCGGTTCCCGGACCTGCCGATGGACGTCCCCGCGTCCGCGACCGATGCCGCCCGGACCGGCCGCCCGGTAATCATCCGGACGCCCGCCGAGTATGAACAGCGCTATCCGGGCCCGGATACCCCGGCGGTCGCCGCGGACGGATCGAGCTGGCTGACCTGGCCGCTGTGGGCGGGCACGGCACCCGTCGGCGCGATCGCCCTGATGTGGAGGCATCCTCAGCAGTTCGAGTCGGGGCAGCTCGCCTTCGTCGCCGCCGTCGCCGACATCGTCGCGCAGGCCCTGGTCCGTGCCCGCGTCTACGCCGATGAGCACGCGATCGCCGCCGTCCTGCAGCGCGCGATCATGCCAGCGGCGGCCGCGGTGATTCCCGGCCTGGAGATCGGGGCCAGCTACCGGCAGGCCGGAACGACCCGGCAGATCGGCGGGGACTGGTACGACGCGATGGCCCTGCCGGGCCAGCGCGCCTACCTGGCCGTCGGCGACGTGATCGGACACGGCCTGACCGCCGCCGAGGACATGACACAGCTACGTAACGCCGGGCGTACCCTGGCCATCGCCGGTTACCAGCCCGCCAGCCTCCTTGAAGAACTAGCGCGCGTCACCGACTGGGCCACCAGCGGGAAGTTCGCCACCGCGGCGGCTGCGATCATCGAGCCCGACCTGTCGGTGGTCACCTACGCCACCGCGGGCCACCCGCCGATCCTGATCCGCCGCGCCAAGACCGGGACAGTGGAGATCCCCCCACCCGCGGAGGGGCCAGCCCTGTGCCTCCCGGGCGACCACGACTTCCCGCAGTACACCCAGGGCCAGACGGGATTCGACGCCGGCGACATCATGCTCATGTACACCGACGGGCTGATCGAGCGGCGCGGCGAAGACCTCCAGGAAGGCATAACCCGTGTCGCCGAACAATTGCAGGCATGGCAGCCCGGCGCGCCGCTCGGCAGCCTCTGCGACGAACTGATCGCATCCCTCGCCGCCGAACCCCAGCTCGACGACATGTGCGTACTCGCCATCTCCCGGCCAGGACCGGACCGGGCGCAGCGAGAAGTGTCCTGAGCTGCACTCCGGGCACCTCCAAGGCCGGCACTAACGAGACCCAGGGCCGTAATGAGCCGGAATCAGTGAGACGAGCTCTTCGGGTACAGCGCGTGGCTGTAACGGGGCGGATCGCGATCGGATTGCCGGGGGTCAGGACCGTGCCGTCCGTCGCGCCGGTGCGTAAGCGTCATCCGGGGCGAGCCTTCCGACAGCTTGCGCGAACGCGGGCAGATCGAGGCATGCCAGGTGCTTCATGACGTTTCTTCGGACGCTGGCCAAGGCGTGCGGGTAGGCCTGTTCCGGGCGGCGCAACCCGGCCTCGGTTAGCTGCGCCACCCGGCCGCGCCCGTCGTCGGCGAACGGTTCGCGGCTGACCAGTCCCTGCCGGACCAGCCGTTCGATCAAGCGCGACAGGCCACTGCGGGACAGGTCCGTCAGCGTCGCCAGCTCGTTCATGCGCATCGCCCGGCCCGGTGCCTCGGACAGCTCCACCAGCGCAATGTATTCGGCCAGGTTGAGGCCGACGCCTTCGATCAGGTCCGCGTCGAGCACCCGGGGCACGACGATGACGGCGCGGGCCAGCGCGCGCCACGCCGCCTCCTCGTCGGGGTCCAGCGGGAGAGTCGGGTCAGCCGGATCGTGTCGCCTGGTTCCCTGGGTCACGTCACCAACGACGTCATCTGGCACGGCGGCATCCTCGGCGACATCGCCGGAGCCGGGAATGTGAGCTGCCTGCTCAGCGCCTTCATCGGCGCGCTACCCGACCTGTACGCCGCCGAGCAGGACGTCACCGCCGAGAACGACCTCGTCATGGTCCGCCTCGTCGTCAAGGCCACGCAGAAGGGCGACCTGCTCGGCGTCCCGGCCAGCGGCACCGCGATCCAGTGGAACGCCGTCGATATTTACCGCATCCGCGACGGCCGCATCAGCGAAGAGTGGGCCGCAGACGACATCGCCGCGATCATGAACCAGCTCGGCGCGTTCAGCCCGCCGTGGCTCGGCTGAGCTATCACCTTCTCCTCGTGACCGGGCCCGTAATCGGCGGCCTTCGGGGGCGTTACGGTAGCGAGGAGCGCCAGGAAGGGTGCAGTTAGTGGGGAATGACGGCGGCGGGCCCGGTTCGGTGCGGCTGGCTTCGGCTGCCGGCCGCTGGGTGCTGGCGGTTGCGGTGCTGGGTGAGGCGATGGTGCTGCTGGAGGCGACGGTCGTCAACGTGGCGTTGCCGGTGATCGGCCGTGATCTGCACGCGGATGCCGCGGGGCTGCAGTGGACGCTGGACGGTTACGTGCTCACGCTCGCGGCGCTTGTCCTGGCAGCCGGTTCGCTCAGCGACATCTATGGCCGACGCCGCGTGTTCATCTTGGGGACGGCGGTCTTCGTAGCCGCCTCAGCGCTGTGCGCGGCAGCCCCCACGATTCAGCTGCTTGTTGCCGCCCGGTTCGTTCAAGGGGTTGGCGGGGCTCTTCTCACCCCTGGGAGCCTTGCCATCATCGGCGCGGTCTTTCATCCCGATGATCGCCTCCGGGCGATCGGCGCGTGGGCGGGCCTGACGGCGGCGGCGGCCGCGGTCGGCCCTCCCGTCGGCGGCTACCTGACCGACGCGGTGTCATGGCGCGCGGTTTTCCTGATCAACCTGCCGCTGGGGGCGTTGGTCATCATCGCCGCAATTCTCCGGGTGCCAGAGACCCGTGATCCCACGCGTGCGGGTGGCCTCGATCTGCGCGGAGCCGCGCTCGCCATGCTGGCCATCGCAGGTGCGTGCTTCGCGCTCATCCAGGCCGCCGGGGGCCTGACACCAGCGGTGATCACCGCCGCGGCGATCAGCCTGGCCGCCGCCGGCACCTTTGCCGCCGTTGAGCCGCGCAGTAGCCACCCGATGCTTCCGCTGGAGTTGTTCCGCTCCCGCCAGTTCGCCAGCGCCACGGTGCTCGCGCTGGTGGCCTATGCGGCGCTCGGCGGCGTCATCTTCCTCTTCGTCGCATTCCTGCAGATCACACTCGGCTACACACCACTTCAAGCGGGTGCCGCCACACTGCCAATCACCGCGCTGATGCTGATCCTGTCTCGCCCGTCAGGAGCGATCGCCCAGCGCATCGGCCCCCGGATCCCGCTGGCGATCGGGGCCGTCCTGACCGGCGCGGGACTGCTGCTGATGGCACAGATCCACGTCGGCGACGGATACCTGACTGGCATACTGCCCTCGCTGGCGGTGTTCGGGGTCGGTCTCGCCGCGCTGATCACTCCTATCACCGCCACGGTGCTCGCGAGCGTCGGTTCACGGCATTCCGGGATCGCGTCCGCCGTTAACAACGCTTTTTCGCGCCTCGGCCAGATGGTCGCGGTTGCGGCTCTCCCCCTCGCCGCGGGGCTTTCCGGCGCCGCCTTCGAAAACCCGGCCCGAATGGCAGCTGGCTTCCCGGTCGCGATGACCATCGCCGCTGGAACGTCTTTCGCGGCCGCGCTGCTCGCCTGGACCACGATCGGCGATGACGCGCTGAACCGGCCAGCTGCGGACGGTGAGCCAGTAGCGGAGGATCTCCCGCCGTCCCTCCAACGACACTGCGCGGTGGCCGGGACCCCGCTGGCCGCGTCTCCCAATCCGCGGCCCAGTTCCCGCCCGCCGACGGCCAAGGAGTCGTGACCGGCTGGCAGCAGGACGCATCTTGCGCCGTTTGCCCGGCCGGGAGGGGCGCGGCACCCGGGTGCAGACCATCCCCGACGTCTTGGCCACGTCGACCGCGGCCACCCGGTCCAGGACTTGCTCGTGCCCCTCATCCGCGATCTTCGCCGTAGGCAAGGCCGCGCACCCGGACCACGTCGAGCCGGCCCGGGAAGAACGGGGAGCGCAGGATGCGGCCCCACGGCCGCCTCGGCCGGCGTTGTGCCACGCCGCGTGCGCGCGCATGGCGTGGCCCACCACGACCATGAGGCCGGCCAGCGTGAGCAGCGCGACAACGGCGCCGACGGCGCCGCCTGGCGAGTCGAGGTCGCCGTCGACAAGCGCGAGCACGGTCGACGCGATCAGCAGACACCCAATGATGAACGGCAGTTCACTGGCGAGCAGCGCGTCCCGGTCACCATGTGCCCGTGCTCGATGAGCTGCGGAACGAACTGGACCCCGACAGCACCGCTTGCCCGCGCGACTGAACTTCGCATCGTGCCTCCTCGGGTATTCGGACAGACAGGACGTTACGAGGCGGAGATATGGCGGGCGTCACCCGGAAGTGGACATAGCGGGTGGAGTCTCCGGCGCCGGGCCGCGGCACGAAAGTGCCGACAGCGCGCAGCGGATTCCGCTTTGAGGGATCAGACCCGGCTGGCCGGGGCCGTCGACAGCCTCGGTACGGTCGGCAACGCCGAGCTTGCCCAGCACGTGGCTGATGTGCCGCAACGGCGCGATCATGTCGACGACCTGGGTGAGATCCGGCCGGAGGAGCCGTGCGTATCTGGCCCCGGCTAAGGAATCAGCCCTAGTTCCCGCGCCCGGGTGACGGCCTCGGTGCGGTTGGCCGCGCCCAGCTTGCCCAGCAGGTGGCTAACATGCTTCTTTACGGTATCGAGGGTGACGACGAGCTGATCTGCGATGGCCTGGTTCGACTTTCCTGCTGCCAGCATCCCCAGTACCTCCAACTCGCGGCCGGTCAGCTGCTCGACCAGGCCCGGCACCGCCGCGGGGGCGGTACCGGACCGGGAGCCCGGTCCAGTGTGCCCGACGTCAAAGGCACGCTGGAGCCGTGCCAGGCAGCCGAGCGGGACCTCCGCAACCGCCCCGCCGGACCGCCGGGCTGCGATCAGCCGGGCCAGCAGCGCGGCCATCGGCGGGCCCTCGTCGGCGAAGACCCGGACATAGCCCTGCGGGCAGGCCAGCGTGAGCACGTCGGCGAGGGCATTCACCGCGTCGGCATCCTGGCCGCAGGCGGCCAGCGCCAGCGCCCGCAGCGCACCAGCCTCGATCACGCTGCCGACCCGGCTCTGGGCGACCGCCGCGGCGTGCAGCCGGTCCAGCAGTGCGAGCGCCTCGGCAGGCCGTTGCTGGGCCAGCAGCACCCGGGCCAGCACCAGGTATCCCGGCTCGCGCGGGTAGCACGGCTCATCGTCGGCGTGCAGGCCGGTCTCATGCGTCCACCGCGCGGCTGCGGCCACCTCGCCCTGGGCTAGCAGCAGCCGTGCCCGCTGCGCCGGGAACGGGTTGAGCAGGCCAGCCGTCGTCGGCGAGGCATGCTCGGCTTCGCCGATCGCCTCTAGCGCTCCCGCCGGATCGCCGGTGGCGTGCCGTATCCACGCGAGTGTCACCAAGCCTGCGGTCGGCGATGTCCCGGGGAGGAACTGGCGTTCTAGCGCAATGCCCTCAGTGACATACCGGAGGGCCCTGTCGAGTTCGTTTCGCTGGTAGGTCACTTCGGCCAGGCCCACATACACGAGACCGACGGTCGGCGCTGGCGGCCGGCCGGGCACTGCAGTGGCTCTTAGCGCCTGCTCATAGGTCTGGATGGCCGCGTCCAGGCGGCCCAGAGCCCGCTGGACCTGGGCGAGCTGGTAGCGGTGCCATCCGGTCAAAGCGGGCTGGCCGGCCGCCTGCCCCCGAGCAATACTGGACGCGAAGGCGCGCTCAGCTTCCGCGAGCCGGCCACGAAGCCGCTCGGCCATGGCCAGGTATCCCCGGGCGGTAGAGTTCAGCAGCCACTCGCCTTCCTTGCTCTCGGCTAGGGCCCGCGAGGCGAATGCCGCCGTCTCCTCGGCGTCACCGCGAAGCTGGGCGAGGAAGCCACGACGGATCGCGATCAGCGCCGGGACATTCACGAGCATGCTGCCGGCCCGGCCGACGGTAGGCTCGAATGGCTCCTCGGCCGCACCCGCGTACGCTTGCTCGGCCGCGTCAAGCAACGGCTCCACCGTCTCCATGCGGCCGCCGTGGGATGCCAGGAAAGCCTGCGCCAACAGCAACCGGGGACGGGTCCGGACCAGGTCAACTGGCAGCGCCGAAAGCCACCGCTGAACCGTAATCCCCTCGCCGCGCAGGTAGAACAGTTCGTCGAAGTGCTGCTCGATCAGCCGCGCGGCCCAGGCCACCTCCCCGCCGGCCACCGCGTGCTGTATTGCGTCATCGGCCATTTCGTGGTCGTCATACCAGGCCGCCGCGTTCCGGTGCAGTTCGGGAACCCCGCCGGGCTGTTCGGCTTGCACGCGGGCTCGAAGCAGGTCGGCGAACAGGTGGTGGTAGCGCCACCAGCCGCGCACCTCATCCAGCGGCACCAAGAACAGCCCCGCCCGTTCGATCTGTTCCAGCAGTGCCTGGCTGCCAGGCCGCCCGGTGACCGTGTCGCACAGCTCCCCCGACAGCCGCTCCAGCACAGAGGTCTGCAGCAAGAACGTGCGCACCTGCTCACTCTGGCGCTCGAGCACCTCTTCGGCCAGGAAGTCCAGGACGTAGCGGTGGCTGCCGGTGAACGCCGTGACGAAGCCGTCGACGTCGGTCTGTGCACGTAGCGACAGCCCGGCCAGCTGCAGCCCGGCCGCCCAGCCCTCGGTGCGCGCGGCCAGCGCCGCGGCGACCGCGTCAGGCAGCGGCCCACCGGGCCGCGCTCCGCCGGGCGCAGCCGCGATCTGCTGCAGCAACGCCGCCGCTTCCCCGGGCGTGAACCGCAGTTCCGCGGCGCGCAGCTCGATCAGCTGCCCGCGGGCCCGCAGCCGCGCCAGGGCCAATGGCGGGTCGCTGCGGCTGGCCAGCGCCAGGTGCAGCCCCGGCGGCCGGTGCTCAAGCAGGAACCCAAGCGATTCGTGCACCCGCTGCGAGCTGATCACGTGATAGTCATCCAGGACCAGCAGCGCCTCATCCGCGTCAGGCTGGCCGGCTACCTCGTTGATCAGAGCAGTCACCAGCGGCTCGAACGACGATGGCGGGGGAGGGCCGAGCAGCGGGACCATCCGCTCGCTGATCCCCGGCCGCACTCGGTCCAGCGCGGCCACCGCATGCCGCCAGAACCTGGCCGGGTCGTTGTCGCCAGCATCTAGCGAAAGCCAGGCCACTGGATCCCGGCCGCGCCGGACCCACTCGGCCAGCACGACAGTCTTGCCGTACCCAGCCGGCGCACAGACCAGGACCAGCCCTGGTCCCCCACCCTCATCGAGCCGCTGCGCCAGTCGCGGGCGCGGCACCAGATCTGGCCGCAACCCAGGCACGTTCAGCTTGGTGGCCAGCAGGGCATCGCGCCCCGAGGTTGCTGCCCCGGCTGCGGCCGACTCACCCATCGGCAACCTGCACGGTCGGCACCTCCAGCGATCTTGCGTCGCTCCCCGAACCCATGCTAGCCGTGAGCCGCCCGCCGTGAATTCCGGGAACTGATCCGCGCGGCACTATCGTGCCGGCGCCGTCGGCGGAAAGATTCCACCCGCATGGGCACCTTCGGGTGACGCTGATCCTGTCCCGGATTCGTAGCGTACAGATCCACGGACCAACAACCGAAGGACGGTACATGGGTTTGATCAGGCCGCCCTGCACGGGTTGCTGACCCAGGTACGCGACCTCGGGCTGTTCCTGATCTCGGTACGCCACCTCGATCCCGATTGACCCTCGCACGTCGCCCGCTGTCCGGCCGTCCGCGCAGGAATCACCAGGAGGAGATCATGCATCCGGTCATCACGCAACAACTTGTCGCCAACCACATCAGGGAGATACACGCGAGAGCAGAGGCCGAACGACGTGCCCGCCAGGCGCCTCGGCCCCGGCGTCGCGCACCGTCCGTCCGGCTTAGTGGTGTCGTTGCCGGCGTGCTCGGTGTCGTGCATACGTTTGGCGAGCAGCGCTCGGCGCTCGTGCGGCGCGGTGACCAGCTCCCTGAGAATGGCGGCGCTCTCGAAGACGTTCGAGCCCGCCCCGCTGAAGAGGGTGAAGAACTTCTCGTTCCGCGGCCGCATCCTTACGAGCGCCTAACGTCGGCCAAGACAACGTGATCGCCGCCCGACGATCGCGAGGACCGCCACCGAAGTTCAACGGAACGCGGGACAACCTCGCCATCTACCTGCACTGATCATCGGAGGCATCAATGAGCACGTTCACCCCGGACGAACTCGCCTATCTCGTCACACCACCTGCAATTGACGCCGCCGGGCTCACCACGACCTGCGGCCAGGCCGTTCGCGGAAGCAGCTTCGACGTCGCCCGCGAGCGCGACGACGTGCGCCGATACATCGGCCTCGTCGACGCGCCCAAGACGAGCGTCGGGGCCGAGAGATGTGATGCGCTGATGGCGGCTGGCGTGAGGCCGACCGGAGTGTGGCTGTGACCGGACCTGCGGTGGTGATCGCCGGAGGAGGCCCGACCGGGCTGATGCTGGCGGGTGAGCTGGCACTGGCGGGGGCTGACGTTGCCATTGTCGAGCGGCGCGCCAGCCAGGACCTCCCCGGCTCGCGCGCGGGCGGCCTGCACTCACGCACCATCGAGGTTCTCGATCAGCGTGGAATCGCTGACCGGTTCCTGTCGCAGGGACAGGTGGCTCAGGTTCAATCCTTCGCCACGATTCCGCTGAACATCAGCGACTTTCCCATCCGCCATCCCTATGGGCTCGGACTGTGGCAGAACCACATCGAGCGCATCCTGGCCGGCTGGGTCGAGGAGCTGGCGGTGCCGATCTACCACTGCCGCGAGGTGACGGGTTTCGCGCAGGACGGCACAGGCGTCGACGTAAAGCTGTCCGACGGTCAGCCGCTGCGGGCGGAATACCTCGTCGGGTGCGACGGAGGACGCAGCCTGATCCGTAAGGCAGCCGGTATCGAGTTCCCGGGATGGGACCCGACGACCAGCTCCCTCGTGGCCGAGGTCGAGATGGACGGGGAACCGGAGTGGGGCATCCGCCGCGACGACAAGGGCGTCCATTCCCTGGGCAGGCTGGAGGACGGGGAGCGGGTACGGGTCGTGGTAAGAGAACAGCACGCCGGGCACACCGGCGAAGCCACCCTGTGTGATCTCCGCGAGGCGCTCATCGCCGTATACGGGACCGATTACGGGATCCACAGTCCCACCTGGATTTCCAGGTTCACCGATATGACCCGGCAGGCGGCGTCCTACCGGGACAGACGGGTGCTGCTGGCCGGCGACGCGGCGCATGTGCATTCCCCGATAGGTGGGCAGGGCCTCAATACCGGGGTGCAGGATGCGGTGAACCTGGGCTGGAAGCTGGCCCAGGTGGTCAGGGGGATATCGCCAGAGAGCCTGCTAGATACCTATCAAGCCGAGCGGCACCCGGTCGCTGCCCGCGTGCTGCAGACCACCATGGCGCAAACCGCGCTCACCCGAAGCGACGCGCGTGTCGACGCCTTGCGCAACACCATGTCGGAGCTGCTGGGCATGGACGAGCCGCGCAAGCGGTTCGCCGCGATGATGTCCGGCCTGGACATTCACTACGACCTCGGTGCGGGGCACCCGCTGCTCGGGCGCTGCATACCCGATCTCGACCTGGTCACCTCCAGCGGCCCGCTGCGGATCTTCACCCTGCTCCACGATGCCCGGCCGGTGCTGCTCAACTTCGGTGCGCCCGGCGGCTTCGATATCACTCCATGGGCGGACCGGGTCCAGTTCGTCGACGCGAAATACGCTGGCGTGTGGGAGCTTCCGGTACTTGGCGCGGTCACTGCTCCCGCTGCCGTGCTGATCCGGCCCGACGGATACGTCGCCTGGGTGGGAGACATCACCGCCTCCGGGCTTCCTGACGCGCTCACCACCTGGTTCGGGCCGCCTGCCGAGTTCACGGCTGTCGACTGACCACCCGAACATAGCCAAGTCTCACACCAGGCCCCCGGGGCTTGACCCTGTCCGCGGCGATTGAGGACGTTCATCCACAGTACCGCCGGGAATTATGCGCCCTCGCGCGCGTTAAGATGAGTGGTAGCCAAGAACCGAGCTGGCCGTCCGGCGACGACTTTCCCCGTGCCGTGGTCACCAGCCCGCCCGCCGGCGGATCCGGGTCCGCGTGAGACGCTTGCCGGGGCCTGCTGCGCCGATCCTTGGAGATCCGCAAGTCGGCTAGGCGTTCGAAGCACCCGGCCCTGTGCTCGGGACGTACCTCGCCCGGCCGCGAGACTGTGCGGCATGCTGCCGTGGCCACCGTGCCCCGGCATTCTTTAGGAGAAGTCTGTGGCTCGACCAGGCCAGCGCCAGACGGGCGCTCGCCGTACCGCCCCGCGGAAGCAGGGACGCGTCCACCACCGCGGCGACGTCGTTTCCGTGCTCGCCCGAACCGCCCGTGAGGTCGAGGCGGCTGCCCAGCGCGGCCGCGTGACGCCTGCCGTGCGCACGAAGTTTCAGGCCGTCGCCCTGCTGTTGCGGGACGAGCGCGCCCGCGTCCGGACAGCGGCCGGAAGCGATAGTCATCGGGCCGAGCAGCTCAGGCGCCTGGACGGCATCGCGACCATCCTGGCAACGACCGCCGTACAGGACGCTGGGCTGCTGGCGCTGCTCGCCGAGGACTCCGACGTTTCCGACGCGGCCCGGTCGCTCAAGCGGGAGATGCTGCGGGAGCTCGGCATCGAGCCGGCGCCGGAAGAGATCGCACCGACGGAGACCGCGACCGCTCCCGCCGGCACGGAGCGGCGGGTCGTGCCGCAGTCGGTGGTCTCCCGGCAGCTGGCGAACCCCTTCCTGGCCCCAGACTTCTCCGCCGCTCCGCAGCTCACCTCCCGTCCGCGCCGCCTGGCCAGCTGGGAACTGCTCGGCCCGCTGCTGAGTTCCTTCGAGCGCGCCGGCGGAGGTGCCCCGGCCTGCATGGCGCTCCCGGCGCCGACGGCACGCTTCACCCCGGCGGGTCTGGAGCTGATGCCGCACCAGGGGCAGGTGGTCGCCGCGGCCGCTGCCGGTCACCGGACGTTCCTGCTCGCCGATGAGCCGGGCCTGGGCAAGACGGCCGAGGCGCTGCTCGCCGCGGAAGCAGCGAACGCCTACCCGCTGCTCGTCGTCGTGCCGAGCGTCGTCAAGACCAACTGGGCCCGTGAGGCGGCCCGCTGGACTCCCCGCCGCCCGGTCACCGTGGTGCAGGGTGACGGCGAGGCTGTCGACGGCTTCGCCGATATCGTCGTGCTCAACTACGAGGTGCTCGACCGCCACATGGGCTGGCTCGGCGACTTCGACTTCCGCGGCATGGTCGTGGACGAGGCCCACTTCATCAAGAACAAGACCTCGCAGCGCTCGCAGCGCGTCCTCGCGCTCTCAGATCGCATCCGGTCCCGTGCGGCGCGGCCTCTGCTGATGGCGCTGACCGGCACCCCGCTGATCAACGACATCGACGACTTCCGGGCGATCTGGCAGTTCCTCGGCTGGATCGACGACAGCAAGCCCCTCAACGAGCTGACAGACGCGCTCGAGGACACCGGTCTGACGCCCGCCGACCGCGGTTTCTACGCCGCGGCGCGCCAGTGCGTGATCGACCTCGGCATCGTGCGCCGCCGCAAGCTCGACGTGGCCGCCGACATCCCCGCCCGCCGCATCGCCGACCTCCCCGTCGAACTGGACGGACGAGTCGGCCGGTCGATCCGGGCGGCCGAGCAGAACCTCGCCGGCCGGATGGTGGCCCAATACGAGACCGCGCTCGCGAACCGGTCCTCCGACG
Organism: uncultured Actinomycetota bacterium; assembly: GCA_963844625.1. GTDB lineage: Bacteria > Actinomycetota > Actinomycetes > Streptosporangiales > Streptosporangiaceae > Palsa-504. The sequence goes on along the minus strand of CAWJPF010000028.1, from coordinate 12,494 downwards.
CCGGCGTCGAGGGTATCGACCACGACCTCGTCCGCCGGGTGGCCCGGTCGGAGCTGAAGGACACGACGACTAAGCAGTCCGGCGAGAACGTGTTCACCGTGATGCGGCGCATCGGCCAGGCGAAGGCCGAACTGGCTGCGGACTATGCGACGCAGCTGGCCCGCAGCGCCGGCAAGGTCGTCTTCTTCGCCAAGCACATCGACGTGATGGACGCCGCCGAAGAGACCTTCGCCCGGCAGGGCGTGCGCTTCTCGTCGATCCGCGGCGACCAGACGCCCACAGTGCGGCAGGCGAACGTCGACGCCTTCGTGAACGATCCGGACGTCACGGTCGCGGTATGCTCGCTGACCGCGGCTGGCGTGGGCCTGAATCTGCAGGTCGCCTCGAACATCGTGCTGGCCGAGCTGTCCTGGACCGACGCGGAGCAGACCCAGGCCATCGACCGCAGCCACCGCATCGGGCAGGCCGAACCAGTCACAGCGTGGCGCATCATCGCTGCGCAGACCATCGACGCCCGGATCGCCGGGCTGATCGACGGCAAGGCGGGGCTTGCCGCCCGGGCGCTGGACGGGGCGGACCAGGAGGCCTCCTCGTCGGTCGACGTGCAGCTCGAGGCGCTGGTCGCATTGCTGACGGATGCGCTGCGGGCGTCTTCCGGACATGGCGACGCCCCGGGTTCCTGACCGTCAGGATTCCCCAGGCGAGACTGTGCCCGAGGACCGCGGCACCACACAAAGACTCATTTGGCGGAACGGGCCTGGGTGCGACGACCCGGCTTGGTGCCGCCACCGGCTTGTCCCGGTGCGCCAAGCGTGAGCGCGCGATGCGCCAGGAAGCTCCCGAACGAGGCTGGCGCGGCGAGCAGAGTACAGGCGATGTCGAAGACCCGGGAACGCGGCGGGCGCGTTCACGGGTTCTCGACCGGTGTCCAGAAGGACGCAGGAGTATCCTCGCAGCCTTTCCGCGTGCTCAGTGTTTCTTCCTCAGGCGTCGCGGCGGCGCAGCTGCCAGGCGGCCAGGGCGGTCAGCACGATCGCGTAGCCGCACAGGCACGCGAAGCCGGTCCACGGGCTCAGCGCATGCGCGGTGGTCTGCGGGTCGCCCCACAGGGCCCCGCCGGCGTTGGTGGGCAGGTAGGACGCGAAGCCCGTGATGTTGTGCGGGAGGGCCGCCACGACGATCGGGATGACGAAGAACACCGCGCCGAACACCGACAGGCCCGCCGCGGTCTTGCGGAGCAGGGCCCCCAGGGCCAAGGCGATGATGACCACGACGGTCAGGTACAACGACGAGCCGACCACCGTCCGCAGCACGCCCGGATCGGTCAGGGAGAACGCCGAACCCCCGCGGGAGGACTCGATGGCGGCCGCCACGAAGTAGTCGAGGAACGCGCACAGTAGGGTCACCGGCAGCACCAGGCCGGCCAGCACGATCACCTTGGCCCACAGCACCGGCAGCCGCGAGGGTACGACCGCCAGCGTGGCCCGGATCATCCCGGTGCCGTACTCGCCGCTGAACGCCAGCACGCCGACCAGCCCGAGCACCAGCTGGGCGAACAACACGCCCAGCAGGGCGGTTGAAATTCCCACCGCGGCGGTATTGCTGCCCGAGATGCGATAAGGCGTCCCGGAGCCCGCGACAATGGCCCCCAGGCCGACGATCAGCACGATGGCGCTCAGCGCGGACCACCGGGTCGAGCGCAGCGCCCGCAGCTTGGTCCACTCCGCGCGGACGACGCGGGCCTGGGTCACCGGTCCGGCTACGGTCGCCGGGGCCGGGGTCATCGGAGCCGGGGCGGGGCCCCCCTGAGCCGGCGCGAGTCCTGGCCGCGTGATGGCGCTCATCGGGTGGCTCCGGCGTGGTACTCGATGCTGTCCTTGGTGACTTGCATGAAGGCCTCTTCCAGCGATGCGTGGGTGGGGGTGAGCTCGAACACGGGCAGGTGAGCCCGCCAGGCCGCCGCCCCGATCTGCTCGGCGGTGGTGCCGGAGACACGCAGCAGGTCCGTTCCGTCGTTAATGACCGTGATGCCGGGAGCGGCGAGCAGCTGACCGAGCCGTACCGGTTCGGGGGTGCGGACCAGCACGCCGGTCCCGGTGGCGTGGCCGGTGAAGTCCTCGACGCTGGCCTCGGTGATGAGCTTGCCGCGGCCCAGCACGACCAGCTGGGTCGCCGTCTGCGCCATCTCGCTCATCAGGTGCGAGGACACCAGAACCGTGCGGCCTTCGGCGGCCAGTGACTTGAGCAGCAGCCGGATCCAGCGCACGCCGTCCGGGTCCAGGCCGTTGACCGGCTCGTCCAGCACCACAGTCTGGGGCTGGCCCAGCAGCGCGGCGGCCACGCCGAGGCGCTGGCCCATGCCGAGGGAGAAACCGCCGGCCCGGGTGCCGGCGACCTCGGCAAGCCCGGCCAGTTCGATCACCTCATCGACCCGGCGGCGGCTGATGCCGGCGGTGCGGGCCAGGGCCAGCAGGTTGTTGCGGGCCGACAGGCCCGGGTGCACCGACCGGGCGTCCAGCAAGATGCCGAGCTCGGCCATCGGGGCCGGTGCCTTGGGGTAGTGCTTGCCATTGACGCGGACCGTGCCGTTGTCCGGCCGGTCCAGGCCAGCGATCATCCGCATGGTGGTAGATTTCCCGGCGCCGTTCGGGCCGAGAAAACCAGTCACTATGCCCGGCTCCACCACGAAGCTCAAGCCGTCGACGGCGGTCTTGTCGCCGTACCGTTTGGTCAGGCCGTCAATCTCGATCATTTCTGATCCTTCCGTCGATGGGCTTGGGTCTTGGACGTAAGCCTGCGTCCGGGCCCTGAGGCGGGACTGCCGTTGCGCTGAGGCGTCGCTGAGGTCGGGACCTCGGCGCCACGGCAGTCCCGCCTCAGGCCCTCGGCGCACTCTGTTTTCAGCACCAGGAGCATCGAGGGACGGAAGAACAATGATCGAGGCACGGCACCTCACCAAGCGCTACGGCAAGGCGGTTGCCGTCGATGATGTCTCCTTCGTCGTCCAACCCGGTCGTATGACCGGCTTCCTCGGCCCCAATGGAGCCGGGAAGCCAGCTTGTTAGGAGCGACACCGTGACCACCTCGTCGGGCACATCCATCCACACGCAGGTCCGGCTCACCGGCGGGTTGGCCGTCCGCTTCGCCCGCCGCGGTGCCCCCGCTCCCGGCGAGCCGGTCCCTTCCCCGGCAAGCACATCAACGGCGGGGAGGACTGCGAGGACCCGGCTGAACGTGGACGACGCATGGTGCGAGGCACTGTTCGCCTCCGCGCTGCAGCGATCGGCCGCTCCGGCCGCCGAAAGCGTGGCCGCGGCGATCAGCCGCGCCGTACGCCGGTTCGGTACCCGCGGCTGCGTCAGCCGGATGGCACAAGAGTTCGGCGACCACCCCCAGGCGGCCGCCGAGCGGATGCGCTGGGTCCGCCAGCTCGCCGCCGAGGCGGCTGCCCCGGCGACCCGCGAGCCCGGGCCCGAGGCCGCCCGCGTGGCGGGATCACCCGCGACAACTGCTGACCAGCGCAACCAGCACGGAAGGAACGAGACACAGTGAGGCAGATACAGGTCCAGCGGCGCCCGCCGCGCCGCGCGGACAGCGAACCGCCGCGCACGGAATACCACGACCCGGCCATCCGCCGGGCCCGGCAGGCCATTGCACGCGCCGCACGGAAGACGCGATAACTGATGACCTACTACGGCGATGAGGCGTTCCCGGCGCTCAGCGATGAGCAGTGGGCGCGGAAACCGCAGTGCAGGCCGATGACATCGCGGCCCCGGAATCGTCACAGCCGGACACGGCGCAATGCAGTCCGGCCGGGCCGGGGGGCAGCTGTGACAGCCGCGACCCAGCGGGGGACTAGCCAGGCGAAGGGGGCAAGCTGATGGACAAGGCCATCCTGCTGGCCATCGCGGCCAGCGTGTGCACCGCCACCGCCTCGCTGTGCCAGCGCAAGGGGGCCAGGAGCACCCAGACGGCTGGCTTTGACGCCCGGCTCCTGGTCCGGCTGGCCCGCCAGCCGGCCTGGCTGCTCGGCATCGCCGCCATGATCGGCGGGTTCATCTTCCAGATCACCGCGCTGCGCTACGGCGGCCTGGCCCTAGTCCAGCCCATCTTGGCGGCCGAGCTGCTGTTCGTCTTCGGCTACCTGGCCATCGCCGGGTCGCGGCGGGTCACGGGCCGCGACTGGCTGGCCGCGGCGGCCATGTCCGCCGGGCTCGGCGTGTTCCTCCGGCTGGCCGCGCCGTCCGGCGGGCGGCTGCACGCTTCCGGGTCCTCCTGGCTGCTGGCCGGGCTGGTGACCGCCAGCGTCGTGGTCGCGGCCCTGGCCGTGGCGTTCGGCCTGGGCCGTCGGCCCGGCGCGCCTCGGGGCCGCCGCGCCGCCGTGCTCGGCGCGGCCACCGGGATCTCGTGGGGGTTCATGGCCGCGGTCATCAAGGAGCTCAGCTCGCACCTCGGCGGCGGCCCCGGCGCCATCGTTTCAGCGTGGTCGCTGTACGTGCTCCTGGCCGCCGGAGCGGTGACCATGCTGCTGGCCTCGCACGCGCTGGCGGCCGGTCCGCTGGCCGCCTCCCAGCCCGGGTTCACCATCTTGGACCCGCTGACGGCCAGCCTGCTCGGCGTGTTCCTGTTCGGCGAGCACATCCGGACCAATGCGGCCGCCATGGCCGGCGAAGCGCTGGCGCTGGCCGTGATCATCGCCGGCGCCGCGGCCCTCAGCCGCAGCTCCCTAATCGCCGGCGAGAACGCGCCTGCGGCCGGCCAGCATCAGGCCGCCCCAAGCAGCGCCGCCAGTTCGGCCCCGGCCACCCGCCCGACGGCGGATCCGGCGGACCAGCCCGTACCTGGCAGCTGCCAGACCAGGCGGCCGGCGGCGCTCAGCCCGGACGTGGCGGCCCGGGTCGGCCGGACGCGTCCCGGTCCCGCCCCCGCCGCGGCCCGGACCGGACCACCCGGGCCGGCCCGGGGAAATCAAGACCTTGATCCCGTGCGGGCTGCGGCCTGACCGCCATGCCGGCCGATCTGCGCGCAGGCATAGTTGTTGACCGAACGTGCGGCGTCATGCCGGACTGGTGATCTGTGTCCGGCCGCGCCACGACCCGCAGCCGAATCAACGCCTGGATCTGCCGAAAACGAGGACGTTGCTGATGTGCATAGTTATCCGTCAGCTTGCATGAAACCGATGCTATTGAATGCGGCCACGGTCTTGACCATCGCTGCTACGCGTCCCGTTCTTGATCCCATTCATGAGCCTTTCTCGAGCTTTGTTCCCCAGCTTTGTTTCTGATCTTGATCGGCCGTTTTGCCACCCTGGAGGCACGGATCGTCCGTACCTCACACCCATGCATCATGCGATGAGCATGGGCAGCTCTGCCACTTCGGCCGAGGCGGGATTAGCCAAGTGGCAGTCGTCGCGACGCTGAGCAGGGTTACGACCTGGACTACACATGGAACAGGTCGACCGCGGCCCGGCCAAGGACGCGGCCAGCTATTACATCCCGGCCAGCCAGGCCGGCGGCGAGCCGCCAGGCCGCTGGTGGGGCCCCGGCGCGAAAGCGCTCGGCTTGGAGCGCGGCCAGAGGGTCGAGCGCCATCCCTACGACCTGCTGTTCGGCCAGCGCAAGGCCCCTGAAGGCACGCACTGGGCAGGCCACCGACGGCGGCCGCCAAGCCGCCGGCATGTACGCCCGCCTCCTGGCCGCCGAACCGCACGCCACCGCCGGACGCAAGCACGAGCTGCGGATCGAAGCCACGAGGCAAACCCGGCAAAGCCCCCTCCTCGCAGCTGATCGGCGACTGCGGGGCACTCGCGAAGGCCGGGTACACGCCGATGGCGATGGACAACTCCGCGATCGGATTGGACTTTCCCTACCGGCCGATCCTCGATCAGCTAATCCAGAAGCAGTTCAGCGAGCTGAACCACTTCACTGTCACCGGTGCGCCCGGCCAGGAAGCGCACGATGAGCTCTACCGTCGAGTCCGGTGAAGGCGGCCCCGTGAGGCCGGCCACGGCCGCCCCGAGCGCGCCGGCCACCGCCGGCGCAACCCCTCGGGCCCGGTGACGCTCGCGAACTCGACCAGCCAGGCCCGTCCCGGTGCTCTTCGCGCAGGGTGGCGGCCGCCTCTACCGCCAGCCGGGTCTTGCCCACCCCGCCGGGACCGACCAGCGTCACCAGCCGGCTCGAGCGGACCGCCTCGGTCAGCTCCTGGAGTTCGGCTGTGCGACCGACGAAGCTGCTCAATGGCTCCCGCAGGTTGCCCGTTGCCATCGGCGCCGGAACCACCCCGGGACCTGCCGGGCCGGCCCGGTACAGGGCGAGCATGAGCAGCTCCCACAGCCGCTCGCGCAGCGGATGTTCCCGGCACAAAGGCGTCGGAGGTGAGGATCGCCGTGGCACCGAGGGTACGACGCAGCTGGCCGATCTGGGCCTGCAAGGCGTTGACCGGGTTGGCCACCTGCCCGTCACCCCACAGCGCGTCGATCAGCAGGTCCGCGCTGACGCGGTTTCCCGGTGAAGCGCCAGCAGGGCCAGGACCGTTCGCTGCTTGGCGCCCCGGACCGGTACCGGCACGCCCCTTCTACTGCCTCGAACTCCCCGAAGAACCTCACCTGCACACGTCCACCCTACGACCACCGGACACGCCTGAGCAGCTTCCGGCCGCGCTGAGGTTCCGACCTCAGCGCCACGGCAGTGCCGCCTCAGCCGCCGGGCGCAGGCTGCCATCTAGAAGAACCAGCCAGAACCATTCAGATCGAGGGAAGGACGAATGATGATCGAGGCGCGGCACCTCACCAAGCGCTCCGGCCAGACCGTGGCCGTCGACGACGCCTGCTTCGCCGTCCGGCCCGGCCGGGTAACCGGCTTCCTCGGCCCGAACGAGGCCGGCAAGTCGACCACGCTCGAGGAGGCCTTCTTCGACCTGACCCGAGACGAAACCGACTACCACGCCACCCAGCTGACCGGCGTGACGACAGGACTTTGACATGACCGCGATCACTGCCACCACCGAGAAGCCTGACCAGCCAGAAATGCTCAACACCGACATCCGATAACCCACATCCGCGAAGGAGACCGAAATGACCACCACCCTGGGAACCGCGACAGGCAGGCGAAATACCTGGGCACGAATCGCTGCCCTGCTGGTGACCATCGTCCTGTTGACCGGCCTTACCTACCTGGGAGTCTCGTCCAGCCCGGAATCGGTCGCGGTCTCGCAGGGGGCGCACGCCGGCCAGCTGACCATGCACCCGTGCACCTATCCCACCGAGAACGGCAGCTACCGCGCCGACTGCGGAACGCTCGTCGTGCCCGAGAACCGGGCAGACCCCCGGTCGCGCCTGATCGCGCTGCCGGTGATCCGGATCCTGGCTCGCTCATCCCACCCCTTGGCGCCAATCTTCCGGCTCAACGGCGGCCCGGGCGTGACCAACATGACGTTCCCCCAGGCGAGCCGCCTGGCCGCCCAGCACGATGTCGTCATGGTCGGCTACCGCGGCGTCGACGGCTCTTCGGTGCTGAATTGTCCCGAGGTGACGGCGGCGCTGAATAGCTCCGCCGACTTCCTCGGCAAAGCGTCGCTGAGCGCGTACTCCCAGGCCTTCGCCGCGTGCGGGCAGCGGCTTGAGCGATCCGGCGTAGACCTCGCCGGCTACACGATGACCGAGCAGGCCGACGACATCGACGCCGCTCGCGTCGCGCTCGGCTACCAGCGCATCGACCTGGTCAGCGAGAGCGCCGGGACCCGTCTCGCGATGATCTACCAGTGGCGGTACCCGAACAGTGTCGACCGCTCGGCGATGATCGGGGTCAACCCGCCCGGGAACTTCCTCTACAGCGGTACCGAGACCGATCAGGGGATCGAGCGTTACTCGGCGCTGTGCGCGCAGGATCCTGCCTGCCGGGCCCGCACCGCCAACCTCGCCGCCAGCATGCAGCACACGGCGGCACACATGCCGAGCCGGTGGTACTTCCTGCCGATCAAGCCGGGCAACGTGCTGGTCGGGACGTTCCTCGGGCTCACCGACGAGACCTCGGGAGGCGGTGGCGTACTGGCCGGGCCGAACACCCTCGACTCGTGGATCTCCGCCGCGCAGGGCGACCCGAGCGGCTTTTGGCTGCTATCGCAGATGGCCGGGCTCATCCTCCCCACGTCGTTCGTCTGGGGCGAGTTTGCCAGCATCGGGCTGGCCGACGCGCAGCCCGCCGCGCGCTATTTCAGCTCCGGCGCGGACCGGGGCTCGATCATCGGCAATCCCTTCACGGAGTTCTTGTGGGGGGCAGGAGGCCTTGCCGACTGGCCGGCCAACCCGGGTGAGAACCAGTACACCAGCGTGCAGAACTCGAACGTCCCGACGCTGCTCATCGGCGGGACGCTCGACTTCCAAACGCCGGCCCAGAACGCCACGAAGGAGCTGCTGCCGCACCTGCCCAACGGGCATCAGGTCATCCTGTCCGGGCTCGGGCACGCGGAAGACTTCTGGTCCTACGAGCCGAGCGCCAGCACGCAGCTGCTGACCACGTTCTACGCCACCGGCCGGGTCGACACGTCCCGCTACACCCCGAACAAGGTCAGCTTCACCACATCGTCCAGGCAGACAGCGGTTGCCAAGGACATCCTCGGGACAGTGATCGGCGTCGTCGTCCTGGCTGCCCTGTGGCTGCTCTGGATAGCGCGCCGGGTACGCAAGCACGGTTCCGCCGGGCGCAAGACCAGCGTCGTGGCCCGCACCATCGTCCCGGTCGTGCTCGGGCTCGGCGGCTTCTTCGGAGCAACCCTAGTCGTCATGACGCTGTGGCCCGCGCTGTCCCTGGCCAGTGAACTGCTCAGGATTCTCGCCCCCAGCGGGCTGATCGCGCTGGGCCTGTACCTGGCCTGGACTCACCGCGACTGGGACCGTGCCACCAAGTCACTCGGGCTCCTGGCCGCAATCGCCGGCGCCGTGCTCGGAGGGTGGCTCGGGTTCACCGCGGCATCCGGGCTGTTCGCGCTCGTCACCACCACGATCGGAGCTGCCGCAGGAGGCAACCTCGCCCTGATCGCCGTTAGCCTCTTCCGCGAACGGTCCGCGCGCGGCCATGGCAACGACCCCGCCGCAACCTACCCCGTAGCGCCCGCTCCGGGCAGCCTCGCAGCTCACACGGCGCACCATGGCGACGCCCACCACGGCTCCGCAGAAGGCCCGTGACGCTGATGGTCATGATCCTCAAGGGCCGGGCTGCGATTACCGGGCCACCGGGATCGTCCTGACGGCCTGCGAAGGCCTTAAGCAGACCCCGGCCTCTTGCGAGAGGCCGGGGTCAGCCTCCTGTCTGACCGGCCCGGCTGCGCGTGCCCCGGCGCTGGACCGGCGGCTGTTTCCCAGCCCGCTGCCGCGCCAGTCCCGTGGGCACGTCACGCCGGCCTGCGCGGGCCGGGTGTTCAAGGCCAGGGTCGCCCAGAATCGCGGCCTGGACCTCGGCACCGGGGTCGATCACGATATCGCCGGCGTCGTCGTGCACCAGCCCGGGCTGAATTGCACCCCGGTAAGACCCGGCTGGTCGAGTTCGGGCGGCGTGCCGCCCGGGACCGGACGGCACGGGGCGAGGGGAAACCGGAGACGTTCACGTTCCTGGGATTCACGCATATCTGCGCGACCTCCAAGAGCGGGCGGTTCTGGATCAGGCGGAAAACCAACTCGAAACGGGCACGGGCCAAGCTGGCCGAGGTGAAAGCCGAGATCAGGCGGCGCCGGTGCCTGCCCATCCCCGACCAGGGACGATGGCTGGCCGCCGTGATACGCGGCCAACAGGCTTACTACGCGGTGCCCGGCAACAGCGATGCGGTGAATGCCTTCCGCACTCAGGTGATACCGCACTGGCACGAAGCGCTGCGGCGCCGCAGCCAGCGGACCCGGGTCAACTGGGCCAGGATGAACCGCATCGCAACCGGTGGATACCCCAGACCCGCACCGTGCATCCATTCCCGCAGGCGCACTTCGCCGCCACGCACCCAAGGTAAGAGCCCAGTGCGGTAATTCCGCACGCTGGGATCTGTGCGGGGGGCCGCCCGCAAGGGCGGTCCCTACCGCGCCTGAGTTGCGCCGACGCATACTTATGCGCCGGCGGCATGCTCACTCGTGATTCACGCTATGTCGCCATGCTCCTGCACCGGCTCTCCGCGTTAGAATTCTGCGTCTTTGGCGCTTCGGACCGGGCGACGCGGGTGGGAGCTGGTCTGGGTGGCCGATCTTGGCGAGTTCGCCGCTGATGCGATGACCTGGCGGCGCATGCCGGGCCGGGGCGTACGCAGGCAGCGGCACGGTCTCCCGGGCGGTGCCGCCGTTCGCTGGCGATTGTCCCGGGCCCGCGGGAACGGGGCGGCGGGGCGCGGTCGTTGTCCTGGTCCGGTGCTTCGTGCGTGGTGAGCTGCCCCGGCTGGTCGGCCGCAGATGCGAGCGTGGCCGTCGGCTACCTGGGCGGCTGGTACTGGCTGGGGCCGGGGGCCGGGCTCGGTCCGGTACGCGGTCAGATGCTGGCGGGCTTATCGCTGCAGCTATGCGGGTTCCCGGGCCAGACCGGTGCCTGGCCGCCGTGCGCAGGTGGCGGCGCAGCGAATTGAGCAGGGCCGCGGCCATCAGTGTCATCGCGGTGACCGCGATCGGAGCAGGGAAGCTGAGGAGCTCGGCTGCCAGCTGGAACAGGGCTGCGGCGACAGCGCAGATCAGGATCGTGGCGGCCGCGCAGGCCATGGCCCGCTGAATCATGCTGCACGCCTTTGCGCGCACGCCGGCCAGGCCGGTGAGCCATGCCGCCTTCGCGTTGTCCCTGATGACGATGGCAGCCATTTCGCCTCCCTGGTTACCAGCTGCGCTCAGCCTGCCCGGCGGCCCTGACCCGCCCGGCCTGTCCACCTCGCGGATCAGCTCCCGGTGATCCGCGAGGAGGTGTACACGCTGGCCGACTGGGCCGTAGCCCCGTGCGGTCGCGGGTGAGCCAGCGATGGTGCCGCGCAGGCCATCATCACGAATGCGGCCGCCAGGATGACCAGGCCGGCGGCGCCGCTGAGCCACGTCGCCTTCGCGCGCTTCCTGCTTACCACGGCAGTCATTTCGCCTCCCTGGTTGGCGGTCACACGCCCACCGGATGCTCGCTGCGCCGCAGGACCGGAATGATCTGCGGCTCGGCAGGCACAGCCGGGCGGATCCGGGCTGAGGCCTGCACCGCCAGTGACTCCGGGCCCCGGTCCGGGCGCTTGAGGACCAGCCACATCGGGATCCCCGACCACAGCCCGACGAAGACCGGGGCCGCCGGGATGTTCACCCAGCCCGGCCAGCTCGATCACCTCATCGACCCGGCGGCGGCCGATCCCGGCCGTGCGGGCCAGCGCCAGCAGGTTGCTGCGGGCCGACAGGCCCGGGTGCACGGACCTGGCGTCCAGCAGAATGCCGAGCTCGGCCATCGGGGCGGGCGCCTCGGGGTAGTGCTTGCCGTTGACCCGCACCGTCCCGCCGGTCGGCCGGTCCAGGCCGGCGATCATCCGCATCGTGGTCGATTTCCCCGCCCCGTTCGGGCCCAGGAACCCGGTCACCACACCCGGCTCCACCACGAAGCTCAATCCGTCGACGGCGGTCTTGTCGCCGTATCGTTTGGTCAGGCCATCAAGCTCGATCACGGTTGATCCTTCCCTCGATGTGCTTGGTATTGGACGTAAGCCTGCGTTCGGGGCCTGAGGCGGCACTGTCGTGGCGCTGAGGTCGGGACTTCAGCGCGGTCGGAGGCTGCTCAGGTGCGGGCGTGTCCGGTGGTCGTAGGGTGACGTTTGCAGGTGAGGTTCTTCGGCGAGTTCGAGGCAGCAGAGGGGGGCGTGCCGGGTGCCGGCCGCAGCGCCAAGCAGCGGGCCCTGCTGGCGCTGCAGCGAGGCAGCGGGTCAGCGCGACCGGCTGATCGACGTGCTGTGGTGAGGTGGATTTTCACTGTGGCGTCGCTGAGGTGCAGCCGTTCGGCGAGGTCGGCGGTCGCTCCGGTCAGCTGCCTGTCCGCCTCGGCGGCCGCACCGCCGGAGCGGGTCTTCGGCAGAAGTCCTCGATCGGGTAGCGGTGATCGATGGGGCTTCGTCTGTCAAGGGGCCGCGACGGTGCGCATCGGGGTAGGACGCACGGCATTGACGTCATCGCTGGCGGGGAGCCCAGCTCTAGGTGAGCACTTGCCCGGCGATTTCGGGTGGGTGCCCATCGCGGCGAACCTTAACCCGTCGGACATCACCAGCGCCGGAACCCGGAGGCCACCTGAACCCTCGGTGCTCGTGAGTGCCGGGTTGGCAAGGTGAGTGATCAGACCCGATGTGGACGATTGCGCAGTGGTCACGACGCCCGTCTGCGCGTTTCCCGCCCACGTTGGGCTACGGCGAGCTGGGGAGCGATGACGCCCAGGGCTGGCCGGTCCAGCCGTCGTTCTGGACAAGGTACGCCGCGCCTTGCCGGAAGAGACCCTCCAGATAGGTCACCTCCTGGCCGAGGG
>CAWJPF010000027.1:0-77573 GCA_963844625.1 uncultured Actinomycetota bacterium | reverse complement strand
CTGCCGTCAAGGGGAGCGGCTCTCCCCTGGTTCCGGTGATTTGCGGGCCGGCTTTCCCAACGCGCGACGGCGAGCAGCCGCAACTCCCGCGCGCTGGACGGCTGAGGAGCGGTCACTCACCTGGAGCTCGAAGATCTGGGTGCCTACGCGGCGGCGGGCCGGGATACCGGACAGGGCCGAGGACGAGGGCGGCCCCGGGATGCATCAGCTCAGGCACCATTTCACCGCGCTGCGTTCACGCTCGACATCTACGGGCATCTCATGCCCGACGATCACGAGGCGTCGCGGCGGCAGGTCGAGGCGATCTTCGCGGCGGCCCTCCGCTCGGCACTGGACGGCCCAGTGACGGCCCAGCCTGGCGAGGAAGCCCGCTGAGAGCGCGTTCCAGCAGGTCAGATAACAGCCGGACGTTGCCCGTCATAACTTGGGCTGGAACCTGATCCCGCCGTCGAAACGGATCACCTCGGCGTTCATGTAGTCGTTCTCGATCAGCGCCCGGACCAGGTGACCGAACTCATCGGACCGCCCCATCCGCTTGGGGAAGACCACCGGCGCCGCCAGCCGGGCCTTGAGCTCCTCGGAGTTCTCGGACAATCCGTAGATGGGGGTGTCGATGATGCCAGGGCAGATCGTGTTCACCCGTACCCCGATAGCCGCCAGGTCCCGCGCGGCGGGCAGGGTCATCCCGATGATGCCGCCCTTGGAGGCGGAGTATGCGACCTGGCCGGTCTGGCCCTCAAGGCCCGCTATCGAGGCGGTATTGATGATGACGCCGCGCTGCTTGTCCTCATCCGCGGGCTTGGTCCTGGCGATGGCGGCGGCCGCGATGCGCATCAGGTTGAAGGTACCGATCAGGTTGACGGTGATGACCCTGGAGTAGCTGGCCAGGTCGTGCGGAGCGCCGTCCCGCGAAACGGTCCGGCCGGCCCAGCCGATGCCCGCGCAGCTGACCGCGGTCCGCAACGGCGGCCCGGCCGACGCGGCCGCCTCCACCGCCGCCTGCACCGAGGCCTCGTCCGACACATCAGTGCGAGCGAACAGCCCGCCGATCTCGCCGGCCACTCGCTTGCCGCCTTCTTCGTTCAGGTCGGCGACGACGACCGTGGCGCCCGCCGCGGCGAGCACCCGGGCCGTGGCCTCGCCGAGTCCGCTCGCACCACCGGAAACAATTGCCGCAGTACCGTTCAGGTCCATGCTCGGGAGCATACTCGGCGGTACCACCGCACCTGGTGCACTGGCCGGCGGCAGGCACCGTGTCCGTTAGGTCAAGATATATCTTGTTACTTGCCGGGGCGCTGAGTTATGGTCGTGCAGCACGATGAGACTGCGCGGAAACCCCGATGAACTGGGTCCTTCACGCCGTCCATCGGGATGAACGGGATCATCCTGCCGTTCACGATCTACCTGCGGTCGGCGCTCGGTTTCTCGGCGCTGAAGGCCGGCCTGACCTTGGCGCCCTCCTCGCTGGTGATGATCGCGGTCGTGCCTTTCCCCGGCAGGCGCACGGACAAGACCGGCGGCAAGTACATCCTGGTGACCGGGCTCAGCCTGTTTTCGCCCAGGGGTACGTGCTCGCGATGGACCATGGTCATGCCATCGCCGTCGTGGTCCTGGCCGCGGCCAGCTGCCTGGCGATCAGGAACCGGGCTCCCGGCCAGGACCCAACGGCGGCGCCTGGGGGCCCGCGCGGATCAGATGGCGGGCACCATCAGCTCGCCCGGCTCGTCCGGCCAGAGCCCGGGCAGCTCATCGGGTACGGCCGCACAGGGAGCGGGCTCGTAGGGGAACCGGTCCGTGAACACGGGCTCGAGGCCGGTGAGCCAGGTGGCCGCCGGATCGAACCTGGCGAAGAACGGCGTACCCACCAGCTCCGGGTCGCGCGCCTGGATCATGCGCAGGACGAAGACCTTGATGCCCGCCACTTCGGTCACCCCGTCGACGCATACCTTTCCCGGGGTCGCCGACATCGACGGGCCGCGGACCGTCCGGCCCAGGCCGGAGACGCCCCGGTAGGCTGCACGGAAGATCTCGTACCCGCGCGCCAGCGGCACGGCGAAGTAGTCCTGCGGGCCGGTGTCCCGCTCCACGAACATGTAGTAAGGAACCATGCCCATCCGGACCTGCGTCCGCCACATGGCCCGCCACGCCTCCGGATCGTCGTTGATCGACCTGATCAGCGGGGCCTGGGTGCGGATCACGGCTCCCGTGCTCTTGATCCTGCGCACCGCCTCGGCGGCGAGCGGCGGCTCGAGCTCGCGCGGATGGGAGAAGTGCGCCATCAGCGCGAGCGTCCGGCCCGAGGCAGCCACCTCGCCGAACAGCCGCAGCGTCGCGTCGGCATCGGGATCGCTGACGAACCGCTGCGGCCAGTACGCCAGCGACTTGGTGCCGATCCTGATGGACTCCAGCTGATCGAGACGGTTCCGGGGATCGATCAGCGGCTCGATGTACCTGCGGAGCACGGCCTCGCCCATGATCATGGGATCGCCGCCGGTGATCAGGACGCTGGTGACCTCGGGATGCTCGCCGAGGTAGGCCACCAGCGCGCCGATGTCATCGGTGGCCATCTTCAGATCCGGCTCGCCCACGAACTGCGCCCACCGGAAGCAGTAGCTGCAGTACGCGTGGCAGGTCTGGCCTTGCCGGGGGAAGAACAGCACCGTCTCCGGATACTTGTGCTGCAGGCCAGGCAACGGCTTGCCGTGCAGGCTCGGTGCGTTCAGCAGGAGCTGGCCGGCCGGATGCGGATTGAGCCGCATCCGGATCTCATGGGCGACCGCGCGCAGGCCTGCCTCGGACGCGCCGCTGCTGATCATGTCCGCGAGCCGCCGCACGTCCCCCGCGGGCAGCATGTCCGGCTGGGGAAAGACCAGCCGGTAGATCGGGTCATCCGGGGCCGCGTCCCAGTCGATGAGGTTCTCGATCACGTACGAATTCGTCCGGAACGGCAGTACCGTCGCTACCGCCCGGACCGCCAGCCGTTCCCCGGGCGGCAGGCCGGCCCGCTGCACGAGAGTGTCGAGGTGTTTCACTGAGTAAGCATGGAACCCGCGGCCCGCTGGACGGGCCGCGGGTACGGCGTGCTGGATGTCTGTCACGCGCCTTCTCCCTCCGTACGGCGCACTGCGCGGCTGATTCGCTGCCCAGCACGCGAAAATTAGCTCAAGACACCCGCTCCCAGCAGTTCCCCCCGGCTGGCCGTGTTTGCTGGCAAACATCCGGCCTAACTGCTCCCGTATTTATTTCACGTTCGGCACGCTCGGTGAGTTCCGATTCTCCTTCCGCCTTTGCTCCGCCGACTGAAATACCATGATTCGCAGGAAGTACTCGGCTTTATCACAGCGACTTCTAAGCACCAGCTTTGGTAGCCGGTCCATTCTGTGCGCCTTGTCGCATAACACGAAGACGATGCCGTTCCGTCCGTGCCATCCGGTCCGGCCTGCGGGCTGGGTGCCATGGTGCGCGGTACATCGTAACGGGCGCACCGCGGCGAAGGCGAGCACGCCGCGAGCACCGCGCGGATCTCCGCGAGCACCGCGCGGATCTTCGCGAGTTCTTAGGCCGTCCAAGTCCGCCCGAACTCCTCGTCAGGACCATAATGGGGCCCACATACAGGCACTCTCAGGGTGAAGGGCACGAAGGATGAGGCGTCATTCCCGGCCGCACGCCCCGGTGACCCGCTGAGCGCGGCTGCCGGTCCCGGGGAGCCAGGGGGCAGCGGGAGCACTGAGGGGACCGGGATCTCCGGGAATCCCGGCGACGGCACGGGGATGGGCGACCTCGGCGGCGTGGCCGCGCGGGCCGGCGCGGACGAGTCCGATCCTGTCATCGCCGTCGACGCCATGGGCGGTGATTACGCCCCGGACGAGATCCTCGCCGGAGCGCTCGCGGCGCAGCGCGAGCACGGCATCCGCGTGCTCCTGACCGGGCCCGCGGCACGGCTGCGGCAGGCGCTGACCGCGATAGGCGCGGCTGACGAGCTCCACGTGGTGCCGGCTGAGGACACCCTCGCGATGGAGGAAGGCGCGCTGGCCAGCCTCCGCCGCCCCCGGTCGAGCGTCGCGGTCGCCTGCCAGCTGGTCCGGCGTGGTGAGGCGGCCGCGGTCGTATCAGCCGGCTCTACCGGCGGGATCGTGGCGACCGCGAGGCTCCGGCTGCGGGCGCTGCCCAGTGTGCTACGGCCCGGACTCGCGGTGGTGCTGCCGACCCGCCCGGGCCGTACGGTGCTGATCGACGCGGGCGCGACCGCGGACCCCAAGCCCGAGATGCTCGTTCAGTTCGCTCAGCTAGGCGTGGCCTACGCCCAGCTCACGCTCGGCGTGGCCGCCCCCCGAGTGGGTCTGCTGACCATCGGCAGCGAGCCGGGGAAGGGAAACAAGTTCACCAGGCGCGCGCATGAACTGCTGGCCAGCGACCCGCCGCACGGCGCGCTTCCGCTGAGCTTCGCGGGCAACGTGGAAGGCGGTGACCTGCTGGCCGGCGAGGTCGACGTGATCGTGACCGACGGGTTCACCGGGAACGTGGCGCTGAAGACGCTCGAAGGCTCGATCCGGTTCGCCTCGGCCGAGCTGCGGGCCGCGCTGACCGGGACTCCGGCCGCCCGCCTCGGCGCGTTCCTGCAGCGCCGCGCGCTAAGGGAACTGGCCGCCCGGCTGGACGCCGAGAGCTACGGCGGGGCGGTCCTGCTCGGCCTCGGCGGTACCGTGGTGATCGCGCATGGCGCCAGCAAGGCCCGCGCCGTCACGTCCGCCTGTGTGCTCGCGGCCGACCTCGCCCGCGGCGAGATCACCGAGAAGATCACGCAGCGCCTCAGCCCGGGCCGCTCCCAGAACCGGGGGCACTTTCTGCGCCGCCCGTTACGACTGGTCCCCGGTCGCGGCCGGCCCCCGGTCGCGGGCGGCCCCCGGTCGCGGCCGGCCTCCGGTCGCGGGCGGCCCCCGGTCGCGGGCGGCCCCTGGTCACGGGCGCCCCCGTGATGGCCAGCCGGCTGCCTCCGGCCAGGTCGCAATCACCGATAGGCTTGAGGTATGGCCGATCCACAGCAGGTTCTCGCGGAGCGGATGCACGATGCCATCGTCGCGTCGTTCGGCCCGGAGTACGGCGATGCCGATCCGCTGATCCGGCCGTCAGCATTCGCCGACTTCCAGGCGAACGTGGCGCTTCCGCTCGGCAAGCGGCTCGGCCGCCCGCCGCGCGAGGTCGCCGGCGAGCTGGCCACGCACCTCGACGTGACCGACGTGAGCGCCGAGCCGCAGGTCAGCGGGCCTGGCTTCATCAACTTCACCCTGCGCGACGACTGGATCGCCGCTCAGGCCTCGTCGATGCTCGGCGATGACCGGCTCGGGCTAGCGCCCGTAGCCCAGCCGCAGACGGTCGTGGTGGAGTACTCCTCCCCCAACATCGCCAAGGAAATGCACGTCGGGCACCTGCGCACGACCGCCGTCGGCGACGCCATCGCGCGGGTCCTCGAGTTCGCCGGACACCGGGTGATCAGGGATAACCACGTCGGCGACTGGGGCACCCCGTTCGGCATGCTTATCGAGCACCTGCTTGACGTCGGCGAGGACTCGCCGGAAGCGGCGCTGCTCCAGACCGACCCGAACGCGTTCTACCAGGCGGCCAGGCGCAACTTCGACACCGAGCCGGAGTTCAACGAGCGCGCGCGGTCCCGGCTCGTGCGGCTGCAGGCCGGGGATCCAGAGACCCTGGCCATCTGGCAGGACCTGGTCGACATGTCCAAGCAGTACCTGCACCGGGTGTACGCCCGCCTTCGGGTCAGCCTCACCGACGACGATATCCGCGGCGAGAGCTTCTACAACGACATGCTCGCGGAGACGGTCAGGCTGCTCGAGAAAAAAGGCATCGCGGTCGAGAACGAGGGCGCGCTGTGCGTGTTTCCCCCGGGTTTCACCGGCCGCGAGGGCAGGCCGCTGCCCCTCATCATCCGCAAGAGCGACGGCGGCTACAACTACGCGACCACCGATCTGGCGGCCGTCCGCTACCGTGTGGACGACCTGCACTGCGACCGCGCCATCTACGTGGTCGGATCCGAGCAGGCCCTGCACTTCCAGATGATCTTCGCCGTCGCCCGTGAGGCCGGCTGGATACCCGCGGGCACCAGCTTCGAGCACGCGCAGATCGGCATGGTGCTCGGCGAAGACGGCAACCGGCTGAAGACCAGGGAAGGCGAAACGCCCAAGCTCGACGATCTGCTGCAGGAGGGCGTGGACCGGGCTCGCGCCATCCTCGACGAGCTGGACGCGGCCGCCCGCTTCGATGCGGCCGAACTGGACGAGGTGGCCGAGGCGGTCGGCATCGGCGCGGTGAAGTACGCCGACCTGTCCACCGCCCGGGAAAGCGCCTACCTGTTCGACTGGGACCGGATGATCTCATTCCGCGGTAATACCGGTCCCTACCTGCAGTATGCCGCCGCAAGGATCCGGTCGATCTTCCGCCGGGCCGCGGCGGCGGAGGGGCGCGAGGCGCAGGACGGCCAGGCACTTGAGGACGCCGCCCGGAGGACAGGTGTGGCGATCACCGCGGGCCCCGAACGGGCGCTCGCGCTGCGACTGCTCAGCTTCGGCACGATCCTCACCCAGGTCGGCGAGACCACGGAACCGCACCGGCTGGGCACCTACCTGTTCGACGTAGCCAGCCTGTTCACTACGTTCTACGAGGAATGCCCGGTGCTCAAGGCCGAGCCGCAGACGCTCCGGGCTAGCCGACTCGCGCTCTCGGCGCTGACGTACGACGTGCTGACCACCGGCCTTGAGCTGCTCGGAGTGCCCGTGCCGGAGCGAATGTAACCGAGCGCTGAACTCCTTCCCGGCCCGTCGCGGTATCGCGGCGGGCCGCGCCGTCAGCATGTGAACTCACGAACGTACTGCTTACGTGAGCCGTGATTCCGGATCCCGGCGGGGCTGGCCGGGGCAGTCTCGAGTCATGGATACGAACGGGCCGTCCAGCGGCAACCTAGAACCCAGAGGCCCGGGACAGGCGTACCCGGACGCGCGTAGCGGGCGCGGCGTCCACGGAAGAAGGAGGCACTCATGATTGCCCGCGAGCGTTACGGGAAAAGCCGTCGGGCGTCTGTCAAGACGCGTGTCGGCATTGCGACCGCAGTTCTGGTCAGCAGCGGCTCCATCGCCGCGATAGCAGTAGCGGCCACGAGCCACGGGGCCGCGAGTCACGCGGCCGCGGCCTCACCGGCCGCCTACGCGGCCAGCTACAGCAATGAGGGAACCGCGCTCAACACGGCAATGAACGAATGGGGCTGGTCCGCCAAGGGCGCCTACTCGCAGCTCGCCAGCCTGACTCAGGCGCGGCAATTCAGCCAGGCGTCACACGCGGGCAAGACGCTCGACGTGCAGCGCGGCATCGTCGTCCTGGCCACGCACAAATTCCTTATCCTGCAGTCGTCTAACGGGTCGTTGCATCTGTGGCTGCTTTCCGCGGGCACGAAATTCCGGAACGTCTCGAATACCAAGGCCGGCACGGCGGCGCTGACCGCCAGCACCAGTGCCACGCAGCAGGCGATGTCCTCGGGCAACATGATCCCGGCGGCCACGCTGATGGCGGGGAGCCCCCTGGTCGCCGCCGACCTGCTGACCCCCACCCCCGCGGCCCAGACGGTATCGGTACAAGTGGCCAATACCGACCTGACCGTGACGGTCACGGTGACCAGGAGCACGGCGACGGTCTCGCAGACGGCCACCATGCCGTCGAACACCATGCCCTCGTGGAGTCCGACCACGTTCACCCAGAACGCGTGGCAGGCCACGAACACCCTGGCCCGCGGCGACCTTGCGCTGGTCGCCGGAACTCGGTCGCACTGGACGCTGCACGCCAAGCTGGTCCTGTTCACTCCGCTGAGCACCGCCACCGTAGGCGGCCGGGCGCACACCCCGACGCCGGCCGCCACACCGACTGTGGCTCCGACCTCCTGGTGAGCCGGAGCGGCGAGCCAATGGCAGCCACATCACCGGCGCACCCGCGTTCAGCGCGGGTGCGCCGGCTGGTGCCTAACGGTCCCGCGGGCGCCATCGCGGCCACCGACCGCCTTTCCGGTCAGGTGTCCCCCGGTCAAATGTTGAGAGAGGGGGCCGTGCTCCGCTGCGGCGACCTCGTGCTTGACGAGTCCCGGTGGACGGCCGACCGGGCCGGGACGCCTTTGGACCTGTCACCGACCGAGTTCCGGCTGCTGGCCTGCCTGCTGCGCCACCAGGACAGCGTGCTAACCAGAGCCCAGCTGCTGCAGACCGTCTGGGGCTACGGCTATACCGGCCAGTCACAGGTGGTGGAAACGTACGTGAGTTACCTGCGGCGCAAGCTCGACCGGCTGGGGCCGCCGCTCATCCACACCAGGCGGGGTATCGGCTACGTGCTCTGTATCCCGGACGTCTAGGGCCCGGGCTGACGCGATGGGCGGGATCGTCAGACCCGCTCGACGATCGTCGCGTTGGCCTGGCCGCCGCCCTCGCACATGGTCTGCAGGCCGAACCGGCCTCCGGTCCGCTGAAGCTCGTACACGAGCTTGGTCATCAAGATCGCGCCCGTAGCCCCGAGCGGATGCCCGAGCGCGATGGCCCCGCCGTTGGGGTTGGTTCGCTCGAGCGGCGCCCCGGTGTCTTCCGACCAGGCCAGCAGGACAGGGGCGAACGCCTCGTTGACCTCGAACACGTCGATGTCCGCGACCGTCATCCCGGCCTTCGCCAGCACCTTCCGGGTCGCGTCGATCGGGCCGGTCAGCATCAGGACCGGGTCGGAGCCCACCACGGTAAGCGCGTGCACCCGGGCCAGCGGAGTCAGGCCGTACCTGTCCAGCGCCGCTTCCGAGGCGATGAGCAGCGCCGCGGCCCCGTCGGAAATCTGGGAGGCCACCGCGGCGGTGATCTCCCAGCCCTCGCGGAGCGGCGCCAGACCAGCCATCTTCTCCAGCGAGGTATCGCGGCGCGGGCCCTCGTCCCGGCTGAAGCCATCCAGCGGGGCTATCTCCCGCTCGAACCGGCCCTCATCGAGGGCACGCACCGCCCGCTGGTGGCTCTCGAGCGCGAACTCCTCAAGCTGGCTTCGCTTGATGCCCCACTGCTCGCAGATCAGCTGAGCGCCGCGGAACTGAGAGATTTCCTGGTCGCCGTAGCGCTTCCGCCAGCCGGTGCCCCACGGCCCCGGCATGCCCGCCGCCATGGCCAGGGTGGCCGTTGAGCCCATGGTGACGATGCTCATGCTCTCCACGCCGGCCGCGACCACCAGGTCCTGCGTCCCGGAAAGGACGGCCTGGGCAGCGAAATGGACCGCCTGCTGGGACGATCCGCACTGCCGGTCGATCGTGACGCCTGGCACGCTTTCCGGCAGGCCGGCTGACAGCCACGCGTTCCTCGCGATGTCGAAGGTCTGCGGACCGATCTGGGAGACGCAGCCCATGATCACGTCGTCGACCGCGGCGGGATCGACCCCGGTCCGGTCGATCAGCTCGCGCAGGGCGTGGGCGCCGAGATCGACCGGGTGGACTCCGGCCAGAGATCCGTTCCGCTTCCCGATAGCGGTGCGCACCGCACCAGCTATGAACGCTTCCGCCATCAAGGCCTCCGTCCGCCCTATTTCGCTCTTACACTCACGGTACCTCCTATCGCCCCCAGCGACCGAATGCCGTAGGCTCGGGACGGGTTGGCAAAAACCGCAGGTTCAGGGAGGCGACCATGACCGGACTCATCTTGCTGGTGTTCCTCGGCGTCATCGTCGCGTTCGGCTGGACGCGCCTGCGCGGCAGGATGAAGCTAGGCGTGTCGGGTAAGACCTGGACCGGGGCGATTATCGTATTCGTCCTCGTGGTCCTCATGTTGTACGCCTCACATAGCGGTCACTGAGGCGCTGGCCGGCTCCCGGCAGGGTGCTGATCAGGTTCGGTAGCCGGTACGCGGCATCTCGAACCACACTGCTTTGCCTTCCGGGGTCGGCCGGGATCCCCACCGGGTCGCCAGCTGTTCGACCAGGTAGAGGCCACGTCCGCCTTCATCGGTTTCCCCTGCGGTACGTATCCGGGGCAGCCGGAGGTCGGGATCGAATACCTCGACCCACACCGCGGTTGCCCCGCGGCGCAGCCGCAGCGCGAACTCCCGGACGGGCGGGGCGGGGTCGGCCTCGGGCGCGGCGGGGTCCCAGACCGGCGCGGCACCCCCCTGGACCGGGGCGGCGGCCCGCGGGGCAGGGGGGGTTCGCGGGGCCGGGGCGGCGGTCCGCGGGGCCGGGGCCGGGGCCGGGGCGCCGGACATGACCAAGGGCTCCAGCTCAAAATCGAGATCGCGGCCCGGACTGGGCGTGATCGAGGCGTGCAAGACGGCGTTGGTGACGACCTCGGAGACCAGCAGGCACGCGAGCTCAACCTGCTCGGTATCCATACCCCACGACGCGAATGTCTGGGCGGCCATCCGCCTGGCCTCGGACACCATGATCGGCTGGGCGGGGAAGGTGCGCTCGTTCGAGGCGAGTTCGGAAGGAGAGGATTTCACCACCAGGATGGCCATGTCGTCGTCGATGTCGCCGGGTACCGCGAACTCGGCCGCCGTGGCCACGGCGTCGGCGTCGCCGCTCGCGGCGGCCCCGCGGACCGCCTGCTGCAGCATCTCCACCGCCTCGGTCTCCGAGTAGTGGCCTGAGCCGTCCGCGCGGGTCCGCCGGTCGGTCAGGCCGTCGGTGAAGAACACCAGAATGGCCCCGGGCGGCATGCCGATCGTCTGCTCCTTGTACGTCGGCAGTCCCCGGATCCCCTTGCCGCGTACGCCGAGCAGAACGCCCTTGTACGCGAACTCAAGCTGGCGCACCTGCCCGGCGCTGATCAGCAGCGGGGCGTCGTGGCCTGCGTTAGCGAAGGTCAGTTCCCTCGACCACGCGTCATAGATCATGTAGATGCAGCTGACCGTGGGCGGGTCCCCGGCCAGCGGGACCCCGTTCTCATCGGCCTGGGCCAGCGACCGGCACCACTCGTCCAGTTTCCGCATGATGTCAGCGGGCGACTTTTCGTCCTGGGCGAACGCCCGGAGCGCCGCGCGCAGCTGACCCATGATCGCCGCCGCCCGCGCGCCGCGGCCCTCAACGTCGCCGATGACGATGCCCACCCGCCCGGCGGCCAGCGGGATGATGTCATACCAGTCACCGCCGACCTGGGTCTGGATCCCCTGTCCCTGCGTCTCCAGCGGCTTCGCGGGAACGTACCTGCAGGCGACCTCCAGGCCGTCCAGCTCCGGGATGGCCTGCGGCAGCAGGCTCTTCTGGAAGGCCAGCGCGGTCTGCCGCTCGGTCTCGAACAGCATCGCGTTGTCGATCGCGATGGCCACCCGGCTGGCGATCGCGCCGATGAGATCGCGGTCGGGGGTGTCATAGTGGCCCTCGTCCCGGTCGGTGAGCCGGGACAGGGCCAGGCTCATCACGCCGAGCAGTTCTCCCCTGGCGTACAGCGGCGCCGCGATTACCGACGTGAGGCCGGCCTGACGACCCGCCGCCATGCTCTCCGCGCTCGGTGCGGGGTAGCTGTCCAGGTCTTGGACCGCGATCGTGTCCAGGCGTGTCATCGCCTGCTGGCAGAAGTGGCCCTCCGGGTAGTGGATCTGCTCGCCTACCTGCGCCCAGGTATCCGGCGGCGGCACCCAGTTGCTCGCGTGCCGCATCACGCGGCGGATGAGCTGGTCGCCCTGGTAGAGATCGATGAAGCAGTGATCGGCGAACTGCGGCACGAGCATCTCCGCTACGTGCTTGAGCGTGGTGCCGATTTCCAGCGAGCCGGCCAGCCGCTCGCCGATCCGCTCGAGCAGGGCGATCCGGTCCTGGTCGCCCTGCCCGTCCCTTTTGCTGGCCTCCCGGGCCAGGATCACCACCCCGTCGATGTCACCGCCAGGGTGACGCAGGGGCACGGCGAAGGCCCGGATGAGCGCTCTGGATCCGTCGCCGCGCAGGCACTCGAACGTTCCCTCCCACGACCGCCCGCGCAGCACCTGCCCGGCAAGATCCTCGGTCTTGCGCACGTCGTCGTCGGCGAACAGGCCGAGGGACAGGACCGGGCAGCCGGCCAGCCGCGCCACGTCACCGGAAATCCGGAAAAGCCTGGTCGCGTAGTCGTTGACGAACAGGAGATTGCTGAGCCTGTCAGTGACCACGACAGCTATATCCGCCTGGCCCAGGACCATGTCCGCCGGGAGGTATGCGTCGAAAGCGGCTTCACCCCAGCCCGTCACGCCCGCGCTCCCCGACCCAGGTAGCGTTGCCCATTGACACGATCACGCTCCGGCCACTGACTGATACCGGCTGCTAATAGACACGAATATATGCGCTGCGATCTGGCTGGGGAGTTCGGTCGGGATAACGTCCATCGAGTCGCCGGCCGTCACGCGCACACCATCGTCGCCTGCCATCAGAATCACCTCGCGTCCGGGTTGTATCCCGACGCGCTTGAGTTTAAGCATCAGAACGAGATCGCTCTGAATTTGCTCGCCAATTCGCCGGATGACAACCCGCGTAGTGTCCGGCGATGCGACTTTTGTCATCGCCTCACCCGTCTCGTTCGTCGCTACGCGCACCCGTTCCATCGCCTCGGCGGGCAGCCCGAGTTCGGCCAGGCCGGGAATGAGATTGCCGTGCGGGCAGCGGACCGGGTAGCCGAGTAGTTCGAGCAGATGGCGCTCCACGCTCTCCGAGATCACGTGCTCCCACCGGCACGCCTCGATGTGCACCTCCTCCCACGGCAGCTTGATCACCCCGACCAGCAGGCATTCAGCCAGCCTGTGCTTGCGCATCACCCTGGTAGCGAGCGTCCGGCCGACGTCGCTCAGCGAAAGCTGCCGGTCCCCGGCGACATGCAGCAGCCCGTCCCGCTCCATCCTGGCCACCGTCTGGCTGACAGTGGGCCCGCTCTGCGCCAGCCGCTCGGCGATGCGGGCACGCAACGGGACGACGCCCTCCTCTTCCAGTTCGAAAATGGTGCGGAGGTACATCTCCGTCGTGTCAATGAGCCCCTGGGCTGTCAACTCCTCATCCTCCTGCTTGTGATGCTATGCCGGGAAGCTAGGGGGAGAGACGCTCGATGGTCCAGCCGGCCTCGCCGCGCCGGTAGCGAAGGCGGTCATGAAGGCGGTACTGGCCCGCCTGCCAGAACTCGACCGTTTCGGGTATGAGCAGGTAACCGCCCCAGAAGTCGGGCATCGGGATGACCGCGGGCGGCGCCCAGCGCCGCTCGAGCTCGGCCGCACGGCGGTCAAGCTCATCGCGGGAGCCAATGACCTGCGACTGCCTGCTGCTCCACGCCCCGATCTGCGCTCCCCGCGGCCTGGACCTGAAGTACGGCTCGCTGGCCTCGCGTGACATCGTGGTCACGTTGCCCTCGACGGTGACCTGACGCTGCATGGCGTACCACGGGAAGACCACGCATACGCGGGGATCGCCCGCAATGTCCCGGCCCTTGCGCGAGGTCCGGTTGCTGTAGAAGGTGAAGCCCGTCTGGTCGTGCGCCTTCAGCAGGACGGTCCGGGCCCGCGGGCGGCCGTCGACGGAAGAGGAGGTAGCGAGCACCATCGCGGTCGGTTCGGGCAGGCCGAGCGCCTCGGCGTCCGACATCCACAGGGCGAACTGCGTCATCGGGTCGCCGGGCATCGTGGCCTCGGACAGGCTCCTCGAATGGAGGTCGCGCGGTGTCGTGTCCATAGGTAATGATCCTCACACCTGTTTTGGCTACCGCAACCCAGATCAGGGCGGTTGAATGGTAACGCCGGAATCCAACCCGCCGACCATCTGTGCGACTCTTGGGTCCCGGCCTTAACGCATAGCCTGAGGTGCCCGCTGACACCCCACGAGGAAGAAGTGAGGAAGCACCGATGTCGGACTTCAAGCCGGGACTTGAAGGCGTCATCGCCTTCGAGACCGAAATCGCCGAGCCTGACAAAGAGGGCGGCGCGCTCCGGTACCGGGGAGTTGACATTGAGGAACTCGTCGGGCACGTCTCCTACGGTCCGGTCTGGGGCCTGCTCGTCGATAACGCCTTCGCGCCCGGGCTGCCGCCTGCCGAGCCCTACCCGATCCCGGTCCACTCCGGCGATATCCGGGTCGACGTGCAGAGCGCCCTGGCCATGCTCGCGCCCGCGTGGGGGATGCAGCCGCTCCTGGACATCAGCGATCAGCAGGCCCGCGACGATCTCGCCCGCGCCTCGGTCATGGCGCTGTCCTTCGTGGCCCAGGCGGCCCGCGGGGTAGGGCTGCCGATGGTCCCGCAGCGCCAGGTGGACGAGGCCACGACGATCACCGAGCGGTTCATGATCCGCTGGCGCGGCGATCCCGACCCGCGGCACGTGAAGGCCGTGGACGCCTACTGGACCTCGGCGGCTGAGCACGGCCTGAACGCGTCCACGTTCACCGCCCGCGTCATCGCCTCGACCGGCGCGGACGTGGCCGCGTCCCTGTCCGGGGCGGTCGGCGCGATCTCGGGACCGCTGCACGGCGGCGCGCCCGCCCGCGTCCTGCACATGATCGAGCAGGTCGAACGGCTCGGCGACGCCCGCCAGTACGTGACGTCCGTCCTTGACCGCGGCGAGCGGCTGATGGGGTTCGGCCACCGGGTGTACCGGGCCGAGGACCCGCGCGCCCGGGTGCTCCGCCGCACGGCCAAGGAACTCGGCGCCCCCCGCTACGAGGTCGCGCTGGCCCTGGAGAACGCGGCACTGGCCGAGCTGCGGGTTCGCCGTCCCGACCGGGCGCTCGAGACCAACGTCGAGTTCTGGTCGGCGGTCGTGCTCGACTTCGCGGAGATCCCGGCGCACATGTTCACCTCGATGTTCACCTGCGCCCGGACCGCGGGCTGGGCCGCGCACATCCTCGAGCAGAAGCGGACCGGCCGGCTGGTCCGGCCATCCGCGCGGTACACCGGTCCCCCGTCGCGGCCCGTGAGCGACGTACCCGGCGCGGCCGAGGTGCTCGACCGGTTCTTATCCCTTCTCATCGTCCGGCTGTGGCTCCCCGGGCCGCCGCGGACCGCCGGTAGGCTGCGGTGATGAGCACTATCGTGATCCCGGCACAGCTCAAGCCTGAAGACGGCAGGTTCGGCAGCGGTCCCGCCAAGATCCGCCCCGAGCAGCTAGCCGCGCTCGCGGCCTCGGGGCCGGTCTATCTCGGTACGTCGCACCGCCAGCCGCCGGTCAGCTCGCTGGTGCGAAGGATCCGTACCGGGCTGGCCGAGTTGTTCAGCTTGCCCGACGGCTACACCGTCGTACTCGGCAACGGGGGCACCAGCGCGTTCTGGGAGATGGCGACGTCCGGGCTCATCCGCGAGCACTCGCAGCACCTGAGCTTCGGCGAGTTCTCGGCGCGGTTCGCGACCCTGGCCCGCCGTGCGCCCTGGCTATCCGAACCGACCGTCGTCGAGTCCGCCCTGGGCACGCACCCGGTCCCCTGGCCGGAGCCGGGAGCGGACGCCTACGCGCTGACCCATAACGAGACCTCGACCGGCGTCGCGATGCCAGTCGGGCGCGTGCCTGGCGCCGATTCCGGGTCCCTGATCCTGGTCGACGCGACCAGCGCCGCCGGCGGCCTGCCGGTGCGGGCTCGGGACTTCGACGTCTACTACTTCGCCCCGCAGAAGGGCCTGGGTTCCGATGGCGGGCTCTGGATCGCCCTGATGTCCCCGGGCGCCGTCGAGCGGGTGCACGAGATAGCCGCGAGCGGTCGGTACATACCCGACTTCCTCTCGCTGCGGATCGCGCTAGAGAACGCGGCCAGGGATCAGACGTACAACACGCCCGCCGTCGCGACGCTGTTCCTGCTCGCCGATCAGATCGAGTGGATGCTCAGCCACGGCGGCCTGCCCTGGACCACGGCCCGGACCGCGCGATCGGCTGCCATACTGTATACGTGGGCGGAGAAGGCGGCGTACGCTGACCCGTTCGTCGCCGATCCCGCGCAACGCTCGCAGGTCGTCGGGACGATCGATGTCGCCAACGGGGTGTCCGCGGACGACATAGCGGCGGCCTTGCGGGCGAACGGCATCGTCGACACGGAGTCCTACCGGAAGCTGGGCCGCAATCAGCTACGAATCGGAATGTTCCCCGCAGTCGATCCGGCGGACGTGGCTGCCCTCACCGCCTGCATCGACTACGTGGCCGAGCGTCTGCGCAGCTAGCGGATGACCGATCCGATCAATACCGTAAGCACCAGGAGCGCGAGCACGGCCGGAAGCAGCCATCGGGGCAGCCGGTTCACGATGACAGCCTATATACCTGCAGGCGAGACGAGATCCGAGGTGGATCATGGGTGACAACGCCCACCGGGCCGAACTGCTCAGCACGCCGGCTCACTCCCCGCATACGGGTTTAGCTCACCGGACGTACGAGGGGGTCAAGCGGTCCGGCGCGGCCGCGGGTGATGTGATGCGGCTGTTCGTGGCCATCGCCCCGCCGGCGGCCGTCCTCGATGAGCTTGATGCCCAGGTCGGTCCGCTCCGCGCCAGGCAGGAGGACCTCCGCTGGACCAACCGGGAGGCCTGGCACGTGACCCTGGCCTTCCTCGGCCAGGTCGACGAGCCCACCGTGGCCCGGTTGATGCCGCGCCTGGAACGCGCCGCACGGCGCTATCACAAGATCCGGCTGGCCTTCTCGGGCGCGGGCGCGTTCCCGGCCGCCGACCGGGCTAACGTCCTGTGGAGCGGCTTGTCCGGCGACTGCGAGACCCTCGCGCGGCTGGCTGAGTCCGTCGCCGCAGGGGCGAGCCGCGCGGGTACCCGGCCGCCGGGCAAGACGCGTCGCTTCCAGCCGCATATGACCCTCGCCCGGTGCCGTACGCCCGCCGATGTTACCGGCCTGGTCGCGGCGCTGGCCAGCTACCAGGGACAGCCGTGGACGGCCGACCGTGTTCACCTGGTCCGCAGCCGCCTCGGGGGCACCGAACTCGGACGCAGCGAGCAGCCACGGTACTCCTCACTCGTGAGCTGGCCGCTGCGCGCTGATCCGGCCTCGTGAAACGCGGCGGGTAACGACTGGCTCAGCTTCTCCAGGATGGGTACCGCCGCCCGGAGCGTGGCGCGTTCCGCCGCGGTCAGCTCGGCCAGCCGCTGGGCGAGCCAGGCATCCTTCCGGCGCCGGACCCGTTGCACGACCGCCCGTCCCTCCTCGGTGACGGTGAGGATCACCTGGCGCCCGTCGGTCGGGTGCGGTGACTTGACCACCAGGTTGCGCTCGGTGAGCAGGGCGATGACCCGGGTCATCGAGGGCGGCTGCACCTTCTCGTGCTCGGCCAGCTCACCCGGGGTCATCGCATGGTGAACTTCCAGGGCGGACAAGGCGGCCAGCTGGGTCTCTGAGAGCACTGCCTCGGTCAGGCCGGACAGGGTGCGCTGAGCGCGCAGGCGCCTCGCCAGCCTGCTCACGGAGATACGGAGAGCGGTGGCCAGCCCGGCATCAGTCCTGGTCCGCGTAGCTGTCATCGTCTTGAACCTTCGTCGGCCAGCCTAGAGCGTGAACTAAGTACATCACGGTTGCGGACCGTACGCAGCCGCCCCGCTCGTATCAGGCGATCGTGCGGCCTGGCCGTCAGGCTCCGCGTGACCTCGTAGCCTACAAGGGTGAAGCCAACCCGCGAGCCGGCGACGCGCCTGTCGCCGCCGCCGCCGCTCGAAGCGAACGACCAGCTGGTCGCGGTCGTCGGCACGATCGCGTGGGCCATCGCGCTTGTCGTCCTGCTGATCATCCGCGACAGCCTGCGGGCCGATCTGCGGTGGTGGATCTGGACCTGCGTGGCCGGGCTCGCCATGGGACTGTTCGGGCTCTGGTACACGCCTCGGCTGAAGCGCTCCAGGGCCAGGTCAGCGGAATCCAGGGCGCGCGGTCAGCGGGATCAGTCGGCGCCGCGAGACAACGGCTCGAATACCGTCTCTTCCACCGAAACGCCGGGCAGGTCGACGAGATCGTAACCGAACTCGTCGATGACCGGCACCGCCGCGCGGGCCGCCGCCTCGGTGGCCATTGACTCCGAATGTGCCCCGCAGCCGTGATCAGCCGACACGACGCGGCCGTCGTCCGGCGCGTACTCGTTGGCACAGGCACCGAAGAGCCTGCCCAGCTCGCCGCTCAACGGCACGAAGAAGCCGCAGCTGATGCAGTGGGCGGGAGCCGCATGCGCCAGCGGTGTCCGCGGCCCGTGCTCGCTGGAGTACCAGCGCTCGGTCGTGTCCTCGCGGCCGATGGCGGAAAGCACGCGGGAGCGCCCAGGCGCGGGCAGCTCAGCGGGTTCCGCCGGCCCGTCCTCCTCGGCCGCGGCGTACCAGTCGGTGACGGCGTCGTCGCCTTCCAGCACGACCAGCGGGACCAGCCGCTCATCGTCCGGCGCGGCCGGCATTAGGTCGCCCACGCCGAGATCTCCGGGCCGGACCCGGTCGTGCCACGGAACCCAGTCCGGCGCGAGCAGGGCATCCGATCCGGGCAGCAGCACCGTCTCGCTGACCGTGACGGCCTTGGCCCTAGGGGCCCGGACCACGGTCACCGCCCATCGCCAGCCCGTGTAGGCCGGATCAGTGCAGTCGAACAGGTGGGTGACGATGCGCTCGCCTTCGGCCTGCACGCCGAGATGGTCGCCGACCACGTCCGCGCCCACGATGGCGACGACGGCGTCCCGCGCGAGGTCGACGGCCTCAGCGCACGCCTGATCTGGTTCCCTGGTACGGGTGCGGGTAGGGCTCACGGCTCCCAATTCTCACTCATTACGCAGACGCCTGGGGCGGTTACCCGTCGTTTGCTGCGGAGGCCGGCTCGCTGCACTGGCAATAACCAAGAATACTGGTTACATGTGGATGTCCGAGGCGGTGCGGCGAACCGGTAACGCGGCCCGCGCCACGGGCGGCGCGGTGCGGTCCAGCGCCCGCGCGGGCGCCACCGCGACCCGCAAGACCGGCGGCTTCGTGCACCGGGTGACGGGCGCTTCCGGGGCCGGCCGGACCGGACTGTCCACGCTCATCGAGCTGACCGCAGCCGGCGGCGCGGGAGACGCCTTCGTGGCCGTCTCGCTGGCCGGGACGATCTTCTTCAGCACGTCCGTGGATCAGGCTCGCGGCAAGGTCGTGCTCTTCCTGCTGGTGACGATGGCCCCGTTCGCGGTGCTCGCGCCGTTCATCGGGCCCGCTCTCGACCGCCTGCAGCAAGGCCGGCGCTACCTGCTGGCCGGCACACTGCTGGCTCGGGGCCTGCTGTGCTGGGGTATGTCAGCCGCCATCAACAGCCCGGTGACGCTGCTGCCCGCCGCGTTCGGCATCCTCGTGCTGCAGAAGGCGTACGGCGTGGCCCGCGCGTCGGTGACGCCGCGGCTGCTGCCCGCTGAGATCAGCCTGGTGACGGCCAACGCGCGATCGCAGCTGGTGGCCCTGATCGCGTCCATACTGGCCGGCGTGCTCGCAGCGGGGATTCAGGCGACGGCCGGCGCCGCCTGGGTGCTCCGGGTCGGCACGCTGATTTACCTCGCCGCCATGTTCATCGCCTTGCGGCTCCCCGACCAGGTCGACGTGCCGGTCGTTCCCCCCGTGACGCCGCCGGCCCCGGACGCGGCCGCGGCTGGCCCGGCCGCGGCTGGCCCGGCTACGGCCGCGGCTGGCCCGGCTGCGGCTCGGTCGGCCGCGGCGCGGCCCGCTTCTCCGCCCAACGGGCGTGAGCGATACCCGGACTCGCCCGCCACCGAACCGTGGACGGCCGACCCCTGGACGACCGAACCCTCGACGGCGGGATCTGCTCGCGCTGGCGGCACGATCCCGTTCGAACCTGCCGCCCTGCCACCAGGCCCAGGCCGTGTGCCCTCAGGGGCTCCCGGGCCAACCGGGTCCGCCGGACCGAAGGCCGCGAGGGGAACCCGCCGGTGGCGGAGCCTGGCCAACGTAGGCCCGGTGGTAGCCGAGGCGATGAGCGGCAACGCGGTGCTGCGCGCGTTCTCCGGCTACATGATCTTCTTCCTGGCGTTCTTCCTGCGCACTGGACACTTCGGCGTCTCGCATAACCTCGCGCTCGGCGGTCTGGTAGCGGCGGCCGCGGCCGGCGGCCTGGCCGCGATGGCCATCGGCTCGCTGCTCCGCGCCCGGGCGCCGCAGTTCATCTTGTTCGCCATGCTCACCGTGGCGCCGATCGTGACCGCGGTCTGTGCCTTTTTCTTCAGCCTGGAGGCGGCCATCGCGGTGGCGTTCACCGCCGCGCTCGCCGCTGGCCTGGCCAAGCTGGCGCTTGACTCCACGGTGCAGCGGGAGATCGGCGAGGAGATCCGGTCGTCAGCGTTCGCGGTCTCGGAGACGATCAACCAGGTGGCGAACGTGGCGGGCAGCCTGGTCGGCGTGCTGGTCTCGATGCTGGACAACGGCCAGGTCGGCCTGGCCATCGCGGCCGGCGGCCTGACCGCCGCCCTCGTCACGCTAGTCACCAAACGCAGGCGGCGAGTGCTCGCGCAGCACACGAGCGAACCGCTCCCGCCGCAGCGAACCCGCCGTGACCGCTAAGGTCTGTCCCGTAGATCTACGGGACAGGGCCCTAGCGCTCAGGGCTCGATGTCGTCGGCCACCCCGCGCAGGACCGCGGCCACCTTCTTCGCCTCCTTGGCGTCTAGCGGCTTGCCGCGGCGGTAGGTCGTCGAGGTGTCGTCGAGCAGCTTGATCAGGTCCTCGACGATTACGACCATCTCGTCCGGCGTCTTACGGGGCTGCTTGGCGACGGTGACGGTGGGCGGCGGCTCAAGGATCCTGACCTGGAGGGCTTGCGCTCCCCTGCGTCCTTCGGCGACCCCGAACTCCACCCGCTGCCCCTGCCGCAGCGCGGTTGTCCCCGCGGGCAGCGCCGATGAATGCACGAAGACCTCACCGCCGTCATCGCGGGCGAGGAAGCCATACCCCTTGTCGGAGTCGTACCACTTGACCTTGCCGGTAGGCACGCGCTGACCTCACGTTGAAGAGAACTAACAACAACCAGCGATCGGGCGACCGACAGGATGCTATGGGCACTTCCAAGGCTATCGGTCCGGGACGCCGTACCGCAGCTTCGTTAATGGCCGGCTTGGGGTAACCGCACGTCAGTCCGGCGCGAAGAGTATCCCGCGGCCCCGGTTCGGAGTTCGCGCCAGCCACGGGACCCGAGATGGGAGGGACCGAGGGGTTTACCGGGATCACCGGGATCATCGGGGTAAACGAGACAGGGCCATGGCGAGCGACGCGCCGCAACGCGCACCGCCCGCGAAAAGGCCAGGCGGCCCGCGAAAAGGCCAGGCCGGCCGCGAAAAGGCCAGGCCGGCCGAAAAGGCCAGGCGGCCCGGGGAAACCCCGGGCCGCCTGGGTGGAACTTACTGCTTGAAGACCGAGACTTCGGACGATCAGAAGTCCATGTCTCCGCCGCCGCCGGGGCCGGCGGGGGCCTGCTGCTTCTCCGGCTTCTCCGCGATCACTACCTCGGTGGTGAGGAACAGTGCCGCGATCGAAGCCGCGTTCTGCAGCGCCGACCTGGTGACCTTGGCGGGATCAATGATCCCGGCCTTGAACATGTCGACGTACTCGCCGGTGGCCGCGTCCAGGCCCTGGCCCGCAGGCAGGGTCTTGACCTTCTCGACCACCACGCCGCCTTCGAGGCCGGCGTTGACCGCGATCATCTTGAGCGGCTCCTCGACGGAACGGCGCACGATAGTCGCACCGGTCGCCTCGTCGCCTGTTAGCTCGAGCTTGTCGAAGGCCGTCCGGCCCGCCTGCAGCAGCGCGACGCCGCCGCCGGGCACGACACCTTCCTCGACCGCGGCCTTGGCGTTGCGCACCGCGTCCTCGATGCGGTGCTTGCGCTCCTTCAGCTCGACCTCGGTGGCCGCGCCCGCCTTGATGACGGCGACGCCGCCGGCCAGCTTGGCCAGCCGCTCCTGCAGCTTCTCGCGGTCGTAGTCGGAGTCGGTGTTGTCGATCTCGGTCCGGATCTGGTTGACGCGACCCGAGATCTGGTCCGCGTCGCCCGCACCGTCGACGATCGTCGTCTCGTCCTTGGTGACCACGACCTTGCGGGCCCGGCCGAGCACGTCGATATCGGCGTTCTCCAGCTTGAGCCCGACTTCCTCGCTGATGACCTGGCCACCGGTCAGGATGGCGATGTCACCGAGCATGGCCTTGCGGCGGTCGCCGAAGCCAGGGGCCTTGACGGCCACTGACTTGAACAGGCCGCGCATCTTGTTCACAACCAGGGTCGCGAGGGCTTCGCCCTCGACGTCCTCGGCGATGATGACGAGCGGCTTGCCGGACTGCACCACCTTGTCGAGCAGCGGCAGCAGGTCCTTGTTCGCCGAGACCTTGGAGTTGACCACGAGGATGTACGGGTCCTCAAGGACCGCCTCGAGCCGCTCCGGGTCGGTGACGAAATAGGGGGCGATGTATCCCTTGTCGAAGCGCATACCCTCGGTGAGCTCAAGCTCGAGGCCGAAGGTGTTGGACTCCTCGACGGTGATGACGCCTTCCTTGCCAACCTTGTCCATGGCCTCGGCGATCATCTCGCCGATGGCCGGGTCGCCGGCCGAGATCGAGGCCGTGGCCGCGATCTGCTCCTTGGTCTCCACCGGCTTGGCTATCTTGGAGAGCTCTTCGCTCACCCGCTCGACGGCCGCCTCGATGCCGCGCTTGAGCGACATCGGGTTGGCGCCTGCCGCCACGTTGCGCAGGCCCTCGCGCACGAGCGCCTGGGCCAGCACGGTGGCCGTCGTCGTGCCGTCGCCGGCCACGTCGTCGGTCTTCTTCGCTACTTCCTTAACAAGCTCGGCACCGATCTTCTCCCACGGGTCCTCGAGCTCGATCTCCTTTGCGATGGACACGCCATCGTTGGTGATCGTGGGGGCTCCCCACTTCTTCTCGAGTACCACATTCCGGCCCTTCGGGCCGAGGGTTACTTTCACGGCGTCGGCGAGCTGGTTCATACCGCGCTCGAGGCCGCGCCTGGCGTCCTCGTCAAACGCGATCATCTTCGCTGCCATAGGCTCCAGTCCTCCGTGGCGTACGCGCGGATCGAGCCGACGCCCGCGACGGACGGCACTCCCGCGGACAGTCCCTTCCTGCCGCGAAGCCGTGCCTCATCGCTCGATTCCGCCATCATGCTGGCACTCGCATAAGGAGAGTGCCAGGTTCATGTTTAGCACTCTCATAGGGAGAGTGCAAACGCCAGGGGTAAAGACCCAGGAAGAGGGCACGCAGAGGCCAGGCAGGCCGTCGCCCCGGGGGCAGGCTGGCGCCCGCCGGGTGACGCGCGCCGCCATGGAGACGGGGAGTAAAACTGATCGGCCCGGCCCTCAAAAGGCCGGGCCGGGCCGGCCGGGCCGGGCCGATCAGGTGAATCTGGCAAAACCGTGGCCCCACGCCAAGCCGGGACCACGAGCGAAGCTACGAGACCACGTGCACCTTATCGGCCTGCGCGCCCCGGTCGCTTTGCGTGATCTCGAACTCGACCCTTTGTCCCTCTTCGAGGGTGCGATAGCCATCTGACTGGATCGCTGAGAAGTGGACAAAGACGTCCTTGCCACCGTCGACGGCGATGAAGCCGTATCCCTTGTCCGGGTTAAACCACTTGACGGTGCCCTGAGCCATTCCAAACAACTCCCTAACTGCGCTCGGGCCTCGGGCTCCGCCCCTTGCAACCGCGGAGCCCGTCGATCGCGACCCGGTGAGAACGGCTACGTGCATAAGGCACAAACCCCGTCCCCGTCAGACGGCGACCGGAATTGACCTTACCTTGTGCCGAGCGCGGCTGACGCCACTTACCCACCAATCACGCCATCTGGCCAATACCGGCTTCAGGACCGAGAGCGCCGCGAGCGCCGAGAGCGCCGCCCGCCACCGCGGGGATCACAGAAACCCGCGATCCCGCCGCCACCGGGGTGTCCAGCCCCTGTGCGAACCGGACGTCTTCGTCACCCACGTACACGTTGACGAACCGGCGCAGGTTGCCGCCGTCATCGATGATCCGGCCGCCCAGGCCCGGGTAGGCGGCCTCCAGGCCGACGATGACCTCGCGGAGGGTCCCGGCCGAGGCGGGCACCTCCGCCGCGCCGCCGGTGTAGGACCGCAGGATGGTGGGGATGCGAACCTGCACGGTCACAGCACTGCCTCCTGGAACGCCTCGAGGGTCGGCCTGATCGGGACGGGCAGGTCCATCGCCGGGACGACCGCGTCGAGGGTCTTCAGCCCGTCGCCCGAGTTGATGATCACGGTCTCCGCCTCGGGGTCGAGCTGCCCGGCGGCGAGCAGCTTGCGCAGCACGCCCAGGGTGACGCCGCCCGCGGTCTCGCCGAAGATGCCCTCGCAGCCGGCCAGCAGCCGGATGGAGTCGACGACCTCCTCGTCGCTGACGTCGGCGATCGAACCGCCGGTGCGCCGCACCACGTCAAGCACGTACGGCCCGTCGGCCGGGTTGCCGATGGCCAGCGACTTGGCGATGGTGTCCGGCCGCACCGGGCGAACCACGTCGTACCCGGCGGCGAAGGCCGCGGACACCGGCGAGCATCCCGTCGCCTGGGCGCCGAACACCCGCCAGGGAGCCGCCTCGACCAGGCCGAGCGAAACGAGTTCGCTGAAGCCCTTGTCCACCTTCACCAGCTGCGCGCCGGAGGCGATCGGCACCACCACCTGCTCGGGCAGCCGCCAGCCGAGCTGCTCGGCGATCTCGAAGCCGAGCGTCTTGGATCCCTCGGCGTAGTAGGGCCGCACGTTCACGTTGACGAACGCCCAGTCCAGGTGCTCGCCCGCCAGCTCGGAGGCGAGCCGGTTCACGTCGTCGTAAGTACCGTCCACGGTGACGAACGTGCCGCCGTAGACCGCGGTCGTGATGATCTTCTGCAGCTCGAGGTCGGCGGGCACGAGCACCACCGAGCGGATGCCGGCCCGCGCCGCGGCCGCGGCGACCGCGTTGGCCAGGTTGCCGGTCGACGGGCAGGCCAGCACCTTGAAGCCCATCTCGGTGGCGGCGGCCAGCGCCACCGCGACCACCCGGTCCTTGAACGAGTGGGTCGGGTTGCCGCGGTCGTCCTTGATCCACAGCCGGCGCATGCCGAGCGCGTGCGCGAGGTTGTCGGCGCGGATCAGCCTGGTGTAGCCGGGCTCGGTCGTCGGCCGGGCCGCGATGTCGGCCGGCACCGGCAGCAGCGGCGCGTACCGCCACATGTTCGGCGGGCCGGCCTCGATGTCCGCCCGGGTCAGCGCCGGGTAGTCGTAGCCGACCTCCAGCGGCCCGAAGCACTCCTCGCAGGCGTAGTGCGGGCCGAGCGGGTAGGTGCGGCCGCACTCGCGGCAGGACAATCCGGTGGCATAACCGAAGCCGGAAGAAGATGTGCGTGTCGTTTCTGTGGTCACCGGCGAGGAATTCCCTTCCCATCTTTCCCAGCGGTCACCCTGACCGCGGGCCGGAGTTGGCACCATGTCACGCGCCTCGCCATTTACGACGGGCATGCTTGCGCGCTAGGTTGCCGGGGCTTCGCAGGGCCGATCCCTCCACCCCTCTGGATGAGCGTTATTCAGTTGTGTTCAAACGGGATAAGCGTACCTCAGACGCACTAACCGGTCAGCATGGGGATGTGGCCATGACTCCTCCTACCTCCCGGTAGCCTGCCTCGGTATGAAGCAACGCGTGCTGGTGGCGTCCAACCGCGGTCCGGTTTCCTACCAGTTCGGCGCCGACGGCTCGCTGACCGGGAAGCGCGGCGGCGGCGGCATGATCGCCGGGGTGATCTCGGGGCTGGCAGCCGTCGCGCCCGAGGCCGACGTGACCTGGATCTGCGCCGCGCTCAGCGACGCGGACCGCGCGGCCGCGCGCCGGCCGGGGACCCAGGACCAGGACGGCGTGCCGGTGCGGATGCTCGACATCGCGCCCGAGGTCTTCGACCGCGCGTACAACAACGTGGCCAACTCGATCCTGTGGTTCCTGCACCACCTGCTGTTCGACACGCCGACCCAGCCGAAGTTCGGCCGCCCGTTCCAGGGCGACTGGGCGTGCTACCAGGCCTACAACGAGGCTTTCGCCGATGCCCTGGCCGCCGAAGCGCGAGCCGGCGTGCGGGTCCTGATCCAGGACTATCACCTCAGCCTGGCCCCGCGGCTGCTGCGGGACCGGCTCGGCGAGGCCGCCCGCGACACCGGCATCGGGCACTTCCATCACACGCCCGTGGGCGCCGCCCGACTACTACCGGCTGCTGCCCGACCAGGTGGGCCGGGCGCTGCTTGACGGCATTCTCGGCGCGGACCAGGCCGGCTTTCACGCCCGGCGATGGGCCGCGGCGTTCCTGGATTGCTGCGAGGTGATCCTCGGCGCTGAGGTGGACCGGACGGGCGACGGCAACGGCGCGGTCGGGCGGGTCCGCTACCGGGGGCACGTGACCGAGGTGGCCGTGCACCCGCTCGGCGTGGACGCGCCCGCGCTGCGCGCCCGGGCGCGCGAGCAGGACGTACGGGCCCACGTCGGCGCGCTCGGCCAGGCCGCCGGGGGCAGGCAGCTGATCGTCCGGGTGGACCGGACCGAGCTGTCCAAGAACATCCTGCGCGGCCTGGCCGCCTACCGCGAACTGCTGGCCACCCGGCCGCAGTGGCGGGGCCGCGTCGTGCACCTGGCCTTCGCCTACCCGTCCCGGTCGGCGCTGCCCGAGTACCGCGCCTACACCGACCGGGTGGAGCGGCTCGCGGCGGAGATCGCCACGGAGTTCGGCACGGCGGAGTGGAACCCGCTGATCCTCGAGGTCAAGGACGACTATCCCCGGTCGCTGGCGGCCTGCGCGGTCGCCGACGTGCTGGTGGTGAACCCGCTGCGGGACGGCATGAACCTGGTCGCGCAGGAGGGCCCGGTGCTGTCCGAACGCGGCTGCGCGCTGGTCCTGTCCCAGGAGGCGGGCGCCGCCGCGATCCTGGCCGCCGACGCGCTGCTGGTCAACCCCTACGACATCAGCGAGACCGCGGACGCGCTGCACCAGGCACTGAGCATGCCCGAGGCCGAGCGGCAGCGCCGCAGCGCCAGGCTCGCGGCCGCCGCCGAGGCGGCCTGCCCGGCGCGCTGGCTGGGCGACCAGCTCGCTTCGCTGGGAGCGTAGCAAGGGTCTATGGGCAGGCAGGTAGGACCGTTCGGCCCAAAAAGATTTTTTACGGAACGGACCGTCCTGCGCGCCCGAGCTCAGCCGCGAGCGCGGCCAGCAGGGCCACGACGCCTTGCGGGCCGTCTACCACCAGGTCAGCCGTTGCCGCGACCTGCGGCGATTCGGGGCTGGCGCTGGCCACCGCGCAGCCGGGGATGCCGTCCGCGCGCAGCGCCCGGACGGCGGCGAAGGCCGGCAGGTCACCGAGGTCATCGCCGCAGAACAGGACCGAACGGGCCGCCCGCTCCCGGACCAGGCCGGTCAGCGCGGTGCCCTTGTCGACGCCGGGCGGGCGCAACTCGATGACGAACCGGCCGGGCTCCGCGGCCAGGCCCAGCCCGGCCAGCGCGCCGAGCGGACCGCTGAGCCGGCGCAGCGCGGCGTCCGGATCGGCCGCGCGGCGGGTGTGCACGGCCAGCGCGTGCGTCTTGTCCTCGATCCAGGTGCCGTCCGGCGCGCCCGCCTCGGCGAGCAGGCCGGGCAGCGCGATCCGGGCGGCCTCGACCGCGGGCGGCGAAGCGGGGGCGGTGAGCCGGCCGTCCTGCCAGCGCTGCCAGCCATAATGGCCGAGCACGATGAGGCCGGGCACGGCCTGCAGGCCACCCAGGCGCACCGCGTCCGCCGGGGGCCGGCCGGTGATGACCGCGACCGTGCCGACGGCCGCGGCCATGGCGGTCAGGGCGGGGACGGCGCCGGGGTGGGCGCGGGCCTGGTCCGGGCGATCCACGATCGGCGACAGCGTGCCGTCGAAGTCGGCGGCGACGAGCGCGTCCTGCGGGGCCGCGAGCAGCGCGTCGAGGCCGGCCTGGCCCTCGGGCGTCGCCGGCGTCACCCGGACCGCCGCGGCGAGCGCATCCGCTGGCGCCGGGCCCGCTGCGCCCTCAGCCGCTTGACCAGCACCGGGTCGAACGCGAGCGCCTCCGGGCGGTCGATCAGCTCGTTCAGCAGCTGGTAGTACCGGGTGGCCGGCATGTCGAGCACCTCCGCGATGGCCTGCTCCTTCACTCCGGGCGAGCGCCAGCCGCGGCGCTCGAACGCCAGGATCCGCATGTCCCGCTCGGACAGCTCGGTCATGCGCGCCTCCTCCCTGACCCGGTTATTGCTGACCGTACCCGACATACGCTCACCGTTCGTGACCCGTTTTCGTTACCTCAGCTTCCGCACCGACTACGGGCTCGACGACGGCTTCGTCACCGCGTGCCATAGCTAGCGGTGCCTAACTATTCGCCGATCCATAACTATTCGACTCAGGCGCATTCCACGCCGGCCGGGCGCGTGGCACGATGGCATAGGCCGGGGGAACATCACGGCCGCAGGCCAGCTCGGCCCGGCCGCCTCGGAGGAAAACTGCTCAAGTGTCACATCGATCGCTCCGCAGCACCCTGGTGCCGTTGGCCTCAGGACTAGCTGCGGTAATCGCCGTTACCGCGGTCCCCGGGACCACGCCTGCCCTCGGTGCTACCGGCGTGGCGGCGCCTAGCGCTGTCCGCGCCCAGGAGTGGCGGCTGGCGGACTTGCACGTGCCCCAGGCCCGGCCGAGCGCGGCGGCCCCGGGGACCCCCGCGGCGGCCCCGGGGACCGGGCGCGGCGCCGTGGACGCGGCCCGCACCGTCGACCTGACCGCCGTCATCAGCCCAGCCGGGCGGGCCCGCCCGGCGGCTGCGGACCGGGCCGGCGCCAGCACGCTGGCCGGGTCGCTGGTCCGCGACGTCGTGGCCGTCCTGGGCGTGCTCATCTTGCTGCTCGTCGTGCTGCTGCTCGTCATGACCTCCCGGCGCAGGCGGGCGGCGGCCGATCCCGCCCGGGCCAGGTCCCGGGGATCGCACACGCACCGCAGACCCGACGGCGTGCCCGGGCCAGCCCGGCAGGCCGCCCCGGAAGCGGTCAAGCCCAGCCACGCGGCCGGCCCCGGCCGTGCGGTCAACCCGAGCTTTACGGGCGGCTCCAGCTTTACGGACGGCTCCAGCCCGGCGGCCGGCCCTGGCGCGGCGGTCAGTCCCGGCCCGGCGGTCCGGCCCCAGATGGTCCCGCCTGTCGTGCCCGCTGCGCCCGCTGCGCCTGCCGCGGGCGGGTGGCCGGCGCCTGGAGGCTGGCAGGGGGGCAGCTTGGGCGAGATCGCGACTTCCTCGCCTCGGTCGTTCGGTCCGGCCATGACCCCGGTACCGAAGGCCGCCTCGGCCACCAGGCGGGCCAGGGCTTCCGGTCCGGGGGCACCGCCCTGGGCGCCCGCCCCCGAACCCGAGCGCACGATCGGCTCGGTCCCGCTCCCGATGGCCCCGACCAGGTTGTTCTCGCCGCGGAATGGCCCGGGCCTCCGGGTGCCGGGCGACATGGCGACGCGGCCCGCCGTCGCAGACCCCGACGGGCCGGCCACCATCCCGGACTTCGCCGAGTTGCCCGGCTTCCCGGCCCCAGCCGCCCCGAGTCAGCCGGCCTTCCCGAGTCAGCCGGCCGCCACCCAGCGGGGCCTGGATTTCGCCGCCGCGCCGGTTCCGGGTGATTACGCGGCGCCTGCGGCGCCCGCCCCCGGGTTCAGCTCGCTGTGGGACCTGGCCGCGACCGATGTCTTTCCCGCGCTCACCGGGTCCGACGAAGATCCGGGTGAGCCCGGCGGGGGATGACGCCCCGATACCGTGAACGCGGGACCGGGTGGGGCAGGTCGCTCAGCCGGAACCATCAGCGTCGCTGGTTCTGACGATGGGAACAGCCTTATGCAGCGCCGTCGTCGTTTGCCCATTGCGAGGGCCGCCGGACTCGGGACGGCCGCCGTACTGCTCAGCGTGGCCTCGGTCACGTGCGGATCCGGGGGCGTTCCCGCCCACGCGTCTACTGTGTCGCCGCCCGCCGGCGGCCCCGTCAGCCCGAGTTCGTGGACGGTGTACCACGATGACCTGGCCGGCGACGGTGCCGCGCCGCCGGTGAGCGCGGTCGACACCGCCACCCATGTGTGGACTTCGCCCGCCGTCGACGGCCAGATCTACGGCGAGCCCCTGGTCTACGCGGGTCACGTGTTCGTGGCCACGGAGAACGACACCGTCTACGCGCTGTCGGCGGCCACCGGCGCGGTGACCTGGTCGGCCCATCTGGGCGCTCCGGTACCCGCTGGATCGCTGCCCTGCGGGGACATCATGCCCACCGTGGGCATCACCGGCACGCCAGTCATCGACCGGTCACGGAATGAGATCTTCGTGATCGCCGACGAACTCACCGCCGGGAAACCGGCGCACACGCTGGTCGGCCTCAGCACCGCGTCCGGTCACATCGAAATGAGCCAGGACGTGGACCCGCCCGGGGCGGTACCCGCGGCCCTGCTGCAGCGCACCGGGCTGACGCTGGACGCAGGTCAGGTGGTGTTCGGCATGGGCGGCAACTACGGTGACTGCGCGAGCTACCGCGGCCGGGTCGTGGCCGTGCCGGAAGCCGGCGGGACGCCGAGGTACTTCACCGTCGACGCCGCGCCAGGCGAGTCGCAGGGGGCCGTCTGGATGGGCGGCGCCGCCCCGGTCATCGACGGCCGCGGCGACATCTGGGTCAGCACAGGGAACGGCTCGGTCTACTCGGCCAGGCACGCCTACGACGACAGCGATTCGGTCCTCGAGCTGTCGTCGTCCCTGCGGCTCCTGCAGTTCTTCGCGCCGAGTACGTGGCCCGCGAATAACTCCCAGGATCTCGACATGTCCACGGCGCCAGCGCTGCTGCCCGACGGGCAGGTCATGCTGGCCGGGAAATCCCGCATCGTCTACCT
This sequence comes from uncultured Actinomycetota bacterium, assembly GCA_963844625.1. GTDB lineage: Bacteria > Actinomycetota > Actinomycetes > Streptosporangiales > Streptosporangiaceae > Palsa-504. Next base: position 46,711 of record CAWJPF010000027.1, on the reverse strand, counting down.
GCTCAACGGCGCGCACCTCGGCGGCATCGGCGGCCAGCAAGCCACCCTGGCCGACGCGTCGCACGCCCTCATCGGGTCGGCCTGCAGCAACGACATCGACGGCGGCTCCGCCGTCGTCGGCATGACCGTCTACCTGCCCTGCACCAGCGGCATCATCGCGGTCCGGGCCACGAGCTCACCGCCAGCGCTGCAGCTGCTGTGGAGCTCGGGAACCGGCGGCGGACCCCCTATCGTCGCCGCGGGCCTGGTGTGGACCATCGGGCAGAACGGGGTGCTCTACGGGCTCGACCCGGCCACCGGCCAGGTGCGGCAGCAGGTCGCCATCGGCGTACCCGCCAACCACTTCCCGACCCCGAGCGTGGCGGACGGTCTGCTGCTCGCCGCCTGCGCGCAGAACGTGGTCGCCCTGTCCGCGCCCGGCTCCGGGGCGGCGACGGCCGCGGCCGCGGCCGGAGCCGGAGCCGGAGCCGGGCCGGCGACGGCCGCGAGCGGGGCGCCGCTCTGCCAGTCCCACCAGGCGCCTGGGGCGCCCCTTCCCCCGCGGGCGATCGGCGGGATCGCGCTCGCGGCGACGGTCGTGCTGGCCGTCCTGGGCTGGCTGCTCCGGCGGCGGCTGTTCCGGCCGAAAACGACGGCGGCCACCAGCTGATCAGCTGGTGGCCGCCATCGTGCGCCTGAGGCCGGGGTACGGCCTTAGGCTGCTTCGGACACGGCCGCCGCCGTCGGCGCGGCCTCGGCCGGCTCGAGCGCGAGCCGCAGGACCTCGCGGACGTCGCTGACCGTGTGCACCTCGAGCTTCTCGAGCACCTCGGCCGGGACGTCATCTAGGTCCGGCTGGTTCCGCTGCGGGATGAGGACCGTGGTGATCCCCGCCCGGTGCGCGGCCAGCAGCTTCTGCTTGACGCCGCCGATCGGCAGCACCCGGCCGGTCAGGGACACCTCGCCTGTCATCGCCACGTCGGCCCGCACGGGCCGGCCGGAGAGCAGCGACGCCAGGGCGGTGGTCATCGTGACGCCCGCGCTCGGCCCGTCCTTGGGAACGGCGCCGGCCGGCACGTGCACGTGCACGCCGCGGTCCTTCAGTTCGGTGACAGGAAGGCCGAGCTCGACCCCGTGCGACCGCAGGTAGGACAGCGCGATCCGGGCCGATTCCTTCATCACGTCGCCGAGCTGGCCGGTGAGCGTGACGCCGGTCTCGCCGGTCTCGCGCTCGGCCAGGGACGCCTCGATGAACAGCACATCCCCGCCCGCGCCGGTCACCGCGAGGCCGGTGGCCACGCCGGGCACGACGGTCCGGCGCTCAGGCTCGGCCAGGCTCGTCTCCGGCGTGAACCGGGGACGACCCAGGTAGTCGCGGAGTTCGTCCACGCCGACCGTGACCGGCAGCGTGACCTCCTCCAGCGCCACCCGCGCCGCGACCTTGCGCAGGATGCGCGCGATGGCACGCTCGAGCGAGCGAACCCCCGCCTCCCGCGTGTAGTCGGAAGCGAGCAGCCGCAGGGCGTCCTCGCTCACCGACACCTCCTCGGCGTTCATGCCTGCCTTGGACAGCTGCCTGGGCAGCAGGTGATCCCGGGCGATGAGGACCTTCTCGTCCTCGATGTACCCGTCGAGCTGGACCAGTTCCATCCGGTCAAGCAGCGGGCCGGGAATCGTGTCGAGCACGTTCGCCGTGGCCAGGAACACCACGTCGGACAGGTCGAGCTCGACCTCGAGGTAGTGGTCGCGGAACGTGTGGTTCTGCGCCGGGTCCAGGACCTCGAGCAGCGCCGACGCGGGGTCGCCGCGGTAATCGGAGCCGATCTTGTCCACCTCGTCCAGCAGCACGACCGGGTTCATCGAGCCCGCCTCGCGGATCGCACGGACGATCCGGCCGGGCAGCGCGCCGACGTAGGTGCGCCGGTGCCCGCGGATTTCGGCCTCGTCCCGCACGCCGCCCAGGGAGACCCGGACGAACTTGCGGTCCATGGCCCGCGCGACCGATTCGCCCAGCGACGTCTTGCCAACGCCGGGCGGGCCGACCAGCGCGAGCACCGCGCCGGAGCGCCGGCCGCCGATGATGCCCATGCCGCGGTCAGCACGGCGCTTGCGCACCGCGAGGTACTCGATGATGCGCTCCTTGACGTCATCCAGCCCGGTGTGGTCCTCATCCAGGACGCGCCGCGCGCCGGTGATGTCGTAGGCGTCCTCGGTCCGCTCGTTCCACGGGATGTCCAGGACGGTGTCCAGCCAGGTGCGGATCCAGCCGGTCTCAGGTGAGGCGTCGGGAGTGCGCTCCAGCTTGTCGACTTCCTTCAGCGCGGCTTCGCTGACCGCTTCGGGCAGGTCCGCGGCTTCCACCCGGGCCCGGTAGTCGTCCTCCTCGGTGGCCGAGTCGCCGTTCAGGTCGGCGAGCTCCTTGCGCACCGCGGCGAGCTGCTGGCGCAGCAGGAATTCCTTCTGCTGCTTCTCCATGCCCTCCGAGACGTCCTTGCGGATCGACTCGGCGACCTCGAGTTCGGCCAGCTGCTCCCGGGTCCAGCCGATGATGAGCTCCAGGCGCTCGACCAGATCGGCGGCCTCGAGCAGCTGCAGCTTCTGGCTCGTGGACAGATAGCTGGAGTAGCCCGGCCCGGTCCGCGATCGCGGACGCGTCGGTGAGCTGCTGGATCGCGTCGATGACCTGCCATGCGCCGCGCTGCTGCAGCATCCCGGTCACCAGCGACTTGTACTGCTGGGCCAGTTCGTCGGCCCGCGGGCCCTGGCCGGTCTCCTCGACGACGGTGCCCTCCACCCACAGCGCCGCGCCGGGGCCGGTGGTACCTGAGCCGATCTTGACCCGGGCGATGCCGCGGAGCACTGCACCCGGCTGTCCGCCGGGCAGGCGTCCGACCTGCTCCACCACGGCCAGCGTGCCGACGGCGGCGAGGCCGCGGTCGGGCAGCCGCGGCACGAGCAGCACCTGCGCCTTAGCCTCCGAATGCATGCCGGGAACCTGACGGGATGGCAGCCGTGCCGCATCGATCGCAGCGCCGACTTCCGGTTGCGATGTCTCTAGCGGCACCACCATGCCCGGCAGCACCACTTCGTCATCGAGCGGCAGCACCGGTAGCGTGAGCGTTTCACTCATATGATGGCCTCCAAAACTTGAGTCATACTCACTCAAGAATGAAGAGCCCCCACAAATTCCCACCTATGTTCGCCTGCAGCGATCACCCTGACGGGCGGCCGAGCCTAGTCTACTGACTTGCTCCGATTCCCGCCTCGCGAGCGGCGACGGCCGCCGCTACGCGAGCGTTCTGCCGACCGTCGGGCGCCCACCCGCACTACCCGCACCTCCTACCCCGCGTGCCCCAGCCCGGCTTGGCATGGTTGTCGCACCCTGCACCTTCTTCTGTGCAGGGTGCGACAACCACTACACGCCTGTTGATGCTTTCTGGGCGAGGAGCACATGGAGAATGCGCGGGCCGTGCACGCCCTCGACACGGATCAGCTCGATATCGCTGGTGGCTGAGGGACCGGAGATCAGGGTGTGCGGGCGGGCCGGGTCGAGCCGGGCGAACGCGTCGGCCAGGTCCGCGGCGACCTGGCTGGCCCGGACGATGACCAGGTGGAAGTCGGGCACCAGGGTGAGCGCGCGGCGGCCCTGCCCGGGGCCGTGATCCAGGATGATCGTGCCGGTCTCGGCGATCGCGACCGCGCAGCCGGTGACGACCCCGGCCATCCGGTCGAGTTCGGCGGCCGGGAGCGGCGGCTCGTCGCGGGCCAGCGTGATCGCGGCGGGCAGTTCGGCCAGCCATCCGGCGGGCAGTCCTTCGGGCACCACGATCGGGCCGGGCCGGGCGGCGGCGCGGTCGCCCAGGGCGCGGGCGACGGCCTGAGCCAGGTCCGGCTCGGGCACCCGCTCGACGACGGCGCGGTAGTCGGCGGCGCGTTCGGCGAACAGTTCCGCGATGTCGTACGCCGCGGCGTCGTGATGGGCGCGCAGGTACTCCCGGGGCAGCGCCGCGTAGGCCGCGTCGGTGTCCGCGGCTGGCGGGCCGTCATCGACGCGGGCGGCATCGACGCGGGCGGCATCGACGCGGGCGGCATCGACGCGGGCGGCATCGACGCGGGCGGCGGCCCGGATCCGGGCCAGCATCTGGTCCCTGGAGGTACTCATGGCCTTGTTCCCCTGGTCGTTCCCCTGGTCCGGGCCCACCAGGCGCGGAACGACTCGGGCGGCGGAGCGGGGGCGTCGCGGGTTTCGGTCCAGCCGTTCAGCGGCGGCGGCAGCCGCCTGATCCGGCCGGACCTGGCGATCAGCTTGCTGCTGAGGGACGCGGCGCGCTGGGCGGCCGCGAGTAGCCGGGGAGAACGGAGCACTCGGCCGGACGCTGCGAACACCGTCCGTTCGGGAGAAAAATGTTTTTCGCGTTTGGCGTCGACGACCTGGCCGCGCAGGTACACCAGTGCCTCCGGGATGTTGATCGCGACCGGGCATACCTCGTAGCAGGCGCCGCACAAGGTGGAGGCGTACGGCAGGGACGCGTCGACCGGAGAGGTGACGCCGCGCAGCAGCGGCGAGATGATCGCGCCGATCGGGCCCGGGTAGGGCGAGCCGTAGGCGTGGCCGCCGGTCCGCTCGTAGACCGGGCACACGTTCAGGCAGGCCGAGCACCGGATGCAGCGCAGCGCCTGCCGGCCGGTGTGGTCGGCCAGCGCCGACGTGCGGCCGTTGTCCAGCAGTACCAGGTGGAAGTTCTCCGGGCCGTCCCCCGGCGTGATCCCGGTCCAGGTCGAGGTGTAGGGGTTCATCCGCTCGGCCGTGGAGGACCGGGGCAGCAGCGCGAGGAACACCTCGAGGTCGCGCCAGGACGGCAGGACCTTCTCGATCCCTACCACGGAGATGAGCGTCCGCGGCAGCGTCACGCACATCCGGCCGTTGCCCTCGGACTCCACCACCACCAGCGACCCGGTCTCGGCGATCGCGAAGTTCGCGCCGGACACGCCTACCGCCGCGGACAGGAACGCCTGGCGCAGATGCGCCCGCGCGGCGGCCGCCAGCGCCGCCGGGTCATCGGTCAGCCCGGCCGGCGCGTCCGGCATCTCGCGGCGGAAGATCTCCCTGATCTCGGCGCGGTTCTTGTGGATGGCCGGGACCAGGATGTGGCTGGGCCGGTCGTGGCCGAGCTGGACGATCAGCTCGGCCAGGTCGGTCTCCAGGGCACTGATGCCGTCGGCGGCCAGCGCCTCGTTCAGCCCGGTCTCCTGGGTGGCCATCGACTTCACCTTGACCACGCCGTCGGCGCCCGCGCCGCGGACCAGGCCGGCCACGATCGCGTTCGCCTCGTCCGCGTCGGCCGCCCAGTGCACGTGGCCGCCCGCCTTCGTGACGTTGGCCTCCAGCCGCAGCAGGTACGTGTCCAGGTGGGCCAGGGTGTGGTCCTTGATCGCCTTGGCGGCCTGCCGCAGCTGCTCCCAGTCGGGCAGTTCGGCGACCGCGACGGCTCGCTTGGCGCGGATCGCGTGCGTGGCGTGCGTCAGGTTGGCCCGCAGCTGGGAATCGGCCACCGCGGTCCGCGCCGCCACCGGGAAGGGCGGCATGCCCAGGTACGTCGGCATGCCCGGGTGCGGCGTGCCTAGGTGCGCCGTGCCCGAGGGCGCCGTGCCGGGATGCGCCGCGCCGGGGTGCGCCGCGCCGGGGTGCGCCGCGCCGGGGTGCGGGCCGTCGGCGGTCGGGGCCGTCACCGGGCGTCCTCGGTGCGGGCCAGGATCTCCGCCAGGTGCATGACGGCCACCCCGGACCGCTGCCGCTCCAGCGCGCCGCCGATGTGCATCAGGCAGGAGTTGTCCGCCGCGCACAGCACCTCGGCCCCGCTCTGGCGGACCGCCGTCACCTTGTCCGCGCAGATCGCCGCCGATACGTCGGCGTTCTTCACCGAGAACGTGCCGCCGAACCCGCAGCAGACCTCGGCGTCCGGCAGGTCGGCCAGGTCCAGTCCGCGCACCGCACGCAGCAGCCGCAGCGGGGCATCGCCGACCCGGAGCATCCGCAGCGAGTGACAGCTCGGGTGATACGTCACCCGGTGCGGGAAGTGCGCCCCCACGTCCGTCACCCCCAGCACGTCGGCCAGGAACACGGAAAGCTCGTAGGTCCGGGGCGCCACCTCCGCCACGGCCCGGGCCAGGCCCGGATCCCCCGCCTCGGCGGCGAGCACCGGGAAGTACTCGCGGACCATCGAGGCGCACGAAGCGGAGGGGGTGACTATCGCCTCGTAACCGCCGAACGCGGCGGTGAACCCGCGCGCCATCGGCGTGGCCTCGCGCCGGTAGCCGGTATTGAAATGCATCTGCCCGCAGCAGCTCTGAGCCGCGGGGAAATCCACCTGGTGGCCCAGCCGCTCCAGGACCGCGACCACGGCCTTGCCGGTGTCGGGGAAGAGCGTGTCGGTCAGACACGTCACGAACAAGCCGATTCGCATCAAGCGCCTCCGCCCGCCACGCTACAAGACCTCGCCACGCCACGGCACGGCGCCCCGCGGATACATCCGACCTCTCCCGGCCGTCAGGCCAGGCCGGCCAGCAACGCCGACCCGTCCCTGGCCCGCACGGCCTGGCAGCGGCCGATGACCGCGAGCGCCGCCACGTACCCGGCGGCCACGTCCAGGTCGAGCAGGGCCACGCTCCGCGGGGACCGCGGATAGGGCCAGGACACCAGCCGGGGCGGCCCCGCGTCCGCGGCCACGATGACGTCGCTGAAGGCGGCGCGCAAGCCGTCCCCGGTCGCCTTGGTCACGGCTTCCTTCCTGGTCCACGCGAGCAGGAAGGCACGAGCCCGGCCGGCCGCCGGGACCTCGGCGAGCACCGCCCGCTCGGCCGCGGACAGCACCAGGCGCGCGAGGGCATCCGGATCCCCGTCGCCCAGCGGGTGCGGGCGGCCGTCGAGCTGCTCGACGTCCACGCCGACGGGCGCCCGCGCGACGGCGACGGCGACCAGGTCACCGGAGTGCGCGACCGAATGCTCGACGCCGCCGCCCGCCAGGACCGGCTTGCCGTGCGGCTCGCCGCACTGCCCGCAGGTCCGGTCGAAGCGCACGTCGGCCGGGCGCCGGCCGGTGTAGCCGGCGAGCGCGGTCTTCGCGAGCGCGCACCCGGTCAGGAAACGCTGGCGGTCCTCCGCACGCCGGTAGGCCGCCCAGCGCCGCCGCTCGGTCTCGTCTAGCAGCGCGGCGTGCTGGTCTGAAGCGTCCTGCCTGCGCGCCCACCAGACGTCGGCGGTACCGTCCGGCGGCGGGTCCAGGCCCGCCAGTTCAGCCATCTCGCCAGCCTAATGGCCGGCGGAACGAACCCGGCTCGGTCCGCAGATCATGCCCGTCCGGACTGAACCAGGACGCCTGGCAGGCGCTCGCCTCGCTGGACACGCTGCTCGGACGTGCTGCTGCCGGTCACGGCGACCCGTGGACCCAGGGCGTGACCGAGGCCGTACGCCGGGCCAGGGCGGCAGGTCCCTCGTAGCGCCGGCGTGCTGCGGCCGGAGTGGCTCTTTGCGACTGCTGTCGCGCTCGATGCGGCGAATTCCTCGTTGACCTGGGCCTCATCGGCGCCCCGAACCCGGGTCTAACCACGGTCCGACCCACAACGATGCTCCATCGATGTGGCCCCAGCCACTACGATGCTCCATCGTTGTGGTTGCGGATGGGCCTGCAAGCGGTCATCCGCGGCGGTTCAAGCGGGCGGCGATGCCGTCGAGCACGCAGTCCAGGCTGAACTGGAAACGCTCGTCTCTGGTGTTCGGGTCGTCCGGGTCGAGCCCCGATTCCATGAGGCGGGCGATCCGCGGGAAATGACCGGAAGCCTCGAACCACTTGCGGTACCGCTCGTGCTCGGCCTGGATCTCCTCGTCCGTCCGGGCCGCCTCGGCGCGCTCCTGCTCACGATGGAACCGTATCTCCTGCGCCTCGCGTATCACCGCGCCGATCACGAAGGTGGCGACCGTCATGAAGATGCCCATGACGACGCGGGCATCATCTACGCCCGTCCCCTCGAGCAGGCCGAGCAGGCGCTCCAGGTTCTGCACGTCGTTCGGCCTGGAGGGAGGCCTGGTGCCGATGAATTCAATGGCCCACCGGTGCCGGCCCAGCGCCGCCCTGGTCCGGTGCGCAAACGCGCCGAGGTCCGCCCGCCAGTCACCGGACGGCTCGGGCACCTCGATCTCTGCCTCGATCGCATCCAGCATCAGGTCGAGCAGCTCTTCCTTGGACCCGACGTACCAGTAGAGAGACATGGCGCCCGCGCTGAGCTCCCGCGCGATGCGCCGCATGCTGATCGCGTCCGGGCCTTCGGCGTCGGCTATCGCGATGGCGGTGCTGACGATCTCGTCCCGCGATAGCCCGCGGTCCCGGCGGGGCGGCTGCGACCCCCGCTCCCGGTGCCGCTGAACGTGCCCGGCGATCCGCTGCTCGTGCGCTTCCTCACGGGACGCCCGGCCGGCACGCGGATAGGCGCGCGGATACCGGAAGAACGGCCACGGTTCCTCGTCGTACTCGCCCACTGTTTCCCGCTCGCTCGCCTCCGGGGGCGCCTTCAGGCGCCGCCTTCCCTCGTCGCTCGTGCCTCGCTGCTGCGTCCGGCCGGCGCCGCGCTCCGTTGGCTCGCTCACTGGCTGCTCCTTCCGCCGCCCAAGCCTGCCTTAACCTGCGCCGCCAGTCACGCCTGGATGCGTCTTAATTAAGAACTTGCCCACTCGTACACCGTACTGCTACGGTACATCGTACTAGGACGTACAGCGTACGAGTAACGGGGAGTAATTATGAGCGAGGCTCCCGCCATCGCGGCGGAAGGGCTAGTCAAGAACTACGGGAAAACCAAGGCGCTCGCCGGGTTCGACCTGGTGGTGCCGCGCGGCACGGTCTACGGGCTGCTCGGGCCGAACGGCGCGGGCAAGACCACCGCCGTCCGCGTTTTTGCCACGCTCCTGCGCCCGGACGGGGGCCGGGCGCAGGTCCTGGGGCACGACGTGGTGACCGAGGCGGCCCAGGTACGGCCGCTTATCGGGCTGACCGGGCAGTACGCGGCGCTGGACGAGTACCTCACCGGGCGCGCCAACCTGGTCATGATCGGCCAGCTCAGCAGGCTCACCGCGAGCGCGGCCAGGCGGCGCGCCGATGAGATGCTCGAGCGCTTCGACCTCACCGAAGCCGCCACCCGCGCGGTCAAGACGTACTCGGGCGGCATGCGGCGGCGGCTGGACCTGGCCGCCAGCCTGATCGGCTACCCGTCGGTGCTGTTCCTGGACGAGCCGACCACCGGCCTGGACCCGAACGCGCGCGCGATGACGTGGGACATCGTCCGGGGGCTGGCGGCGGAGGGGACCACGCTGCTGCTCACCACGCAGTACCTGGACGAGGCGGACCAGCTGGCCAGGCGGATAGCGGTGATCGACGGCGGCGCGGTCATCGCCGAGGGCACGCCCGACCAGCTCAAGGCCTCGGTCGGCGGCGAGTACCTGACCGTGGTCCTGGCCGCGGGCTCGGACGCCGAGACGGCCATCATCGCGGTCAAGCCGTACGCCACGGGGGGCGTTCAGCTGGACGAAGAGGGACGACGGCTGTCCGTCCCTGTGGCGGCGGCCGAGGGGCTGACCACGCGCGTGGTGCGCGCGCTCGACGTCGCCGGAGTCGAGGTCAACGACGTGACGATTCAGCGCGCGTCGCTCGACGACGTGTTCCTCTCGCTCACCGGCCACGCGGGCAGCGCGGAGGACGACAGGCAAGTGGAGCCCGAACTGGAAGGGAGTGCGGTGGCATGAGCACGATCACGGCGGAACTCGTCCCGGAAAGGGACGTGACGTACGGGCGCAGTCCGGCGTTTCACTTCGTCACCGACGTGTGGGTGCTGACCAAGCGCAGCATCGCCCGGATCAGGCGGGAGCCGGAGACGCTCGCCGATGTCACCTTCATGCCGGTCATCTTCATCTTGATGTTCGCGTACGTGTTCGGCGGCGCCATCGTGCTTCCGGGCGGCGGGAACTACCACGAGTACCTCATCGGCGGGATGCTCGGGATGGGCCTGGCCCAGACCGCGCCTGGTGTCGCCGTCGCGCTCGTCACCGACATGTCCACCGGGCTGATCGACAGGTTCCGGTCGCTGCCCATGTCGCGGTGGGCGGTGCTGGCGGCACGATCGATCGCCGAACTGCTCACCCAGATGATCGGCGCGGTCGTGGTCGTCTGCGTCGGCCTGGCCATCGGCTGGCGGGTGCACACCGGCCCGGCGGAGGTGATCGCCGCGTTCGCGCTGGCCCTGCTGTTCGGGTACGCGTTCACCTGGGCGGGCATCTGCCTGGGCATGACGCTACGCAGCCCGGAAGCGGCGCAGCAGACCGGCTTCATCATCTTCCTGCCGCTGACGTTCATCTCCAGCGCGTTCGTGCCCATCCAGGGCATGCCCGGGTGGCTGCAGCCGATCGCGGAGTGGAACCCGATGTCCGCGCTGGCCGCCGCGTGCCGGGAGCTGTTCGGCAACCCGAACCCCGCCGCTTCGGTGCCCGTCTGGCCGATGCAGCATCCCGAGCTCGCCGTGGTCTGCTGGTCCGTCGCGATGCTGGTGGTGTTCGCTCCGCTGGCCGTGCGCCTCTACCGCCGCAAGGCGCTCGGCTGAGCCGCGCGCGACGGTAGCGCAGGTCCACCGGGCCGGGCGCGGCTGGACCGGCGGCCACGGGATGCGTTATACATCCGATGTATGACGGAGCAATCACCTGAGTTCGCCGGACTAGCCGCGCTGGTCACCGGAGGCGCCTCCGGTATCGGCCTGGCCACGGCCCGGCTGCTGGCCGCCCGCGGCGCCCGAGTCGCGGTGCTGGACCGCGTCAAGGCGAGCCCGGACGGCAACGCCGGCAACGCCGGCCCGGACGCCAACGCCGGCGGACGCCAACGCCGCTTTACCCGGTCGTCGCCGACGTGACCGACGACGCCGCGGTCCGCGCCGCTGTCCACGAGGCCGGGCAGGCTCTCGGCCGTCTCGACATCCTGGTGAACAACGCGGGGATCGGCGCGGCCGGCACGGTCGAGGACAACGACGAGGACGAGTGGCGCCGGGTGCTCGACGTGAACGTGCTCGGCATCGTGCGGACCACGCGGGCGGCGCTGCCGCTGCTGCGCCGGGCGGCCATCGACCGCGGCCAGGCGGCCATCGTCAACACCTGCTCGATCGCGGCCACCGCGGGCCTGCCGCAGCGCGCGCTCTACTGCGCGAGCAAGGGCGCCGTCTACTCGCTCACGCTGGCCATGGCGGCCGACCACGTGGCCGAGGGCATCAGGGTGAACTGCGTGAACCCGGGCACGGCCGACACCCCGTGGGTGAGCAGGCTGCTCGACGCGGCACCGGACCCGGCCGCCGAACGTGCCGCGCTCAACGCGCGCCAGCCCATGGGCAGGCTGGTGAGCGCGGACGAGGTCGCCGCGGCCATCGCCTACCTGGCGAGCCCGCTCGCCGGGGCCACCACGGGTACGGCCCTGGCCGTGGACGGCGGCATGCAAGGTCTGCGCACGCGGCCGAGACCGACCTAGACGGCCCGGAAGCCTAAAGATCGGATGACCTAGACGTCTCTGTTTGGTATCAGCCGCCCAATGCCGGGTTATACCCCATTGACACGGCCCATACATCCGATCTATTTTCCTGGCACACGGCACTCCGAGTATCTGTCCCGCGGCCCGCACCGACGCCCGCCGCGGACCGGAGAGCGCCAGCAGGAGGTTCCCATGAGATTCCGCAGACGCCCCGGCGTGGGTCCCTCCCGCGCCACCGCCGCCGCCGTGGCCGCCGTCGCGGCGGCCACCCTGATCGCCGCCTGCAGTTCGGGCAGCTCGAGCACGTCGAGTTCCGGCACGACCTCCACTAGCTCGGCCCAGGCCGCCGGGCAGACCGATATCGGGGTGGACCTCACCTACAACAACACGGCCTTCTGGGCCGCGTACATCAACTACGAGACCCAGTACGCCACGCAACTGCACATCCACCTGATCGGCCCGCTGCTCGCCGCGGCCAATGCCGGCCTGCAGAACACCCAGATCGAGAACCTGGTCAACGAGGGCGCCAAGGCGATCATCGTGAACCCGGAGACCGCGACCAGCCTGGGCCCGGCGATCAGCTACGCCGCCGCGCACCACGTGCAGCTGATATCCGTCGACACCATCGTCGGCGTCGGCAAGGTGTACATGGTGGTGCGCGCATCCAACACGAACTACGGACTGGACGCCTGCGCCCTGATCAGCTCGAAGGTCAAGTCCGGTTACGTGCTCGACCTCGAGGGCGACCTGACCTCCTCCAACGGCGCGGACCGGACCAATGCCTTCAACTCCTGCATGGCGGCGAACGACCCGGGCGTGCACATCCTCAAGGACCCGACGGTCTGGACCGAAGCGACCGCGGTCACGGACGCGCAGAACGCGGTGAACGCCTACGGCAGCCAGCTCAAGGCGATCTACTCGCAGTGGTCGAGCCCGGACACCGGCATCCTGCCGCTGCTGAAGTCCAAGAACCTGACCGGCAAGGTGATGGTGGTCAGCGACGACGGGGTGCCGTTCGAGATGTGCGACGTCGGCAACGGCACGCTCAGCGCCTCGCAGTCCCAGCCCGCCAACCTGTACGCGTACTGGGCGCTGAAGTACGCGCTCGACGCGGCGAACGGCGTCAAGCTGAGCGCGGGCCAGCGCGGCGGCGGCGCGCCCACCCTGCAGATGGTCAGCTACGCCGGGGACACCAACCTCGGTGACCCGATCGTGGCCCCGTTCGTGACCAAGGGCTCGCAGACGCTGACCGTCAGCCCGGTCGACGGCCTGCCCGGTACGGTGACCACCACCCCCGTCGGCAATTCTCAGCTCTGGGGCAACGTCTACGGCAACGCCCACGGCGGCGACTGCAGCTCATCGGCCGCCTGACTAGATGAGTCAACAGGACATCCCCGCCGCGCCTGCCGCCGAGACCCCGGCGGCGAGCGCGGCGGGGATCCATAAGCGGTTCGGCAGCACGTACGCGCTGCGCGGCGTCGGGCTGAGCCTGTATCCCGGCCGCTGCCTCGGCCTGGTCGGCCGCAACGGGGCCGGCAAGTCCACGCTGGTGTCCATCCTGAGCGGGATCGTGGGGCCGGACGCGGGCGCGGTCAGCTTCGACGGCCAGCCCGCGCCCTCGCTCGGCGATGTCGCCGCCTGGCGCGGGCGCATCGCGACCGTGTTCCAGCACTCCATGGTGGTGCCCGGCCTGACCGTGGCGGAGAACGTCTTCCTCGGCCGCCAGCCGCGCCGCCGCGGCGTGCCGAACAGCCTCGGCATCGTCGACTGGCGCCGGATGCGCGAGCAAGCCAGGAAGATCATGGCCGACTGGGGCTTCGACGTGAGCGCCGACGCCCCCTGCGCCAGCCTCACCGTGGAGCAGCGGCAGGTCGTCGAGATCACCAGGGCGCTGGCCGCGGGTACCCGCTGCCTGCTGCTCGACGAGCCCACCGCGGCGCTGGAGCGCGGCGCGGCGCTGCGCCTGTTCGAGCGCATCCGCCAGCTGCGCGAGGCCGGCGTGGCGATCATGTACATCTCCCACCACCTGGAGGAGGTCTTCGAGATCTGCACCGATGTCGCCGTGCTCAGGGACGGCGAGCTGGTACTGACCGCCCCGATGACCGAGGTGAGCAAGGACGACCTGGTCACCGCCATGGTGGGGGAAAAGAAAAAAGATCATTATCCCGAACGGACCCAGGTAACCGCCCCGGCCCCCGGCCTTGCTCCCCCTGGATCGCGCGGCCGGCCGGGTCCTGCGGACCTGGTCGTCAGCTCGGTCACGACGGCGTCGACCGGCGTGTTCCTGGCCGGTGTCTCGCTGACCGTGCGCGGCGGCGAGCGGGTCGGCATCACCGGGCTGCGCGGCTCGGGCGCGACCACGCTGGCCAGGATCGTGGCCGGGGCGGCCGCTCCGGACGGGGGCGAGGTGCGCTTCGGCGGTCACCTGCTCCGGCCTGGTGACCGGGCCGCGGCGCTACGGGCCGGCATCGGCTACATCCCGGAGGACCGGCAGGCGGAAGGGTTCGTGCCGCTGCTCGGTGCGGCGGAGAACATCGCGATGACGATCACCGACCGGATCGCCCGGGCCGGCTTCGTCGCCCCGGGACGCCGTGAGGAACGCGCGGCGCCGCTGGCCCGGCGGCTGTCGCTGGTGTCAGCCGGGCTCGGCCAGCCGGTCCGGGAGCTGTCCGGCGGCAACCAGCAGAAGGTGACGGTGGCCCGGGCCCTGGCCAGCGATCCGGCGCTGATCGTGGCCATCACCCCGACCCGCGGCGTGGACGTGGCCTCCAAGGAACTGCTGCTCGCCGAGCTCGACCGGATCACCTCAGAAACCGGCGCGAGCCTGCTGCTGGCCAGCGACGAGCTTGACGACCTGGCCATCTGCGACCGCGTGCTGGTACTCGTACGCGGCGAGATCTTCACCGAGTTCACCGAGCCGCCCTTCGACCGCGAAGCCCTGATCGCGGCCACCGAAGGCCTGGGAGCAAAATGAGCGAGCCAACGGGGCGCGGCGGCGCCTGGACTGAGGAGCGAAGCGACGAGGGAGCGCGGCGCCTCGAAAGCGCCCCGGAGGCGAGCGGAAAGCAGAGCAAGAGCGCCACTGCGATCTCGTGGCTTCGCGAAGCCGCCTTGCTGCCCGTGCTGGCCGTGCTCATCGTCGTCGGCACGGTCCTGAACAGCCATTTCCTGACGGTCTCGAACCTCACCGGCATCGGCCAGCAGATCTCCTCGCTCGGCGTGGTGGTCGTGGGCGAATCCTTGATCCTGCTCATCGGCGGCATGGACCTATCCCTGGAAGCCACCTACGGGCTGGCCCCGATGGTCGCCGCGTGGCTGATCGTGCCGATCGCCGCGTTCGGCAACGGGATGATGCTCAATCCTTATCTCGGCATCCTCATCTTGCTGGCGGTCGGAGTGGCGGTCGGGTTCGTCAACGGGCTGCTGATCGTCAAGGGACGGTTGAACGGGTTCATCGTGACGCTCGCCATGACGATCTTGCTCGCGGGGATCCAGGAGGGCATCGTCAAGGGGCAGTCCCCGTTCGACCTGCCCGGCCCGTTCAGCTATCTCGGCGCGGCGAATATCGGGGCGATCCCGGTCTCGCTCATCGTCGCGGCGCTCATATTCATCGCGGCCGGGTTGTTCCTGCGTTATCACCGCGCTGGCCGGGCCATCTACGCCATCGGCGGGAACCGCGAGGCGGCGCGGGCCGCCGGGATCAAGGTGGACCGGGTCCGGATCGGCGTCTACGTGGCCGGCAGCGTGCTGGCCGCGATCGGCGGCCTGATGGAGGCGGGCCGGGTGTCGTCAGTCGCGAGCACCCAGGGTTACGGCGAGGGCATCATCTTCGCGGTGTTCGCGGCCGCGGTCATCGGCGGCGTCTCGCTGCAGGGCGGCAAGGGCAACATGGTCGGCGCGGCGTCCGGCGTGGTCCTGCTCGGCGTGGTGCAGAACATCCTGGACCTGGAGAACGCCCCCAACTACTGGATCGACGCGATCGACGGCGCCGTCATCTTGTTCGCGCTGATCCTGGCGCGCGTCATCGGCGGCGAGGCGAGCGCCGAATGACCAAGATCACCGGTTTTCAGACCTTCGACGTGCGGTTCCCCACCTCCCGGACGCTGGCCGGGTCTGACGCGATGAACCAGGCCCCTGACTACTCCGCCGCGTACGTCGTCATCCGGACCGACGCGCCGGATCCCGCGCTCGCCGGGCACGGGTTCGCGTTCACCATCGGCCGGGGTAACGACGTCCAGCTCGCCGCGATCCGCCTGCTCGAGCCGTTCCTGGCCGGCCAGGACCTGGACGAGATCCTGGCCGACCTCGGCGGCCTCGGCCGGCGCCTGGTCAGCGACAGCCCGCTGCACTGGCTCGGCCCGTCCTGCGGCGTCATGCACATGGCCACCGGCGCGGTGCTCAACGCGTGCTGGGACCTGGCCGCCCGCCGGGCGGGCAAGCCGCTGTGGCTGCTGCTCGCCGAGATGAGCCCGCAGGAGATCACCGACCTGGTCGACTTCCGCTACCTGTCCGACGCGCTCACCCCGGACGAGGCGCTGGCCCTGCTCGAGCGCGGTGCGGCGGACCGGGCCGCGCGGATCGGCGCGCTCCGCCGGGACGGCTACCCCGCCTACTCGACCGGGCCCGGCTGGCTCGGCTACTCCGACGAGCGGCTGGCCGCGCTGTGCGCGGAGGCCGTCGCCGAGGGCTTCACCCAGGTGAAGATCAAGGTCGGCGCGGCGCTCGCGGACGATAAGCGCCGGTGCGCGATCGCCCGGGAGGTGGTCGGCGAGGATGTCGGCATCGCCATCGACGCGAACCAGGTCTGGGACGTGCCGACCGCCATCGCGTGGATCAGGGAGCTGGCCCCGTTCCGGCCCGCCTGGGTCGAGGAACCGACGGCGCCCGAGGACATCCTCGGCGCGGCCGCCATCCGCCGGGGCGTGCGGCCGGTCAAGGTGGCCACCGGCGAGCATGTCGCCAACCCGGTCATGTTCAAGCAGCTGCTGCAGGCCGGCGCGATGGACATCATGCAGATCGACGCGTGCCGCGTGGCCGGGGTGAACGAGAACATCGCCAACCTGCTGCTGGCCGCGAAGTTCGGCGTGCCGGTCTGCCCGCACGCGGGCGGGGTCGGCCTCTGCGAGATCGTCCAGCACCTGTCGATGTTCGACTACGTGGCGCTGTCCGGCACGACGCAGGGACGCCGGATCGAGTGGATCGACCACCTGCACGAGCACTTCGCCGCGCCCGCCACGGTCGTCGGCGGCCGCTACCGCGCGCCGCTGACACCGGGGTCCTCCGCCGAGATCCTGCCGGAGTCGCTAGCGGAGTACGCCTATCCGTCCGGCCCGGCCTGGCGGATAAGCGGGGTGGCCTGACGTGCAGGTCCCGCTAGGCCCCTGCCCTGTCGTCTTGGGCGGCGCGGCCATCGGCGGGCTCTACGCGCCGGTCAGCGACGATGCGGCGGCGCAGACGCTCGGGGCCGCGTGGGAAGCGGGGATCCGGGCCTTCGATACCGCGCCGCACTACGGGGTCGGGCTGTCCGAACGGCGCCTCGGAGATTTCCTGGCTGGCAGGCCCCGGGGCGAGTTCATCGTGTCCACCAAGGTGGGGCGGCTGCTCGTACCCGCGACCGGGCCCGTCGACGGGGCCGAGGAGTTCTACGGGACCACGCCGCTGACGCGGGTACTCGACTACAGCCGGGACGGCGTGCTCCGCTCCCTTGAGGACAGCCTCCGGCGGCTGCGGCTGGACCGGGTGGACATCGCGCTCATCCATGACCCGGATGACTTTATGGGCGTCGCGCTTGATGACGCGTACCCGGCGCTGGCGGACCTGCGGTCGCAGGGCGTGGTGGGGGCCATCGGCGCCGGGATGAACTCCGCGGCCCCGCTGACCTGGCTCGTCGAGCGGTGCGACCTGGATTGCGTGCTGGTGGCCGGCCGGTACACGCTGCTCGACGACTCGGCGGCGGACAGCCTGTTCCCGCTGTGCCTGCGGCGCGGCGTAGCGGTGCTGGCCGCCGGCGTGTTCAACAGCGGCATCCTCGCCGACCCGCGCCAAGGCGCGCGCTACGACTACGCGCCGGCCGCGCCGGATGTCCTGGCGCGCGCCCGCCGTATCCGGGACATCTGCGCCTCCTACGACGTCCCGGTGGCCGCGGCGGCGCTGCGTTTCCCCCTGCGTCACCCCGCGGTCACGGCCGCCGTCGTAGGCCCCCGCGCCCCCGCGGAAATCCTGAGCGACGTCTCCTACCTGTCGACGCATATACCGGACGCGCTGTGGCTCGATCTGGAAGGTGTTTCATGATCCGTGATCATGGAATTTCGCGTACGCGTTCGATGGTGATGGCGGCGGTGTAGGTGTAGGTGCCGGCGATGGGCTTGCGTAGCTCTAGGCGGAGCCAGGTCACCGGGTAATCGGCGAGGAGGCGCTCGGCGACTCGCTCGGCGGCGGTCTCGATGAGCCGGAACTTCCCTTCCCGGATCACCGCGGAAATAGTTTCCGCTATCGCGGAGTAGTCAAGCGCATCGTGGATATCGTCACTCGCGGCGCCCCGGCGCACGTCGGCGGCCATGTCGACGCTGAGGACGAGCGTCTGCTCGATCTCGCGCTCCCAGTCGTGCACGCCGATAACGGCCGGGACGCGCAGTTCCCTGACCGAGACGTAGTCCGTCATGGGACCGAGGCCAGCCACTGCTCGACGCCGGCGATGTGCACCGTCGCCCAGGACCTGGCCACCTCCGGCTCGTGCGCGGCGAGCGCGTCGAGGATGGCACGGTGCTCGGCCAGCGTCTGGGACCGGGCGCCGGTCTGGGTGAGGCCGCGCCAGACCCGGGCCCGGGTCGTCGGCCCGGACATCGACTCCAGCAGCGAGGCCAGCACGGAGTTACCCGAACAGGCCACGATCCGCCGGTGGAACTCCAGGTCGTTGGCCACGAGATCCTCCGCGGCCGGATCGGGCCCGATACTGTCGAGCAGGGCGCGCAGGCCGTCGCTCTCCTCCTCGGTGATCCGCTCCGCCGCCATCGCGGTAGCAGCGGACTCGAGGATGCGCCGGACGCGGAGGAACTCGAGCATCGTGTCGTCCCGGTGGAAGTCGACGATGAAGCTCAGCGCCTCGAGCAGCAGCCGCGGCTCGAGGCTGGTCACGTAGGTTCCGTCGCCGCGCCGCACGTCCAGGATGTTGACCAGGGACAGCGCGCGCACCGCCTCGCGTAGCGAGCTGCGCGACAGGCCGAGGTCGGCGGCCAGGTCCGCCTCGCGTGGCAGCCGGTCACCGGCGTGCAGCGCGCCGGACGTGATCATGGCCTTGATCTTCTCGATCGCCTCGTCGGTTACCGCCAAGCCACCCCTCCGCCGCTGCCCATCAGCCCGTTATTTCGCCCCGGATAGATCCGATGTTTGCCCTGAGTATGACATACCGTCGATCCGGGCCGACGGTCGGCGGCGGCTGATCTGCGCCCGGTACCGCGTCCCGCTGGCCGCGGCCGCGGCCGCGGTTCAGTGCCGGGACCCGGCGGTAATGGACAGGTCACGGAACCGTGTAAGCCACCAGTTGCGGGTTCCCGCCACCCGACTTCGACGTCTTGGGGCCGCCCGCCGGGATCAGCACCGTGTTGCCGAATACGGCGATCGGCGCGTTCGTCGAGGTGGGCAGCTGGTGCTGATAGACGATCGCGCCGGTGTCGCGGTTGAGCGCGACCAGGACGCCGTTGTAGAGCGTGGTGAAGATCAGGTCGTTGGAGACCGTGGCCGCGCCGAGCGGCATCGAAGAGAACTTGGTGTCCCATTCGACCTTGCCGGTAGCCAGGCTGAGTGCCTCCGCCTCCCCGGTTTCGGGACCGGCGGCCTTGTTGCCGGTGACCGAGCTCGCGCTGGTGTAGGTGATCGGGAGGTCGATGGTGGCCACGTATACGCTCCCGTCCGTCACGGCCATGTTCGACAGGATGCCGCCCAGCGATCCGGGCGCTACGGTGTACGGATACTTGATCGTGACCTGGTGCGACAGCGCGAGCAGGGAGTCGTTGTCGTGCCCGTTGTGCTCGCCGACCGGTGTCTTCCACAGCAGCGCGCCGGACCGCGCGTTCAGCGCGTAGACGTATCCCACCTTGCCGCCGGTGATGATCACGGGGACCCCGCCGATGGCCGCCGAGATCGGCGAGGCCTGCAGGTCGTGGTCCTGGAAGTCGTCCGGCACGGCCTGGTAGTACCAGCGCAGCTTCCCGGTCGCCGCGTCCAGGTTCACCTCGCTGTCGGTGTAGAGCTGCCGCGACGGATGCGCGATGGCCTCTCCGATGCTCTGGTAGGGGTTCCCGGTGCCGAACGTCACCGAGCCGTCGCTCCCGACCAGCGGCGTCTCCCAGGCCCCGCCCGAGCCGAGACCGAGAGCCTGCACGCCCGCGCCCGCGCCGACGACCGAGTTGAACGTCCACAGCAGGTGCCCGGTTGACGCGTTCAGCGCCATGAGCACCCCGCCGCCCGGTCCCGAGCCGTAGGCGCTGGCCAGGTACACCCGCCCGGCCGCCACCTGCGGCTGGATCTCGAACGCCCCCTGGCCGCTGTTCAGCAGGCTGCCGTCTGCCCAGATCGTCTTGCCGGTCGTGGCGTTCAGCGCGAACACCGAGGTCGACGAATCCCCGTACACGATGCCGTCCGCGACCGTCACCCCGTCCGGCCCTGGGCCGCTCTTCTCCGGGAGGTTGACCTGGTACTCCCACTTCAGCTTGCCCGTGGTGAGCGCCAGCGCGTACACGTTGGCGTCCTCGTCCTGCAGGTATACGACGCCGTCCTGCACGACCGGTGGCGCGGTCAGCGAGCCGAGCCCCGAGACGCCGGCCGCGGCCGGGCCCGTCAGCTTGAACGCCCAGGCCTCCCGCAGGCTGGAAACGTTCGCCGCCGAGATCGCCGAATCCGGCGCGACCCTGGTGTTGGCGATGTCGCCATCCGGAGATGGCCACGACCCCGACGGCGCCGCCGCGCCGGCAAACGCCGTGCTGACCGGCGCCGGGGTGCTTCCGGTACACGCTGCGGCCAGCACGGTTACCGCGGTAATCACCATCACCGGGACAAGCAGCCTCGCCCCGGGACCCGCACGCAAAGTCAGCTTCGCTCTCATCCGGCTCATCGCCTTTCTATAATCTGATATCACAATGATAGATATGTGATATCAATCGAGTCAAGGCGCCGCGGGCCTCATGGCTGATGACAGCGGACCGCGGCCAGGCCCAGCGGGGGCCGGCAAGCTCGCCGACCTCGACGCGGTGCTGCTCCCCCACGCGCACTCCGCTCACCCTGGGTTCGCCGAGCGGGCCCGCGCGGAGGCCGGAGCGCGGGTGTGGATCCACCGAGCCGACAGTGCTCAGGGTCCGGGGCGGTGCAACTGGGCCTCGACAAGCTTTACGATGCTGTCCCGATCGCCAGCGTGAATTCGGGTCACGATGCCGTCGAGCACGCAGTCCAGGCCGAATTCGAAGCGCTCGTCCCTGGTCCGCGGGCTGTCTGGGTCGACGCCCGATTCCATCAGGCCGACGATCCGCAGGTAGTGGCCGGTGGCCTCGAACCACCTCCGGTAGCGCTCGCGGTCCGTGACCGAGCCTCAGGTGCGACCGGGCGTCTGCCTGTGGTGAAGCGGCCTGTCATGCACGATCGTCACGACACGTCGATGTCGGTGACCAGCTTGACCGGCTGTCCGGTCACCGAGGCTACTACCTCGTAGTCGCGGTCGTCGCAGAGGATGGTAAGCCGTTCCCGTTCCGCTGTGGCCGCGATCAGAAGGTCGACCGGGCCTGCCGACCGATGCTTGCCCGCTTCGGTGAGCATCTGCTGGACTGCCTCGGCACGCTCATATGCCCGCTCGCTCATCGGTATCCAGCCAAACACCTCGTGCAGCAGGCGTTTCTTCGCGAGCCGGTCGGCAAGCGACCGTGCGGAATAGAGGAACTCGAGCTCGACCACGGGGCAGACGGCGATCACCCCGGCGGCGAGCTGATCTGCCCAGGCCTGGCGGATCTTGTCTTGCAGGATCCGGAACAACGCGGAAGTGTCGACCAGGTACAGAGCCGGGCTCACCGGCGGTACGCCGCCTTGTTCCCGAGAAAGTCATCAAAGTCCCCGCGATCGGCCATCTCGCCGAGCTCGGCGAGCGCCCGCAGCCGCTGAAGCCGCTGGCCGACCTCCCGGAGGGCTGCGTTGACGGTGTCCTTCTTCGTCTTGGTGCCGAGCACCTCCGCAGCGGTGGCCAGCGCCTCCTCGTCGATCTCGACTGGCGTCTTCACCATAGCCATTAGCGCACCTCCATCCAGCAGTCAGGATATCTTAGATATCTATCATAGATATCTAAGGTCACCACCCCGGCGATATCCTCGCCCGGATCGACTATCGGCCAGGGACCACGTCAACGTGTTCCGCTACGACGGCGCGATCGTCCGGACCCGGAAAGGGATCATTACCGGGTCACAGCAACAAGATCGTGCGGACCGTGGCCACCCGCCAGGGCGAAGCGATCAATTCACCCACCCTGCCCGCCATGTTCCGGCAGGTCATCGCTCAGGTACTCGGCCGTAGGCGTCCTCGGCCGTGCCATCG
Source organism: uncultured Actinomycetota bacterium (assembly GCA_963844625.1). Classification (GTDB taxonomy): domain Bacteria; phylum Actinomycetota; class Actinomycetes; order Streptosporangiales; family Streptosporangiaceae; genus Palsa-504. Next base: position 24,614 of record CAWJPF010000027.1, on the reverse strand, counting down.
GCTTGATCGCCGCAATCGCGCCTACCCTGTCCGCGGCGGTGACCGCCATCTCCGCCTCCAGCCAGCGGCCACGGCGCTAACGGCGGGCGGCTCGGCGGGTGGATGCCTTGTACGCCGCCCGCCGCGCGGCCTTGGCGGTCGTCTTGTCGCTGGCGTGCCTGCCGATCATCGTGAGAACGGCCTCGGCGTCCGGGTGGTCCAGTCGCGCCATGGCCTCGAAGGTCTCATCCGGCTTCTCGAGCCCGCTGACCCGCTTGAGTTCCGCGAAGTCGAAGGGGAACTTCTCCTGACCGAGATCAAGGCGACTGAACGGGCCGAACGTATCGGCGATCAGCCATGCGATGTCCGCTCGCTCGGGTTCGAGGTCGGCAGGCAGGTCCGTGCCTTCCCGATCGAGACCGGCCAGCTTGGCGAGCTGCGGCTTGGCATAGCAGCGGAGCTCGACGCGGTCCAGCGCCTCGCGCCAGGCGGGCTCGGCGGCCGGGCCGAGCCGGGACACCAGCGTTATCGCCGCGGTCCGCGTCGCGGCGTTTCCGTCCGCCGCGAAGGCAAGCAACTCCCGCGCGGCCTGCTGTTCGCCGCGCGAGTCCGTCCACGAGGCCAGCTCGGTCTCGAGGTCGTCGTCGCTACCATGCATCCACACGAGCACCAGATCATCCGGGGTCATCTTGTCCGGTGCTGGGAGCACCGGGACGAACAGGTCGTCCCTCTCCAGCTTCGAGCGGACGGCGTGTACGCCGAGCGGCTCCAGCCGCACTGCGTCGTCGGTGACGCTGACGGCACCGAGCCTTTCGAGCTGGCCCAGGAGAAGGCGCAGGGGGTCACCGTGGGCATCGACCCATTCCTGCCACTGCCTGCCGGCCTCCTCCGCCTCCAGGTCGGCCGTCGCGGCATCCTTGAGGGCGTCAGCCAGCTGGGTGATCCGAACGTCATCCCGCCGGCTGAGGAACAGCCTCGTCACCAGCGCGGGGCCGTGCCCCGCCAGGTCGAGATCGTCGGCGACGACGGGATCCGAATCGTCCGCCACCTCCAGGGTGGTGTCCAGGACCTCGGCGAACGTGTACTCCCAGGCGTCCAGCGCGTCACTGTCGTCAGCCAGGTCGTCCAGCCATCCGGCGTCTTCGCCGGGAGCCAGGTCGTCTTCGCCGTCCCTTTCCACGAGCTCGGCTTCTTCGGCCAGCCGGAGGAGGACAGGGTTCACGGCGGCCGTCTGTACCGTCGTTTGGCGGACTTCGTCGGCAAGAGCACGGAGGTCGGCGAGAAGCGCGGATCGCCTCGCCTGGGCGGCGAGTTCCGCCTCTTCAGGCAGGCGGACCGGCGGAAGCACCGGCGGGAGGTCGAACGCATCCTCGAGGTCTATGTCGTCCCAGTTGGCCGGCTCGTCATCGAGGCCGCTCACGTAGTGCTCGTCCAGGTCCGCGCCTTCGAGCACCCTGCCGTTCCTGAAGTCCAGGATGAGAGAATCCTTGTCCGCCACAGCTCACCAGCTTAATAACGGCGCACCCGCCGCGGGTGTGCCATCCGCGTCACGAGATCAGGATTTTACGGCTGGCCGTTCTCTAGCGCGGCGAGGCGGCGGTTCACCGCTTCGAGGTTGAACGGCTCGGGCTGCTGCTCCTCGTCGCTGTCATAGTCCGGGTACTCCACCGGTGAGTCGCCGCTGTACTTGGCGCAGAACGGATAGCGGGCACCGGGCTCTCGTGGCACCTTCTCCTGCAGCGCGATCTCGTGGATCCAGCCCGCGCCGAAGTCGTACTCGTAAGTGATCTTGCCGCCCCCGACGTTGAGTGCGGTCAGCACCCGCATGGCGTACTCATCACGGGTCTCCTCGAGTGAGAACGACGGGTCGCTGTACGTGGCGCGGCGGACCCGGAAAGCGTGCAGGTGGTCGCCGTCCCAGCCGTACAGGGCTTGGATCACGAGGTGCAGCGCGGCGAGGTTCGCGGTGGCCGGTATCAGCACGGTCCGCCAGATCGGCGGCTTCCAGCGCGCGAGCGAGACCTTCAGTTGCAGGCACCGGTTCACGCTGAGCTTTTCCGCTCCGTCGGACGCGACGAAGTCCGCGATGGCTGCCGCGAGCGACAGCGCTGACGGATGACCGGTCGCCCGGACCACGGCCAGGCGGTGCTCCAGGTCGTCCGCCGCCAGCTTCTCCGCCGAGAGGACCTCAGCGAGCACTGTAACCGCCTCGTCCGGCCCCTTTTCTGCCAGCGCCACCGCGGCGGACTCGACGGCCAGCCAGCGCCACTCACCCTCGTCCGGTTCGGGGCCTGCCTCCATGGTGAAGAGGGCGAACTTCGCGTGCGGCCCCATGCCGGGCACGGCGGTCATCTCGCGCCACACCGGCAGAGCCTGTTCTTGCAGCAGCCCGACCACGTCGGCGGCGATCCAGCGCAGCCGGGGTTCCATCGACGCTCCGGCCGTCAGGAGCTGCCGCGCGGCCTCCGCCGGATCGGGCTGAGCGTCCAGCCAGGCCCACGAATCCTCGTCCCGCTCGTCCTCGTCACAGTCGGCCAGGTAGGCGATCAGCTCGGCGGCGGTGAGCTCCGAGTCGGGTTCGGCGAGCTTGTCCAGCAGCGCCGCCGCCGCCCACCGGCCGAGCGAGGTGACCTCGCCGCCGCCGATCGCGCCAAACGACGCAAGCCGCTCCGTCGTGTTCGCGATCCTCTTTTCCGGCCAGAAGAATGTCGCGTCCAAGCCGACGCGCTCGGTGAGCTCTGCCGCTTGCTTGATGAGCTGATCCCTGAGCGGCACGCCATCGGCCGCCTCCCGGACGGCGGTCAGGAACACGAGGATGTCCGTCGCGGGCGTATCGTCCCACGGGCTTCCCGTTTCGGAGCCGGAAACGGCGAGCAAGCCGTCCAGCCATGCCGCCAGGATTTCCGGGTCGTCGGGTGGCCAGGTCGCGAGCGCGGGTCCCGCGGTCACCGTGCCGCCGTCTGCGCGGAGCAGGCCTGTGTCCAGCGCGAGGTTCCATGGCCGGTTCAGCGCCAGGACGTCGGCCGCCGTGCGCGGGTTCTCCGGCAGGGCCACGCCGATCACCGCAGCGGCGGCCGGCATGTCAGGCTTGCGGAGCACCTGCCGCGGGGTTAGCGGTCGCGGACCCGACTCGGCGATCCACCTGCTGAGCGCGACAGCCCGGGTCACGACGGGGGAGCCGAGCGCGAGCTTGGCGGCATCTGAGAGCCCGGCGTCGTCGTCCACGGAACGACCCTATCGGCGAGCGGCGCGGCGCAGCGCCTCTTCGGCGTCCCGAACCCGCCCGGACATAGGCACCATCAGCGCGGGCCCCGGTGCCGACGAACTCGCCGCGGCCAGGATCGACGAGGGGAAGCGAGCGGTCATCGTCCCGGACATCCAGCATCGTTCCAATGCGTACCGGCGCCGATATAAGCCGAGGCCACCTGCCGAGCCTTGCTACCGGGTCAGCACAGACATTGCTGTCAGATTCCGGGACGCGGCGAACTCCTCGCTCGACTGCCAGTCGAAGTGCAGCCCACGGATCTTGAGCCTGCCCTGGCAGCCCTTCGGGCCGCTACTCTCGTCGCATGTCCGAGAGTACGAGCATCATAGGCCGGTGGCGTATCACCGAGATGGACAACTGGGATCAGGAGGCCGTCGATCTGGTCCAGCCCGGCTTCATCGAGTTCGATGATAACGGCCTCGGCGGTCTGGGCTTCATCGTGGTGACGGGAGAACTCGACTGCCGCGACGCGGATCGTGATGGCAGGCCAGGCGTTGAGTTCTCGTGGCAAGGCTCCGACGAGGGCGACGATGTGAGCGGCCGCGGCTGGGCCGCGCTCACTCCCGATGGCACGCTCGAGGGTCACATCTACTTCCACCTTGGTGATGATTCCGCGTTCCGAGCCGAGCGATTCAACGGAGTCGTCCAGCGAGCGATCCCGCCGAAGTCGTGACGGAGAAGCACTCCCCCGCTTACGGTATCCAGGCTGATTGACGGCGCCGGCTGATACCAATGAACCATGGCACCTGATAGCGGACCGCGGCCGGACCCGGCGGGACCCGGGGCGCTGGATGACGCGGCCCTGCGGGACGAGGCGGAAAAGTACCTCCGGGCGCTGGCGGGCGAGCACGCGCGGCTGCGCGAGGATCAGTGGACCGCGATCAGCGCCCTGGTCGCGGACGGGCGCCGGGCGCTGGTGGTGCAGCGGACGGGGTGGGGCAAGTCCGCGGTCTACTTCATCGCCACCGCGCTGCTGCGGGCCCGCGGCGCCGGGCCGACCGTGATCGTGTCCCCGCTGCTCGCGCTGATGCGCAACCAGGTGGAGGCGGCGGAGCGGGCCGGTATCCGGGCGCGCACCATCAACTCGGCCAACACCACGGAGTGGGAAGCGCTGTACGCCGAGGTCGCCGCGGGCCACGCCGATGTGCTGCTGGTGAGCCCCGAGCGGCTGAACAACCCGTCCTTCCGCGATCAGGTGCTGCCCGAGCTCAGCCGGTCCGCCGGACTGGTCGTGATCGACGAGGCGCACTGCATCTCGGACTGGGGCCATGACTTCCGGCCCGACTACCGGCGGCTGCGCACGCTGCTGGACGGCCTGCCGGCCGGCACCCCCGTCCTGGCCACCACCGCGACGGCCAATTCGCGGGTGACCCGCGACGTGGCGGAGCAGCTCGGCGCGGGCGCCCGCGGCGAGACGCTGGTGCTGCGGGGCCCGCTGGACCGGGACTCGCTGCGGCTGGCGGTGGTCATGCTGCCGGCGGCGGCGCAGCGGCTGGCCTGGCTGGCCGCCCGGCTCGGCGACGGCGAGCTGCCCGGGTCCGGCATCGTCTACACGCTGACGGTCGCGGCGGCCCAGGAGACCGCGGCGTTCCTGCGCGAGCAGGGCCTGCCGGTAGCGGCCTACACCGGCCGGGACGAGCCGGACGACCGAGCGCGGGCCGAGGATGACCTGCTGGCTAACCGGGTCAAGGCGCTGGTGGCCACCAGCGCGCTCGGGATGGGATTCGACAAGCCCGACCTCGGCTTCGTCGTGCACCTCGGCGCGCCGCAGTCCCCGGTCGCCTACTACCAGCAGATCGGCCGGGCCGGCCGGGGGGTGGACCGCGCCGAGGTGATCCTGCTGCCCGGCCGCGAGGACCGCGACATCTGGGCCTACTTCGCCTCGCTCGCCTTTCCGCCGGAACGGCAGGTCCGGGCCGCCCTCGGGGTCCTCGCCGAGGCGGGCAGGCCGCTGTCGACCAGCGCGCTCGAGACGTCCGTCGACCTGTCCCGCGGCCGGCTGGAATCGATGCTCAAGGTGCTTGACGTGGACGGCGCCGTGCGCCGGGTCAGCGGCGGCTGGGCGGCCACCGGCCAGCCGTGGCACTACGACGCGGAACGCTACGAGCGGGTGGCCGCCGAGCGCGCCCGGGAGCGCGACGCGATGCTCGGCTACCAGGCGGCCGGCGACTGCCGGATGGAGTACCTGCGCCGTCAGCTCGACGACCCCGGCGCCGCGCCCTGCGGGCGCTGCGACAACTGCACCGGCCGGCGCTGGCCGGCCGACGTGCCGGAAGCCGGCGCGGCCGCGGCCCGGGACCGGCTGCTTCGCCCGGGCGTGCAGGTCGAGCCGCGGCGGATGTGGCCGACCGGGATGAAGGCGCTCGGCGTCGAGGTGGCCGGGAAGATCCCGGCCGGGCTCACCGCCGAGCCGGGGCGCGCCCTCGGCCGGCTGACGGACATCGGCTGGGGCAGCGTGCTGCGGGCCCTGCTGGCCGAGGACGCGCCCGATGAGCCGGCCACCGGCCCGGTCATCGACGCGGTGGTCAAGGTCCTCACCGCCTGGGACTGGGCCGCGCGCCCGGCTGGCGTGGTGACCCTGCCGTCACGGACCCGGCCCGCCCTGATCGCCAGCCTCGGCCAGCAGATCGCCGGCATCGGGCGGCTGCCCTACCTCGGTGCGCTGAGTTACGCCGACGGCGCCCGGCCGGGCCCGCGCCGGCACAACAGCGCGCAGCGGCTGAGCTCGCTGTGGCACGCCTTCGAGGTGCCAGCCGAGGTCCGCGACGCGATCGGCGGCGTCGGCGGCCCGGTGCTGCTCGTCGACGACCGCATCGAGACCGGCTGGACGATGACGGTGGCGGCCAGGTGCGTCCGCGAGGCAGGCGCGACCGCCGCCCTCCCGCTCGTGCTGGCCGTCACCGCAGGCTGAGCGGCGGGCCCGGCGGCGGGATGGGCGGCGGACTAAGCAGCGTCGGGCGGACGCGCTAGGCGACGTAGGGCTCCGCGCCGTCCTCGCTGATCATGGGACGCCCGGCGACGGCCCAGCCGGTCATGCCGTCGGCCACGTTGACGGCGCTGATCCCGCCGATGGCCAGGTTCTGGGCGGCGTAGGCCGACCGGGTGCCGCTGCGGCAGATCACGTACACCTCGCGGTCGCGCGGCAGTTCGCCGACCCGCGCGCCCAGGTCGCCGAGCCGCACGTGCACGGCCTCGGGGGCGTGCCCCGCGGTCCACTCATCGTCTTCGCGAACGTCGAGCAGGAATACCCCGGCCGGCAGGTCCGCCGACAGTACTTCAGGCACGGTGCCGGGATGGTTCACGTCGGTCTCCTCAAAGCAAGCTCCGGATCGCAGCCATTCAGTCATGAGCTGCGGGGCTACTGTACCCGGCGGCCATCAGCCTTCTACCCCGGCCGGGACCGGCGCGGGCCCCGGAGTCTCCTCCTTGATCCCGTACCTGGCGTACAGGCGCCGCAGCGGCGGCGGAGCCCACCAGTTGGCCCGGCCGAGCAGCCGCATGGTGGCCGGCACGAGCAGGATCCGGACGACGGTGGCGTCCACGAGCAGCGCCACGATCATGCCGACCCCCATGAGCTTGATGAACGTGATGCCGGAGGCCGAGAACGCGCCGATCACGATGATGAGCAGCAGCGCCAGGCTGGTGATCACGCCGCCGGTCCGCTGCAGCCCGGCCGCCACCGAGGCGGTGTTGTCGCCGGTCTGGTCGTAGCGCTCGCGGATCCGGGAGAGCAGGAACACCTCGTAGTCCATGGACAGGCCGAAGATGATCGCCAGCATCAGGATCGGCATCGTCGGGTCGATGGAGCCGGTAGGCGTGAACCGCAGCAGCCCCGCCAGGTGACCCCACTGGAAGATCCACACGATGACGCCGAACGTCGCCGACAGCGAAAGCACGTTCATCACGATCGCCTTGACCGGCAGCACCACCGAGCCGAACGCGAGGAACAGCAGCACGAACGTTGACACGCCGACCAGCAGGGCCATCCAGGGCAGCGTCGCGCCGAGGCTGGCCAGTTCGTCCACCAGCCCGGCGGTGGTCCCGCCCACCAGCACCGCGGTACCCGGCGGCGGCGAGGTATCCCGTACCTGGGTGACGATATGCCTGGCCGCCGGCGATGTGGTGGGCGGTGAGTAGCCGATGCCGACCCGGACCGCGCCGGCCGCCACGCCGGTGACCTGAGCCCCGGTGACGCCGGGGATAGCCTCGATGCGGTGCAGGTAGCTGGCGAGTCCGGCCGGGCTGGCGGCTCGTGCCCCGGTGACGAGCGCCTCGACCGGAGCGGTCGAGTTGGCCGGGAACTGGGCATCAAGGACGTCCGACACCTGCCGGACCGCGGAGGCGGCGGGCAGCGTCCTGGCGTCCGTGCCGCCCCACGAGATGTGCAGGAACGGCGCGCCGAGGGCCAGCAGCCCGATCACGATCACCGTGACGTAGACGACGGGCCTGCGCATGACGCTGTGCGCCACCCGGTACCACGCCCCGCTCGTCTCGTCCCGGACCGGATGCCGCACCGAGCGGCGGATGCGCAGCGCGTTCACGCGGGGGCCGAGGACGGCCAGCAGCGCGGGCAGGACGGTCAGCGCGGCCAGCATGTCCACCGCGACCGTGGCCACCCCGCCGTAGCCCATCGAGCGCAGGAAGTCCTCGGGAAACAGCATCAGGCTGGTCAAGGCGACCGCCACCGTGACGCCCGACACCGCGACGGTCCGCCCCGCGGTCGCCACCGTCCGGGCGACGGCCTGCTCGACGGTCGGCTGGCGGTGCAGTTCCTCGCGGAACCGGGTGACCATGAAGAGCCCGTAGTCGATGCCCAGGCCCAGACCGAGGATCGTGGTGATGTTCACCGAGTAGATCGACACGGTGGTGGTCATCGTGAGCAGGCGCAGCACGGTAAACGAGCCGAGGATGGCCACGCCGCCGATCGCCACCGGCAGCGCGGCCGCGGCCAGGCTGCCGAAGATCACCATCAGCAGGATCAGCAAGACCGGCATCGAGAACCCCTCGGCCTTGGCGATGTCGGCGGTGACCTCCGAGTTGATCGCGACCTCGGTCGGCACGTTGCCGCCGACCGTGGCGCGCACGCCGCTGGCCGCCAGGCTCGCGGGCGTCAGCCCGGTCTTGATCGCGTCGTAGGTCGTGTGCCTGGCGGCGTCGTCGGCCCCGGTGAGCTGGAGCACCGCGTAGGTGGCGTGCCGGTCGGTGCTGACCAGGCTGGGCGACCCGCTGGACCAGTACGTGGTCACCCGCGCCACGTCGGCGCGCGGCAGGCCGTCCAGCGCGGCGGTGACCGCCTGCCGGTAACCCGGGTCGCTGACGGTCATGGCAGCGCTGCGGTACAGGATCACGACATCGGCGTCATCGCGGCCGAACACCTGGCCGGCCTGGCTGGCTTCTCGCTGGCTCTGACTGGCGGGAGGAGTGAAGTTATCTCCGGAAGACAGCTTCCCGAAGACCCCCGTACCCCATACCGCGGCGATCGCGACCAAGATAAGGGTGAGGCCAAGCGTCAGCCGCCGCCTGGCGTACAAGACCCGTCCCCACGTCTCGAACATCACGCCTCCCCGCGTATGTTGATTACTCAAGTAAACGGCGTAAACTGATTACGTCGCTAACTTTGCATACAGCGTTCACCCTTGTCAAGGGAGCTAACATCAAGGCACTATTAATGCTCGACAGCTACCGTTACGGTGTCCGTTACGCGACTCGTTGCCGTTACGTCAGCGGACGATCCCCGCAGATGAGACTTGGTCCAGGAGGCAGCCGTGACACAGGCCGTTGAGACCACCGGGGACGCCGGGGCCGAACCGGATGCGGGTTCCCCGCCGTCCCGGCGGGACCGGCTGCGCGCGGCGACGATCGAGGAAATCATCGGGACCGCGCGCCGGCTGCTGGTCGAGAACGGGCCGGAAGCGGTGTCGCTGCGGGCGATCGCCCGCGAGATGGGCATGACCGCGCCCGGGCTTTACCGGTATTTCGGCAGTCATGAGGAACTGATCAGGCACGTCATCGCGGGCATCTTCACCGAGCTCGGCACGGACATCGACCGGGCCATCGAGGCGGCCGTGCCCCCGGCCGGCACCACGTATGACGCCGACCTCGCGAAGCTCACCGTCAAGATGATCGCGGCCTGCCGGGAGTTCCGCCGCTGGGCGCTGAGCCACAAGGCGGAGTTCGCGCTGCTGTTCGGCGTGCCGCTGCCCGGCCTGGACGACGGGCGGTACGACATCGCCGACGAGTGCGCGCTGGTGTTCGCCGGCACCTTCTTCACGCTGTTCCTCGAGTTGTGGGGCGCGCTGCAGTTCCCGGTGCCGGCGCTGGCGGAGATCGACCCCGGCTTGCGCGGCCAGCTCAGCCGTTATCGCGACGCGCTGGGCGTCGACGTCCCGGTCGGCGCGGTGCTTACGTTCCTTCGCTGCTGGACGCTGCTCTACGGGTCGGTGTCGATGGAGGTGTTCGGCCACATGAGCTTCGCCCTGGAAGATCCGGCGCCCATGTTCGAGATCACGCTCGGCGACCTGGCGTCCCTGGTCGGACTGCGCTACCCGCTGCCGACCTAGGCCGGGCCCGGCGGAGCACCAGGAGCGCGGCGGCGGCGAAGGCGCTCGCCGCCGCCAGCTCGATCGGCGCACGGCCCGGCGCCTCAGGCTGGATACGCTGGTGAAACCGGTCGACGGCCGCCGGGAACGGCGACCAGCCGAACCACAGCCTGGTCGGCTTGTCGGCGTCGGGCAGCGCCGCTCCCGCCATCGCGGCCACCACGGCCAGCCGGCGATCGGGCAGCGACACCGCGGCGAAGACCCCCATGGCGGCCAAGCCGATCAGCCCGTCGGGCACGGCGACGCGCAGGAACGCCCGCTTGCTCCCCCATTTGCCCCAGTGCGGCACCGCGTCCAGCACGAAGTGCGAGGCCACGCCGGCCGCGAACGCGGGCGCCGGACGGCGGATCATGCCGCCGATCAGCGCTCCGGACAGGACATGGTTGGTCAGCAGCACTCTCCCACGGTACGCGGCCGGTAACTCGCGCCCGACCGGGTGAATTATGGCGGGCGGCCTGGCGCGTACTGCTGGTAGCGTTTTCGTGGCGGGCAGGCAAGCAACTCCAATCCGAACGAGGCTGACGTGTAGCCATGCTGGACAAGCGATTCATCAGAAATCACCCGGACGAGGTCAAGAGGGCCGTCCAGGAAAAAGGCATCGACCTGGACGTAGACGAGCTGCTCAAGCTCGACCAGACCAGCCGCGAACTCCAGCACAAAGTGGACGACACCCAGGCGCTCAGGAAGAGCTCGGCCAGTGGGCCGGTAGCCGCCAGCGAGGAGCGCAGGGCGTTCCTGAGAAGCCTCAATGATGACGCCAAGCGCTATCGCGCTGAGCTCGCCGAGACCAACGAGAAGCTGAACGGCCTGCTGCTGCTCACCCCGATGATCCCGTGGTCCGGCGCCCCGGTGGGGCCCGACGAGTCCGCGAACGTGGTCATCCGGAGCGTCGGGACGCCGCCGGAATTCGGCTTCAAGCCGCTGGATCACGTCGAGCTGCTGGAAAAGCGCGACTGGGCCGACTTCGCCCGGGCGCGCAAGGTCGCGGGGGAACGCGCCTACGCGCTGAAATCGGACCTGGTGCTGCTCGAGCGCGCGGTGCACTCCTACGCCCTCGACCTGCTCATGACCAAGGACTTCACCATCGTCACCGTCCCGTCGCTGGTGCGGGAAGAACCGCTGATCGGCACCGGCCAGTTCCCCGCGCACCGCGAGGAAACCTACGCCATCCCCGCCGATGACCTGTACCTCGCGGGTACCGCGGAGGTCGCGCTGGTCGGCTTCCACAGCGATGAGATCCTCGACCACAAGAGCCTCCCGGTCCGGTACGCCGGGTTCTCGCCCTGCTTCCGGCGGGAGGCGGGCAGCGCCGGCCGGGACGTGCGCGGGCTGCTCCGCGTCCACCAGTTCGAGAAGGTCGAGCAGTTCGTCATCTGCGCGGCCGACGCGGACGAGTCCGACCGCTGGCACGCCGAGCTGCTCGGTACCGCCGAGCAGCTGCTGCAGGGGCTCGAGCTGGCCTACGAGGTGGTGGAATGCGCCACCGGCGACATGGGCGCGGGCAAGTACCGGATGAACGACATCAACACCTGGCTGCCGTCCCTGGGTGCCTACCGTGAGACGCACAGCTGCTCGTCGCTGCACGACTGGCAGGCCAGGCGGGCCAACGTGCGCTATCGCGACGCGGACGGCACCGTCCGGTTCGCCTACACCCTGAACAACACCGCGGTCGCCACGCCTCGTATTCTCGCCGCGCTGGTGGAGAACCACCAGACGAGCGAGGCTCAGGTCAAGGTCCCGGCCGTGCTGCGGCCCTATCTCGGCGGCCGGGAACTGCTCTGACCTGCACTGACCCGCGCGGCTCGGCAGCGCCTGGCTAACAGGCGTACGCTGCGAGGCGTGAACCTTGAAGCTGATCGCGTGGCCGACCGGGCCGACCGACCGCTCAACGGGCTGACCAGGCGCGATGTGGCCCTTGCGCTGCTCGCCGTGCCGTCGCAGGACGCGCTGGCCTCGCTGCCCGGCATCAGGAGAGGGATGCTCGCGGCCGGGAATCCGCTGTCCGCGATGTTCTGGTCGTCGACGGAAAACACGCTGCAGAAGATCTCCGACGGCGACGCCACCGTCGGTGACGTCAGGACCTGGCTGGAAGCCACCGGAACCGAGCCGAACGGGATCATCGGCCTGCACGTCTGGGACGAGCAATCCGAGCGCAGCCAGCTCAGCGAGGAGATGCACACCAGGCTGGTCAGCCACCTCGAAGAGCAGCTGGCCGCGGGGGCGATCGACCCCGATCTGCTGGCGGCGGCCGACCCGCCGGCCTGCAGCGCCTACATCGAGTTGCAGGAACGCTGGATGACCTCGGTCCTGCCCGACGGCCGGGTCCCGATGGACGTACTGCTCGCCGAGAAGGACGAGGAGTTCCTGGCCGAGTGGGACGCCGCGGACGCCGAGGCCCTGGCCGCGATCGGGGTCATGCTGGACCAGGTTGGTGCGCGCCCGCGGCCGGAGCCGGAGTTGCGCCGGGCCGCGACCCGGCTGCGCGAGCTCATCGCCAAGCCCGGCTGGCCGGGTCAGCTGCTGATCGAGTGCGGCGGGCTGGGCCCGGACGGCCTGCCGGCCGACCACGCCGAGCTGTGGCTCCGCCTGGCCGCGGGCGTGGCGGCTCCGCAGGGATCAGATGACTGGAGCGGCCCCGGCGAAGGCGGCGAGCCCCGGGAGACGGACAGCGCGATCGCCGCCTTCTGCGCCATCGACCATTTCGACTGGCTGGCGGTCATCACCGCGCTCGCCGTCGGCGGCCCCGGCACGTCCGCGTCGGCCACCGACCTCGCCGCCTACGTCCGGGATTTCGATCCGGACGATGGCGAGAGCGGGGAGGAAGACGAGGAGGACGAGGACTTTGAACTCGCCGGCCCTGACCCCGGTGACGACGACGGCGAATTCGACGAGATCGGCATGGAAGACCTGTTCCTGCCGGTCACCGCGCTCTGGCAAGTCCTGGGCGCGATCGATGAGGACGAACGGCTGACCGCGCTCGGCTGGTGGGGCCTGCCCGAGGCCATGCGCATCGTCTGGACCCCGTACGGCGACACGCCGGGCTAAGACTGGCCGGGCTCGGGCTCACCGGGCCGCCCGGCGGAAGTGTCGTCCGCGGCCAGCTGGTGATAGGCGGGAGTCAGCACTTCGGCCAGGTCTTTCCCCCTGACCTGGCCCGGCGGCGGGGGAAACATGCGCAGCAGCAAATCGGGGGCGGCCGGGCCAGGAGCCACAGAAAGCGCCCGGAGCCGGGCCGGGCTCAGGCCGGGAGACCAGAATGCCTCCAGGCATTCCGCCAGCGGATTCAGCCGGCCCGTCCAGGCTGGACCACCAGCCGGGCCCGGATCCCTGATCCGCCTGGCCGGCCTGGTCCCGCGGATCCTGGCGCCCCGGTGAGCCCTGGGCCGCGGCCTGAAGCTGGCGCAGCGCCGCGAGCAGGTCCTCGCGGCCCCGGCCGCGCCAGGCCAGCAGGCCGAACGGATCACGGTCGAACTCTTCGGCCAGCACGTAGCAGACGGCGGCGAGATGCTTGCACGGCACGCCCCAGTCCGGGCAGCTGCAGTGCATGTCCAGGTCGGAGGCTGACCGCGGGAACAGCGGCGTGCCGCAGTCGTCGAAGACCTCCTCGATCTCGTGCGGCATCTCGCCCGCGAGCAGCTTGGCCCGGAACAGCGCCTGGCTGGCCAGCCGGTCCTGCACCCGCCGCCACTGCGGCGTGGTCAGCGGCAGCACCCCGATGCGGACCTGATAGGGCCGCGGCCGAGATCCCTGCACCTGCGCCGTGACCTTCCCCTGCGCCAGTTCGAAGTCCAGCACCTGACCGGCCCGCGCGTAGCTGCGGCCGCGCGCCAGCCGGCTGCTCATGCCGTAGGACTCCAGCACGGCGATGAACCGCCGGGACCACCACTGCTCGCCGATCGCGCCGCGCCTGCTCCTGGCCTTGATCCCGCCGTCCACCCGGATCGGCCGGGCCGATCCCCAGTCCCGCCATGACTCGCTCATGTGCTCACCGCGTCCGGCGACAGTTCGAGCACCGCGCGCAGGTCGTCGGTGGACAGCTCGGTGAGCCAGCTCTCGCCGGTGCCCACGATCCGGTCGGCCAGGGCCTTCTTCTCCTCGATCATGGCGTCGATCCGCTCTTCCAGGGTGCCGACGCAGACGAACTTGCGGACCTGGACGTTGCGGCGCTGGCCGATGCGGAACGCCCGGTCGGTCGCCTGGTCCTCCACCGCCGGGTTCCACCACCGGTCAACGTGGATCACGTGGCTGGCGGCGGTCAGGTTGAGCCCGGTCCCGCCGGCCTTGAGCGACAGCAGGAACAGCGCGGGCTCGTCCAGCGCGGCGAACTGAGCCACCATCGCGTCCCGCTGCTTCTTGGTCGTGCCGCCGTGCAGGAACAGCACCGGGCAGCCGAGCCGGGCCGCCAGGTGCGGCTGCAGCATCCGGCCGAACTCGGCGTACTGGGTGAAGCACAGCGCCTTATCGCCCTCGGCCACGATCTCGTCGCAGATCTCCTCCAGCCGGGCCAGCTTGCCGGACCGGCCCGGCAGCCGGGAGCCGTCGCCGAGCAGGTGCGCGGGGTGGTTGCAGACCTGCTTGAGCCTGGCCATCGTGGCCAGCACCAGGCCGCGGCGGCTGATGTCATCCGGCGCCTCGTCGATCCGGGTCAGCATGTCGGCGACCGTGGCCGCGTACAGGCTGGCCTGCTCCGGGGTCAGGTTGCACCAGACCTTCATCTCCTGCTTGTCCGGCAGGTCGGAGATGATCGTCTTGTCGGTCTTCAGGCGGCGCAGCACGAACGGCTGGGTCAGGCGCTTCAGCGCGTGCGCGGCGTCCTCCGACGCGTGGCGCTCGATCGGGACCGAGTACCTCTCCCGGAACTTCCCGGCCGGCCCGAGCAGGCCCGGGTTGGTGAACTCCATGATCGACCACAGATCGGACAGCCGGTTCTCCACCGGGGTCCCGGTCAGCGCGATCCGGGTGGCGGCCGGCAGCGCCCGGACGGCCCGGGCCTGCCTGGTCGTATGGTTCTTGATGTTCTGCGCCTCGTCGCAGACCACCCGGGCCCAGGTCAGCTGGCTGAGCGCGGCCTGGTCCCTGGTGGCGACGCCGTAGCTGGTGAGGACCAGGTCCGCGTCGGCGAGCGCCAGCGTGAGCGACTCGCCGTCCAGCCGGTCCGCGCCGTGGTGCACGTGCACTCGCAGGTCCGGAGTGAACCGGGCCGCCTCCCGCTGCCAGTTGCCGACCAGCGACATCGGGCACACCAGCAGCGTAGGCCCGGCCGCGGCCGCCCGCTCAGCGGCGACGAGCGACAGCAGCTGGATCGTCTTGCCCAGGCCCATGTCGTCGGCCAGGATGCCGCCCAGGCCGAGCCCGCCGAGGAAGGACAGCCAGGACAGACCGCGTTCCTGGTAGGGCCGCAGCTGGCCGTCGAAGCCCGGCGGCGCGGTCATCGGCCGCAGCCGCCGGTCTACCTGACCGGACAGCAGGTCACCGAGCCAGCCGTCCGCGTCCACGCCGACCAGCGGGACGTCCTCGTCCGGGCCGTGCAGCCCGACGGCCAGCGCGTCGGCCGCGGTCATCGTCCCGGCCGCCTGGCGCTCGAGGAACTTCAGCGCGGCCTTGACGTGCGCGTCGTCCAGCTCCACCCACTGGCCCCGGAGCCGGACCAGCGGGACCTTCAGCCGGGCCAGCTCGGCCAGCTCAGCCGGATCGAGCGCCTCGTCGCCCACGGCCACGTCGTAGCGGAAGTCCACCAGGTCCCCCAGGCCGAACTTCGCCCCGGTCACCGAGGTAGCGGACGAGCTCTGCGAGCGGGTGGTCAGCTTCAGCCCGAGGCGCGCCTTGCGCACCCAGTCCGGCAGCAGCACGCCGAACCCGGCCCCGGCGAGCAGCGGCCCGGTCTCCTTGAGGAACCGGAACGCGCCCGCCGTGTCCAGTTCGACCCTGGCCGGCGCCGCCTCGCGCAGCGCGTCCTCAACCTCGCCGAACAGCCGCGCGGCGGCGCCCAGCCCGGCCAGCAGCTCCTCGACCGGGTCGCCGCCGGACCCGGTGCCCTGCCCGGCCCACACGTCCGCGGCGGGGACCATGAGGCTGGGGTCTTCGGCGGACTGCAGCGAGAACTCGACCCGCCAGGGATCGGCGTCCGCCGCGGCGGGCTCGGTGAGCCGGAAGCAGGTCCGCACCGGGCCGGCCGGTATCCGGGCCTCGTCCAGCCAGGCGTCAAGCTGCGCGGCCAGTTCCCCGGCCTGAGTCTCGTCCTGCGGCGTCAGCACCTCGAGGCGGGCATCGGGCGCGGTCAGGGCAACCACGAATCGTTCGGCCATCGGAAGGCGAGCCGGAGTACGGCCTCGCCTCGCGGGCAGGAGCGAACCGGGGAGGCGAGACCGCGCCGCGGCATCGGTGAGCGATTCCAGGGCCTGCGCCAGCAACGACCCGGGCGCCGAACCAGCCACGGCCCGGCACGACGGCGGCATCGCCGCCGCCAGGTCACGCCCGCGCTGCGCGTCGGCGCCGCCCAGCACCGGGCACCACCTCGCCGCGTAGCCATCACCCTCGGCCGCCAGGACCGGCAGCACCCGGCCGCGGGCGGCCAGGTCAGCGGCGAAGCGAGCCACCGCGGCCAGGTAGGGCAGCGACCCGCCCGCAACGGCCACGGCGTCGTCCAGGCCATCCAGGCCGCCGAGCAAGGTCAGCGCGGCCATGGGATCGACGGCGACGGCGGGCACCCGCCAGCGGGCCAGCGCCACCCGGGGACCGCGCCCGGCAGGGCCGGCGGGGCCGGCTTGCGGCCGGGTCGCCCCTGGTGAGGGCAGCGGCTCACTCCCGGCCGAGGGCAGCTGCAGGATCAGCTCGTCGTCGACGGCCTTGCGGGCGGCCTCGGCGGCCGGCCGGGGTAGCCCGGCGAGCAGGTCGGCCAGCTCGGCGGACTGGCACGCATACGGGTGCGGGCGCGGCGCGCTCGAGCCGCGGGGGCCCGGACCATGCGACACCGGGCGCCGCAGGTCCGGGTCCTCGGCCCACAGGCAGAGGGCACCGTGGGCCCAGATGCCGTGAATGACCCGCATGCCGCTACTCCCGCTAACCGCCTGGCTCAACACGCTAACAGCGACCTGACCCGGACACGATGCGAAACGCCGATGGGGTCTTAGCTGACTGTCTTCGGCGCGGCGGGCTGCTCCTCGCCCTGGCCGCCTTCCGGCGCCGCGGGGTGGGGCTCGATCTTGTGGAACTGCTTGTTCATCGAGCGGAGCAGGAAGACGAGCGCGACGCCTATGCCCGCGACCACCAGGAAGCCGAGCACGCCAGGCTCGATGTCGCTGGTCGATGAGGAGGACGCGGCGACGGCCGCGAGCACGAGATGCGTCAAAGACTCACCCTCTCCCGGATACCCGCGAACAGGTCATCCTCGGGCAGGTCGCTGTCAACGACAGACCTAGCCAGATGATAGTCCTCCGTCGGCCACGCGGACCGCTGCACCTCCATCGGGCAGGAGAACCAGAAGCCGGCCGGGTCGACCTGCGTGGCGTGAGCCTTCAGCGCCTGGTCCCTGATCTCGAAGAAGTCGCCGCACGGCACCTGCGTGGTGATCTCAAGCTCGTGCCGTTCCTCGCCGCGCTCCGCGGCGCGCTTGGCCCGCTCCTCGAAGATCTTCGTGTAGGGCGACTCCAGGCCGCGGCGGAGCATCTCCTCGTGCAGGGCCACGTACTTGCCGCCGTGAAAGGACGCGAAGTAGTACAGCTTGAGCGGCTGCCAGGGCTCGCCGGACTCCGGGTACGCGTCCGGGTCGGCAGCGGCCTCGAACGCCGCCACGGAGACCTCGTGGGTCATGACGTGGTCCGGGTGCGGGTAGCCGCCGTTCTCGTCGTAGGTGAGCATCACGTGCGGCCTGAATTCGCGGATGGCGCGCACCAGCGGCTCGGCCGCCTCGGCCACCGGCATGAGCGCGAAGCAGCCCTCGGGCAGCGGCGGCTTCGGGTCACCCTCGGGCAGCCCGGAGTCGATGAAGCCGAGGAAGCGCTGCTCGACGCCGAGGATCTCCCGGGCGCGCGCCATTTCCTCGCGCCGGACACTGGTGATGTCGGCCTTGATCTCCGGCCGGTCCATCGCCGGGTTCAAGATGTCGCCGCGTTCCCCGCCGGTCAGCGTGCACACCAGCACCTGCGCGCCCTCGCGGACGTAACGCGCCATCGTGGCGGCACCCTTGCTCGACTCGTCGTCCGGGTGCGCGTGCACGGCCATCAGCCTCAGCTGGCTTTGCAACGGTGGTCTCCCTCGATTAACCTACAGTGCCGCAAACACCCGTTAGCCTGCACCGCATTCCCCGTTCCCCGCTGTTGGCGAGTTTCCCCATTTGACTAGAACGCCTAAGTCGCCGACGCTAGTTAGCCTCAGAGAGATTACCCCCGAGGACCGACCATGGTCCCGCGGACTGTATGTCCTGCGCAGTACCTAGGAGTTTCCGTGACCGAGACGCGCGACGATACCGTCACCTGGCTGACCCAGGAGGCGTACGACCGGCTCAAGGCCGAACTTGACCACCTTTCCGGACCGGGGCGCGTCGATATCGCGAAGAAGATCGAGGCGGCCCGCGACGAGGGCGACCTGAAGGAGAACGGCGGCTATCACGCGGCCAAGGACGAGCAGGGTCAGATCGAGGCGCGGATCGTCGTGCTCCAGCACATCCTGGAGAACGCGCGGGTCGGCGCGCCCGCGCGCACCGACGGCGTGGTCGGCCCGGGCATGACCGTCACGATCCGGTTCGTCAAGGACGACGACGAGGTGACCTTCCTGCTCGCCTCGCGCGAGGAGAGCGGCTCGCCGATCGACGTCTACTCGCCCCGCTCGCCGCTCGGGGCCGCCATCATGGGCAAGAAGGTGGGCGAGAGGGCCACCTACTCCCTGCCCAACGGCCGCGCCAGCACCGTCGAGATCCTGGAAGCCGTTCCGTACGTCGGCGTCTGAGGATCTTTTTCAGCCGAACGGGCCGTGGTGCCAGCCACCACGGCCCGTTCGGCGTTGCGGGCGGTTGTCGTCCGCGCTAGGACACGAGCTCGGGCTCCTGGGTGGCGGGGTCCGCGGCCGGCGCCCGGCCGCGCAGCGGGACTTCCTTGATCAGCAGCGCCAGCACGAAGATCAGCACCGCGGCGGGCAGCGCCCAGATGAAAACGCCCTGGACGGCGTGCGCGATCGCGACGAACACGTCGTGCTTGACCTGGGCCGGCAGCTTGTCGACGGTGGCCGGGTCGAGCTGGCCGCCGCTGGCGCTGATGGGCACGCCGGTGCCGGCCGCGGTCGCCAGCGAGCTGGTCAGCCGCCGGGCGAAGATGGCGCCGAAGGCGGCCACGCCGATCTGTAGGCGTCCAGCCGGACGATCTCGGGTGGCCCGACCTTGGTGCGGCAGCGGATCACGTCCTGGGCCGTCTTGATGTCCGCCGGGGGGATGAAGCTGCCGGCCAGCGGCCCGGACTGCGCTCGGGATCCGCGCCGGAGATCAGGACCTTCACCGCACAGCCCGAAGAATCGCATTGACGTCGGCGACGTCGGTGATCCACGCGGCATGGATGGCAATCGCCAGCCCGGCTGCCCCGGTAACGACTCCGAGAACGACAAGCGGATCCAGTCTGCGCGGGTAAGGCAGGCGCGGGACAAGCCGCAGGCCGTCCCTTCGGCGCTGAACCGCAAGGATCACGACTGACGTCACAACGGCCCCCAGGGTGAAGGCGGGGCCAGGCATCACGCGAAGGGCGAGGAGTGCGCCACCTATGAAAATGGTGATAGCGATGACAGCCAACGTGGTCGCGAGAACACCGATGTCCCGGGCGGCCGATGCTACCCATGCCAATCGTCTTCTGATTAGCCAGAGGAGAAGGATGACGACCGCACCCAAAATTGCGTCCAAGGACCCTAGGCCCATCGTATGATGGCCTCGGAATCCATTCCACTCAGGTGCAACCCCGAGGCCAGCGGTGTTATAAATGGTCACGGGACCATGATGGTAAACGGCCGTCAGGCCTGGGACATGCGCGAACTTGGCAACATCTGCCACACTGATACGTGTCGGCTTAGTCGTTTCTCCTTCGGAGATGTAGTACCCAACGTACGGCAGCGAGTCAGCTAGGCGCGTGTCGACGTACAGGTAATCAATATGCAAGCCCTTGACGATTGCGGTCTGTTGAGGACCCCAGGTATCTGAGAAGTACAATTGCGCCGGGACGAAGCCTTGCTGCGGATCAGACTCGGGCCACAGCCGTGCCTGACTCCCGAGAAGAACGGCGGGAACTCGGTCGGCTACCACGGTACTGCCCGCGGGAAGATTCTTGGCGGCCCACTCGACCGCCGCCAGAGTTTCGGGATCCTGCGAGCGAAAGTCGGCTGAAACGAGGTAGGGGCCCGGGAGGCGCTGCCAGTCGGGGTTAGACCCGAGCAAGATGCCGCCTAGATAGATAACCGTCGTCCCGCCTATCAAGGCCATGAGCACGGCGGGCCGGAAGGGGTTGGGCCGACGGGCCGGACGCCGGGTGACTCGAGGGTGGCGCTGGATTATCAAGGAACATGACAGCGCGAGTGGGAAGAACAAGAATGTAGAAGCCCGGTCCCCCAACTCACCGACGCTCGGGTTGAAATGTGCAGCGGCGGTGACAGGAAAGGCGAGATTCAAGGCGCCCAGGAGACCGAGCATGCGATCCCGGTTACGAAACGCTCGCGAAAGCATAATCCAGGCGCATACCAATGCTGCTAGGGTGCAAGAAAGCTCGTAGATAACCAGGACAACGCGCTCCCAGTCCGCGATCGGCGGCGTTCCGCCGCTAGCGCCGAAGATGTGATGCTGCGCTGGTTCCCGTCAGAAAAGTCTGCGCAGTCTGTATAATGCTCGTGAAGATCGGCACAAAGTACCCGGCTAGGGGCGCAGCGAGAGCTGCTGTCCAGATGGCAACGGCAGCTCCCATTACTACCGCGGCACGAACGAGGAACTTGCGCTCGCCCTTCCGGCTCAACGCCGCCCAGGCAATGAGGAACGCCAGCACTATCCAGCTTGTGGCGTGGTGAGTGACCACAGTGGCGATCAGTACCAGCGACGCAATAAAAGAAAGCCTGCGGCCCGTGGCGTAGTCGGCAAGTTGGGCGCGACGCAGCAGGAAGATCCCGCCCAAGCCCAAGGTCAGAGCCAGCGTTTGATAGGAGAATCCGGAGTTGAACGAGTAGAATTCCGAGGAAACAGCGTAAAAGGCGACCACCAAAGACGCGCCGCGGCGTGACGGGCTGACAAGGAGTGCAGAGTGATAGATTAGCAGGACAAGGAGCAGTCGGCACAGCAGGACGACAAGAGACATTGCCAGCACGACAGGCAGGCCAGTTAGGCGGATCCCGACGGCGGTAAAAATCTCTAGCCCTGGATAGTATGGACTCACCCGCAAAACCGGATTGGGTGAGAATAGGCCACTTCCCTGCAATAGGTTCATGAGCGACTGCTCGTGCTGATGCTCGTCGTACCCGGCTAGCACGAGTGGACTGGACATGCGGTAGACCACTGCAGGATACAGGCCAAGAACGGCAACAGTAATCTGCCTGAGAGAGCCCAGTCGCGGGACCATCAGTACCGTCAGGAAAATCATGAATGGAACGACAATGGCGACAAAGAACAGCAGCTGCCCGACTGCGGGATGTCGTGGGGCGACAGCCATTGCAAAACCTTCACCGCACAGGCCGAGGCCCGTAGTCGCGCCGACCACGCCGGCGAGAAAATGGCCCTGTCGGCCACGACGACGCATTCCAAACGCTTCGGGTGCACGGTTCAGGCCGGCATCTCCCGGCTGCGAATCTCGGAAAGTCTGCGCAGGGCCCCCGTGTCCGGCCCTCGTGGCGTTCAGCGAATTCGCGGTCTGCGCAGTGCCGTCCTGAGCATTGCGGGTCGTTAGGTCGTGCGAGGGGCCGGATGGTGAAGCATGTTCTCGCGCGCTCATATCTCTCCCCCAAGCCTCCTTAGCGAGCGCGAACTACGGGAGAGGATGCCTGGTGACGACAGGTAGACATGCGCAAGTTGCTCAGCGCACGAGTCCCAGCTTGGTAGCTGGGCGTGGTCCACCAGCGAGGGAGACGACATTGCCTTGACAAGCTCTTGGGCGACAGCGGCGGCAGGCGCGTCGCGCGGCACGCCACGGACCCACCCCTCGGCGATGAGCTCGCCGGTGCCAGCCAGGTCATAACCCACGACCGGGCGCCCGGCACACAAGGCCTCCATCACCGCCACCGGGTGCGCCTCATAGTCCGACAAGGCGGCTACGACGCTCGACTCGGCCAACGTGGTAGCCATACCTTGGCGATCCGCCGACGCCACGTACTTGATGTTCACCCGGTCGGAAATTCCAAGATGGCGAGCGAGTTCGCGGAGATTGCCCTCGTACGGACCACTCCCCAAGATCAGCAGGTGAGCTTCGGGGATCTCACGCATAACGTGCGGCAGTGCCTCGATGACCCGGTGGTGTCCCTTGTACCGTTCCAGCCGGCCACTGGAAACGATCCGGCCGGGCACGGCGACCGTCCCGGTGCGAGGCGACGGTAGCGCTCCGCCGTTACGGATCACGATGACCGGCTTGTCTCCGAGGCGGGCATGCCGCGTGAGGGCGGTCGCCTCGAAGCGGCTTACCGCGATAAGTGACACGGCGTTTCGCAGCAGCGGGCCTGCCAGTCGCCATTGGGTGGTTCGCATGGCGTTCCGGAGCCGTGACGAGTGCCCGCCGGTGTGGAAGGTGACCAGATAAGGGACGCCGACCCGCCGTGCGGAGATCATGGCGAGCAATGGCACAGGCGTGTGGATGCCTTGGCAATGCACGAGGTCCCATCTGCGCTGCCTGATCACAGCCGCAATCCCCGGGGCGAGGTAATAATCTCGCCTGCGTGGCCAGGACGGGACACGCAGGACAGAGATACCCTCAACGACCTCCTGCCGTGGCAGGCGCCGGGACCGGTCGGTTGTGAGCACGGTGATTTCGAAACTCCCCAGCGCCGAGAGGCGACGGGTAACCTCATGGACGTGCATCTCAGTCCCGCCCACCTCCGGAAGGTAACGTGGGCAGACCATGAGTACCCGCAGTGGCCGTTCCAGCGTCTGGTCCGCTCGATGGCCGGACGCTTGGCCGGAAGTTACATTGCGTATCATGATCTGTCAGCGTCTCGTCCGTCGGCGCTCGCCTGGTAGGTTTTTCGAGACGTCCCGGGATTTCGCGGAGCGACCCGCGCGTAAACGGCTTCGAGGCGCTCTACGACTGCGGATGCTGTGAACCGCTGGACGCGTTCCTGCGCACCGGCAGCAAGGCGGACGCGTAGGTCAGCATCATTCAACAATCGGGCCATGGCTTCGGCGAGCTTGTATTCATCGCCGGGGGGGACAAGAAGCCCGTTTTCCCCATCCACGATCATATCGACTATCCCGCCAGTTGTAGTTGCGACCACCGGACGACCACTGGCCATCGCCTCCAGTACGGTCGTCGGACAGGCATCAAGACAAATCGATGGAAGCACAGCAAAAAGGCAACGGCGAAATGCGGCCATAACGTGATCATGTGGCCACTCGGCGCACATCTCAGCACCGTCCGGAAGGTGCGTAGGTGTGTCTGGCGTGCGTCGACCGACCAGCAGCAGTGGCGGACGTTTCCGGCCGAGCGACTCGTAGGCCCGCAGCAGCGTCGGCAGGCCCTTATCTCGGGACAGCTCGCCAACAAAAAGGAGGAACTCCTCCTTCGGCAAGCCCGGTGGAATGCCTTCGGTCCGGCCCTCAGCCACATCACCTGCGTGACCCAGGACGACCTCGTCAAGGACGAAATTAGGTATCACGCTGGTGTTTGGGCCGCGCGGGATATGGTTACCATTGGCGACAGCGCTGCTCACGCAGACCACGTGGTCGATGGCCCGGTTTTTCCATGGGCGCATCAGCGCAGTAGCAGCCGCAGTCAGCGGTCCCACGGCAGGTCCGTAGTGGGCGGTAGCGCAAGGCAGGCAGCGTGCGACCGCAGGTCCCTCACATGCCGAGCCCATCCGCATCAATCTCTTCGTCGCGCAGACATGACTGAAGTCGTGCAGCGTCAGCACGAGTCCGAACCGCGGTCCCGTCGGCGAGGAGCGACGCAGCGCAACAGCGCTGTTGACGATCCAGTTATGGGCGTGAACGACATGCTGGCCGCTCCTGCCGGGTGATGCGTGACAACTCGCGGACGCCCAGCGGATCCGGCAGTGGCGGGTGATGGGTGCGACTGGTCGAATAGACACCCGGGAGGCGCATGGCAGCCGTGATGAACCTGTGCACCCGGACCCCCGATGCGAGGGTTTCCTGGTCCGGGACATCAACCATGCGTTGCGTCGCTACCGCAACCTCGTGTCCCCGCTCAGCGAGGGTGTTCGCGAGGTTGAAAACGTGGCGCTCCTCACCGCCGATGTCTGGTGGAAAGAATTGGGCGAGCAGAAGGATGCGCATCAGCGTGCTCCGGATGCCACGGTAGAACCCCTCGCCGTGAACGCACGCAAGGTGACACCGAGCTGAGCGAGTTGGTCTCCGCCGACCAGGCCGGGCGCCGTGTGTATCAGGCCCAGCAGCGAGTCGGCCCGGAACGGCAGCCGCAGACGCATGGACTCACCGCTCCTTAGCAGCCAGTAGACCAACTGCCAAGGCACCGGAACAAACCGGCACCGACGATTTTCTTCTGCTGCAAAGGTTCTCATCAGATCTATTAGGCTCACTCGGGTGGGATGAGCAACGGAGATCGTTCCGGGCGCTAGGGTGGTAGCCGAGGCCAGCA
>CAWJPF010000026.1:0-355125 GCA_963844625.1 uncultured Actinomycetota bacterium | reverse complement strand
GGGTCCCCTAAAGATTTCCACGAAGCGAATAGTTTCAAGCCTGCCTGGCCTGGCCGGGCGCATCAGGCTTCGCTTGCGCCTCATGACTCACGGTGGCGCTACCACCACGGAACGAGACAGCGAAACAAACCAATAGGGTCCTCTGGGACCAAAGTGACGGAGAATCTTTTCCCGCGGGTTAGCGGCCGACGGCGTAGCCCTGCATGCCGCGGGGGTTGGCCGCGGCGTACAGGACGCCGTTGCGGCGGGCAACCGCGCTGACCCGGCCGAGCGACCAGGCCGGCCTGACGTTGACCAGGTGACCGCGCCGCCGCAGCTCTCCGATCACGGCCGGGTCCAGCCGCGACTCGACGTCGAGGACCCGTGGTTGCGCCTCGCGCGGGTAGAACGACGACGGCATGTGAGCGGAGTGGAAGGCCGGGAAGTCGATCGCCTGCTGCAGGTTCATCCCGAAGTGCAGGTGGTTGAGGAAGACCAGCAGTGACCACTGATCCTGCTGGTCTCCGCCTGGGGTGCCGAACGCGAGGTACGGCTCCCGGTCACGCAGCGCGAGGCTCGGCGTGAGCGTAGTCCGCGGCCGCTTGCCCGGCGCGATCGTGGCGGGCAGCCCGGGCGTGAGGGTGAACATCTGCGCGCGCGTACCGAGGCAGAAGCCGAGCCCCGGGATGACCGGCGAGGACTGCAGCCAGCCGCCGCTCGGTGTAGCGGACACCATGTTGCCGAACCGGTCGGCCACGTCGAGGTGGCAGGTGTCGCCGGCCCGGTAGCTCGACGCGGCGGGTCCGGGTGGGCCGCCGGTGCGCATCGTCGGCTCGCCCGTGCCCGGGTCAAGCCGGGACGCGGGCGGCTCGACATCCAGGCTCGGGGACACGCTGGCGGCGTCGTATCCGGCTCCGTGAGGCGAACCGGTGACGAATCCGGGTAGCCGGGGCGCCCTGCCGTCCGGGGCGCCCGGAACCAGGTCGGCCGACGCCTCGGGCCCCACCAGCCGGCGCCTCGCGTCGGCGTATTCAGCGGAAAGCAGCGTCTTGACCGGCACGTCAGTGAAGTCGGGGTCGCCGTACCAGGCTTCCCGGTCGGCGAACGCGAGCTTGCCGCATTCGGTCACGGTGTGCACGAACTCCGCAGTGCCCGGTCCCATGGCCGCCAGGTCGAAGCCGTCCAGGAGCGCGAGCTGCTGCAGGAACACCGGTCCCTGCCCCCACGGCTTGGTCTTGCACACGGTCAGGCCGCCAACGTCGAAGGTCAGGGGCTCCTCAAGCCGCGCGTGCCAGGCGGCCATGTCGTGGTAGCCGAGCAGCCCGCGGTGGGGCTGGCCGGTCACGTCCATGACCTCGGCGGATCCGACGTAGGCGGCAACGGTCTCGGCGACGAAGCCTTCGTAATAGACCCGTCTGGCCGCCTCGATCTGATCGTCTCGATCATGGCTCGCCGCTTCGGCCTCTTGGAGGATGCGCTGGTAGGTGGCGGCCAGCGCGGGGTTGGCGAACAGCGAACCCGGCGCGGGCGGCTGGCCGCCCGGCAGGTAGACCTCGGCCGAGCTCGGCCAGTAGTCCCGGAACAGCTCAGCCACGCTGGCGATGCCCCAGCTGATGGCCGGCAGCAGCGGGTAGCCGCTGGCCGCGTAGCCGATCGCGTACCCCATCACGTCGCGGAGCCTCAGGGTGCCGTACTCCCGCAGCAGCAGCATCCACGCGCCGAACGCCCCCGGCACGCAGGCGGCGAGGAGCCCGCTGCCTGGCACGAGATCGAGCCCCTGGTCGGCGAACGCCTCCGGCGTGGCGGCGGCGGGGGCCGTCCCCTGCCCGCACAGCACGAAGGTCTCACCGCGGCCGGCGTGATGGGCGATGACCGGGACCTCGCCGCCGAGGCCGTTCAGGTGCGGTTCCACTACCTGAAGCACGAGCCCGGCGGCGACGGCCGCGTCGAACGCGTTACCGCCGTGCTCGAGCACCGCCAGGCCCGCCGCCGAGGCGAGCCAGTGCGTCGAGGCCACCATGCCGAACGTGCCTGACAGTTCTGGCCGGGTCGTGAACTCCGGAATTTCGCCCATGCCCCGATCTTCTCATCAAGGCGCGCCGGGGGTCCCTGCGTGTCGGCTGGCGGAAGCGGCGAGCTGCGGGTCACCGTCAACGCGAGCCAGGCGGGTGGCGCGTGCTCCTCGGCGAGCACACCGCTGCGGACGGTCATGACCGTCCGCAGCGGCCCAGGGGACTACGTCCTGAATTCAGGTAACGTCGGCCCATGGACCTTTCCCCGCGGCTGCGTGCGGTGTGCGACCTCGATGTGGCCGAGGTGCGCGAGTACAGCGGCCGGCACGAATACGACGGCAAGCCGCAGGACCTGTCGCCCGCCGGCGTCCGCGCCGGGCTCGCCCGGCTGGCGCAGGCGCGAGCGAACGGCGAGCGGCTCGCGGATCCGCACGACGAGGCCCAGCTGGCGGCGGGCGAGGAACAAAAGCGGGTCGTCTACGCCGAGCTCGAACTGCATCGCAGTAACCCGCTGCGGCACCTCGGCGAGCTTGACCTGGCCGGTTACGACCGGGACTACGCGCCCCGGGAGGAAAGGGACGCCGCGCGGGCGGAACACCTCGCCGCCTGGCCGCGGGTCGCCGACGCGGCCATTGAGTCACTCGACCGGGTGAGCGCTCCCGTCGCGCAGGCGCTGCTCGGCGCCGTGCGCGGGCTCGGCGCGGGGCTGGGCGCCGGCCCGTCGGACAGGCCGGGCGAGGCCGTCCGGCAGGCGGCGCGGGCCGCGCACGCGCGACTGGTCACGCACGTGGAGCGGGCGGCGGCCGACGGCGATCCCGATCCCGCGCTCGGCGGTCCCGGCCTCACCGCGCTAATGAGCAGCGCGGAGGCGATGCCGGTCGACCTGGGCAGGCTGGCTGAGCAAGCCGACGCGGAACGGAACCGGCTGCACGGCCTGCTGGCCGACGGGTGCGCGCGCCTGGAGCCGGGCCGGCCCGCACTCGAGGTGGCGCGCGGCCTGGTCCGCGATCACCCGGACGGGGCAGGCGTGATCGACGCGGCGCGGCTGTGGACCGAGCGGGCCATCGCGTTCACCCGCGAACACGACCTGGTTCCCTACCACGATGGCGTCTGCCTGGTCGGCCCGGCGCCCGAGTCGCGGCGGTGGGCGATGGCGATGATGTCGTGGGCCGCGCCGGGCGAGCCCGAGGCCCCCTCCTGGTTCCATATCACGCCGCCGGATGAGTCCTGGCCCGTGCGTGAGCAGGAGGAGTGGCTGGAGGTCTTCAGCGCCACGACGCTGCCCGGCATCGCCGTTCACGAGGTCGCGCCCGGGCACTTCTCCCACGGCCGCGCGTTGCGGCGGCTGACGTCCGAAGTCCGGCGCAACCTGCTGTCGAGCGCGTTCGCCGAGGGCTGGGCCCATTACGGCGAGGAACTGTGCGTCGAGGAAGGTTTCGGCGCCGACGATCCCAGGATCGCGATCGGGGTGTGGCTGGAGGCGCTGGTCCGGGTGACCAGGCTGGCGTGCGCCATCGGAGTGCACACCGCTGGCATGCCGGTCGCCGACGCGGCCCGCAGATTCGAGGCGGACACCCACCTGTCGGGTCAGGCGGCGCTGTCCGAGGCCAGGCGCGCCACCTTCGACCCCACCTACGGCCGGTACACCTGGGGCAAGCTCGAGCTGCTGACGCTACGTGAGCGGGCCAGGAAGGACTGGGGCGCCGGCTTCACGCTGCAGCGCTTCCACCGGGCGCTGCTGGACCTCGGCTCCCCCGCGCTAGGCCTCCTCGGCAACGCGGTTGAGCGCGGCTGACGATACGCTGGGACCATGGGCAGACTGAGGTCGCTACTAGGCGTCGCGGGAGCTGTCTTGCTGGCGGCGCTCGCGGTGACGGGGTGCGCCTCGCCCAACGCGTCCGGGTCCATCGCCGTCGCCAACGCGTACGTGCCGCAGCCGACGACCCCGGGCGTCACGGTCGCGTACCTGGACATCCGTAACAACGGCAAGACGGACCGGCTGATCTCCGCGCAGACCAGCGTGGGCGGTACGGTGCAGCTGCGGGCCCCCGTCGAGCGGCACGGCAGCATCCTGGTCATGCACACCGTGGCCGGCATCTCTATTCCCGGCAACGCGATGACGCTGTTCAACCCGGATACCTACCACCTGCTGATCAAGGGCGCCGGGCCCATGCGCGACGGCAAGGACATCATGCTGCGGCTGACCTTCGCGAACGCCGGCACGGTCACGATCATCGCGCTGGTCACCAACCCCGAGTCCGGCGGCAGCAGCTACTTCCTCAACTGATTTCGGCCGACCTGGCGTTAGGCCGCCAGCTTAGCCACCGCGCCCACGGTAGGTCCCCTCAGCGGCGACCGGTCGGTGCTGAAGTCGGGCCGCCATTCGGGCAGGCTGACCAGGCCGGGTTCGACCAGGTCGAAGCCGTCGAAGAGGTCCATGATCTGAGCGCGCGACCGGAGCGTGAACGGCATCCGCGCGTCCGCGTACGTCTGGGTGGCCTCGGCGAGCATCTCCGGATCGGCGCCGTCCGACGTGCCCACCGATATCGCGAGGTAGCTGCCGGGTGCCAGGCGCTCGCGGAACCTCGCGATGATCCCGGGCGCGTCTTCGTCGCCGCTGACGAAGTGCAGCACGCTCAGCAGCAGGACCGCGACGGGCTGACCGAAGTCGACGCAGCGGCCCACCGCGTCGTGACCGAGCACGGCATCCGGGTCGCGCACGTCCGCGCGGACGGTGATGACGCCGTCTCGCGTCGCGAGCAGGGCGTCGTTGTGCGCCACCACGATCGGGTCGTGGTCGACGTAGACGACCCGTGCGCCGGGAATGACCTCGCGCGCGACCTCGTGCACGCTAGGCGAGGTAGGCAGGCCGCTACCAAGGTCGAGATACTGCGAGATGCCCTGCCGGGCGACGAAGTGCACCGCGCGACGGAGGAAGCCGCGATTGGCCCAGGACAGCCGTCGCGGGTCGAGGCGGGATTCCATCAGCTTCTGGGCCGCGGCCCGGTCGGCGGCGAAATTGTCCTTACCGTTCAGCAGGTAGTCATAGATCCGGGCGATGCTCGGCCTGGTGACGTCGACGCCCTCGGGTACCCGGGGCTCGTACTTCGCCGTCACCGTGATCCCCGGGCGGGTTTCGCTGCCGGCCAAAGGCCCGCCTTCCGCTGCAACCGTTTGCATCGCAGGGTACAACACTTAGCCGCGTTGCTGCTGGGAGCCGGGCAATCTTTAATGGACCGTTAACCGATGGCGTGCGTGGCGCGGCTAGCCGATGACCTCGGCGGAGGCTGGCGTCCGGCGGGTCAGCGGAAGCCTGGCCCTGGTGTCATCATCCCGCGGCGTGTACACGACGATGCGCGCTTCCGGCATGTCCGGGACGTTGAGCTCGCTGGCGGCCAGGCTCAGCAACCCGGCCCTGGGATGGGTGTAGGTAACCACGCGCGGCTCCGGCTCAGCCACCTCGTGCCGCTCCCACAGCTCGGCGAACTCGCGGCTCAGGCTGGAGAGCCTGCGGATGTCTTCTTCCCAGTCCGGCTCGCCGATATGCCTGCTGTAGTCGGAGCGCAGCCGTGCCACCATGTAGCGGACCTGCGACTCGTACTCGGGGAACTTGCCGCGCGCCGACGGCTCGGTGACCACGCACCACAAGGTGTTCTTGTGGATGCACGGCATCGAGTGCCATTCCCAGAACAGTTCCTCGGACGCGTCGTTTGACAACAAGATGTCGAACCGGCTGTTGACCAAGCTCGCCGGGAGAGGTTCAAGGGAGTACACGATCTCGCGGATGGTGTCGGGCACGGCCTGGCGCACGCACTCGGTGCGCAGCGGTGTCGCCTCGGCCAGCCGGTACAGGTGCTCGCGCTCAGCCCGGTCGAGGCGGAGGGTGCGGGCCACCGCGTCCAGCACCTGGGTGCTGGCGTTGATCTGACGGCCCTGCTCCAGCCATGTGTACCAGGTGACACCGACGCCGGCCAGCAGGGCCACTTCTTCACGCCGCAATCCGGGCGTACGCCGCCGCGAACCCCGCGGCATGCCGAAATCACCCGGGCTGAGCCGGCCCCGGCGTGCCTTCAGGAACTGGCCTAGTTCCGCCCGCCGCTGCTCGCCCGCTCGCCGCGCTGCTCCGTCCTTTGTTTCGTACATGACCAAGGCTTGTCCCATCGCCCAAATCTGCCCCATTCCAATCTAGTGGTAGGCACTGACATTCCGGCGGCTTACGAGGCTGGCGGGCTGGCGAGAGACGCGGAGGCTGCGGGGCGGGGGCGGGGCGGGGACGGGCTGCGGCGCCGGAGACGCGGCGGGAATGGGCCTAACGGGGCCGCCGTACCGCGGCCGATGACTCTAGGGGCACACACATGTACCGGCCGCTACCGGGTGGTCAGCACCTGACCGGCGGTTCCCCGGGGTCACGCGGTCCAGGCGACCGGCAGGCGTTTGACGCCGCGCTGGAAGTTTGAGCGCAGGTAGGACGGCGGGCCGGCGTGGCGCAGGGATGAGGTGCGGGCCAGGACCTCATCGAACAGCGCCCGCATCTGGGTGCGGGCCAGGTGGGCGCCCAGGCAGAAGTGCGGGCCGTGGCCGAACACCAGGTGCGGGTTGGGGTGGCGGCGGATATCGAAGCGGCCGGGGTCGGCGAAAACCGCCTCGTCACGGTTGGCCGAGGTGAAGGAGACGACCACCTTGTCTCCCGCGCGGACGCGCTGGCCGCCGAGTTCGCAGTCTGAGGTGGCGGTGCGCCGGAACGTCATGACCGGCGTCCACCAGCGCAGCATCTCATCGGCCGCGGTCGGCATCAGGTCCGGGTGAGCGCGCAGGTCGTCCTGGACGCCGGGATGGTCGAGCAGCGCGATGCAGGCGCCGGGCAGGCCGTTGCGCAACGTCTCGTTCCCGGCCACGGCGAACAGCCAGAACATGTTCTCGAACTCGGCCGCCGACACCTGGCCGCCGTCCTCGTCCGCCTGGGCCAGCAAGATCGACATCACGTCATCCCCCGGGCGGCGCTTTTTCTCCTCGGCCAGCAGGTGAGCGTAGGCGTACAGATCGGGCATGCCCTCGCGGGTACGCGGGTCAGGCATCCGTCCGTCGTAGTCCCGGTCCGGACGCAGCGCGAGCGCCTCGCGGGCCATGGCCGTACCCGCGGCCGGGTCGAATTCGGCCGAGGAAGCGTAGTCCGGATCCTGGTAGCCGATGACCCGGTTCGACCAGTCGAACAGCAGCCAACGGTCCTGCTCAGGCACGCCGAGCACGTCGGCCAGGGTCAGCAGCGGCAGGTCCGCGGCGACGTCCTTGGCGAAGTCGCATGCACCGCGCGGCCCGGCGAACACGCGATCGCAGATGGCCCTGGCGTGCCCGCGGATACGGTGCTCCAGCTGGGCGACCGCCCGCGGCGTGAACGACCGGCCGAGCAGGCGGCGCAGCCGGGAGTGCTCCGGCGGGTCCATGTTGAGCATCATCCGCCGGACGTAGCTCAGCGCCTGCGGTGTCGCCGGGTCCCTGATCTGTGTCGCGCCCAGCGCGGAGGAGAACAGCCTCGGCCGGGTCAGCACCGACTCGACGTCCGCGTGCCGCAGGACGAGCCAGAACCCGGGGCCCTCCGGCCAGCCCAGGACCGGGATCTCGGCCGCCCACGCGACCGGGGTGTCGCGTCGCAGCCTGGCCAGCGCGTCGAAGGGCACTCCGCGGGTGTAGGTGGCCGGATCGAAGACGACCTCGGTGTCCGGTCGGGCCGCCATGGTCAATCCTGCCCCAGGAACTCCTCGACGGTGGTCGCGGGCGCGACCGGGGTCTCGAACATCGGGTAGTGCCCGGCGTTGGACAGGACCTCGAGCTCGGCGTCGGGAAAGAAGACCCGGAAATCGGGCCGCGAGCCCCGGCCGCGGGCCGAGCCGAACCATCCGTGCACGGTCAGGACGTGGTGGTCCCCCGCTCCTGTGGTCACCCTAGGACTCGCCATGTCGGCCTCCCGCTTCGTCGCGCTCGTCGCCTGCTGCCGACTCTAGCGAGCAGGTACGACGTCCGCTATGGCTGCCTGGGACGGCATCACGGCGCTGAGAACGCCGCGGGAGCCGCGCAGGATCGTCGCGGCGTAGGCCAGGACCGCGCCGCCGACCGCGATGAGCGCCCCTGATCCGCCCAGCGCTCCGGCCAGCAGGGGGGCGATCAGGGACCCGACGACGATCCCGCCCAGCGAGGCCGGCACCGCGAGGCCGTAGGCCCGGCCGAACACCTCGTCGTCCAGTTCGCGTTGCAGGCTCGTCTCGGTGAGGATCTCCACCAGAATGGCGCCGACGCCGGTGAGGCCGGTCAGCAAGATCGCAGCGGCCGGCCAGCGGACCACCGCGAGCAATACCATCGGCAGCCCCCCGGCGACCATCGCGGCGGCCAGCACGTAGCGGGGATGCGGGCAGCGGATCGCGCGGCCGGCCAGCGTGGTGCCGACCAGGCTGCCGGCTCCAACCGCGGCGAACAGGTAGCCGTACCCGTGCGCACCGAGCCCGATCCGGCGGGACACCAGCAGCAGCAGCACAGTCTGCGTCCCGTACAGGATGCTGCAGGTGATGTCCGCGCCGACCAGGCGCAGCGCCCGAGGGTGGGTGCGCAGCGCGGCCGCGCCCTGCGCCATCTCGCGGAGCAGGCCGACCGGGCGGTGCGCAGCCGGGACGGACTGGAAGGCGGCGTGGTCGCGGATGGCCAGGACCGCCACGGCGGACAGCCCGAAGGTCAGCGCGTTCAGCGCGAACGCGGCGGCGGCAGACCCCAGCAGCAGCAGGATCCCGCCGAGCGCGGGCCCGGCGATGATACTGACGCCGGTCACGGCCGACCGGGCCGCGTTGGCACCCGGCAGGTCGGCGTCATCGACGACACGCGGCGTGACCGCGGCGACGCACGGCAGGTACGGGGCCGCGGCCGCGGTCGCCATGGCCGCGATCAGCGGGGCGAACAGGATCGGCAGCCGGGCCGCGGCGACGGCGGCCAGCAGCACCATGAGCGCCGTCCTGGTCACGTCGGAGATGACCATGACGCGGCGGCGGTCGAAGCGGTCAGCAATCACCCCGCCTAGCGGTCCGAGCGCGACGATCGGCACGACCCGGGCCGCGGTCGTGACACCGGCCCACAGCGGTGAATGAGTGCGGTCATAGACCAGCATGACCAGGGCCAGGTTATAGAGCCAGTCGCCGATCTGGGAGACGGCCAGCGCTGACAGGAGCCGACGGAAGTCCGGGTAGCGAAGCGCCGCGCGGATGGTCCCGGACGGTGCGTTCCGAATCGACATCGAGGTCACGTCCTTTGCCGTTCTGGAGTGTCTTGGGCTGATCTCCACGATCCGGCTAAGGGCCACGGGGGCACATCGGCGTACAGCCGTAGCTGGCCCGATGCGGGCGCTTATCTTTTCCGGGCCGCCGCCCTAGGCGGGGCCAGCGGGCACTTAGACCGGGCCTGTCACGCCGAGGCGATGCGCCACCCCGGCGGCCTCGACCCGGCTGTCCACGCCGAGCTTGGCCAAGATGTTGGACACGTGCACGCTGGCCGTCTTCGGGCTGATGAACAGGGCCTGCGCGATCTGCGGGTTGGACCGGCCCACGGACAGCAGCGCCAGGATCTCGCGCTCGCGCTCTGTGAGCCCGAAGCGGGCCAGCGGATCGGCGGCCGGCGGGGCGACGGCCGGCTCGGCTGGCTCCGCCAGGCTCAGCCGGGCGCGCCGGGCCAGGGCCTCCGCCTCCTGCGCGATCGGCATCGCGCCGACCTCGCTGGCCAGGGCGTGGGCCCGGCGGACGCTGCGGGCGGCGGCTGGCCGGTCGCCCGCCGCGGCGGCGGCCTCGGTCAGCCGCAGCAGGGTATAGGCCAGCGGATAGGGCTCGCCGGCCCCCTGCCACGCCTGCGCGGCCGCGGACCAGGCCGTGACGTCAGCCTCGCCCGCCGCGCGGCTGAGTTCCGCGGTCACCAGTGCCCGGTAACCGCACGACGGCGCCGTCCGCGCGGCCAGGCCCGCGGCGATCGACGCCAGTTCCCCGCACCGTTCCGAGGTGCCGGGCGGAACCTCCTCGCGCCGGTCACGCGCGAGCGTGGCCTCGTCAGCCTCGATCCTCGCGGCCAGCCACAACAGTGGCCAGGCGTAGCGCACGAACATAGGAGACCCGTAGTCTGCGAGCCCGGCCGCGGCGAGGCGACGCGCCGCGGCGAGATCTCCCCGGCCGAGCGCCGTGAGGGCGTCGGTGTACAGCACGGTCATGGCGAACTGCCCGTCGGTGCTCTGACCGAGCGCCCGCCGGGCGGCGTGCAGATCGGCGGCCGCATCCGGATACCGCCCGCACATTGCGGCCAGCTCGGCGCGCAACTGCAGCACGGTGGCGGCGAAGACGCCCTCCGGCATGGCGTTCAGCGCCTGAGCGGCCAGCCGGTCGGCCTCGCTCCAGCCGCCGGTACGGAGCAGGCTCTCGACGAGGTTGCCGGTCAGGAAGGCTCCCAGGGACCGGGCCAGCCCGACGCGGCCCGCCAGGGCGATCCCGGCCCGGGCCGCCTCGACCGCCTCGTCGTGCCGGCCGAGGAACTCCAGGACGTCGGACAGGTTCACGTAACCGCGCAGGGCGCCCAGCGGGGCACCGATGTCCAGCGCTAGGGCCAGGCCCGCGCGCAGGTCGTCAACTCCCTCGATGCTGGCATCGCAATAGATGCGCACCATGCCCAGGGTGATGGACGCATCGGCCTCCTGCTGAGCCGCGCCGACCTCGCGTGCGACCTGCACCGCCCGCGCGGCCATGCTCATCGTGGTGGCCAGGTCGTTGGTGCGCCACAGGCACGCGGCCAGGGAGGAGAGGACGACCGCGTGAGCCCTGGTCACCTGATCGGCGGGCAGCAAGGCGAGCGCCTGCTCCAGGGTCATGATCGAATCGGCCTCGCGGCCGCTGTCCCGCAGCGAGTGCGCGCGGCGTTCGAGCACGAGCGCGCGCCGGACAGCGTCGCCCTCGGCGGGCAGCAGGGCGAGCGCCTGGTCGAACAGGGACACTGAACGGTCGAGATCACCGGCGGTATAGGCGGCCTGGCCGGCCAGGCTGGCCACCTCGGCCTGGTCTATGCCGGTACGCTGTTCTGCGTCGGGCACCCTGGGCCAGATCTCCAGGGCCCGCTCCAGGTGGCGCCGCGCCTCGGCGGGAGCGAACGTGGTGAGCGCGTGCCGGGCGGCGGCGATCGAGGCGGGCAGGGCCCGCGGCAGGTCCAGGGCCGCGTACCAGTGATGCGCGAGGGCGGCGGGCACCGCGCCTGCATTGCCGACCAGACCAGTGTCGCCGGCCAGGCTCGGGTCGCGGGTGAGGGCCTCGCCGTAGGCGGCGTGCAGGCGGCCCCGTTCGCCGGGGAGCATGTCGTCATAGACCGCATCCCTGGTCAGCGCGTGCCGAAACGCGTAGCCCCGGCCGGTGTGATCGACTACCAGCAGGTGGCTTTCCACGGCCTCGCGCAACCCGGCGTAGAACTCCGCCTCGCCGACGCCCGAGATCTCGGCCAGCAGGCCCTCGGGAACGCTCCGGCCGGCGACCGCGGCAACGCGCAGCAGCCGCTGTGCGCCCTCGCTCAGGGCGTCCACCCGGCTCAGCAGCACATCCAGCAGCGAGGGGGACAGGTCGGCCGGGTCGCCGCCGCCCCGCACCACCCCGGCCAGCTCCTCCACCAGGTAGGCGTTGCCGCCGGACCGGTCGAAGA
Source organism: uncultured Actinomycetota bacterium (assembly GCA_963844625.1). Taxonomy (GTDB): domain Bacteria; phylum Actinomycetota; class Actinomycetes; order Streptosporangiales; family Streptosporangiaceae; genus Palsa-504. The sequence goes on along the minus strand of CAWJPF010000026.1, from coordinate 343,438 downwards.
CCAGGTCGACCAGGCCGGGGGCGGGCTCGGCGGCGAAGATCGCCCTCAGCTGGGCGGCCACCTCGTCGTGGTCGAACCTGCGCAGCTCCGTGTGTTCCACCGAGCGCAGCCGTTCCCAGCTAGCCACCAGGGGCCGCAACGGGTGCCGCCGGTTCAGCTCGTCGGACCTGTAGGTGGCGAGCAGCAGGACGCGGACGCCGCGCAGCGACCTGACCAGGAAGGCCACCAGCTCCCGGGTGGACTGGTCGGCCCAGTGCAGGTCCTCGAGGGCTAGCATCAGCGGGCGCCGGGCGCTGAGCCTGTCCAGCAGGCCGAGCACCAGCTCGAGGAGCTGAGCCACCTGATTCCCCTCGGCGGGCGGTTCGGCGGCGCCATCTGGGTCGAGTTCGGGCAGCAGCCGACCCAGACCGCGCCGGGCCGGGCCGAGCACGTCGGCCAGCTCGTCCGCTGCCGTCGTGCGGGCCAGCGTACGCAGCGCGTCGATGAGCGGGGCGAGCGGCAGGCCCTCCGCGCCGAGCTCGACGCAATGGCCGGTCAGGACGGTGAACCCCGCCTCGGCCGCGTGCGCCGTCAGCTCGCCGACCAGGCGTGTCTTGCCGACGCCTGCCTCGCCCGCGATGATCGCGAACCCCGGCTCGCCCCGCTCGGCCCGACGGAGCAACGCGACCAGGGCCGTGAGTTCGCCGCGCCGCCCGACGAAGACCGGGCTCTGCACCCCTTCACTCATATCCACTACTCATATCCAGAAAGCGGCCATAGATTCCGGTGATTCGCGCGGGACGGCGAGGATAGGGGGTCCGGGGGGCACGCACGACGTCCCGTTCGGTAGAACTTGGTGATAGCCGGGAGGTGGGCATGCCGTTCCCCAGGACACTCGCGCGATGGAACAAGGCCGGGCTGAACCGGCTCACGAAGCACACGGCGCCGCTGACCCCCGGGATGGGGGTGGTCGTCCACCGCGGGCGGCGCTCCGGTCGCCGGTACGAGACGCCGGTCAACGTGTTCCGGACCGAGGACGGCTTCCTGTTCGCCCTGACCTACGGCCCGGACTCGGACTGGGTCAAGAACGTGCTCGCTGCGGGCGGCGGCGAGCTGCGCACCCGCGGGCGCACCGTCCGCGTGGTCGGGCCGCGGCTGGTTCACGACGAGAGCAGGAGCGGCATCCGGCCCTTCGAGCGGCAGGTACTCCGGCTCATCGGCGTGGCCGACTTCCTGGCCGTCAAGACCGCGCCCGCGCCTGAGTAACCCGTTTGCGCGGGGCCAGCGGCCGGTGAGCGGCCCGCGCAGGGCGAGCGCCGCGAGGATCGTGGCCGCGCCCGCGATCGCCATCGCGGTCCCGGCGCCGGTCACCGAGGCCAGGCCCCCGGCGGCCGGCGGGATCAGGCCCTGCCCGCCCATGGCCCCAGTCGAGTTGAGGCCGAACGCCTGACCTCGCCGCCGTTCTGGCACGCTGTCGAGGAAGGCCTGCTGGAGGCCGAGCTGGTAAGCGAAGCCGGCCCCGGAGATCAGCAGGAACACGGCGGCCAGCGAAAGGGCAGGGCGGAAGAAGAGCGCGAGCAGGGGCAGCCCGATGCCCGCGACGAGGGGGAACGCCAGCCGGCGGCGCCAGCCGGGGGGACAGAACCGGCCGACGAGCACCTCACCGACCAGCATCCCGGCGGGCACGGCGGCCAGCAGCGGGCCGGCCGCGCTGGCCGGGCGGCCCAGCGACCCTGTGTACGGGACGATCAGTGACTCGGCCGCGGCCGAGAACCAGGCGGGCAGCCATTGTGCGAGCAGCAGGCCGCGCACCGTCCGGTCGGCGAGCAACTCGACGTGGCCGGTCACGGTGGTCCTGATGATGCCGCGGGCTGGCGGGCGGAGCCGCGGTCCCGGTCGCAGGCCGAACCGGATGACGGCGGCGGCCACGGCCAGGGCGGCGCCTGCCGCCAGCAGCAGCCAGCGCGCGGGCAAGGCGGCCAGCACCGCGCCGCCGATCCCCAGTCCGATGATCTGCGCGCCCGAGCCGGTCAGGTTGAAGATCGAGCGGCCGAGGACGTAGCGATCCCCGTCCAGGACGTCGGGCAACAGGCCGGAGATCGCCGCCGTGAACACCGGGGCGGCCGTCGCCGCCGCGGCAACCAGAGCCAGCATCGCGGGGACGGGCAGCCCCGGCCACAGCCCGATCACCAGCCCGGGCGCCGCCCTGCCCAGCAGGCCCGTGCAGATGACGGTCCTGGGCGGCAGCCGGTCAGCCAGTGAGCTGACCAGCGCACCACCGACCACCTGCGGCGCGAAGCCGAGGCTGAAGGCGAGCGCGGTCCAGAACGCGGACCTGGTCTGCACAAAGACAAGCACCGACAGGCCCAGGATCTCGAATTCGAAGCCGAGGACGTACATGAGCAGCGCCGTGAACAGCACCCGGAACGGCCCGGCCGCAAACACCGACCGGTAGGTCGTGCGCGCGGCGGACTGAGTGGAAGGGGTCATAAGCGCCATGGTGGGAGCCGGGCCTCGCGAGGCGTACTCTTTCGCCACAGGACGAAAGCTGGTGAGCCATGGCGTTGCGGATCGAGGTGCGCCACGAGGACCTGACCATGACCCGGTTCGCGCTGTCACCGCTGTGGGAGCTGAGCCATGCGCTGCGTCTCCTGGCGGGCGACCCGGCCCGGCGCGGCGTACCGGTGCTCCGTCCCTGGCTGGCCCGGGCGCGCGACCGTTACCTGGCGCTGGCGCGCGAGACGGATATCGAGGTGATTTTGGCCCTGCATCCGCCAGGATGGGGGGCCGACTTCCTGGCCCCCGTCCCGGCTGGCCTGTCCACCACGATCGGCGACCTGCTCGCCCAGGTCCGGTCGACATCCCCGGACCAGGCGCACCGGGAAGTCGCCGAGGCGCTGCGGCGGCAGCCGCCAGTTGATCCGAGGATTGAGCAGATCCTGACCAGCGACCAGGTGGCCATATACGCCGCTGACGTCCTGGCCGCCGCCTGGCAGGTCCTGCTCGAACCCGAATGGCGCACGTTGCGGGCCATCCTCGAGCGAGACGTGGTGTACCGCGCCGGCCAGCTCGCCACTCGGGGATGGGCCGCCGCGCTGACCGATCTGCATGCGAACCTGAGCTGGCGCCATGGTCGTATCGAGCTCAGCCGCTGGCCCGGCGATGAAGAGGCCGACCTGGCCGGGCGGGGCCTGCTGTTCGTTCCCTCGGTCTTCGTCTGGCCGAGGCTCGCGCTGACCCTCGACCCGCCGTGGCCGCCGGCGCTCATCTATCCCGCCCGTGGCGTCGCCGCCCTCTGGGAGCACCCCGGCCGGGTGAATGCCGGCGGGGCGGACGCCGGCGGGGCGGACGCCGGCGCGCTGGGCCGACTGCTCGGTGCCTCCCGCGCCGCGATCCTGCTCGCGCTCGAGGAACCGGCCAGCACCAGTCAACTGGCCGCGACCCTGGGGCAATCGCTCGGCGGCACCGGAGATCACCTGGCCGTGCTGCGCGAGGCCGGGCTGATAACCCGGGCCCGCTCCGGACGCTCCGTGCTCTACCGTCGTACCCCCGTCGGAGACGCCCTCGCCGTCGCCGAACTGGAAGCGCCGGATCTCAGGACGCCGCATCTCAGGACGCCGGATCCAGGGCGCCGGATCTTAGGGGAGGGCGATGAGCAGCACGGGCACACCGGCCAGGGTCAGGACCTCGGTGACGCGCAGGACCACGCCGACGGCGGGCACGGAACGGGCCTGCGCCCTGGGGAAGTCCGTGCTCGGCTCGGCCGCCATGGCCATGATGGCCAGGGCGGTCACAAACCACGCCAGCACCGCCCGGCGCCAGTTGCGTGCCCGCCAGGTCTGCGCCCGCTGCCGGAACGAGGCGCGCGGCGCCCCCTGACGCCACCAAGCCCGCGGCACCCCCTGACGCCACCAAGCCCGCGGCACCCCCTGACGCCACCGAGCTCGCGGCACCCCCTGGTGCCATACCGGAACCTCGATTATGCGTTCACCGTAGGAGGCGAGCGCGGCCGCTCCCATGGCGTCAGCATCCATCTCCCGCGGTCTTATCTCCCCGATTCTGGCGGGGGTCATCCCCCCTTGACCTCGGTCAAGCCTGATCTGAGCGGTATCAGGCCTTACTTGAGTCAGCGACCGGCTCATCATGGTCCCCCTCTGCCACCATCCCCGTGTTCTCCGGCCGCGCGCGAGCACACGGCCGGTAACATGTCGGAGGCCGACTGGGCCTTGGTGATACTGGCCGGGCGTTCTGGCTTTCCTTTGATTGGGGGTCCGGCTTGCCGTCCGATGCCTCGCGATATATCGTGGAGAGCACTCGGGGATTCCCCGTTCTTGCTACGGAGGCACGATGGCTACGGGATATAACGTGCGGGTCGGGGACGCCGATCGGGAGAACATCGCCGCCCAGCTGCGTGAGCACTACGCGGACGGCCGGCTGACTCTTGATGAGCTGAACGAGCGCCTGGATCAGACGTTCGCGGCGAAGACCGGGGCTGACCTGAACACCGTGATGCGCGACCTTCCATACGCCACGCAGCCAGGTGCGGGAGTGGGCGGTCCCGGCTGGCCGGGACCGGCCCGGCCCGGGCCGATGGCGACGCGGTCCAACTGGGACTACAGCGATGGCCAAGGCGGCCAGGGAGCCCGGGGACCACGCGGGCCGTTTGCCGCGTTCGCGCCGCTGATGGGGCTGGTGTGGGTCTTCGTCATTCTCAGTGCGGTCTCCCTGTTCGGCCTCGGTGGCGGAGAGCGGCCGATCGCGATCGTCCTGTTCATCGCGGCGCTGGCGCTGTTCAGGAGGCTGTTCGGGTTCGGGCGGCGGCGCAGCACACGCGGGCCGCGTGGGCCGCGGGGACCTCGCCGCTAGTGATTCTCGCCCCTGCGGCTTCCGTGCCGGGGCCGGCCGACTTATCGTTGAGGGGTGAGGTAGTCGGCCTGGCGAATCCTGGGAGCCGATGACAAGGCGATATGATGTCCGAACCGGAATGGTGAACGAGGATCCTGACGCGGACCAGCCGCGCGAACAGCTAGTACCTGGATGGCGCGTGCCCGGCCGGACCCGGTACGACTACGACGTCAGGATCGGCGACGCCGAACGCGACGCCACGATGGCCCAGCTGCGTGAGCACTTCGTGGCGGGACGGCTGACTTTTGACGAGCTGACCGACCGGATCGACGCGGCTCTCACCGCAAAGACACAAGGCCATATTGATCGCGTGGTGGCTGATCTCCCCCGGCCGCCCAGAGCCGCTCGGGTCGAATCGGCCGCTGCGGCCCCCGCGCCGGAGGCGGGTCGTTTTCTCGTCTTCGCCCTGCTGCTGTTCGCGCTGGCCACCTGGATCCTGATCATGGCCTGGATGTCCCGGCACGCCTATGTAAGCCAGTACCCGCATTTCCCGGGCACAGGGGACTTCGGTAACGGTTCCGGGGGCTTCGGCGGCGGCGGGGGCTTCCGCTCCGGGGGCTGACGGGGCTGACCGGGGCCGCGGGTCAGACGCCGGCCAGGACGCGCAGCGGGACGACCAGGTAGCGGTAGTCCGGAGCCGATTCGTCACCGGGCCCGGCGCTGCCGGTGATCAAGGCCGGCTTCGTCGGGCTGGTGAACTGCAACCGGATGCGCGCCTCGTCTGCTGCTGCTGGCGCTGCGTCCGGGTGGGATCCGTTCTGCGGTTTCTCCTGGGCGGGTGCGGTTCCGGTGGCGGCGGTCAGGGCGGCGCTGAGGCCGTCCATCAGGTAGTGCGGGCTGAACGCGATCGCGGTTTCCTGACCGGAGAAGTCGGCGGGGACCGTTTCCCTGGCCCGCGCCTGCCCCTCGGTGCCGGCTTCGATGGTGACTTTCCCGTTCCCGAACGACAGCCGCACCGAGCTGCCGCGCTCGGCGACCAGGGCCACCCGCTTGACCGCCTCGGCGAGCGGGATGGCTGGCATGTCGGCGCGGCTGCCGAAATCCTCGGGGAACCTCGAGGAGTACTTGATGTACTCCCCCGCGATCAGGCGCGTGGTCAGCCGGCGCCCGCGCGACTCGAATCCGATCATCGCATCGGCCGCCCGTAGCGAGTCCCCGGACTTCGCATCGGCGGTCCAGGCGCCCCCGGCGCCCTGCTCGCCGTCCATCATGACCCGGACAGGAATACCCGGTGACATCATCCGCGCGGCATCGGCCAGCGTCTTGGCCGGGACGAGGAGCGTGCCCCGCGTCCCGGGCTGGGTGGGACTCCAGCCGAGTTCCCGCACGGCCAGCCGGTACCTGTCGGTCGCCACGAGCTTGACGACGTCGCCCTCGATCTCGACGTTCACCCCGGTAATGACCGGCAGCGTGTCATCGCGGCTGGCCGCGGGTACCACCTGGCCGATCGCCGTGGCGAGCGCGCCGCCGTCGACGGTGCCGGCCAGCCGGGGCAGCTCGGGCAGCCGAGGGTACTCCTTGACCGGCAGCGTGACTAGCGTGAAAGACGCCGGGCCGCAGGTCAGGGTGACGTCATCCGCGCCGTAGTCGAATTCGACCTCCAGCGGCGGCAGGCTCCGGGTGATCTCGGCGAGCAGCCGGCCGGGGACCAGCGCCGTGCCCGGAGCTGCGACCTCGGCGTCGACCCGGATCCGGGCCGATACCTCGTAGTCGAAGCAGGACAGGGTCAGGCCGCCGGAGTCCGCCTCGAGCAGCAGCCCAGAGAGAATCGGCAGCACCGGCCGCGACGGCAGCGAGCGCGCGACCCAGGCGACCGCCTCCGCCAGGGTGTCTCGCTCGACCATGAACCGCATCGCTGCCGCCTCCATCCTGGCTGGGGCCGCCCGCCGCGGGGGCCCACATGCATAGTGACACGAGGCACCGACATTCCGTGGGTTCCGGGTCTGGGCGGGCGGTCCGGGCGCGGTGGTGCTAGGTAATCAGGCCGGGAGGGGCGGAGTCCAGGGTGGACTGGATTGCCTTCGCCAGGGCCCGCGCCGACTCCGCGGTGAGCTCGACCGCCACCCGCGCCGACGGCCCGGCGCCGGGAGCGAGGAAGTCGATGTTGAGCGTGTGCTCAGCCTGGGCGTGCACCGGATGGTCGAAATACACGCTCGCGTCGGTCACCCGGAACCATCCGGACGGGCCCTTGCCGCTGCCGCTGATCGAGACCTTCTCCGTCAGGTAAGTGCACATAACCGAATCCTCTCAGACCAGCGACGATTACAGGTAACGGCCGAACCAGGCCCAGATGCGCTGCCACGCGTCCACGGCGGCCTCGGGCCGGTAGCTGGGGCGGTCTACCTGCATGAAGGCATGTCCGGCTCCCTCGTATGAGTGGAACTCATACGTCTTCCCGTGCGCCTTGAGCGCCTCTTCGAGCTCGGCGACGTGCTCAGGCGACGGATGCTGGTCTTCCGCGCCGAACAGGCCGAGCAGCGGGCAGGACAGATCCCCGGCCCGGCTGACCAGGGGCGGGGAGCCGTGCAGCGGATGCCCTTCGGGCGGCGTCTCGACGACGAAGCCGCCGTAGCAGTCCACGGCGGCGTCGAGGGGCAGGCTGACCGCGGCGAGGAACGCCTGGCGTCCGCCCGAGCAGTGGCCGATCACGCCGACCTTGCCGTTGGAGTTACTCAGCCCGCGCAGGTAAGCCGCCGCGCCTGCCACTTCGCCCACGATCCGTTCGTCAGAGATCGGGATCGCGCCCGAGGCCCGGGCGGCCGCCATGGCGTCGTCCGGGGCCGCGCCGGGCGCCTCACGGTGGTACAGGTTCGGCATTACCGCGTTGAGCCCGCCCGCCGCGAACGCCCGGGTGAACTCCGCGGTCTGCCGGTCGTAACCGGGCAGGTGATGGATGACCACCACGCCGCCAACGCCGTCGGGGGGTGCGGCTTGCAGTGTCCGGGCCGCGTACGCCTCGATCTCGTCACCGCCGTGCCCGGTGATCGTCACGCTTTCGGCCAGCATCGCGTCGTACATCGCCCGTCCTCTCATCGCCGTCGTCTTGTATTACTGCCGATGACCGTTATAACAGGCTCGCCGTAACCGCTGGCTGAGAGGGGCGGAAGCTCTCAAGCAGCGAGCCGAGGCAAGCTGACCACGACGGGCGCCAGCGAAGGGCACTAGTGACAGACTTCTGACATGACCTACGTAGCAGCCGATGACCGTTACAGCAAGCTCCCCTACCGCCGAAGCGGGCGCAGTGGGATCATGCTGCCCGAGATCTCGCTCGGGCTCTGGCAGAACTTCGGCGACGGCAAGCCGATCGAGGACCAGCGGGCGATCCTGCGACGTGCGTTCGACCTGGGGGTCACGCACTTCGACCTGGCCAACAACTACGGGCCGCCGTACGGCAGCGCGGAGATCAACTTCGGCCGGGTCATGCGGGAGGACCTGCGCCCCTACCGTGACGAGCTGATCATCTCCACCAAGGCCGGCTACGACATGTGGCCCGGTCCGTACGGCGACCACGGCTCCCGCAAGTACCTGCTGGCTAGCCTGGACCAGTCCCTGCAGCGAATGGGCCTGGAGTACGTCGACATCTTCTACTCCCACCGCTTCGACCCCGATACCCCGCTCGAGGAGACGATGGGCGCGCTGAGTTCGGCGGTCCGGTCAGGCAAGGCGCTGTACGCGGGCATCTCCTCTTATTCGGCCGAACGGACCGCGGAGGCAGCGTCGATCCTCCGGCAAATGGGCACGCCGTTGCTGATTCACCAGCCGTCTTACTCGATGCTGAACCGGTGGATCGAAGGCGGCCTGCTTGACGTGCTCGAGCGCGAGGGCATCGGCTGTATCGCGTTCTCGCCGCTGGCGCAGGGCGTGCTCACCGGCAAGTACCTCAACGGCGTGCCCGCTGGCTCCCGGGCGAGCCTGGACGGCTCGCTGTCCTCGGACCAGATCTCCGAGCAGACGCTGGCGCACGTCCGGGAGCTCGCCGAGATCGCCAGGTCCCGGGGCCAGGCGCTGGCCCAGATGGCGCTGTCCTGGGCGCTACGCGACCCGCGGGTGACGTCCGTGCTCATCGGCGCCAGCAGCGTCAGGCAACTGGAGGAGAACCTCGCCGCGGCCGGCCACAGTGTGTTCACCGACGGCGAACTAGCCGCCATCGACCGCGACGCCGTCGACGCCGGCATCAACATCTGGGCCGCCTCGAGCGCTCACTGAGCGATTTTCGTGATTGTGGATCATTACTACCCGCCGGCGGGTAGTAATGATCCACAATCAGGGTTCAGGCGGCCAGGTAACGGGTGAACCACGTCCAGATGTGGTTCCAGGCGTCCATGGCGGCTTCGGGGCGGTAGGCGGTGCGGTTGACGGCGAAGAAGGCGTGGCCCGCGCCTTCGTAGGAATGGAACTCATAGGTCTTGCCCTGGGCCTTCAGCTCCTGCTCGAGCTCGGCGACGTGCTCGGGCGAGGGGTACTGATCGTCCGCGCCGAACAGGCCGAGCAGCGGGCAGGACAGGTCCTTGATGAGGTGCTTGATGGGGCCGACCTTGAGCGGCATGCCCTCCGGCGGGGTGCCCACCACGAACGCGCCGTAGCAGTCGACGGCCGCGTCCAGCGGCAGGCTGCACGCGGCTAGGACCGACTGCCGGCCGCCTGAGCAATAACCGATCACGCCGACCTTGCCGTTGGAGTTGCTCAGCCCGCGCAGGTAAGCCGTGGCCCCGGCCACGTCGCCGACCAGGCGCGCGTCGGGCACGCCGCCCTTGGCCCGCGCCGCCGCGGCGGCGTCGTCGGGGCTGGCGCCCGGAGCGTCACGATGGTACAGGTTCGGCATGATCGCGTTGTAGCCGTGCACGGCGAACGTACGCGCGATTTCCTTGGTCCACTCGTCGTAGCCGGGCATGTGGTGGATCACCACCACGCCGCCGAACGGACCCTCGGCCATCGGCCTGGCCAGGTAAGCCTCGATCTCGTCATCGCCGTTACCGCGGATCGTGACGGTCTCGGCCAGCGTCGCGTCGTACATCCGGTTCCCTTCGTGTCCCGTTAATGGCGCTCAGATCCTACAACTCGGGCTTCGCCGGGCCGGCGGCACGCTCCGTGCGGCGGCTTAGCCGGGCTTACGCGCGCAGACGCGCTCGACGATGCCGAGCTTGAACCGCTGGCTCTCCTCGATCGCGAAGCCCAGGTCGTGCAGGTAGGTGAGTGGCCTGCGCCGGAAGTGCTCGCCTTCGCGCGGGATGCTGACCCGCTCGTACAGCCATTGCACGGCGCGCAGCGCACGCCACGACGCGGCCACGTGATCGACGAGCAGCAACCGGCCGCCCGGGCGCAGCACGCGCGCCATCTCGGTGACGGCGCGCCGGTCATCCGGGATCGCGCATAGTCCGAACGAGCACACCACGGTGTCGAACGAGGCGTCGGGGAAGTCCAGCGCCTGAGCGTCGCCCGTCCGCAGGTCGGCGTCACGGCCCAGGCTGGCCGCGCGCTCCCGCGCGATGGCGAGCATCTCCGGTGACCAGTCGATACCGGTGAGCCGCGCGGTCTGCGGGTACAGCGGCAGGTTGCGCCCGGTGCCGACGGCGACCTCCAGCACCTCGCCGGCGGCCCGGCCGCATATCCACGGCCGGCTGTCCCCGAACAGGTGCCGGTCCCAGAAATCCATCGCGCCGTCGTACCGGCTGGCCTGCTTGTCCCAGTAGGCGGCACGCCGCCGGTCCACGCCGTCACCCATGATCATGACCATGGCACAGCCGACCCGAATGTCGCGGTATCCAAACGGATCAGATGACTTGCGGCTGGCCTTCGGGCCTTGCGCGTACCTTGTGCTCATGATGCCAGTCGTGCGGTCGATGTTCGCCGCGACGTATGTCCGGGACATCGACGCCGCACGCGTGTTCTATGAGGCGCTCGGATTCCGCGAGCATTCGGCCGGACGAGCCGATACCTCAGCGTGGGCGGTCATGCAGCACGACGAGTTGTCCGTCCTGCTGGCTTACACCCGGCCGCCGCTGGATATCCCGCAGCTGCCGCTGCTGTTTTACTTCTATTACGAGGACCTCGACGTCGTGGTCGGCCGACTCGGCGCGGCCGACGTCAGCGTGACCAGGACCGGGCACCCCCCGCACGCGCTCGGCGGCGAGGTGAAGGTGCTCGACCCGGACGGCAATACCGTGCTCCTCGGCCAGCGGGATCGGTCCGCGTCCCAGGCGCCGGCGGCTGATGACGATACCTCAGAGCGGTTTTCGCTGCTCAAGGAGGCCGCGGCCATGGTATCGGCCGGCGGCGGAACCTCAGCCGCCTGCCAGGTGGACACTCCAGGCCACCAGCCCTGTCCGAACCAGGCTGAGGTGAAGCTCGCCGATTCCGGCGGCGGCCTGGCGTGGGTGTGCCTGGCTCACGCCGACGAGATCCTGGTGACCGTCCCTAACGCGTTCATCGCCAGCCGGGGCGAGCCGGGGATCGCCGAGTTCCTGTCCAGCCGCCAGTAAGACAACGCGCGCCGAGGCCGCATTACAGTGGCGGGATGGCCGGTGACCAGGCAGGCGGGCGGGTGGACAGCTGGATCTGGTCGGTGCGGCTGATGCGGACCCGTTCGGCCGCCGCCGAGGCCTGCCGGGGCGGCCACGTCCGGGTCAACGGGGTGCGGGCCAAGCCCGCGCAGGTCGTCCGGCCCGGTGACGAGGTGCGGCTGCGGCACGAGGGACACGAGCGGGTCGTGATCGTGGTGCGAGTCATCGCCAAGCGCGTCAGCGCGGCGGTGGCGGCCGGGTGTTATACCGACCACAGCCCGCCGCCTCCGCCCCGCGAGGAAGCGGTCCCGGTGGCGGTCCGCGACCGTGGCGCGGGCCGCCCTACCAAGCGCGAGCGCCGGAGCATCGAGAAGCTGCTCGGACGGACGGCCCGCTGAGCGGCAGCACCGCGGGCACGGTTAAATTCGCGTGCCTGGCAGCGGGCCCCTGCGGTACGGTCCGGCGATGAGCGATGAGGACGGCTACTTCTCCGAACGGGTGGCGGCAAGATACGACGAGTCGTCGGCGGAGGAATTCGAGCCGGGCGTCGTGAACGCGACGGTCGACTTCCTGGCGGGGCTGGCTGGCGGTGGCCGGGCCCTGGAACCTGGCGGTGGCCGGGCCCTGGAACCTGGCGGTGGCCGGGCCCTGGAACCTGGCGGTGGCCGGGCCCCGGAACCTGGCGGTGGCCGGGCTCTGGAACTGGGCATCGGGACGGGACGCATCGCGCTGCCGCTGGCGCACCGCGGCGTCCAGGTCCACGGCATCGACATGTCGCGGGCGATGGTGGCCAGGCTGCGCGCCAAGCCGGGCGGCGACGCGATCGGCGTAACCATCGGCGACTTCGCCACGACCAGGGTGGATGGTACGTTCTCCGTCGCCTACCTGGTCTTCAACACGATCATGAACCTGACCACCCAGGCGGCGCAGGTGGCCTGTTTCTGCAACGTCGCGGCGCACCTCGAGCCGGGCGGGTGCTTCGTCATCGAGGTCGGGATCCCCGACCTGCGCAGGCTGCCGGCCGGGCAGACGGCGGTACCGTTCCAGGTGAGCCCGACGCGACTGGCGTTCGACGTCTACGACGTCGCCACCCAGGCCATGAGCTCGAATTACGTCGAGATCGCCGACGGCCGCGGCGAGTACACCTCGTTTCCCTTCCGTTACGTATGGCCATCCGAGCTCGACCTGATGGCTCAGCTGGCCGGGCTACGCTTGCGCGACCGATGGGACGGGTGGACCAGGGCACCCTTCACCAGCGAGAGCCGCCGGCACGTCTCGGTCTGGGAGAAGCCGAGCCGCTGACCGGGAATCCGGCATAGCGGCAGAATTCACCGGCCTCCGCCGGTTTAATCGGCATAAGGCACGCGAAGGAACAGGTAGTAAGCGGCCGGCAGGCGCATACTGGTAGTGATGAACACTGCCCGCGCCACCCGGCGCTTCCTGCCCGGAAGTCCCTTCAATGCCCCGCCACCCCCGCCGCCCGAGGTGTTCGTAGCCCAGGACCAGGTGACCCACGACAAGTACGGCCTCGGCCGGGTCATCGGCGTCGAGGATGACACCGCCCTGGTCATCGAGTTCGGCTCGCGTCAGGTCCGGATCATGACGCCGTGCGCCAAGCTGACCAAGCTCTGATCGAGCCACCGACGCCCCGCGGCCGATTCCGAGTAGCGCCGCACCCCGGCACCAGTGCCGGTGCCGGGGTCCGCTGAGACGCGTCCCGCGGCTCCTCAGCCGGGCAGGCAGACCAGGGTCAGGAAGAAGTTGTCGATCTGCCGGACCGCCTCGATGAAGTGCTCGAAGTCAACCGGCTTGGTGACGAACGCGTTGGCGTGCAGGGCGTAGCTGCGCAAGATGTCCTCCTCCGCCGCCGAGGTGGTCAGCATGACGACCGGGATGACCAGGAGATCCTCGTCTTGTTTCAGCTCGGCGAGCACCTCCAGGCCGCTGCGGCGGGGCAGGTTGACGTCGAGCAGGATCAGCCCCGGACGCGGCGCGTCAGCGTACTGGCCGGTCTTGCGCAGGAAATGCAGAGCCTGCTCACCGTCGCTCACCACGTGCAGCCGGTTGCGTATCTTGTAGTACTCGAAGGCTTCCTTGGTCATGAGGACGTCCCCTTCGTCGTCCTCCACCAGCAGCACGTCGATCACTTCAGAGTCCCCGCATTCGGGCATCGGTTTCCTGGTCTTCCGGCGGTTCTGAGGTCGGGACAGCGGGTTCGGCGGTCACGGCGCCTGGCGTCCGGCTTTCCGGTGGCATCGGCAGGGTAAAGAGGAATCGCGCACCGTTAGCGTAGCCCTGGTCGAGCCAGATCCGGCCACCGAAATACTCGATGATCTTCCGGGTCATGGCCAGGCCGATGCCGGTGCCGGGGTAGGCAGACCGCTCGTGCAGGCGCTGGAAGATCACGAAAATACGGTCGGCGTACTCCGGCTCGATCCCGATGCCGTTGTCGGTGAACGAGAACAGCCAGAAAGGCTCCTCCCGGCTGACCGTGATCACGATCCGGGGCGCTTTGCCGCCGCTGAACTTCAGCGCGTTGCTCAACAGGTTCTGGAACACCGCGGTCAGCAGTGGCATCTCGGCCAGGACCAGCGGCAGGTGCCCGGACTCTACGGTGGCGCCTGATTCTTCCATCGACGCGGCCAGGTTGGCCCGGGCCTGGCCGAGCGCGGCGTCGCTCGAGACCAGGGCGGGCTCGCGCGAGGACCGCCCGACCCGGCTGTAGGCGAGCAGGTCGTTGATGAGCGTCTGCATCCGCTTGGCGCCGTCGACCGCGAACTCGATGTACTGATCGGCCCGGGCGTCGAGCTGCCCGGCGTAGCGGCGCTGGAGCAGCTGGGTGAAGCTTGCGACCTTCCTGAGCGGCTCCTGGAGGTCATGTGAGGCGATGTAGGCGAACTGCTCGAGCTCTGCGTTCGAGCGCTGGAGTTCGGCGGCATTGGCCTCCAGGATCGTGTTCGCGGCCCGCGTCGCCGATAGCTCCTGCAAAATCCGCTCCCGCATGCTGTTCACGTCCGCGGCCAGGCCCGTCACCTCACGCGGGCCGCGGACGGTGACCGCATGTCCGAAATCGCCGCCAGCCACCCGGCGGGCTTCCGCAGCCAGCGTGTGCAGCGGCCTGATCGCGGCGGCCCGCAGACCGAGCGCGAGTACCACCACGATGACGGCCAGGCCGATCGCGATGGCGATGAAGACGACGTTGAGCACGGTCGCGGAGTCGTTCAGGGCCGCGACCGATCCTGTTCTCGCGGTCGAGATATCCGCCTCGAGCACGGCGATCCTGGCGCGCAGGGCGTCAAAATCCGCCTTTCCCGCAGTGATGCCGGGACTGATCACCGGTTTGCCGCTGCGGGTGACCTGGGCGATGGCCGGCTGGGCGTAGTAGGTGCGCCAGTAATGCGCCTGGTTGGTCACGCTCGTGAGCTCAGCCTGGCTGCCGGGCGGCAGCTGGCCCTGCAGCCGCCGCAAGGTGGCCACGGCGGACATCTCCTCCGCGTGGCCCTGGGTGTACGGGGCCAGGAAGGCCTGCTGGCCGCTGAGCGCGTAACCGCGCACGCCGGTCTCCTGGTTAAGCATCGCGATGTCGAGCTGCTGGACCGCCAGGGCGGCCGGGTCGAGCGTGACCACCACCCGCTCGCGGTTATGGCGCAGGGTGAGCAGGGCGAGGCCGCCCGCCACCACGGCCGCCACCGAGAAGAGCAGCAGGGCCAGGACGGCGACGCCCACGATCCGGCTGAGCGGCCAGCGCCTGGCCACCGCCGCGGGGGCCGCCTGCGGGCTAGGTCCAGCCGCGGGCGGGGCGCCTTCGGTCACGACCTCGCTCATCATTGCGCTGGCCCGGAAAAGCCGAGGGCGAGGACGGCCAGGTCGTCGTCGAGGTCCCGCCCGTTGAGCTCACGGACGCGATCGATCACCTGGTCGAGCAGCTGGTCGCCGACGAGGCGGCCATCCCCGGACGATGCCGGGGAGGATGTGGCGAGCGCGTTCCTGATCAGGTCCATCAGGCCTTCGCTGCCCAGCCGCTCGGATCCGCGGCCGATCCTGCCCTCGATGAGCCCGTCGGTGAACAGCAGGATCGACCAGCGGCCGTCGAGCGGCACCTCAGTCCCCGGCCAGTCCCGGACGTCGCTGAGGCCGAGGGGTGCCGCCGACAGAGTCGGAAGCTCCCGCACGCCGCCGCGGTCGACGAGCAGCGGCGGCAGGTGGCCGGCCATGCGGACCCAGCCGGTGCCACGGTCGGGGGTGACCGACATCATGCACAACGTGGCGAACATGGTGTCGTCTTGCCGTTCGTGCTCAAGGAGCTGGCTGAGGGTGAAAAGTATCTCCTCGGCTGGCCGGCCGGCCAGCACCAGCGCGCGCCAGGCCACCCGCAGGCAGACGCCGAGCGCGGCCTCGGCCGGCCCCCGCCCGCAGACGTCGCCGATGAGGGCGTGCACCCAGCCGTCCGCCGCCTCGACCACATCGTAGAAATCCCCGCCGAGCAGCATGTGCCCGCCCCCGGCCAGGCAGCGCGCCGATACGCTGAGCCTGGGGTCGGTCAGCAGCGGCGAAGGGAGCAGGCCGCGCTCGAGCCGGACGTTCTCCTCGGCGTGGAGCTGCGCCACCTGCAGCTCACGCTGCGCTTCTTCGGCCCGCTGGCGTTCCACCGCGTACCGGATGACCCGGTTCAGCATGTGCCCGGCGACCTCGCCCTTGACCAGGTAATCCTGCGCCCCGGCCCGGACCGCCTGCTCCCCCAGGTACTCATTGGCGTCGCCGGTGAGCACGACCACGGCGGCATCCGGCTCGAGCCGGAGCAGTTGCCTGAGTCCGTTCAGGCCCTGTGAGTCAGGCAGGCCGAGATCGAGCAGGACGCAGGCCGCGTCGGAGAGCAGGGCCTTAGCCTGAGTCAGGGAGCGGGCCCGGTGCACGGTGACCGCGGCCCCCACTTCGAGCAGCAGCTCCTCGACCAGCAGGGCGTCGCCGTCGTCGTCCTCGACGAGCAAGACCTGCACCTGGTCCTGATTCATGGCAGAGGCCGAAGTCTGGAGCCCCGCGTTACTTGTCATCGGTCCTACATGGGTAGCGGGCTGCGGGCGTCGGATTTCCCGCAATTACGGAGATACCATCATGCACGCCCGAGCGCATGGTCTGGGACATGTCACGGCTACGGTTCGGCAGCGTCCGGTTCAGCGGGGTCCCGGCGGCTGGGGGGCTAGATCGCCTGGGCGAAGGTGAACACGCGGTCAGGATCGTAGCGAGCCTTGATCTGGGAGAGCCGATTGTAGTTAGCACCGTAGTAGGCCTGGCGCCAGTTGGTCAGGGCGGGGTCGATGTAGTTCTGGTACGCCTGGCCGCTGGCGTAGGGGCGCATCGACTGCCAGAACGACTGCTGCCACGCGTGCTGGCGGGCCACCCCGGCGGCCGCCGCGCCGGGCGTCCAGCCGGTGGTGTACTGGGCGCCGAAGAGCGCGTCGCGGTGGACGAACGCGGTGGCGCCCGGCGCGACCCGGTTGACCGCGCCGCCGAGCGAGTCGAACGCGATGCCGCCGGACCCGCCGGCCGCGCCGCTGACCCGCTGCAGGCTCTCCACGCCGGACAGCAGCGTGCCGATCCCGTGACTGCTCAGCGGCTTGGTGAAGAAATCGGACTTGGCGTACTCCGAAGCCCGGGACAGCTGGCCGGCTGGGTTCTGGGTGGGCAGGTGGCACTCGTTGACGGTCAGGCTCGCGCAGCCGGCCTCGACCAGCATCGCGTGCAGCCAGGAGGTGGTCTCCATGAAGGGCGAGGAGGGGTCCGAGCCCACGGCGGCGTACAGCTTCTCCAGCTGGGCCGACGCCGTGCTGAGGCTGCCCAGGTAGGTACCGCCGACCTGGATGGACGGGATCGAGCCGCCGGGCGCGGCGGCCAGGTGCATGTTCGACCAGAGCGCGTCCGGGGCGTGCGGCGCCCAGGACTGCCAGGCCGAGATCACCCGGGCCGCCTGCGACCACGGCCAGGACAGGAAGAAAAGGACGATGTCGCCGGCTGGGTGGGTGGTGAAAGTGAACGAGGTGACCACGCCGAAGTTGCCGCCGCCACCGCCACGGCACGCCCAGTACAGGTCGGCGTTGGTGCTGGCGTTGCAGGTCCTGACCTGGCCGTCGGCGGTGACGATCTGCAGCGACTGGACGTTGTCGCTGGTCAGTCCGTAGGCGCGGGCGACGACCCCGATGCCGCCGCCCAGCGTAAGCCCGGAGATGCCGACGGTCGGGCACGATCCGCCCGGCACCGCACGGCCGCGCGCGGCCAGCCCGTTGTAGAAGTCGATCAGGTGCGTGCCGGCGCCCACGGTCGCGGTGTTCCCGTTGACGTTCACGCCGGCCATCCGGGTCACGTCCATGATCAGGCCGCTGGTCGACGAATAGCCCGCGTAGCTGTGCCCGCCGCACCTGGCCGTCACCGGGACGCCGTACTTGCGGACGAAGGCCAGGCAGGTGGCCACGTCATGGGGATTGCGGCAGTAGGCGATCCCGGCCGGGTGCAGCGAGTCGAAGCGCGGGTCGAAGAGCCGCTTGGAGGTGGTGTAGGCGGCCTCGCCCGGCCGCACCAGGGGTCCGGACAGGTCACGGCCGAGGGCCGTCCAATCGGCGGCCGAGGGCGGACCCGAGGCCGGCGACGCGCCTGCCGTCCGGGCCGCGCTGCCCGCCGTCGCCGGGGATGAGCCGCCCGCGGCGCTGGTGGCGCCCTTCGCGCTGCAGGACGAGAGCAGCCCGGCCCCGCCCGCCGCCGCCGCGAACCCGAGGAACGTTCGCCGTCCGTGGATCTTCGCCATCGCGCCGACCCTTCCTTTCGCACTACCCCTGCTGCCCAGTGTGAGCTACCCAGCGATAAAAGACGCGGGGCAGCGCCAGCAGTTGTATCGCCGTAGGTTCGCGGGGATTCCGCCCGATATTCACTTGCCTGGCCCGGCCGGCGGAAATATAGTTGAGTTACTCAATGGTTGAGAGACTCAGGTAATGGTTGAAAGCCTGAGCATGGGCAGACGGGGACGGAGGTGAGCACACATGGACGAGCAGCTGAACCCGACGACGGTGATTGATGCTGGGCCGGTACCGCACTTGGTACCGCTGAACCTGGAGCCACCGCAGGACGGGTCGCTGACCGACGATGAGCTGAACCAGCAGATCAGCCAGGTATTCACCGAAATCCTCAAGGCCGCCCACGACCTCAGCCAGAGTATCGCGACGGAATCCGGGCTGACCGGCAGTGACGCCATGGCCCTGTTCAAGCTCGAGGCCCCTATGACGATGAAGGAGCTCGGGCTGCGGATGGGCTGCGACCCGTCCTTCGTCACCACGATCGCGGATGCGCTGGAGAAGCACGGGCTGGCGCGACGGGAACCCTCGCAGCGGGACCGGCGCAGCAAGAACATCGTGCTCACGCCGGAAGGCGTGGCCGTCAGAGAACGGGTAGTCGCCGAGCTCATGGCCCGGGCGCCGTGGTGTACCACGCTCGACACGTCCGAGCGCCGGTGCCTGCTCGGGCTGATGCGCAAGATGCTCAGATCCCGCTGTGGGAGGTGATGGTGTCACAACTGCGGCGGCTAATTCGTCGTAACGATGAATAGCTAGCTGCCGGGCCGTCACCAGTGCGGACGGCAATACGGGGAAGGAAGAGACGTTACGGGGCACTGGTACCGATGCCCGTTCGGGCCAAAAAAAGATCTTTAAGCAAGCAGCACGCGACCGCAGCCAACCTAGCCGGTCACGGCCAGGGTTTACTGCGCCCACAATCTTAGGGAGATAGTCTTGTCCGCCTCACCAGACACCGGCCGTCCGGCAACGGGGGTCAGTACCGCGGCGGCGTCGAACGGCGTTGCGCCAAGCTCGGGAGCGCCGCCGCGGCGGCTGGGCCTAGCCCTAGCCGTCATCGCGACGGCGCAGCTCATGGTCGTCCTCGACGCGACCATCGTCAACGTCGCCCTGCCGCACATCCAGACCGCGCTCGGTTTCTCGGGCACCAACCTGGAGTGGGTCGTCAACGCGTACGCGCTGGCGTTCGGCGGGCTGCTGCTGCTCGGCGGAAGATCCGGCGACCTACTGGGGCGCCGCCGGATCTTCATCTTCGGCATCTTGCTGTTCACGGCGGCCTCGCTGCTTGGCGGGTTCGCCACCGGCCAGACGTGGCTGCTGACCGCGCGCGTCGTGCAGGGCATCGGCGGCGCGTTCGCGGCACCCACCGCGCTGGCGCTGATCGCGGTCACCTTCCCCGCGGGACCGCCGCGCAACCGGGCGATGGGCGTATACGCGGCCATGAGCGTGGCCGGCGGCGCGGTCGGCCTGATCGCCGGCGGGCTGCTGGTGCAGTACCTCAGCTGGCGCTGGGTGTTCTGGGTCAACGTGCCGATCGGCCTGCTGGTCGCGTTCCTCGCGACGCGCGTGCTGCCCGAGTCCGAGCGGCGCCGTGGTCGCTTCGACCTGCCCGGTGCGATCACCGGCAGCCTGGGCCTGGCCCTGCTCGTCTACGGTCTTTCCAGCGCCGGGACCACGCCCAACGGCGTCTCGCACTGGGGCGACACCAAGGTGATCGTGTCGCTTGTCGCCTCCGTCGTGCTGCTCGTCGCGTTCGGATTCATCGAGGTCCGGAGCAAGCACGCGCTGGTGCCGATGCGGGTGCTGCGCAGCCGCAACCGGACCG
Organism: uncultured Actinomycetota bacterium; assembly: GCA_963844625.1. Taxonomy (GTDB): domain Bacteria; phylum Actinomycetota; class Actinomycetes; order Streptosporangiales; family Streptosporangiaceae; genus Palsa-504. The sequence continues at coordinate 323,393 of CAWJPF010000026.1, read as the reverse complement.
GCGCCTACCTGATCAGCCTGTGCGTGGGCACCGCCCTGTTCGGCATGTTCTTCTTCCTCACCATCTTCGTGCAGGAGGTGTGGGGGTACAGCGCGCTGAAGACCGGCATCGCCTACCTGCCCATGGTCACGATGATCATGGTGGCGTCCGGGGTGGCGTCGCAGCTGGTGGCCCGGATCGGCGCCCGGCCGCTGTTGCTGGCGGGCAGCGCGATCGCCACCGGCGGGATGTTCTGGCTGTCCCGCATCAACGAGCACAGCCACTACGCCTCCGGGCTGCTCGGGCCCATGCTGGTGACCGCGTTCGGCATGGGGCTGATCTTCGTGCCGATGTCGCTGGTCGCGCTGGTCAAGGTGGCCAACAACGACACGGGCGTGGCGTCTTCGCTGCTGAATACCGGCCAGCAGGTCGGCGGCTCGATCGGGCTCGCGATCCTGGGCACGGTGGCGTGGAGCGCGGTGGCCAGCAGCATCCATACGCAGGTGGCGGCGGCGACCGCGGCGGCGAAGCACGCCACGGCGCACCTGTCCGCGGCCCAGCAGGCCGCGGCGCAGAAGGTGATCACCGACCACGCGTACTCGGTTGGCTTCGCCAAGGGATACCTGGTCTCGGCCGGGATCGCGCTGCTCGCGCTGATCATCACCGTGGTCGCGATCAGGGTCAAGCGGGAGGATCTGGCCGGCGTGAACCCGATGGCGGCACCGGTCGACTGAAGTTGTCGCGGGCCTCGCGGCGCCTGGGGCTGGCGTCGCGAGGCCGCTGTCGTCGGGAGGCCTGGCATACGATCGTTTTCGTCGCCTACCTGAGGGGTCGCTCGCGATGGCTAACGGGCTTTTCTACGTGTACACCGATCCGGGAACCGTGCCCGAGGCCGAATTCCATGACTGGTACGACCACGAGCACGGCCCGGCCCGGCTGACCGTGCCAGGCGTCCTGCGCGCCTGCCGGTACGGCGCGCTTGACGAGGCGAAGCCGCCGTGGCTCGCGCTGTATGAACTCGACTCCCCCGACGTCCTCGACGGCCCCGAGTACACCGCGCTCGGCGCGCACGCGAGCGACCGGGACAAGTCCGTCGGAGCCGGGCTGGCCACCCTGGATCGCCGGGTCTACGAGCAGATCAGCGCGGACGGGGCGGCCGCCGGTGAGCCGGCGCCCGTTCTGCTGGCGGTGGCTCTCTCGGTGCCCGCGGAGGCGCAGGACGACCTGGCCGCCTGGTACACCAAGGAGCACATCCCGATGCTGCTCGAGGTGCCCGGGTGGCGACGCATCCGGCGGTTCCGGCTCACCCGCGGGATGGACGCGCCCGGCCCCGATTTCCTGTCCCTGCACGAGCTGGCCGGTCCCGAGGTCCTGACCGAACCCGGCTACCGGGCCGCGATCAGCACGCCCTGGCGCGACCGCGTGGTGGCCTCGGCGCTGCGGCGGGAACGGCGGGTGTTCGGCTTCCGCAATTCGCTCGGCCCCGCGGCTGGCCCTCCGGCTGGTCCCGCGCAGCCGTCGGGATCCGCATAGGCCTAAGCTGGCCGACGTGGCTTCCCTTAACGATTCCGAGGTCCGGGACTTCCTGCTGCAGGGCACCCGCACCGGCAAGCTGAGCTACCTGGCCGCCAGCGGACAGCCGCTGGTCACGCCCATCTGGTTCATCATCGAAGGCGACAGCATCGTGTTCAACACGGGCATGGACACCGCCAAGGGCCGCTCACTGGCCCGGGACCCGAGGACCTGCCTGTGCGTCGACCTGCAGGAGCCACCGTACGGGTTCGTCCAGGTCCAGGGCGAGGCCGAGCTGTCGCAGGATCCGGCGGAACTGCTCCGTACCGCCACCGCGATCGCGGCGCGGTACGTGGGGCCGGCGCGCGCGGAGGAATTCGGCAAGCGCAACGCCGCGCCCGGCGAGTACGTGGTGCGGCTGCGGCCGGCCAAGGTGCTCGCGGCCTTCAACATGATCGGCTGAGCTCGGGGCGGTCGCCGTGCCGTCGGCCGCGCCGAGGTGAACCTCTAGGCCGGGCGCGATTCCTTTTCCCGGTCCGTCGAGTCTTCCTGGTTGAGCAGGTATCACGGATGAGAGGATCGCAGCGATGCAAGTGACGGACCTGAACCGGGCCCTCCAGAGCACCCTGGCCATCCTGGCGAAGGTCGAGCCCGACCAGCTGGATGCGCCAACGCCATGCGCGTCGTGGGACGTCCGCGCGCTGATCAATCATTTCGTCGGCACGACCCGGTGGTGGGCCAGCACCGTCACCGGCGAAGGCGATGTCGCCGGCGTGGAATACACGGCCGGGGACTTTGTCGCGGCGTACGAGGAAAGCAGCCGGATCGCGGTCGCGGTGTTCGAAGCTGACGGCGTGCTCGGCCAGGCGGTCCGGCTGCCGTTCGGCGAGTTCCCCGGCGCCGTCGTGCTTGGCATGGCGGCCACGGAGCAGTTCACCCACGGCTGGGACCTCGCGCGTGCCATCGGCTACGACACCGACCTGGATCCCGCGCTGGCCACGGAACTGCTCAGCCAGGCCAAGCTCGCGATCACTGACGCCTACCGCGGGCCTGACGGCCAGGCGTTGTTCGGACCCGCCCGTAATGCCCCGGCCGGGGCGGGGCAGGCCGATCAGCTTGCCGCCTTCCTCGGCCGGGTGCTGTGAGGCCGGGTGCTGTGAGGCAGCTCCGGTCAGAGGGACGGCGGGACGGCGGGGTGCTGGCCGAAGAAACGGATGAACTCGGCGCTGGCGTCCGGCCCTCGGGGGTCGGTGTAAGAGCCGTGCGGGATGCCACCTGACCAGGCATGCCTGCCCTGGTGGATGGTCCAGCGCTCGGCCAGCACCGGGCCGGCGGTGTCTTGGTAGCAGGCGCGGGTGTAGGCGTGCCCGCCGGGTACCTGCCCAGTGATCACCGCGGACGGCGCGGTGCCCGGGCGGCGGTCCGGGCTGGCCGGCAGGGCATGGTCGATGAGTCCGGCGGCGTTGGCGGGGGCCACGGTGGCATCCCGGTCACCGTGGAAGACGATCAGCGGCACGGGGCGGGCCGGGGGCCGGGCTAGCCGCAACGGGCCCTGCTTCATCGCCGCGAACGCGGAGGCCACGTCACTGGCGGCGGCGTAGGGCAGCCCGGAGTGCACGCCCACGGCGGCGTAGAGATCGGGGTAGACCGCGGCCATCACCGCGGCCATCGCACCCCCGGCGGAAAACCCGGCGACGTACACCCGGGTGGCGTCTGCCCCGTAGCGATCGGTGACCTGGCGGGTGATCCCGGCGATGATCGAGGGCTCGCCGGCGTCGCGGCGCTGGTGACCGGGGACAAACCAGTTCCAGTACTTGCCCGGGTTCGCCGAGGGTGGCTGTTCCGGGTAGGCGACCAGGAATGCCTGACGCTCGGCGAGGTCGTTCATGGCGGTGGCAGCGGCGAAGGTCGCGGCGTCTTGGGTGCCGCCGTGCAGCATCACGACCAGGGGCAGCGGGGCGCCGGTGTGGCCGGCGGGAACGTAGAGCCGGTAGGCACGGGTGCCGGCCGCGTTCGTGTAGGAGAAGGCCTCAACCGCAGCCATCTGGCGTGCGTCCATGGCGATGTCCCTTCTGGTGGTTGTCTTCGCTGGTCTCCTGGCAGGACGGCCGGTACGTGCTTGGGGCCGGCGGTCCAGGCAGCTGTGAGATCAACAGCGGCTCAGGCGGTGCGAGGCGCCAGGGCGGCCTTCACTGCGGTGGGGGCCCGGAAGGCGCCGAGCACCTCCACCGAGGCAATCGTGGCCAGGGCCAGCTGGGGGGTGACATCGGCGGCGATGCTTGCCAGCCCGAGCACCCGGATATGGATCATCTGCCCCGCGTCGCGGATTTCCTCCAGGTCGCGACGGGTGTAATGACAGCTGCCCAGGGTGAGAGTGCGTCGGGCCGCCGTCTGGTCGAGGGCCTCGCCCCGAGTGGCGAGTTGGTTGCGGATGGCCGTACGGATGAAATCGGTCCGGTTGGCGTAGAAACCTTCCTGGACCAGCAGATCGATCTGCCCGAGGTCCACCAGTCCTAGGTTGATAGTTATCTTCTCGGTCTTCTCGTTCTCACCCTTGGCCATCCGTCTACCATCTCCTGACCATCCACATGGATGGTACTTCATAAGTCACGCGACGCAACAGGCCTACGGCGGTTTTCCGTGAATCTGCGTTTTCGCAGCTCCTGAGGGTTGCGGACATGGCTGACGGAGAGCCTTCCGTGGCAAAGATGTCCCGGATCTGGGGTAATGGGACACTGCCCGCGGTGGATTGGCATCATCGACACGGTCCGCCCTAACCTGCTACAAACTCATGCGAAAAGATCCGGGCGATAGACCTCGCGTCGACCAGCACGCCCGGCCTGCCCGCCCCCCGGGTCAGATCTCGAGATTGGTAAATGAACGTGGACGCCACGACCGCGGTTGACCGGACGATACGGCGGGCGGCCGTGCTCGGCTCCCCCGTCGAGCACTCGCTCTCCCCCGTGCTGCATTGGGCGGCTTACCAGGCACTTGACCTGCATGGCTGGGACTACGGCAAGATCGACTGTGACGAGCCGGGCCTGCCGCGCCTGGTGGGCGAAATGGGTCCCGAGTGGGCCGGCCTGTCGCTGACGATGCCGCTCAAGCGCGTGGCGCTGACTGTCGCCGATGAGATATCGCCGCTGGCCCAGGGGGTAGGGGCCGCTAACACCCTGGTGTTTCCCTTGGGCGGCCCGGCCGGAGGCAGGCAGGCGCACAACACTGACGTCACCGGCATCGTGGCGGCGCTGAAGGAAGCCGGGCTGACGCGGATCGAGCAGGCGGTCATACTCGGTGCGGGCGGCACGGCGCAAAGTGCCCTCGCCGCGGTACGCGAGCTAGGCAACCAGTCACCGATTGTCCTGGTACGCAATCTGGCCCGTACCGGTGAGCTGCGCGGGACCGCCGAGCGACTCGGGATGCAGCCGACGATCTCCGGCGGCCTGTTCACCGAACCACTGCCCCCCGCCGATCTGGTCATCTCCACGCTCCCGGGCGGCGCAGCCGACTCGCTGAGCGCTACCCGCTGGAAACCTGACACCACGGTCCTCGACGTGGTGTACGCGCCGTGGCCGACGTCCTTCGCCGGGTCAGCCCTGGCGGCCGGCTGCCCGGTGGTCAGTGGTCTCACCGTGCTGCTGTACCAGGCAGTTGCGCAGGTAGAGCTGATAACCGGTCAACCCGGCCCGGTGGAAGCGATGCGCACCGCCCTGGTCACCGCGGTGGCGGCAGGCGGTGCTGAACCAGCAAGCTACCGGTCTGCCCAGCGTCATTACCGCCCGGGTTCGCGAGAAGATCCAGCGCAGCGGCCATGTTGGCGTGGCGGCACTAAGTAACTTCGGGCTAGCCGGTGATCTGGTACTCCTCGAGCAGGCGGCGTCCGATGATCATCTTCTGGATCTCCGCGGTGCCTTCGCCGATGAGCAGCATCGGCGCTTCCCGGTACAGGCGCTCGATCTCGTACTCCTTGGAGAAACCGTAGCCGCCGTGGATGCGGAAGGAGTCTTCCACGACCTCCTTGCCGTACTCGGACGCGAGGTACTTGGCCATCCCGGCCTCCAGGTCGTTGCGGTGGCCGGAGTCTTTCCTGCGGGCCGCCATCACCATCATCTGGTGGGCCGCCTCGACCTTGGTCGCCATCTCGGCCAGCTTGAACTGGATTGCCTGGTGCTGGGCGATCGGCTGGCCGAAGGTGTGCCGCCGCTGGGCATAGTCGATGGCCAGCTCAAAGGCGCGCAGGGCGATCCCGCAGCCGCGGGCGGCGACGTTGACCCGGCCGACCTCGACGCCGTCCATCATCTGGTAGAAGCCCTGGCCGGTGCGGCCGCCGAGCACCCGGGCGGCGGGAATGCGGACGTCTTGAAGGATCAGCTCGGTGGTGTCGACGCCCTTGTAGCCCATCTTCTCGATCTTGCCCGGCACGGTCAGGCCCGGCACCGCCGGGTTGGGCCCGAAACCCGGCTCCTTCTCGATCAGGAACGTGGTCATGTTCCGGTGCGGAGCATCGTGCCCGTCGTCGGTCCGGCAGAGCACCGCCACCAGGTTGGACGTGCCGCCATTGGTCAGCCACATCTTCTGGCCGCTGATCACGTAGTCCTGGCCGTCGCGCACCGCCTGAGTGCGGATCGCCGCGACGTCCGAGCCCAGGTCGGGCTCGGACATGGAAAAGGCGCCGCGGACCTCGCCGGCCGCCATCTTGGGCAGGAAGTAGTCCTTCTGCTCGGCGGTGCCGTGTCGGGCGATCATGTGAGCCACGATGAAGTGGGTATTGATGATGCCCGACACCGACATCCAGCCGCGGGCGATCTCCTCCACCGCCAGGGCGTAGATGAGCAGCGAGGCGCCCAGGCCGCCGTACTCCTCGGGGATGGTCAGCCCGAACAGGCCGAGCTTGGTCAGCCCCGCGACGATCTGGACGGGATACTCGTCCCGGTGCTCCAGCTCCGTCGCGACCGGGATGATCTCCTTGGCGGTGAAATCTCGCACCGTGGCGAGGATGTCCTGCTCGAACTCGGTCAGGCCTTCGGTCTGGGCGAGGCGTCCCATGGCGGGCTCCTTGGTTGGGTCAACTGGACTCTGGGGCGGGCTCAGGACGGCCGGGCTGTTCGCCGCCGCGCTCTTTGATGTAGGTCTGGGTCGGCACCATCACCTTGCGGCGGAACACGCACACCAGGGTTCCGTCTTGGTTGTAGCCGCGGGTCTCGATCTGGACGATCCCCCGGTCGGGCTTGGACGTTAGCCGCTTGCCGAGCACGGTGCTCTGGCCGTAGATGGTGTCGCCGTGGAAGGTCGGCGCCACGTGCTTGAGCGAGGTGACTTCCAGGTTCGCGATGGCCTTACCCGAGACGTCTGGCACCGACATGCCGAGCAGCAGCGAATAGATGTAGTTGCCCACGACCACGTTCTGGCCGAAGTCCGTGGCGCGGGCGGCGTAGTTCGCATCCAGGTGAAGCGGATGATGGTTCATAGTGAGCAGGCAGAACAGGTGATCGTCGTACTCGGTGACCGTCTTTCCGGGCCAGTGCTTGTAGACCGCGCCGACCTCGAACTCCTCATACGTCCGTCCGAACTGCATCGTGCTCACGCCTCCGGGGGCTCGAACGCCGACGTGCGCGCCATGCCCGCGGCCCGTCCCTTGGCCGCTATCACCAGGGCCATCTTGCGGGACGCCTCGTCGATCATCTCGTCGTCGAGCATGGCCGAACCCTTGGCCCCGCCGGCCTCCGAGGTGCACCAGTCGTAGGCGTCCAGGATCAGCTCCGCGTGATCGTAGTCCTCCTGGGCGGGGGAGAAGATCTCGTTGGCGGCCGCGATCTGATCCGGGTGCAGCACCCACTTGCCGTCGAAACCGAGCGCAGCGGCCCGCCGGGCGACCTCGCGGTACCCGTCCGCGTTGCGGATCTGCAGGTAGGGGCCGTCGATGGCCTGCAGGTCGTGAGCGCGGGCGGCGATCAGGATGCGCATCAAGATGTAGTGGTACGCGTCCGCCGGGTACCCAGGGGGCTGCTCGCCGACCACCAGCGACTTCATGTTGATCGAGGCCATGAAGTCGGCGGGCCCGAAGATGATGGTCTCAAGCCGCGGCGACGCGGCCGCGATCTCCTCGACGTTCATCAGGCCCCTGGCGTTCTCGATCTGCGCCTCGATACCGATCCGGCCCACCGGCAGGTCCATCGTCTTCTCGATCTGGGTGAGCAGCAGGTCCAGCGCCTTGACCTGCCCGGCGTCCTGCACCTTCGGCAGCATGAGACAGTCCAGGTTGGGGCCCGCGCCCTCGACTACCGTGATCACGTCCCGGTAGGTCCAGTGAGTGGTCCAGTCGTTAACCCGGACAACGCGGATCTTGCCGCCCCAGTCGCCGTGGTTCAGCGCTTCGACGATGGCGTGCCTGGCGCTCTCCTTGACCAGTGGCGCGCAGGCGTCCTCAAGGTCCAGGAACACCTGGTCCGCGGGCAGCCCCTGAGCCTTCTCCAGGAAGCGGGGACTGCTGCCGGGAACGGCCAGGCAGGAACGGCGCGGGCGCAGGCGGCCGGTCGCGGTGATGGGCGTGGTCGTAGCGGTAGTCATGTTGGTTTCTCCTCTCCCCTTAATTCTCGACGACGGCGGCTGGCTGAGTGGCTCCGGCCAGGTCACCCGGCTCACTCGGCCGCGGCTGGAGTTTGTGAGCCAGTCGTATCACCTCGACGACGCGGCCGATGATGGCGGTAATGCCGAAGTCCCTGGGGGTGAATACGGCCGCCACTCCCTGGGAGCGCAGGCTGGCCGCGTCGGCCGGCGGGATAATCCCGCCGACCACGACCGGGATGTCCCCCGCGCCGGCCGCACGCAGGCGGCGGAGCACATCGGGCACCAGCTCGGCGTGGCCGCCGGACAGGATCGACAGGCCCACGCAGTGCACGTCCTCGGCGACCGCGGCCGCCGCGATCTGCGCAGGGGTGAGCCGGATGCCTTGGTAGATGACCTCGAACCCGGCGTCGCGGGCCCGGACCGCGATCTGCTCGACACCATTGGAATGCCCGTCCAGGCCGGGCTTGCCCAGCAGCAGGCGCAGCCTGCCTGCCCCGATCTCGGCGGCAGTAGCGTGTACCGCCTCGCGGACCGCGGCCAGTTCCCCGCCCAGCCCGCCGACCGCCACCGGGGCGCTGCCGACTCCGGTGGCGGCCCGGTATTCACCGAACACCTCCCGCAGCGCGAAGGACCACTCGCCGGTGGTCACCCCCGCCCGGACGCAGGCCAGGGTCGCGTCCATCAGGTTGATGTCCGGACGCCCCGCCTCGGCCCGTAGCCGGCCGAGGGCGGCCCGCACCTCCGGGTCGTCGCGCCGCCTGCGCCACTGCGCCAGATCGGCCAGCACCTCGAGCTCGTAGGCCGGGTCTACGCGGTAGACCGCGGTGTCAGCGTTCACGGTGAGAGGGCTGGGCTCGGTGACCTGGAAGCAGTTGACGCCCACGACCCTTTCTTCGCCGGACTCAATGCGCATGCGGCGGGCCGCGTGCGAGGCGACGAGCTGGGCCTTGAGGTAACCGGACTCCACCGCCGGCACCATCCCGCCCATTCCTTGGACCCTGGCGATTTCCGCCTCGGCACCCGCTATCAGCTCCGCCGTCTTGGCCTCGACCACGGGGGAGCCGTTGAACAGGTCGCCGTACTCCAGCAGGTCCGATTCGTACGCGAGCACCTGCTGGATGCGAAGGCTCCACTGCTGGTCCGCCGGGCGCGGCAGGCCCAGCGCCTCGTTCCAGGCCGGGAGCTGCACGGCGCGGGCCCGGGCGTCCCGGGACAGGGTGACGGCCAGCATCTCCAGGACGATCCGCTGGACGTTGTTCTCCGGCTGCGCCTCGGTCAGGCCGAGCGAGTTGACCTGCACGCCGTAGCGGAAGCGGCGGCGCGCGGGCTCGGCGATCCGGTACCGCTCCCTGGTGATCGTGTCCCAGAGCCGGGCGAAGGCCCGCATCTTGCACATCTCCTCGACGAAGCGGACGCCCGCGTTAACGAAGAAGGAGATCCGCCCGACGACCTCGCCCATCCGCTCGGCGGGGACCCGCCCGGAGTCGCGGACGGCGTCCAGGATCGTCGTCGCGGTGCACAGCGCGTAGGCGATCTCCTGGACCGGGGTGGCCCCGGCCTCCTGGAGGTGATAGCTGCAGACGTTGACCGGGTTCCACTTAGGCATGCGGGCCACCGTGTAGGCGATCACGTCGGTGGTCAGGCGCACCGAAGGGCCTGGCGGGAACACGTACGTGCCGCGGGACAGGTACTCCTTGATGATGTCGTTCTGCGTGGTGCCGGTCAGCCGGTCGACGTCGGCGCCCTGCTCCTCGGCCACGACCTGGTACAGCGCCAGCAGCCACATGGCCGTGGCGTTGATCGTCATCGAGGTGTTGGTCTGCTCCAGCGGGATGCCGTCGAACAGGGCCCGCATGTCGCCCAGGTGCCCGACCGGGACGCCGACCCGGCCGACCTCGCCCCGGGCCAGGTCGTGGTCGGCGTCGTAACCGGTCTGGGTGGGCAGGTCGAACGCCACCGACAGGCCGGTCTGCCCCTTGGCCAGGTTCCGGCGGAACAGCGCGTTGGACTCCTTCGCGGACGAATGCCCGGCATAGGTCCGCATCAGCCAGGGACGCTCGCGGGCGGGCCGAGGCGATTGCCCCGGCCCGTTCGGCTCGGTCATGCTCTGCCCAATCCTCACTCGTTCCGGAACCGGTTGATCTCTGTCAGGTGCTTTTCACGCAGCACCTGATCGCGGACGCCGAGGCCGTCGGCCGGGGCGAGGCACAGCACCCCGACCTTGCCATGATGCAGGTTCCGGTGGACATCCAGGGCGGCCTGGCCGGTCCGCTCCATCGGGTAGACCGCCGACATGGTCGGGTGGATCATGCCCTTGGCGATCAGGCGGTTGGCCTGCCACGCCTCACGGTAGTTGGCGAAGTGCGAGCCGATAATGCGCTTGAGGCTCATCCACAGGTAGCGGTTGTCGTACTCGTGCATATACCCGGAGGTCGAGGCGCAGGTCACGATGGTGCCGCCCCGCCGGGTCACGTACACCGAGGCGCCGAACGTCTCCCGGCCGGGATGCTCGAAGACGATATCGACGTCCTCACCGCCGGTGAGCTCGCGGATCCTCGCGCCAAAACGCTTCCATTCCTTCGGATCCTGGGTTTTCTCGTCCTTCCAGAACTGATAGCCCTCGGCGCTGCGGTTGATGATCAGATCGGCGCCCATCGACCGGCACAGCTCGGCCCGGCGCTCGCTGGACACGACGCAGACCGGGATCGCCCCGCCTGCCAGCGCGTACTGGGTGGCATAAGCGCCTAGGCCGCCGCTGGCCCCCCAGATCAGGACGTTGTGGCCCTGCTTCATCGCCGCGCCGTTGTCCGAGACCAGCTGCCGGAACGCGGTCGAGTTCACCAGGCCAGGCGTGGCGGCCTCCTCCCAGGTCAGATGCCGGGGCTTGGGCATCAGCTGGTTGGTCTTGACCAGAGCCAGTTCAGCCAGGCCGCCGAAGTTGGTCTCATAACCCCAGATGCGCTGCTCCGGGTCGAGCATCGTGTCGTTATGGCCATCAGAGCTTTCCAGCTCAACCGACAGGCAGTGGGCGACGACCTCATCGCCCGGCTTCCAGGCGGTCACCCCGGGTGCGGTGCGCAGCACCACGCCCGCCAGGTCCGAGCCGACCACGTGATACGGCAGGTCGTGCCGGGCGGTGGGTCCCGACAGCTTCCCGTAGCGCCGCAGGAAGGCGAAGGAGGAGACGGGCGAGAAGATGGAGCTCCACACGGTGTTGTAGTTGACCGCGCTCGCCATCACGGCGATCAGGGCCTCACCCAGGCCCAGCTCGGGGACCGGCACCTCCTCTACGTGCAGGGACTTGCGCGGGTCCCGGTCGCGGGTGTGGACGCCGTCGAACATGCGCTCCTCGTCCCGATGCAAGGTAACTGCCCGGTAGGCCTCCGGCAGCGGCAACGCGGCGAAATCAGCAGGCTGGCTGCCGGGGTCCAGGATCGTCTCGAGGATCTCTTTCACGGCTACCTCCTACCAGGCAGTACCTGCGTCAAGGACGCAGGAAGCCCGGCGATAGGGCGACGCCTCACTGATTTCCACCCCTCAGCCTCCTAGCCACGGAACCAAAGGCCCCTATGGCCAGGAGGTGGCGACGCTGGGAATCTCAGGGTGCACCAGGGCTCAGCCACCCGCCACGGCCCGTTTGGCGAAAAAACAGGAATACGGCCCGTTTAGTGAAAAAAGGGATTTTTATCCTCTCGAACGGTCACCGGCGATGCGGGCAATTGGCTCCTCGTCGCACGTCGCTGTCCGTCGGTCCGTTCTCGTACGAGGCAGGTCGCCCCGATTGCGGGCGCGTGGCCAGCCGACGCGGGGACGGTAAGAACAGGGCGGGCCGCTTTCTGATGCTGATTCTCCGGGTCGTTAGCCGCCCGGTTCGTCCGGGACGGTCTCGGTTGTTGAGACGAGCGCCTCGGAATGCAGCGTGCGATGAACCGGGCAACGTTCGGCTATGTCCAGAAGCCGGGCGCGCTGCTCGTCGGTGAGCTCACCCTCGAACTGCAGCTCGCGGTCAATCTGGTCCAGCTGGCCGGTCCTGGTTTCGCAGCTCGCGCAGTCCCTGGCGTGGATACGCCGATGACGCAGCCGCACAGTGGTCTGGCGCAGCGGCCAGCCCTTGCGGTCGGCGTACATGCGTACCGTGATCGCGGTGCAGGCGCCAAGCCCGGCTAGGAGCAGGTCGTAGGGGGTAGGGCCACTGTCGGCACCGCCGGCGGCGGCCGGCTCGTCGGCGATCAGCTGATGGCCGCCGGCGGTAATGCGCTGGCCGTACGGGCGCGCACCCGACTCGGTCACGACCACAACATCACCGGGGGCAGGCCTGGCTGGCGGTGTCGCGCTGTCCGGGTCTTCAGGTGCGGGCAGGTAGCGCGCCGCCCACGCGGCCATGACGCTGGCCGCATAGGCGGCGTCGGCGGGGCGGGTCAGCACATGATCCGCGCCGTCCAGGCTGATGAAGGACTTAGGGTGGCACGCCGCGTCGAAGATGACCCGGGCATTGCCGATGCTCACGACCTCGTCGTCCGGCGACGCAGCATAGAGACGCTGAAGGCCCAGCTGTCCTCGTTCGACGAGCAGCTCGCGGTGATGGAGCAGATCCTCGGCCCGCTCGCGGAGTGGAGCAGGACATGGGCTGACCTCGAACAGCGGCTGCTGAACGTGGGCCCCAGGCCGGAGGCCGGAAGGTAGGCCAGCGGTCAGTTACCGGATAGCTCACTGCCGGCCAGGTGGCCCAGGAACTTTCCGGCCTAACCCCTTTGCGGCAGCGCCGGCCCTTCGTTTACCCGCACGCAGAGCACCCAATCCTCAGTCCGGGAGCTTCACGAGGGTGAGGAAGAAGTCATCAACCTGCCGGATCGCTTCAGTGAACAGGTCGAAGCTCACCGGCTTGGTGATGTAGGCGTTGGCGTGCAACTGATAGCTAGCCAGAATGTCCGCCTGCGCCTGGGAGGTGGTCAACATCACCACGGGGATCGTCAGCAGGTCGTGATCGGTTTTCAGCTCGGCCAGCACCTCCAGGCCGTTGCGGCGCGGCAGGTTGAGATCGAGCAGGATCAGGCCGGGCCGGGGCGCGCCGGTGAACTCGCCGGTCCGGCGGAGGAAGCGCATCGCCTGCTCGCCGTCGCCCACCACGTGCAGCGTGCTGGGTACCGGGGACAGCTCGAAGGCTTCCCTGGTCATCAGCACGTCCCCCGGATCGTCCTCGACCAGCAGCACGTCGATGACCTGGAGCCCGGCTTGATCGAGGGGATAGCTGACCTCAGGCATCTGCCAACCTTCCATCGACGATAAGGGAGCCGTCCCGCAATACCAGGCGGTCTGCGTGAGATGGAAAGCAGGCAGCAGCCCGGAACGGCCGGGCCGGCTGGCTTCTCAACCGGTGCGGCGATGTTACTGCATGTCAAGGTGACGGTCCATCCGCTCACCATCGCAGCTGGCCGCGTACGATGAAGGCTGGATTCTGACCGAGCCTGGACAGGAGACGCCGTGGCCACCGGGACCGAGGTCCTCAATGCCGGGGACCGCGACCACGTTGTCCTGTTCTACCGGGACGAGCAGGAACTCACCGAGCGGGTGAGCGAGTACCTTCTCCCCGCCGTCCAAGACGGCGGCGTGGCGATCGTGGTCGCCACGCCAGATCACCGCCGGTCCTTCGATAGACACCTTGCCGCCGCCGGCGTCGATGTGGCCGCAGCCCGCGCACGCGGCGTCTACCTTGCGCCCGACGCACGCGAGACGATGCGCGGCTTCATGGTCGCCGACTGGCCCGATCCCGGTGGTTTCTGGCAGGCGATCAGCCCCCTGCTCCGGCAGGCGGCCAAGGCCGGGCGGCCGGTTCGCGTCTTCGGCGAGATGGTCTCGCTGCTCTGGGATGCTGGCCTGACCGATGCCGCCATCGAGGTCGAGGCCATGTGGAATGAGCTGGGCGGCCAGTACCCGTTCTCACTGCTGTGCGCCTACCCGGCACGGCCGGTGAGTTGCGCCCACCATCTTGACGCTCTGACCGAGGTGTGCGGCGTCCACACGCGGGTGATTGGTGCCCCAGCCGAGGCCGAATAAGCCCAGCGCAAAACTGGATCTCTAACTGGCCCGGGTGATCCTGGCGGAGCTGGCTCCGCCGGCCAGGCGGCCCATGTAGTACAGGCCCTTGAGGTGATGCTCCATCTCCCGGGCCGCGCCGTCGGCGTCACAGGCTTTCAGCTGGCGTAGAAGCCTGCGGCGCGAGCTCAAGATGATGCCGTCGGCTGCCGGGCCGACCGTCAGGACAAGGCCGGATGGGCAGCAGTATCGCCGCCGCTACCAGGGCCATGGACATCGTCTTCCTGGCGAGGGGAAGGGCCCGGCGCCGCAGCAGGTAGTAGGCACCGATGGCCGCGATGAACCACGCCGCTGCGACCAAGACTGCGAGGACCATGTGCGGGAAGCGCCAGTTGAAGGCCGGGTTGAAGATCGCGTGGAGCCAGTTGACCGGCTGGAACTGGCCGCTGACCTCGCGGTAGCCAGCCGGGGTCTGCATCCAGGAGTTCGCGTCGAGGATCCAGGCCGTCGAGAGCAGCGCCCCGAGGGCCACCATGCAGGTGGCGACCATCGTCACCCGCTTGCTGACCCGGCCCTCCCCCCAGACCAGGATGCCGAAGAAGCCGGCCTCGAGGAAGAAGGCGGTCAGCGCCTCCATGCAGATCATCGGCCCCAGGATCGGGCCGACGGCCCGGGCGTAATTACCCCAGTTGAGGCCGAGCTCGAAGGTCAGCACGATGCCGGAAACGATCCCGAGCGCGAAGCCGATGGCGAAGATGCTGCGCCAGAACCGGAACATCTGCAGGTACACCGGATTACCGGTCTTGTAGTAAGCGCCGTAGCAGATGGCCACGAAAATCGCCAGACCGACCGACAGCGCCGGGAAGGTCATGTGGAACGCCGCCGTGGTAGCGAACTGCCACCGGGATAGGTCTGTGAAGTCATCTTTTCCCGTGTTCCTTGGCGGTCCAGACGGCCCGGCAAACTCAGGCCGAACGAGGACGGGCGGATCAGGTGGCGAGATCATGGCCGGAGCCCTGGGCGACAGCGCTCTCGCGCCGCCCGGGCCCCGATGACGACCACGATGGCGCAGTCACGTCCGTTCCTCATCCCCGCAGGCGGCCAATTCGGCTACCAGCCAGCAGGGTCCGGGCATGGCTGTCAGCCGGGGGTCGTGGGCTGGTAGCGACCCTGCATAATGAGGATTAGGTGCCTTCAACGGAGGTTCGGACCATGTCAACGGAGAAGCAAAAAGAGGCTGCACGACGCAACATCGAAAAGGCCCGTGAGGTTCAGAGCGAGCGTGCTCACGGAGAGCAGATCCCGAGCAGCTCGGAGGGCATGAGCACCGCAGAAAAGGATCGCCTGGCTGACGCGGAGTTCGCCTTCCCCTCCGAACGCAAAGAACCCCTCAGCGATGCGGCGCACGTGCGGAACGCGATTGCGCGGTTCGACCAGGTGGAAGGAGTTACCGACCAGGAGCGGGACCAAGCGTGGCAGCGGATACGGGCAGCGGCCAGCAAGTACGACGTCCACATCTCGGAGGAAGACTGGCGCGACCTGTTCGGGCAGGGGAAAGACCGCTTACTCGTGGACGTCGGTGGCTAGGTAGTGGCCGGTTTGCGGCTGAGGGTCGGACAGTGCCGCGGCGTCGTCGTGGTACTGCAGGTCGGTGCCGGTTTGCCGGTCCCGGTGCTGCCTGAGGTGCTCTTCCCAGCTCGGGACGCTTGTGTTGCCCGCAAAACGGCAGGTCATCCCCCGCTCCCGGGGCACCGATCCGGAACCTGCCGTGCCCGCGTGGGCTCACGGCACCGGCGGCGACGGCCCCGCCCTGCTGTCCCCCGACAGCGCGCCAGTCCGGTGGCTGCTGATGGACGGCTACGTATACGACATCCGCAACGACCAGGACCACCTGCCCTGGCAGGAAGGCCACTGGGCGTCAATGACTGGCGTCCGCAGACCTGGCGCGAAACGCTCGCCAGCCCGATGGAGGAGATATGGTACCTGGCGAGAAGCACAGGACTCCCCGGTGTCTGAGCCGCCGGCCGACACCGCTGCGCTCTTCAGGGATCACGCTCCTTAGAAGTGCAGTCCTTAAAGGCTCCAGACGCCTCGCGTCATTTCTGCTCATGTTGTGCCAGGTAGTCGTCAGCGAACTCGATCCATTGGCCGCTGGGCACTCTGTCGCGAGCGGCCAGGGGCCGACTATCCGCCCGCGCCCACTCTCGGACGCGCTTTTCTTCCAGAAGCTTGTCGTCGCCGAGAATGCTCGCGTGGCCGGCTTGGGATAGCCGGCAGGAGGCGACGATCCGGTCTGGGAGGCGCCCGTTGCTGCCTATCTCCATTCTGTTCTGGTGGGCCCACTCGCGCGCGGCCTGGGTCTCAGCCCGCGAGATGGCCGGTGCCTCATGCACACTGACTGCCACCGCCGTCACCCAGACCGCGCCGCAGCCAGGACGGCACGCTGAAAACAGAGCCTGCCCGCCACGCGGGCCGCTTCAGCCCGGTCCCGCGACAAGTGGCACGCCAGGTTGTGAATGGGGCGGGGGCGCAGCAATGCGCCGCCGCTACCCGACTATCTACACAATGACCTGAAGCGGCACACCGTGACACACAGCGGGACAAGAAGGAAACGGCCCGCTGGGGCCGCGTTTCCGCAGCCAGCGGGCCGTTTTCGCAGGTGGTGGCAGGTATTGGGTTCGAACCAACGTAGGCTGAGCCGACGGTTTTACAGTACGCTCATGCCTGCACCTCCACATATCTACTGACCTGCGGAAACGACAGGGCTTTCTGCCCAGCTCTAGCGTCATCCCGTCGAACGCTCATCCAAGGCGCTGGGCCGGCTGCCCTCGCCCGCTAATCCGGTATCGGGTTAATCCCACCGCGCCCCACTTGCGAGCAGAGGCTCACCGTGCGCCCGAGCCCGGTGACGGTGCCATCCTTCGTGCCGCTTCCGCCGGGGTGAGCGCCGGGCTACGCTTGGGGTTTCAGGAGGGCAGAGGCCGCGTTTCAGGAAGGCAGGGGCCGCACTGCCCGAGACTCCCGGCCCGGAACTCACGTCATCAAGCAGGGTGCCCGCACGATGAAGGGAATGCCCGCTGCGCGGCCCGCGGGGAGTGGCCAGGCCGCTCCCGGTGGCGGCCACGACCGGATGCTGGTGCTCGCGTCCAAGCTGTATCCGTCGGCCAGGCGGCGCGGCGCCATTGTCCGCCAGGCCCTCCTTGATCGCCTCGGCGAAGATCCGTCGGCCCGCCTTGTCGTGATCAGCGCCCCCGCAGGTTGGGGGAAAACCTCCCTGCTGCGCGACTGCTACTCGGCCGGAAAGGCGGGCCGCACCGCATGGGTGTCGGTGGATGCGGGGGACAATGACCCGGTGCGATTCTGGGCTCATGTGATCGCCGCAGTGGGCAGCGTGTCGCCGGGCTTCGGCGCCGCGGCCCTGCCGGTGCTGACGGCTCCCGGCACCAGCTGCACGGATGCCGTGCTGCCCATGCTGGTCAACGAACTGGCCGGCCTGCCCGCGCCGGTGACGCTGATCATTGATGACTATCACCTGCTCTCCAGCCGGGACATCCTCGGTTCGGTGGCTTTCCTGGTCGAGCACCTGCCGCCAGCCCTGCGCCTGGTCCTGTCCTCCCGGGCCGATCCGGAGCTGCCGCTGGCCCGGCTGCGGGCGCGGGGCGAGATGACCGAGATCCGGGCCGACGATCTTCGTTTCACCGAGGCCGAGACGACCGCGTTGCTGAACGGGACTTTGGGTCTTGCCCTCGCGCCGACGGACATTCTCGCGCTGCGGCAGCGCACCGAGGGGTGGGCCGCGGGCCTGTACCTGGCCGGGTTGTCGCTGCGCGGCCGGCCCGAACCGTCCGTCTTTATCCAGGCGTTCGCCGGCGACGATCGCCAGATCGTGGACTACCTGCTGGCAGAGGTGCTTGACGGCCTCCCGGCGGAGGTCCGCTCGTTCCTGCTACGGACTTCGGTGCTCGACCGCCTGTCCGGGCCGCTGTGCGACGCGGTGGTCGGCGGCAGCGGATCCCAGCGCATCTTGGAGGAGATGGAGCGATCCAATCTGTTCCTGGTCAGCCTGGACACCAGGCGCCGTTGGTACCGATATCATCAGCTGTTCGGTGAGCTCTTGCGCCACGAGCTAGACCGGGCCGAGCCAGGGCTCGCGGCGCTGCTTCACCGCCGCGCCTCGGCGTGGCATCAGGCTGACGGGAATATCGCCGAGGCCATCGGTCATGCCCTTTCGGCTGGCGACCTGGCCGACGCGGGGGAGCTGATTGCGTCTGGATGGCATGCCTGCTTCAACGAGGGCCTGTTCGAGACCGTGGAGCGGTGGCTGAGGCGGCTGCCGCCTGTGATCGTCACGCAAGACGCCCGGCTGTGCCTGGTACGGGCCTGGCTGGCTCGCAACCTGGGCCGGCTTGACGAGGTGGAGTCATGGGTTGAGGCCGCGGAGGACGGCGTGCCTCAGGGCCCGCTGCGGGAAGGGGTTGCCTCGGTCGAGTCGGCCGCCTGCATGCTGCGGGCCGGTTACCGGCAGATGATCGGGGACCTCGCCGGGGCCGAGCCGCCCAGCCGCAGGGCGGTGGCGCTCGAGGAATCGGGGACGCCCCGGTGGCGGGCGGGATCGCTGGCGACCCTGGGCGCGAACCTGTGCTGGCAGGGCCGGGACGGCGAAGCCATCGCCGTCCTGGAGCAGGTCGCAGGAACCGTTGAACCGCTGGCGAATAACCTGGCCGCCCTGTGGGCGATGGGCTGTCTGGCGGCCATGGGCGCCCGCGCCGGTGATCTCGAAGCCGCCGAACGGTTCGCCAGGAAGGCGATCGGCCTGGCTGCCGATCATGGTCTTGGCGAGTACTGGATCACCGCCACAGCGGTGATAGCCATGGCTGAGGTGTTCGACTGCCAGGGCCAGACAGCCGAGGCCGAGGCGGCAGCGCTCAGAGGCCTGGAGCTGGCCCGGCGGGGGCGGGCGCGACTGGAGACCGCCTGGGCGCTGCTCTGCCTGGCCAAGATCAGGTTCCATGCTGGGGACTCCCCCGATGCCCGGGCGCGGCTGTGCGCCGCCCAGGAGATCATCGCCACCTGCGCCGGCCCTGGCGTCCTCACCGCGCTCATAACCAGGACCGAACGTGTGCTATCCCCGCGTAGCGGGTCCGCCAGCGCGGCCTCTCACCGGCTCGCCGAGCCCTTGAGCGGGCGGGAACAGGAAATCCTGCGATGGCTGAATAGCCAGCTCTCCCTCCGGGAGATCGCCAGCGAGCTGTTCGTCTCCTACGAGACCGTGAGGACCCACGCGCGGCACATATACCGCAAGCTGGGGGTCTCGACCCGAGAGCAGGCCGTCGGCCGTGCCCGCGACGGTGACACCGGCTGATGCCCTGAAGATCCGCCAGCGACGACGGCATCTGCGATCGGGCATCGGCCACTGTCGCAATGCGGACCTTGCCATCGGCCCGCTAGGAGTGCAGTCTCGCTGAAACGGCCCCGCCAAGTCGTCCCCATCCGAGCGCCTGCTGGAGGACGCGGTCCGGGTGGCGTCCCGGTGCTGGCGGCCCCCAAGGCCACGGGACGGAAAGGTCGTATGCTCACAGCTTCCTGTTCTGTACGGCTTCACTGGGTCCTCTGGCTCTCGGACCGCTGGCTTGCTGCGGCGGGGGACGGTTGCACGCTCACCAGCTCCAGACCCAGGCTGCGTACCCGGTCTAGGATGCCGTAGAGGTGGGACTGGTCGCGGATCACGCCGACCAGGGCAGTGTGCCCGCGCCCCGGCTCGAGAGCCATACCTTCGAACGCGGACCCGAGCCGCTCGGTTAGCCGCCCTCGCACGCTGATCTGGTATCGCGTCGGTTCCACGTCGCCTCCGTTGTGATCGGGTGATGCTCACGATGCGCCTGCCAGGGGGGAGCGGGCATCCCCCAGGGCTGCTTTCACCCGGGGGATTCCGGGCCTGCGCTGGCCTTTGAGGCCAAGGACCGCCGCGCCCGAGATGCCCGGCCACCATCCAAGCCTCGATCACGGGCACGGCCTGCAGCACTCAGTCGGCTACAGCGCCGACGCCCTCGACGGCGCCGCAGCGGACGGCGCGTTCGTCAACGACGAGCCCGCTGCAAAGTCCGTTGCCGCCCCACGATCCGCTGCGCCCGGCAGGCGTGCATGCTCGCCCGCCAGGGCGGCGCTGATGCCACAGCGATCGTCCCGCCAGACGCGGAAAGGCTCTCCAGCAGGAGGCGGCGGAGATACCGGCGCAGGCGAGGCCGCACCATCGTCATGCCCCGGCCACGAGTCTGCCGGGTGCGCCAGGCGGGTGGACCCCAGCGGATCCGTGCGGCGCCCACCCGACCCGGATGGTGTCCAGTGATTAGTTGCTGGCCGAGGTAGGCGCGGACGCGCGCGGAACGGGTTCGACGTGGTTCACTGCGGCGATCATTGACGGGCAGTCGTTCACGGGTCCTCTTGTCCGTCAGGGCTATGGGCGTGCAGCGATGTGCTGGGTGTTCACATTGCCGTTGACACACATGGCCCCGCGGGCCCCAGCGATCGCGGGGGCCCGCGGGTGATTGATGTGCGGCGCCGCCGGTCCGGCCGCATGGGCGGGGCAGGGCCTGCGGCGGCTTGCCGGTTACCTGGGCGGGAACTGGGACAGGGGGGCGGGAGGTTGCAGGGCGGCGGTCGGGGCCGTGGCGGTGTAGCCGATGACCGCGCAGTTGATGTCGACGCCGACCGAGCCGTACAGCTGGGCCTGGCCGGTGGCCGGGTTGACGCCGGTCAGCAGGTCGGGCCGTTCTTCGGCCAGGTTGAGGACCGTGTTCTCGTCGATCTGCCGCTTGTCCACGCCTTCCGCGATGGCCTTGGGGGTCCACAGGCCGAGCTGGGCGTCCCACAGCGGGCTGTAGGCGTCGGCGTGCCGAGGGTCGGTCAGGGTCGGGAAGTCACCGAACACGTTCAGGATGTCGCCGCCGTAGCGCAGCGCGTTGATGAACGCCGTGTTGGTCTGCACGGCGTTCTCGCCCACCATGCCGTCCTTGGCGAGGTGCTGGAACCCTTGCGCCTGCGGGTTGTTCACGCCGGTCTGCCCGTTGACGAACCCGAACAGCCGCTCGCGGGCCGACCCCAGGAAGTCATCGCCGCCGTTGAACGACACGTCGTTCAACGCGGGCACGTACGTCGACCGCTCGAGCACCGCGGTCAGCGGCTGCCCGGCGTCGGTGGACAGGTAGACGATCGGCTGGCCGGAGTCGAAGCCCTTGACGAACAGCATGTCCACCCACGACTCCTGGAACTGCCCGGACGGCGAGTCCGCTGGGGACGGGGCGATGTGGATGCCGAGGACCCGGTCCGCGGTGTTGGTGTGGTTCACCACGTCGTACGGGCCGTTGCCGGTGGCCACGATGGGGGTGTTGTACACGGTGTCCGACCCGTTGATCTGGGTGAACGGACTGTATCCCGGGCCGGCCACCGCGCCGGGCTGGAACTTGGCCAGCGGGAACCCGGTTGGGCCTGGTACCGCGATCCGGGTCGGGCTGAAGTCCGGCGCGCCCTGGAAGTTGATCACTGCCGGGCCGAAGTGGTTCTGCTCCGGCGACGGGTTGGTGAGGGTCACGTGCTGCACGCACGCGGGACAGCCGATCCCCATGTTGGCCAGCTTGGGCGCGAAGTTTACGCCCAGGTCGTCCGCGGCACCGGAGGTGGAGGCATCCTCCAGGATGTACCACACCTTCTCGGCATGGGGAGTGCCGGCGTAGGCGATCCCCGGGTAGATCGGCAGCCGCACGTACTCCTGGCTGAGGTTGACCTCGATGGCGCTTGGCAGGGTCAGGTGGCTCGCCGGCAGGATGCCGCTGAGCTGCCCCAGCCCGTTGGCCTCGGCTGGGACCTGCGCCCGGGCCACCAGGGCGGCCGACGCGGCGGTCGCTGTGCGCCACGGAACTCCCAGCGAAATGCCTGCGACAAGCGCGGCTGCGAGCAGTCCGATCAGCACGCGCTTTCTTGCACGTGCAGATTTGAATATGCGATGTTTCATGTTGTGAGATCTCCTTTGAGGGTGCCCTGGTTTCTGCGGCTGCGGCGCCGGGCCGGGCGAAAGGATAGGGAAGCCGCCGGTCTCGAGGGGCCATGCCCTCGAACGCAGATCCGGGAATCGGTCTGCTGCACTCGTAGGCTGATCCAGTTTCGCGCTGGTTTCACGTCGCATCCGCTGTGGGTCGGGTGACGTTCACGGTCCACTTGGCACGGGGGAGCGGGCATCCCCCCTGGGCTGCTTTCACCCGGGGGATTCCGCGGTTACGCTCCGTGTTCTGGAAGGCAAGGGCCGCCGCACGCCGAGCGCGGTGGAGAGGGACAGGCTCACCTCGGCCAGCTGCACGGTGCCTGTTCCGCTTCAGCTTCCTCAATGGAGCTGAGGAATTGCAGCCAGGCTGTAGGCCTCCCCGTAGATGACGCGGCCCTGACCGTCTTCCATGAGCCTCGCGATGTTGGCGCAGGGTGGTGCCTGCGCCGTTGGACTTGTGCGTTATGGCCGGGCCTTGTCGTAGCCGAGAACCGGGCCAGCCCGGCGCGGTGCCGCGCGGCCACAACGCGCTTGCGGGTGGCGGACTCTGTGTTGTTAATGACCTGCTTGAGGGTGGCTTGGCAGGTAAAGCAGATCGCTTCCCAACCGGCAATGCTGTTAGAAACTTTATTGAATATGAATACGACCATAGCTGCGACACTCCACAGGACTTCCGATTTCCGCAGCAATTTGCGCGACGGATATGCCCAATGGCCGGGATCCACACGCCATCTGCATAGTGCTCGTCCCGCGATCTGCATAGTGCCCCCAAAGGCCGAAGATGGTCGATTGCCGGGATGGCACCACGCAAGGCTGCCGGTAGAACTTCGGTTTAACGGATGCCCCGGAAGCCCCGGCGAAGGTAGGGCAGCCCTGGCGGCGAGATGGATGACCAGTCCGGCGGTGGTACCGGCAGGACGCAACGAGCCCCGCTCCTTGCCAGATCCGGGCTGCCAGCGACCTGGCGACCCACACCTCACAGGAGGCGCACATGGTGCACGAACTAGCGGACGGTGACCGCCAACGGCCCGGCGGTGCCCATCGACCAGGCCGCGGCCTGCTGGCTGGCCGCCGCCGGCAACTTCGCCTATACCGCGAACGCGGGCAGCGGCTCGATCGGCGCATTCACCGTCGCGCCGAACGGCACCCTCACTGTGCTCGGCATCACGCTGGTGGAGAATGACGCGGCCTCGCATCCGCTCGACGAAGGCGTCAGCGCCGGCCAGCACTACCTGTACGTCCTGGCCAACGGCCTGTCGCAGATCGTCGGCTACCAGGTCGGCAGCGACGGCTCGCTCACCCAGGTGACCACCGTGCCCGTGACCGCAGGCTCCGGTGGCATCGGCGTCAGCTGAGACAACGGCCGCGAAACGGCCACAGCCGCGGGAAGCCCAGGGCACCCGCCTCCCGCTGCCTGGCCAGATGCCAGGCAGCTGTCGCACCTCCGGCCCGAGTCGGCTAAGGAGCCACCGATATGAGTATTAGGAGCCGCTCCGTGAACGATTACCCGGCGATGATCGTCCAGGTCAACCACGTCGAGCCGGTCCCGCGGCGGGTCCGCGCCTTTCTCGCCGACGAGACCGTTTTCGACACCACCCGCGCTCTGTACGTGTGGGAATGGCCGAACTACCCGCAGTACTACATTCCTCTTGCCGACGTGCGCCCCGGCCTGCTGATCCCGGAGGGCCACACTCAGCACAGCCGTCGCGGCGAGGTCGACCTGCACGGATTGCAAGTCGGCGACACCCACCGGCCGCGCGCCGCCAAGGTCCTGCATGATTCCCCCGTGGGCGGGCTCAGCGGCACCGTGCGCTTTGAGTGGGCCGCAATGGACGCCTGGCTGGAGGAGGACGAGCGGGTCTTCGTGCATCCCCGCAACCCCTATGTCCGGGTCGACGCCCTGCGGTCAACGCGAACGGTGCGCGTCGAACTCGACGGAACGGTGCTGGCTGAATCATCGTCGCCGATCATGGTGTTCGAGACCGGGCTGCCGACCCGCTACTACCTCAACCGGACAGAGATTCAACTTCGAGCATCTGATCCCCACCGGCACGGTCACCGGGTGCCCGTACAAGGGCACTACCAGCGGCTACTGGTCTATCCGGGTCGACGGCAGCGTTCACCCAGACCTCGCGTGGTCCTACGACTTCCCCACCCGCCAGCTGCTGCCTATCGTCGGCCTCGTCGCGTTCTACAACGAAAAAGTGGACATCTTCCTCGATGGCCAGCTGCTCGAGCGCCCGAAGACCCACTTCTTCCCATCCACTGACTGAACCGAGTCCTGCCCGGGCCGAGCGGTTCTGTCCGTCCCGTCAGGTACCGGTATATGAACCGGGCCAAGGTGATGCCGATCTTGAGGCCGATGCCGCCGCACAGGAGGACGCCGCATCGAATCGGCAAGGAGACTGTGGAAGAGCTTAAGGAGATTCCGGTGTGTTCAGTGCGGCCCGGACTATGTACGCGGCTGCGTCGGCCCGGTTGCGCACGCCGATCTTCCGGTAGGCGTTCTGCAGGTGACGCTCGACGGTGTGGATGCTGACCACCAGCTCGGCGGCGATCTCGTTGTTAGTGTCGCCGGCGGCCAGGAGCTCGAGGACCTGGGCCTCGCGGCCCGTCAGGCCGTCGGGCCGACGGACATGACTGGGCTGGCGCGGGTCGGGGGTCGCTGGGTCGCTGGCCCGCCATGTCCTGGGTTGCTGTCAGGAGCCCGGTGAGGACACCCGGGGCCGCGCACTTGCCGATGAGTTCCCTGGCCTGGCTGACGCGCACGCGGGCATCGTCTGTGTTTCCGGCTTGCGAGCTGATCCTGGCCAGGCACAGCAGCGCGCAGGCGGTCTCGATGCGGGCCCGTCCGCGCTCGGCGCGCTCCAGAGCGCTGAGCGCTGCCTGCTCGGCTTCAGTTAGCTCGCCGCGGCCCGCGAGCAGGTCAGCCGATGTCAGGACGGCTATGGCGGTCATCCAGTGTCCCCCGCCGCGGTGGCGCGTCGCCAGGTCCGTGGCCTGCTGAAGGCGGCGCTCGCAGGATTCGAGGTCGCCTCTCCGGGCGGAGATGGCCGCCAGGCAGCCCAGCGCCCACGAGCTGTAAATCTTGTTCGTGGGCGGGTGAGTGGGCTCGACCACCTGCTCGAGGATCACGGAGGCTTCAACGTCCTGGCCGCGCCAGAACAGATTCGCCCCCAGTGTGGCCAGGGCCACCGTCCGCCACCATGGTCTTCCCGCGGCTTCCAGTTCCGCTGCACGGCGGCTGGCGGCCTCGGCCCCGGCGAGGTCGCCGATCATGTGGCAGTACCCGGCCCGGAGCATGAAAGCGGCTGACTCTACCGAGGCGGGCCCCTCGGTGAAGGGACCTTTCGGCGCAGTCGCCTCGGCAGCCGCCAGCCACGGCTCCACCTCGTCCAGGCGGCCCAGCCAGCGTGCCAGGAAGCCTCTTATCAGGCACATCCGGGCGTCTTCGACGACCATCTCGGGCGGCAGGCGGTCTAGCCATGACCCCACGGTTTCGGTTAGCCCCTCATGCACCAGGAGGTTCCAGTGCGAGGCGATCAGCTCTCTGGCGTCGGCTAGGTCGGAGGCCGAGATGGCATGGCCGATCGCCTCGGCGATCGACCCGTGCTGGCGATGCCATTCCGAGGCCCGCCGGTGCAGCAGGGGGGCGAGCCCTGGCTCGGACTGGTCCAGCTCGCGGCGCAGCATGTCGGCGAATAGGGTGTGGTAGCGATACCAGTGGCGCGCGTTGTCCAGCGGAACCAGGAACAGCTGGGAGCGCTCGATCTCCTCAAGCAGGCGTTGCGAGCCATCCGCGCCGGTCACCGCGTCACACAACGGCCCGGCCAGGCGGTCCAGGACCGATGTGCGCAGCAGCAGGGAGCGGACCCGGGGCGGCAGCCCGTCGAGCACCTCGGCGGCAAAGTAATCGACGATCTGGCGGTCATCGCCGCTGAACGCGCGGACGATCAGGGCGGTGTCCTTGTGGCCGCGTAGCGACAGCCCGGCGAGGTACAGGCCCGCGGCCCAGCCCTCGGTCCGCTGCTGCAGCGCGTGAACTTCCTCCGGCGGCAGCGCCAGGCCGAGCGTCTCGTTGAGCAATTCCTCCGTCTCAGCCTCGGAGAAGCGAAGCTCGTCGGCGCGGATCTCGGTCATCTGGCCCCGCGCCCGCAGCCGGGCCAGCGGGAGCGCCGGGTCGGACCGGGTCGCCAGGACCAGGCGCAGGGTGGGCGGCAGGTGTTCCACCAGGAACTCCACGCACTCCTGGATCGCCTGGTTAGTGATCAGGTGATAGTCGTCGACCACCAGCGTGACTCGCACGGGCATCCGGGCGAAATCGTTAATCACCGGATCCAGCACTGCGTCCGCCGTCTTGACGCCAGGCGCTGCGAGCACCTCCAAGGCACCGGTGCCTATTCCCGGAGACACCGTGTCCACCGCCGCGATGAGATGGGCCCAGAACCGTACTGGGTCATTGTCGCCGTGGTCAACCGACAGCCAGGCGGTGCGTTCGGTCTCGGAGGCCGCACACCAGTCGCACAGCAGCGAGGTCTTCCCCCATCCCGCCGGCGCGGCCACCAGGACCAGCCTGGCCGACATCTCCGCGGACAGGCGGTCGAGCAGGGCCTGGCGGACCACGGTGCCGCGCCGCGTGGCTGGCTGATGCAGCTTGCTCGAGAAGATGAGCGTCCCGAGCCGCGCGTCTGCGGACGTAGCCTGCGCGCCGCCTGTCGGCTGCGTAGACGAAGTTCTCTCAGCTGCGTGAAGAGCCTGCTCGGTCACCCGAATAGCGCCAAGATCTTTAGGACGCCCGCGGCTTGGGCGCCTGGACTAAACAGGATAACTCGTCAATCTGCCGCCAGGAAGTGACTTCTGGCCCGAATCCGATCGGTCAGCATTCCCGACCACGGTGAGCCCGACCTGGTTGAGTGTCCTGTCGTGGACACCCGGCGTCTGGGTGGTGGGACTTCGCCGACCCAGCTCCGTGGCGGTCAGCTCGGTGCGTGGCCCCGGGCGGGACATGATGTTTCTCGCCGGCATGCTCGGCGTCCCCATCCGCTCTCACCATCCCGGCTATCCCTGCCGGGGAGGGAGAACCCGGCGAGGCGAGTACGGCCTTCCCGCCATTCCCCGGAACGGACCGTCTTGCTCTGGCACCTGAAGGCAGGTGGCTGTGGCTGAGGCGTTCGCCGGCGTGCACGGGCGCGGCAATGATATTTGCGGGCGGGGCCAGCGGGCATTGCCATTGGCTGGTGTACCGGCAGGACGGGTGGTACAGGAAGTTCAGGTCAACGACCAGGGTGCTGGCCGTGCCGCCGAGGTCAGCGCCCTTTGCGGTATCGAGGACGTAGCGGCCACCGGCGTAGCTGGTCTCGCCGGCAGTGCCGTCGCGCAGCGGCAGGAACAGCCCGCCGGCGTACTGCTGCAGCCACCACACGCCGATGGTCACGCTCAGCGGCGCGGGAAGCTCGACGTAGCCGAGGAGGCGCAGCGTGGTGCCCTCATCTCCGCCGACATGTGCTAGCAGCGGCTCCGGTCCGCGGGCGGGGAGCAGCGGCAGCTCGAAGCGCAGGGCGGGATCGTAGGCCCAGTACGGCACGCCTGCCTCGCGCAGCGGATCGCCTGGCGGCAGCGGGCTTTGCGGGTGGGCCCGGAACAGCGCGTCCCGGCCGGATCGCCAAAGGGCGTGCGCACGCTCGGGGTCGTCTTGTGCGCGTACGGCGGCGTAGAGTTCGCTAGCCTGGCGCCGCCAGTCCGCGAGCTCGGCTTCCGCGACTGCCATCAGGCGCCGGCCGTGGCGTGCTCGCGGATGTAGCGGACCATGCCGGTGACGTCATCGGGCACCAGCCGTCCGATGGCGCCGCTGGAGTAGACGCTGACGATGACCCGACCGGATGGGTCGAGCACGAACCCGGTGGACTGCAGGTACAGCGGGTCGTCGTTGACGAACGCGCCGGTGGCCGCGACGACGGCGCGGGCGTCGGCGCTGTGCCCGACCGGGAACTGCAAGCCGTGCTTGGCGATGAGGGCCTGGGTGGTGGCCTCGTCGTCCACCGACAGTGCGACGACCCTGGCGTCGACCGCGGCCAGGGCGTCATGAGCACGCTGGAACATGCCCAGCTGGGCGTTGCAGTACGGACACCATGATCCCCGGTAGAGCAGGATCACGCCGAAGTGGCCGGCCAGTGCGTCGGGCAGCTGGAGGGTGCCGCCGGCCAGCGCGACGGTCAGCGCGGGGAACTGGTCGCCTGGACTGAGCAGTGCCACGGGAATCTCCGTTCGGGTTTGTGGATGG
The DNA here is from genome assembly GCA_963844625.1 of uncultured Actinomycetota bacterium. GTDB lineage: Bacteria > Actinomycetota > Actinomycetes > Streptosporangiales > Streptosporangiaceae > Palsa-504. The sequence goes on along the minus strand of CAWJPF010000026.1, from coordinate 294,987 downwards.
CTTCGGGCAGAGGGCCTGGAGCATGTGCCAGCCCAGGCCGTCCGGTGGTCTCGCCGCGCGCGAGCGGGCGGCCAGGTCAGCTGAGGGCGGCGAGTGCCGCGCTAATGTCGTCCGGGTCCATGCGGGTGGTGTAGTCAGGAGACACGTGCCGGGCCCGGATGATGCCGGAACGGTCGATGACGAAGGTGGCGGGGATGGGCAGGTCCCAGCTGCCGTCGGCGGTGTGGGCGGACAGGTCGTTTCCGAAAACGTTCAGGTGCAGGTCCTTGATGTCGGCGGAGACGGTGAACTGGACCCGGTAGGCGGCGATGACCTGCTGGCGGGTGTCGCTGAGCACGTCGAAGGAGAGGCCCGCCTTTTCGGTGACCGACAGGCTGCGGTCCGGGGACTGCGGGCTGATTGCGATCAGCGACGCGCCGCGGGCCTGGAAGCGGGGCAGCGCGGCCTGCAGGGCCCTCAGCTCCAGGTTGCAGAACGGGCACCAATCGCCGCGATAGAACGACAGCACGACCGGGCCCCGGGCCAGCCGCGCCGCGAGCTGGAGCGGCTCGCCGGTCGCGTTGGGCAAGGTGAAATCGGGTGCCCGGTCGCCGACGGCCAGGCCCGGCGCGGCGCCGGAGGCAGTCACCTCGGCGAACGCGGCGGCGAGCCGGAGGGCGACCGGGCCGGGGATCTGAGCGGCGTACTCGGTGAGTTGGCGGGTGAGCCGACCGGAAGCCGGGGCGCTGGTCATCGGGCAGTCCTTTCGCTGAAAGTGCCGGGAACGGGAATCGATCCGGTCATCACCGGGCAGGTGCAGGGCCCTCCAGCAGCTGCCGCGCCGCCGCCCGTGCCCGGCGGGCAGCACGCGGGCCCTGGTCCAGCTGGGCGCCGACCATGGTGCCGTCATACAGCAGGACCAGCTGGTCGGTAAGGGCGGCCCGGCGGGCGGCCGGGACGCCGGCGAGCAGCTCGGCGAACAGACCGCGGACCTGGGCACGGTGGGCGGCGATGACAGCCGCGACCGGCCCGTCAGGTCCTGGGTATTCGGCTGCCGCGTTGATGAACGGGCAGCCCCGGTAGCCGGGCGTGGCGAAGGCCTTGCCGAGACGCTCGAACACAGCGCCGACACGACGGGCGGCGGAGCCGGGCAGTGCGAGCACCGGGTCGGCCACGCTGGCCCGCCAGTGCTCGGCGCGCCGCTGCAGGCAAGCCGCGACCAGCTCGTCCTTGGACCGGAACTGCTGGTACAGGGTCGCCTTGGCCACGCCGGCCGCGGCGGTGACCCGGTCGACGCCCACGGCATGGATGCCCTCGGCGTAGAACAGGTCTCCCGCGGCCCGCACGATCCGCTCCCGGGCACCTGGCCGCAGGGCCACATCGCCGTTCATGCCGCTATCTTAACAGACCGTTCTGTACGAACAGACCAGTCTGTTAGAATCACGGCATCGCCTGGCCGATCCGGCCGGGAACCGCCCACTCCTGACGGAGATCTCATGCCAGGACGCCTGGAAGACAGGGTGGCGATCGTCACCGGTGCCGGACGCGGCATCGGGCGCGCCACCGCGGCACTGCTGGCGCGCGAAGGAGCCGACGTGGCCTGCGTGGCGCGCACCGGACCGGAGCTCGCCGAAGCAGCCGCCGACGTGCGCGCAGCCGGGCGAAGGGCCGTGCAGATCCGGGCCGACATCGGCGATCCGGACGCCGCCGCGCTCATCGCCGCGCAGGCACAGGCCGCCCTCGGAGACGTCCACATCGTGGTGAACAATGCCGCAACGGTTACGCCCATCGGACCCACCGCGGCCGTCGACCCGGACCAGTGGGCCCGCGCCCTGGCCGTGAACGTCGTCGGCCCGATGCGGCTGACCCGCGCGTTGCTGGACGGAATGGTCAAGCGGGGTTGGGGCCGCATCGTCAATGTCTCCAGCGGCATCGCCGCTGCTCCCGGCGCCATGGCGGGCATGAACGCCTACGCCGCCTCCAAGGCCGCGCTGGAAGCCCACACCCTCAACCTTGCGGCCGAACTGGCCGGAACCGGTGTCACCGTCAACGTCCTGCGGCCGGGCATGGTCGACACCGCCATGCCGGCCTGGATCCGGGGCCAGCCCCCGGCCGAGATCGGCGAAGCGCTGCACGACCGGTTCATGACCATGCGCGATTCTGGCCTGATGGCTCCTCCCACCCGGCCCGCCGGCATGATCGTGGATCTGCTAGCCGGCCAGGCCACCGGCCAGGTGGCCGACGGCGGCCATCGGACATAGCAGGTCCCGCCCCCGTACAGGCGGCGACCAAGCTGAGGTGCGCTGTGAGGTGTCGGTGAGCAAAGAGATGATCATCAAAGACATGCAAGTAAGAGCGTCCGGGTGCGGCCCGGCAGCTCATGTCACTAGCGCAAGCGCACCAGGGCCCGGGGAATCACACGCACAGAAGGCGAGATCAACCGAACGCAAGTCTTAGGATCCGCCTCTGCCAGGGACTCCCAGGTGCGCAGGCACGACCGCGTCCGCACCCGGCTCCGCCGCAGCCCGGCCCGCGCGCCCCCATCCCGGTCCCTCGTGAAGCCCGCGGACTGCCATGATCAACACAAGCCAACACAACCTGCGCCGGGCTGACGAATCCCCGGGATAGTCCCATATGAACAGAACCCCCAGGTCAGGCCATATCACTGAGCTCCCGCGATAGGACTCGAACCTATAACCTGCCGGTTAACAGCCGGCTGCTCTGCCAATTGAGCTACGCGGGATCGACCCGCATAAGGGTAGCGCACCTGCGACGGGTACGTGACCGCCCACTGCGGTAGGGCTGGTGTTTATCAGAGCCTTACGTGATGAGTACGCTCACGTAATGGGGGAAGGTCATGTTTACAGGACTGACGTACTTACGCGAAAGGGGTGCCAGATGCGATTTCGACTCACGTTCCTTGCGGGGTTCGCCGCCGGCTTCGTGGTCGGCACGCGAGCCGGGCGCGAACGGTACGAGCAGATGAAGAAGCTGGCCCAGCAGACGGCGGACAGTCCCGCCGTGCGGCAGGCCACCCGCGCCGCAGGTGAGAAGGCCAGCGAGCTGACCAAGATGGCTAGCGACAAGGCCGCGGCCCGGATGCCGAAGGTTACCGAGACAGCGAAGACCGGCGCCAGCAAGGTGCGCGGACAGCTCGACCGGATACCTGGCCGGCGCTCCGAAAACGGTGAACACGCAACCGTGAACGGCGCCCGCCCCGCCGACATCGACTAGCTTCGCAATACCCGTGGAACCCGGGTTTCATGGCGGCCCAGCCCCTGGAACCCGGGTTTCAGTCGCCCTTGTATCAGTCCAGATACTCGCGGAGCATCTGGGCGCGGCTTGGGTGACGGAGCTTGGCTAGGGTCTTCGACTCGATCTGCCTGATCCGCTCCCTGGTCACCCCGAACTCCCGGCCGACCTCCTCCAGCGTCCGCGGATGCCCGTCGGTGAGGCCGAACCGCAGCTGGATGATCCGCTGCTCCCGCTCGGCCAGGTTGTCAAGGACCCGCTCAAGCTGGTTCTGCAACATGATGAACGCCGCGGCCTCGATGGGCACCACGGCGTCCGCGTCTTCGATGAAGTCCCCCAGATCGGACTCTTCCTCGCCGATCGGGGACTGCAGGGATACCGGCTCCTGGGCGATCCGCTGGATCTCCGCGACCCGTTCCGGCTCGAGGCCCATCTCCGCGGCGACCTCGTCGCCGGTGGCTTCGCGGCCCAGTTCCTGGTGCAGCTGCCGCTGTATGCGCGCCAGCTTGTTGATCGTCTCGACCATGTGCACCGGTACCCGGATGGTCCGCGCCTGGTCGGCGATGGCCCGGGTGATGGCCTGCCGGATCCACCACGTGGCGTAGGTCGAGAACTTGTAGCCGCGGGTGTAGTCGAACTTCTCCACCGCGCGGATCAGGCCGAGGTTCCCCTCCTGGATCAGGTCGAGGAAAACCATTCCGCGGCCGATGTAGCGCTTGGCGATCGACACCACCAGCCGCAGGTTGGCCTCGATGAGCCGCTGCTTGGCCTTGAGCCCCTCGCCGACGAGCATCTCCAGGTCACCATGGACGGCGCCGAGCATCGGGACGCCGCCGCCCAGCTTCTCCTCGGCGAACAGGCCCGCCTCGATGGACTTGGCCAGCTCGACCTCATCCTCGGCGGTCAGCAGCGGTACCCGGCCGATTTCCCTGAGGTAGATCCGCACCAGATCGCTGGTCGCGGCGCGCCTGCCGCCGTCGGATTCCCGCTCCGCGTGCCGGATCTCGACCTCGGTGTCGTCCTCGCGCGGCACGTCGAGCACGTCGACGCCCTCTTCGGCGAGGGCACGCACCGTAGCGTCAATGGCCTCGGGGGGAAGGTCGGCGCGGTCGAGCGCCACCGCAACGTCGGCCATGCTCAGGGAGCCTCGCTCCCGTCCTAGCGCTACGAGATCCGTCAGCTGGTCGGCTGGTGCTGGTCCGTTCGTTAGTACGGTGAGGGTCACGGGACCAGTCTGCGTCACGAACCCCCGGTTACGGGGGACCCAATTTTGTTACCTCGCCGATACTTAACCGAGCCAACCTGGCCGATCATCATCGTTCGCGGTCCGGATTCACGCGCCTGCGCCGCGGTCAAGCAGTGCCTTCCGGCGTTTCTCCAGCCCCACCAGGTCCCCGAACATCCTGTTGTAACTTGCCTGCTCTTCGACCGGATTCGTGCGCTGCAACCGGGCCTTGAGCGCGGAGATCTCCCGGCTGACGGCGAGCTCACCCACCTTCGCGAGAATGATTTCTGCGTATCTGGCGTCCGGCTCGCCGTCGATCTGCAGCCGCTCGACGGCCAGCGCGGTCACGAACGTCTGGGCCCGTTCGTTCGGCGCCTCTTCCCGCAGCCGGGCGGCCCACTGCCGCGGGCTGCTGCTGACGCCGGCCGTGCCGCCGCACACGGCGATCAGCGTGAACACCGCATTGTGCACAGCCGCGGTAAACGCGTCGGCGCCGAGAGCGTCGAACTCAGGTCCGCACAGCGCGGGGCGCTGCACTGCGAGCTTCAGCACCTCACGCTCCACCAGGACCACCGGATCGCTCAGGTCATACCGGCTTGACTGATCATTTTTGCCGAACGATCCCTGGTGCGTGTTCCAGTCCTCCTGCTCGCCGGCCTGCCGGTCCCCTTGGCCGCGTCTGTTGCCCCTGGTTCCTGCCTTGCCGCTCCGGGCGGCTCTCGGATCCGCGCTGTCCCCCGCGTGTGCCCTGACCCTGGCCAGCACGAACCGCTCGTCCATCAGGCCAAGCCAGCGATCCAGGTTGACCGCGTACCTGGTCCGCAGTCCCTGGTCTTTGATCTTGGCCACGATCGGCGCGGCCTCATCCAGCGCGGCCAGCTGGCCTTCGGTGGTGTTCAGGTTGTGGTGGCCAAGCACGCCCTTGATAGCGAACTCGAACAGCGGCACCCGGCGGGCGATCAGGTCGCGCACCGCCTGGTCGCCGTGCGCCAGCCGCACGTCGCAGGGGTCGAGGCCGTCGGGCTGCACGGTCACGAAGGTCTGGGTGACGAACTTCTCCTCCAGGCCGAACGCGCGCAGCGCCGCCCGCTGGCCGGCCGCGTCGCCGTCGAAGGTGAAGATCACCTCCCCGACCGCCCCCTCGGTGTCCATGATCAGCCTGCGCAGAACCTTGATGTGATCCTCGCCGAAGGAGGTACCGCACGTCGCCACCGCGGTCGGCACCCCGGCCAGATGGCAGGCCATCACGTCGGTGTAGCCCTCGACGATGACCGCCTGCCTGTGCTGCGCGATCTCCCGCTTAGCCAGGTCCGCCCCGTACAGCACGGTGCTCTTCCGGAACAGCGAGGTCTCCGGCGTGTTGAGGTACTTGGGTCCCTCGTCGTCCGCGTCGAGCTTGCGGGCGCCGAACGCGATGACGTCGCCTGACAGGTCGCGGATAGGCCACATCAGCCGTCCGCGGAACCGGTCGCGCGGACCGCGCTGGCCCTGGATAGCCAGGCCCGCCGCGATCAGCTCGCTATCGGCGAAACCGCGCCCGCGCAGGTGCCTGACCAGGTCCTCCCACGCCTTGGGTGAGTAGCCCACACCGAATCGCTCGGCATCCTTGAACTCGAATCCCCGTTCGTTAAGGAACTCTCTGGCGTGCTCCGCCCCGGGGCCACGGAGGCGCTCCGCGTAGTACTCGGCGGCGGCCCGGTGCGCGTCGATCAGCCTGCGCCGCTGGCTCTGCTCTTGGCCGGGTACATAGCCGCCCTGCTCGTAGCGCAGGTCGATGCCGGCCCGCCCGGCCAGCCGCTCGACCGCCTCGACGAAGCTGAGCCCGTCGATCTTCTGCACGAACTTGATCGCGTCGCCGCCCTCGGCGCAGCTGAAGCAGTAGAAGAGCCCCCGCGCGGGAGTGACGTTGAACGAGGGTGTCTTCTCGTCGTGGAACGGGCATAGCCCCTTGAGTGAGCCGCCGCCCGCGTTCTTCAGCTGCAGGTACTCGCCGACCACCTCGTCGATGGGTGAACGCTCGCGAACCGCCGCGATGTCCTCGTCGCGGATCCGCCCAGCCACATCCACCTCCGCGCACCGCTTGTCTCACCCGTCGCCGCGAGTCTAGTCCTGGGCGCTGACATCGGAGCGCCGACACGACAGACCCACGGCCAGGTATGTCAGGGCGCTGCGACGTTGCCCTTAGCCTGGTCGGGTGGCTGATCTGCTGGTGCTGTGGGACGTCGACTACACGCTGCTGAGAGCGGACGGGCTGGGCAACCGCTTGTATGAGGTCGTGTTCAGGCAGATGTTCGGCCGCGAGCTTGCCGCGGTGGCGCCCAAGGCCGGACGGACCGACCGGGCGATCGTCCTGGACACGCTCACGCTGGCCGGGATACCGGAGCCCCGGGCCCAGGTAGATGGCTTTCTCGCCGCCCTCGCCAGGCAGGTGCACGCGGTCGGCGATACCGCGGACGGGAAGGTCCGGGCGCTGGCCGGCGCTTCCACCGCGATCGCTGCGCTGGCCGGGGCCGGCATCCGCCAGTCCGTTCTCACCGGTAACATCGGGCCGCTGGCGGCGCTGAAGCTGCGCGCGGCCGGACTTACCGATCATCTGGACCTGGACGTCGGCGCGTACGGCGACGCGCACGAGGTACGGGCCGAGCTGGTCTCGGTGGCCAGGCGCGCGGCTCGCCAGGCCTACGGCACGGACTTCGAGGGCTGGTCCACCGTGCTCGTCGGTGACACGCCCCTGGACGTGGCGGCCGCGCTGGCCACCGGGGCCCGGGCGGTGGCCGTCGCGACCGGCAGCTATTCGGCGGCGGAACTGGCCGCCGCGGGCGCGCACGCCGTCCTGCCCGACCTGGCCGACACCGAGTCAGTGCTGGCGGTCATCAAAGGCAGCGTCACTGGCCAGGCGGGGGAAGCAGGCCACGTTCGATAGCAGTGGTCACCGCGCAGTGCGGCCCGAGACGCCCAGCTTGCCGAACGCGCAGCAGGTGCGTTTTCACCGTGGCCTCGCTGATGAACAGCGCGCAGCCGATCTCCGCGTTGGTATGTCCGCCGCCGTACCCCGATCCCGGTGGCGGAATCCCTCGAGGATCTCGACCGTGGTGGCCAGCCCGCGCCGTTCGGGCCGAGCAAGGCGAACACTTCGCCCCGGCCGATGTCAAGGTCGATGCCACTGACCGCCGTGACGTCCCGGTAGCTCTTGCGTAGGTCCTTGACCATGACGGCCGCGCCGTAGTCCACGACACAGGCCTGAACCGGCGCCGGCCCGAGCACATCAATCGAGTCGCCACGCCGCTGTCACCCGTTCGGTGGACAGCTTAGTCCGGCCGGACCGCGGCGGACCGGACGGCGCAGCCGGGTGAGCACGGTCGCGGCCTGCCTTCCCAGCCGTGCAGGCGGAGCACCTTGGCCACTTCCACGGCGGTCGCGCAGGCCTCCCACTTAACTTCCGCCCAGCCGTACCGCAGTGACTGCATCCCGACCGCGGCGGCGGCATTGTCCCTGCTCTTATCCTTACGCTGGTTCTCGGCAGGATGCGCCAGCCGCCCGTCAAGCTCGACTACCACGCCATACTTCTCATAGACACGGTCCCGGCGCCCGCGCCGCCCGGCCGACGTCGTGAACGCCACCTGGCGGTCCGATTCCGGCAGGCCATGAGCCCGCTCCACGTCCCGGTGATAGCGGAACTCCAGCACCGAATGATCCCCGCCAGCAGCAGCAGCAACGATGAGCTCATGCAGATCCGAGCGCCAGCGCAACCTGGTCCGCGCCATCATGGCCGCGCGCAGCCCCTCCTCATCGGCGAGATCACGCGCGAACGCGCGGGTCACCCACCCGCAGACATCATCGAAGGTCGCCGCGGTCTGCGTGAGGTCGAGCACGGTTTCCTCGATCTTGGTCCGCGGCGGATACGTGCCCGCCTCCGAAGGCTCGACCGCCCGCGCCGACCGGTACAGGCTGACCCCTTCGACCGCTCTGACCCGCCTGCCTGCGGGGATGGTCAGGTGAATCGTCTCCGTCGGCTTGTCGATGAGCCGATGCAGCTCAGCAGCTGTCTCATGGCTGAGGACTGCGCCTGCTCCCGCTGAGAGCACCGCCGCCCACAGGCGCGTCTCCCGGCTGAGTTTTCCGGTGAAGATGGCATAGACGCCAGGATGGATCTGCTGCCACCGGTCGCTACTGACTCTGAACTTGATCATGCCCGGTGAGAGACCTGCCCGGAGGGCCTGCGGACGAGAGACCACACCGGACTGATTCCGAGCCAGGTAGCGGAGCGTAGAGGGAAGCTCACGTGTCATGCTGCATAGTGTGACAACACCCGCCGACATTTACCCCGGCAGGAAAAGATCATGGAAAATCCGGCCTGCGCGGAAGACTTGGTACCCCAGGATCGCCCGGATCCTCCACGTAGCTCGGATCCTCCACGATAATGCTCGCGTCCTGCCGCCTGGCGGGACTGGTGATGCTCGTGTGGTTATCGGGGCCCGTGAGGCGAGACCATTGCGGACTTGGCTGGGCGGGTGCCGCTGACGGCTGCGAGGTTAGCCGCGGCGTAGCGGGTGGGTGCGGGGGGTGCGGCCGGCGGCGGGGTAGCGGGTGGGTGCGGCCGGCGGCGGGGTAGCGGGTGGGTGCGGCCGGGCCGGCGGCTGGCCGGGGCGGCGGGGGCCGACGGCCGGCCGGGGCTGAAGAGGGGCGGTCAGACTTCGGAGAGGGGGATGGCGGGGTCGGTTAGGCGGGAGAGGTCTACGGGGCGGGCGGAGCGGATCAGGGACTGGATGTCGGCGGTGACGTCCCAGACGTTGACGTTCATGCCGGCGATCACGGTGCCGCGGGAGAGCCAGAACGCGATGAACTCCAGGGCGCTCCGGTCACCTCGGTAGGCGACCTGGTCGTAGGTGCCGGGTGTGGGCAGGCCGGAGCATTCCATGCCGAGGTCGTACTGGTCGCTATAGAAGTAGGGCACGGGGTCATAGACGACGGGCTGGCCGAGCATGGACCTGGCCGCGGCCGGGCCTCCGTTCAGGGCGTTGGCCCAGTGCTCGACGCGGACCCGGCGGCCGAGCAGCGGGTTGAACGAGTTCGCGACGTCGCCGGCGGCGAAGATGTCCGGATCGGAGGTGCGCAGCGCCTCGTCGGTCAGGACTCCGTTGGCAACTTCGAGCCCGGCGCGGGCGGCCAGCTCGTCGTTCGGGGCCGCGCCGATGCCGGCGACCAGCAGGTCGGCCTGCAGCTCCGCGCCGGCGGAGGTAATGACGAGGCCGGGCCGGAATTCGACCGCCCCCTCGCCGAAGCGGAATTCCACGCCGTGCGCGCGGTGCAGGTCAGCGAACACGCTGCCGAGCTCGGGACCGAGCTGGTCGTGCAGGGCGGTTGGCTGCGGCTCGAGCACGGTGACGTGGCAGTCGGCCGTGCGCGCCGCCGCGGTGGTCTCCAGGCCGATCCAGCCGGCCCCGGCCACCACGACCCTCATCCCGGGCTCGAACGCTGCGCGCAGCCGGTCGGAATCGGCCAGCGTGCGCAGGTACAGCACCTGGTCGTGGCCGGAGCCGGGGAAATTGAGGCGGCGCGGCGAGGCGCCGGTCGCGAGCAGCAGCTTGTCGTAGGACACGGTCTCGGTACCGGCCGGTCCTGACGTGGTGACGGTGGCGGCGCCGCGGTCGATGGCGGTAACGGTAACGCCGGAACGCAGGTCGACCTGGTGCTCGCCGTACCAGTCGGCCGGGTGCACGTAGACCGAGTCGCGCTCCGCCTCGCCGAGCAGGTATCCCTTGGACAGCGGCGGGCGCTCGTAGGGGCGTTCTGGTTCGGAGCCGATCAGCACGATGTCGCCGTCGAACCCCTCGTCGCGGAGCGTCTCGGCGGCCTTGGCCGCGGCCAGGGCGCCGCCGGCAATCACGAAAGCTGGCATGAGAGAAGATTACGACCCGGCGGGCCTGCAGAGGCGGTGATGCCAGGCGATGGCCGACGTGTCGGTGAGGGAGGCGACCTGGTCGATGACCACGCGGCGGCGCGCGGCGTCGGTCCCCGCCTCGTCCCACGACGGGCGCAGCAGCGGATCGAGGGTCTGCGGCGCGCCGCGCTCGATGGCGTGGGCCAGTTCGGTGAGGAGTTCCCGTTCGGCCGCCTGGGCCGCGATCACGCCGGCGCGGGTCATCACGTAGTACGCGGTGATCCCCTTCAGCAGCGCGCACTCCAGCCGCTGCTGCCGAGGGACGATGAGGTCCGCAGCGTAGCGGGTGAGGGGGGCGGGGCTGACAGGGTTGGCGGGGGGCGTGGTGCGGGGGTTTCCGCGGTGGGCGGCGAGGGTGGTCTGCTGGGCGGCGACACAGAAGCGGCCGATCAGCTCGCTGGTGAGGTTCTTCAGGGCGGCGACGGTGTCCGGACCGCCGTCGTAGTGGGCGGGCCAGACGTCCAGGGCGAGCAGCGCATCGAGAACCTCGACCAGTTCGCCGACCGGGACGTCATCGTCGCAGTAGATGGCCGCGGTGGTGGCGGAAACGGCGCCCCGTTCGGCCGGGGACTGCAGGTTCTTGAAGGTGATAAGGCCGGCGTGAAAGCCGTCTTCCATGTCGTGGACCGAATAGGCCACGTCGTCGGCCCAGTCCATGACCTGCGCCTCCAGGCACGGCCGCGCCGCGGGCGCGCCCTGCCTGATCCAGCCGAACACGTCGGCGTCGTCGGTGTAGACGCCAAACTTGCGGGGGGTCCCGGGGGGTCGTCCCCCCGGGGTAGCAGAGCTGGCGCCCGGGGAACCGCCGCGGAACCACGGGTACTTCAGGGTGGCGTCGAGGGTGGCCCGGGTCAGGTTCAGGCCCGCGCCGGCCACCTTGGGCTCGAGCCGGGTGAGCAGTCGCAGCGACTGCGCGTTGCCTTCGAAGCCGCCGATGGAGGCGGCTAGCTCGTTGAGGGCGAATTCGCCGTTGTGGCCGAACGGGCTGTGACCGATGTCGTGGGCCAGGCAGGCCGCGTCCACCAGGTCCGGGTCGCAGCCGATTTCCTCGCCGAGCTCCCGGCCGATCTGGGCGCACTCCAGGGAGTGGGTCAGCCTGGTCCGGGGGAAGTCCGCGCTGCCGGCCGCGACCACCTGGGTCTTGGCCGACAGCCGACGCAGCCCGGCGCTGTGCAGGACCCGGGCGCGGTCGCGCTCGAAGTCACTGCGCCCGGCCCGCTTGGGCGGCTCTGCCACCCAGCGGGCCGTGGCGCTTTCGTCGTACCTAGGGGTCAAACCGGCTACCTGCTGTCGGAACCGGCCGATTCCAGCGCGGCCCGGCCGGCCTCGAGGCGGGCGATCGGGACGCGGAACGGCGAGCAGGATACGTAGTCCAGGCCGACCTGGTGGAAGAAGTGCACCGAGTCCGGGTCACCGCCGTGCTCGCCGCAGACGCCGAGCTCGATGTCGGGCCGGGCCGCCTTGCCTTCCCGGACCGCGATGTCGACCAGGCGGCCGACGCCGTCGCGGTCGATCGTCTCGAACGGGGAGACGCCGAAGATGCCCAGCTCGATGTACCGGCTGAAGAACGAGCCCTCCACGTCGTCACGAGAGAAGCCCCAGGTCATCTGGGTCAGGTCGTTCGTGCCGAAGGAGAAGAACTCCGCGCTGGCGGCGATCGGGCCGGCGTTCAGGGCCGCCCGCGGCACCTCGATCATCGTGCCGATCATGGTGTGCACGTGCGTGCCGGTCTCTTCCTCGACCTCGGCGAGCACCTTCTCGGCGTGCTCGCGGCTGATCTCCATCTCCTGGACGGTGGCGGTGAGCGGGATCATCACCTCCGGGCGCGGGTCCTTGCCCGCCTGCTTGAGCTGCGCGGCCGCGTGCGCGATCGCGCGGACCTGCATGTCGAACAGGCCGGGGATGACCAGGCCGAGGCGGACGCCGCGCAGGCCGAGCATCGGGTTCTGCTCGTGCAGCCTGCGCACCGCGGCCAGCAGATCCTTGTCCTTCTCGGTTGCGTCGTCGCCGGCCAGGGCGATCTTGACCGACAGGTCGGTCAGGTCCGGGAGGAACTCGTGCAGCGGCGGGTCGATCAGCCGGATCGTGACCGGCAGGCCGTCCATGGCGTCGAGGATCTCCACGAAGTCGCCGCGCTGCAGCGGCTCGAGGGCGTCCAGCGCGTGCTGGCGCTCGTCGGCGGTGGTGGCCAGGATGAGGTCCTCGACCAGCTGGCGGCGCTCGCCCAGGAACATGTGCTCGGTCCGGACCAAGCCCACGCCGCCGCCGCCGAACCGGCGGGCCCGGGCGCAGTCGGGACCGGTGTCCGCGTTGGCGTAGACGCCCAGGCGGCGCTTTTGGTCGGCGTGCGTCATGATCGAGTGCACGGCCCTGATCAGGTCATCGGCCTCGTCGGAGTGCGGGTGCAGCTCGCCCTCGAAGTAGCGCACCACCTCCGAAGGAAGGACGGGGACCTCGCCCGCGTAGACCACGCCGGACGTCCCGTCGATGGAGATCATGTCGCCCTCGGAGATGGTGATGTCGCCGGGTGCGGTGAACTTCTTCGCCTTGGTGTCCACTACGAGCTCGTCGGCGCCGCAGACGCAGGTCTTGCCCATGCCGCGGGCGACCACGGCCGCGTGGCTGGTCTTGCCGCCGCGGCTGGTCAGGATGCCCTGGGCGGCGATCATGCCGTGCAGGTCGTCGGGGTTGGTCTCGCGGCGGACCAGGATGACCTTCTCGCCCTGGCCAGCGAGCTCGACCGCGCGGGGCGAGTCGAAGACGACCTTGCCGACGGCCGCGCCGGGCGACGCGCTGATGCCCTTGGCGATCTTGGTGACCTCGCCGCTGGTGTCGAACCTGGGGAACATCAGCCGGGCCAGCTCTTCGCCGGTGACCCGGGTGAGCGCCTCGTCCATGTCGATCAGGCCCTGGTCCACCAGCTGCATGGCGATGCGGAAGGCGGCCGCGGCGGTGCGCTTGCCCACCCGGGTCTGCAGCATCCACAGCTTGCCGCGCTCGATGGTGAACTCGATGTCGCACAGGTCGCGGTAGTGGTTCTCCAGCGTCGACATGATCTGCATTAGCTGGTCGTAGCACGCCTTGTCGATGGTCTCCAGGTCCTGCAGCGGGACGGTGTTCCTGATGCCGGCCACGACGTCCTCGCCCTGGGCGTTCTGCAGGTAGTCACCGTAGACGCCTTGGGCGCCGGTGCCCGGGTCCCGGGTGAACGCGACGCCGGTACCCGAGTCCATGCCCAGGTTGCCGAAGACCATCGCGACCACGTTCACGGCCGTGCCCAGGTCGGTCGGGATGCGCTCCTGGCGGCGGTAGAGGATGGCGCGGGGTGAGTTCCAGGAGTTGAACACGGCCTTGATGGCCAGGTCCAGCTGCCCCCTGGGCTCCTGCGGGAAGTCCCGCCCGGTCTGGGCCTTGACGATGCTCTTGAACGTCTCGACCAGGTTCTGCAGGTCGGCCGCGTCCAGCTCGAGGTCATTGCTGACGCCCTTGGCCTGCTTGGTGGCGTCGATGGCATGCTCGAAGTGCTCGCCGTCGATGTCGAGCACGGTCTTGCCGTACATCTGAATCAGGCGCCGGTAGGCGTCCCAGGCGAACCGCTCGTTGCCGGCCTGCTTGGCCAGGCCCTGAACCGACTCGTCGGACAGGCCGATGTTCAGGACGGTATCCATCATGCCCGGCATGGAGAACTTCGCCCCGGACCTGACGCTGACCAGCAGCGGGTCGGCCGGATCGCCGAGCTTGCGGCCTATCGCCGATTCCAGCTGATCCAAGTGGTCCGCGATTTCCTTGTCGAGGCCTTCGGGTGTCGTACCTTGTTCCAGGTAGTAACGACAGGCCTCGGTGGTAATGATGAATCCGGGCGGCACCGGCAGGCCGATATTGGTCATCTCGGCCAGGTTGGCACCCTTACCGCCCAGCAAGTCCTTCAGGTCCTTGTTGCCTTCGGTAAAGTCATAAACGAGCTTCGGCACTTCCTGCTCCTCGCAGCACGCGACGTCTTCTAATTTTAGTCACTCGGGACTCTACCGCCCTAGCCAATCCTTTACGGCCAGGGCACGCAACCACACCAGCGCGCCTGCGTCTCTGATACGTGAAAGCCAACGCTACGGACCTGCCGCCCCCGGCCCCGGCCGAGGACGGTGCCCGGGCCGGCCTCGACGGACGGCCAGTACGGCACCTGGTGAAATAGGCAGCATGGGCAAGCTGACGATCGGGCTGCTGCAGCCCGGTGAGATGGGCGCCGCGGTCGGGCAGTGCCTGGCCGACGGCGGGCACGAGGTGCTCTGGGTGCCGGAAGGGCGCAGCGCCGAGACGGCCGCGCGGGCCAGCGCGGCCGGGCTGACGGCAACGGGCGACCTGGCCGACCTGGTCCGGCGGGCGGATGTCGTACTGTCGATCGTCCCGCCGCATGCGGCGGCCGGAATCGCGCAGCGGGTCGCCGTGGCCGGGTTCGGCGGCGTGTACGTGGACGCCAACGCGATCTCGCCCGCGACCGCGCGCGAGGTGGCCGGGATTGCCGAGGGTTACGGGGCGGCGTACGTGGACGGCGGGATCATCGGGACGCCGCCGGTGGCACCCGGCTTCATCCGGCTCTACCTGTCCGGGACCCGGGCGGCGGAGGTCCGCGCGCTGTTCGACGGCACCGCCGTGGCGGCCCGCGTGGTGGGCGGTGAGGTGGGCGCGGCCTCGGCGGTGAAGATGGCGTACGCGTCGTGGACCAAGGGTTCGGCCGCCCTGCTGCTGGCGGCCCGGGCGCTGGCCCAGGCCGAGGGCGTCGAGGACGCCCTGCTGGCCGAGTGGCGCCTGTCCCAGCCCGGCCTGGAGGACCGGGCCGTCCGCGCCGCCGGGTCCGCGGCGGCCAAGGGCTGGCGCTGGATCGCGGAGATGGAGGAGATCGCCGCGAGCATGGCCGCGGACGGCCTGCCGGCCGGCTTTCACCAGGCCGCGGCCGAGGTCTACCGCCGCGCGGCGGGATGAGGGCCGGACAGTGATACGACGTCCGTTCGGAAGAAAAGATCTTTTTTGCCGAACGGGCCTGGGTTTCAGCAGGGGCCGAGGCGCTCCGTTAGGTAGGCCTCGACGCCTGTGATGCCGACCCGCTCCTGGTCCATGGTGTCGCGGTCCCTGACCGTGACCGCCTGGTCCTCGAGCGTGCCGAAGTCGACGGTGACGCAGTACGGGGTGCCGATCTCGTCCTGGCGCCGGTACCGGCGGCCGATCGCGCTGGCGTCGTCGAAGTCGGTGTTCCAGCGCTTGCGCAGGGCCGCGGCCAGGTCGCGGGCCTTGGGTGAGAGGTCGGCGTTGCGGGACAGCGGGAGCACCGCCACCTTCACCGGCGCGAGCCTGCGGTCTAGCCGCAGTACCGTGCGCTTCTCCAGCTTGCCCTTGGCGTCCGGCGCCTCGTCTTCGGCGTAGGCGTCCAGCAGGAATACCAGTGCGCCCCGGTCGACCCCGGCCGCGGGCTCGATCACGTACGGGATGAACCGCTCGTTCGACTCCTGGTCCAGGTAGGACATGTCCTGCTTGGACGCGGCCTGGTGGGTCTTGAGGTCGAAGTCGGTGCGGTTGGCGATGCCCTCAAGCTCGCCCCACTCCGTGCCCACGAAGTCAAACTTGTACTCGATGTCCACCGTGCGCTTGGAGTAGTGCGCGAGTTTCTCCTCCGGGTGCTCGTAGAGCCGCAGGTTGTCCTTGCGGATCCCCAGGTCGGCATACCAGCCGAAGCGCTCGTCGATCCAGCGCTGGTGCCATTCCTCGTCGGTGCCGGGGCGGACGAAGAACTCCATCTCCATCTGCTCGAATTCCCTGGTGCGGAAGATGAAGTTGCCCGGGGTGATCTCGTTGCGGAACGACTTGCCGACCTGGGCGATGCCGAACGGGATCTTACGGCGCGAGGTCTGCAGCACGTTGCGGAAGTTGATGAAGATACCCTGCGCGGTCTCCGGGCGCAGGTAGGCCAGGCCGGACTCGTCTTCGACCGGGCCCAGGTGGGTACTCAGCAGGCCGTTGAACATCCGCGGCTCGGTGAAGGTGCCCCTGTTGCCGCAGTTCGGGCAGGCGATGTCGGCGAGCCCGTTGGCCGGAGCCTTGCCGTTCTTCTCCTCGTAGGCCTCGATCAGGTGATCGGCGCGGTACCGCTTGTGGCAGAACGTGCACTCGGTGAGCGGGTCCACGAACTCGGTGACGTGACCGCTGGCCTCCCACACCTCCCGGGCCAAGATGACCGAGGAGTCGAGGCCGACGATGTCATCGCGCTCGGTGACCATCGAGCGCCACCACTGACGCTTGATGTTGTTCTTCAGCTCCACGCCCAGCGGGCCGTAATCCCAGGAAGCCCGCAGGCCGCCGTAGATCTCGCTGGACGGGTAGACGAACCCCCGCCGCTTGCTCAGGTTGACAACGGCGTCGAGACGATCACTGCGCAATGCCATCAAAAGTCTCCATCCGGCTGGCGGTCGGCGGGCGCGACGGGCGCGATCCCCATGGTGATTTCGGCCGCGGGTACGGGTGGCTCTCAGCCTGCCTTTCCGCTGCCTGAGATCATTAGCTTAGGAGGACGGGCGTTCGATCGCGAATTGAATTCACCCGGTGCGCATGGGTGACTTCCCGTCACCCCTTGGCCACCGGGCCGTTCACCCAGTCGGCGTCCGGCGGAGGCGGAACGGGGTTCGGCTGGGCGCCGCCGTACCTGCGGTCCCGGCTGGCGAAGATCTCGCAGGCGTGCCACAAGTGCCTGCGATCGAAATCTGGCCAGAGCGTGTCGAGAAACACCAGTTCGGCATAGGCGGACTGCCAGAGCAGGAAGTTGGAAAGGCGCTGCTCGCCGGATGACCTGACAAAAAGGTCGACGTCCGGAATCCCCGGCTCATCCAGGTAGCGGGCGAACAATTTCTCGTCGACCTTCTCCGGCCGGAGTTTGCCTGCGGCCACATCCGCGGCTATGGCCGCGGCGGCGTCGGCGATCTCAGCCCGGCCGCCGTAGTTGACGCAGAATTGCAGGGTCAGCACGGAATTCCCGGCCGAGAGCCGTTCGGCGTACTCAAGCTCGCTGATCACGCTGCGCCATAGCCTCGGCCGGCGACCAGCCCAGCGAATGCGAACACCCATCTCATTCAGCAGGTCCCGGCGCCGGTGGATGACATCGCGGTTGAAGCCCATCAGGAAACGCACTTCGTCCGGCGTACGCCGCCAGTTCTCGGTCGAGAAGGCATAGGCGGAAAGGTACGGAATGCCGAGCTCGATCGCCCCCATGATCACGTCGAGCAGCGAGGATTCGCCTACCTTGTGACCCTCGGTCCTGGGCAGCCCGCGTTTGGCCGCCCAGCGCCCGTCACCGTCCATTACCAGGGCGACATGCCGGGGCACCAGTTCGCGGGGTATGCCGGGCGGCTTCACGCCGCTCGGATGCGGATCGGGCGGGCGGACCCCCGCAGGGCGCGGGCCTTCTGCCATCAGACACGCTCCACGTGACGCAGTGAACGGATCGAATGCTCTAGGTGCCACTGAAGGTACGCGGCGACCAGCCCGCTGCACTCTACCTGGTTCCTCCTTTCGCTGTGATCCGCGCTGTCCCAGTCCCCGCGCAGCAAGGCGAGCATCAGGTCGACCGTCGGCGCGGCCGGTGAGGCGGCGCCGGGCGGACGGCAGGAAGCGCACACCATGCCTCCGGCCGGGATGGCGAAGGCCGGCAACCGGCGCCCGCCGGGGATAGTGCCCGGAGCGCCGCAGCGGGCGCACTCCTCCAGGGCGGGCGCGTAACCGGCCACCGCGAGCGAGCGCAGCAGGAAGGCGTCAAGCACCAGCCGCGGGTCGTGCTCCCCTTGACTGAGAGCACGCAACCCGCCGATCAGGAGCAGCAGCTGGCGCAGCGCGGGTTCCTTCTCCACCGGGGTGAACCGCTCGGCCGTCTCCAGCATCGCCACGCCCGCCGTGTACCGGGGGTAGTCCCCAGTCAGCGGCTCGCCGTAGGGCCGGATCACCTCTGCCTGCGTGATCACGTCCAGCGAACGTCCCACGTGCAGCATCAAGTCGACATGCGTGAACGGCTCGAGCCGGGCGCCGAATCTCAACTTGGTCCGGCGGACGCCCTTGGCCACGGCGCGGACCCGTCCGCTGCTCCGGCCAAGCACGGTAATGATCCGGTCCGCCTCGCCCAGCTTCTGCGTCCGCAGCACAATCCCGTCATCCCGGTAAAGCTGCACGTATCCATTCTCTCGCACGCGGGCGGAAACCAGCCGCATATGCGGGGCCGGCCCGGCGGGGCCACGTCGGCGGTGACGTGACCCCGCCGTAACGGGTTCGGTGTGCCGCCTTCGCTTAGGCGCGGCGGGAGCGGTTCACCGCGGAAAGGACCGCGCGCATCGAGGCCGTGACCGTGTTCGTGTCAACGCCGACGCCCCAGAAGGCCTGACCGCCGATCTCGCACTCCACATAGGCTGCCGCCTGGGCGTCGGTGCCTTCGGTCAGGGCGTGCTCGTGGTAGTCGAGCACCCGGGCGGTCACGCCGACGGTGGCGAGCGCATCACAGAACGCGGAGATGGGGCCGTTGCCGACACCCTCGACCTGCCGCACACTACCGTCGGCGACGATCTCCGCGGTGAGGGCATGCTTGCCTTCGACGACCGAAGACGTCTGCTGGTCCAGCAGCGCCACCGACCCCTCGCTGAGGTACTCAGCCGAGAAGATCTCCCACATCCGGGCGGGAGAGATCTCGCCTCCCTCGGCGTCCGTGTGTCCCTGGATCACCCGGGAGAACTCGATCTGCAGGCGGCGCGGAAGGTCCAGCTGATGCTCGGCCTTCATCACGTAGGCGACGCCGCCCTTGCCCGACTGCGAGTTGACCCTGATGACCGCCTCGTACGTGCGGCCCACGTCATGCGGGTCGATCGCCAGGTAAGGTACGGCCCACGGGTACTCGGCGAACGGGATGTTCGCGCTGGCCGCTTCGGCCTCCAGCGCCTCGAAGCCCTTCTTGATGGCGTCCTGGTGGGAGCCGGAGAAGGCGGTATAGACCAGGTCGCCCGCGTAGGGGTGGCGCGGATGAACCGGGATCTGGTTGCAGTATTCGACCGTGCGACGGATCTCGTCTATGTCGGCGAAGTTGATCATCGGGTCGATACCCTGGGTGAACAGGTTCAGCCCCAGGGTGACCAGGCATACGTTGCCTGTGCGCTCGCCGTTACCGAACAGGCATCCCTCGATCCGGTCCGCGCCCGCGAGTACGGCCAGCTCAGCGTCGGCGACGGCGGTGCCCCGGTCGTTGTGGGTGTGCACGGACAGGCACACGTAATCGCGGTCCGGCAGGTTCCGGCTCATCCACTCGATCTGGTCGGCGTAGACGTTCGGGGTGGACCGCTCGACCGTGCACGGCAGGTTAAGGATAATTTCCCGGCCAGGTCCGGGCTGCCAGACATCCATGACGCCCGCGCAGACGTCCAGGGCGAAGTCGAGCTCAGTGTCCATGAAGATTTCCGGCGAGTACTCGTAGCCGAAGTCGGTTCCATCCAGGAGTTCCCCGGCGTACTTCATGACGTGGCGGGTGCCCTCGACGGCGAGCGCCTTGCATTCCTCGCGATCGATGCGGAACACCACCCGGCGGAATATCGGGGCGGTCGCGTTGTACAAGTGCACGGTGGCCAGCCGCGCGCCGACGAGCGACTGAACCGAGCGCTCGATCAGGTCCTCCCGGGCCTGGGTGAGCACCGAAATCCGGACATCATCAGGGATGTGGCGGCCCTCGATCAGCTCGCGCACGAAATCGAAGTCGGCCTGGCTCGCGGACGGGAACCCGACCTCGATTTCCTTGTAGCCCATCCGCACCAGCAATTCGAACATCTTGTGCTTGCGAGCCGGGCTCATCGGGTCGATCAGCGCCTGGTTACCATCCCGCAGGTCGGTAGATAGCCAGCGCGGCGCCTTCGTGATGGTCTTAGCGGGCCAGGTACGGTCCGGCAGCTCGATCGCCTGGAACGGGGTATAGCGATGGCACGGCATGCCACTCGGCTGCTGTTGTACGGGTGAGACGCGATTGAACGCGTGGTCCTGCTGCATTATCGGTTACTTCCTCGTAACTGGTGGGCGGTGGCCAGGTCAGTGCTAACCAGATCGGGCGCTAACCAGATCGGTGCTAGCCAGATCGGTGCTAGCCAGATCAGGGTCAACCGGATCGACGCTGGCCAGGTTCGATGGCCAGCGGACACGCCAACACCCCGCGACGAGGGAGCCGGCCTATCGGCCCCCGCCGCGGCCGCTAAGGAGGAGCAGCTCGCGCAACATCGCTGGCTACTTTACCAGCCAGACGAGCCGACCGGAAACCGGCACCCAGGCGGCGCGGAATATTGGGTGGCGCATGCGGGACGGCCGGGGTTGGCTGTGAGGATGCGTATCGAGCAAGCCGACTTGGCGGACACGGAGAAAATACGTGCGTGTCACGAGGTGAACCTGGCGGCCGACCGGATCGACACCCCAGAGGGACCCTGGCTGGGTGACCGCGCGTTCCGCGACTGGATGACCCTCGGTTGGGGCGGCGACCCCAGAGAGGTGTGGGTCGTCCCGGCCCAGCGCCGGGTCGCGGGCTGGTATCGGCTTGAGCTGCCGGACAGGGAAAACCTCGACCGCGCGCGCCTGAATCTCGTCGTGCACCCTTCGGCCAGACGGCACGGGATCGGCCGTGCCCTGCTGCGGCACGCGGCGGCCCGCACGGCGGCACACGGGCGTTCGGTGCTCGCCGGCGGCGCACCTTACGGCTCGCCCGGCGAGGCGTTCGCCCGTTCCGCGGGAGCGGAACCCGGACTGGTAGAGATCAAGCGCGTACTGGAGCCCGGCCAGCTAGCCGAGGGCACGCTCGCCCGCCTGCACGAGCCGGCCGAGCGGGCCGCGGCCGGCTACTCGCTGGTGTCATGGACCGGGCTGGTGCCTGACGAATTCATTGAGCAGGCGGCGGCGCTCTACACCGCCCTCAACGACGCTCCGCACAGCCCGGGGGTCACACCGGAGGCGTGGGACGCCCAGCGGGTACGCCGGAGCGTCAATGGGCTCCGGAGGCGGTTCGGAATGCGCCACTACTCCATCGCGGGCCGGCATGACGCCAGCGGCGAGCTGGCCGCGCTCACCGAGATGGCAGTGGATCCGGCCGATCCGGGCTGGGGTCATCAGCTGATCACGGCCGTGACCAGGAAGCACCGCGGACACCGGCTCGGCCTCCTGGTGAAGATCGCGATGCTGGATCTGCTCGCCAGCGCGGAGCCGCAGCTGGAACGGATCGTGACATGGAACGCCCAGGCCAACAAGCACATGATCGCGGTGAACGAGGCGCTCGGCTACACGGTCCTCGGGCCGCCCAGCACCTCGTACCGGGTCAACGTGCCGCCTCTGCCCGGCTAAGGTATGCCTCGCTTCATACTGACTTGGGGTGGGCGGGTGGAGCCCGGTTCGGGTGCGGGTGACGCCGGTGGGAGCCCGGCTCCGGTGCGGGTGCCGGGTGGAGCACGGCTCCGGTGCGGGTGATGCCGGTGCCGCCTAGCCGGTTAGGTGTCACCCCGGCCCGTCCTGTCCCGTCAGGCTCCTGCCGCCGCTGACGTCCCAGCGCCCCTGCACTCCTGCGCCAGTTAACGTGGAGGATCCGGCCTGTACGGATGATCGCGGGCCCCTGGCGGGCACCAAAGTTTCCGTGCAAGCCGGATTTTCCACGATCTTTCCGCGGCCGGGACCGAGGGACCGCGAACGGGCCCTGGGGCCGGGCCGGGCCGGGCCGAGGCGGGGCGGGGCGGGGCTGCGGGGCTGCGGGGCGGGGCTGCGGGGCGGGGCTGCGGGGCCGCGAACGGGTCACCGGGATCCCCGGCCGCCCATCAGCCCCTGGCGTGGGCTGGGCACCAGCCCGGTGCCGCGGCAGGCGCTTGCGGGCCCGGAACCAGCGGCTGCCCAGGCGCCCGGCGGACCGGCCCGCCAAGGTCTACGGGACAGGCGCTCGCCGGGTTCCGTTACTAGTCGTGGCCGGCGGACTGCTCGGTCATCGCGACTACGCCGATGACCTGTGCCTGGGTCATGCCGAGGTCGATCCCGATGGCCAGGGCGGCGTGCCGCTCGGTTTCTGTCAGCGGGCCGTCCGCCATGCCGATCCGAATCACCTCGGCCAGATACCATTCCCTGGCCTGAATGGTGAGCTGGGTGCCCACCTGGTTCAGGGCTGGCCGGATCGACTCGAGCGGCTGCGTGAGATCGGCGTTGAGCATGGCCTCGCCATAGCCTGGCGTGCCCGCTCCGATCACCGCCTCGATCGCCCGCTGCCGTGACACCGGGCTGCCCGGATCACCCGACCGCAACATGGCCGATACCGCGGCCCGCATCCCCGCGGGCAGGGCCGCCTGCATCTGCGCGGTCGTCGGCTGGCTGAGCACGTCGGTCACGTAACGGGTCCGGCAGGTGGTGCACTGGACATGCTCGCCGACCGAGTTCAGCGGGATAACCGGGAGGAAGAACAGGGTGAACCAGCGGCGTCCGGAGCGTAGCCGGTACTGCCGGTCCCCGCCGCAACGACGGCAGTGGAAGGTGCCCTGCGCGATCGTCCGGTAGAACACGCGCAAGCCGAAGATGATCAGCAAGGTAGGTCCCCTTCTGACGACCAGCCTGCACACGCCCCCGTAAGCACCCCACCGCAGACGGTGCACCCTGGCCTTTGTGGTACAGGTGAATCCATCATGTCGCCGCCGGGCCTCAGCGCGCCGTGCCGATGCAGATCCGAGACCTCTTTTTTCGGTCTGCGCTCGTGACCCGGACAAGGCGATAGTTGCAGGTCGGCCCGCTGAGGCGGGTGGGTTGAATTGGGACTTACGTTGCGCACGGGGCGCCAGGAGAGCTGACACGGCGGCGGACGGGGCTGGGCGGCTCGGGGCGTGACGGGGCTGGGCGGCTCGGGGCGTGACGGGGCTGGGCGGCTCGGGGGGCGGGACGGGGTTAGGCGGCGAAGCCGCCGTCGACGGTGATGGCGGTGCCGGTGACGTAGCGGCCGGCGGGGCCGGCGAGGTGGACGACGGTGGCGGCGATGTCGTCGACGTGGCCGTAGCGGCCCAGCGCCGGGACGGCCCGCAGGAGGTCGGCGGCCGGGCCGTCGGCCGGGTTCATGTCGGTATCGATCAGGCCGCCGTGCACCACGGTGGCGGTGATCCCCCGGGGGCCCAGGATAACTGCTTTCGCTATGAGGACCGGCCAGACGCGGGAAAGGAACCGGGGTCAGTCGTAGAAGCCTAGGCGGCGGAGCTGTTTGGGGTTGCGCTGCCAGTCTTTAGCGATCTTGACGTGCAGGTCGAGGTAGACCCTGGTGCCGAGGAACGCCTCGATCTGGTGCCGGGCCTGGCTGCCCACCTCTTTCAGCCGCTGCCCCTTGGTGCCGATCACGATGGCCTTCTGGCTCGGCCGCTCTACGTAGAGCTCGGCGTGGACGTCGGTCAGGTCCTCGCGGCCGGGCCGGGGGCCCATCTCCTCGACCACGACGGCGATCGAGTGCGGCAGCTCATCCCGTACGCCGTCCAGGGCGGCCTCCCTGATCAGCTCCGCGACCATGATCAGCTCGGGCTCGTCGGTCAGCTCGCCGTCCGGGTAGAGGGGCATGCCTTCGGGCAGATGGGAGACGAGCACGTCGGCGAGCACGTCGAGCTGGAAGCCGGCCACGGCCGAGACCGGCACCACGTCGGCCCAGTCGCCGAGGCCGCTGACCGCCACCAGCTGCTCCGCGACCCGCTCGGGGGGCACCTCGTCGGTCTTGGTCACGACGACCACGACCGGCGTCTTCTTGACGTTCTCGAGTTCCCGGGCCAGGAACCGGTCACCGGGGCCGACCGGATCACCGGCCGGGATGCAGAACCCGATCACGTCGACCTCGGCCAGCGTGGAGCGGACCAGGCTGTCCAGGTGCTCGCCGAGCAGCGTGCGCGGCTTGTGCAGGCCGGGAGTGTCGACCACGATCAGCTGCGCGTCCGGGCGGTGCACGATGCCGCGGATCACCCGCCTGGTGGTCTGCGGCCGGTCGCTGGTGATCGCGACCTTGGCGCCGACGAGCGCGTTCGTAAGGGTCGACTTCCCGACGTTCGGGCGGCCCACGAGCGAGGCGAAACCCGAGCGGAAGGCGGCCGGTGGCTGGTTCACCCCTTAATACTCGCGCATGTTCCGGGGAGAAGTGCCAATGCCCGTTCGGCCCAAAAGAAAAGGACGGGGGCGGTGACGGGCCGCAGGGTCCGTACGGCGCTACGGTCGGGGCTATGTCCGCGTCCCTGACGTTCCGGCCGACCGCCCGGCTGATCGTACTCGAGCCGGGCGGGCGGATCCTGCTGTTCAGCGCGCAGGAGCCGAGGGGGCGGTTCTGGTTCACGCCAGGCGGCGGGGTGCACCGCGGGGAAACCCTGACGGGCGCGGCGGTCAGGGAACTGGCCGAGGAAACCGGGCACGTCAGGGCCGAAGCCGACCTCGGGCCGGTGCTGGCGACCTGCGCCGGGCTCTGGACCGGCAGCAGCGGGCGGCGGTTCTTCGGGGCCGACGCGTTTTTCCTGGTCCGGGTGGCGGCGGCGGCCTTCGACAGCAGCAGGCAGGAGCCGCTGGAGCGATCGATTATCACCGGGCACCGGTGGTGGACGGTCAGTGACATGCGGGACAGCGCCGAAGTGATTGCCCCGGCCGGGCTGAGCGGGCTGGTGGACGAGCTAGTCAGGAACGGGGTGCCAGCATCGCCGGTGCGCCTGCCGTGGCGGGGCTAGGGGTTTACGGGGTCAGGGTGGTGCGGATGGTGCCGTCGGGGGCGGCGTGAAAGACCGTTGCGTCCGGGCCGAGATCACGGACCACGGCGAGGTCGCCCGGGTCCAGGTCGGCGTCGCTGACCAGGGCGGCCGCCTCCAGTTTCTGCGCGCCGCTGGACACCGCCATCGCTACCGCCAGGCGCAGCGCGGACAGCCGCAGCGAGGGCAGTGCCACCGCGGCGGCGGTGTAGGTCCGGCCGGTCTCGTCCCGGACCGCCGCACCCTCGGACGCCGCCACCCTCGCCCGGCTGGACCGGGCCAGGGTGATGATCTTGAGATCCTCCGCGTCAGGAGTCACGTCGCTCACCCCGCTGATTCTACGGGTGGGAGCGAGGGGGCCGGAAGGCACGCGGCTGGCTGAGTGATCAGGATTCGGTGTCGTCGTCCGGTTCGCGTTCCACCAGCACCGTCCCGATCTTATTGCGGCGGCCGGCCAGGTTCTCCGCGGTGAGCCGAAGACCGCGGACGGTCGCGGTCGAACCCGCGATCGGCACCCGGCCGAGCTGGTGGGCCAGCAGCCCGGCGACCGTCTCCACGTCCTCGTCGTCGACCCGGACCCCGAACGCCTCCTCGAGCTCGGTCACGGAAAGCCGGGCCGTCACCCGGGCCGAGCCGTCGGAGAGCCATTCCACCGGCGGCCGCTCGTTGTCGTACTCGTCGGTGATCTCGCCGACGATCTCCTCGAGGATGTCCTCGATAGTGACGAGCCCGGCGGTCCCGCCGTACTCGTCGATCACGATGGCCACGTGGGTGCGCTGAGCCTGCATCTGGCGCAGCAGTTCGTTGACGGGCTTGCTGTCGGGGACGTAGAGGGCCGCGCGCATCACCGTGGCCACCTTCTCGGTGGCGTCAGCGCCCGGATGCTCATGGCTCCACTTCACGATGTCCTTCAGGTAGGCGATGCCGACGACGTCGTCCTCGTTCTCGCCGACCACAGGTATCCGGGAGAAGCCGCTGCGCAAGGCCAGTGACAGGGCCTGCTCAACGGTCCGGTCGCTCTCGATGAACACCATGTCGGTGCGGGGCACCATGACTTCCCTGACGATGGTGTCGCCCAGCTCAAAGACCGAGCGGACCATCTCGCGTTCGCCCGGCTCGATGCCGGTCCTGCGCCCCAGGTAGTCGACGAGTCCGCGCAGCTCGGATCGGGCTTCCGGGCCGTCCGGATCCGGCGGCGCCTTACGGCGGCCGGGCGGCAGGACGTTGCCCACCGCGACGAGCAGCCGGGGCAGCGGGCCGAGCGCCCGGGTCAGCGGGTACAGGAAGGCGGCGGCGCGCTCGGCCGTCCGGTCCACCCGCGGGCCGGTCGCGCTGGCCTGCGGGCGCACGCCGGTCAGCGCGTACCGCAGCGCGATCGCCACCGCCAGCGCGGAAAAGACGGCCCGCCAGTCATCGCCGAACCAGCTGACGAAGGCCGCCGTGACGAGAACCGCGGCGAAAACCTCGCAGACGACGCGGATCGCCAGCAGCACGCTCAGGTAACGGGGCAGGTCAGCCACCACGGTCCGCAGCGGGCCCTCGCCAGCCGGCCGTTGGCGGCCAGCTGTGCGGGGCTGATCTGCGTGTTTAGGATCAGGGCGCTCCGCGGCACCGGTGGCGGACAGCAGCGTCAGCGCGGCCTCGCCGCGCGCACACCAGCCGGCCGCGAGGGCGAGCACGGCCGCCGCCACCAGCAGCCAGGCTGGGGGGGTCATCAGCCGGGCCCTTCCTGGCCTTTCGTGTCCCGCTTAGTGTCCTGCTTCGTATCCTGTTTCGTGTCCCGCCAGGCCTTCAGCAGCTGATCCTGCAGGCCGAACATGGCGGCGTGTTCTTCCGGCTCGGCGTGGTCGTACCCGAGCAGGTGCAAGATCCCGTGCACGGACAGCAGCTCGAGCTCGTCCTGAGTGGAGTGGCCGGCCTTTTCCGCCTGTTCGGCCGCGACCTGGGGGCAGAGCACTACGTCGCCGAGCAGCCCGGGGTTGCCGTCGGGCTGCGGGTCGCCCGCGCGGTTACCGCCCAGGCGCGGCGGCCTGAGCTCGTCCATGGGAAAGGCGAGGACGTCGGTCGGTCCCGGTTCGCCCATCCACCTCTCGTGCAACTCGGTCATGGTCCGCTCGTCCACCAGCAGGATCGAGAGCTCGGCCAGCGGGTGAATCCGCAGCTGGTCGAGCGCGAACCTGGCAACCGCGGCTAGCCCCACCTCGTCCACGTCGATGCCCGCCTCGTTGGCGATATCGATGCTCATCGGCGTCCTAGCTGCCTTTCCGCCTGTTCGTCCTCGTAGCGTTACCCGTCGCGCTGAACTGCCTTTCCTGCGCGTCGTACCGCTCGTAGGCGTCCACGATCTTGCCGACCAGGCGGTGCCTGACCACATCGTGGCTGGTCAGCCTAGCGAAGTGGATATCGGGAATGCCGTCGAGGATGTCCTGGACGACGCGCAGCCCGCTGACCTGGCCGGACGGCAGGTCGACCTGGGTGACGTCGCCCGTCACCACGACCTGGGAGCCGAACCCCAGCCGGGTGAGGAACATCTTCATCTGCTCGGCGGAGGTGTTCTGCGCCTCGTCCAGGATGATGAACGAGTCGTTCAGGGTGTTGTGGGTCAGCAGGAAGTCCTCGGTCGTATACAGCGAATCGGCCGCCGCTACCGAGATGCACACCGCCTCCGCCTGGCCGGCGCTCGATGCTCTCGATGAAGCGCATCGGACGCCCGCCGCCGCCCGCCGCGTCATACGCCCTGGCCTTCCTGGTGAGCCGGAACGGCTCGAGTCCGGCGGGCAGACGGATGTCGACGATGTACGCGTCGTGGCGGTGATGAACCGGCCGTCCCTTGGCGAGGCCGGGGGCGCGCCCTGCGGCTGGACGGGTGCGGTAATAGCCGACGCCGCCCAGCGACCGGACAAGGAAGAGCACGTCGTCACGCAGCCGTGGTGACGTGGTCACGTACTGGACGCGGCAGGTCCGGCCGCCCTGGACGACGGGGCCGCCGTCGGTGTCGAGCAAGCCTTGCAGGACGGCCAGCCGGACCTTCGCCGAGTTGTACAGGTAGAGATCGGGCACGAACTTGCTGGCCGACCGGGTGCCATGCAAGCCGAGCAGCCGCGCAACCCGGGTCACCGGGTTCTCCAGGGTGATGACGTCCCCCGGCGCGGTCACCCGGTTCAACATGTAGTCGGGTCCCAGCCTGGGCCGCACCCCGGTACCGGGCAGCCGGCGCTGCAACTCCCAGGCAAGCTCCGGATCGCCGGCCGCGAAGCTCGGGGTGGTTGCGCCCGTCCGGCAGCCGTCACCGAGCAGCAGCCCCAGCGCGTACGGGTCCATCGGCACTTCCCGGTACGGGAAGCACACGGGTGCGCTGTGCAGGGGAAGTTCGTACCGGTGGTAGTGGCCGGCCCGCAGGTTTCCGATCATCTCGCGGGTGGTCAGGACCCGGAGCGGCTTGCCGCGGCGGCGATCGTCACGGGTGGCCACGGCCCACAGGTGATCATCCGAGGCGAGCGTCGAGGCACCGTCCTGGGTCGTGACCCGGTAGATGTCCTTCTCCCCCTGTGGGTACACGCCAATCACCGGCGTTGGCTTGCCGTCGGATCCGACGACCAGGTCGCCCACGGTCAGCGTGCCGATGGGCCGGAACCCGTCAGGGGTGAGCACCGGCGTGTCCACCGGCTGGCACCGGCCCCGCATGTACGCCAGGGGGGCGATTTCGATGGTGCCCGCGGCCATCAGGCGGGGGATCGAATCCGGGTCGAGCATGTCGTGCAGCGCGTCGTAGAGCGGGCGCAGGTACGGGTCGATCTTCTCGTACAGGGTGCCGGGCAGGAAGCCGAGCCGCTCCCCCGCCTCCACGGCTGGCCTGGTCAAGATGATCCGGTTGACCTGCTTGGCCTGCAGCGCCTTGACCGCCTTGGCCATGGCCAGGTAAGTCTTCCCGGTGCCCGCCGGGCCGATGGCGAACACGATCGTGTGCTCGTCGATGGCGTCGGCGTACCGCTTCTGGTTGAGGGTCTTGGGCCGGATCGTACGGCCGCGGGCCGACAGGATGCCGACCGTCAGCACGTCCGCCGGGCGCACGCCGCGCTCGGCGCGCAACATGGCCGAGGCCCGCTCCACCGCGTCCGCCGTCAGGTCCGTGCCTTTGCGCTGCAGCTCGACCAGCTCGTCGAAGAGCGCGGTCACCAGGGTGGTTTCCGCCGGAGTGCCGGTCGCGGTGATCTCGTTGCCGCGGACATGGATGTCGGCGTCAAACTCCCGCTCGATCACGTGCAGGAGCTCGTCACCGGATCCGAGCAAGCCGACCATCGAATGATCAGCTGGTATGACGATCTTTACCTGGGATCGCGGTTGACCCTGAGGTTCATCTGAGTGCCCGGCGCCATTCGGGTTGCTCCTGGCGTTCAGGTCATCGTGTGGGATATCTGTCAACTCTACGCTTTCGCAGCCCCGGGGGACCGCCCCCCGAGCGTAACGGGATCCATGTTATCCGCCGCCGGGGCTACCGGTGGTATCCGGCGGGCCGCGCCGGCGGGCTGGGTCATCCCGGCGGCCAGGTGAGGGAACGGCCGCCGAGCAGGTGGGCGTGGACGTGGGCCACGGTCTGCCCGGCCGCTTCGCCCGTGTTGAAGACGACCCGGTAGCCGGTCCCGCTGACGCCCTCGGCCACCGCGACCTGGTGCGCCTGGGCGATCACCTCGGCGAGCAGCCCGCTATCGGCGGCGGCGAGCGCGGCGACGTGCGGGTAGTGATCCTTCGGGACGACGAGCACATGAGTCGGAGCTTGCGGGTTGATATCGCGGAACGCCAGTATCTGGTCGGTCTCGCTGACCACGGTCGCGGGAATCTCCCCGGCGACGATGGCGCAGAACAAGCAGTCAGCCACAGGAAGATCCTAGAGGGCCGGCCGCGGGCGGCGCTCATCCTCCCGCTGGTACTCGCTGGGCCGGGGTGGGCCTGGTCACGCTCGGGCCGGATAATTCGCTCATACCGTATTTTTTGTCCCGGCCATATCCCCGATATTGTTGAGTGACCGTCTCGCGATCCGCTGTTATGGTGATGATCCGTGCAAGTGCTGTCGTAACCTCGCGGCTAATGGATATTCTTGTCTTTCGGCCATCCTCCGGCGACGGCTGGCGGCATGCCCGAAAGTCGGCCAGGCAAAACCGTGTGTTGCCTGGTGACCCGTTCACCCAGGCAGGTAGCTGGGAGGCCTGCCAGTTTCTGCGGGGTGACGGACGGTCAGATGGGTGGGAGATTTGGGGATGAAGGACCGGAGACCGTGGTCCTGCACGACTCCTATCAGGGCACGGAAGCGGCCGCATGGGGAGTGAACCTGACGACGGGGTAGCGCGTCCAACACATGTGACCGAAACTCTAGTGGCGACTGGTGCCATCGCGCCGGACGCCTTTCTGGCGACCTCAGCCCGCGTGGGCTGGAGTGCCGACCGTGCGGTCACCGAGCTGTACTCCTCGCACTACCGGGCGCTGGTCCGGCTGGCGGCCCTGCTCGTACGGGACATCCCCACCGCCGAGGAAGTAGTGCAGGACTCGTTCGTCGCGATGCACGGGGGCTGGCAGCGGCTGAGAGACGCGGAGAAGGCGCTCGCCTACCTGCGGCAGGCCGTGGTGAACCGGTCACGTTCCGTCCTGAGGCACCGGACGGTGATCGACAAGAACTTGCAGAAGGCGCCGCCGGACATGCCGAGCGCCGAGCACGGAGCGCTCGTTCTGCTCGAGCGGTCGGCGGTCGTTGCCGCGCTCCGTGCACTGCCTAACCGCCAGCGCGAGGCCATCGTCCTGCGCTACTACGCCGACCTCTCCGAGGCCGAGATTGCGGCCACGATGGGCATCAGCCGCGGCGCCGTGAAAAGTCACACGGCCCGCGGCATGTCTGCCCTGCGTGCTGCCCTGGAGCAGGAGTAATGGTGCGATCCGGCCACGACGGCACGCCCGCGCAGGGCCAGGACTTCGGCGACTTCCTGCGCCGTGAGTTGCATGCTGCCGCGGATCAGATCGAACCGCACGCCGACGGCCTGGAGCGGATCCGTGCGCGGGTCCAGTCGGGGCCGGCCTTCGCCAGCAGGCATGCCTGGGCGGCCGCCGGGCCGGCGATTTCAGGTTTCCTGGCGGACATGATCCGGCGCTTGCGCCCCCGGCCCGGCGCGGGCCCCGGCGGCGGACAGGGCCGAGGAGAGAGCTCAGGACCTGGGCATGCGCGGCCAGCGTCGCGCCAGGCCTGGGATTGGCGTGACGCACTGCTCAGACCCGCCATCGCGATCGGCTGTGCCGTCTTCGCCGTCGGCGTATTGCTCGCCTCGGTAAGTCCGCTTCGCCAGGCGCTCAGCTCCTCCGTGTCGCAGGTTCTGGGCGGCCACCAAAACTCCGGCACGGGCGGTTCGGCAGGCTCGGGCAGCGGCGGCAATACCCTGGGTAACGGCACCGGGGTGACTGGGGCAGCGGCCACGACCCCTGCGGGGCGGAACGCGCCGACAGTGCTCCCGCCATGCGCGCCGTCATCGTCTCCCTCGTCCAAGACCACGCAAAATTCGGCCCGCCCGTCGACCCCGCCGCCCAGTTCACCGGCCAGCCCGTCGACCCTGCCGCCCAGTTCACCGGCCAGCCCGGCGGCCGGGAGCGGCGGCCCGACCGATAGCGCCAGCAGCCCCGTGAGCCCGAGCATCACCAGCAGCTCGCCGCCGACGGCCAGCGCCACAGCCACGGCTACGAACAAGGCGACGGCCACGGTGAGCCCCAGCGGGAGCAGCACACCGAAGCCTACGGCGACTAACTGCGCGAGCCCGACTCCTACGCCCAGCCAGCAGGCTACGCCGACGTCGACGGCCTCCCCCAGCCCCAGTCCTTCGGCCACCGCCACCCCGTCGGCATCGGCTAGTAACACCTCACCGAGCGGCAGTGCCTCGACCGGGACCAGTTCGGTGTCGGGCAGCGCCGGATCTACGAGCAGGAGTGTCGGGTCTACGGGCAGCAGCGGGCCGACGGACAGCAGCAGCGGCTCTGCAGCCAGCAGCGGGCCGACGGACAGCAGCAGCGGCTCTGCAGCCAGCAGCGGGCCGACAGCCAGCAGCAGCGGCTCTGCAGCCAGCAGCGGGCCGACAGCCAGCAGCAGCGGCTCTGCGGCCAGCTAGCAGCGGGTCTACGGCCAGCGGCCGGAGCGGCTGAGCAGGACAGCCGCGGCGACGGTCCCTGCGGTCGAGGTCCGCAGGACCGTGGGCCCGAGCCTGCGGGCGGTGGCTCCGGCCGCGCGGAAAGCCGCGCTCTCTTCGCTGGTGATGCCGCCTTCCGGCCCGACCACGATGAGCAGGTCGCCCGATTCCGGCAGGCTCAGGTGGCTGAGGCCGTCGGCGGCGTCCGGCTCGAGCACGATGGCGCACGCCGCCTTCGCGATTTCCTCGCAAACGTGCCCGGCCGAACTGACCTCCGCCACGTCCGGTATCCACGCGCGGCGGGACTGCTTGGCGGCCTCACGCGCGGTTGCCCGCCACTTGGCCAGCGAGCGTTCGCCACGGCTGCCCTGCCACACCGGAACGCACCGGGCGGCGGCCCAGGGCACGATACGGTCGACGCCGACTTCGGTCATCTCCTCGACCGCCAGCTCCCCGCGGTCGCCCTTCGGGATGGCCTGGACGACCGTGATCGCGGGATCCGGGCGTGGCACCTCCCGCCTGGACCGCACGGCCAGCTCAAGCCCGCCAGGCTCGGCGGCGGCGACCACGCACTCGGCCACCAGGCCCGCGCCGTCGCTCACATCGGCGCGCTCACCTGGGCGCAGCCGGCGCACGGTCGCCGCGTGCCAGCCCTCGGCCCCGGACAGGATGACGACGTCGGACTGGAGCTCCGCGCGGTCAGCAAAGAAGACCGGCGGCTGCGGCATCAGCGCCCGTTGAACGCGTCGCGTAGCCTCGAAAAGAACCCTTGCTGACCCGGCGCGAACTTGCCGGGCGGCGCTTCCTCGCCGCGCAGCTTGGCCAGCTCGCGCAGCAGCTTCTCCTGCTCGGCGTCCAGCTTGGTCGGTACCTCCACCGTCACGTGGATGACCAGGTCACCGCGCCCGTTGCCGTTCAGGTGCTTGACACCCTGACCATAGAGCGGGATCACCTGGCCGGACTGGCTGCCCGGGCGGATGTCGATATCGGCGGGACCGTCCAGGCTCTCCACCGACAGCGTCGCTCCCAGCGCCGCGGCCACCATCGGGATCGTCACCGTGCAGTGCAGATCGTCGCCCTGCCGCTCGAAGATATCGTGCGGGCGCTGGACGATCTCGAGGAACAAGTCGCCAGGCGGGCCGCCGCCCGGGCCGACCTCGCCCTCGCCGGCCAGCTGGATGTGCGTGCCGTCCTCAACGCCGGCCGGGATCCGCACCTTGATGGTGCGCCTGGTCCGGACCCGGCCGTCACCGTCGCATTCCGGGCAGGGCCGGACCAGCACGGTCCCGAAGCCGCCGCAGCCCGGGCAGACCCTGGCCATCATGACCTGGCCGATGAAGGAGCGGGTCACCTGGCTTACCTCGCCGCGCCCGCCGCAGATGTCACACGTCTGCGGATGAGTTCCCGGCGCGGTACCCTCGCCCGAACAGGTGGGGCAGACCACGGCCGTGTCCACGGTGAGCTCGCGGGTGGCGCCGAACGAGCACTCGGAAAGCTCTAGCTCGATCCTGATCGTCGCGTTGCGCCCGCGCTGCGCCCGGCTGCGCGGTCCGCGCGCCGCGGCGCCGCCGCCCGCGCCGAAGAACTGATCGAGCAGGTCATTCAGCGGGTTGTAACCCGCGCCGAAGGGGCTGCCCGCGGTGCTCGCGCTGTTCGCGAACGGATCCACGCCCATGTCATACATCCGGCGCTTTTCGGTATCCGACAGCACCTCGTACGCCTGGGTGATCTCCTTGAACCGCTCCTGCGTCTCGGGATCGGGGTTCACGTCTGGGTGAAGCTCCCTGGCCAGCCGACGGTAAGCCCGCTTGACCTCATCCTGCGTCGCGTCGCGGCGGATCTTGAGTAGTCCGTAATAGTCCGCTGCCACTAAGACTCCATCAGAATCTGACCGACATAACGCGCCACCGCCCGTACCGCTCCCATCGTGCCCGGGTAGTCCATCCGGGTCGGCCCGAGCACGCCGAGCTTCGCCAGCGGCTCGGCCTCGCTACCGTATCCCGTGGACACCACCGATGTGGCCTGCAAGCCTGCGACCTGGTTCTCCGAGCCGATCCTGACGGTGAGGATCGCGGGCCCGGGCGCCTCCCCCAGGAGCCGCATCAGCACCACCTGTTCTTCCAGGGCCTCGAGTACCTCGCGCAGCCCCTTGCTGAAATCATGCGCGGCCAGGTTCGCGGCTCCACCGAAAACGATCTTCTCCTCGTTCCGCTCGACCAGGCTGGCCAGCAGGACGGTGAACACGGAGTTGGCGTTGGCTCGCTCGTCGGCCGGGATCCGCTCGCTGAGCTCGGTGACCATGGCGGCGGCGTCGGAGAGCTTATGACCGCCCAGGCAGGCGTTCAGGACCGAACGTACGTGGGACACCGAGGAGTCATCCCAGGGCTGGGGCAGGTCGACCGTGCACTGCTCGACCCGGCCGGTATCGGTGATCAGCACGAGCAGCAGCTTCTGCGGGGCCAGCGGGACAAGTTCGATGTGCCGGATCGAGGACCTGGTCAGCGACGGATACTGCACCACCGCCACCTGGCGGGTCAGCTGGACGAGCAGCCGGACCGTCCGCATGACGACATCATCGAGGCTGTACGCGCCGCCCAGGAACGTCTCGATGGCGCGCCGCTCGGCCCCCGACAGGGGCTTAATGCTGGACAGCCGGTCGACGAAGAGCCGGTAGCCCTTTTCCGTCGGTACCCGGCCCGCGCTGGTGTGCGGCTGCGCGATGAAGCCCTGCTCCTCGAGCACGGCCATGTCGTTGCGGATAGTCGCCGGGGACACGTCGAAGTGATGCCGGTCAACGAGCGACTTGGAACCAACTGGTTCCGTGGTGGACACGTAGTCCTCGACTATCGCCCGGAGCACTGTCAGTTTCCGCTCGTCGAGCACGCGTTCACCTCCTTGGCACTCATAACATTCGAGTGCTAAGTCTATTGCGTCTAACAAGTTCCTAGCGCTTGACTGCAAGGCGAACGGCCGCAGTTGACCAGCCTGAGCGTGACTCTCCGTAACTCCGTTCCGGGGTGTCCCGCCCCTTTGATGGTAACCCGGCGGGGAGGGACCGCGATAGCCGCGTGTCGGCGGCGGCGGCGCGACCCGGCCGGGGCCCTCGTCCTCGGCTAACCGGTTGTCCTCGGCTACGCTGCACTGGCAAGCAGAGCGGAGGAGATACCCGTGCAGAGCAGGCAATACGACGCTGACGTGCTCGCGACCGGGCGCCGGCGGCCGGGGCAGCGCGAGGTGCCTAAGGTCGAGGCGGAACGCGGCCTGGTCGTGGAGGACTCCGAGGGCCGGTTCTGCGGCGCGGTGGTCGGCTACGAGAAGGGCGCCGTGACGCTGGAAGACCGGCACGGCCGGAGGCGGGTCTTCCCGCTCACTCCGGGCGCGTTCCTGCTCGAGGGCCAGCCCGTCACGCTCGTTCCGCCCGCCCCGGCCGGTCCGCGGGCATCCGCCCGTCCGGCCCGGACAGCCTCGGGGTCGGTGGCCGCGCCGGTGAGCCGGGCTAAGGTAGCCCGCGCCAGCCGCATCTACGTCGAGGGCAAGCACGACGCCGAGCTCGTCGAGCGGATCTGGGGCGATGACCTGCGCGACGTCGGCGTGGTGGTCGAGTACCTGGAGGGCATCGATGACCTGCCGGCCATCGTCGCGGACTTCGCTCCCGCACCTGGCCGCAGACTGGGCGTGCTTGTCGATCACCTGGTGGCCGGGTCCAAGGAGACCCGGATCGTGGCCGGCGTCCGGTCACCGGACGTCCTGATCGTCGGGCATCCCTTCATCGACATCTGGGCCGCGGTACGGCCGTCCTCGGTCGGCATCCCGGCCTGGCCGCACGTTCCGCCCGGGCAGCCGTGGAAGGAGGGCGTCCTGCGCGCCATCGGATGGCCGCCTGAGGTGCCGGCGGCCTGGAAGCGCATCCTGCGTTCGGCCAGGAGCTACGCGGATCTGGAGCCCGAACTCCTGGGGCGCGTCGAGGAACTCATTGATTTCGTCACCATGGCCGGAAGCGCATAGCGTGGCGAAAGCAGCGGATGACACGCGAGGACCGATGACGAGCAAGCCGACGCGCCCGCGCCTCACCAGCAGGGTGCCTGACCAGCGGGCGCCGTCACCGGGCTCGTCAGGCGTTCCGCGAGTCCGTGACGGGGACGTGACCGCGGCGACGTTCGGATACCTGGGGGCGATCTTCCTCGGCCCGGTCATCCCGTTGATCGTCTACCTGATCGTGGCGAGACGATCAACGGTCGCGCGATATCACGCGGCCACCGCGGTCAACCTGTCCCTGAGCTGCCTGCTGTACGCGGTGTGCTGCGCGATCATCGGCGCCCTGCTCGCGCTGGACAACATCACGGTCGCGCTCATCCTCGGGCTGACGCTCATTTTCCTGCTCTGGGTGACCATGCTGAGGTACCTCATCCGCGGCGTCATCGCGGCGAACCGCGGCGAGAAAGCCGAGATCCCCAGCTGGATCTGCGCGCGCATCCTGCGCTGACTCACTCATGTAGTGACCTACTCGGTCAGCTTGCGGGTCACGGCGTCAGCCAGCAGGCGGCCGCGGCGGGTAAGCACAATCCGGCCGCGAGCCAAAGCCTCCGGGCTGGCCAGGCCCTCGGCCACCACTGATTCGGCGTTCATCCGCCCGGCTGGGCCGAGCACCGCGACCGGGCATCCCTCGGCGAGGCGGATGCGCAGCATGACGCGCTCCAGCTGCCGCTCCGGTTCGGTCAGGATCTCCCGGGCCTGGCCGGGGCTGTTCCCCGCGGCGATTCTCGCGCCGTACGCGGCCGGATGCCTGACGTTCCACCACCGGGTGCCGCCTACGTGGCTGTGCGCTCCCGGCCCGATCCCCCACCAGTCGCCTTCGGTCCAGTAGAGCATGTTGTGGGCGCACCTGGACGGCCCGGCGGCCGCCCAGTTGGAGATCTCGTACCAGCGCAGGCCAGCGGCGGTAAGGACCTCATCGGCGACGAGATAGCGATCGGCGAGCACGTCATCGTCGGGCGCGGGCAACTCGCCGCGTCGCACCCGCGCCGCCAGCCGAGTGCCCGGCTCCACGGTGAGCGCGTAGGCGGACACGTGATCGGGCCCGGCGGCCACGGCCGCGTCCAGCGAGCGCCGCCAGTCCGCGTCGGACTCCCCCGGCGTCCCGTAGATCAGGTCCAGGCTGACGTGCTCGAACCCGGCCGCGCGCGCCCACGCGGCGCAACGCGCCGGGCGCCCCGGCTGGTGAACGCGGTCCAGGATCGCGAGCACGCCAGGCACCGCGCTTTGCATGCCGAAAGAAACGCGGGTGATCCCCTGAGCCCGCAGCTCGCCCAGCGTGGCTTCGTCGACGCTTTCCGGGTTGGCCTCGGCCGTGACCTCGGCGCCGGGCGCCAGGCCGAACTCGGCGTCGATGGCGCGCAGGATGCCGCCGAGCGCGGCCGGGGGCAGCAGCGTGGGCGTCCCGCCGCCGAAGAACACCGTGCTGACCGGAAGGTCCGCGTCGCCTAGCACCTGGCGAGCGAAACCGAGCTCCGCGATCGCGAGCTCTGGATAGGTACCGAGGGACACCGGGGCGGGCTGGCCGCCCAGTTCGGCCGCGGTGTAGGTGTTGAAGTCGCAGTAACCGCAGCGGGTCGCGCAGAACGGTACGTGTACGTAGATCCCGAAAGGCCTCTTGCCGATCCCGCCCCGCGCGGTTTCCGGCAGCATTCCGTCGGCGGGGACGGGCTCGCCGTCGGGCAAAACGCCAGGCATGGCAGCCACGGTACCCCCGGAAACCACCGAGATTGTCCCGGCGAATTAGTGGCGGACGATGCCGGGCTGCCGGAATAGCGATCCGCGCGCTTAGACTGAAAGAGCCGCGTTACGGGAGACACGAGGCACAGGGTCGCGTTGAACGGGAGGCACCGGTGGCAGATAACCAATCGCAGTGGCCGGCCCAGTACCCCTGGTACGGCTGGCCTGCCGCCGACCAGGCTCCGAACGGCGCGGCCGCCGACCAGGTGAGGCCGGCCGCACCGCCGGTCCCGCCGTCTCCGGCCGGCCCGGTACCGCCTGCCACCCAGCAGATCCCGCCCGCCGGCTACCAGGTGCCGCCCGCCGGTCACCAGGTGCCGTCGGCCGGCTATCCCGTGCCATCGGGCTACCAGGTTCCCCCGGCCGGGTATCCGGTGCCGCCGGCCGGCTACCAGGTTCCGCAGGCTGGCTATCACGGCGGGATGAATCCGTCGATGCGCGCGGCGTCGGCCGACCGGGAACGCGCGGTCGACGTGCTGAAGGCCGGCTTCACCGAGGGCCGTCTCACCCAGGACGAGTACAACGACCGGATGGGGCGGGCGTACGCCGCCCGCACTTACGGCGAGCTGATGGCACTGACCGCCGACCTGCCCGCCGGCGCCTGGCCCGTGCCCTGGCCGATGCCCGTCTACCAGCCGCCCGCGTCGACCAACTCACTCGCCCGGGCGTCGATGATCCTCGGCGTGGCCGAGTTCTTCTCCATGGGCCTGACCGCCCTCCCCGCGGTCATCTGCGGGCACGTCGCCAAGCGCGAGATGCGGCAGACCGGTCAGCGCGGCGACGGGCTGGCGACCGCCGGGCTCGTACTCGGCTACATGGCGCTCATCTTCTGGGGCGTCATCATCGTCCTGTCGATCCTGGGCGCCGCGATCTCCATGTCGGGCGGCGTACCCGGCCCGGGCGGCTGATCGCCCGGCACCGAACGCGTCATTGGCACTCCTGAGGGGCGTCGCACGTCTACACTCAGTAGAGGCGTCCGTGGGAGGCTCACGTGGCATACGGTCCAGGTCAGGTAGATCCGTTTCAGCCTGCCCGGCCCGAAAGCACGGGACCCGTCAGCATCGGGGCAGCCGGCCTGGGACCGATGGTAAGCCCCTCGTGGCTGGCGGCCACCGCGGATCGCGAGCGGACCGTGGGAGCACTCCGGGCGGGTTTCGTGGAGGGCCGGCTCACCCAGGACGAGCTTAACGAGCGGATCGCACGGGCCTATGCGGCACGAACGTACGGCGACCTCTGGGCGCTCACCGCCGACCTGCCGACGGGGGTCCTGCCCTATCCGCATGGCCTGGTCGCGCCGGGCTACGGCCCGCAGGCGGACGCCGCCCTGCCGCGACGCGCCGAAGCAGACAACAGCTGGCGATCGGGCGCCGCGCTGCTCATCCTCGCGATGGTGATTTTCACGCTCGCCGCGCTGGTCACCGCCATCATCACGGCCCACACTCAGCCCGGTATGGTGACGCCGGGCCAGCCAGGCCTGATCACGCCGTTCCACGTGACCCTGATCCCGGATGTCGTGCGCCCCCTCGGGGCGTAAGCGGCGGTCAAGGGGTGAGCGGCGGGCGCAGGCAGCGCGGCCCGTTCGGCCCAAAAGGATCTTGATCTTTAACGCGGTTTCCGGTCCGACAGCTGAGTGGACAGGGCCGCCACGAACGCCTCCTGGGGCACATCCACACGGCCGATGGTCTTCATCCGCTTCTTGCCTTCCTTCTGCCTCTCCAGCAGCTTGCGCTTGCGCGTGATGTCGCCGCCGTAGCACTTGGCCAGCACGTCCTTGCGCAGCGCGCGGATGTTCTCGCGCGCGATGATCCGGGCGCCCACGGCCGCCTGAATCGGCACCTCGAACTGCTGGCGCGGGATCAGTTCCTTCAGCTTCGCGGTCATGGCCAGGCCGTACTCGCGCGCGTTGTCCGCGTGCACGATCTGGCTGAAGGCGTCGACCGGCTGGCCCTGCAGCAAGATGTCGACCTTCACCAGGTTCGCCTGCTGCTCGCCGTCCGGTTCGTAGTCGAGCGACGCGTAGCCGCGGGTCCGCGACTTGAGCTGATCGAAGAAGTCGAAGATGATCTCGGCGAGCGGCAGCGTGTACCGGATCTCCACCCGGTCCGCGGACAGGTAGTCCATCCCGAGCAGCGCGCCGCGCCTGGACTGGCACAGCTCCATGATCGTGCCAATGTAGTCCGACGGCGAGATGACGGTCGCGCGCACCACCGGCTCGAAGACCTTCTCGACCTTGCCGGCCTGCGGTTCCATCCCGCCGGGGAAATCGCTCGGGTTGGTCACCCTGATTTCCTTGCCGGTGTCCATGACGACGCGGTAGACGGCGTTCGGCGCGGTGGAGATCAGCGACAGGTCGAACTCGCGCTCCAGTCGCTCCCGCACGATCTCCATGTGCAGCAGGCCGAGGAACCCGCAGCGGAAGCCGAACCCGAGCGCGTCGCTCGTCTCCGGCTCGAACAGCAGCGCGGCGTCGTTCAGCCGCAGCTTGTCCAGCGCGTCGCGCAGGTCCGGGTAGTCATCGCCGTCCACCGGGTACAGGCCGGAGAAGACCATCGGCTTGGGCGTGGAGTAGCCGGGCAGCGACTCGGTGGCCGGGCGGGCCACGCTAGTCACGGTGTCGCCCACCCGCGCCTGGCGCACGTCCTTCACGCCGGTGATCAGGTACCCGACCTCGCCGGCGGCCAGGCCCTCGCTCGGCGTCGGCTCGGGCGAGATCACTCCTACCTCGAGCGTCTCGTGTGCCGAGCGGGTCGACATCATCACGCTTCGCTCGCGCCGGGTCAGGCGGCCGTCGACCACCCGGATGTAGGTCACCACGCCGCGGTAGGTGTCGTAGATCGAGTCGAAGATCAGGGCCCGGGCCGGGGCGTCCGGGTTTCCCTGGGGGGCGGGAACGAGGCGGACGATCTCGTGCAGGAGCTCCTCGACGCCTTCCCCCGTCTTAGCGCTTACCCGGAGGACCTCGCTGGGGTCGCAGCCGATGATCCCGGCGAGTTCGGCGGCATAGCGGTCGGGCTGGGCGGCCGGCAAGTCGATCTTGTTCAGCACCGGGATGATCTTGAGGTCGGCGTCTAGCGCCATGTACAGGTTGGCCAGCGTCTGCGCCTCGATGCCCTGGGCCGCGTCGACCAGCAGTACGGCGCCCTCGCAGGCGGCCAGGCTGCGGGAGACCTCGTAGCTGAAGTCGACGTGGCCGGGGGTGTCGATGAGGTTCAGTACATACTGTTTTTTGTCGTCGCCGGTCCAGGGAAGGCGGACGGCCTGGCTCTTGATCGTGATGCCGCGCTCGCGCTCGATGTCCATCCGGTCCAGGTACTGGGCCCGCATCTGGCGGCCCTCTACGACGCCCGTGAGCTGCAGCATCCGGTCCGCCAGCGTCGACTTGCCGTGATCGATGTGGGCAATGATGCAGAAGTTCCTGATCACGGCCTGGTCGGTCTGGCCGGGCAGCGGCCGGGCCTTCGGGTCCGGCTGCTGTGCCTTCGGGGCGGGCCGGGTTTGCTGGTCCGGGCGGCTGAC
The DNA here is from genome assembly GCA_963844625.1 of uncultured Actinomycetota bacterium. Classification (GTDB taxonomy): domain Bacteria; phylum Actinomycetota; class Actinomycetes; order Streptosporangiales; family Streptosporangiaceae; genus Palsa-504. Next base: position 253,383 of record CAWJPF010000026.1, on the reverse strand, counting down.
AGGGCTAGAGGGTGACACGCGCATCCGTTCGGGTAACTCGCCTAACTGGCCTAGAGGGCTAGTGCTCCATGATCCCATGTCCGGCGCAGTGTCTTGTGCTGTGCCGGACGCTGGGCCGGCGTGGGGCCGGTGCTGGGCTGCGTCTTTGCGCGGGCGGCCGGCTTGGTTTGGGTCCAGGGGGCGGACTCGGATAGGCTTCGACGTCGCGACACCCACAGACAACTCTGAAGGACTCCCACGCGTGGCGAACATAAAGTCTCAGATCAAGCGCAATAAGCAGAACGAAAAGGCGCACCAGCGGAACAAGGCCGCTAAGTCGTCACTGCGGACCTCCGTACGTAAATTCCGCGAGGCCGCGGACGGAGGGGACGTCGAGGAGGCCGGCACGCTGCTGCGTGCCGCCTGCCGGCAGCTGGACAAGGCGGCCAGCAAGGGCGTCATCCACAAAAACCAGGCCGCGAACCGCAAGTCGGCGATCGCCAAGCAGTACGCCGAGCTTCAGCAGGCCTAGCGCGGCGGCCGCGGGGCGGCTCGCTCCGTCATGAAACCCCGTTTTCAGCACGCCCCAGGGTGCTGAAAGCCCAGTTTCATTCCACCTTGGCGGGACCAGCCGACGACAACTAGGGCTGCTGGCGGGTCAGGCGCCTGATCCGGTGTTCCGGCTGGCCACGATGCGGCGGATGGCGCGTTCCAGGGCGTAGGCGGCGCTGGTAGCTTCACCCTTGACCTGGGCGTCGGCTTCGGCGACCGCTTGCAGCGCGCGGGCGATGCCCTGGGGCTGCCAGCCGCGCAGCTGCTGACGCACCCGGTCGATCTTCCACGGCGGGGCGCCGACCTCGGCGGCCAGGGACATGCTGCTTGCGCCACGCGGCGCGGATCCCACCCGGCCGAGCAGGCGCACGCCCTGCGCGAGCGCGCTGCAGATCAGTACCGGCGAGACCCCGGTGGCCAGCGCCCACCGCAGCTGCTCGAGCGACGGCGCGAGATGGCCCTCGACGGCCCGGTCGGCGACAGTGAACCCGGTGGCTTCGGCCCGGCCGCGGTAGTACCGGGCCACGACAGTCTCGTCGACCTGGCCCTCGGTGTCCGCGGCGAGCTGATCGCAGGCGGCGGCCAGCTCGCGCAGGTCCGAGCCGACCGCGTCCAGCAGCGCTCGGGCGGCGCCGTCGTCGGCTCGCTTACCAGCGCGCCGGAATTCGGCGCGGACGAAGTTCAGCCGGTCGGCGAACCTGGTGACCTTCTGGCACTCGATCACCTGCGCTCCGGCGGCCTTGACGCCGGCCAGCAGGTCCTTGCCCTTGGCCCCCCCGGCGTGGGTCAGGACGAGCACCACGTCGGGCGCGGGCCGGGCCGCATACCCGGTCAGCTCGGCGGCCACGTCCTTGCTCACGTTCTGCGCGGACCTGACCACGAGCACGCAGCCGCCGCCGAACAGCGACGGCGAGGCGAGCGACTCCAGCTCACCAGGGCCGAGTTCGGCGCCTTCGAGGTCATGCACGTCCCCGCCGAGATCCGCGTCGCGGGCGGAGGTGATCAGCTCATGGACGGCCCGGTCGACGAGGTATTCTTCCTCGCCGACCACGAGCGTGACAGGGGCGATCTTAGAGGTCACCACCGCAGCATGCCACGCCTTCGGCGTGCCCGCCGAATTAAGGCCTAGGTGACCGGCTCGCCGCCGAGCCAGACGCGGCGCGGCTGCAGGCCGTAGGACCAGACGAAGGCGCCCTCGTGATCGGCGTCCCACAGGACCATATCGGCGAGCCTGCCGCGCACCATCGCGCCGCGGTCGGGGGCGCGCAGGGCGTGCGCGCCGCCGATAGTGGCCGCCCGGAGCGCCTCCTCGACGCTCATGCCGAGGTAGGACACGGCGAGCGAGATCACCAGCGCCATCGACGTGATGCCCGTGCCGCCCGGGGTGTGGTCCGAGCCGAGCGCGCACTGCACGCCCTTGTCGAGCAGCGCGCGCACCGGCGGGCTGGCGCCGGCCTGCAGGGCCGTGCCCGGGCACAGGACCGCGGCCACACCGCCCCGCGCCAGCGCGGCGACGTCCTCCTCGGTAGCCTCGTGCAGCAGGTCGGCGGACGCGCAGCCGAGCTCGGCCGCCAGCCGGGCCGCGCCGGTGCGCGAATCACCACAGGCGTGCAGCCGGGGCAGCAGGCCCGACCGGCGGCCCGCGCTGAGAATCCAGCGCGCCTCCTCCTCGGTGAACCGGCCTTCCTCGCAGTACACGTCCACGCTGTCGGCCCCGACGGCGGACGCGTCCGCGCACCAGGAGCTCACCGCGTCGATGTAGTCCGTGCGGCGGCCGAAAAACTCGGGCGGAACCGCGTGCGCGGCCAGGAACGTGACGTGGACCCGCGGCATGCCCGGCTCGCCCTCGAGCCCGCGCAGCATCCGGACGTCGGCCAGCTCGCCGTCCCTGGTCAGGTGATAGCCGGTCTTGGCTTCGATCGTCGTCGTCCCGGACCGCAGCCACCGGCCCATCCGCTCGCGCACGCCGTTGCACAAGGTCCAGGGATCGGTGCCCCGGGTGACGGTGACGGTCGAGGAGACCCCGCCGCCCGCAGCGGTAATCTCCGCGACCGACGAGCCGTTGGAGCGCATGGCGATTTCCGCCCAGCGGTTACCCGCGTAGACCGGATGCGTGTGGGCGTCGATGAGCCCCGGGGTGACCAGGCCGCCGCCCAGGTTCTCCACGTGGTCCACGTCCACGATGTCGTCGATGATCCCGGGGATGCGCTGCGGCAGCTCGGCTGCGGGCCCGACCCAGGCGATCCGCTCGTCGGCGGTCACGATGGCGGCGTTACTCAGGATCTCCGAGCCCGTCCACAGACGGCCGATATTGGTCAGCAAACGAACAGTCACCGGCGGTCCCCCCCGGGACTGGTGATCCCATGCGCCATGAGCGTTCACCTGCCATGACACGCACGCGCCGTGATGTGGCCCGTACTGGAACGAGCTTCGCCGCGCACCACGCCGGAAGTCAGCGGAAGGCCGGTGCCGCAGCCAAAGTATCGATCCCGATACGTTATTGCACGACTACCGTCATAGACAAGCTTTTCGCCAAAATGCGGAACCCTATCCGGTTGCGTGGTTAAAGCGTTGTTAGCCAGGGCGAAATAACCCGCCAAATGTGTCCGATATCACTAGCCGAGAGGACACTTACGGCACGGGCGCGGGAGCGGCGAGGCCCGCCGCCTCCAGCTGGACGGCCAGGCCCGGCAGGACCCGCGCCTGCAGCAGCGTGCCGTCGGCCATGTGTTCGGCCTGCTGCACCTCGCCCTCGGCGTGGGCGCGCGCGACCAGGTCCCCGCGGCTATACGGGACGATCAGCCGTACCTGCACGTCCAGCCGGGGCAGCGCGGCCTCGATGGCCTCCCGCAGGACGGAAAGGCCGGCGCCGGTTTTCGCCGAGATGCTGATGCTGGCCGGCTCGCGGGCCCGCAGCGCCTGCAGCACCACCGGATCGGCCGAGTCGATCTTGTTGACCACGACGAGCTCGGGCACCTGCGCCGCGCCAATCTCGGCGAGCACGCCGCGGACCGCGGCGATCTGCGCCTCAGGCTCTGGGTCGGCTCCGTCTACCACGTGCAGGATCAGGTCGGCTTCGGCCGATTCCTCCAGCGTGGAGCGGAACGCGTCGATCAGCTGGTGCGGCAGATGGCGGACGAACCCGACCGTATCGGTCAGGGTGAAATCGCGTCCGGCCGGCGTCTGGGCGCGACGGACCGCCGGGTCGAGGGTGGCGAACAGCGCGTCCTCCACCAGCACCCCCGCTCCGGTGAGCGCGTTCAGCAGGCTGGACTTGCCCGCGTTGGTGTACCCGGCGATCACCACGGACGGCACCTGGTGAAGGTGCCGCTGTTTACGCTGCACCTTCCGGCCTGTCGAGAAGCCCGAGATGTCCCGCTTCAGCCGGGAGATGCGCGTCCGCAGCCGCCGCCGGTCGGTCTCCAGCTTGGTCTCGCCCGGGCCGCGGGTGCCGATCCCGCCGCCTCCGGCTACCCGGCCGCCCGCCTGCCGGGACAGCGACTCGCCCCAGCCGCGGAGCCTGGGCAGCAGGTACTGCAGCTGGGCCAGCTCCACCTGGGCCTTGCCCTCGCGGCTGCGCGCGTGCTGGGCAAAGATGTCCAGGATCAGCGCGGTCCGGTCGATGACCTTGACCTGCACGACGCCTTCCAGGCGCCGCAGCTGGCTCGGGGTCAGCTCCCCGTCGCAGATCACCGTGTCGGCGCCCGTCGAGGCCACGATCTCGGCGAGCTCGCGCGCCTTGCCTGAGCCCACGTAGGTGGCGGCGTCCACGTGAGCGCGCCGCTGGATCAGGCCCTCGAGCACCTCAGAACCCGCCGTCTCGGCGAGCCGGCTCAGCTCGCGCAGCGAGTTCTCGGCGCTGGCCAGGCTGCCCTCGGTCCACACCCCGATCAGCACGACCCGCTCCAGCCGCAGCGCGCGGTACTCGACCTCGCTGACGTCCTGCAACTCGGTGGAGAGACCCGCCACCCGCCGCAACGCGCGCCTGTCCGCCAGGTCCATGTCCCCGGTCAGCGTGTCCCCGGTCTGGCCGGGCAGTTCGGGCTGCTCGCTAAAGACTGTGCTCATTGTCCTCCGACATCCGTGGTTAACTCGTCCCCCGATGGTGCCACGCCCTGCGCGGAACCGCATTTTATTAACACTCCGGCCGCGCGAAATGTGCCCCGCCGCTGCGGTTCTGCCGTTATTTAGGCCGAACGGGCCATGGTGCTCCTTCCGGTCAACCTTTCATGGCAACGGGTGTCTTATGCGGCAGCTGGCCGAGCGGCGCCAAGGTAGTGGAGTACTTCGGTTACGCTCACGCGAACATGACGCGGGTCGCGCTGCGACTGCCGGACGGCAGGCAGTACGCAGCCCAGACCACCGCGGCCTGGGCGGGCAGCGGACTGCGACTGTGGCACTTCGCCGTGCCCATCAAGGCCGCTACCTTCGAAACGCGCCGGCAGGTCCTGCTGGGTTACGGCGCCGCGGGTCAGGTGGTCTGGCAGCAGGCCCTCGGCGCGGCTGGCTAGGCCGGGAGCGGGGCGCGGGCGGCCAGCTCACCGAAGGCGGCTTCGGTGGCGGAGCCGGGGGCGGTGCAGTAGGCGATGATGCGCTGGCCGGTGTCGGCGATGTGCAGCACCTGGCACTCGAACTCAAGCGGACCGGCCAGCGGGTGGTGCACGTGCTTGAGCATCGGCCCGCGCACCTCGACCTCGTGCGCCGCCCACATCTGCGCGAACCGCGGCGAGAGCGCGAGCATCTCGGTGACCAGGCCGTCGATGCCGGGATCACCTGGATAGCGGGCGTAGGCGGCGCGCAGGTCGGCGACCGTGGACCGGGTGAAGCGGACGAAATCCTCGTCGCTCCAGACGGTGTCCTGGGTCAGCAGGAACGTCCAGCGGATCATGTTGCGGTCGTCATAGCCGGAGAGATCACCGATGAAGTGGGTCGCGAGCTGGTTCCAGGCGAGCACGTTATAGGCGGCGTCGACCACGTAGGCGGGGGTGCCCGGCATGCCGTCGAGCAGGTGCCGCAGGCCCGGCGTGATCTCGCGGCTCGGACCGGCCACCTGCGGCGGGGATTGGCCCGCCACCCGGAACAGGTAGTCGCGCTCGTCGGCGGTCAGCATCAGGGCCCGGGCCAGCGCGAGCAGCACCTGCCGGGACGGGTGCGGGCCGCGGGCCTGCTCGAGCCGGATGTAGTAGTCCACCGAGATGCCGGCCAGCTGGGCCACCTCCTGGCGGCGCAGTCCGGGCGTGCGGCGGCGGCCCGGCAGCCCGGCGTCGGGCAGGCCGGCCTGGCGCGGGCTCAGCCGGGCGCGCCTGGCCCGCAGGAACGCCGCCAGGTCGGCGCGGCTGGTTGAGTTCATATCTGCCATTCTCGCTGCTGCCGCCGTGCGCAAGGTGGTACTGCCAGTCCCAGGCATGAGCGGTCTCTCCCGCGCGGCGGCCGTGACGCCTAACGTCGGGCCCATGGCCACAACTATCGCCCTGGTCACCGGGGCCAACAAGGGAATCGGGTTCGAGACCGCCCGCCAGCTCGGCGCCCGCGGCGCCACCGTGCTGGCCGGGGCGCGGGACGAGGCGCGAGGAATGCAGGCCGAGCGCGCGCTGCGCAATGGCGGCGCCGAGGCCCGGTTCGTCCCGCTCGACGTGACGGATGAGAAGTCGGTGCAAGCGGCGGCCGGCTGGATCGTGCGGGAGTACGGCCGGCTGGACATTCTCGTCAACAACGCGGGTATCGCCGTCGGCGGCGGCCCGCCCAGCGCGACCGATCTGGACGCCATGCGCGAGGTCTACGACACCAACGTCTTCGGCGTGATCACGGTGACCAACGCCATGCTGCCGCTGCTGCGCCGGTCGGCCGCGGCGCGGATCGTCAACGTGTCCAGCGAGGTCGGCTCGATCTCCGCGATGACCGACCCCGCCAGCCCGCTGGCCCAGATGCCGGCCGGGCTGGCGTACCCCTCGTCGAAGACCGCGCTCAACATGATCACCGCGCTGTATGCGAAGGAACTGCGGGACACCCCGATCACGGTCAACGCGGCTAACCCCGGATACACGAAGACCGATCTCAACGGCAATACCGGATTCCGTTCGGCCGCCGAGGGCGCCGAGCCCAGCGTCCACCTCGCCACCCTGGGCGGCGATGGCCCGAGCGGCCTGCTCTGGGGCCACCTGTCGACCGCCGACGGCTACGGCGTCCTGCCCTGGTAAGGGGGACGGCGTGAGGCGGTGCAGGGCGGCCGGCAGGTCACCGTCGTGAATCACGGTGAGGCGGTGGGTGGCGCGGGTGATCGCGACGTAGAGGTCGTGGCCGCCCACCGGGGACTGGGCCAGGATCCCGGCCGGGTCGACCAGTACCACCCGGTCGAACTCAAGCCCCTTGGCCTGGATCACGGTCAGCAGCGCGACCGGTGAGTCGAGCACTTCGGGCCGGTCACCGGGCACGGCCGCGGGAATGGCCCGGGCCAGTTCCGCCAGCCGCGCGCCGGGCGCGATCACCGCGAGTCTGCCGCCCCCGCCTATCTCGGCGCCCATCTCCGCGAGTTCTTCCGCTACCACCGCGGCGGTCCGGCCCAGGCCGCGCACCGCGCGGGGGCCGACGGCTTCTTCGCGGACGGACTCGGGGGGACGTTCGTCCGGGGCGACCGTGGCCAGCACGTCGGCCGCGACCGCCATGATCTCGGCGGGGGTCCGGTAGTTGACGGTCAGCAGCTCCTCGTGCCACTTGCCGCGGACGTACGGGTCGAGCATGTCGGCCCAGGATTGGGCGCCGGCCGCGCTCCCCCGCTGGGCCACGTCACCGACGACGGTGATCGACCGGGTGGGGATCCGCCGCATCACCATCCGCCAGGCCATCGCGGAAAGCTCCTGCGCCTCGTCCACGATCACGTGACCGTAGGCCCAGGAGGGATCGGCCCAGGCCCGTTCGGCCGTGGTGAGCGCCTGGCCCTGGTCCCGGTTCCAGTCCGCGAGCGTGGCGGCGTCCACGAAACCCTGCCCGGCCAGGCCAGTGATCTCGAGCACCTCCCGGGCGTACCTTTCCTCGGCCCGGCGTTCCCGCTCGGCGGACCGGCGCCGCGCCTTCTCCGCCGAGTCGTCGGTGCCGAGCAGCTGCGCGGCCTCATCCAGCAGCGGGACGTCCGCCACGGTCCACGCATCGGGGTGGTCCGACCGCAGGATGGCGGCCCGTTCGGCTGAAGAAAGACCATGAGCGGCCGCACGCAGGGCACCTTCCTCGGCCAGCAGGCCGGCCACCAGCCGTGGCGGGGTCAGGAACGGCCACAGCTCATCGACCGCGGCCCGGACCGGCGCCTCATCCCACAGCCGGGCGCGGGCGTAGGGGACGTCCTCGGGGTCGAGCTGGCGGCCCAGTGCGTCCGCCTCGGCCGCCGCGAGCGCGGTAAGCATGTCGGTGGCGAACAGCTTGCGCGCCACATTGTGCGGCTTGCGCAGCGCGCGGGCCCGGTCGCGGGCCCGCAGGACGCGGTCCCTCGGCACCGTCATCCGGACGCCGTTGGCGCTGATCTCCAGGTCGCCCGGTGGCACCTGCTGGCGATTCCGCACCGCCCGGCGCAGCACGTTGACCATCTTGAGGTCGCCCTTGACCACCGCGGCTTCGGCGTTGTCGTCGGCGGCGGCCCTGACACCAGGGAACAGCTCGGCGATCGAGCTGAGCACCACGTCGGTCTCGCCCAGCGACGGCAGGACCTGGCTGATGTAGCGCAGGAAGGTGGCGTTCGGCCCGATGACCAGGATGCCGCGGCGTTCCAGGGTCCGGCGGTGGGTGTAGAGCAGGTACGCGGCCCGGTGCAGCGCCGCGACCGTCTTGCCGGTGCCCGGGCCGCCCTGGACGACCAGGACGCCCTGCAGGCTCGCGCGTATCACCCGGTCCTGCTCGGCCTGGATGGTGGCGACCACGTTGCCCATCCGGCCGGTGCGGCCGGCGGTGATGCTGGCGATCAGCATGGCCTCGCCGGACAGGGTTTTCCTGTCCGGTTCGGACAGCCGGTCCAGGTCGAAGACCTCGTTGTCGACGCCGGTGACGGTGCGGTTCCTGGTGTAAATGTGGCGGCGCCTGATCAGGCCGTTCGGGTCCTTCGGGGTGGCGGCGTAAAAGGGATGCGCGGCCGGCGCGCGCCAGTCGATAAGCCGCGGCTCGAGCTGGTCGTCCCGCAGGCCGATCCGGCCGATGTACAGCTTGGCCGCGCGCTCACTCGTGGGTTCGGCGTCGGTGCGGCCGAAGCACAGGCCGTGCTCCACCGCGTTCAGCTGGGCCAGCCGGGCGGCCCTGTTCGCCCGCGGTGACCTCGCGCTCCACCCGGGCCTGGAAAGTACCGCCCGCGCCGCCGCGGCCGTGGGTCTGCGTGAGCGCGCGCTCAGTCCGCTCCCGTGCCGCATCAAGCAGGCGGTAAAGCATATCGATATAAGCCTGCTCCTGGCCAATAGCCGTCTCGCTGGCGGAATTGGTTTGACTAAGCGCCATATTTATTGGTATACCTTCTTGGACCTGGAATTAGCGTGTTGACATCGGCTACGGGGATATACGAGCTTATCATCCGGTCCGGCTCTTGGTGGCAGCGGTACCCGTCAGGCCCTGGAAAGACCATCTTCGGCTTTCTTTCCGCTGGACGGCCATGCCCTTTCCGATGCCGTTATCGCGGCTCATGGTTTTGCGCTTTCTTCTGGGCTGGCCGCAGCCGCCTGCCCCCGGTCCTCCCGGGACGCCTAGGATGTAGGGCACACTGAAGGAGGAGCTTAGACATGCCGGGAACCGAAAGCGTGGAGATCACGGGTCCTTACGGTGATCGCTACGACGAGATCCTTACACCGCAGGCCATCGACCTTATCGCGGCCCTTCACGCCGAACTGGGACCGCGCCGGGCCGAGTTGCTGGCCGCGCGCCGCCGCCGTCAGGCCGAGCTTTCCGGCGGAGCGATGCTCGACTTCCTCCCCGAGACGGCGGACATTCGCGAGAGCCCGGACTGGCGGGTGGCGCCGCTCGCGCCTGGCCTGGTCGACCGCCGGGTCGAGATCACCGGCCCGACCGACAAGAAAATGACGGTCAATGCCCTCAATTCGGGGGCCAATGTGTGGCTGGCGGACTTCGAGGACGCCAATACCCCGCTGTGGGACAACATGATCACCGGCCAGCTGAACCTCAAGGACGCGCTGGACCGGACCATTGACTACGCCAGCGCAGAAGGCAAGGAATACACGCTGAAGCCGGACAGCGAACTGGCCACGATCGTGGTCCGCCCGCGCGGCTGGCACCTGGACGAAAAGCACATTCTCATTGACGGCGCGCGCGCCTCGGGCAGCCTGGTCGACTTCGGCCTTTACATGGCGACCAGCGCGCAGCGGCAGCTGGACAAGGGCAAGGGACCCTACTTCTACCTGGCCAAGAACGAGAGCCACCTCGAGGCGCGGCTGTGGAACGACGCGTTCAACCTGGCGCAGGACGCGCTCGGCATCGACCGGGGTACGATCCGGGCCACGGTGCTGATCGAGACGATCCCGGCGGCATTCGAGATGGAGGAGATCCTCTACGAGCTGCGGGACCATTCGGCCGGGCTGAACGCGGGCCGCTGGGACTACCTGTTCAGCGTGATCAAGAAGTTCCGCACCCGGGGCCGCGAGTTCGTCCTGCCCGAGCGCAACTCGGTCACGATGACCGCTCCGTTCATGCGCGCCTACACCGAACTGCTGGTCAAGACCTGCCACCGCCGCGGGGCCCACGCGATGGGCGGCATGGCCGCGTTCATTCCCAGCCGGCGTGACCCGGAGGTCAACGCCAAGGCCATGGCCAAGGTCAGGGAGGACAAGACGCGCGAGTCGCAGGACGGGTTCGACGGGTCCTGGGTCGCCCACCCGGACCTGGTCCCGCTGTGCAAAGAGGTCTTCGACGGCGTCCTCGGGAAGAACCCGAACCAGATCGGCAAGCTCCGCGAGGACGTCAGCGTCACCGCCCAGGACCTGCTCGCCGTGAGCAAGACGCCCGGCGTGATCACCGAGGCGGGGCTCCGCAACGACATCAGCGTCGCCCTTCAGTACCTGGCCAACTGGCTGGGTGGCAACGGCGCCGTGGGCATCTTCAACCTGATGGAGGACGCGGCCACGGCCGAGATCTCCCGGTCCCAGGTCTGGCAGTGGATCCACAACGAGGTCACCCTGGACGAGGGGACGCTGGTCACGCGGGATCTGGTCGAGCGCCTCATCGACGAGGAGCTGACCAATATCCGGGCGCTGACCGGGGACGCGTTCGACGCGGAGCGGTACGGCCAGGCCGTCGCGCTGTTCACCGAGGTCGCCCTGGCCGACAACTTCGCCGACTTCCTCACCATCCCCGCCTACGAGCGGATGCCCTAGCGGGTTTCGCCGCTGCCCCGAGGGTTTCCTTGGCCGAGGATCAGGAAAGGGGACAATCAGCGAAAGGTGAGGCGGTGCTTATGACCGGGACCATCCAGGGGCTGGTGCCGCGGATGCGGGATATCTGCGGTGCGGGCAACGTCATCACCGATCCGCTTGAGCTGCGTACCTATGAGTGCGACGGGCTGACCGCGCACCGGTCGATTCCCGCCCTGGTGGTGCTGCCTGCTTCGGCCGCTGAGGTGGCCGCGGTGGTGGCTCTGTGCGCGCAGGCGGGGGTTCCGTTCGTCGCCCGCGGCAGCGGTACTGGGCTGTCCGGCGGCGCGCTGCCACACCGGGCCGGCGTCCTGGTCGTCATGTCCCGGATGCGCCAGATCCTCGAGATCGACCCGGTGAGCCGGCGGGCCGTGGTCGAGCCCGGCGTGACGAACCTGGCCGTGAGCAAGGCGGCGGCGCCGTTCGGGCTGTTCTACGCGCCCGACCCGTCCAGTCAGGTGGTCTGCTCGGTCGGCGGCAACGTGGCCGAGAACTCCGGCGGGGCGCACTGCCTCAAGCACGGCTTCACCGTGCACCACGTGACCGGCCTGGAGATCGTCACGCCGGCGGGCGAGCTGACCTGGCTGGGCGACGGCACGGGCGTGAGCCCGGGCTACGACCTGCTCGGCGCCTTCACCGGCTCCGAGGGCACGCTCGGCATCGTCACCAAGATCGTTGTCAAGCTGATGCCGCTGCCCGAGGTCGTGCACACGCTGCTGGCCGCGTACGCCACGACCAGCGAGGGCGGCCGGGCGGTCTCCGACATCATCGCGGCCGGCATCGTGCCCGCCGCCATCGAGATGATGGACGCGCTGTCGATCGAGGCGGCCGAGGCGGCCGTGCACTGCAACTACCCGGCCGGTGCCGGCGCCGTGCTGATCGTCGAGCTCGACGGGCCGTCCGCGGAGGTCGAGACGGAGCTCGCGACGGTCCTCGCCCTATGCGAGGACGCGGGCGCGACGGAGATCAGGGCGGCCGACGACCCGGCCGAGCGTGCCGTCATCTGGGCCGGCCGCAAGTCCGCCTTCGCCGCGGTCGGCCGGATCAGCCCGTCGTTCATCGTGCAGGACGGGGTAGTTCCCCGGACGTCGCTCGGCGCGGTGCTGGCCAGGATCGCGTCGCTGTCGGCCGAGGCGGGCGTGCGGGTGGCCAACGTGTTCCACGCCGGCGACGGGAACCTGCACCCGCTGGTGCTCTACGACGACGCCTCGCCGAGCGAGACGCTCGCGGCCGAGGAACTGTCCGGCGCCATCCTGGACACCTGCCTGGAGCACGGCGGCTCGATCACCGGCGAGCACGGCGTCGGCGTGGACAAGTCCCGGTACATGCCCAAGATGTTCGACGCCGACGACCTGGATACCATGCAGCTGGTCCGCTGCGCGTTCGACCCGGCCAGCTTGTGCAACCCGGGCAAGATCTTCCCCACGCCCCGGCTGTGCGGTGAGGTCCCCGGCCACCGCCGCGCTCCGCATCCCGCCGTAGCGGCGGGACAGGCGGAGATCTTTTAGATGGATACCGAACGGACCGTCGTACCCGAGATCAGGTCTTCTTTGGCCGCAGCCTGCCCTTCGCTGCGCGACGGTGTTGCCGCGGACGCGGTCGCAGGTCTTACGCCGTCGTTCGTCGCCTCGCCGGCCAGCACCGCGGAGGCTTCCTCGCTGTTGCGGGCGGCGGCTGGCTACGGGCTTGGCGTGGTGCCGCGGGGCGGCGGTTCCGGGCTCTCCTGGGGGCAGCCGCCTTCTGCTTGCGATCTGGTCGTCGGCATGGGTTCGATGGATCAGGTCATCGAGCACGCGGCCGGTGACCTGGTGGCGCGGGTGCAGGCCGGGACCACGATGGGACAGCTGGCCGCGGTGCTCGCGACGGCGGGGCAGCAGCTCGCGCTGGACGCTCCCGCGGAGGCGACCGTGGGCGGGGTGATCGCCACCGGCACCGCGGGACCGCGCCGGTTCCGCTACGGCGCGCCGCGTGACCTGCTGATCGGGCTGACCGTGGTCCGGGCCGACGGGGTGGTCGCCCATTCGGGCGGCAAGGTGGTCAAGAACGTGGCTGGCTACGACCTCGGCAAGCTGTTCGCCGGGTCGCGGGGCACGCTCGGCCTGATCACCGAGGCGACGTTCCGGCTGCATCCGCTGCCCGCCGAGGTGGCCTACGTGACCGCCGAATTCGGTCCCTCCGATCGGGCGGCGGCCGCTTTGGCGGTGACGGCGGCGGCGGGGTCCACGATGGTGCCGTCCGCGGTGGAACTCGACTGGCCGGGTGGCGCGGCGCGGGCGCTGCGCGTCGGGGTGCTGCTCGAGGGCACCGCGCCGGGGGTGGCCGAGCGGGTCAGTCAGGTGTCTGAGCTGCTGGCGCCCTCGGGGTCTGGGCTTTGCGTTTCCGGGGCACCGCCGGCACGGTGGGGGCAGCTGCCTTCGGCCGGTGTGGTGATCCGGGTGGGGTTCTGGGCTGGGAGACTGGTTCAGGTGCTGGACGCGCTCGCCGCGGCCGGGGAAAGCGCCGGGGTCCGGGCCGCGGTCAGCGGCTCGGCGGGCGCGGGGGTGCTGCACGCCTGCCTGGACCCGGATACCGAGAACGAGGCCGCCGCCCGGTTCGTGCAGGACCTGCGCCGCGGTCTGGACGAGTCCCTGGCGTCGGCGGCCGGGGATCCGCGGGGCAGCGTGGCCGTACTGGCCGCGCCCGCGCCGGTCATGGCGATGGCGGGAGAGTACGGGGAGGTCCGGGCGGCCGCGCTGATGCGCGCGGTCAAGGACCAGTTCGATCCGGATCACCGGATGTTCCCCGGCCGTGGTGTTAGCTAGCGGCATCTGGAGAGAGGCGTTTGATGCAGGACGAGAACACGCTGCGCGGGGTGGCGAAGGACTGCGTGCACTGCGGCTTCTGCCTGCCGGCGTGTCCGACGTACCAGCTGTGGGGGCAGGAGATGGACTCCCCGCGGGGCCGGATCTACCTGGTGAACCAGATCCTGGACGGCGCCGAGCTTTCCGCCACCGCGGCCGAGCATTTCGATCGCTGCCTGGGCTGCATGGCCTGCATGACCGCCTGTCCGTCGGGCGTCCAGTACGACCAGCTCATCGAGGCGGCCCGGGTATGGACCGAAGAGGCGCATTCGGGGGGCCCCGCGGTGACGGCGGTCGCTGGCGAGGCGGCGGGCGGGGGGTCGGCCGGACCGGCTGTTCCTGCTGTTCCTGCTGTTTCCGCGGTTTCCGCGGTTTCCGCGGCCGGGAAGCGGTCGGTGCGGGAGCGGACGGCGCGGGCGGCTATTTTCTCCTTGTTCCCTTACCCGAGGCGGCTGCGGGCGCTGACCGCGCCGCTGCGGCTGGCGCAGCGGACCGGGCTCGACCGCCGAATAGCCCGCAGCACGCTGCCCGCCCGCCTGTCCCCCCAACTCGGCGCGGCGCTGCGGCTCGCCCCGCCGGGCCCGGTGCCGGCGGCCGTCACGAGCAGGCTGCCGTCACGCGTGCCCGCGCTCGGGACCCGCCGCGCGGTGGTCGGCATGCTCACCGGATGCGTGCAGTCGGTATTCTTCCCGCAGGTGAACGCCGCGACCGCCCGGGTGCTCGCGGCCGAGGGCTGCGACGTGATCATCCCGCGCGGGCAGGGCTGCTGCGGCGCGCTGTCGCTGCACTCGGGCCGCGAAGCCGAGGCGGCGGCTTTCGCCCGGCGCACGATCGCCACGTTCGAGCAGGCGGGGGTGGACGCGGTGGTGGTCAACTCGGCCGGATGCGGCTCGGCCATGAAGGAGTACGGGCGGCTGCTCGGCCCGGCCGACCCAGAACGGGCCGACGCGGGCTGGGCCGACGCGGGCTGGGCCGAGCGCGCGGCCGAGATGAGCGGCAAGGTCCGCGACCTCGCCGAGTTCCTCGCGGAGATCGGGCCGGTAGCGCGACGCCATCCGCTGCCGGTCACCGCGGCCTACCACGACGCCTGTCACCTGGCGCACGCGCAGCGGATCACCAGGCAGCCACGCGAACTACTGCGCGCGATTCCTGAGCTGAACCTGGTCGAGGTGCCCGATGCGGGCACCTGCTGCGGTTCGGCCGGGGTGTACAACTTGCTGCAGCCCGCGGCGGCCAGCGAACTGGGCGCCCGCAAGGCCGAATCGGTGCTGGCCACGGGCGCGCCGCTGCTGATCTCGGCCAACCCCGGCTGCTCGCTGCAGATCGCGTCGGCGCTGGCCGAACGCGGCCAGCACATCGCGGTCGCGCACACCGCCCAAGTCCTGGACGCCTCGATCCGCGGCCGTCCGCTCTAGGGTCCCGGGCAGGACCATGTTCGGCTTGACGACGAGCGTGTCCAGTCGGACCTGCGCGTTGACCGCGCCGTTACAAGATCGCTAGCGGGCAGGCAGGGTCAGGGTGACGGTTTGCTGGCTGGCCTGGGTGGCGACGGAACCCATGCCGGTCACCGCGGAGCCGGAAGAGGCGAGCGCGGTGATCTCCCGGGACCCGGCGCCGTTAAGGCCGCTGGCCTGCGATGGCGCCCAGCTCGCGCCGCTGGCTGACGTCCACACGGCGACGTTTTGCTGTCCGGGCGCGCCGAACAGGCCCGCGGCGGTGAAGCCGGCGGCGTCCGCGGTCAGCGCGGTGAACGAGGTGTCAGGTCCTGGTGAGCTGAACGCCGCCTGCTGCCAGTTCGTGCCGCCGTCTGCGGAGACCTCGGCGAACGGGATGACGGTGCCAGCCGCGGTAGTGGCCTGGCCTAGGGCGACGACGCGGTTCCCGTTGATCGCGACCTGCTGGAGCACGCCGGTGGCGGCGCCTGCCGGGACCGGCAGGACGATCGTCCGCCAGGAGCGCCCGTCGGTGGTCGTCCATATCGCGGGCTTGCTTTCGTGCGAGCCGGCTGAGACGAACCCGTGCGCGCCCGCCGCGACCGCGAGCACCTGGCTCGAGCCGGTCGCGTCGTTCACGTCATGGGCCCGGGTCCAGCCGATCAGGTCCGGTGACCACCAGACGTCGGCGACGCAGGCGCCGCCGGCCGCGATCAGCTTGCCGACGATAACGTACCCGGCCGGGCCCGAGGCGGCCGCCACGGCGGCCACGCCGGCCAGGTCCCGGGTGATGTTCCCGGCCGCCACGGTCCAGTTCGTGCCGTCCGCCGAGGTCAGGATGACCGGGCCAGGCCCGCCCACGGCGAGCCAGCCGGCCGGGCCGTGCGTCACGCCGGTCAGCGTCCGCAGGCCCGGGGCGGCTGAGGCCAGTGCCAGCGAGGAGACCAGCGTCCACGCACCGCGGGACGCCTTGCGCCACACGGCCGGATAGCCGTCCGCGCTGCCGACCGCGATCTGCTGGCCGTCGGCGACGGCGGTGGCGTTGACCGCCAGCTCGGGGACAACCGCGCCAGCGACGTCGGCCAGCGAGACTGGCCGCACCTGTCCCTCGGCGTTCGCCTCGAGGAAGACCGGCTGCTGGCTGACCCGGCTGGCGGCGGTGTACCCGACGGCGATGATGGTGCTGGCCGGAGCCACCGTCGCGCCCACCACGGACTCGGTGGACGCGCGGCCAAGCGTCCCGGTCGGCTGCCAGCTCGTGCCGGTACCCGTGCTCGTGTAGGCGACCAGCTGACCGGAGGCGCTGGTGCCGGTCACTACGAAGCCGTAGTCACTGCCCTTCACCACACCCGGCGTCCAGCCACCGCCCGCGCCGATCGTGGCCGAGTACTGCCAGTGACGTCCGTTCGGAGAAAAATAAGAAATGCCCTCGTCGGCCTGGCCCGGCCTGACGGCGATGAGCCCGGAAGTGTCGAAGCCCAGCCCGCTGATCGTGGAGCCGGCGCCGTGATCGGCGGGTATCGTCACCCGGGTCCACGCCGCGCCGCCGTCGGTGCTCAGCCAGGCGCCGGAGTAGGACTGCCCGTCCCTGGTGACCGTCCCGGAGATCACCGTGTCGTCCCCGTGCCAGGTGGCGTAGGAGATGTTCCGCACGGTTTCGCCCGGGCCGGCCAGCCCGAGCTGGGCGGCCGTCGTTCGCAGCCAGGTCACGCCGTCACGTGACGTCCAGATCACCGCCTGCGTCGCGCCGCGGCCGGTCGCGCCTGCGGCCAGGAAGCCGCCGGCGGTCTTGGTGATTACCCACACCGAGTCGCCGGGTTGCTGGGGGCTGATGCCGTGGGGCGCCGCGAGGGTCCATGATGATCCGTCCGGGCTGGTCCAGATGGCCTGCGGGCCGACCGCCGCCCAGCCGCCCGGGCCGCCGGCCAGCAGCGCGGCGGGATAGCCGAGCGGGGGCTGGCCGCCGTCCGGGGTGCGGACCGGGGCGAGGTGCCAGCTGACGCCGCCGTTGACCGACACGAAGAACTGCTGGCGGGTCACGCCGCCGCTGGTCTGCGCGCCTATCGTCACGATCGTATTTCCGGACGCCACAACGCGGTCGATCGTCTGGAAGACGCCGCGCTGCTGCTGCTCGGGGTATGTCGGCAGCGTGACCGCGGCCAGCGGCAAGCCTGGCGTGGCGGTGCTGCGGGCGTCGTTCTGCTTCTGGTTCACGGTGAGCGGGCCGACCTTCGCGCCGTGGCCGGTCAGCAGAGCCAGCGCCAGGGCCGCTACCGCCACGAGCACGACGGCCGGTACCCCTATCGTCGCGGTGTGGCGGCTGATCAGGCCCCGTCCGGCGCCCGGTCGCCGGGGGGTTCGCTCCGGGGGTTCCAGGAGATGAGTGTCGTGCGCGGACGGCCGGCGGCCCGCCGGGCCGGGCCGGAGCAGGTGGGAGGGACGCGGCCGGATGGGCGGCCGCTCATCAGACCAGCGGTCGCGCGATTCGGTCCAGTCGTCGCGTGATTCGGACCAGTCATCGCGCGATTCGGTCCAGTCGTTCTGGGTGGTCCAGGTGTCCTGGCCGGCGTCATCGTCCTGGCCGGCGTCATCGTCCTGGTCGGTCCAGGAGTCCTGGTGGGGGCGGGTGTCCTGGCGGTCGGGCGGGTGTCTGGGCCGGTCCAGGCGTCGTGGTCGGCTCCGTCGTCCTGATCGGCGACCGGCGTGGGGAACACGGGCGCGCCTAGAGGAAGCGGCATAGGCCCGGTCCGCGCGCTGTTCGCGTGGTCGGGCGGCAGCGAACCCGACGTGACGTGGCCGCCGGGGACGTGTTTGGGCGGCGGCGGGGTGGCGGTCGGCTCGACGGGCGGGAACTGCGCTGGCATGGCCGGATGGGGCGGCCGGGTCCGCGCCGCGGGCCGCTGGTCCCACTGAATCCCCGCCTCACTCCATAGCTGCTGCGATATCTGCCAGGGAGACAGACCGGCCGTGGGCCGCCTGGCCGGCCCGCCGGTACGGCCGGGCTGGAATCCGGGGCCGCCGGGATGGCCCCCAAGCGCCTCGGTCGGGCCGAGCACCCGGGCCGGGCCGGGGGTAGCGGAAGGCAGAGGCGAGGACCAGGATCCGTCGGGCTCCCGGTGCGGCGAGGGCACACTGCTGGGCGGGCTGGCACTGATGGGCGGCGGTACTTCCTTCACGCGCAGGAACCATCCGGCCGGGGCAGCTATACCGGGCCACGCGTCGTCTTCGGCTGCCGGCGCCTCGTCCAGGGGCCGCTTGCCGACGGGAGCCCCGTGAGTGGGGTCCTGGTTACTGACGGGGTTGGCGTCGCGGGCTTCCTGGACCGGGTTTTCGCCGCCAGCTGGGGCATCCGGCTGCGGCGCGCGCGGACTGGGGACGATCAGGCCCGGCGGAACGGACCATGGAGGCACGAGGCCGTCCCGCTCACCCCAGCCGAATGCGCCCGTACGCTGCGCTTCCTGGGCAGGAGAGGAATCCTGGTGACGATTCTCACTCGAATGACGACTCTCCGTGTTCATAACAAACCCCAGTTCGTGCACTTTTCTGGCAGATGCCATAGCGCGCCGATACTCGCACTAACTAGCTGGTAACGGGACTTCCCGCCGGGTTCGATGTTACCGATTGAGAGCGAGTGTGTACAGAGGGCAATTTTTTCGGGGTGCCCACGACCAAAAGCCGCGAGCCGTCCGGGACCTTCCAGGCCTCCTAACCACAACGATGGAGCATCGCTGTGCCCAGGACCACAACGATGGAGCATCGCTGTGGTTGGCACGTGCGGCTAGGCGGGGGGCAGCAGGCCAGCTGGACCTGGTGGCCGGGCCGAGGTCTCCTGAGACTGGATCAGGCCGTAGCCGATCGCCTGGGCGGTGGTCAGCGTGCGGCCACGGCGGGCGTCCTCTCGGATCTCGTCGACCTCACGCCCGGTCACGTCGGCGAGCCTGAAGTACAACGTGTCGAGCATGCGGGTTACCTGCTGCTCACGGGCGCTGATCGCGGTCACGGTGCCGCCGAAGCTGACCTTCGGTTCGGTCAGGGTGAAGGATGCATTGGGGTAGCCGGACCGGCGCGGGCAGGAGGCAAGCACGCCGAGGGCCGGGCCGCCGGTCTCGCCGCTCGCGCACGCATGCACCGGCACGTGCAGGACGTCAAGGATGCCCATGATGGTGAGGGCGGCGGGCAGTTCGGCCCGGAGATTCTGCAGCTCCAGGCGGATCGGCTGGTCCTGCTCGGCGTCGAGGGTGAGCAGCTGAGCTGAGAGCCTGGTGGCCGCGTCGTCGTCGAGGATGCCCGCGGCCAGCACGATCCGCTTCTCGAGCAGCCGCTCGTAGAGCCTGCCCTTCCAGTCGGCGTTCGGGTCCTGCCACACCCGGACCGGCGAGAGCGGATCCTGCGCGGGCGGCGTTATCTGCGGCCAGCTCGGGGTGAGCGGCCGGCGGGACGGGCCGGGCCGGGGCGGCTCCCCGGGCCAGGGCGGCTCCCCGGGCTGGCCCGGGCCTCCTGGTACGTGGGCGCGTACCACACCGGGACTCGCTGATCCCATTGCTCCGGTTCGCCGCGTCATCCGCTTGCCCCTTCCTCCTGACGGTTAACTTCCCAGGTGATCTGGCCGCCGACCGCGGCCGCGTACCGTTCCAGCGTGGAGGCACGCACGTCCGTGGCGCCGGACTCCAGCCTGGCGACCGCGGACTGAGAGGTGCCCATCAGCGCCGCGACCTCGGTCTGGGACAGGCCGGACGCCTGGCGCTGGCCAGCCAGCTCGCGGACCAGCCGGGCACGGCCTTCCGCCATCCGCGCGGCCTGCTCCCCGGCCATCCGGCGGGCCGCTATCTCGCGGAAGCCCGGCATGACCGGCAACCGCGCGGCAGGCGCATCTCCGGTCGGCCCAGGGCCCGGTTCCTTCGGGCCCGGTTCCTTCGGGCCCGGTTCCTCGGGACCCGGTTCCTTGGGGTCCGGTTCCTTGAGGTCCGGTTCCTTGGGACCCGATGCGCGGCTCATACCGTTAAAGATATCTCACATTTGAGATAATGAGGTGGGCGGTCGGATAGCGGGCTGGCAGTCAGTTAGCCCACCTCGGTTCATCCGCCCTGGCCCCGCCGCGTGACCATGACCAAAACTCGTCCGGTCACGCAAAACGGCGAGCCGGGCTGCCCGCTACCCACCGGAAATGCCGCCGCTGCTCTCCAATGCCCCAGTGGCAGCCCGGACCTCGCCGCCGTTCAAGGTAGGCGATCGGCACCGCGGGCCGCATCGCCAGGATTATGTACGGCCCTATGTAACTTGCTCAACGTGCGGGCTGGGACCTAGCTAACCAGCCCGGGCGCCGCGGAGTGGGCTTCGGCGCATTCACGAGCTGGGGCGTAGGCGCGGGTGAAGACGCGGACGCCGCTGGTGATGATGCGCTCGGCGGCGGCTTCGGTGAGCTCGATGGTGCCCAGCATGGACTTGCTGTTGACCTGGCCGAACGTCAGCGCGTAGAGGTGCTCCGCCGCTTGCGTGGGATCGTCGGTGGCCAGCCGCCCGGTCGCGGCCAGCCGCGACAGCGGTTCGGCGATCAGGGGGACGATGCCCCCGTTGTGCCACAGCTCGAGGACGTCGGGGAAATGCGGCGCCTCGGAAATGATCAGCCGGACGAGGGTGGCCCGCTCCGGGGCCCGGGTGATGGTCCTGACCGTATCGCGGATGCACGCGGTCAGGGCCTCCTCGAGGTTATCGACCTGGCGCAGGGTGCGGTTCACGATGGTGCTTATCCGGTCCCGCATCACGTCGTAGGTCTCGCGCAGCACCAGGAGGAACAGGTTCTCCTTGTCGCCGTAGTGGCTATAGACGGTGCGCTTCGAGACCCCGGCCTCGGCGGCGATCGCGTCGACGCTGGTCCGCTCGTAGCCGTCCCGGGCGAACAGCACCAGGGCAGCGCCGGCGATCGCGTTGTGCTTACGCTGCCAGCCGGAAACCACCTCGTCGTGCGGGTCGGAAGGGGTCTGCGGGTCGGCTGGGAACTCACCCGCCAGGGCGTCGGGCATGCCTTCATGCTACTAAACCGTCTAGTGTTGCCGGCTAAACCGCACGGTTTAGTTATCTTCTCGTGAGTACGGGACGCGGCCGGCGGCCAGGCTAGGCGGCTCCGCCGTCTGGGTCCCGCCAGGGCTCCGGAGCAGACGGCGGACGGAACTGGCGGGACCGGTCCGGCCAACGGGAGCTGTCCGGACCGCGGGCCGGGCGCCGTGGCGAGGGCACGCCTACCGGCCAGCTGGCTTCCGCCCATACGATGCGCCGGGGATAGGCGTCGGCGAAGCCCCACCGGCTGGTGCAGGCGGCCACCATGGCCAGCCCTCGGCCGCCTTCGGCCATCAGGTTGAGGCTGCCCGCCAACGGGGCCGAATCGCTGCCCTCATCTGTGACCGCGACCCGGGCCACCCCCTCGCGCGAGCAGTCGACCTCGACGATGAAAACGCCGCCCCGTCCCGAGGCGGTGTGCACGATCGCGTTGGCGCACAGCTCGGACACGCAGGTCATGAGCGTCTCCCGGGCCGGGCACCCGGCCAGCAGCTCGGCCACGAACCGGCGGGCCTCGGGCACGGACGCGGGCGTGCCGCGGAATGTGCGCGTCCACGTCTGGGTGGAGCGGACCGGATCTGCGGACCTCAGCGGAAGCACCGGGTAGGCACCTGTCACCGTAGGTCACCCCCTGAAAATTAGCTCGTACATAGGTGACGCGCGAAGGGGCAAAACGGTTCAATCAGACTTTCGGCCGCAGACCGCCCGATGTCGGGTGTCGGGGGCCTTGTGGCACGCCGATACCCCTTCGGGAGAGGGAACGGGGGCGGGCGGGCGGGCGGAAACGGGGGCGGAAACGGGAAGGGGGCTGGTTGGATCGCTGTTTCGGATCTTTGGGCCCTTCCGTAGCGGCTGAGTCGGAGAGACACTGTGGGGACGGGGGCAGAGTTAGGAGGAGGAGTAAATGGAAGCGACTCCGTCTAGCGTCCCCGACACCCCTGGTAGCCCGGGGCTCAAGCGTTCGCTGTCGGTGTGGGCGGCGGTGGGGCTGTCGGTCGCGCTGATGGCGCCGAGCATGGCCGCGAACATCAACCCCCAGGCGAGCGCCACCACCGCGGGCCGCGCCGTGCCGCTGACCTTCCTGATCGCGGCGGTCGGCGTGCTGCTCGTGGCCTACTCCTTCGTCCGGCTGTGCCAGTACTTCCATCACTCCGGCTCGGTCTACGCTTTCGTCGGCGCGACCCTCGGCCCGCGGGCCGGAGTGGTCGCCGGCTGGGGCCTGCTCGGCACCTACACCTTCTACGCCGTGGTCACCGCGAGCGCGGCCGGCATTTTCGGCACCGCGTTCCTGCAGACCGTCGGCATCTGGAAGAACCCGCCCTCGTGGGCGCCGTTCGTCTTGCTCGCGGTCGCGCTGGCGCTGGCGCTGCTGCTGGCCGTCATGCCGGCCAGGCGCGGCGCGGGCGTGCTGCTTTCTGTCGAGGGCACCACGGTCGCGCTGATCCTGATCGTCACCGCGGTCGTGCTGGTCCGGCTGCTGGCCGGGAACGCGCCGGGCCACCAGCACTTCACCTTGACCGTGTTCAAGGTGTCGCCGGGTACCAGCGTCTCCGCGGTGTTCCTCGGCGTGGTGTTCGGCTTCCTGTCCTTTGCCGGGTTCGAGGCAGCGGCCACACTGGGCGAGGAGGCCAAGCGGCCGACCCGCGACATCCCGCGCGCGATCCTCGGCACGGCGATCTTCGGCGGCCTCTACTTCGTGATCGTGACCGCGGTCGAGATGATGGGCTTCGGTACGGGTCCGGCCGGAGTCAAGGCGTTCACCAACTCGCCGTCGCTGCTGGGCGACCTGGGCTCCTCCTACGTCGGCCACTGGGTCGGCGACGTGATCACGCTTGGCACCACGGTCAGCGCCTTCGGCTGCTGCCTGGCCTCCACGGTGGCCGCGGCGCGGCTGCTGTACGCGCTGTCCAGGGACACAGCCGGGGCGCGCGGGCTCGGCCGCGGCTCGCGCTGGGGCACGCCGGCCTGGGCCACGCTCGTGATCACGGTCATGTCGGGCCTGATCGTGGTCATCTACACGGCCGCCTTCCACGCCACTGCCTTCGACAGCTTCCTGTGGTCCGGCGCGATCGGCACGCTGATCCTGCTCGTCGCCTACGTGCTGGCCACGCTCGGCTGCGTGATGCTCGTATTCGTGCGCCGCAAGCTCCCGGTGCCGATGTGGCAGATCGTAGTGCCGATCGCGGCGCTGATCGTGCTCGGTTACACGCTGTACCGCAACGTGATCCCCTATCCGACCGGTGCGGGCGCCTGGTTCCCGGTGGTGTCGGGCGTCTGGCTGGCGGTCGCGGTGCTGGCCGTCGTCTTCGCGCCGGGCACGGCCCGCAAGCTCGGGGCCGCGCTGGCCGCCCGCGAGGGCATCGCGGCACCGGGTGCCGGGGACCGCCCGGCGGGTGCGCACCGCCGGGGGCTCGCGAGCGCGCGCGACGAGGCGCCTTAGTGGCGGAGCTACTCCCCTGCGTCGCTGAACAAGCGCTGGTCGACCACCACTGCCACGGGGTGCTGGGCCGGGACGCGGACGAGGCCACGCTCGAGTCGATGCTGAACGAGGGCTCGAGCTGGCCCGGTGGCTCCGTGTTCGACTCGCAGGCCGGGTTCGCGTTCCGCCGGCTCTGCCCGCCCGTCCTCGGCCTGGCGCCGCACGCGGAGCTGGCCGACTACGCGGCCCGCCGGGCCGAGCTCGGCGCGGCCGAGGTGAGCAAGCGGTTCCTGGCGGCGGCCGGGGTTTCCGTGCTGTGCGTGGACACCGGCTTCACCCCGGAGCCGCTGACCTCCCCGGGCGAGCTCGGCGACCTGGCGGGCGCGACCGCGCACGAGATCGTCAGGCTCGAGCGGGTCGCGGAGGACGTGGTCGCGGCCGGGGTGGGCGCGAGCGGTTTCGCCGACGCGGTGCGTTCCGCGCTGGCCACGCGTGCCGCCGGGGAGGCCGGGTGCGGGCCGGCGGTCGGCGTGAAATCGATCGCCGCCTACCGGACCGGGCTGGAGCTGCGGCCGGAACGACCGTCGGACGCCGAGGTGAAGGCCGCGGCCGGGCGCTGGCTGGCGGGCCGGCCGGCGGCTGGCCGCCGCGGGTCGCGGACGAGACCCTGGCCCGGTTCCTCATCTGGTGCGGCGTCGACCTCGGCCTCCCGGTGCAATTCCACGTGGGCTACGGGGACAGCGACGTCGACCTGCACCGCGGCAACCCGCTGCTGCTCACGCCGCTGCTGCGGGCGATCCAGCCCACCGGGGTGCCGGTGATGCTGCTGCACAACTACCCGTACCAGCGCGAGGCGGGCTACCTGGCCCAGGTGTTCCCGCACGTGTACTTCGACGTCGGGCTGGCCACGCACAACCTGGGCGCGCGCGCCCCCGCGCTGCTGGCCGAGGCGCTCGAGCTCGCGCCGTACGGGAAGTTCCTGTACTCCTCGGACGCGTTCGGGCTGCCGGAGCTGCATTACCTGGGCGCGGCGCTGTTCCGGTCCGCGCTTAGCGAGTTCCTTGCGGCCGGGCTTAACCACGATCTTTATTCCGAACGGACCGTCGTGCGTCTGGCCAGCATGATCTGCGCTGACAACGCCAAGCGCGCCTATCAGCTCGCCAGCCAGGTGTAATGGCTATATGAAGCTGCTCTCGGTCAACGTCGGTAAGCCCCGGCCAAACCCCTGGAAAGAGATGAAGCAGACGGGCATCGACAAGCAGCCCGTCGACGGGCCTGTCATGGTGACGCCAGCACGTGCCAGGGGCCTCGGCATGGTGGGTTTGGCC
The DNA here is from genome assembly GCA_963844625.1 of uncultured Actinomycetota bacterium. Classification (GTDB taxonomy): domain Bacteria; phylum Actinomycetota; class Actinomycetes; order Streptosporangiales; family Streptosporangiaceae; genus Palsa-504. The sequence goes on along the minus strand of CAWJPF010000026.1, from coordinate 228,390 downwards.
GGCGACCGGGTCTATGACGTACGTAACCACGGCGGCCCCGACCAGGCGGTTTACGCCTACGCGCGGGAAGACCTGGATTTCTGGGCCGCCGAGCTTGACCGGCCGCTCGGTAACGGGATGTTCGGCGAGAACCTGACGACTGAGGGCGCCGACGTCAACGGCGCCCTGATCGGCGAGCGGTGGCGGATCGGGCCGGAGGTGATCCTGGAGGCGTGCTGTCCGCGGATTCCGTGCGGCACCTTCCAGGGGTGGCTGGCGCAGGCGGGCTGGATCAAGCGGTTCACGCAGGCCGCCCGGCCCGGGACGTACTTGCGGGTGATCGAGCCGGGCGAGATCCAGGCGGGCGACGCGGTCGAGGTGGTTTACCGGCCGGGGCATGACGTCACGGTGGCGGTGGTCTTCCGGGCGCTGACGCTCGAGCCGGACCTGCTGCCGCGGCTGCTCGACATCGATGCGCTGCCGCGCGAGCTGCGGGACCAGGCGGGCCGGCGTACCGGCTAGGCCGCGGCGATGAGCCGGAGCGACTCCTGCAGCAGGGTTTCCTTGGTCGCGTCGAGCCAGGTGACGCGGGGATCGCGGCGGAACCAGGCCTCCTGCCGGCGGGCGAAGCGCCGGGTGGCCTTGATCGTCTCCAGCCGCGCTTCCGCCAGCGTGTACTCGCCGTCCAGGTAGCGCAGCAGCTGCTGGTAGCCCAGTGCGCGGCTGGCGGTCCTGCCGTCCCGCAGGCCCTGGCCGACCAGGGTGGCGACCTCGGCTTCAAGGCCCGCCTGCCACATCCGGTCAACCCGGGCGGCGATCCGCAGGTCGAGTTCGGGCCGGGGCAGCGTAAGGCCGATCTGGACGGCCGGGCGGACCTGCTCATACGACGGCATGGTGGCGCTGAACGGGCGTCCGGAGATCTCGATCACCTCCAGGGCGCGCACGATCCGGCGCCCGTTGCCCGGCAGGATCGCGGCGGCCGCGGCCGGGTCGAGCGTGGCCAGCCTGGCGTGCAGGGCGGCGGGGCCCGCCATGGCGAGCTCATCTTCGAGGCGGGCGCGGGTACCGGTGTCCGTTCCGGGAAAATCGAGATCGTCCAAAGCGGCACGGATGTACAGGCCCGAGCCACCTACGAGCACCGGGACCTGGCCGCGGGCGGTGATCTCCTCGATCGCCGCGCGGGCCAGCTTCTGGTAGTCGGCCACGTTCGCGGTCTGCGTCACCGGCCAGACGTCGAGCAGGTGATGCGGCACGTCCTGCCGCGCGGCCGCCGGTTCCTTGGCCGTGCCGATATCCATGCCCCGGTAGAGCTGCATCGAGTCGGCGTTCACGATCTCGCCGCGCAGCGCCTGGGCCAGCTCGACGGCCAGCCCGGATTTGCCGGTGGCGGTCGCCCCCACCACCGCGATCACGTGCGTGCCCATGCCCCCTAGTGTGCCCCGTACGGCGCCGGTGTCTTAGCGGTCGAGGGTTTTCAGCTCGCGGCGCATGACCTTGCCGGTGGAGGTCTTGGGCAGGTCGGGCACGAACCGGACGGAGCGGGGCAGTTTGTACGCGGCCAGGTGCGGCCGGCAGTGCTCGATGATCTCGGTCTCTGTGGCCGTGGCGCCGGGGCGGAGCACCACGTAGGCGCGGGCGAGTTCACCGAGGGTTTCGTCGGGCACCGAGCCGACGGCGACCATGGCCACCGCGGGATGGGCGGCGACGACGCGTTCGATCTCGGCCGGGTAGACGTTAAAGCCGCCGGTGAGGATCAGGTCCTTCTTGCGGTCCACGATGAAGTAATGGCCCTCGTCGTCGCGGGTGGCGATGTCGCCGGTGTGCAGCCAGCCGTCCGGCTCGATCGCGGCCTTGGTGGCCGGCTCGTTGCCGTAGTAGCCGAGCATGACCAGCGGCCCGCGGATCATCAGCTCGCCGGGCTCGCCGTCGGGCACCGTGACGCGGGCGTCGCCGATCGCGGCGACCCGGGCCTCGGCACCGGGAAGGGCAAAGCCGATCGAGCCATGGACGTTCGGCAGGTAGCTGCAGTTGCTGGTGCCCGCGCCGGCCAGTTCGGTCATGCCCCAGATCTCGAGCAGCGGGACGCCGGACCGGCGCTCCCATTCCTGCGTCTTGGCCACCGGCATGGTCTGGCCGCCCACGGTGCAGACCCGCAGCGAGGACAGATCGGCGGCGGGCAGCTTGGGATCGGCCAGCATCATCGCGTACATGGTGGGCACGCCGTCGAACACCGTCGCGCGGTGGTGCTTGATTTCGGCCAGGGCCAGCGCCGGGTCGAAGCGCTCCATCATCACCAGCGTGGCGCCGACCATGAGGGTGCCGTTCATGATGACGTTGCCGTAGACGTGCGGCAGTGGTAGCGCGTTGAGCATTACGTCGCGCTCGGTCCGCGTCTGGACGGCGAACACGGCCGCGGTGTTGAGGAAAACGGCCCGGTGCGACTGCATGGCCCCCTTGGGATGACCGGTGGTACCGGACGTGTAGCCGATCGTCGACAGGTCTGTCGGCGCCGGCCTGGGTACCTCTGGTGCCGTGGCGGCCGAGCTGAGCAGATCGCTGAACAGCCTGACGTCGCCGCCTGCGGGGTCGAAGCTGATGACCCGGCGCAAGGTGGGTACGGACTGAGCCAGGCCGGCGATCACCTCGGCCTTCTCGCCTCCGGCAAAGATCACCGCGGCGCCGCAGTCGTTGAGCACGAAGGCCACTTCTTCCGGGGTGAGCATGACGTTGATCGGGTTGACCACGGCCCCCGCGCGGAGCGCCGCATGATAGGCAACCACCCATTCCCACCGGTTGGGCGAGTAGAGCGAGACGCGGTCGCCCGGCCGCACGCCCATGTCGTGCAGGCCGCATGCCACCCGGTCGCAGAGGTCATTCAGCTCGGCATAGGTGAAGGTCCGGTCGCCCGCGACCAGGGCCGGCCGGGGTCCGAAGCGCCGGGCCGACCGGGTCAGGATCATGCCCATATCCGCCTGGACGGGCCCGGTTCCCGCGGGGTCGATGGTGGTCTCGGCCATGATGCCCCCCTGGCCGCGGCGGCCGGGACAGGGGCCGTCGCGGCTCACGCGGAGCGTGTTATCGCCATCTAGCCGCCCGGCTGCCGGCTTGTCAATAGCCGCCTGGCACCCGGCTAGCGCACCTCGCGGTGGTCCGGGGTCACCAGGCCGTTTTCGTAGGCCATGACGCCGAGCTGGCGGAGCACGGTGACGTCGTCGCGCACGGCTAGGTGCTCGGTGATGAGTCCGTCGCGGTCGAAGGTCAGGACGTGGATGTGACGCGCGGCGGTGGGCCGGCGGGTGGCGGGTACGCCGTGGAACGGCCCGTCGTGAGTGCCCCTCATCATGCCGATGCAGACGACCTTGTCGCCTTCGGCCACCATCGCCTCCAGGTCGAAACGCATGTCGGAGGATCCTGCCCACAGGCGGGTGAATACCTCGCGTGCGCCTTCGGGACCGTGGGGAGTGCCGGGTCGCGCATTGCGATTGACGAATCCAGGTGCGAAGAAAGCCTCGGCCATCCGCAGGTCATGGGCGTTGAACAGGTCCGTCCAGAAAAACTCCGTCCGGGTCTTGTGGTCAGGCATGCCGCTCATAGCGCGATGAAACGGCGGATCTTACCGGTTTGCGGGTGGCGGCTGATTTGTGCGACTTCCTGCAGGCGGCCGGTGCGCTGCTCCTCGGCGAGCAATACGAGGGTGGAGGCGTGCGCGAGCAGCGCCCGCGGCTGCGCGTCGTTCAGCCGCCGCACGATCTCGGCGATGGGCAGCGTCGCCGGGGCCGCGATCATCCGGACGGGGTAGCCGCGGGCGACCGCGGCGGCGAAGCCGCTCGAGTGAACCGGCGAGGCGGCGGCCACGATGGCGACCGGCAGACCGCCGGGCGGCGGCCCGCCGGCGGCGGACACCCTGGCCATGGCGCGCCTGAGGATGGACGCGGCGAACTCGGCGTACTCCGCTACGCTCTGGACGAACAGGCCGCGTGTTCCTGAGCTGCCCCCCGAGGCCAGGCATACGTACTGGTCGTAGAGCAGGCTGGGATCGTGCGCGGAGGCCGCCAGCTGCTGCTCGGCCCGCGCGCGCGTCAGGCGCCGGTCGGTGAGCAGCTCGTCGAAGCTCCCCATCATCTGCTCTTTGCTCATGACCGGCAGCTCGGCCAGCTGACCGGGCTCGAAGCGCCCGAGGTCAATCCCGGCCAGGCGGCGGGCGTGAAAGGGAGAGCGGGCGAGCGCGGCGGCGAGCAGTGCTCGCAACTGCTCGCGCTGGTGCTCGGCCAGCCGTTCCGCATCCCAGCTCAGCCGCTCGATGTGCCGCTCCAGGCAGCCGGCCAGGGCCTGACCGAAGCGTGCGCGGAGGGTGGTCACCTCGCTATCGGTGATCGTCATGGGACTCCTGCCGTTCCGTCGGGTAGTGCTCAGGGGTGTTCGACCGCGGCGCGATGACCCGGGCCAGCAGCCCCGCGAGCAGCGTGACCGCGGACGAGTCAGGATCGGCCGCCTGCTCGAGTCGGGCGCCGGCCCCGACCGCGACCACCAGGCGCGCGAGCTCGGCCGGCGGCAGCGGCGGCGCCTCGCCCGCGCGCTCGTAGGTGCCGGCGATCGCGCGCTCTATGCCGGCGAGGGTGCGCTCGTGGGCGGCGGCGTAGCGGCGACCCAGCTCGCGGTCGCGGGCGGCATGGATGCGGAACTCGATCACCAGCAGTCCCCACTCGGGCTCGGCGCGGTCCACGCTGGCGGCGTGCTCGAGCAGGCGGCCGATGCCCTGGTCCCCGGCCAGGCCCTCGATCGCCGCCGCGTTGCCGGCGGCGCGCTCCTCGATCCTCGCCTCGAGCAGCGTCAAGAACAGGTCCGCCTTGCCGTCGAACTGCGAGTAAACGACGCCCGTGGAGAATCCCGCCTCCTCGGCGATCTGATCCACCGAAGCGCCGTGATAGCCGCGCTTCAGGAACACCTGGCGGGCCGCTGCCAGCAGCAGCGCGCGGTTACGTCCGGTCCGCTCGGCTCTGGTCAATCGCGTTGACATAATGTGATTATTCTAATAACGACATTATGTGAAAGTCAAGGTGCTGGTCGCGGGACCGCGGGCGGTGATCGCAGGGGCCGCGAGTGGTGAGCCGTAAGCGCGAGCCGGGCATGAACCGCCCCCCGGGCGCCGCCGGCTGAGATAATCCAGCGGGTGGCGCGTGGGCGCGCGTTGCTGACCGTGGGAGGAGTCCTGCCGATGAGCAGCTACCTGGACTATTCGGGCCGAGATGACGTGCTGGGCGGAGGCGCCCGGATGATCGCAGTGGAGACGCCGGCCGGTCCGTACCGGGTGTGGGTGAAGCGGACAGGCAACCATCCGGATCTGCGGGTGCTGCTCCTGCACGGCGGGCCGGGGGCGACCCACGAGTACCTGGAGGCCTGCGACAGCTACCTCCCCGCGGCGGGCATCGAGTACTACTACTACGACCAGCTCGGCTCCGGTTTCAGCGACCGGCCGGACGAGCCGTCCCTGTGGGACCTGGACCGCTTCGTCGACGAGGTGGAGCAGGTGCGCCGGGCGCTCGGGCTCGACCATGGCAACTTCGTCCTGTACGGCCAGTCGTGGGGCGGCATCCTGGCCATTGAGTACGCGCTGCGCCACCAGGAGCACCTGCGCGGCCTGGTGATCTCAAACATGATGGCGAGCGTCCCGGCCTACAACGCCTACGCCGAGCAGGTGCTGATGCCCGAGATGGACCAAACGGCGCTAGCCGAGATCAAGTCACTCGAGGCGAGCGGGGACATCGAGAACCCGCGGTACATGGAGCTGCTGAACGAGCAGCACTACGTCCACCACGTACTGCGCATGCCGGTCGCGGACTGGCCCGAGCCGGTGGTGCGCGGGTTCGCTCACATCAACCCGGCGATCTACGTATCCATGCAGGGTCCCAGCGAACTCGGCATCAGCGCCGAGGCCACCCTGGCCCACTGGGACCGGACTGACGAGCTGGCCTCCATCGAGGTCCCGGCCCTGGTCATCGGCGCCCGGCACGACACCATGGACCCGGGCCACATGGAGATGATGGCCGGCCGCCTGCCGCGAGGGCAGTACCTGTACTGCCGGGACGGCAGCCACCTGGCCATGTACGACGACCAGGCGGCGTACTTCGCCGGTCTTATCGACTTCCTGCACGGCCTCGCAGGCTAGCCGCCCGAACCGCTGGTCAGGGGCGCGGTGAGGGCATTCCGAGCAGGACGGCGGGGCCGGGGGACGCAGCCGCGGGGGGGCCGGGGGACGCGGCCGCGGGGGGAACTGCCGCGCGGGCCTGCCAGGCGTCGCCGGCGGGGGTGCGGCGGACGGACAGCGGGGCGCCGTCGGCCAGCAGGTAGTGCGGGGCACCGCGGGTGACGGCTACGGTGACGACGTCGCCGGGGCGGGGCTGCGTCTCGTGGGGAGTGAAGTGCACGAGGCGGTTGTCGCGGGCGCGGCCGGACATGCGGTGGGTGGCGGCGTCCTTGCGGCCCTCGCCCTCGGCCACCAGGACCTCGACGCATACGCCGGCCAGCTTCTGGTTCTCCGCGTAGGTGGTCTCCTCGACCAGGGCGGTGAGCCGCTCGTAGCGCTCCTGCACGGTGGCCGCGGGCACCTGGGCGTCCATCGTGGCGGCCGGGGTGCCCGGGCGGATGGAGTAGCGGAAGGTGAACGCGCCGGCGAAGCTGGCCTGGCGCACCAGGTCCAGCGTGTCGGCGAAGTCCTGCTCGGTCTCGCCGGGGAAGCCGACGATGATGTCGGTGGTGATGGCGGCGTCGGGGATGCTGGCCCGGACCCGGTCCAGGATCGCCAGGTAGCGGTCCCGGCGGTAGGCGCGGCGCATGGCCCGCAGAATCCGGTCGGAACCGGACTGCAGCGGCATGTGCAGGCTGGGCATGACATTCGGGGTCTCGGCCATCGCGTCGATGACGTCGTCGGTGAAGTCCCGCGGGTGCGGGGAGGTGAAACGGACGCGTTCCAGGCCGTCGATCTCACCGCAGCTGCGCAGCAGCTTGCCGAACGCGCTCCGGTCGCCGAACTCGGCGCCGTAAGAGTTCACGTTCTGGCCGAGCAGGGTGACCTCGAGCACCCCGTCGGCGACCAGCGCGCGGATCTCGCCGAGGATGTCGCCGGGACGGCGGTCCTTCTCCTTGCCGCGCAGGCTCGGCACGATGCAGAACGTGCAGGTGTTGTTGCAGCCCACGGAGATCGCGACCCAGGCCGAATAGACCGATCCACGCCGGGCCGGCAGCAGCGAGGGGAACGTCTCCAGCGTCTCGGCGAACTCGGCCTGCGCCTCGTGCCTGAGCCGGGCCCGCTCGAGCAGGGCGGGCAGCGAACCCATGTTGTGCGTGCCGTAGACCACGTCGACCCACGGCGCGCGCTGGGTGATCCGGTCGCGTTCCATCTGAGCCAGGCAGCCGCCCACCGCGATCTGCATGCCGTTTTTCTTCTGCGGCAGCAGGTGACCCAGGTTCCCGTACAGCCGGTCGGCCGCGTTTTCCCGGACCGCGCAGGTGTTGAACACCACCACGTCCGGGGTCTCGCCGTCGTGGACGGGCTGGTAGCCTGCTTCGTCAAGCAGGCCCGACAGGCGCTCGGAATCATGCGCGTTCATCTGGCACCCGTAGGTGCGAATCTGGTAGGTCCTGCCGCCTGCTGTCACATGACCAGGATAGGGGCGCCGGGATGGAGATAAGCGCGGTGGCATCCGGCATGATATCTGTATGCAAATGACTACGGAAACGCATGTCTACGGCGAATGGCCGTCTCCGATCGAGGGCGCCGACGTCGCGCGCAAGCAGGTCGGGCTCGCGTTCCCGACCATCGCCGGCTCGGCCGTGTGGTGGCAGGAGATGCGGCCGTCGGAAGGCGGGCGGCTGGCCGTGATCGGTCAGGGAGCGGACGGGATCAACCGCGACCTGCTCCCGTTGCCGTGGAACGCCAGGACACGGGTACACGAATACGGCGGCAAGTCGTACCTGCCGCTGCCGGACGGGTTCATCTTCGCGAACTTCAGTGACCAGCGGCTGTACCGCTGCGGGGTAATGCCGGAACCTCAGCCGCTGACGCCATCGCCCGATAACCGGGCCGCCGACCGGTTCGCCGACTTCGCGCTCTCCCCCGGCGGGAACGAGGTGTGGTGCGTCCGCGAGCGTCACGCCGGCAGCCGCATCACCCGCGCGATCGTGGCTGTCCCGCTGGACGGCTCGGCCGCGGACGATCCCGGCGCGGTCCGGGTGCTCGTCAGCGGCTCGGATTTCTACGCCTTCCCGGTACCGTCACCGGACGGCACCCGGCTGGCCTGGATCTGCTGGGATCATCCGCAGATGCCGTGGGACGGCACCGAGCTGCGGGTCGCCTCGATCGATGACGGCGGGCCGGCGGGCGACAAGAGCCAGCAGCAGATGGTCATGGGCGGCCACGAAGAGTCCGTGCTGGCCCCGGTCTGGCGGGATGACCGGAGCCTGTACGTGATATCGGACCGGTCCGGGTGGTGGAACCTCTACCTGGCTGACCTGCTCGCCTTCCCGCGCCCGCTGTGCCCGCGGGAGGAGGAGTTCGCCGGGCCGTTGTGGCAGCTGGGCATGAGCCCTTACGCGGTGCTCGCGGACGGCCGCCTCGCCGTCGCGCACGGAGCGGGCGGGACGCGGCTGGGGGTGCTCGACCCGGGCACCGGCGAGCTCACCGACTTTGATCTGCCCTACGACGTGTTCGCGCCCGGGCTCTCGGCCGCCGGCCAGACTGTCGCCGTCATCGCGGGCGGGCCGACAGTGCCGACGACGTTGATCGCCGTCGATGTCCCGGCCGCCGGCCAGGATCCGCGGGCGGTGCAGGCGCGCGAACTGAGCCGCAGCGTCGACGACCTGCCGGACGCCGCCTACCTGCCGGTGCCGCGCGCGGCCCGGCTGACCGGGCCGTCCGGCTCGGTCGTGCACGCGCTCGTCTACCCGCCGTCCAACCCCGCGGTCAAGGGACCGGACAGCGAGCGGCCGCCGTACATCGTGTGGGTGCACGGCGGCCCCACGGCGCACGTCGTGCCGCGGCTCGACCTGGAGAAGGCGTTCTTCACCAGCCGCGGCATCGGGATCATCGACGTCAACTACGGCGGATCCAGCGGGTACGGCCGCGCCTACCGCGAACGGCTGCGCGGCCAGTGGGGCATCGTCGACGTGGCCGACGTGATGACGGCCGCCCTCGCGCTGGCCGAGGCGGGCGAGGCGGACGGGAAGCGGCTCGGGATCCGCGGCGGGTCGGCCGGCGGGTGGACCGCCCTGGCCGCCGTGACGTCAGGTATCGGCCTGGTCAGCGGCGGGCAGGACTCCGGCGGCGGGGTCTTCGCGGCCGCGACGTCCTACTTCGGCGTGAGCGACCTGCGGGGATTCGCCGAGCAGACCCACGACTTCGAATCACGGTACCTGGACGGGCTGATCGGGCCGCTGCCCGAGAGCGAGGCGCTCTACGTCGCGCGGGCGCCGGTCGGGCACGTGAACGACGCCACCTGCCCGGTCCTGCTGCTGCAGGGACTCGACGACCCGGTCGTCCCGCCCGCGCAGGCCGAGTCGATCGCGGCCGACCTGGCCGCGCACGGCATCCCGTACGCGTACATCACCTTCGCCGGCGAGTCGCACGGGTTCAGGAAGGCGGAGAACATCGTGGCCAGCATGGAGGCCGAGCTGTCGTTTTACGGGCAGATCATGGGGTTCATCCCGCCGGGCGTTCCGCCGGTGCCGCTTGAGGGTGGCTGAGGGCACGCAGGCGCTTCGTTCGGCCAAAAGATTTTGAGGTTCAGCGCGCGAATTCCGTGGCCCGGGACTCGCGGACCACGGTGATGCGGATCTGGCCAGGGTAGGTCAGTTCCTCTTCCACCTGCTTAGCGATGTCGCGGGCGACCACCTGGGCCTGGATGTCGTCGATGCGGTCCGGCTTGACCATGACCCTGATCTCGCGGCCCGCCTGCATGGCGAAGACCTTCTCGACGCCCTCGTGGCCGGCCGCGATCTGCTCCAGGCGCTCCAGGCGCTTCACGTACAGCTCGAGCGACTCCCGGCGCGCGCCCGGCCGGCCGCCGCTGATCGCGTCCGCGGCCTGGGTGAGCACCGCCTCGACGGTGCGGACCTCGACCTCGTTGTGGTGCGCCTCGATGGCGTGCACCACGTCCTCCGGCTCGCCGTACCGGCGGGCGATCTCCGCGCCGATCAGCGCGTGGCTGCCCTCGACCTCGTGAGTGAGCGCCTTGCCGATGTCATGCAGCACCGTGCAGCGCTTGAGCAGTACCGGGTCGATCCGCAGCTCGCTGGCCATCATGCCCGCGATGTGCGCGGACTCGACCAGGTGGCGGAGCACGTTCTGCCCGTACGACGTGCGGTACCGCAGCCGGCCGAGGAGATCGACGAGCTCCGGGTGCATGTCGGTGAGGCCTAGTTCGACCAGGGCGTCCTCGCCGGCCCGCTTGCACAGCTGCTCGATCTCGGCCTTGCCCAGCTCGTAGGCGTCCTCGATCCGCTGCGGGTGAATGCGGCCGTCCAGGATCAGCCGTTCCAGGGTGAGCCGGGCGATCTCGCGTCTGACCGGATCAAAACAGGACAGGAGCACCGCTTCCGGCGTGTCATCGATAATCAGGTTGACGCCGGTCACCGACTCGAAGGCCCTTATATTGCGGCCTTCGCGGCCGATGATGCGGCCCTTCATGTCGTCCCCGGGCAGGTGCAGTACCGAGACCACGGATTCGCTGGTCTGCTCGGTAGCCACCCGCTGGATCGCGAGCGTAACGATCTTGCGGGCCCGCTTCTCGCCTTCGGACCGGGCATCGTGCTCGATGTCCCTGACGATGATCGCCGCTTCCCGCTTGGCCTGGTTCTCGATGGTGGCGACGAGCTCGGACCTGGCCTGATCGCCGGTGAGCCCGGCGACGCGCTCGAGTTCCTTGCTGCGCTCGGTGTCCTGCCGGTCCAGCTCGGCGGCGCGGCGGTCGAGGTCGTGCCTGCGCTGGTCGAGGGCTTGCGAGCGGTCTTCGATCCGTTTGAGCTCCTCATCGAGGCGCTGTTCGCGGTCGGCGAGACGGGTTTCCCGGCGTTCGAGGTCGCCGCGCAGCTCGCGCACCTCGTCCTTGACCGCCCGGATTTCCTCTTCGACTTCACGGCGGCCCTGCGCGGCCTGTTCGGCTTCCTCGCGGGACCGGTTGAGGATGCCGACGGCCTCAGTCTCGGCGCGGGTGCGGATTTGTTCGGCTTCGGCGGTGACCTGGTCGAGCTGGCTGCGGTCGGCTTGGGTCGTGTTCACGGGCGCATGCGCGGTCCTGCGCCACACGACCCCAAGCGCGAATATAAGCGCGAGCAACCCGATCACCATGAACGCAAGCGACAATCCGCTGCTCACGGCCACCCCTTTCCGTCCATAGCCCTCGGGGCACCCTTATGTTGTGACGTCGTTGTACCTCGGTACCAGGGTTCTGCCCTGGTCCTGGCGGCCGCACGCCGCGGCCGCTCGTCACCTGATCTTTCGTTTTAGCTTTGACTACGCAGCGTATATTCCTGGTTCTCCTCCGCCGGTTTTCTGCGCGGGATGGGACATCACCTCGCTGCCGTGAGGTTAAGGCTTGATAACCTTTTTATCAAGCAAAGTATCTCTGACCATCGCTAACGGTGTGTCTTGCGGACGAAAGGCGCGCCGTTCGCGCTGTTCACGCTGTTCGCGGCGGGAAACGCGGCGCGGCGCGGGCAATCGGACAGCGGCGGTGCGGGCGGGTTCTGGCCGCGGTGGCCGGAGGTGGGGAGCACCGCTTGGGTTACACGGAGTAGCCGGACTCCGGCAAGTCGTCCTCGGGGGCGAGGTACGGTTCGGTGTCCAGGTCGAGGCCAATGGCGTCGTCGGAGCCTTCCCGCTCCATGGCTTCCCTGATGAGCCTGAAGGTCAGGCCCGGCGGATACCCCTTCCTGGCGAGCAGGCTGGCCGCCTGCCGGGCACGCGCCTCGGGCGGCCGCCCGCGGGTGCTCGCCATTTTCTGCTCGACCAGGCGCCTGGCGGTGGCGACTTCCTGCTCAGGGTCGAGGGTGTCGACCGCCTCGCGGATCTCCTCGCCCCCGATACCGCGGCGTCTGAGCTCGGCGGAAAGCGATCGCCGGGATAGCCCGCGGCCATGGTGCCTGGACTCGACCCAGGCCCGGGCGAACGCCGCGTCGTCGATCAGGCCAGCGTCGGTGAACCGGCTCAGCACGGTTTCTGCGGCTTCGGCGGGCACGCCGCGGCGGCTCATCGCCTGCGCCAGCTGCGCCCTGGTCCTGGGCGCCACCGTGAGGAGCCGCAGGCAGATGAGCCTGGCCTGGGCTTCGGGATCGGTCGCGCTGGCTTCGGGGGCTGCGGTGCTGGCTTCGGGGGCTGCGGTGCTGGCTTCGGGGGCACCGGCCTTGACCTTGGACGGTGCCCCCGAAGCTCGCTTAGCAACTGCCATTTCCGGGCACCCAGGGTTAGACCGTGACGACGGGGGCGGTTACCTTCGCCGGACCGACGGAACCGTTGCCGTTGCCGTTGCCGTTGCCGTTGCTGTGGCCGGGCCCGGTGGTAGCCGGCGCGTCGTCGGCGTCGATGCGCGGCCCGACGCCGAGCTTCTCCTTGATCCGCTTCTCGATCTCGTTGGCCAGGTCCGGGTTCTCCCGCAGGAAACTACGGGCGTTCTCCTTGCCCTGGCCGAGCTGATCGCCTTCGTAGGTATACCAGGCACCCGACTTGCGCACGATCCCCTGCTCCACCCCGAGGTCGATCAGGCTGCCTTCCCGGCTGATCCCGACACCATAAATAATGTCGAACTCCGCGACCTTGAACGGGGGCGACATCTTGTTCTTGACGACCTTCACGCGGGTCCTGTTTCCGACCGCGTCCGTCCCTTCCTTAAGCGTTTCGATCCGGCGCACGTCCAGCCGGACCGAGGCGTAGAACTTAAGCGCCTTGCCGCCTGAGGTGGTCTCAGGACTGCCGAACATCACACCTACCTTTTCCCGCAGCTGGTTGATGAAGATCGCGGTGGTCTTGGTCTGGCTCAGCGCGCCGGTGATCTTGCGGAGGGCCTGGGACATGAGCCGCGCCTGGAGCCCGACGTGGCTGTCCCCCATCTCGCCCTCGATCTCCGCCTTGGGTACGAGCGCGGCCACCGAGTCGATGACGACGATGTCGATGGCGCCGGACCTGATCAGCATGTCCATGATCTCCAGCGCCTGCTCACCGGTGTCGGGCTGGGACACCAGCAGCGCGTCGGTGTCGCAGCCGAGCTTCTTGGCGTAGTCCGGATCTAGCGCGTGCTCGGCGTCGATGAACGCCGCGATGCCGCCCGCCTTCTGCGCGTTCGCCACGGCGTGCAGCGCCACGGTGGTCTTACCGCTGCTCTCAGGTCCGTAGATCTCGACGATGCGGCCACGGGGCAGGCCGCCGAGGCCCAGCGCCACGTCCAGCGCGATCGAACCAGTCGGGATCACCTCGACCGGCACCCGCGTCTCCTCGCCGAGGCGCATGACCGAGCCCTTGCCGAACTGCCGCTCGATCTGAAGGAGCGCGGTCTCCAGGGCCTTGTCCCTGTCGCCCGCCCGCTCCGGGCTCGACTTGCTGTTTCCTGCCATGGGGACTCCCTGCCGGGTTAAGGGGCCTGCGGGCACCTCCCGCACCACCCAGGTCGTCTTCGTTAAGGTCCCGCCGGATATCCCCCGGCGGTCACCAGTGGACAAGTTACGCGCCGCCACTGACATTTCTGCCGGCGTCCGCCCGCTGGGGGATTTCGCGGCCGCGCTCCCGGTTGCTAGTGCCGGACTACCGCCACCAGTCCACTATAGAGCGAACGTGTATTCGATCATGTATGACACGCCGAAAGTACGCCAGGAATTCAGGAAATTCAGGCTCTCGTGGTTCCCGGGGTTGCTGCTGCGGCCCGGCGGGGCGGGCCGGGTCGGCGCTACAGGGGCGGGCCGGGGTGGCGCCGACCCGGGATACGCCGGGGGCTAACATCGGCACGAGTCAGATCTACCGCGCCAAGGAGATATCAGATGCCGCTCGATGAGGACGTAACTCGGTTGGCTAAGGGCAAGAACCTGGCCACGGTGGTGACTCTGATGCCAAGCGGGCAGCCGCAGGCGCTGCTCACCTGGGTTGACGCCGACGACGAGCACGTGCTGATCAACACCGAACCGCAACGGCAGCGGTCCAGGAACGTCGCCCGTGACCCGCGTATTACCGTGCTCATTCACAGCGACGACCCGTACGACTGGGCCGAGGTCAGGGGGCACGTGGTCGAGACCGTCACCGGCGACGAGGCGCGGCGGCACATCGACGAGCTGGCGAACAAGTACACCGGCAAGGATTACGCCGCGCCCATCGGCCCGCAGGGCCGCGTGATCCTCAAGGTCGCCCCGGATAAGGTCAACACCCCGCGACGGCTCGGCCGCTAGCTGCGCCCCACATCGCTTTATATGGGGTACCTGGTCGCCTCGGTGGTGCAGGTCCGGCCGGAGGGCGCGGTCCAGCGGAAGGTCGCCGGGGTAACCTGCTCGACTTTCCATTTGGGGTGCTGTTTGAGCCGGTGGTCGTGGCGGCACTTCGGGCCCCCGTTGCATAGGCATGTCCGGCCGCCGGCTTCGTAGGGGATGTTGTGCTCGAAGTCGGCCTGGGCAGAGGGGCGCCGGCAGGTCGGGGCGGTGCAGGTGGCGTGCCGGATCTGGGTCAGGTGCCGCAGCTTGCGGCCCGGATCATGCCCGGCGGCCTCAAACCGGTGATCGCAGCTCTCGGTCGCGATGGGGTCCAGCGCGAATATCAGGTCGCGTTGTCCGGGGATGCCGGTGGTGAACCGCCAGGATCCGTATCCGCCCGGTGGCCCGGGCTGCCCGTCGGCGGTGACGGCGAATCCTGGCCCGCCGGGTGGTGCCGGCCCGCCAAGGTGTCCGCTCCCGCCGGGCGGGTCAGGTCCGCCGGGCGGGTCAGGTCCGCCGGGCGGCCCGGGTTCTCCCCGTTCCGGGCGGGCGGTGGCGCTGGTTGTCGGGTGCGAGCCGGGCGCAGCCGTGCCCGATCGCGTGTCCCTGCCCGTCGGTTACCGACAGGCACCAGGTGGTCTTGGGGTTGGCGGCGGCGGCGCGGGCCAGGTCGCGGGCGAGCCACGGGTCGACCGGGCCCAGGCCCGGGATCTCCCCGGGCCGGTCCGCGAGACCGAGCAGGGTCGCCAGCGGGACCGTCAGGTGCAGCCGGCCCACGAACCCGGCCGGCCGCACGCCCGCCCCCGGCGGCGTCATCGGGGCGGCCGGGGCCGGCAGGTCCGGCCGGTCCGGCCGGTCCGGGGGTCCTGACCCGCCGGGCTCGCCGCCGCCCGTCCCGCCGCCGCCGGGCCGTCGCCGCTCGTGCCGCCGTCGCTCGCGGGGGCGGGAGCGGGCGGGGGCGGGGGCGGTCGGGCGGGAGTCTTTGTCCAGCAGGAGGTCGAGGTAGGCGCGGGCGCGCAGTTCGTCCATGCTGCCGGTCAGGCCGGCTTTCTTCAGCTGCCGGGCCCACCAGGAGATCCGCTGATCCACCGCGAGCACCTCATCGGGGGGCAGTTCCCGCCCGGCCAGCGCCGCGTTCCCCGAGTCTTCGGCCCACCGCTGCACCCGGGCGTCCTTGGCGGCTTGCTCGCGCCGTTTGCGGGCTTTGTCCGGGGCGACCTGCATCACGGCCCGGGCGATCGCGGACCGCAGCCCGCCCGGGGTCAGCCGCCCGGCCCGGCCCAGCACCTTGGCCTCCGCCGCCCGCGCCTCGCCGGGATCCAGCGCGGCGGTGGCCCACGCGATGATCTGCGCCTTGGAATGCCGCAGCGTCCCGGCCCGGAACGCGGCCTTAGTGCCGGGCAGGCGGACTTCCAGGTCCCGGGCCAGGTCCAGCATCGCCTCGGCGGTCCCGCGGCCCTCGGCGAGCAGCTGGGCGATCTCATCCCCGGCGAACTCATCCCGGCCCGCGGGCAGCTCCGCCGCGCCTTCTACCGCGCAGCCGGGGTAGGGGCGGCGGCGCAGGAACGCGGCCAGCGCCGCGTGCTTCAGAGAGCACGCGGCGGCCTCGGCGCGGTCCAGCGCGCAGATGATCCCGGTCAGCTCATCATCGGAGGCGCCGGTGAACCGGTCACCGTCCCCGGCGGCGTCCGCGGCGAAGCTGAGCAGCACCGCGCCGCCGGGCGCGACGTCCAGCGGCTGCCCGGCGCCGAACCCGCCCGCCGGGCCGGCGTACTGACCCGGGACCCGCGCCGCTGAGCCCGGCATCCCCGGCCCCCGCCGCCCGACCTTCACCCCGACCTGGGGCACGTCCGCGTCCGGGTCCTGCCGCGCCGCCCACTGCGCCTCGGCGGCCTGCTCCGCGGCCCTGGCCGCGGCGATCCGCCGCGACTGCGCCCGCAACACGTCCGGGTCCACCTCGTCGGGCAGCGCCGGATCCGCCGGATCCGGGCACCACCCCGGGTCCTGCTCAGGATCGGGCGGCGCCTGCCCCGGCTCCGCGGCCAGCCACGCTTCCCATTGCTCCGGGTCGGCCATCGGGTCTACTCCGGGCGGGACGGGCCGCCAGCCGCCGGCCTCGTCGACAGGATTACCCGCGACGTCCCACCCCCAGGTGGGATCAGGCTGCGGGACGCCGGGGGCGTGGGCGTGCCGGGCGGGGTTCGGGGGAGCTGGTCCTCGGGGCATGCACCACCGCCCGTTCGGAGGAATGATTGTGATCTTGTTATAGAACATAATAGCGAATAAGCTTCGCCAACGCAAGGCCATCTAGAAATAGTGAGCAAAGATGCGAGATAGACTGGCGTGACAGGGGTTGCGAGTACTGGGACCGCGGGCCCGCGGAAGATAGGGCCGGCAGACGTACGAGGGCTTTAGCGCATGTTCTCTGGCACGTTGAACGTGTCGCAGACCGCGCGCCAGACCAGCTTGGTCTCCACGCCGTCCGCAAGGGCGCGGTCCACCGTACGTTCGCCGAGGTTGGCGAACACGAAGTCCTTGGCCACGCTCTGGGCGTACGCCTCGCCGAACTGCGCGCTCATCATGTCCCAGAATGTCGTCAGCCGCACGCCGCCAGGGTACTGCCGGGCCGGCACAGCCCCGCTCATCCCGACAGCCCGAGCTGGGTTTTGCACGCCGGAAACGCGGGCCCTGGAGACTTTTCTCCCGATGTGTCGTTATTAAATACGGGGGAAGTAGAGGAGCATAGGCGCACATCGCGATCTTGAGCGTGCGCCAGAGCGCCGGTAGTGCGGGACCGGCCGCGGCGGGCAATGCGCACGATGGAGGATGGATGGCCGCGGTTGCGGGGGTGAACGAGGGATCGCCCCAGGAACCGGTAAATCCTGCGCTAACGCAAGCAGAGCCGGCCGCCGGTGCACTCCTCGAGGCGGAGCCTACGGAAGCGGGAGGGCCGGAGACAGAACCCGTGTCAGCCCGGGCGGCCGAGGTAGAGCACGCGGAAGCGGAAGTCACGGAGAAAGAGCCCGCCGAGGACGAAGGTGGCGCAGCGGCGGAACCCGGGGCGGCAGAGCCCGGAGAAGCCGGGGTGGCCGACGCAGAACTCGGCGAAGCCAGGCTTGAGGAAGCCGGGCTCGAGGAAGCCAGGCTTAAGGAGCGGAGGCCGGCCAGGGATATGAGCCCGCTCGCCGTGGTCGGAGTGATCTTCGGCGTCATCGCGCTCGTCGGCGTGGCCGTCGGCGTGCTGGCCGTGGTCACGCATGGCTTTCACAGGAAGACGGTGGTCACGGTCACCTACCGGCCCGCCGCCGCCTTCGCACTGCGGCCGGGTCAGTGCCTCGACCCGGGAAGCAGCGGGCTGGCCTTTACGTTGCTGGCCTGCGCCAAGCCGCACGAGGCCGAAGTGTTCGCCAGGTTCGCCCTGACAGGGCCTTCCTGGCCGGGCAGCACGACCGTCCAGCAAGAAGCGGGCAACGGCTGCGCGGACAGGCTCGCCGGTTACCTGAACCCGCAGCTCGCGAACGCCGGACTCGCCCAGGAGTACATCTACCCTGACCAGTCCGCCTGGCAGGCCGGCGTGCGTACGGTCGTGTGCGAGGTCAGCTCGCCGACCGGACCGCTCACCGGCTCGGTCCGCAATCCGGGCTGAGCCACTGGCCTTGCCGCATCACCGCGCGCAGCCGCAACTCCTCGTCGAGGACCACCAGATCGGCGTACCGGCCGGGCCGCAGGGCGCCGACGCGATCATCGAGGCCAAGCACGCGGGCTGGAGTCGTACTCGCCGCCGCCGCGGCATCGGGGACCGGCAGGCCCGCGGCGACCGCGCGCCTGAAGACAGTAGCCATCGTGGCGGTCGAGCCGGCGATCGCGCCCGGCGGCCCGGCACCCGGGGCCCGTTGCGTGTCGCCGGCCAGGCGCGCTACTCCCCCGGCCACGTCCACCCGCATCGACCCGAGCTTGTAACTGCCGTCCGGCATCCCGGCGGCGGCCATGGCGTCTGTGATCAGCACGAGCCGGCCCGGGCCGACCGCGCGGGCGACCAGGCGGACGGTGGTGTCATGCAGGTGCACGCCGTCCGCGATCACCTCGCAAGTGACCTCGTCTCGGTCAAGCAGGGCACCGGCGGCCCCTGGCTCGCGGTGGTGCAGCGGCCGCATGCCGTTGAACAGGTGCGTCGCGTGAGTCACGCCGGCGTCGATGGCCGCTGAGGCCACCGCGGCGGTGGCGTCGGTGTGCCCGACGGCGACGGTCAGGCCGGCTCGCGCCGCCGCCTTGATCACCTCGGTCGCGCCGGGCAGTTCGGGGGCGATCGTGATGACCTTAAGGTGTCCCCCGCCCGCCGCCCGCAGGCGCTCGAAGACGGGCATATCAGGCGCGAGCATGTGCCGTGGATCCTGGGCCCCGCACCGGGCCGCGGACAGGAACGGTCCCTCCAGGTGAAGGCCGGCGATGACGCCTTCGGCGGCCAGGCAGGCCAGCATGGCGGCCCGGCGCTCAAGCTCGGCGAGTGGCGCGGTCACCAGGCTGGCCACGATGCTCGTGGTGCCGTGTCCGCGATGGAACTCCGCGGCCCGCCGGGCGTCGTCGGCCGATCCCTCGGTAAACGACGCGCCACCGCCGCCGTGCACGTGTATGTCGACGAATCCGGGTAGCACCCACTGCCCGTGCAGATCGGCCGCTGGAAGTCCCGGCCGGGGTTCGCCCGCTCCGACCGCGTCGATCAGGTGCCCGGTCAGCTGGATCCAGCCCGGGCTGAGCAAGCCGTCCGGCGTCACGACCCGGGCGCCCGCCAGCAGCCGGACATCGCCCGGGGCCGGTTCGGGTGACATCACGCCAGGATGACAGACCTCGACAGAGCGCGTGGCTGGTCCGGGTCGATGCCCTTGCGTTCGGCCAGGACGGCGGCGAGCCGCTGGGCTCCGATCAGCCCGGCGAGCGGATCGGCGTCCGAGGCGATCACAGTCGCCCCGGTGTGCCTGGCGTCGGCCAGCAGGTCGGCGGGCACCCGACCGAGGGCCCACACCACGGTGCCTGCGTCGCTGACGCTGATCGGGCCGTGCCGGTACTCCAGGGCAGGGTACGACTCGGCCCAGGTCTGCGAGGCCTCCCGCAGCTTCAGCGCGGCCTCGTCCGCTACCGGAGCCGCCCAGCCGCGGCCGAGGAACGTGAACTCGCTGCGCTCGGCCAGGCCCGGTGGCAACGGCCGGACCACTTCGCGGGCGGCCGCGTCGGCCAGCCCGCGGACGTCCGCCCCCAGATGGGCCCGGAGCAGGACGATCGAGCTGGTGATGAAGCGGCTCGAGACCACCGAGCGCTCGTCGGCGAAGTCGAGCAGCACGACGCGGTCGGCTTCGGCCGCGAGCGGCGCGTCTGGGTCGGCGGTCACGGCCATGGTCGGTACGTCCCGGGGAGCCTGCCGGAGGGCATCGAGCACCTCGGTAGTGGTACCGGTCCGGGAGATGTACAGCAGGCGGTCGTACCGGCGGGCCGCCGGCACCTCCGAGGCCGGGAACGCGTCGGTTTCGCCCTGGCCCGCGGCCTCGCGCAGGGCCGCGTAGCAGCGGGCCACGTTGAGTGATGAGCCGCAGCCGACCGCGGCGACCCGCTCACCTGGCCGCGGCAGCGCGAGGTCAGACGAGGCCGCCATCTCGATCGCCTTCGACCAGCATTCGGGCTGGCTGACGATCTCGTCCATCAGATAGCTCATCGCACCTCCCAGCGATCACCGATGATGCACATTTTTGATTGATCAATGCTTGATATGAGCATTATAGATCATCAGGCCTGGGTGTACAGTGCTGGCCGGGGCGGGCTGGGCGGGGGCGTCGCCGGTCAGGCGGTGACGATACGGATGCCTCGTTCGGCGAAGAGGGCTAGGGAGTCGGCAGCGGCGTCCTGGTTTGTGACGATGACATCGATCTCGTCCACGCCGCACACCCGCGCGAACGCGCGCTGGCCCAGCTTGGAGCTGTCGGCGACGATCATCACCCGCTTAGCGCGGGTGGCCATGAGGTGGTTGATGCTGGCCTCACCCTCGTGATGAGCGGTCGCCCCGGCCCGCGGATCGAGCGCGTCGACACCGAGGATGGCCCAGTCCAGGCTGAGTTCGGCGAGCACGAGGGTGGCGAACGGCCCGATCAGCTCATAGGACTGGCCGCGCGTGACGCCGCCGGTCACCACGATCTTGATGTGCTGGCGGACAGCAAGCTCATTGGCGATGTTCATCGCGTTCGTCACCACGGTGACGGCGGGAGCGCCCGTGCCGTCCTGCAGGTCAGGCCGGGTGGCCAGGGCCCGGGCGACCTCGCTGGCGGTGGTGCCGCCGTTCAGCGCCACCGCGGCGCCCGCGGCGACCAGGGCGGCGGCGGCACGGCCGATGCGCTGTTTCTCCGGGGCGTGCCGGGCGGTCTTGTAGCGCAGGGGCAGGTCGTAGGAGACATGACCGGCCACCGCGCCGCCGCGGGTCCTGGTCAGCAGCTGCTGCTGGGCCAGCTGATCCAGGTCACGACGGATCGTGGCCTGGGACACCCGGAGCCGGGTCGCGGCCTCGGCCACGCTGAGCTGGCCGTCGGCCGGCATCAGGTCAAGCAGCTCATTCCACCGCTGGTACCTGGACACGCCATGGGCCTCCGCTCGCGCTGCTGCCGTTTCTCTAAGCTGATGTGCGCAGTTTACTTGCACATTTATGCGCGGTACTGCGCGAAAGCGCGGGAATCCGGGAGTTGACGGAACCACCCGCGGGATGGCATCTGATCGAGCGAGTAGGGGCAGTACTCCCGGGCGTCGGCCCTCCCCTGGCGGGAGGCCCTCCCCCGGAGGCCCTCCCCTAGCGGGAGGGTCCAGCCCGCTCCGGGTACTTGACCCTCCCGCAGCCGCATGGACCAGCCTGGTCAGTGCGGGCCACAACGTCAGTGCCGACCACAACGGCCGGACCCCTGACCGCAGGCAATGAAGGAGAACACGCCATGAGCACCCTCGTCATTACCCAGTTGTTCGCCCGGCCCGGGCGAGGCGGCGATGTCGCCGACCTGCTTCTGGAAATCCTCAGCGAGAGCCTGGAACACGAGGGATGCGAGGCGATCCGCATTATCCGGGACCAGGACGACCCGGATCGTGTCGCCGGACTCACACAATGGACCGAACGCCACCACTACGTCGATTACCTGGCCTGGCGAACCGAACGCGGCTTTACGGACACCTTCGAGGCCATGCTCACGCAGCCGCTGGTGATCAGCTACTACGACCAGCTGTACGCCGGCCAGGGCATCGCGGCCGGCAAACCAGCACCCTAAGCCGCCGAACGGGGCCAGCCCAGGTCAGCAGCCGCCGGCCGGGCCGGGGATGCCCGGGCCGCTCTCCGGCTGATCGACGATTCCGGTCACCACGCTGCGCAGCACGGCGCCGAGGTGCACCACGTACCACACCCCCCGCCAGGAGATGATGTCCGCGATGCCGAACGAGCGTTCCGCGCCGTGTTCGGAATAGACGACACGCGATTGCGGGACGTGCCAGTAGCCGAGTTTGTTAGCACAGGCACCCGGAGGCACCCAGAACCGCGTCGGAGGTGGGCACGATCACCCGGACGAGCCGCGCGTGTGATCCCGCGAGTTCGTGGGCCGCCCCGACATCGAGGTTGAAGTCGTACCACAGCCGGTCGTGCCAGTCCGCGGCCGGATAGGGGATCGCCTTGACCTGCTGGTAGGCCGCCAGGGGGAAGAAGGCGGGCAGGGCGAGCCCGGAGTTCCCCGTCGTCACGGCCAGCCATAGATCCGTCATCGCGTTGCGGAAGGCGGTGGAGTGCGTGTTAGGGAAGGCGCTGGTCTGCGGCCGGTCGCCGGCGCCCGGCGCAAAGGCCAGGGCGTTCGGCGGCGCGGTGGCGGACGGCCGCGGGCTCGACGGGGCAGTGCTCGACGGGGTGGGCGGCGCGGAGGTAACGGTGGCTGCCGACTGGGCGGTGCGGGCCGGATGGACGGGGGCCGGGCCGGCGCCGCAGCCGGCCAGCAGCACCGCGCCGACGACCGCCGACGCCAGCGGCACCCGCCGGGACAACCTCATGCCGTCCACCCGCCGCGTTCCAGTGTCCGTTCCTGACTCGAGCCGAGACTACTGCACTGAGGGGGAGGCGGTAGGGGGAGGCGGGCCGGCCGGAAATGTCAGTGGGGCAGGGCAGTATGGAGGGTGAGCGAGCTCGGCGGATATATCTAGTAAATTGAGATACGTATATACGGCGGGAGGCTGGGATGGCCAAGACGCTCATTGATCTGGACGAAGGCCTGCTTGGCGCGGCGCAGGCCGCGCTGGGCACCAGGACCAAGAAGGAGACCGTGAACCGGGCACTGGCCGAGGCGGTGGCGTCGGCGGCGCGAAAACGCGAGATCGAGCGGCTCGACGGCGGCGCCTACGCCGATCTGGGCGATGGCGCCGTGACGGAGCAGGCGTGGCGGTAGCGAGGTACCTGGCGGACAAGAGCGCCATCGCGCGATGGCATCAGGCGCCGGTGCGGAAAGTGCTGAGCCCGCTGATCGAGCATGGGCTGATCGCCACCTGCGGGATCACCGAGCTCGAAGCGCTCTTCAGCGCGCGCGGCGGCGCAGACCACCTGCGGGCCGCCTCCGATCGGCGGCACGCGTACGAGTGGCTGCCGATTGAGGACGATGACCTGCGGCGGGCCCTGCACATCCAGGCGGAGCTCGCGGATCGCGGGCAACTGCGGGCGCTGTCGCTGCCAGATCTGATTATCGCGGCGGTCGCCGAGCGGCACCGCGTCTGCGTGCTGCATTACCACGGGGAGTATGAGCACGTCGCGAGGATCACCGGCCAGGCCACGCGCTGGGTCGTGCCCAGGGGGAGTGTCGCGTGACGGGCCCGGAAGCCCTGGATGGGTTCTCGCCCGCGACCCGGGCGTGGTTCGAGGGGGCCTTCGCCGAGCCGACGCCGGCTCAGGCCGGAGCCTGGCAAGCGATCGGTAAAGGCGAGGACACGCTGGTCGTCGCGCCGACCGGGTCGGGTAAGACGCTGGCCGCGTTCTTGTGGGCGATCGACAGGCTCGCGGCGCTGCCGCCGCCCGAGGACCCGAAGCGGCGCTGCCGGGTGCTATACGTTTCCCCGCTCAAGGCGCTGGCGGTGGACATCGAGCGGAACCTGCGGGCGCCACTGACCGGGATCAGGCAGGCGGCCCAGCGGCTGGGCCTGCCCGAGCCGGACATCAGGGTCGCGGTCCGGACCGGTGACACCGCCGCCGAGGACCGCAGGAAGCTGGCCAGCGCACCGCCGGACATCCTCATCACCACGCCGGAGTCACTCTTCCTGCTGCTCACCTCGCAGGCGAGGGAGACCCTGCGCGGGGTGGAAACGATCATCGTGGACGAGGTGCACGCTGTCGCGGGCAACAAGCGCGGCGCCCACCTGGCGCTGTCCCTGGAGCGGCTCGACGCGCTGCGGATGAGCGCCCCCGGGGCCGCGGAGCACGGCGTCCGCGCCGCGCTCCGGGTCGGCCTGTCGGCGACCGTGCGGCCGCCCGAGGAAGTAGCCACGTTCCTCGGCGGCAGCCGGGCGGTCAATATCGTGCAGCCGCCCAGCCCCAAGCGCATCGAGCTGAAGGTCGTCGTCCCGGTCGAGGACATGACGGAGCTGGACACCGCGCCTGGCCGCGGAGCCGGGGAGGACGGCGCCGACCCGGCGCCCAGGCGTTCCATCTGGCCGCACGTAGAAGAACGCGTGCTCGACCTGATCGAGCAGCACAAGTCCACGATCGTGTTCGCGAACTCGCGCCGGCTCGCGGAGCGCCTGTGCGGCCGGCTGAACGAGCTGGCCGCGGAGCGGGCGGAAGCCGCCGCGGAAGCGGTGCTGGCGGGCGCGGGCCAGGGTCCGGGCGCGGGCCGGGGTCCGGGCGCGGGCCGGGGTCCAGGCGCGGGCCGGGCGGGCGGCCGGCCGAGCTCATGGCTCAGGCCGGGGTAGGCGCGGGCGCGCCGGCCGAAGTCGCCCGGGCGCACCACGGCTCGGTGTCGCGGCAGGAGCGGGTCGAGATCGAGGAGGCGCTCAAGGCCGGCCGGCTGCCCGCAGTGGTGGCGACGTCCAGCCTGGAACTCGGCATCGACATGGGCGCGGTGGACCTGGTGGTCCAGGTCGAGGCGCCGCCTTCGGTGGCCAGCGGCCTGCAGCGGGTCGGCCGGGCCGGGCACAA
The DNA here is from genome assembly GCA_963844625.1 of uncultured Actinomycetota bacterium. GTDB lineage: Bacteria > Actinomycetota > Actinomycetes > Streptosporangiales > Streptosporangiaceae > Palsa-504. The sequence goes on along the minus strand of CAWJPF010000026.1, from coordinate 203,792 downwards.
CGTGGGCGACGTGTCGCGCGGCATTATCTTCCCCAAGTACCAGGGCGACCTGGTTCAGTCGGCCGTCGTCGCCGAGCGCATGCGGGCGGGCGAGATCGAGGAAATGAAGATCCCGCGCAACCCGCTGGATGTACTGGCCCAGCAGATCGTCGCGATGACGGCGGTCGATGACTGGGTGGTGGACGAGCTCGAGCAACTGGTCCGGAAGGCCGCGCCGTTCAGCGGGCTGACCAGGCCCGTGTTCGAGGCCGTCCTGGACATGCTGGCCGGGCGCTATCCGAGCGAGGAGCTCTCCGGCCTGCGACCGCGCATCGTCTGGGACCGGGTGGCGGGCACGATCGCGGCCCGGCCGGGCGCCCAGCGGCTCGCCGTCACCAGCGGTGGCACCATCCCCGACCGCGGGCTGTTCGGCGTGTTCCTGGCCGCGGGCAGCGAGGGGAAGCAGCCGCGGCGGGTCGGGGAACTCGACGAGGAGATGGTGTACGAGTCGCGGGTCGGCGACGTGTTCGTGCTCGGCGCGAGCTCGTGGCGGATCGAGGACATCACGCCGGACCGCGTCCTGGTCACGCCCGCGCCCGGGCAGCCGGGCAAGCTGCCGTTCTGGCACGGCGACACGCTGGGCCGGCCCGCCGAGCTCGGCCGGGCGATCGGAGCGGCCTGCCGTGAGCTTTCCGCCGCGGCCGAGCCGGAGGCCAGGAAAAAGCTGGAGCAGGCCGGCCTGGACGAGCTGGCGGCCCGGAACCTGATCAGGTACCTGGCCGAGCAGCGCGCGGCCACCGGCTACGTTCCTGATGACCGGACCCTGGTCGTCGAGCGGTTCCGGGACGAGCTCGGGGACTGGCGGGTGGTCCTGCACAGCCCGTACGGGGACCGGGTGCACGCGCCGTGGGCGCTGGCCATCGCGGCCCGGCTGCGCGAGCGGTACGGCGGCATGGACGTGCAGGCGCTGCACACCGACGACGGCATCTTGATCCGGGTCCCGGACTCCGACGAGCCGCCGCCGACCGGGATCGCGCTGATCGACCCCGATGAGGTCGGCGATCTGATCACCGCCGAGGTCGGCGCGAGCGCGCTGTTCGCGTCCCGGTTCCGCGAGTGCGCCAGCCGGGCGCTGCTGCTGCCGCGCCGCCAGCCGGGCCGCCGTTCGCCGCTTTGGCAGCAGCGGCAGCGTGCCGCGCAGCTGCTCGAGGTCGCGAGCAGGTATCCGACGTTCCCGATCGTGCTCGAGACGGTCCGTGAGTGCCTCCAGGACGTGTTCGATGTGCCCGCGCTGACCGCGCTGCTGAGGGATATCGCCTCCCGCCGGATCAGGATCGTCGAGGTCGAGACGGCTACCCCGAGCCCGTTCGGTAAATCCCTGCTGTTCCGCTACGTCGGGGCGTTCATGTACGAGGGCGATGCGCCACTCGCCGAACGCCGGGCGCAGGCCCTGTCGCTTGACCCGTCCCTGCTGGCCGAGCTGCTCGGCCAGGATGGGCTGCGCGAGCTGCTCGACCCCGCGGTCATCGCGGACACCGAGCGCGACCTGCAGCACCTGTCGCCGGAGCGCCGCTGCCGTGACGTCGAGGGCGTCGCCGACCTGCTGCGCACGGCCGGGCCGCTGACCGCAGACGAGGTCGCGCAGCGGTGCACGGAGGCCGGGAACGCGGACGGCTGGCTGGCCGAGCTGTCGGCGGCCCGCCGGGCCATCACCGTGCGGATCGCGGGGCAGCCCATGTGGGCCGCCATCGAGGACGCGGGACGGCTGCGGGACGCGCTGGGCGTGCCGCTGCCCGTGGGGGTGCCGGAGGCGTTCACCGAGCCGGTCGCCGACCCGCTCGCCGATCTGGTGGCCAGGTACGCGCGGACGCACGGCCCGTTCGCCGCCGACGCGGTGGCCGCGCGGTACGGGCTCGGCGTCGCGGTGGTGACGATGACGCTGCGGCGGCTCGCGGCGCCCGGCCGCGTGGTCGAGGGTGAGTTCCTGCCCGCCGGGGACGGGACGCTGACCGCGGCGAGAGGCACCGAGTGGTGCGACGCCGAGGTGCTGCGGCTGCTGCGGCGGCGGTGCCTGGCCCGGCTCCGCCGGGAGGCCGAACCGGTGCCGCCCGAGGTGCTGGCCCGGTTCCTGCCCGCCTGGCACGGGATCAACGCGCCGGGACCAAGGCGGCGGGCCGACGCGGGTACGGTGCTCGAGGTCGTGGAGCGGCTGGCCGGGGTGCCGGTGCCCGCGTCCGCGCTGGAGACGCTGGTGCTGCCCGGGCGGGTGCCCGGCTACTCCCCCGCGCTGCTCGACGAACTGACCTCGGCCGGCGAGATCGTCTGGTCCGGCGCGGGAGCGCTGCCCGGTGGCGACGGCTGGCTGGTGCTGGCCCCGGCCGACAGCGCGCCGCTGCTCCTGCCTGAGCCGGGCGAGGTGAGCATGACGCCGCTGCACGCGGCCGTGCTCGAGGTCCTTGGCGGGGGCGGCGCGCTGTTCTTCCGGATGCTCAGCGACCGGGTGGCCGCCGTGCTCGGCGGCTCGCTGCCCGCCCCTGCGCTGCCTCATGACGGCGAGGTCGCGGACGCGATCTGGGACCTGGTGTGGGCCGGGCTGCTCACCAACGACACGCTGGCCCCGCTCCGGGTGGTACTCGGCGGCCCGCAGCGCCGGACGGCCGCGCCCGCCCGGGCCGTGCCGCGGCCGCGCCCGGGCGGATCCGGGCGGCGCTACGCCTTCGGCCGGCCGTCGATGCCCACGCGCACCGGCCCGCCCACGGTCAGCGGCCGGTGGTCGCTGCTGCCCGGCCGCGCCGGCACCGGCGCCGGGGCTGGGGCCGAGCGCCGGGGCCGGAGCACGGCCGGCCAGGGTAACGCCGACCAGACCATCCGGGCGCACGCGCTCGCGCTGACGCTGCTGGAGCGGCACGGCGTGCTGACCAGGGGCGCGGTGGCCGCAGAACGGATCGCGGGCGGCTTCGCGGCGGTGTACCCGGTGCTGCGCGCGATGGAGGAGGCCGGCCAGTGCCGCCGCGGCTATTTCGTCGAGGGGCTCGGCGGAGCACAGTTCGCGCTGCCCGGGGCGGTGGACCGGATGCGGGCACTGGCTGAGCGGCCGCGCCCGGCTGCCGCGGCCGCGCGAGCGTCTTTTTCTGCCGAACGGGCCGTGGTGCTTGCGGCCGCTGATCCGGCTCAGCCGTACGGGGCGGCGCTGCCATGGCCTGATCGGCCAGGTGAGACGCCCACCTCCCACCGGCCGGGCCGCAAGGCGGGCGCGCTGACCGTGCTGGTCGACGGATCGCTGGTCCTGTACGTCGAGCGAGGCGGCCGGACCCTGCTGTCCTGGACCGATGATGCGGAGCAACTGGACCTGGCCGCAGCCGCGCTAGCCGGCGCTGTGCGCGACGGCGCGCTGGGCCGGCTGACCGTGGAGCGCGCCGACGGCCTGCGGGCCGGCGGCGACTCCCCGCTGACTCTGGCCCTGGAGGCCGCCGGTTTCCGGCCCACGCCGCGGGGCCTGCGGCTGCGGGCCAGTTAGCGGCGCGCTCACCGTGAGACGGCCGGCCCGGCGTTCCGGGGTTACGGTGGCTTTAAAATGACCGATTCCGGGAGGCGATCGAGATGGCTCGACGCGACATCGAGTTCAACGCCGAGGGCGTCATGCTGCGCGGCTGGTTTTATCCGGCCGAGGCCAGTCCCGCCCCGGCGGTGGTAATGTCCCACGGCTTCTCTGCGGTCAAGGAGATGTACCTCGACAGTTTCGCCGAGGTGTTCAACGCGGCTGGGCTCAACGTGCTGGTCTACGACAACCGCAACTTCGGGGCCAGCGACGGCGAGCCACGGCAGGAGATTGACCCGTGGGCGCAGGTCCGCGATTACCGGCACGCGATTACCTACGCCGGGACGCTGCCCGAGGTCGACGCGGCCCGGATCGGGATCTGGGGCAGCAGTTACTCCGGGGGCCACGTCCTGGTGGTGGCCGCGATCGACCGCCGGGTGAAGGCCGTGGTGAGCCAGGTCCCGCTGGTGAGCGGCCATGACAACCTGCGGGCCCTGGTGCGGTCCGACTTCATCGCCGGGTTCCGCGAGATGTTCGACGCGGACCGGCTCGCCCGTTTCGAGGGCAAGCCGGCGGCCATGGTCCCGGTCGTCGACGAGGACCCGCTCGGCGCGTCGGCGCTGCCGACGGCGGACTCCTGGCAGTGGTTCACCGAGACCGGCAATAGCCGCGCCCCGTCCTGGCGCAACGAGGTCACGCTGCGCAGCGTGGAGCTGTTCACCGAGTACGAGCCGGTGACCTACCTGCCTTACATCAGCCCGACGCCGCTGCTGCTGGTGGTGGCGGTGGGCGACCATCTCGTCCCGTCCGAGCTCGCCATCGCCGCCTACGACAAGGCGCACGAGCCCAAGAAGCTCGTGATCCTGCCGGGCGGTCACTTCGACGCCTACGTCAAGGGCTTCGACGCCGCGAGCGGCCCGGCCCGCGACTGGTTCACCCACCACCTGGCGCCGTAAGCCGCCGCGCGGTAAGCCTGACTCGGCGGCCTTCTTGATGGCCTCGAGTGTGACCGGGATGCCCTGGTGCGCAGCCTCGGTGCGGTCGGCGATCTGGGCCTCGGCGTCGTCGCCGAACCGCTCGTGGAAGCGGGCGACGCCGGCCGGGAGGAACTCCCATGACTCGGTGACCTGCGTCCCCTCGCCCGCGGGGGAGAAGGTGTAACCCCAGCGCACCCAGGCGCCGCCCACGACGAAGGCGAACTCCCGGCCGCGGTCGGCCGCCACGACCTGGGAACGAGTCTCCCATACCCGCTCTGGCAGCTCATTGCGCCCGGTGAACCAGGCGCCTGCCCGGGGACCATCGCCGTCGTCCCACCAGCAGGCCGTGCAGATCGGGCTCCACTCGCCCATGCGGGTCACGTCGGAGATCATGTCGTAGAGGGACTCCGGCGAGCGGGCCACGACGATCGACTCGGAATACCGCAGATTGTCCATGCCCGCAGTATTTCGCTTCGCGCCTGTGGCTACAGGCGACGGCCCCATCTCGCTTTCGCTAGTGAGCTCGGCGCACCCGTCATGTATTAAGCGTCCTGGACTGTGCTCCGGATAAGTGCACTCCTTGGCGAGGAGGCGGGTACGGACCGCCAGTGGTGAATGAGGTGGGCAAGTAGACATGGGCGAGAAAGGAAATCTGCTCGACACGGGCGAGGAGGTCTTCGCGAACCTGGCGGAGCAAGGGCCGCAGTTCTGGGTCGCCTACGAGCAGTACAAGCAAGCCAGGGGTAAGAATGTCCGGGCACAAGCTGCAGCGGAACAGGAGGAGCGCACGCAAGAGCGGGCGTTCGAGTGGCCCCAACCTCCGGCCACGGGATAGAAGGCTGGGCTGGTGGCCAGCGACGGCCGCCTTATGCTGGCCTTTTCCGACCGCGGGGATCGGTGCCTCGGAGAGGCACTGCGGCTTAGCGTCCCGAGCGGCCTTCCGTCGGGTCCGGGCAGCCTCCTGGGATTGGAGCTTGAGTTCTCGGTACGCGTTCGAGGCGGCGCCCAGGTTCACTTCGGTTCGTTGATTCACCGCCTGCCGCTGGACGGGAACGCCCTCGATCCTGGCGATCCAAATGCCTATCGGTGCTCGTGGGGTGGAGTAATCACGTCTGATGGCGCGGAGGCCGAGATCGCCACGCCGCCGGTCCGGACCCGGCCTGGGTTCGCGGCCGAGCTTCAGGCCTGGGCGGCGGCCGGGGAAACGGCGCTGCGTGGCGCGGTGCCGTCCGGGATCGAACTGGAGGGGTACTCGGCCCACTTCAGCGTGGCCATGCCCGCACGGCTCAATGACCCGGTGTGCCGGCTTTACGCCCAGACGTTTGCGGCCGATCTGATACTTCTGACGGACCGTATGAACTCGCCCGGCCTGCTGGTACGTCCGCGTCATGGCCGGACCGAACTATGCGGAGAGTTCGTCGAACGAGAGTCACGGCCGGCAGTGGCGGCATTCGTGGCCGGGACCGCAAGAGCCTGCGCCGCAGCGGTCGGCAGACGCAGCGCAAAGGCGGCCCTCCCGCCGGCCCTTGAGGTGCGGCTCGCGCGGGCGGTCCACCGCTATGGCTGGTATGTGGACCGCAAGGCGTTCGGCGCAGATCTGCATGCGGCTGGCCGGCAGGCGCTTCTTCGGCGAGCGTCGGGAGGGACAATCTCAGCACAGTCGCATCTGGAACTCGCGTGGGCGGCGGCGCGGCAGGCTCTGGCCGATGATGCCGCGGCCTCGGACCTGCAGACAGCCGATGCCATGGTCGCTGGCGCTGTCCCGTTGCCGACCGAGCACGGCCAGCCGGGCGGCCCTGTCCACGGGCGGCCTGGTCACGGCATCCGGTTCAGTCCCGGTGACAGTACTCTCCTGGAAATGTCGCCGGTCCGCCTGTGTACGTGCACCCGGCCTGGTTTCACGCTCCGCCCGGTCACGGCGACGTGGGACTTCACCGTGTTCGAAGCGAGCGGCCCAGCGCGGAAAGCGTACGTGTGCGTCCCCAGGAATAGCCTGCCCGGCTTCGTTGATCGGCTCGAGGCGGGCGGACTGGACGACGCCATCACGGGGTATCTGGCTCATCCTGGCCGCGGCCGGGTTCTGTCAGCGTACGAACAGACCAGGCGCCTGCGCCTATACGACCGGATGGGCGCACCCGACGGCCTGCTCGCTCCCGAGCGTGACCCGCAGACCGGCCGCCGGGAGTCAGGGCCGCGAGGGGCGAAGCGCACGTTCGCGCGACCAGGCAAACGTCACAGACAGGAAGATTCCGCGCCACGCGCCGCGAGCCGGCTCCTCCGCAGGGCGGCCGTGATCGGTGCCGTGGTCGCCGTCTTGCTGGCGGCCGCAGCTACGGCCGTAGCGACCATCGGGCACGGGCGCGGCACCGCGCAGACCCCCGTGTCTTTCCAGCCCGCTGCCCTGTCTTTCCCGGACGTTCCGGTCAACGCCAGCGTGACACGATCTCTCACCATGACGAACAACAGCAGTTCGCCAGTGACGGTCACCCAGCTACGCGTCACCGGGTCCGGCGAGCAGGACTTCTCGGTCCCGTCCCAGGACAGCCCCGGCCTGGCCCACCGCAGCGGCCTGGCCGCTCCACTAGCCGCCCAGCCGCCGTCACCGTGCACCGGACTCCTCCGGCCCACGGCGACCTGCGAAATCAAGCTGGTTTTCACTCCGTCGGCGCCGGGACCGCACGCGGCTGATCTGCAGATCAGCCTGGCGTCCCGCGCACAGCCGCAGGACGTCGCCCTGACCGGCACTGGCACCTCTGTGACGCAACGGCCGCCCTCGGTCTCCGTCGCCGGCATCGACCCGGCCAGCGGACCCGAGGCCGGCGGCACCCGCGTCACGATCACCGGCACCGGCTTCACGTCCGGCGCCGGCGTGGACTTCGGCACCACCGCGTCCACCTTGGTCATCTTCGGCTCCAGCACCGAGATCATCGCCGCCAGCCCAGCCAGCGCCAGCGCCGGCCCGGTAGACATCACCGTCACCACCCGCGCAGGCACCTCGGCCGACACCACCGCCGACCAGTTCACCTACATCCCGGCGACCGCCAGCGTCCCGACGGTAACCAGCATCGACCCCGCCAGCGGACCCGAGGCCGGCAGTACCCGCGTCACGATCACCGGCACCGGCTTCACGTCCGGCGCCGGCGTGGACTTCGGCACCACCGCGTCTACCTTGGTCATCTTCGGCTCCAGCACCGAGATCATCGCCGCCAGCCCAGCCAGCGCCAGCGCCGGCCCGGTAGACATCACCGTCACCACCCGCGCAGGCACCTCGGCCGACACCACCGCCGACCAGTTCACCTACATCCCGGCGACCGCCAGCGTCCCGACGGTAACCAGCATCGACCCCGCCAGCGGACCCGAGGCCGGCGGCACCCGCGTCACCATCACCGGCACCGGCTTCACGTCCGGCGCCAGCGTGGACTTCGGCACCACCGCGTCTACCTTGGTCATCTTCGGCTCCAGCACCGAGATCATCGCCGCCAGCCCGCCCGGCACCGGCACCGGCGACGTCACCGTCACCACCGGCGCAGGCCCTTCGGCCGACACCACCGCCGACCAGTTCACCTACATCCCGGCGACCGCCAGCGTCCCGACGGTAACCAGCATCGACCCCGCCAGCGGACCCAGGGCCGGCAGCACCCGCGTCACCATCACCGGCACCGGCTTCACGTCCGGCGCCAGCGTGGACTTCGGCACCACCGCGTCCACCTTGGTCATCTTCGACTCCAGCACCGAGATCATCGCCGCCAGCCCAGCCAGGGCCAGCGCCGGCCCGGTAGACATCACCGTCACCACCCGCGCAGGCACCTCGGCCGACACCACCGCCGACCTGTTCCAATACTTGAAATAACACTTATTCGATGGGACCGCCCGCGGATGAGTGAGAAGCACTTCAACACGGCCATCAGCTTCGTGACCGGCACCAACTGGCAGGCGTATGAGGGCGAAACGCAGGCCAGCTACCTGGCGGACACGGTGGGCCTGGTGGTGGCGCAGTTCACCGCGGCGGGCGTCGGGCTCGCGGTGGCCCTGGGCGTGGTCCGCGGCATTTGCGGGAAGGCCCGCACGATCGGCAACTTCTGGGTCGATTTCACCCGGTCCCTGGTGCGCGTCTTTGCCCCGCTCTCGATCATCGGCGCGCTGGTCATGGTCAGCCAGGGGGCGGTGCAGAACCTGAGCGGCTTCCGCACCGCCATGACGCTCGCGGGCGGGACCCAGCAGATTCCCGGCGGCCTGGTCGCCTCGATGGAGGCCATCAAGCTGCTCGGCACTAACGGCGGCAGCTACTACGGCGTCGGCGGCGCCCACCCGTTCGAGAACCCGACCGGCTTTACCAACGTGTTTGACCTGCTGTTTGTCATCGTGCTGCCGTTCGCCATCATCTTCATGTTCGGCCGGCTCATCGGCAGGCCGCGGCAGGGGTACGCCATCGTCGCGGTCATGGCCATCATCTTCGTCGCCCATACCGCCGTCTCGATGCAGGCCGAACTGCAAGGCAACCACCTGCTCCCCGCGTCAGTGTCCCAGGCGGCCAGTAACCTCAGCCCCGGCGGGAACATGGAGGGGAAGGAGACCCGATTCGGCCCCGAGTCCTCCGCGCTGATGACCGTCGGCACCATGGGCACCACGGCGGGCGCCACCGATTCGGCGCTCGACAGCTACACCCCGGTCGGCGGCACGGGCGCGTTCGTCGCCATCCTGCTCGGTGAGATCAGCCCCGGCGGTGACGGCGGCGGCCTCTACTCCATCCTGGTACTCGCGCTGCTCGCGGTGTTCATCGCCGGGCTGATGGTCGGCCGCACGCCGGAATTCCTCGGCAAGAAGATCCGTGCGCCGCAGATGAAGCTCATCATCGTTTACGTGCTGACGATTCCGACCGCCGTCCTTATCTTCGGCAGCATCTCCCTGGTCATCGGGGCCGGCACGGCGTCCATCCTCAATCCCGGCCTGCACGGCCTGACCGAGGTCACCTACGCCTCGGCGGCGAACAACAACGGGTCAGCCTTTGCCGGGCTGGCCGCCAATTCCACGTGGTACGACAGCACGCTCGGGCTGATCATGCTGATCGGGCGGTTTGCGCCGATCGTGCTGGCCCTGGCCATCGCCGGCTCCCTCGCCGGAGCACGCGGCTACGCTCAGACCAGGGCCACCCTCGACACGGCCGGGCCGACGTTCGCCGCGTTCCTGCTCGGCGTGATCGTGATCGTCGGCGGCCTGATCTACTTCCCCATGCTTATTCTCGGCCCGATCGGCGAGCGCTTCGTCGGCTGAGGATGGCCGGTTGAAGCGGGCCTCACCTGCGTTCGCTCATCCACACCGAGACATGGGCGGGCTCCAGCGTCTTTGTCACCACACCGGCCAGGTCATCGCGGACCGAGTCCAGGTCGACCGCGTTTTTCAGGCGGGCCGCGAACGCGGCCACGGTCTGGTCGGAGTCATACCGGGCCCGGTTGAACCGCCGGTCCACCAAACGCTGCACCCGCCGCCGCACCGGATTGAACAGCGCTGCCGCCGCCAGCGTGGAGGCGGCCACCGCCACCGGCGTGCGGACCAGGAACACCTGGGTGGTCAGCAGCACCAGCCCGGTGTACACCCCGACCAGCAGGCCGGTCACGATCGCGTACGCCAGGGTCCGGCTGATGATCCGGTCGATCTCGTACAGCCGGTACTTCAGGATCGCGACGCCTATTCCGATCGGCAGGGCAGCCACGCTGATCAGGAGCACATCGCTGACGACCTGCCAGATGCCATGAGCGGCACCGAGGAAGGCTGAGGCGACAGACGACGCGAGGGCGACGGCGCCCCCGGCCATCAGCCAGTTGAACTGCTGACGCCGTTCGCCGACCGCGCGGCGCCAGCTCACGACCTGGTAGCCCACGCAAAGGGCCCAGAACGCGAAGAAGATGACGCCTATCGGCGCGAAGATGACCGAATACGAGCCGTCGGAGAGAGCGAGCTGGCCGTTGGTGTCCACCTGGGTGTGATGGTAAGTGAGCGCGTACACCGACATCTGGGCCTGGACGATGATGTCGGCTACGGCCAGGGCGACATAGCCGCGCACCACCCAGCGCCACCGGGATGAGGGCAGCCGCCCGTACGGGAACAACAAGATGACCAGCGGGATCAGCCCGAGCTCGGGCTCGGAGACGTGATACAGGACGAGCACCACCGGACCGAGCGGAAGCCGGTGGCCCAGCCGGTAGTTGAGCACGTTGTAAAGGCCGCTGTCGGTGTAGAACATGAAGCCCACGCCGAGGACGAGCATCAGCCACCCGATCGGGTTCCGCGGCCGGTGCCAGGCAACGACCAGTCCCACTACCGCGAACGACACGGCGATCGCGATCTCCACGCCCCCCGTGGCCAGCGGGTTCTGCCGGGCCGTAAGCGACAGCGGTATCAGGGCGACGGCCAGCACCAGCATCAGGCCGGCCAGGACGGACGCGGACGCGGGGGACGCCAGCCGGGAACGGCGCCCCTCGACCCGCGCCGAGGCCGCGTCGCTGGCGGTGCCTGCCCTCACAAACCCGACGCTACGCCCGGAACGTTCCGGGAACGTTACCGTTCAGCACGGAATCTTCACCCCCAGGCCCACGATCACTGGATGGGCCGCTGTCGCCTTACTATGTGGCTTGTGATTGAATCGCGTTACGGGCGCCGCGCACATCGTGCACGATATCGGCAGCTTCCTGTTCACCGGGGCAAGCGGTTTTCCCACTCCGTGCGTCGATTTCGTTAGGCAGGCGCTGGGATGAGGCTGGTTTCGAGCACCGATACGGTTCCCGCCTCGGTCAATAAGTTCCTCCTGCCGAATGAGCGCCAGGTCATCACCGTCCACCAGCACCCAGCCGTGCTGATCATGCCGATCTTGTATGTCCTGGTCGGGCTGGGGATCGCGGGCTTCGTGAGCAATTCCGTCACGCATGGCAACAGCACCGCCACCCTGGTCATCTGGCTCCTGTGGGTGCTGACCGTGCTGTGGCTCGGATTTAAGGTACTTGACTGGGCTAAGACCTACTTCGTGGTCACGTCTCGCCGGCTAGTGCTAGCGACTGGCATTTTCACCAGCGATGTGAACATGATGCCGCTCACCAAGGTGACGGACATGATCTTCCAGCGGACCGCGACGGGCCGGCTCCTCGGCTACGGCGAATTCGTCGTAGAGTCCGCCGGGCAGGACCAGGCACTGAGCCATATCAAATTCCTCCCCTATCCTGAGCAGCTCTACCTCGAGGTATGCGGGCTGATCTTCCAGGAAAAACCCGAGCCAGAACCCGACTCGTACCGCTGCTTGCGCGGCAGCGAGGTGCTGGCTACCGCGTCCACGCTCTCAGGCTTGGTGGCCAAACTGCAGGGGCTGCCTGGATATAAGGGCAGCTAGCTCCGCCTCTCACAGGGCACGGATGAGGTCGATGGCGCGGCCTAGGGTGTCCAGGCGGGCGGTGAGGGTGTCGCCGGCCGGGTACAGGCGGACGGTATCGACGCCGGCGTCGCGCCACGTCTCCAGCCGGGCGCGGACCATGTCCTCGGTCCCGATCAGCGTGGTGGCCAGCACCATCTCATCGGTGACCAGCGCGGCGGCGCCGTCGCGGTCACCGGACTGCCAGCGTTCCCTGACCCGGGCGGCGACGTCGGCCCAGCCCTGGCGGCTGTAGGCGTCGTTGTAGAAATTGCTGGTGGCCGAGCCCATGCCGCCCAGGGAGAAGGCCAGTTCCCGCTTGCGGCTGGCCAGCACGCCTGGCAGAGCCGCCTCGGCCACGAAGTTGACCTCGGCGCCCTGGCAGATGTCCAGGGCGGCCCGGGTACGGCCGGACCGGGCCAGGCCGGCGTCCAGGTAGCGGAAGTAAGCGGCGGCCCCCTCGGGGACAAAGCTGGTCCCCAGCCAGCCGTCGGCGATCTCCCCGGTCAGTTCCAGCATCTTCGGCGACAAGGTGGCCAGGTACACCGGCACGGACACGGGCGGCAGGGCGACCCGCATCGGCCGGCCCTCGCCGCCGGGCCGCGGGATGCGGTACTGGCTCCCGGCGAAGTCGACCTTCTCGCCGGCGAACACGGTCCGCACGACCTGGACGGTCTCGCGCATCCGGGCCAGCGGGTGAGCGAACCCGACGCCGTGCAGGCCCTCCATGACCTGCGGCCCCGACACCCCGAGCCCGAGCAGGAACCGGCCGCCCGACAGGTGCGCGAGCGTCATCGCGGTCTGGGCGATCGTGACCGGCGATCGGGTACCGACCTGGATGACCCCGGAGCCGAGCAGCATCGTGGACGTGCGGGCCGCGAGATAGCCCAGCAGCGAGGGCGCGTCGGCCCCCCAGGCCTCCGCGACCCAGCAGACGTCCAGGCCCAGTTTCTCGGCCTCGCAGGCGAACTGGGTGACCTTCGGCCAGGTCCGCCCCGACCCCTCGACGGTGGTCGCGGTGCGCATCACGAGCCCGTCTCGGCGAGCTCCTTGATCGCGGCCAGGTTGTGCTTGAAGCCGGTCTCGAACTCCCGCAGCCGGACGAAGACGATCTTCTGCTCCTTGTCCGGCATCGCGTCGATGGCCAGGCTCAGCCCGGAGCGGCCGGGTCCCATCTGCGCCCACTGCTCCACCACCGTGCCTGGACCGTCCGGCCGCAGCGTGAACCGCCAGGTCGCCCAGTGCTGACCGGGCTCTCCGACCGCCCAGGCGAACCGGTGCGGTTCGTCGCACTCCACGATCGTGCTGATCGTCTCCCAGTGCCCGAGGTGCTCGTTCGCGTTACGGCCGAGGAAGCGGTGGCCGACCGCCGGGCCGCTCACTCCCCCGAGCCACTCCACCTCCTGCAGCTCGGCGCTCAGCCGCGCCATCAGGAAAATGTCGCTGACCAGGGTCCAGACCCGCTCGGGCAGGGCCTCGATGTAGGCCTGTACGGCCACGGTCGGGTGGTCCGCGTAGATCTGTCCTGTCCATTCCATGCCGTCCAGTCTCCCCGGCCTGCGGTGTAGCTGGCTAGCCTGGGCTCGTGAGCTATCTTGCGGCCGCCGAGCGGGCGGGTGACTGGCTGATCTCGATGGCCGAACGCGGTCCTGACGGCTGGTGCTGGCCGGACCAGCCTGGTGTATCCGCCGAGGTCGTGCCCGGCGTTGGCTGGGGGACGGCGGGCCCGGCGATGTTCTTCGTAGAGGCGTTCCGGACCACGGGCGACGAGCGCTGGCTGGCCGCGGCGACCGAAAGCCGCCGGTGGATGGCGGCCCATCTCGACGAGTGCGCTGCGGAGTGGGCGGGGTGCGGGCTGTTCACCGGGATCGGCGGCTGGGCGGTGGTGCTCGACGAGCTCGCCGACGCGGCGGACGACGAGGCGGCCCGGCAGCTGGCCGGGCGCGTGCTCGCGACGGTCGCGGCCCGGGCGTCGTCAGGCGGCGAACCAGGCGGCGGGCCCGGCGGGGGCCCGGCAGGTGGCACGGTGCACTGGCACGACCTGACCGAGATCTTGTGGGGTACGGCCGGCGTCGGCTGCCTGATGCTCACGCTGGGCGGCGATTACCTGGGACCGCGGGCGCTTGAGCTGGCCGTAGGCGCCGGGGACTGGCTGCTGGACCAGGCCGAGCAGGGACCGGCCGGGATCAGGTGGTCGCTCGGCCCGAGCTACGAGGCGAGGCGGCCGGACGACAAGCGGCGGTTCCCGAACTTCGCGCACGGGGCGGCCGGCATCGGGTTCTTTCTGGCCCGGCTGGCGGAGGTAACCGGTGAGCCGCGGTTCCTGCAGGGGAGCCTGGACGCCACCGAGTGGATCATGACCACGGTGCGCACCGATGACGACACGTGCGCGGCGTTCCACCACGATCCCGGCGGCACCGAGCTGTTCACGCTCGGCTGGTGTCACGGGCCGCCCGGGCTCGGCTGGCTGTTCCGGCAGCTGGAACTGACCACGAGCTCTGCGCAGTGGCGAACCTGGCTGCGGCGCGCCGCGCGAGCCGACAGCACCAGCGGCATCCCAGCGCAAAAGTCCCCCGGGTTCTGGGACAACGTCGCCCGTTGCTGCGGGTCGGCGGGAGTCGCGGAATTCTTCCTCGACCTGCACCGGCTCGAGGGGCAGCCGGAGGATCTGGCCTTCGCCGTGGCGCTGACCGACGACCTGCTCGACCGGGCGATCAGCGACCAGGCAGGTATGCGCTGGTCCAACTATGAATACCGCAAGCCGGACCCGGACCTGCCGCCTGAGACGACCTACCTGCAAGGCGCGGCCGGCATCGGCTCGACCCTGCTGCGGTTGCACCGGCACCTGGCCGGCGACCCCTGGGCCGTACGCTGGCCGCACGCCCCCGGCTGGGAGGGATGACGCCATGCCCGTACTCGAGACCACCGTCGGCGGGGTGCTGCACGAGGCGGCTGAGCGCGCGGCGGGAACGATCGCCCTGGTGGAGGGCACGGCCGACGCCACGTCGCGGCGCCGCTGGAGTTACGCGGACCTGCTGACGGACGCAGAACGGGTCGCCCGGGCCCTGCTCGGCCGGTTCGACCCGGGCGAGCGGGTCGCGGTGTGGGCGCCGAACTCGGCGGAGTGGCTGCTGATGGAGTTCGGGGCGGCGCTGGCGGGCCTGACCCTGGTGACCGTTAACCCGGCGCTGCGGGCCGGCGAGGTAGCGCACGTGCTCGGCCAGTCGCGCGCCCAGGGGCTGGTGCTCGCCCCCGCCTACCGCGGTGCTGACCTGATCGAAACGCTGGCCCAGGTCCGCGGCGGGCTGCCTGACCTGCGCGAGGTGATCTCGCTGGCGGACTGGGACCGCTTCGCCGCGTCGGGCTCCGCGGCCCAGCGACTGCCCGAGGTGCGGCCCGACGACGCCGCGCAGATCCAGTACACCTCCGGGACCACGGGCTTCCCGAAGGGCGCCGTCCTGCGGCACCGCGGGATCACCAACAACGCCCGGTACTGCGCGGAGATCCTGCAGGCCAGCCCGGGCGAGGTGTGGGTCAACCCGATGCCGCTGTTCCACACGGCCGGCTGCGTGCTGCTGACGCTGGGACCGGTGCAGGGCCTGTTCACCCAGGTCCTGGTGCCCGGCTTCGACCCGGGCCTGGTGCTGCGGCTGCTCGAGTCCGAAGGCAGCGCCATGTTCGGCGGCGTGCCGACCATGATGCTGGCGCTGCTCGACCACCCGGCCTTCGCGGGCACCGACCTGTCCCGCGTCCGGTACGCCTACGGCGGCGGGGCCACCTTCCCGCCGGACCTGGTCCGGCGGATCGAGTCCGCGCTGGGCGCGCCGACATCCATTACCTTCGCGCAGACCGAGGCCTCCCCCTCCATCACCCAGTCCCGGCTGGACGACTCCCCCGCCGACCGCGCGGAGACGCTGGGCCGGGCACATCCGCACGTCGAGGTGGCGATCGCCGACCCGGCCACCGGCGAGCGGCTTCCGGCCGGCGCCGTCGGCGAGATCATCACCCGCGGCTACCACGTGATGCAGGGATATTTCGACGACCCGGCGGCCACCCGCGCGGCGATCGACGCCGACGGCTGGCTGCACACCGGGGACCTCGGCTCGGCGGACGAGCGCGGCTACTACCGGATCGAGGGCCGGCTCAAGGAGATGATCATCCGCGGCGGCGAGAACATCTATCCCCGCGAGATCGAGCACGTCCTGTACGCGCACCCGGGCGTCGCGGACGTGGCCGTGGTCGGCGTACCCGACGACCACTGGGGCGAGCAGGTGGCCGCCTTCATCCGCCCCGTCCCTGGTCAGGACGTCACGCCGGACGAGCTGACGGCCTACTGCCGCGTGCGGCTGGCCGCCCACAAGACGCCGCGGCACTGGGTCTTCACCGACGGCTTCCCGCTCACCGCCTCCGGCAAGGTGCAGAAATTCGTGCTCCGCGAGCAGTTCGTCTCCGGTGCCTAGGTGGCTGGGGCAGGCAGGACGGATCGTTCGGCATAAATATTTTGGGTTTCTGCATGCGGAACAGGTGGCTGGCTGATGCGCCTGGGACCGCTTAGGCTCGGGGCGTGACTGATCGTGAGGCCAGGGCGCGGCGGATGGAAGAGGCGATCCGGGGGTACTTCGACGCCTGCAACACCGGCGACGCGGCCGCGGTGGCCGCGTACTTCGCGCCGGGCGCGGTGCACTACTTCCCGCCGGACATGTACGACGGGCCGTTCCGCGGCGGCGACACGATCGGGGCCAAGTGGTCGTGGGCGGTGCGGACGCTGGGCTCGCGGTGGACCGTGGACGAGCTCATCTGCGACCCCGACACCGACCGGGCCGTGATCGAGTGGACGCACGAGAAGACGAAACTGGGCGTGGTGCTGCGCGGTGACGAGTGGTACCGGTTCGACCGGGACAGCGGGCTGATCACGGAGATCCGCGCCTACTACGCTTCGCCTCAGGCGACCGGCCTGGACCGGCTCGAGCTGGGCGGGTTCCCCTACGCCGAGCGCGGTTATGCCGCCAGCCACTGACGCCGGCGGGCCGCGGGGGCTGCTGCTCGACATCGGCGGGACCGTGCACGCCAGCGGTATCCACCTTGTCCGGCGGCTCGCCGAGCGGGAACCCGCGATGCGGCCGGTGATGGAGCGGATCGGCGGGATCGCGACCCAGCGGGACGAGCTGTGGCAGCAGATGCTGCGGCACGAGGTCACCGAACGGCAGTACTGGGCACAGCGGGCCGCTGAGCTGGGCGCCGCGGTCGGCGAGACGTGGGACACCCGGGCCATGATCGAGCGGATGTACGAGCTGCCGCAGCGGGACTGGCTGCGGGCCGAGATGGTGGACCTGATGGCCGACACCAAGGCGGCCGGGCTCGCGCTCGGCGCGCTGACCAACGACATGGCCGATTTCCACGGGACTGACTGGGTAGACCAGCAGGAGCACCTGAAGCTGTTCGACGTCATCGTCGACGCCAGCCTCACCGGGGTGATGAAACCTGATCCGCGCGCGTTCAGCCAGGGTGCTTCGGCGCTCGGGCTGCCTGTCGGGCAGGTCGTGCTCCTCGACGACATGCCGGGGAACGTGGACGGTGCCCGGCGGGCCGGGATGATCGCGATCCGGGTGCCGTGGGAGGACCCGTTGCCGGCCATCGATGCCGCCAGGGAGCTGCTCGGCCTGCCGCCACGGCGGCCGTCAGCCCGCGCGGTTTACGACAACTGAAGGAGCAGGCATGCCATTCGTCCGCATCGACATCATGGAGGGCCGTCCGCCCGAGAAGATCCGCGAGCTGCACGGGCGGGTCGCGGCGCTGGTCGCGGAGATCCTGGACACGCCGATCGAGCGGGTCAGGACCTACATCACGCAGTTCCCGCCCGAGGGCTGGGGTATCGGCGGCGTCCCGGCCGACGTGGCCCGGGCCGAGGAAGTCGATGCGCGGCGCCTGGCGGCCGCCGAACGGGTGACGGACGCCGTGCTCGACGGCTCGTGACTGGTTACGCCGACCGTTCCGGGGAGCTGGCGGTCGTGGTCGGGGCCACCGGCGCGATCGGGGAGGCGGTCGTCAGGCGGCTGACGGGCCGCGGCCTGCCGGTGCTCGCGGTGGCGCGCGGGAAGGCGTCGCTGGACGCGCTGGCGGCGGCCTGCGACCTGGTCACGCCGTGCCCGGCCGACATCGGGAGCAACGAGGCGACCTCGATCATCAGCGCGGCGCTGACCGGGCCGGTGCGGATGGCGGTGTTCGCGGCCGGGCTCCCGGTCCGCGGGTCCGCGGACAGCATCGACCCGGACGCGCTGGCGGTCGGCAGCAACATCAAGCTGGGCGGGCTGCTGCGGCTGCTGCACGCGGTCCGTGACCGGCTCGGGGCCGGGTCGCGTTTCGTGACGTTCGCGGGCTCGCTTGGCCTGGAGCCGCGCGCGCACGAGGCCGGGCCGGGCGCGGTCAACGCGGGCGTGTTCAACCTGATGCGGCAGATCAGCCTGCTCTACGGACCGCGCGGCGTGACCACGCACACGCTCAGCCCGGGTCCGGCGGATACCCCCCGGCTGCGCCGGATAGTGGCCACGGTGGCGGCCGAGCGGGGCGCGGCCGAGGAAGACGTCTGGCAGGAGTACGTGGCGCAGAACTCGCTCGGCCGGCTGCCGACCGCCGGCGAGCTGGCCTGGGCGGTGGAGCTGCTCCTCGATCCGGAGGCCGACCTGCTGCACGGCAGCGTCCTCTACCTGGACGCGGGCGGCCACCGCGGCATTCACTGATTTACGGTCGGCGCGCTTCGCTGGGATTTCGCTGGGCCGGGGTTTCGCTGGGCCGGGGTTTCGCTGGTCCGGGGTTTCG
This sequence comes from uncultured Actinomycetota bacterium, assembly GCA_963844625.1. GTDB lineage: Bacteria > Actinomycetota > Actinomycetes > Streptosporangiales > Streptosporangiaceae > Palsa-504. The sequence continues at coordinate 185,086 of CAWJPF010000026.1, read as the reverse complement.
CTGGGCGGGGAGGCACAACGATGGAGCATCGCTGTCGTTATAGCCACATCGATGGAGCATCGTTGTGGTTGCTACCGCGGGCGGAGGCTCCGGTCCGGCGCTCGAGCGCGGAAAGCCTGGGGCGCGCTAGGACGTCGGGGGGCGGTAGCCGAGGCGGCGGGAGATCAGCAGCGCGGACTCCATCACGAGCGTGGTGGCCCGGCGCATCATCGTCCGCATCCGGGCGCTGTCGCCGACCACGCTGACCGCCGCCATGACCTTGCCGTCCCGGCCCCGGATCGGCGCGCCTACCGAGACGATGCCCAGGTGCCCCTCTTCGTTGTTCTGCGCCCAGCCGCGCTTGGCCACCGCCGCCAGTTCGGTCAGTAGCCGGGTCTTGTCGGTGATGGTCCAGGGCGTCACGGACAGCGGCTCCCAGTCCGCGAGCCGGCGGTTCAGCTCATCCGGCGGCAGCGCCGCGAGCAGGATCTTGCCCGAGCTGGTCCAGTGGGCCGGCAGCCGGTGCCCGACCTGACGGAAGATCGGCAGCAGGTTATGGCTCTCCAGCCGCTCGACGTACACCACTTCCAGGCCGTCGAGCACGGCCACGTGCACCATCTCCCCGGTCTCGTGGCGCAGCGTGGTGAGCACCGGCAGCGTGGCCTGGTGCAGGTCGACGTGCTCGGTGACATTGGCGCCGAGTTCGTAGAGGACCAGGCCCAGCCGGTACCGGCCCGGCGTGCTGCCCCGCTCAAGCAGCCGCTCGGCCGTCAGCGTGGTCACCAGCCGGTGCACCGTGCTCTTGCCCAGGCCGAGCTGGCGGGAAAGTTCGGTGATGCCGAGCTCCTGGCCGGCCCGGGAGAACGCGCGGAGCACGCGGGCGGCGTTGCGCACCGACGCCAGCAGGGCCCGGTCCTGGGCGGGGGCGCCGGGCGCCGGGCGAGCGCTGTCCGCGGCGGCCGTCGCGGGGCCGGTGCTTGGCGCCTTCATGCCTTACCGTAACTCTATTCCGCTATGCGGGACAACATCATTGGTATGGCAGGCTGGAAGCCGTACGGTCTGGGGAAATCCGCAACCGGCAGTAAGCCTGGGGGGCACGTGCCAACCATTGTCTGGTTCGAGAACTACCAGCCCACGGACGCCCCCTCGGTCGGCGGCAAGAACAGCTCGCTGGGGACGCTGTTCAGCGCCGGACTGCCGGTGCCGCCCGGCTTCGCGGTCTCGGCTCACTGCTACCGCAACGCACTGGCGGACGGCGGGCTCACCGGGGAGCTTGACTCGCTGACCAGCGGGCTCAACCCGCGGGACACCGCGGCGGTGGCGGCCGCCGGGATCCGGGCCCGGGCGCTGATCGGCTCGCTCGACCTGGCCGACGAACTGGCCGGCGCGATCCGGGACGCCTATGCGGAACTGTGCGGGCGATGCGGGGACGCCGCCCTGCCGGTGGCGGTCCGGTCCTCGGCGACCTGCGAGGACCAGCCCGACGCCAGCTTCGCCGGCGAGCACGACACCTACCTGTGGGTCCGCGGCGCCGATGAGGTCGTCCGGCACGTGCTCCGCTGCTGGGCCAGCCTGTTCACCGACCGCGGCATCGCCTACCGGCTGGAGCGCGGCTACACCAAGGCCGGCGAGGCGATGAGCGTCGGCGTGCAGCAGATGGTCACGCCGCGGGCGGCCGGGGTGGCCTTCACCCTCAATCCGAGCAACGGCGACCGGTCGCAGATCGCCATCGACGCGTCCTGGGGCTTCGGCGAAGCCGTGGTCAGCGGCGAGGTGACCCCGGACAACTTCCTGGTCGACAAGGTGATGGGCACGATCACCAGGCGGACGATCTCGGCGAAGACGCTGGAGTACAGGCTAACCAGCGCGGACGCCGTCACCGCGGTGGAAGTGGAGGCCGAGCGGCAGTCCGTTCCGTGCCTGACCGACGAGGAGATCTGCGCGGTGGCCAAGCTGGCCCGGCGCGCGGAGAAGCACTACCGTTGCCCGCAGGACGTCGAGTGGGCACTTGAGGGCGAGCAGAACGTGCTGTTGCTGCAGAGTCGCCCGGAGACGGTATGGAGCCGTCGGCCCAGGCAGCAGGCCACGGTTGGCATCGCAGACCCGATCACGAGCATGGTCCAGACCCTGCTGCATCCTGTATCCGGCGGCCCCGCGGCACATGGTTAGCCAGCCGGCGAATAATCACCATCATTACCCGGCGGCCATGGCGGCCGCCGGTTAACGAGCTTCAGGAGGAACACCATGGCTGACCGGTTTCCCAGCCCGTTCGAGATGCCGACTCCTCCCGGAGCGGAGGGATGGCAGGACCTGTACGCGTACTCCACGGTGTTCAGCGAGGACCGCAAGGAGTACGAGGACTCCACGTTCTGGTTCATGGACGGCGTGCATACGCCGGAAGTGATCCCGCCGTGGGATGCCACCATCCTGGAGTTCGCGATTATCGGGCTGTCCCAGTACAACACCAGGCATTACGTGATCCCGCCCGCGCTTGGCGTGGACATCCGCTTCCTCAACGGCTATATGTACCTCTCGCCCGTCGGGGTGAGCGACCCGGCGGAGATCGGCGCCCGGGTGCCGGAATTCGCCGAGCGGGCCGGCTATTACTTCCAGAACTGGGACCGGCTGTACGCGGCCTGGATGCCAAAGGTGCGGACCCTCATCGAGGAGCTGGAGTCGATCAGCTTCGCACCGCTCCCGCATCGCGAGGACATGGCCGTCATCACCGAGGGCCGAGGTACCGGCAGCGCGCTCGACCTGCTGTCCACCTACAGCCGGCTAGTGGACCTGACGCTCAAGCTGTGGCACTACCACTTCGAGTTCCTCAACCTCGGCTATGCCGCCTACCTGGACTTCTTCGGCTTCTGCAAGCAGCTGTTCCCGTCCATCCCGGACCAGGCGATCGCCAAGATGGTCGCCGGGATCCAGGTCGACCTGTTCCAGCCGGACGACGAAGTGAAGAAGCTGGCGCAGCTCGCGGTCGAGCTTGGCCTCGCGGACCGGTTCGCTGGCTCCGAGCCGGCTTCTGAGGTGTTCGACGGGCTGCGGGGCGACCCGCAGGGCGACAAGTGGCTGGCCGCGTGGGAGCAGGCCAGCCAGCCCTGGTTCAACTTCTCGGGCGGCAGCGGCTTCTACCACAGCGACAAGGTGTGGCTGGAGTACCCGGACATCCCGCTCGGCTTCCTGCGGGCCTACATCGCCAAGGTCCAGCGGGGCGAGACGCTGGAGCGGCCGATGGAAGCCGTCATCGCCGAGCGCGAGCGGATCGTCGCCGAGTACAGCGAGCTGATCGACAGCGACGAGGACCAGGCGACATTCCAGGCCAAGCTGGGCCTGGCCCGCACCGTGTTCCCGTACGTAGAGAACCACAACTTCTACATCGAGCACTGGGGCCACTCGGTGATCTGGCGCAAGATGCGTGACCTCGGCCGGGTGCTTGTTTCTGCCGGGTTCTTCACCGCCCCGGACGACGTGTTCCTGCTGAGCCGGCACGAGGTGCCCGAGGTGCTGTTCGACCTGTACCACGGCTGGGCGGTCGGCGTGCCCTCGCGCGGGCCGAAGTACTGGCCGAAGGAGATGGCCCGCCGCAACGGGATCATGAACGCACTCAGGCAGTGGTCGGCGCCGCCGGCCCTGGGCACGCCCCCGGAGGTGATTACCGAGCCGTTCACCGTCATGCTCTGGGGCATCACCTCGGACAGCGTCAAGCAATGGCTGGGCGGGGCGCAGGCCGACGGCGGGCTGACCGGCTTCGCGGCCTCCCCTGGCGTGGTCGAGGGGCCGGCCCGGGTGATCCTGTCCGCAGACGGCATCGGTGACCTGCAGGAAGGTGAGATCCTGGTCGCCCCGCTGACCGCGCCGAGCTGGGCGCCTGTGTTCGGCAAGATCGCCGCGACCGTGACCGACGTGGGCGGGATCATGAGCCACGCCGCCATCGTGTGCCGTGAGTACGGGCTGCCCGCGGTCACCGGGACCGCGTTCGGCACCAAGACGGTCAAGACCGGCCAGCGGCTGCGGGTGGACGGCAACGCCGGCACGGTAACGATCATCGACTGATCTTTCCTAACGACTGGGGCACCGTGGCCTGGGTCACCTGACATCGACCTTCGAGCAGATTCGAGTACAGGAGTGGAACATGCTGACGGCCGAACAGAACGATGAGCTGACCCAGGTCGCGGCGGGTACGCCCATGGGCGAGCTGCTGCGGCGCTACTGGTATCCGGTCGCCTTCACCCGGGAGCTCGAGGAGTTCCCGGTCCGGCCCGCGCGGCTGCTCGGCGAGGACTTCGCCGTGTTCAAGACGCCGAGCGGCAAGTATGGCATCTTGCCGGAGGCCTGCCCGCACCGGCGGGCTTCGCTGGCCTACGGCGTGGTGGAGCCGGACGGGCTCCGCTGCCCGTATCACGGCTGGCTGTTCGGCACCGACGGCTCCTGCCTGGACCAGCCCGCCGAGCGGGAGGAGACCAACTTCCGGGACCGGGTCCGGGCGCAGGCCGGCCGGGCCCAGGAGATGGGCGGCCTGATCTGGGCCTATATCGGGCCTTCACCCGCGCCGTTGCTGCCGCGCTTCGACGTGTTCGTGATGGACGGGGTCCGGGACATCGGCTGGACCGAGCTGCCCTGCAACTTCGTGCAGATCATGGAGAACGCGGTCGACCCGCACCACACCGAGTGGCTGCACGGCAGGTTCTTCGAGTTCATGGCCAGGCACCAGGGCTTCGACGCACCGCCGTCGTTCGGCAAGAAGCACGTCAAGGTCGGCTTCGACGCGTTCGAGTGGGGCATCATCAAGCGCCGGGTGGTCGAGGGAGCCTCCGAGGAGGACGACGACTGGAAGATCGGCCACCCGCTGGTGTTCCCCTACAACATGCGGGTCGGCGGGGCCAACGTCGAGCAGATGCAGATCCGGGTGCCGGTGGACCGGACCACCACCCGGTTCATGCTCTACACGGTGCACGCGCCTGTCGGTGTGGAGTACCCGGACCAGCCGCAGGTGCCGGACTACAAGATCCCGGTCTACAACAAGGACGGCAGGCACCGGGTGGATTACGTCGAGGGCCAGGACATGATGGCCTGGGTCACCCAGGGGCCGATTACGGACCGGACGGTGGAGCACCTCGGCCGTTCGGACGTGGGGGTGACGATGCTGCGGCGGATGTTCAAGGAGAACATGGCGGCGGTGGCGCGGGGCGAGGATCCGCTCGGGGTCATCCGGGATGCGCACGACCAGATCGACCTGCCGTGCGAGAAGAACAAGTTCGACGCGGGCGTCTCGTTCGCCATCGACTTCATCGACAAGGCCTCGTCGCGGTTCAGCCCGCAGGCCGATGCGCTGAAGAAGCTGCACATCAAGGCGCAGGAGAACCGGAAGGCCGCGGGCGGGTGACGGCGGTTTCAGTTGTTCCTGGTCCTGATGCGGGCCGGGGCTGGTTCCCGGCGGACGCTGAGCGGCACCGCCGGGACGCGCCTCGGTATTGCCCGGCCTGCGCCGTGCCGTTGTCCCTGGGCGAGGGCGGCCAGGGGCTGACGACCGAGTACTGGACCGGGAGCGACCGGGTGTTCGTCTGCTTCTGCGGGGCGTGCGGCTGGTCCGGTGACATCGTGCTGGCCGGGCGGGTCATCGGCCACGAGGCGGCTGACTGAGGGTAGATAGCATCCGGTCGGTCACCGCGCTGAGCCTGGCGCGGAACTGCGGGTCGTAGGCCTCGGGCCCGGCCCGTGATGCCTTGAGCCCGTCGAAGAACTGCCCGGTGACCCCGTCCAGGGCCGGATCGGTAATGAGCCGCATGGTCGCCTCGGCCCCCTCCTCGACCGTGGCGACAGGGGTGATGCCGGCGAGCGTGACCATCGCGGTGCCCATCAGGGTCGCCGGGTGCAGGCAGTTCACCGTGACCCCGGCGGCCTGAAGCCCGGCGGCCAGGTCGAAGGTGAAGGCGGCCAGCGCGAGCTTCGCCCTGCGGTAGGCCGCCACGCCGTCGTATCCGTGCTCGAACTCGGCGTCGGCCGGGTCGAACGCCACCTGGCCGATCGAGCCCACGTTGACGACCCTGGACGGCGCAGAAGCGGTCAGCAGCGGCACGAGCAGCCTGGTCAGCAGCACCGGCGCGAGATAGTTCACGGCGAACCGCAGTTCGTGACCATCCGCGCTCACCTGCCGGCCCTCGCCCGGCGGGCCGAAGCCGACCCCCGCGTTGTTCACGAGCACATCAAGCCGCGGCACCTGCGCGCGAACCGCGGCCGCCAGGTCCCGCACGTCACCGAGCGAGGCCAGGTCGCCCACATAACCCCGGGCATCGCGGCCAAGCTCCTGGCCCAGGTCCGCCACCCGTCCCGCATCACGTCCGTGGACGAGGACCTGCCAGCCAGAACCGGCCAGTTCCCCGGCCAGGTAACGGCCAAGCCCGGAAGTGGCACCAGTGATGAGCACGGTCGGGGCGGCTGCCATGTATCCCTCCAGTACCGAGCCTAAGGCAGGTCCCGTCCGGAGCAGGCCAGCCCCTGACAGCATGGTGGTTATGGAACTGACGCCCCGCCTGCCGGTGATCGGGGTGGTCCGCACCAGCCACCAGGAGCTGGAGACCACGCCGATCCAGGCCGGCATCAACCGTGCCGAGCACGGCACCATCGAGATCGGCGAGCCGTACCGGGACGGCCTGGAGGGACTCGCGGATTTCGACTACGCCTGGCTGCTGAGCTGGCTGCACCGCCCGCGCGACCCGGCCGGGAACGCGCCCATGCGGCAGGTCCCGTTCCTGCTCCGCCGTCAGCCGCGGGCGATGGGCATCTTCGCCACCCGCGGCCCGCGACGGGTCAACCCGATCGGACTCAGCCTCATCCAGCTTCTCGAGGTGACCGGTCAGCAGGTCGAGTTCGCCGGCGTCGATCTCCTGGACGGGACACCCGTCCTCGACCTCAAGCCGTACGTCACCCGCTTCGACCGGCCGCCAGGAAATCCGCGCTGCGGCTGGTTCGACCAGCTCACCATCTCCGACGGCACCACACCCGAGCAGCTGGCCCGGCCTGAGTCAGACGCCTGACGCCACACCGAGCGATCGCTCTGCATCACATAACCCCCACCAGCCACCTGAGCCACGGGTCGTGCCGCAGCCCATGGGTATGAAAGCAGCACCCTGCACATTCTAGTGTGCAGGGTGCTGCTTTCATACGTGAGAAACGGGACCAGAAGCGGCCAGGCACCACCGCTAGCGGTATCAGAGCTGGATCGCCGGTGAGGCGGGGACGCTTAGGGCACGATTATGAGGGGGACCGGGGAGTGGCGAGCCAGGGCGACGGCGGCGGAGCCGACCATGCGGTGCAGGGCGTTGGAGGAGCTCCCGACCACGATCACCACGGTGTCGCCGGGGTGGGCGAGGCCGACGGCCTTGGCCACCTCGATCAGCTCGTCCGCGATCTGGCCCTCGCGCCGGTCGAACGCCCAGCTCACGTCGTGGCCCCGCAGCTGCTCGGCGGCCGCGGGGCGGAGCTCCTCCTCGATCTCGGTGAAGTCCTCTTCCATTTCGGCCACGGCGCCCGCCGACATCATGACCGTGCTGCTCAGGTGGGCCACGTACACCACGTCGATGTGGCCGGTCCGGCCCCGGAGCAGGGACATCGCGGCGTCAAGGGCCCGGCTGGCGGGAGGGGACCCGTCATATCCGACGACGAGGCGCAGAGCCGCGGTAGGCGACATGGGAATGGTCACGGGAAGCATCGTAGCGTGGCGGTGCCCGGGGATAGGGGCTAGGTCCCGAAGACGTATTTCGCGGCCATCGCGGCCGGGTTCCACTGGGCGGGCGGGGGTTGGGTGACCGGGCTGACGACGGTTACGGGCCTGGCCTGGACGACGCAGACCGGGTCGCCGGCCCGGCGGTGCCGGTCGAGGACCCATTCCACGTCTACCGGGTAGCCGTAGTGCCGCTCCACCGCGAGTACGGCGTCGACCACGGCGGCGATCTGCTCGTCGTCGAGCACCTGGCGGTCGACGAGCCGGGCCGGCATGTCGATCTCGACCACCCGCCCCGCGGCGTAGTCGAACGCCGACACCACCTTCTTGGCCGCCACCTGGTGACTCAGCACCCGGCCGTCGGCCTTGCCGACCTCGATGTGGTCCGGCGTGACCAGGCCCTGCACCACCGCCTCGCCCCAGCCCCAGCTGGTCTCGATGACGATGCGGTCGGTCTTGCCGGTGACCGGGTGGGCGGAGAACGCCACCCCGGAGGCGCGGGCGTGGATCAGCTCGATGACGCCGACCGCCATCGGCATGTCCCGGTAATCCGTGCCCGCGCGCAGCCGGTAGGCGACGGCACGAGTGCTGAACAGGCTGGCCCAGCACTGCCGGATCGCGGCGAGCACCCGGTCCTTCCCGGACACGCCGAGGTAGGTGTCGAAGATGCCGGCGAAGCTGGCCGTGCCCGAGTCCTCGCCGATGGCCGAGCTGCGCACGGCGGTGGGTACGTTGACGTCGTAGCAGCGCGCGCTCAGCTCCTCGTAGGCGTCACCGATCAGGCCGGCCAGGCCCGCGTCTATCTCCCGGCTGGTCAGCGCGGCCCGGGCCGTCTGGGCCGCGGCTTCGATCTGGCCGGGCGTGGCGCGGGGCCCTAGCCCGGCGAGGGCGGCGTCGATCGCCTGGCCCAGGCCGGCCTGGGCGCAGTGCTGCCGGTAGGCATCGACCGTGACGGTGAAGCCCTGCGGCAGGGTCAGGCCCGCTTTCAGCAGCTCGGCCAGGCGCCCCATCTTGGCGCCGCAGACGCGGACGGCCTGCTCCGGGGGGATCGCGTCCATCCAGGCGATGGCGTCAGGCATAGGCTCAGCCTGCCGCCTGCCCCGCGGCGTGCTTGAGCACGGTGACGCGGCCGCTGGTCCCGTCCACCTCGACTTCGTCGCCGTCGGAGATGAGCATCGTGGCCAGCCCGACCGCGGTCACGGTGGGGACGCCGTACTCGCGCCCGACGATGGCGGCGTGGGAGAGGGTACCGCCGCCGTCGCAGACGCAGGCGGCGATCTTCGCGAAGGCCGGGGTCCAGTTCGGCGAGGTGGACTCGCACACCAGGACCTCACCGGGGCTGAGCCGGTGCAGCTCGTCGGCGTTGTGCAGGACGCGGGCGATGCCCCGGCCGATGCCCTTGGAGGCGGGTACGCCGGTCAGGGTCTTGACCGTGCCCTCGGAGCCGACCGCCTCCACCGCGCGCAGGAAGTGACTGTTCAGCCCGAAGATCTCGATCAGGATCGGGTCGTTCACCGACTCCGGGATGGTGCCGACCACCTTGGGCATGCTCGGCCGCCGCTCCAGCCAGTAGTTGAAGTACTGCTTGCGCTCCTCGACGAGGGCGGCCAGCTTGGCGTAGGGCCTGCGGCCGGCCGACACGTCCATGATCTCTTCCCAGAACAGGTACAGCGTGTCGTCCGGGTGCCCGGCCCCGACCCGGTCGGCGATCGCCTGGCACGCCCAGCGCATCGGCAGCGAGATGCGCAGGTCGATGTAGTAGTTGTGGTCATCCTGCCACCACGGGAAGTTGGCCGCCCGGCAGGAGGCCAGGCCGCCGTCGAACAGCCTCTGCTCCTCCAGGGTCAGCTTGGTCCGGGCGGCCTCGACCGCCGCCTCGCGCTCCTCGACGGCCGCGTTCCTGGCCGCCTCGAAGTCGTGGTCGGTGCCCTTCTGCAGGAACGTCTTGATCATCCCGAGTGCGGGCGTCGGATCCTCGTTCCAGCTCGGCAGCGCGATATCGCAGGATCCCTCGGTCCGCCAGCCGTAGACCCGCAGGAAGTCGTCGAACTGGGTCAGCCAGGACCCGGCCGGGCCGCCGTGCGCGGCCAGCGCCGCGCGCATACCGTCGGCCTCGTGAGCCGCGAACACCGGCTCCAGGCCGGCCGCGCGGGCAGCCGCGGTCAGCCGCCAGAGCTCGCGGTCGGTCTCCATGATCTTGGTGTCATAGCCCTGCAGGAACTTGCCGATCTGGCCCGGGTCCAGGCCCAGTTCTGTGCACATGCCGTAGAAGCCGACGTAGTTCGCCAGCAGCGGGTACATGACCTGGAAGTGGATCTCGAAGGCGCGCTTGTGGTACTGGCGGGCCTGGATGAGGTTCTCCCGCAGGTCGCCGAGGGACAGCCGGGACAGATCCACGCCGCTGAAGTAGTCCCAGCTCTCGTTGACCTCCTCCCGCATCTCGCCCCAGAGCGTGTCGAAGTTCTGCAGGAACGCCGGCAGGGTGCGCTCCAGCCGGCGGGCCCGCTGGCCGATCTCACGCGGGTCGTTGACCGGGAGGGCCGAGCCGTAGGTGTGCGTGCCGCCGAGGCGGCAGGTGATGCCGCGGCCGGGCGGCAGCGGCAGCTGCTCGGCAGCCAGCTGCGACGCCCAGTTGTAGCCGTCCTCGTTCCAGATCAGGCCCATCGGGGTGAGGCCGCGCGGCCAGTGGAAGTCGAGGAACCAGAAGTTCTCCTCGTCTTCCTTGCGGAACGTCTGGACCGGGTCCACGTACCACGGCGCGTGCGTATAGCCGGGCTTGAAGCCCGGGTACCACTCGTCGCTGATGAACTCATCGACGGGGATGACGGTAGCCATGGCAACTCCTCGGCGCGGTGGGACTCCGGTGTCCAGAAGGTTTCACTGCCGTTTCGTGCTGGCAACGACGACGTTCCCCAGGGCGGAACGCTCAGGCTATTGCCGGGCGGGTGCGGGCGGCGGGATGGGCCTAGAGAGCGGGGCCGTAGCGGTCAGACCTGCATGACGACGGCTTTGGGCTCGGTGAAGAACTCGCGGCTGAAGGTGCCGCCTTCGCGGCCGATGCCGGAATCGCCGACGCCGCCGAAGGGGGCGCGCAGGTCGCGGACGAAGAAGCAGTTGACCCAGACGGTGCCGGCCCGCAGGGCGGCGGAGGTGCGGTGGGCGCGGGACAGGTCCTGGGTGAAGACCATCGCGTTCAGGCCGTACCGGGTGTTGTTGGCCAGGGCGATGGCCTCGCCGTCGGTGTCGAAGGGAGTGACGGTCACCACCGGGCCGAAGACCTCCTCGCGGTACACCCGGGCGGTAGGCGGCGCGTTCTCCACGACCGTGGGCAGCACCGTCCAGCCGTCGCCGAGGCCGCCGGTGCGGATCGTGCCGCCGTCGGACTCGACGCCGTCCAGGTAGGAGCGGACCTTCTTGTAGTGCTCCTGCGAAGCCAGCGGGCCGAGCTGGGTGGCCTGGTCCTTCGGATCGCCGGTCACCAGGGCCTGGGCGGCGGCCGCGAACCGGTCCAGGAACTCGGCGTAGATGCCGCGCTGGACGTACAGCCGGGAGCCGGCCAGGCACACCTGGCCGGCGTTGCTGAAGACGGCCCGGATCGACCAGTCCACGGCCCCGGCTAGCTCGGCGTCGTCGAAGACGATGTTGGCTCCCTTGCCGCCGAGTTCCAGGCTGACCGGTACCAGGTTGGCGGCCGCGGCACGGGCGATGACCCGGCCGGTGCCCGATTCGCCGGTGAAGGTGATCCGGTCGATACCGGGATGCTCGGTCAGCGCGGCGCCGGCCGAGCCGGGGCCGTAACCGTGCAGGACGTTGAAGACGCCCGGCGGCAGCCCGGCCTGCAACGCCAGCCGGGCCATGATCGTCGCGGACGCCGGGGTGTCCTCGGCCGGCTTGAGCACCACGGTATTGCCCCAGGCCAGCGCCGGCGCGACCTTCCAGGACTCCAGCATCAGCGGGAAGTTCCACGGCGCGATCGCGGCCACCACGCCGGCCGGCTCGAACCGGGTGTAGGCGTGGTGGCCGCTGTCCATCGGCAGCACCTCGCCGGTGGCCAGCCGGGCGTGATCGGCGAAGAACCGGTAGTTCGCCGCGGCCCGCGGGACGTCCTTGCCGCGGGAGTCGCTGATGGGCTTGCCCATGTCGGTGGTGTCGGCCAGCGCGAGCACGTCGGCGTTCGCCTCGATCAGGTCGGCGAACCGGTGCAGCAGCGCGCCCCGCTCGGCGTAGCCCAGCCGCGGCCACGGGCCCTCGTCGAAGGCCCGGCGGGCGGCCTGGACGGCCCGGTCGGCGTCTTCGGGGCCGCCCAGCGCGACCTCGGCGTAGGGCTCGCGGGTCCACGGGTCTACCGAGGCGAACCTGGCGCCTGAGGCCGACTCGGTTTCCTGGCCGTCGATGACGTGGGGGATGAAGTTCATCGTGCCCCCGTCGCGGCCAGGTCGCGCTCCTGGGCCAGGCCGACGGCGATGTCGATGATCATGTCCTCCTGGCCGCCGACGTAGCCGAGCTCGCCGGCCCGCTGGAGGATCTCGTGGGCGGGTACGCCGTAGCGCATCGCGGCCCGCTCCGCGTGCAGCAGGAAGCTGCTGTACACCCCGGCCCAGCCCTGCACGATCGCCGACCGGTCCATTTTCGGCCAGCGCGGCAGGAACGGCCGGACGACCTCCTCGGCCGCGGCCAGCACCCCGCCCACGTCCAGCCCTGTGTTCACGCCGAGGTGGTCGAAGGTGGCCGCCAGCACCTCGGTGGGCGAGTTGCCCGCCCCGGCGCCGAGCGCGCACAGGGCGCCGTCGATCTGGCGGGCGCCGTGCTGGTAGGCCAGTACCGAGTTGGCCACGCCGAGGGAGAGATTCTGGTGGCCGTGGAAGCCGATCTCCGCCTCCTGGCCGATCTCCGCGTACATGGCCTGGACCCGCTCCTGCGCGTCGCCGAGCACCAGCGCGCCGGCCGAGTCCACGCAGTAGACGCACTGCGCCCCGGCGTCCACCATGATCCGGGCCTGCCTGGCCATTTCGGCGGGCGTGGTCTTGTGCGCCATCATCAGGAACCCGACGGTCTCCATGCCCAGGTCGCGGGCCAGCCCGAAGTGCTGGATGGACACGTCGGCCTCGGTGCAGTGGGTGGCGATCCTGGCCACCGACGCGCCGGCCTCGCGGGCGTCCCGCAGGTTGTCCTTGGTGCCGATGCCCGGCACGAGCAGCACCGCGATCTTGGCCTGGGTCGCCTCCTGCACCCCGGCGGCGATCAGCTTGATCTCGTCGACCCGGGAGAAGCCGTAGTTGAACGAGGATCCGCCCAGGCCGTCGCCGTGCGTGACCTCGATGACCTCGACGCCGGCCGCGTCCAGGGCGTGCACGGTGGTGCGGACCTGCTCCTCGGTGAACTGGTGGGCCATCGCGTGGCTGCCGTCGCGCAAGGTGGTGTCGGTGATGCGCAGGTCACGGGGGGCGGAAGATGCGACCGAGGCTGAAGTGGCGGAAGAGGCGATCGAGGCTGGAGTGGCGGAAGAGGCGGGAGTGGTCATGCGGTCACCGCCTCGGACCGGCCCGTCTTATTGGTACGGCGCTGGGCGATGACCTCGCCGACCTGGGCGGCCGCGGAGGTCATGATGTCCAGGTTGCCCGCGTACTCGGGCAGGTAGTCGCCGGCTCCGGAGACCTCGAGGAAGACCGCGACCCGGGCGTGGCCCTGCCAGGAATCGCGGGCCTCGTCGAACTGCGGCGCCGCGCGCAACGTATAGCCCGGCACGTAGCGCTGCACCTCGGCGACCCGGCGCTCGATCGACGCGGTGATCGCGTCGGGGTCCGCGTCGGCCGGGATGGCGCAGAACACCGTGTCGCGCATGATCATCGGCGGCTCGACCGGGTTGAGGACGATGATGGCCTTCCCTCGTTCCGCGCCGCCGACGACCTCGATGGCGCGGGACGTCGTGTGGGTGAACTCGTCGATGTTCGCCCGCGTGCCCGGCCCGGCGGACCTGGACGCCACCGACGCGACGATCTCGGCGTAGGGCACGGGGACGACGCTGGAGACGGCGTGCACGATCGGGACCGTGGCCTGCGCCCCGCAGCTGATCATGTTGACGTTCGGGGCGTCGAGATGGGCGTGCAGGTTGACCGGCGGGCAGACCAGCGGGCCGAGCGCGGCCGGGGTCAGGTCGATGGCGGTCAGGCCGGCCTCGGCGTACCGCGGCGCGTTGGCCCGGTGGGCGTACGCCGAGGTGGCCTCGAACACCAGCTCGGGCAGCGGATCCTGGCGCAGCAGCCAGTCCACCCCCTCGGCCGAGGCGGCCAGGCCGAGCCGGCGGGCCCGGTCCAGACCCTCGGACTCGACCACGCCGACCATGTACCCGACCTCGACGTGCTCGCTGCGCCGCAGCTTGGCCAGCAGGTCGGTGCCGATGTTGCCCGGCCCGACGATTGCGGCCAGGGTTTTCGTACTGCTCATGTCAGCTTCCTCCCCAGAGGCGCTTGGTCGCGATCGCCGCGCCTTCGGCGAGCGCGACGAACTTGGCCCACACCACGGTGGGATGGACCTCAGGCGCGAAGCTCGCCCGGGAGGAGAAGCCGCAGTCGGCGCTGGCGATGACGTTCTCCCGTCCTACCAGGCCAGCGTAGGCGCACAGGCTGTCGGCGATCAGCTCGGGATGCTCCACGTAGTTGGTCGCGTGCCCGAGCAGCCCGGGCAGCAGGATCTTGCCTTCCGGCAACGGCAGGTCGGCCCAGATCCGCCACTCGTGCTGGTGCCGCGGGTTGGCCACCTCGAAGGAGTAGGCGCCCGCGTTGATCCGGAGCATGACCGGCGCCACCTCGGCCAGCGCGATGTCGTTCAGCCGCGGGCCGTGGTTGAGCCCGTAACAGGTGTGCAGCCGGATCCGGTCGGCCGGGATCCCGCGCAGCGCGTGGTTGAGCACCGCCACGTGCTCCTCGGCGCGGCGGCGGCGCTCGGCCGGGTCACTGCGGCCGTCGTCGGTCAGGATCTCGATCAGCCAGGGATCGTCGATCTGCAGCAGGAAGCCGGCCTCGACGATGGCCAGGTACTCCTGGCGCATGGCCTCGGCCACCGCGGCCAGGTAGTCAAGCTCGGTGGCGTAGTAATCGTTACGGCCGAAACCGCTGGGACTGGTGGACGGCAGGAACGCCTCGGTCACCTTCCCCGTGACGTCGGCGTCGGCCAGCGCGGCCCGCAGGTTCGCGATGTCGGTCGCCAGCGCGTCCTGGCCGCTGTAGGCGACCGGGCCGGTGCAGACCATCACCCGCATCGGGGCCACGGCCGAGGAGTACTTCGACATATAGGAGCGGTAGTACTCGGGGAAGTCGTCGATCTCCCGCTGCCAGGACGGCGGCAGCAGCGTCTCGCCCTCGACCTGGTCGAAGCCGGCCAGCCGTTCCTTGACGTAGGTGAGGAACGAGACCTTGCCCTGCTCACCGTCGGTGACCACGTCCAGGCCCGCCGCCGCCTGCCTGCGCACCACGTCGCGGACCGCGTCGCTGATCAGCTCGGCGAAGCGAACCGGGTCATACGGCCGGTCGTGCTCTTTCTCCCGCATCATCTCGAGCAGGTCGTGCGGCCTGGCCAGGCTGCCGACGTGCGTAGTCAGGATGCGCTCGGTGCTGCGCTGCATGGACTAATCCTCCGCTACCTGGGCCAGGAGCGCGCCGACGCGGCGGGCCGCCCGGCACACGCTCACCACGATGAAGTCCTTCCGCAGGCCGAGAATACGGCCCGTCGGCCCGACGACCGAGATCGCCCCGGCCGGCCGCAGCTCACCCGCCACCGGGGCCAGCACGGGGGCGGCTACCGATGAGTAGCCGAGGGTGAGCTCCTCCCGGGTGGCGACCCAGCCGGCGCTCCGGGCCGCCCGCAAGACCCGGTCCAGCCGTTCGGCGTCGGTGATCGTGAACGGCGTATGCCTGCGGCGGGGGACGGCCAGCGTGTCCCGCATGATGTGCTCGTCGAACGCCGCGAGCACGCGGCCCGAGCTCGAGGAGTAACCGGGGACCCGGCGCAGGACGTCGCCGCTGTGCTGGCGGCCGAGCCGGGCGGTGCCGTACCGGTCGATGTAGGCCACGTGCCCGGCCAGCGGCACGCCGAGCTGCACCATCTCCCCCAGCTGCTCCTGCAGGTCAAGCAGGTGCGGCCGGGCCACATCGCGCACCGGCATCCGCTCGGCCGCCAGCACGCCGAGCTCGAACATCCGCAGGCTCAGCCGGTACCGGCCGCCGCCTGCCCGCTCCAGCAGGCCGCCGGCGGCCAGCGCGGACAGCGTCCGGCAGGCCGTGCTCTTGGCCACGCCGAGCTCGCGGGCCACCTGGGTGGCGCCGAGCTCACGATGAGCGGCAAAGCAGTCGAGTGCGGAGACCGCGATCGACACCGACCGCAGGCCCGGCTGGACGTCGCTCCCCTGGCCCCGGACGGTGGCGGGCTCGGGGAGCTCGGCGGTAATCAATCCCAGACCGGCATCTCGTCCGGCGGCGGCACGTTCACCTCGGTGACCCGGTTGCGGTAAGCCACCAGGGCGGTCCCGCCGCCGCGGCGGATCCGCACCACCACTTCCTCGGTGTTGTACGGCTCGCCGGGATCGTAGCCGTGCGCCCAGGTGGCGAACGCCCGGATCGGCCCGGAGTGGGTGGCCGCGATGATCCGGGTGTCCGGCGACTCGGCCATCAGCCGGTGGAACCCGCGCCAGAACCGGCGCACGCACGACTGCGGCGGCTCGAAGTACATCAGCGGGATGGTCAGCCACATGTAGATCGGGTCCGCGCCGCCCAGCTGGGTGCGGTAGAACCGGTCGATCTCCACCAGCCAGCGCGGCCGGTCGCCGACCGCCATCCGCTCCAGCTTCTCCATCAGCGACTGGTACTGGCGGAACGCGGAGGTGACGTCGCGCGGCCCCTCAGGCGTCCAGACCTGGAAGTTGCGCAGCTCGGGGATCGGCTCGGGCGCGCCGATATCGGCCTCGCGGCCCCACTGCTGCAGGCCGTCGTTCATGCCGCGGTAGATCTGGTCGGCGGTCTGCCGGGCCCGGCTGGTGTCGGCGCACACAATCCGGACCCGCTGGCCGGGCCGGACGCTCTTGGACAGGCTGTGGCCGCGCTGGTGCGACTGCCAGCCGCCCATCGGGGTCAGGCCGGCGTTGGTCGAGTAGCCCTGGGTGATCCCGTGCCTGATGATCCGGATCTCGGTCGCGAAGTCTTCGGCCGGCTTGCGCTCGGGCGGCGCGACGATCTCCTTGTCCCTGGTCGCCCCGGCGAACTCGCTGGTGAAGCGCTCGCCGTCGGCTTCGAGCAAGGCACTGGACGCGCCCTGGGCGCCGCGTTCCCTGAACCGGCGCAGGTACAGCGGCAGGTCGGCGTCTGGTTCGGCGTCCGTGGCAGCGTGACTGGCGGCACGCAGGGATTTTCGTTCGGCATATCGGGCTAGGTAGTAAGGGGCATCGGTGCGGTCGGTACGCCGGAAGCCGGGGCCAGCCTGGGGCGGCCCTCCCCCGTTCTTCTCGGTCATGAGTGCACCGTGAAGAAGCGCTCGTTGACCTCGCGGGCGTAGTAGAACATGGCCCGGCCCATCTCCTCCTCGGTCCAGGTGATCGGCTCGAAGTCCGGGTCGACCCAGTAGCCGCCGGTGAACACCTCGTTGCGGTTGCCGACCGGGTTGAAGAAGTAGACGGTGTAGCCGCGGGTGACACCGTGCCTGGTGGGCGCCACGTCGATGACGACGCCGTTGAAGGCCAGCGTGTCGGCCGCGTCCCGGACCGAGTTCCAGTCGTCCACCCAGAAGGCGAAATGGTGCAGCGCGCCGTTCGGGCCGGTCACGATGGCCAGGTCATGCGGGGTGTGCGAGCGCTCCAGCCAGGTGGCGAGCTGGTGGCCGTCGTTGGCGATGATCTGCTCGGTCAGCCGGAATTCCAGCACGTCGCGGAAGAACGCGGTGGCGGCGTCGACGTCCTCGGCCATGATGAAGATGTGGTCGAGGCGGGGCGGCGCGATGCCGACCAGGTTGGCCGGGCGGGGCGGCGGGTTGGTCAGCGGCAGCAGGTTGCCGACCTTCTCCATGCCGTAGACGAGCTCGACCAGGTGACCCGACGGGGCCTCGAAGCGGATGGCCTCGCCCCAACCCGGGCCGAGTTCGGCTTTGGCGAAGCGCTTGACGGAGATCCCGGCCCTTTCTACCCGATCGGCGTAGAAGTCCAGGTCGCCTTGTTCCGCGACCTTGAACGACATGTGATCGAGCCCGTAGGTGGGGGCCTGGCGGAGCACGACCGAGTGGTGCTCGTGCTCGTCCCAGCACTTCAGGAACACCCGGCCCTCTTCTTGGGCGACCTCGATGAGGCCGACCACCTCGGTGTAGTACGCCGTGCACAGCTCGAGGTCGGGAACGCGGATCTCGACGTGCTGCAGGCGCAGGATGCGGTCGCTCATTTGTTTCTCCCGGTTCAGGTGTGGAACCGCAGGAAGCGCTGGCTGATGACGTTCTCGTAGTAGAAGAGCCCGCGGCCGAACTGGTCCTCGGTCCAGGTGATGCTCGGGAAGTCCGGGTCGGCGCGGTACCCGCCGGTGAACACCTCGTTCCTGATGCCGAGCGGGTCGAAGAAGTAGATGGTGTTGCCCCGCGTCACGCCGTGCCTGGTCGGGCCCTGGTCGATCTGCACGCCGTTGAAGGCCAGGATGTCGGCGGCCTTCCGGACCGAGTCCCAGTCGTCCAGCCAGAAGGCGAAGTGGTGCAGCGCGCCGTTCGGGCCGTTGACGATGGCGATGTCGTGCGGGGAATGCGAGCGCTCCAGCCAGACCCCCAGCTGGTGGCCGTTGGCATCGAGCACCTGCTCGGTCATCCGGAAGCCGAGGACCTGCTGGAAGAAGGCGGCGGCCTCGCCGACCTCCTCGGCGTTGATCAGCATGTGGTCCAGCCGCGGCGGCGCGATCCCCGGCATATCAGGCGGCGGCACCGGGCTCGGGTTCAGCTTGCCCAAGATGTTGCCGGTTTTCTCCAGCTCGTAGACGAGTTCCATGGTCTGCCCGGACGGGATGCCGAACCGGAGCGACTCGCCCTGGCCCACCGCCTCGCCGCGGCTGACTCGCTGGACCTGGCAGCCATACCTGGTGACGGCGTTTTCCAGCTCGGCGAGGTCGTCCTCGTGCTCGACCCGGAAGCTGAACAGGTCAAGGCCCGTGCGCGGGTCGTAGCGGAGCCGGACCGAGTGGTGGTCCTCCTCGTCCCAGCATTTGAGGTACACGGTGTCATCGCGGCGTTCGGCCAGCTGCAGCCCGAGCACTTCGGTGTAGTAGGCGGTAGACAGCTCAAGGTCAGGGGTGCGAACGTCGACGTGGGCCAAACGCAGGATTCCCACGGTGCCTCCAGGGGCCGGGTATCGCTGGACGGCCAGGGGAGGGCCGGTACAGCTTGACGGCTCGAACATACCTCGCCTAGTGTTCCAGATAAAGCCCTAGCGTTCCATATAGGGGAACGCTCGACCCCTTGTGAGCCCCTTCTTCTCATTGCGAGCCCCTTCTTCTCATTGCGAGCACTGATGTCCACGCCGGAACAGATGCGCGTGTCCACGCCGGAACAGATGCGCGCGGCCGTCGCGCACTACGTCGAGGAGATCCACCGCGCCTACGTCGCCCAGGCGCTGACGTTCCCGGCGGCCGTCCGCGGCCAGATGCCGCTGCTGGCGCCCGGGCCGCTCACCGTGGCCGCCGTGGGCGCGCGCAACCTGCACGTGCTAGCCACGCGGGACCTGCTCGGGCCGGTGCGCGCACCCGAAGTCGAGCTGGCCGGGTCGGTCGAGGGGCTGAGCTGGACGCTGCGGTTCTTCGATCCCGTTGTGCTGCCGGAGCTCGCGCTGATCGATGAGTCGGGCGGGCCCGCGTTCGGTGAGGTGCGGCACGCACTTGGCGTCAGTACGGTGGTCTACCACTTCGTGGCGTCTCCCGGCGCGGGGCTTTCCGCGCACCAGGCCGCGCACGTGGGTACGGGGCTGGCCGGCGGGCACTCGGCGGCGGCGCGGGACTTCGAGACGATACGGAGCCGGGTGCGCGGGCGGGAGGACCTGGTGGACGAGATGGCCGGCGCGGCGGCGGCCGGGCTGGTCCGGGCGCACGCCATGCTGGCCGCGGCGCTCGTGCCGCGTAATCAGACGCTGAGCGCGTTGGCGTCGCAGGCGCATCCGGACCCGGAAGCGGTACGGCGCGAGGTGCTGATCGCGGTCGGGGGGCGGACACAGTGGCAGCCGCCTGCGTCGTCCGAGTCGCCTGAGTCGCCTGCGGAGTCTGGGTCGTGACCGAAGGTGCTTCGGCGGGGGGCCTGTCGACGGTGCGGAACGCGGCGCGGCTGCTGAAGGTGTTCCGGTCCCGGGAGGCCGATCTCGGGGTTTCCGAGCTGGCCCGGCGGCTGGGCCTGGGCAAGAGCACCGTGCACCGGATGCTGACCACGCTGGTCGCCGAGGGGCTGATCGAGCAGAACCCGCGGACCGGCGGTTACCGGCTGGGCATCGTGATGTTCGAGCTCGGCCAGGCGGTCCGGGTGCACATGGACCTGCACGCGGCGGTCGGTCAGGTGCTCAGCGAGCTGCGCGCCCAGACCGGGGAGTCATCCCAGGTCGGCGTGCTAGACGGGCACGAGGTCGTATACGTGGACCGGCTGGAGAGCGCCCACTCGCTGCGGCTGTTCACCGAGACCGGACGGCGGGTGCCGGTGCACTGCACCAGCTCGGGCAAGGTACTGCTCGCCTACCTGCCGGAGGCCAGGCGGCACGCGGTGCTGCGGGCGGCCCCGCTGACCGCGCTGACGCCGCACACGATCACCGACCGCGAGCAGCTGGCGGCCGAGCTGGCCCGGGTTCGCCGCCGCGGCTGGGCCGAGGCCGTCAACGAGCGCGAGATCGGCATCGCGTCCATCGCGGCGCCGGTCCGCGACGTCACCGGCGACGTGGTCGCCGCGATCAGCATCGGCGTACCGTTGGCCAGGTGCAGCGTGATGGCGCTGCGCAGGCTGGCGCCTGTGATTATCGAGGCGGCCGAGGCGGCGTCACGCCGGCTGGGCTGGTCGCCCGAAATGTCTGTGCCCTCGCAGCAACGGAAGGAAGGCTGAGCTTCAATGCCGCTCACCGATGTCGCCGGGAAGGCCAGGGCGCTCTACGAAGCGCGCCGCACCCGGCAGCCGATCGAGCCGTTCACCGACGCCGATCCGGACCTCGGCATGGCCGACGGCTACGCGGTGCAGCAGCAGCTCACCAGCATGCTGCTCGCCGACGGCGACCGGATCGTCGGCTACAAGGTCGGGCTCACGTCCAAGCCCATGCAGAAAATGATCGGGGTCGACCAGCCGGACTACGGGCCGGTGCTGGCCTCGACCGTCTACGCCGACGGCGACTCGGTGCCCGTATCGGCTTTCATCCAGCCGAAGCTGGAGGCCGAGATCGCGTTCGTGCTCGGGTCGTCGCTGGCCGGGCCCGGGGTGAGCGTGCTGGACGCC
Organism: uncultured Actinomycetota bacterium; assembly: GCA_963844625.1. Taxonomy (GTDB): domain Bacteria; phylum Actinomycetota; class Actinomycetes; order Streptosporangiales; family Streptosporangiaceae; genus Palsa-504. Next base: position 163,917 of record CAWJPF010000026.1, on the reverse strand, counting down.
CAGCGCGCGATCGCCGGCCTGACCGCCGCGGTGGAGATCGTCGACTCCCGGTTCGCCGACTGGCGGATCAAGCTGGCGGACACCGTCGCCGACCTGGCCTCCAACGGCGCGGTGGCCATCTCGAGCCGGGTCGTCCCGCTAGCGGGTCTCGATCCGCGGCTGATCGGCATGGTGCTGACCCGGCAGGGCGAGCTGGTCGACACGGGCGCGGGCGCGGCCGCGCTCGGCGACCCGGTGAAGGTCGTGGCCTGGCTCGCGAACACCCTGGGCGAGATGGGGGCCAAGCTCGAAGCCGGGCACCTGGTCATGACCGGCGCGCTGCACGCCGCCGTGCCGATGCGGGCCGGGGACGTGTTCCGCGCCGATTTCGACCGCCTGGGGCCGGTTACCGTACGCGTGGGCGAGTGAGGATGGCTGACATGAGTGTTGACGCTGCCGAGATCGCGGGCCGGCTGGCCAAGGCCCGGACCGATCGGACGCCGATCGGATCGATGTCCGCGGAGCTTCCCGACTTTGATCTCGGCTCGGCCTACGAGGTGCAGCGGCTGCTGCGGCGCGAGGCCGGGCCGCTGGCGGGCTGGAAGCTCGGCGTGACCTCCCGTGCGAAGCAGGCCCAGGTCGGCGTGCACGAGCCGGTCCGCGGCTACCTGGCCGCCGAGGACGCGCTGGATCTCGGCGAGCCGCTCGTCGTGGCGCGGCACATCCAGCCGCGGGCCGAGCCGGAGATCGTGTTCATCATGGGCGCGGACCTGGCCGGGCCTTCGGTGACCTCGTCGGCGGTGCTGGCCGCCACCGCTTCGGTCGCGGTCGGCCTCGAGATCCTCGACTCCCGGTACACCGACTACAAGTTCACCATGCCGGACGTGGTCGCGGACAACACCTCGGCCAGCCGTTACCTGGTCGGGTCGGCCGTCCCGGCGGCCGGGCTGGACCTGCGGCTGCTCGGGGTGGTGCTCGAGCACAACGGTGAAGTGGTGGCGACCGCGGCGGGCGCGGCCGCGCTCGGCCATCCGGCGGCGGCGGTCGCCTGGCTGGTCCGGTCGCTCGCGGCCGAGAACGAAGGGCTGCGGGCCGGGGACATCGTGCTGTCGGGCGGGCTGACCGCGGCGGTTCCGGTGCGGGCGGGCGATGTGGTGACCGCGACCGCGGACCGGCTCGGCAGCATCGAGCTCGGGTGTGTGTGAGTTCCTCAGGTGGTTTGTCCGGGCCGGCTGAGTCGCTGGTGCTGCTGGACCGGCCGGAGGGGCTTACGCAGTGGACGTTCGAGCATGCGGGTGCCTCGTATGCGGTGTTTTTCGTTGAGGGGGAGCTCCACGTCACGGACGGCGCCTGCCCGCACAACGGCGGGCCGCTGGCCGAGGGACTGGTCCGCGACGGCGTGGTCACCTGCCCCTGGCACTGGTACGCCTACGAGCTGGCCACCGGCCGGTGCCGCACCGCGGCGGGGTACGAGCTGAAGCGGTACCCGGTCGTGGTCGTCGGCGGCCGGCCGCATGCGGTGCTTCCGGCGGCCGTACCGCGGCGGAGCTGGTCGCAGATCCTGCGCGCGCACGCGGCTGAGGGCGGCCGGACTTCTGCTGAGAGCGGCCGGACTGTGGCTGAGGGCGCGTGACCTGGCGGGATTACGTCCACGCGGACGGCTCGCTGGACGCCGACGGGGCGGCGGGCGCGCTTCGGCGGGCCAGGCAGGCGGGGCGGACCTTCGACGTGCTGCTCTCCGATGAGATCTCGCTGACCCTGGCGGACGCCTACCGTATCCAGGACCAGATGACCGCGGCGCGGCTCGCGGGCGGTGAGCGGCTGGCCGGGTGGAAGCTCGGCTACACCTCGGCGGCCATGCGGGCCCAGATGGGCGTCGAGGCGCCGAACTTCGGGCCGTTGACGGACGTCATGCTGCTGGCATCGCCCGCCCGGCTGCCGGGCGGCTCGCTGCAGCCGCGCGTCGAACCGGAAATCGGGCTGCGGCTGCGGCGCCGGCTAGAGGTGCCGTGCACGGTGGAGAGCGCCCTGGACGCGTGCGACGCGGCGCTGGCGTGCCTGGAGATCGTGGATTCGGTCTGGTCGGGTTACCGGTTCACCCTGGAAGACAACACCGCGGATGGGTCGTCCGCCGCGTGGGTGGTGGCGGGACCGGAACTGCCTCTCGACGACCTGGCCTCGCTGCCGGTCGCGCTGTCGGTCGATGGCGAGGTCGTGGAGCGCGGGGTGGGGGCCGCGGCGAGCGGTCACCCGGCGGCCGGGATGGTATGGCTGGCCGGGGAGCTGGCTGCGCGGGGGCGCGTGCTCGAGGCTGGTGATCTGGTCATCACCGGCGGTCTGACCAGCGCGCATCCGCTGGCGGCCGGGCAGCGGATCGGGGCTGCGTTCGGCGCCGGGCGCTGGTCGGTAGAGGTGCGCAGGGCGGCAGCTTAACTACGAGGTACAGGCCCTTGGGCGGAGCCGCCTCGGCTCATGTGCCTATGCCTGCTGGCCTAGGCCGGCGGGAAAGTGCAGCCCGGCGGTAGATGGCCGCCGGCCGCGCGGTCCGTACCGTCTCTTTCATCAGCAACCCCTGATGAAAGAGACGCAACATGATTGAAATTGATGGCCTGACCAAACGGTACGGCGACAAGACCGCCGTCGACGGACTGAGCTTCGTGGTGGAGCCGGGCGTAGTGACCGGGTTCCTCGGCCCGAACGGAGCCGGGAAGTCCACCACGATGCGGGTGATCGCCGGGCTGGACCGGCCGACCAGCGGGACGGTACGCGTCAACGGCAAGCACTACCCAGGGGTGGTCGCGCCGATGGCCGAGCTCGGCATCCTGCTGGACGCCAGCTCCGTGCATCCGGGCCTGTCGGCCCGCAGCAACCTGCTGGCGCTGGCCCGGACGGCCGGGATCGGGCGCCGCCGGGTGGATGAGGTGATCGAGCTGGCCGGTCTTGCCGAGGTCGCGGGCACCCGGGCCGGCGGTTTCTCCCTAGGCATGGGCCAGCGCCTCGGCGTGGCCGCGGCGCTGCTGGGCCAGCCGCAGACGGTGGTGCTGGACGAGCCGGTCAACGGCCTGGACCCGGACGGCGTGCGCTGGATCCGGCTGCTGCTCAAGTCGCTCGCCGCCGAAGGGCGGACGGTTCTGGTGTCCTCGCACCTGATGAGCGAGATGGCGCAGACCGCGACCCGGCTGGTCGTGCTCGGCCGCGGCAAGCTCATCAGCCAGGGCAGCGTCGAGGACTTCGTCGACCACGCCACCACAGCCGGCGTGCTGGTGCGCACCCCGGAAACGGTGCGGCTCGGCCAGCTGCTTGCCGCTCCCGGTATCACCGTGATTAATGACGGAACGGACCTGCTGCGTGTCTCCGGCACCACCGCCGAGCAGATCGGGGCGGCGGCCTGGCGGGCTCACCTGCCCGTGTACGAGCTCACCCCCACCCACGCATCGCTGGAAGAGGCCTTTATGCAAGTGACCAAGGACAGCGTTGAGTACCACGCCGGAGCGACGCGATGAGCGCCGTCATGGGGATCAGGCCCGTCCCGGCCCGGGGAGCGCTGGCCCCGGCCACCGTAGCGGGACCGGTTACCCAGATCGGCGTCGTCCGTGCGGAGTGGACCAAGCTGCGGGCGCTGCGCTCCACCCGGTGGTGTGGCCTGAGCGCGGTCGTGCTGATCGTCGGCCTGGGTGCCGCGATCGCAGGATCCGGCACGGCTTACCACGTCTCGGCGGGCAGTCCCGCCACGACGGCGGTGTCGTCTGTCCTGCTGGGCCTGCTGTTCGCCCAGCTGGTGGTGGGCGTGGTCGGCGTGCTGGCGTTCAGCGGCGAGTACGGCACCGGGATGATCCGCGCTACGCTGGCGGTCGTGCCAGCGCGGCTGCCGGTGCTGTGGGCGAAGCTGATCGTGCTGGCCGGGCTGGTGCTGCCGGTGACCCTGCTGTGCGCGGTCGTCGATTTCTTCACGGCGACGGCTCTGAACTCCGCTCGCGGCGGGTCGGCGATCTCGCTGACCGACCCGGGCGTGCTGCGAGAGGTGGCCGGCTCGTCGCTGTACCTGACCGTCGTCGTCGTCATCGCCCTGGCCCTGGGGGCCCTGCTCCGGAAGACTGCCGCGGGCCTGTCGGTGTTCGCCGCGGTGTTCTTCGTCATCCCGGTCGTCGTGAATGCCCTCCCGCACACGCTCACGGGGTTCGCGCCCTACCTGCCGTCCAACGCCGGCGGGGCCCTATGGGGCGACCCGCTGAGCACCTCGAATGCGCTGAGCCCGTGGGCCGGATTCGCGTGCCTGTGCGGCTACGCGGTCGTGCTGACCGCCGCAGCCGCCTGGCGGCTGCGCCGCCGCGACGCCTGACCGCCAGGAAATGCTGCGAGGATACAAATATGTCCTTCTGGACACCGGTCGAGAACCCGGGAACGCGCCCGCTGCGTTCCTGGGTCTTCGACGTCGGGTGCGCCCTGCTCGCCGCCTTGGGCTCCTTCGGGAGTTATTCCTTCGGCCAGGCGGCGCGCCCCCCACCTCCCACGCTGGTGGCCGGCCTGGTCGTGGCGGTCCTGACGGTCCTGGTGCTGTCACTGCGCCGGGTCTGGCCCGGCCCGGTGTTCGGCGTCGTGGTCCTCATGGCCGCGATAGTGGCCCAGTGGCCGGTCCGCGGCGAGCTGGTCCCGGTCGCGCTGGCTATCGCCCTCTACACGGTCGCGGCCACGCTGAGCCGGAACACGGCGCTCGTCGCCGCCGCGCTCGTGGTGGCGGCCGAGGTCCCCGCGACCGGCCAGGGCGGCTGGCATGACAGCTGGCTGGCCATGATCTATGAGGTCGTCGCCATCGCCGCGGTCGTGGTCGCGGGCCTGTACACCAACACTCGCCGGGCCTACCTGGCCGAGCTGCGCGACCGGACCGAGCGGCTCGAACGCGAACACGACCAGACCAGTGCCCTGGCCGCGGCGGTGGAGCGGGCCCGCATCGCCCGTGAGATGCACGACAGCGTGGCGCACCACCTCACCGTCATCGTGGCGCTGTCCGATGGTGCCCTGGCCGCGGTTACCCGCTCGCCGGCTCAGGCCAGCGAGGCGATCCGGGCGGTGTCGAGCACCGCCCGGGAGGCGCTTGCCGAGACCCGCCGCCTGCTCGGCATCCTGCGGACCGAGGGCGGGGCGGAACTACGGCAGCCGCTCCCGGGCCTGTCCGACCTTGACGGCCTGCTCGCCCGGGTCCGGGCGGCCGGCCTGCCGGTCAGATACGAACGCAGTGGTCCGCCCGGGGACACGCCCCCCGGCGTCCAGCTGGTCGTCTTCCGGCTCGTCCAGGAAGCCCTGACCAACACGATGAAGCACGCAGGCCCAGGCACGAGCGCGGCCGTCCGGCTACAGCTCACCCCCAGCGAAGTGCGCGTCGAAGTCGAGGACGACGGCGTCGGCAGCGGCGGAGTAACCTGTGCGCCCGGCGGCGGCCTGACCGGAATGCGGGAACGCGTCGGCGCGTTCGGCGGCGAACTGACCTGCGGCCCGCGTCAGCCGCGCGGCTGGCGGGTCACGGCCCGCCTCGATCCTGGCCACGCGGTGGCACCATGATCAGCGTGCTCCTGGTCGACGACCACTCCCTCATCCGGATGGGCTTCCGCCTGGTGCTCGACGCCGAGCCCGACATCGAGGTAGTCGGCGAGGCCGCCGACGGAGCCGCCGCCGTCGCCATGTGCTCCGCGCTGCGCCCTGACGTGGTGCTCATGGACGTCCGGATGCCCGGCCATGACGGCATCGAGGCGACCCGCGACATCGTGGCCGCCGGGCTGCCGTGCAAGGTGCTGATCCTGACCACCTTCGACCTCGACGATTACATCTATGACGGCCTGCGCGCCGGCGCCAGCGGCTTCCTGCTCAAAGACACCCAGCCCGCTAACCTGGTCGCCGCCATCCACACCATCGCGGCCGGCGACGCCGTCCTGGCTCCGGCCGCCACCAGCCGCCTCGTCCGCCAGTTTGCCGCTAACCCGCCGCCCAGCGGCCACCCCGACGCCAAGCCCGCGGACGGCGGCGCCCAGATAAAGCAAGTCCTCACGGACCGCGAGCAAGACGTCTTCGGCCACATCGCCGCCGGCCTGTCCAACAGCGAGATCGCGGCCAGCTTGTTCCTGTCCGAGGGCACCGTGAAGATCCACGTCGGCCGGATCCTGGCCAAGCTCGGCCTGCGCGACCGCGTCCAGGCCGTCGTCCTCGCCTACGAATCCCGGCTGATAACCCCGGGGATGGCCCCGCCTGACCAGCCTGGCGGGCGGCACTGATACGACCTCCCGTGCGTGGCGCCCCTGGTCACGCGGCCGCGAGGACGCCGACGCGGCGGTCGGCGGTCAGGCGGCCGGATGACGTGCCGACATAGGAGCCGGAGGTCGGCGCGACGTCAGAATAGTCCCGGCCGGTCGCGACGGTGACGTAGCCGCAGTCCGTCCGGCGGCCGTTGCACGGGTCGAACGCGACGGCCTCCGCCCGGCCGGCCCGCGGCACGATCACCTCGACCCAGGCGTGGGTGCCGCCCTGGCCGAGCAGGTGCCCCGATACGTACCGAGCCGGCAACTCGACCAGGTGGCACAGCGCCAGCATGACGTGGGCGAAGTCCTGGCAGACGCCACGCCCGCCGTCCAGGGCCTCGGCGGCCGTGGTCTTGACCGAGGTAACACCGCAGGAGTAGGTGATCGCGGCCGAGACCGCGTTGCAGATGCGCTCGCCGCGTTCCTCCGGGTCGGCGGTTTCGGCGGCGATGTCCGCGGCGATGGCGCGCAGCCGCTCGTCGGCCGCGGTGAGCGGGGTGGGCCGCAGCAGGTGCGGGCTGCGCAGCGCCTCGGCCGGCAAGGCGGTAGGCCCGTCGTCGCGTACCCGCTCGATCACGGCGGCCAGCCGGAACTCGATCGCGTCCGTGACGCGCTCGGCCCGCAGCCAGGCGACGACATTGCCGTACGCGTCCCGGCGCAGGCGGCGCCGGACCGAGGCACCGTTCACCTCGAGCAGGTGCGCGCGCCGGTACTGGTTGCCGTGACGGTCGGGCGGCACGATGACCAGCCGCTGGCGCAGCGACTCCACCGGCGCGTCGTATTCGTACCGGAAGCTCTGCTGCAGGACGTAGTTGACGCGCCGGACGGCGGACAGGTCAAGCCCGCGGTGATCAAGAAGCGGCGCCCGCAGCACCGACGGATCCAGCATCATCCGGCTACCTCCCCCGGCTGGATTAGTTCCTCCGCCTGGACCACCATGGAGTCAAGGAGCGGACCGCCGAACGTCGTCGCCATCGCGACATCCGACGCATCGCGCCCCCGGCCAATGACGATACGTCCCTTGCGCCTGATGTTGTTGCGGGGATCGAAGGTCCACCAGCGATCGCCCAGCCATACTTCCATCCAGGCGGCGAAGTCCATCGGCGCCGGATCCGGCGGAACATCCATGTCAGGCAGGTAGCCGAAGACGTACCGGGCCGGGATGTTCAGCGCCCGGCAGAACGAGATGGCCAGGTGAGTAAAGTCACGGCAGACCCCGCGCCGGGCCAGGTTGACGGCGGCGGCATCCGACAGGGCGGTCGTACTACCGTACTGAAAGGTCAGATGGCTGTAGACGTGGTCACAGATGGCCCGCACCCGGCGGTAACCAGGAGGCAGCCCGCCGAAACGGGACCAGGCCTCGTCGCCGAGTACGTCGGGCAGGCAGTACCGGCTCGGCAGGGTATAGATCAGCGTCTCGTCGGGCAGGGCATCGGGCGCGAGCTCCGGCGCATCCTCATCGGCAGCTTCGGTGGCGTCCGGGACCACCGCCATCGCCTGGTACCGGAAGCTCGATTTGCCGGCCGGGAGCACCGCGCGGACGCACGGGTTGCCGTACAGGTCGGTGTAGCCGCGGATCGCGATGGCCGGCTCAGACGCCCACTGCGCGTTCTCGACGGAAACCGGCGGGGCCTCGATCGGCTGCACCTGGAAGATCACCGGCGTGCTGATCGCGGCGACATAGGTGAAGTCGCATCCGATGAGGATCCGGCGCGATTCCATGTCACCATGATCCGCTTCAGATGTTTCCGCGGCGTTACGACGCGCCGCCGGCTGATGCCTGGTTTAAGCCGGCGCGGCCCATCGCGCCGTGGCTAGCTTCCGGCCCAGCGGTGGCTAGCTTCCGGCCCATAGGTGGATGGCGAGCCCCAGGCCGGCCAGGGCGGCGGTGATGCGAAGTACGTGTCCGGGGACGTGCCTGGTTATGGACGGCCCGATCACGCTGCCGCCCAGGAAGCCGGCGGCCATCGGCGCGGCGGCCATCCAGTCGATGGGCCAGAACAGTATGAATACGGCACAGCAGGTCACGTCGGCCACGCCGAGCAGCATGTTCTTGAGCGCGTTGGATCGTGCGAGATGCGGCTCGACGGTGATCATGAGCAGGGCGAGGGTCATGACGCCTGCTCCGGCGCCCCAGTAACCGTCGTAGGCCGATACGGCGATCAGTCCGGCAGGCAGGAGGAGCCGGCTGCTGCTCGCGGGATGCCCGGCCAGCCAGGCGGCGATCTGCGGCTGCAGGAGCAGGGCGAGCGCGGCGAAGGTGAGCAGGAACGGGACGACCAAGTCGAAGGTTCTGGCGGGGGTGACAAGCAGCAGCGTGGCGCCGGCAACGCTGCCGGCCACGGCGAGCGGCGCCCAGTGCCGCAGCGATGATCCCTGTCCGCGTAGTTCGGGCCGGGAGCCGAGCGCGGAGCCTGGCCAGGCGGCCGTGAAGGCGACGGCGTTCGTTACGTTGGCGGCCAATGGCGGGATGCCCGCGGCCAGCAGCGCCGGGTAGGAGATCAGCGAGGCGGTGCCGCCGGCGGATCCCACGATCCCGGCCACCGCGCCGGCGCCTAGCAGCAGGAAGGTCCTGGCGGCCGTCATCGGGCCGCCGCCCGAGCTGACCGGCTGTGGCTGGCTGCACGCAGCAGCGTGACGCGGCCGGCGAGCGCGGCGGCGGCGGCGGGATTCTCCTCGTCTTCGGTGATGACCGCGGTGAGGCGATCGAGTGCGCATACCCGGGACACAGCGATGACGCCGAGCTTGCTGGAGTCGGCCAGGACGTAGGTCGCGGCGCTGTGGGCGGCGATCGTACGCCGGATGGCAGCCTCAGCAGGATAGTAGTCGGTGAGGCCGGCCTCGGGGTGCACGCCGCCCGCCCCGAGGAACGCCTTATCGGCGTAGAAGTCGGCGAAGAAAGCTTCCGCGTAGGCACCTGAGCAGGCGCCGTCTCCCGGCCGGATCTGCCCGCCGCACAGCAGCACGTCGATGTCACCCCGGTCGGACAGCTCCGCCGCCACCGGCACGGAGTTAGTGAGCACCCGGCCCCGGAAGCCCGCCGGCAGGGCCCGCGCCAGCTGCAGCGGGGTAGTGCCGGTATCGATGATGATGGTCTCCTCGGCGCCCACCAGGGAGGCGGCCAGGGCCGCGATGGCCTGCTTGCGGGCGAGATTCAGGGTGCTCCTGGCCGCGAAGCTGCCCTCACTGGACCGCAGGGCAGGCCTAGTGGCGCCGCCGTGTACCCGGTTGAGCAGGCCCTCGTCTCGCAGGCCCCGCAAGTCGCGCCGGATGGTCTCGACGGACACTCCGAGGCTCCGTGAGAGTTCTCCGGCCTCGGCGGCACCCTGGGCGCGTACCTGCGCGAGTATCGCCTCCCGGCGCTGGGCCGGCAGCATTCTGCGCTCCGATCTCAGGCAAGGTTACTGACTGCTTATGACCGAGATTAGCTGATCTTGACGCATATTTCAGCCCAATACCTGGATGAACAGGGTAGATATCCTCCGAAAGGGAAGGTGCGTGACCGGCAATGACCGGATCGTCGGAAGACCTATGCCGCGCAGCTTGCGTCCCGGGAGTGCGGCGCGATGGCCGCGAGGTGGATCGCTGCGTCATGAAACGCCAGTTTCAGCACGCCCCAGCGTGCTGGAAGCCCAGTTTCATGACGTTCCGGCGGGACCAGGCCGGGCTGCGGGAGGCCGGGGGGAGGCTGGGGGCAGCGGTGAGGGGGCACGGGACGCGGACAGCATGGGACCTGTCCTCGCGGGCTAGGCGGAGGGGGGCCCGAGCGCTTCGGGGTGGGCCCGGCGGTAGTGCTCGGTTAGTACCTCACTGGCCTGGCCAGGACGGTGCGCGACGGTGCGGTGGCAGATCTGGCAGCGCGTGACCGGAAGATGCGAAACAGTCACAGGAAAGCGGCGGGAACTTGAGTTACTCATTTCCCTCAATTATGCCAGGTCCCCGCGAGTGACTTTGCCCGGGGCCGGCTAGTCGGGAGCGGGCGCCGGGCGGGTCGTCGCGGCGATCTCGAGGGCCTTGTCGACGTAGACGCGGTAACCGAGGTCGGGCCGGTAGCCGTGCACTTCGGGGGTGTCCAGGCTCCGCATGAACGCGAGATCTGCGGGCTGAATACCTGGCCGGGCACCAGCACAGGGAAACCGGGCGGGTACGGGGTGACGTAGTTCGTGGAGACAACCTGGTCGCCGTCCTCCACCCGCTGCTCTACCTCCTCCGGCGTCAGGTACTCGCAGTAGCTGTCGTTATAGGACAGGTAGAAGGCACGGCGCACGTCTCCCTCCGGGGTGGGCAGCCCGTGACCGTCGGCGAAGCTCGGGTGGAAGCCGCTGAAGTCGGGCAGCGGCGCCGAGGGAGCGGTCAGCCGGAGCACGGCGCGCTCGTGCGCGGCCCGCTCGGCCGGGCTCATGTCGTGCACCTTGGCCTCCAGGTCCCTGGCGATGGTCACCAGGACCTCGATCAGGTAAGCGACCGAGCTGCGGGTAGTGCCGATCGTGGTCATGAACAGCACGGTGTTGCGTGAGGTCTTGTTGATCTGCACACCGTAGCGGTCCATCAGCTGGCTGCGCTTGAACGCGTCGCCCTCGATGCCGGTAGCGCCGATGTAGATGGTGATCCGGGACGGGTCAAGCACGAACTCGTCGCAGTCCCAGGCCTTGATCATGTTCGGCAGGCCGGAGCGCAGCGGCTGGTCGATGCACGAGGGCCGGTACTCGGCCGGGATCAGGTCGGCCGTGCTCAGGCAGCGCATGTACTTAGACAGCAGCGGGTGGTGATCCACAGCGTCTCGCAGTCGCATGGCGTTCTCGATCTGCTTCTGGACCAGCTCGAACCCCTCCAGCGCGGCCTGCCTGCGGCCCAGGTCCAGGGAGGCGAGGATCTGGTAGTTCGGCGATGTGGAGGTGTGCGTCATATAGGCCTCGTGGAAGGTCTCCTCCACCTTGGCGCCGAAGTCCTGGTCCCAGACGTGGATCATCGCCCCTTGCCGCAGCGAGGTCAGCGTCTTGTGGGTGGACTGGGTCGAGTAGACCCTGCCGCTGGCCCGGGCGGGATCGGGTATGAGACGTCGCTCGAGCAGCACCTCGTCGTCGGCGGCGTCGATGGCGCCGACCTCCTCGGCGAACTGGTCGTAGCTCGCGTGGTAGTCCGGCTGGCGCAGCTGCTCGGCGAGGGTCCGGGCGGCCCGCATGGCGGTGCGCGGCCGGTAGACCGGGTGGAACCGGGCAAAGGCGAACCAGGCCTCGTCCCACAAGAACACCAGGTCCGGCTTGATCGCCAGGCACTCCTCCATCACCCGCTGACGTCATAGACGATCCCGTCGAAGGTGCAGTTGGTCAGCAGCAGCATCTTGACCCGGTCCAGCTTGCCGGCCCGCCGCAGCGCCAGCAGCTGGCGCGTCCTCTTCGAGCCGAAGGTCCGGGCCGCGAGTTCCTGCGCCTCGCGCAGCGGGCCGGTGGGCTCCAGCAGCGAGTCGAGCCCGCCGCAGGTCGCCGACGTCTCGGCCAGGAAGATATCCAGGCCGTAGAAAGTCGACCATGTCCCTGATCCAGTGCGAGTTGATGATCGATTTGCCGTGCGAGACCGGCAGCGCATGGAACACCCCGGTCGGCCGGTGGCTGTAGCTCTTCAGGGCGCTGAAGAACGGCGCGCGGTACCGGGCCGCGACCCCGTCCAGGATGGACAGGTGCAGCTCCAGGGACCCCTCCCGGGTGTGGAAGATGCGCCGGAAATGATGGCTGAGGCGGCCGGCCAGGTCCTCGACCGAGATCTCGGTCATCAGGTACAGGTTCAGTTCCGGCCTGATCCTGGCCATCGACCGGGCCAGCTCCTGGGCGCGGTCATCCGGCGAGCGTTCCATCAGGTCATCTGGCCCGATGCTGACCACGAACTGCGCGAGCGAGGACGAGTCATACCGGGACCGGTGGGTGAACCGGCGGCGGACCACGCACGCCTGGAGCCTGAAGTTGAGCCGTGCGGCCATGATCGCGTCATCGAAACTGGGGACCACGACAATCTCGTAGACGAACGGGTCGTCCGGGCGGCGGCACCGGCGCAGTTCCTCGCGCAGCGCGTTCTCCTGCTGCTCGCTCATGTCCTCGACGATCAGGATCTCGAAGTAAGGGCGGTCCGGGCGGGTCCGCTCCGTGGGCGGGGCATCGGCGTCCTCCTCGGCCCCCAGGTCCCAGGCCAACCCCTGGCGTACAACAGCCTCTGGCAGATCAGGAACGACGCCTGGTCTCACCTGGAGGAATCCGGCATCCCGAACTGGAGCATGGCGTCGGCTACTCGCTGGACGCGGGCCCGGTCGATATCAGGGGCGACGGTCAGCGGATAGGTCTCGAGCGACATCATGGCGGCGATCGCGGGCGGGACCGTGTACGGGGACGGCAGCTTCTCCATCGCCATCTCGACGGCGTGCCGGTCGGTGTCGGCGATGGCCTGGGCCGTCCGGAGGGCGGTGAGGAACGCGGTCAGCGTATGCGGGTACTTCTTCGCCCACGCCTTGGTCACCACGTACCAGCCGACCGGGAAGTTCGCCGTGGCCCCCTGGTCGAGGTCGGTGAGTTCCTGCAGGCCCATGGCCTCCTGATCCGCGCTGCCGAACGGCTCCGGGAGCCAGGCCGCACTGATGAGGTGACGCTTCAGGGCCTGGGGGACATCCCGTGCTCTTCGAGGACCGAACTGATCAGCAGGGGTGCCGATGTTGTTCAGCGCGTTGACGCCGATCCGCTGATTCTTCAGGCTGGCGATGGTCGTGATCGACGACCCGGGCAGCGTGTACAGAGCCTGATTGTTCGGCTGCATCAGCGAGCCTTCGGCTACGATCTCCAGGTTCGACAGGTGTTTTACCTGGTCCTGGATATAGGAGACCGAATTTCCCGCCGTGATGTCGTACTTGCCGTCGTTCTGGCCCTGGGTGGCGTCCGCGCTGCTCACGAGCGAATCGATGGTGACGGTGAGCCCTTCGGCCTGGAACAGGCCCTCGTCCTGGGCGACGTAAAGGCCGGCCTCGTCGGCGACGGGGACCGCGCCGACGGTCAGGGTGGTCTTCTCCAGGCCCGCCGGCTTCTCCAGGCCCGCCGGCGTCGCTGACGCGGGGCCGCCGCATCCGGCGTCGAGCAGGACAAGGAGCAATACGCCGGCCGGGCCGATCGCAGCTAGGAATTTGCGTCTCATGCGTCCTCCCGTGTCGGGAGTTTAGAAGAGACGGGAAGCCCTGTCCGGGCGTTTTCTGCTAATTTGCCGCTTTTCTTCCGGGCATAAAGTGACCAGGATAGCGGCAGTGGATAATGCGCCTGGAGCACATCTATGCCCGGATATGCCCGGGTTATTTGACGTAGGCGATCGGCATGACGGGCGGCGCGTCGGGCAGGGGTTCGGACTTGTACTGGGCGCGGATGCCGTCGATGTAGCGATGGCACCGCTCGGTCAGTCCCTCGGCGGTCTGCATCCGGCCCTTGGTAACCAAGATGCCCAGGTCCGCGCCGTGGAACTTGAAGTCACCCGGGCCGTAGACGCGCATGAAGAAGGCCTCGTCCTCGGTGGTGATCTCGTGCCAGTCGTTGCTGACCTGCTCGAAGGCGAGCGCGCCGCCGTCGGTCAGCCGCCAGGACCCGGTCCGGGGGGCGGCCAGGATCCGCTCTACCTCGTCGCCCGGCTCCTTCATGATCAGCTGCGACCAGACGTCCACGGCCGCCAGCGCCAGCCAGCGCTCGTTGATCTCCTCCGCGTCGATGGTGTAGTCGACGTCCATGAACTCGAGCAGGTGAAACAGGAACAGCGGTACGTCGGCGTACGCGCCCGCGGTCACGTTCGTCATCGAGGAAACCCCCGATATCCGGGGATTGAGCTCACCTAGGTACACCTCCCCCGTGTCGAGGTCGACGAGCACATCGACCTCGAGGAAGCCCTTGTAGCCGTCGCGGGCCAGCCGGTCGCCCAGCTTGCGGACGTGCCTGATCGCGACGGTGCGGTGCTCCTCGGACAGGGCCTCGGGGAACACGTCGTTGCCGCACCAGCCGCCCTTGTACGGGGTGAGCTCCGGATAGCCGGTCAGGTCGGTCATGAACGGCCCGACGATCGTGCCGTGCCGGGTGATGCACGCTTCCACGGCCGCGGCCTGGTTGTTGATCCGCTTCATCACCTTGAGCTGCTCGCCGTTCAGGTTCGCCGCACAGGCGTCCCACTCCGCTTCGGATTTGATGAAGAACGTCGTTTTGCCCGAGTCGCCGTAGGGCAACTGCACGACCAGATCGGCGCCGAGGCCGCGAGCGGCCGCTAGCGCGGTGAGCTCGGCGTAGCTGGCGGCCTGACCGAGCACGTTCGGGACCGACGGCGCGCCGGCCTCGTTGCCGAGCTGGGTGGTCACGATCTTGGAGTCCAGCCGGCGCCGCAGCGAATCGGGCGGCAGGATCAGCGTGTAGCCCAGCTCCCGGCAGATCTCCTCGGTCTCCTCGTCGAAGAACACCATCGCGATCATCGGCACGCCGCCGCGCCGGCGCAGATGATCCCGGACCTCGGCGTCGCGCAGCAGGTAGTTATTGATCTCCTCGCTCGACTCGAACTCGATGTACGGGCGGTTCTGGGGCGCGAATACCCGGGGGTGCCTGCCGTCCCAGGAATCGTAGTAGGCGATGTACTGGAAGTTGCGGACCCAGCGGTCGATGCCGAGCAGGTTGAAGGCCGTCGGGCCGACGAAGTAGATCGGCTGGGAGTTGGTGCGGAAGAACGTGCGGATCTCCGCAATGCCGTTGAGCTGGCGGGCGCTGTGCTGGCGGGAGGGCATACCGTCAGGCTAAAGCTCCAGCTAGGGCGTAGTCGAGAACGATCTTCGCCGGAGTCAGATCACGCTGGGAGGATTCGTGTCGCCGCGGCGGCTGAGACCGGACACCACGCCGGCCAGCGGGGCTCTTACGGGCCCGCGGGTAGGCTCCCGTCCGGCGAGCACGCCGCCGACGGCGTCGAAGGCCCGCATCGTGTCCTCCAGGTAGGCGGGGTGCTGCGCCTTCGGCCAGCTGGAGAACTTGACGCACACCGTTTTGGTCCGGCGGCTGACGTGCAGCATCTGGCCGTAGATGCCCAGGCCGAGCAGGACATCGCCGTACGCGCCCGGGCGGAACCAGAACTGGTTGCGGTACCAGCCGCCGGGGAACGACGCCTCGGCGGGCGACGCGGCGAAGGCGGCCCGCACGTCGGCGTCGACGGCCCAGCCCTGGCGCAGCCACTGCGGCGGCACCACGCGCTGGGTGCCGTTCTCGTGGGCGCTGTCGGGGACGGCTCCGCCGCTGGGGACGGCCCCGCCGTCGAGCAGGAGCTGGCCGAACCGCGCCACATCGCGGGCGGCGGCGCACAGGCCCCCGTCGTACACGGCGGCGCCCAGGCCGTCGTGGAGCAGGTCGGCGTCGTACTCGGCCCCCATCGGCGTCCAGACCAGCTCGGAAACCAGTGCGCTCATGGGCTGCCCGGCCGCGCGTTCGCACGCCCAGCCCAGCACGTCCGACTCGGCGGAGCGGTACAGGAACCCGCCGCCGTGCGGCGCCTCGGCCAGCAGCGTGGCCAGGAACCGGTGCAGCCCGCGGGGCTCGCTGTCCTGGCTTTCCGTGCCTGGCTGCCATCCGATCCACTCGTCGAGGCGCTGAATATCGGCCTGCGGATTGGCGTACTCCTCAGTGAACTTGACCCCGGTGCGCATGTCCAGGACATGGCGCACGGTGGCGTCCGCGTACCCGCTGGCGGCGAGTTCGGGGATATAGCGGGTGATCTCGCCGTCGGCGTCGAGCTGGCCGCGGTCGATGAGGATGGCGGCCACGCAGCCGACCACGGACTTCGATACCGACATGAGCGCGTGTGTCCGGTCCGCGGCGCCCAGGGGGCCGTACCACTCGGTGACGAGCTCGCCGTCCTGCAGCACCACGTACGCGTCGGTGAAGGTGTCCGCGAGGACGTCGCCCACCGTGCCCGCCGACCCGTCGGCCCGGGTGATGGCGATCGCGGGCAGGTCGGCCGTGGCCGGCGACTCAGGGAGGCGGCGGGCTGGCCCGCGGCCGTGCGCGACCCGGTAGGTAGGCAGGATCTCGGGGACGTGCCAGAACGCCCAGCGGTTGACCGGCGGGTCCTGCCAGTTGCCGCCCGTGACCGGCACGCCCTGAACCTCGGGACCTCGCTCAGGTGGCATAAGCCGAATCCTAGGTCACCGATTCTGGCCCGGATGCCGGTAAGGCGCGACCCCCGCTCGGCGCACGTTATTCCCAGAAGTGTCCCGTTATGAGCCATAAGTGTCCTGCCCCTTACTGGACGCACTCGCCTGCGTGCCCTACGGTGCTGTCATGACGGCATATGGCAATGAGGCCAGCCGCCTGTTCGAGCTGCGGAGCAAGCCCACGCACGCACTGGCCGGGCAGGCCGATGCCATCGCGCACGCGTGTCATGCCATGGCCGTACGGTTTCACCGCGGCGGCAAGCTCGTCGTCTTCGGCACGGGCGGCCCCAGCACGGATGCGCAGCATGTCGCGGTGGAATTCGTCCACCCGGTCATCGTCGGCAAGCGCGCGCTTCCGGCCATCTCGCTGACCACCGACGTGGCCACCGTCACCGGCATCGCCGAGCGGGAAGGCGTGGCCGCGATCTTCGCGCACCAGATCCGTTTCCTCGCCGATCCCAACGACATCGCCCTGGGGATCTGCGCCGACGGCAACAGTGCCAGCGTGCTGGCCGGCCTCGAGGCGGCCAGGGAACTCGGCCTGCTGACGATCGCCCTGGCGGGCGGCGACGGCGGCCAGATCGCGGCCAGCAAGGCGACCGATCACCTGCTCGTCGCCGCCTCGCCCGACCCCCGGGTGGTCAAGGAGCTGCACGTGACCCTCTACCACGTGCTTTGGGAGCTGGTGCACGTATTTTTCGAGCAGCCTGGTGTGCTCGCGCCGGGGGTGGTGGCATGAGCGAGGAGCCGCAGGTACCGCAGTGTTACGGGGATGTCTGCATCACCTGCTCTGACGCGGCTGTCGAGGTCACGGTGCTGCGGCTGCTCGAGGACGAGCTGGCCGTGGTCGACACCGGCGCGGGCGCGGAAACCGTCAGCGTCGCCCTGGTCACCGCTCAGGTGGGTGACACGATCCTGGTGCACGCCAGGGAAGCCATCGCCGTCCTAGGGAGGTGACCGCGCTTGACCGACCACGGCGCGATGGAGTCGCTGTACCCGTTCCTGTACTCCGACAAGGCCGACCTGACGGCCGTGCTCGAGCAGGTCCGCACCTCGACCCTGGCCAAGGTGGCCGAAATCCTCGAGCTGCGTGAGGTGGTCCGGGCCCGCGACGCGGACCGGATCGCCGAGTGCGCCCGGCAGGCGGCGGACCGGTTCAGCGCGGGCGGGCGGCTGTTCGCCTTCGGCAACGGCGGCAGTGCCACCGATGCCGCCCAGCTCGCGACCCTGTTCCTGAATCCGGGCGGCGACGCTCGCCCGCTGCCGGCGTTCGGGCTGGCCAACGACACCTCTGTGGTCACCGCGCTCTGCAACGACGTCGGCGTCGACGTCGTATTCGCCCGGCAGCTGGCAGCGTTCGGCGGCCGGAACGACATCGCGGTCGGACTATCCACCAGCGGCAACTCCGGCAACTTGCTGCGCGCCTTCGACGAGGCGAGCCGCCGGGGCATGCTCACCATCGGGCTGGCCGGCTATGACGGCGGGAAGATGGCCGAACTGGACAGCATCGATTACCTGTTCGTGGCGCCGTCCGCGTCCGTGCACCGGATCCAGGAGGCGCAGACCACGGTCTACCAGGTGCTGTGGGAACTCACCGTGGCCGCCCTCGGCCTCCTCAACTGATCAAGGAAGTGATGTCATATGTGCCTCGGCATACCCGGTGAGGTCATCGAGCTTCATCCCGAGCAACCTGATCTGGCCAAGGTCGACGTCAGCGGCGTCCGGCGGATGATTAACATCGGCCTGCTCTCCGACGACCCGCCCGTGCCCGGCGAGTGGGTCCTGATTCACGTCGGCTTCGCCTTGTCGAAGATCGACGAAAGAGAAGCGGCGGCCGCCATGGAGTTCCTCGAGGGCATCGGACAGGCCTACGAGGACGAGATCGCGGCGCTACGAGAATCACTGATCGACTGACCGAAGGGGAGGGGTGCGGACAATGCCAATGCGGTTCGTCGATGAATTCCGCGATGCCGACAAGGCCCACGCGCTGAGCGCGAAGATCGCGGCGCTGTGTGAGCCCGGCCGCCAGTACAAGCTAATGGAGGTATGCGGCGGGCATACCCACACGATCTACAAGCACGGCCTCGAGGATTACCTGCCCGAGTCGGTCCAGCTGGTGCACGGCCCCGGGTGCCCGGTGTGCGTGATCCCGATGGGGCGCGTGGACGACGCCATCCACCTGGCCTCACAGCCGGACGTGATCATGACGTCGTTCGGCGACATGATGCGGGTGCCGGGCAGCGGCGGGTCGTTCTTCGACGCCAACGCCGAGGGCACCAACATCCGCATGGTGTACTCGCCGCTGGACTCGCTGAAGATCGCCCGGCAGAACCCGGACAAGCGGGTGGTATTCATGGCGATCGGGTTCGAGACCACCGCGCCCTCCACCGCGATGACCATGATCCGCGCCGCGGCCGAGGGCCTGGCGAACTTCTCGGTATTCGCCAACCACGTCACGATCATCCCGGCCATCAAGGCCATCCTGGACTCGCCGGACCTGCGGCTGGACGGCTTCATCGGCCCAGGCCACGTGTCCACCGTGATCGGCTGCCGGCCGTACGAGTTCATCGCCGCCGAATACGGCAAGCCGGTGGTGGTGGCCGGGTTCGAGCCGCTGGACATCCTGCAGTCCATCTATATGCTGATGCAGCAGCTGGCCCAGGGCCGGTCCGAGGTGGAGAACCAGTACTCGCGGGTGGTGCCGTGGGACGGCAACCCGGTCGCGCTCAAGGCCATCGGCGAGACGATGGAGCTTCGGCCCTACTTCGAGTGGCGCGGGCTCGGCTTCATCTCGCACTCGGCGCTGAAGGTGCGGGAGAAGTACGCGGCGATGGACGCGGAGCTGCTGTTCGACGTGCCAGGAGTCCGGGTGGCCGATCCGAAGGCATGCCAGTGCGGCGAGGTACTCAAGGGCGTGCTCAAACCGTGGGAATGCAAGGTGTTCGGTACCGCGTGCACCCCGGAGACCCCGATCGGCACCTGCATGGTGTCGCCGGAGGGTGCCTGTGCGGCCTACTACAACTACGGCCGGATGAACCGTCACCGGGTCGCCGAGGCTCAGGTGAGCCACTCATGACCACCGGGCAGGTGGGCCAGGAGCAGCCGGGCTGGGTAGACGAGGCACTCCGCGAGCACGCCGAGCACGAACGGCTCGAGATGGACGCAGCGGGCCGGCGCCAGCTGCCGCTGGCCGACCGGGAACAGCAGGTCCTGGACCGCATCGACCGGGCCAGGCGCCGCCGCCCCCGGGTCAGGGAAGAACGCATCACGATGTCGCACGGCGCGGGCGGCAAGGCGACCCAGACGCTGATCGAGGCGATATTCCTCGACGCGTTCCGCAACCCGCTCCTCGAGCCGCTCGAGGACGCCGCCCAGCTGGACATCAACGGAACCCGGGTAGCGCTCACCACGGACTCCTACGTGGTCAAGCCGCTGTTCTTCCCCGGCGGGGACATCGGTGACCTAGCCGTCAACGGCACGGTCAACGACCTGTCCGTGTCCGGCGCCACCCCGCTTTACCTGTCGGCCGGGTTCATCCTCGAAGAAGGTTTCCCGGTCGCCGACCTGAACCGGGTCGTCGAATCGATGCGGGACGCGGCCGCCGCGGCCGGCGTGCGCATCGTCACCGGCGACACCAAGGTGGTGGAGAAGGGCAAGGCCGACGGCTGTTACATCAACACCGCGGGCGTGGGCCTCATCGAGCGGGACGTGAACCTCGGGGTGGCCCAGGCGCAGCCGGGTGACGTGATCATCGTCTCCGGGCCCATCGGCGACCATGGCATCACCATCATGCTGGCCCGCGGCGAGCTGGACATCGAGGCGGACGTCGAGTCCGACACGGCCCCGCTGAACGGGCTGGTGGCGGGCCTGCTGGACTCAGTGCCCGGGGTCCGGGCGATGCGGGACGCGACCCGGGGCGGCGTGGCGACGATCCTCAACGAGATCGCCAAGGCGGCCGACGTCGGCGTGCTGGTCAGCGAGGACGACATCCCGGTCCGCGCCGAGGTCCGGGGCGCGTCAGAGCTGCTCGGCATCGACCCCATGTACGTCGCCTGCGAAGGGCGCCTGGTCGCCGTGGTCCCGCCCGCCGAGGCGGATCGCGCGGTCGGCGCGCTGCGCGCGCATCCGCTCGGCCGGGACGCGGCGGTCATCGGCCACGTGCGGAGCGAGCAGCCGGGGATCGTACAGCTGAAGACCGCGTTCGGCGGTACCAGGATCGTCGACCTGCTGGTCGGCGACCCGCTCCCCCGGATCTGCTAGCTGTTTTCTAACGCATTCATGTCATGAGCGGCCATGTAGCCGGGCGCCTGATACCAGTGCGCACCGTGGTGCGTGAGCGCAGCGTGGTGCGCGCAGCTGCCGCAACAACGTGGATGATTCGGCTTCCGCGGAGACTTTGGTACCCAGGGTGAGCGTTCCAGACTAAGGTGAGTTCCCGGCGCGTCGCGCCCCGATGGGCGCTATGGTAGCGTATGCCCGGCTTGTACCAGTCCGTCCCGTTCCCCGGCAGCGCGAATCAGCGGCCCGGGGCGCCGGCAATGACATGAAACCCCGGTTCCAGCACACGCTGGCGTGCTGAAACCCCAGTTTCATGTCACAGTCACACGCCAGGACACCGGATCAGCCACGCGGATACCGCAAAACGGACGACAGCGGATCGCTGCCGCCCGTACCACAGCGGACGCGACGACACACCGCTAACACACGTTACTTTGGAACGCTTACGGAGGGCCCCGGATGTTCCGCATAGCTCGGATTCTCCACGTTAATCCGGGCTCCGGCCGTGCCGGAGGGTAGCCTGCACATTCATGTCATGAGCGAGGATGCCACACGGGCTCGGGTGGCTGGTGGGAGCGGTGTGACCCGGGCGGCGCAGGCCCGGGCGGCGCCGGCCCGGGTGGCGGGGATCCAGGTGGCGGGGGCCCGGGTGGCGGTGAGGCGGTGAGCCGGTCGCGGGCGGCGGCGACGGCGGCCTGGCCGAGGCTGATCCCGCCGTCGTTGCACGGGACGCGCGAGTGGACCAGGACGCGGAAGCCGCGCCGCTCCAGCCGGGCGACCGTCGCGTGCAGCAGCAGCATGTTCTGGAACACGCCGCCGGACAGCGCCACCGTGCCGAGCCCGCGGCGCTCGCGCAGCAGCAGGCAGCCCGCCTCGATCAGCGCGGCCACGCCGTGGTGAAAGCGGGCGGCGATGACCGGGCGGGGGGTCCCGGCCGCGAGGTCCTCGATGACCGCGTGCAGCAGGTCACCGCCCTGGACGCCGAACGGATCACCGGGCTGCAGGCCTGCCGGGTAGGCGCCGGTCTCGGCGGGATCGGCGAGCTGCTCGAACTCGACCGCGGCCTGGCCCTCGTAGTTGATCTCATCCCGCACGCCCAGGATGGCCGCGGCGGCGTCGAACAGCCGGCCCGCGCTGGAGGTGAGCGGGGAGTTGATGCTCCTGGCGGCCATCGCGGTGACGGCGGACCAGCGGTCCGCGTGGCGCCGCATGACGTCGAGGCCATCCGCCGAGGCGGGCGCGGCGCCTAGGTAAGCGGAGGCGGGCGCGGCGCCTAGGTAAGCGGCCGCCATCCGCCACGGCTGCCTGATCGCGGCCGCTCCCCCCGGCATCGGTACCGGCACGAGATGACCGCCGCGCTCGTAGCTGGCCAGGTCGGCGACCAGGAACTCACCGCCCCAGATCGTGCCGTCGGGGCCGTACCCGGTGCCGTCGAAGGCGACCCCGATCACCGGGCCGTCCGCGCCGTTATCGGCCAGGCAGGAGGCGATGTGCGCGTGGTGGTGCTGGACCCCGAGCAGGTCCATGTCGGGCCGGTCGAGCGCGTACTTGGTGGACAGGTACTCCGGATGCAGGTCATGGGCCACGACCTGCGGGACGACGTTGAACAGCCGGCCGAAGTGCTCGATGCCCTCGGTGAACGAGCGCAGGGTCTCGGCGTTCTCCAGGTCCCCGATATGGTGCGAGACGAAGGCGTGCTGGCCCTTGGCCAGGCAGAACGTGTTCTTGAGCTCGGCCCCGCAGGCCAGTACCGGCCGGGGGAAGCCGCCGTCCAGCCGGATCGGTTCCGGGACATAGCCGCGGGACCGCCGGATGAGCAGCCGCCGGCCGCGGAACACCCGGCCCACCGAGTCGTCCGTCCGGATGTGAATGGCCCGGTCGTGGGCCAGGAACGCGTCCGCGATCCCGCCGAGCCGGGCCAGCGCGTCGTCGTCGCGGTAGGCGATCGGCTCGTCAGAGGCGTTCCCGCTGGTCAGCACGATCGGGCGGCCGGTCGCCCGGAGCAGCAAGTGGTGCAGGGGGGTGTAGGGCAGCATGACCCCGAGCGAGCGGTTGCCCGGGGCCGTCGCCGCGGCGACGGCCGCCCCGGGCCGCCGGGTCAGGAGCACGATGGGCCGGGCGCTGCTGGCCAGCAGGCCGGCGGCGGTCTCGTCGACCTCGCCTAGCGCCCGCGCGGCGGTCAGGTCCGCGGCCAGCACCGCGAACGGCTTGTCCTCGCGGTGCTTGCGCGCCCGAAGTTCCGCGACCGCCTGCTCGTCGGCCGCGTCCGCCGCGAGGTGGTAGCCGCCCAGCCCCTTCACGGCGACGATCCGGCCGCCCGTGAGCAGTCCGGCCGCGGTCGCCAGCGGCTCCCCCGCGAGCACGCTCCCGGCCGGGTCCAGCAGGCTCAGCCGCGGGCCGCAGGCGGGGCAGCAGGTCGGCTGCGCGTGAAAGCGCCGGTCGGCCGGGTTGCGGTACTCCGCCGCGCACGGCTCGCACATCGCGAAGCCCGCCATGGTGGTCAGCGGCCGGTCGTAGGGGACGTCCCGGACGATGGTGAACCTAGGCCCGCAGTTCGTGCAGTTGATGAACGGGTAGCCGAACCGCCGGTCGGCCGGATCGGCCAGTTCCCGCAGGCAGTCCGCGCACGTCGCGGTGTCCGCCGACACCAGCGTCCGGGCCGGCCCCGGCGGCCCGCTGGCCGCGATCGTGAAGGACGGCGAGCCGAGGGGTGTCACGGCCCTGGTGGCGACCCGCTCGATCCTGGCCAGCACGGGCGCGTCCCGTTCCAGCGCGAGGAGGAACTTGCTGACCGCCCCGGCCGGGCCTTCGACCTCGGCGAACACTCCGCCGGCGTCGTTGCCGACGAACCCGGTCAGGCCGAGGCCGGTCGCGAGCGTGTACACGAACGGGCGGAAGCCGACGCCCTGAACGATCCCCTCCACCCGGATCGCCGTCCGGATCGGCTGAGTCACCACGGATCCCGCATGAAGAACCATGATACTGAGGCGGCACTATTTTCACCCTGACGGCGTCGGCCGCGCCGGGCGTGCAGGCCTAGTTCCAGGACGGCCCGGCCCGCGTCGCCGCGGCCTGCGCGGGAGAGGCTTAGCCGGGACACGCACGACGTCTCGTTCGGGATAAAAGAACTTAATCTTTTGGCCGAACGGACCGGGGTGACACGCGCAGGTAGCGCTGACCAGGGGCTAGCGCGCGTCGCGGGCCTTGATGGCGGCGGCGGTCCTGTCAGTTACCTGCAGTTTCATCAGGATCGCCGAGACGTGGTTGCGTACGGTCTTGTCGGTCATGCCGAGTTGCCTGGCGATCTCGGAGTTGCGGGCGCCGTCGGCCAGCAGGCCGAGCACTTCCCGTTCTCTCGGGGTCAGGTCGGGGAACGGCGCCGCCCGGCGGGACGTGCCGAGCAGCTCGGTGATCCGCCGGGCGACCGCCGCGCCGTAGACGGCCTGGCCGTCGGCGACGGCCAGGATGGCCCGGATGAGTTCGGCCTTGTCGGCGCCCTTGACCAGGTATCCCCGCGCGCCGGCCCGCAGCGCCGAAAGCAGCGACTCGTCGTCGGCGTGCATCGTCAGCACGAGCACGCCCAGGTCCGGCTGCCGCGCGAGCAGCTGCCTGCAGGCGCTGGCCCCGTCGAGGCCGGGCATGGCCAGGTCGGTAAGCACTACGTCCGGTCGTTCGGCGTCGACGAGCGCGATCAGGGCGGCGCCATCGCAGGCCTCACCCACCAGCTCGATCTCAGCCGCGGTCGACAGGACCGCCGCGACGCCGTACCGGTACATCGGATGGTCATCGGCGAGCACGACCCGCACCGGCCCAGCGGTCATGAGGTCATCTCCAGGGGCAGCCGGGCGCTCACGATCACGCCCGACGGGACGGCCGGGCCGATCGTGCAGGATCCACCGAGGTCAGCGGCCCGCTGCCGGATCGATGCCAGCCCGATGCCGTCCGACCGGGTTTGCCCGGGCAGTCCGACGCCATCGTCGCTGATCGAAACGACCAGCGCATCCCCGGACCCGCAGACCTCGAGCCGCACTTCGCACCGGCTCGCCCGTGCGTGCCTGAGCACATTCGTCATGGCCTCCTCGGCGATCCGGAACGCGGCGATCTCCACCTGCTCGGGCAGGCCGGGCATCGGCTCGGCGGCCCGCAGCTCTACGGTCATGCCCGGCGACGACCGTGCGGCTAGCGACGCGGCCCGTTCCCGCAGTGCCTGGACCAGACCGACGTCCTCGAGCGCCGCCGGGCGGAGCTCGTCGATGATGCGCCGTACATCCTCGACGGCGCTGCCGATCTCGGTCCGCATCCGCGCGGTCAGCGTGGCCGCTGTCGCCGCGTCGTCAGGCAGCGCGGCCTGCACCGCCTCCAGGCCGAGGGCGACGCCCGACAGCGACGGGCCGAGCCCGTCGTGCAGGTCACGCCGGATCCGGGACCGCTCCCGCTGCGCCGTGGTCAGCGTCCGCTCGTGTGCGACCGCCAGCCGCCGCGTCAGCTGAGTGGCGTGGACGATCGCGGCCACCGGGGCGATCAGGGTCATGATCACCCGGGCGTCGGCCGCGGCGAGGGCCGATTCGCCGCGGGCCGGGCAGATCAGCAGCTCCCCGACCTGCTGGCCGGACACGGTGAGCGGATAGGCCAGCCGGGTACCGCCGCGATCGGTCCCGGCCTGCGCCATGATGGCCCCGTCGGCGTCGGCGATCGCCACGAAGCTGGCGCGAACCGCATCGGCGACGCTGCCGACGACGGCGGGCAGCGGGTTGGCGGACACCGCGGATACGGACGCGCCGACCTGCCGGACCGCGCCGAGCGGATCGCGGCGGGCGCCGTACACCAGCCGGTCGACCCAGGTCTGCAACCGGTCCCGCAGCGGCAGCAGGACCAGCGCCACGGCCGCCGCGGCTACCACCCGCGAGCCGGTCCGGTCGGAGACCAACGCCGAGGCGGCCGCCGCGGCGGCCGCGTATACCGCCACCACCAGCAGGGTCAGCACCGCGAACTGCAGCGTCCGCCGGATCACCACCTCGACGCCGAGCAGCCGGTAGCGGAGCACGCCGACCGCCACCGCGGCGGGCACCGCGACCAGGCCGACGTCGAACAGAGCGGCCGGCTCATCCAGCGGGGTGAGCACGATCACGATCGCGGCCGTTACCAGCAGCAGGAGAAGCTGCTGGCGTTGCGGCGGCCGGGCCCGCCACGTTCGCCAGATCGCCCCGCCGATGCTCACCAGCGCGCAGCCGGCCAGGACCGCCACGGCGACGACGGCCAGCGGCGTGCCGAACGACGATGGCACGACGAGGACCGGACGCGCACCCGTGAAGTCCTGGCGGGCGATCTGCAGGCTCGTGCCGACGGCGACCGTCGCGACGATCATCGCGGCCAGGGTCAGCCGGTTCACCCAGATCCAGAATCGGGCGGCGACCCGGCCGTCAGGGTACAGGTTCAGCAGCAGCGTGGCCGGAAGCGCCGCCGCGGGTATCCACAGCGACGTGCCCAGGGACAGGGCCAGCGGGCCGAGCGGCAGTTGGGAATGCGGCTCGGCCTGGGCGCGAACGCCATAGGCCTCGGCGACGTTCTGGGTCGCCCCGAGGAAAGCGAACGCCAGCATCAGCCAGCCGATGACGTTCTCCGGCCGCGCCCAGATCACCACCAGCGCGATGGTCACGATGCAGGCGTCGACGATCAGGTCGCCGACCGGGACGAACGAACCATGCACCCCGGCCAGGCGGCTCAGTCCGGCGCCCGCCACCGGGGTCGCGGCTATCTCCGCCAGGATCAGCATCGCCACCGCCAGCGCGCCTCCTCTCGCTCTCCTCGCTTTCTTCGGCGAGATCGCGGCCGTGCGCTCGGCGTCCATGAACTGAGTGTGCTGGAGCGAGGGCCATCTTGTCAGGGGGCAACTGTCCCGGTACGGCCGGGAAAACGTCCGGGTACGCCCCGGACGCGCGCCTCATGCGCGCCGATCGCCGCGCAGGGAGCCTGGAGGCATCTGCTTCACGATGAAAGGAACACTGCGATGACCGCGACTTCCCTCGATACCGCGCCCGCGACCCGGGCCCCGGGCGTACTGCGCCCGGCCGGTACCGCCGTGCTGCTCAGCGCGATCCTCGGCGCCGTCCTGCTGGCCCGTAACACCAACGACGGACCGGCCTGGCGGGTCGGCCTCGTCCTCGCCGCGGTCGTGCTGGCGTTCACCGCGCTGGTCTTCGGGCTCGTGGTCCGGCGAGTACTGCGCAAGGGCTCGGCCCGGGCCTCCGCCTGGACCTCGCTGGTCCTCGGCATCCTGGCGGTGGCCTCGTTCGCGGTGTTCTGGCTCGCGCTGCCGCCCGTCTTCGCGGTCGGCGCGCTGGTGCTGGCGCGCGACGCGCGCGACAGGCGGCCTTTCCGCGGCGAGGGTGTCGCGCTGACCGGCGCCGTCCTGGCCGGGCTGGGCACGGTGGCCGCCTTCGCGATGGCGGTCATCAGCTGATCATCCGCCGCGAGCAGGACCCGCCTGAGCGCGGGTCCTGCTCGCGTACCCGGGGCCGGTCTTTTTGCGGAGTCCCGTTCGTCGTGATGTTGTGAACGCTACGAGAATGGGAGAAGACGATGAAGTTCTTGATGCTGGTCTGCGTCGACGGGGCGGGTTACGAGGGCGAGGAAGCCGCGGAGGAGGCGGACACCGAGGAGAGCAGGAGCTTTCCGTGGCTCGAGGATGTAATGGCCCGCGGCATCCGGCTGGACGGTGACCGGCTCAGGCCGCCGCGCGAGGCCAGGACCGTCCTGGTGCGGGACGGCGAGGTCCTGGTCAGCGACGGCCCGTTCGCCGAGACCAAGGAAGTCATCTGCGGATTCGACATCCTGGAGTGCGCGAACATCGAGGAGGCGGTCGAGGTGGCCGCGGCGCATCCGGTGGCCGGGTTCGGCCGGATCGAGGTCCGACCGTTCTGGCCGGGAAAATGACCCAGAAAATGGATTGACCCGGTTCGGGAGGTTACGTCATCGTTGGGGTAGTTACCTGACTCTATGGCGGGTGCGCGGCGCGGCGTTGCCCCGCAGTGCCTGCCTCATAGGAGCGGGGTGCCGCGCGCCCAGTCCGCGGCACCCCGCTCCATCAGGTTTTCGGGGCTCACGTTTCCGGCAGGCCTTCGGCCGCCGTCGCGAGGACGTCGTAGTCGGCGTCGGACAGCCAGCCGAGGTCGTAGGCGAGGACGACATCGTCGAACGAACCGGGCACGTAAGGCTCGGGGTCGTCGATGGCCGCCCGGGCCTGATCCAGTTCGGGCGGGCAGACGTCCGGGACCTGGGGCCACCGGCGGGCCCGGAACTCCAGGGTGAGATCGTCCAGGCTGAGCCGGCCCTCGCGGTAGGAGCTGAGCATCGCGGTCACGGCGCTGCCGGGAAAGGTGCCGGTCCCCACGGTTCCGCCGATGGCGCCGGCCGATCGCGCGCCGACGGCCCACCTGATGCGGTTCCTCGGCGCGGCGGCGGCCGGGGTAGCCAGCGCCCGGATGGCCTCCGCCGGGATGCGCCGGCCGCCGTAGCCCTGCCCGCCCCGGAATTCTTCCTCGCCGCGGCGGTACGCCTCCTCCGAGGCGCGTACCGCCTCCTCGATGCCGATGTCGGCGAACACCGCGTGGACGGCGTAATCCGCGAACCGCAGGGCATAGGTCCAGGCCTCGGCGGCCCGCCAGGACGCCAGCGAGATGTCCAGGATCAGGTTCCTGCCGTCCATGAGGGCCAGCAGCCCGACCCGCTTGGCCAGGTACTGAGCCTCCCCGTGCACCAGGCCGGCCCGGGCCAGCGGGGACAGGCCGTCGGCTTCGGGGATGAGCTGGGCCGCGGCCATCCGGGCCAGGACGGCGTTGATGCTGACGGTGAGGTACTGCGACCGGTCTACGCCCGCCTCGGCCAGGGCGCCGGCCTTGTCCGCGCCGGGCAGGCCGCCCGCGATGACGGCGACCCGTTCGCACGGCACCGACGCCGCGGCCCGGTACATCTGCGCCACCAGCCGTCCCTGCGCCTGGTTGCGCTCACCCGTCCAGATCACGACACCGACCCTCCAGCTGCGCGGCTCCCTGGCTGAGCCCTGGTGGTCGTGACGATCAACGTCGATCAGTCAGCGTCAGTCAGTCAGCGTCAGTCAGTCAGGGCAGATCTACGATCATGCCATCGTAGGCGGCGAAGACGCGGACGGGCGCCATCGCGTGCTGCGCCGCGAAGGCGTCGATCTCGGCATCGGTGCGCCACGGGTCGTGATGAAAAAGCGCGTACTGCCGGGCTCCGGCGCGCTGCGCGAGCGCGACCGCGTACTCCACGGCGGAGTGGCCGAGGAACCCGAGCCGCGGAAGCTCGGCGGCGGTGTGCTGCGAATCGTGCACCAGCAGGTCGACCCCGTCGGCCAGCGCGAGGGCCGCCTCGTGGTAGACGCCGGTACCATCGGGCCCCGGGCCGAGCGCGCTCGGACTGTGATCGGGCAGGTAAGCCAGCGAGCCATCGGCGTCGCTGACCCGGTAGCCGAATGTGCGGCCGCCCTTATGCGGGATTTCCCGCACCGCCACGGAAAAGCCCTCGAGCTCATAATGCCCCGGCTCGATGGTGCGGAAAGTCCAGCCCTCGCCGAGCTGTTTGGGCCGGATCGGGAAATGCGGCGGCGAAAGCACCCGGGCCAGCAGCTCTTCGGCGTCCACCCCCTGCTCGGGCAGGTACACGTCGACCCGGTGACCGGGCAGCGTCCCGCTGCGGAAAAACGGCATTCCGTGGGTGTGGTCCCAGTGCAGGTGGCTGAGCAGCAGCGTGCCGCGGAACGGCTGGCCGTCCAGCGCGAGCGGCAGCCGCTGCAGCCCCGTGCCGGCATCAAGCACGATCGTGGGCGGCTCGCCCGCGTGGGCCAGCCCGATGCACGAGGTGTTCCCGCCATAGCGCGACTGCCCGACGCCGCTGACGGGCGTCGAGCCCCGCGTCCCGCAGAAATGAGCTCGCATCGCCTCTAGCATGCCCTACCAGCAACTTGTCCGTGCGTGCTGCTTCCCCGCCGGCAGGCAACGGTCCGGCATCGAAACTCCGGCCTGGCCGGCCCGGCGATACTACGGGCATCTTCCACACGAAACGTAGTCAGCCATATGATCCATTCGTCAGTGCGCGCCGCAGGCAGAGAGGCTGGACCCTAGATGAGGAAACACGGCTTTCCACTACCGAAGCGGAGCTGGCGGGCGGCCTGGTTCGCCCCGATCGGCGCCGCGGCACTGGTCGTGCTCGGGGCCGGGCCGGCGCTGGCGGGGCAGCAGCCACACCAGCTGACGCCGGTCATCGTCGTCCAGCCCACGACCACCCAGGTCGGCACCGCGGTCGCGCCGCCGGTCAAGGTGGCAGTCGAGAAGCCGGACGGCAAGCCCGACCGGGGGTACAACGGCTGGGTCACGCTGTCGTACAAGGTCAACCCCGTGGGGGCGGCCGAACCGGCGGGCCGGGTCGTACGCGCGTGGCACGGCGTGGCCAAGTTCCCTGCGCTCACGTTCAGTTCGGTCGGCTTCGGCTTTGAGCTTGTGGCCTCGATACCGGGCGCGACCAGCCTGCCGTCCCAGCCGTTCGACATCGTCGGCCAGCTCATCCACTGCCAGGCCGGCCAGCCCTGCCAGAGCGGGACGGTGACAGCGGGCGGCACATCAGGCACGGCCCGGGCGGGCGCGGCGGCGAGCAGCGGGACGCTCACCGCGACTGGCGGCGGCTTCCCCGCGCTGTCCTGCACCTCGGCCGGCGGCGTGCTGACCTTCTCCGCCAGCCGGGCTCAGGTCATCACGGTCAGCCGGACCTTCACCAAGGCGTACGGCGCCGGTCACTGGCGGTTCGTCAACATCTGCTGGGGCGCATCGGTGCCGTTCGCCACTAAGGGCGGCCGCACCTCGGCGTTCAACCCGGCGAACGGCGAGTACGAGGGGCTGCTGCCAGCCTGCGGCTGGCACCGGCCCGCGCCGTGCGTGAAGGCTCAGTACCGGACCTGGTCCGGGAAAGTGGTGGCCATCGTCCTGGCGCCCGCCGGGGATCCGCGCATCACGTTCTAGCCGGGGACAGCACCGGACCCGGCTCGTGGCCGGGGGCCGGGGCTGACAGCGGGAACGCGGCCGTGGCGATCACGCCCAGCTGCCCGAACAACGCGGTACGTACCGCGGCGTACGAGCGCCTGGGCGGCCACCCGGCCTGGCTGGCCAGCCTGATCAGGGCATCCAGGCTCAGCGCCTGGTCATAAAGGGCGGTGCGCTGGCGGGCCAGGGTGAGGCTGGCCTGGAAGGCCTCGGCGGCCGGTTCGGGCTGCCCTTGCTGCGCCAGCAGGTAGCCGCGCAGCCGGTCCAGGGCCGCGTCTTCGACAGCCATTCCCCGCGCCGCGAGCTGGATGGCGGCTTCGTCGGTCGCCGCCTGGGCGGCCGCGGTCTGGCCGCCGAGCACGAGGCACTCGGCGATCCGGACCTCCGCGGACAGCGCCTCGACCCGCTCGCCGGCCCGCAGGTAACCGGTCTTGGCCGCGTCCAGCAACTCGTGTGCCTCGGCCAGCCGCCCGGCCCGGGCGGCTGTCCGCCCGAGCACGCTCAGCGCGAACGCCGTGTCCGAGAGCGCACCGGAAGCTTGCAGGACGCGCATCGCGGGCTGCGTTACCTCGTCGGACTGGGCGTAATGGCCCTGATCCGACAGGATCTCGCCGACATTGCACGCGGCGATGGCGGCGTTCCACTGGTCGCCGACGCGAGCGAAGGTGTCCGCCGCGCGCCGGTAGTAGGCCAGCGCGTCGCCCCAGCGGCCTTCGAAGTAGGCTCGGATACCCAGCTGGTTCAGCGCTTTGGCCTGCCAGGGTAGCTCGCCGAGTTCCTCCCAGATGACCAGCGAGCGCTCGGCCCAGGGCTCGCTGTGGAACCGGCCGCGCGCGACATCCGCGGCGTCGAGGAGCTGCAGCGCCTGCGCGAGTACGTCCCGCGCGCCGGAGCTTTCTGCGACCGCGATGGCCGCCTCGCAGGCCTGCTGGGCCTCGCCGTAGCGACCCTGCATCTGCCGGATCAGCGCGGTCTGCACGAGCAGGCGGGCATCCAGGCGCCGGGCCTGCGGGTCGGCCAGGCCGGCCAGGATCCGGCGGCCCCGGGTGATCCAGCGCAGCGCCTGCGAGAGGCCCTCGGTCCGGGTGACCACCAGGGCGGTCTTCAGCCGCAGCCGGGCCAGTCCGACCGGGTCCTGGCTGAGTATCTTGCGGGCGGCGGCGTAGGCCCGGCCCGCCGTGGCGAACTCGCCGAGCCGGTACCTGATGTCCGCGTACGCCTCGGCCATGTGCGCTATCTCCTCGGGCGCGGGCTGCCGCTTGCGCTTGGCCGCCTCCAGGGCGCGGGAGAGAAAGGCCGCCGCCTCGGCGTTGGCGTATACCAGGGCCGCCTGCTCGCCCGCCACCCGCGCGTAGTGCGCGGCCGGAGCGAAGTTCTGGGCGTGGTAGAAGTGCACGGACAGCAGCCCGGCCTCCGCGTCAGGAGTCCGCCCGGCCCGCCGCTCGAGGGCCCGGGCCAGACCGTCGTGCAGCTGCCGCCGGCGGCGGAACGACAGGCCCTCGTAGGCCGTGTCCCTGACCAGCCCGTGCCGGAAGCGCAGGCTGCCATCCTGATCGGGCTGGACGAACGCGCCCAGCCGTTCCCACTGGCCCGCGGACGCCGGCTGCCCGAGGACCTCAGCGAGCAGGCGCGGATCAATGCGCATGCCGGCCACCGAGGCGGCCCGCAGCGCGTCCCTGTCGGCCGGCTGCAGCCTGTCAACCTGCGCGCCGACGACGTCCTCGATGGACTCGGGCAGCAGTACGCCGTCGTCGGCCTGGCTCGCGACCCGGACCAGCTCCCGGGCGAAGAGCGGATTGCCTGTCGACCGCTCGGCGATCGCGGCGAGCTGGTACGGCAGCAGCGGCGCCGCCCGCGTTTCCCAGCTGACCAGCTGCGTCGCGGCCTGCTGGCCGAGGGGCTCAAGCACCAGGCGTACGTCGGCTGCGCCGGTCAGCGGGGACGACCCCGATTCCGCGCAGGTGAACAGGACCAGCCAGGGCCGGTCAGCGACGCCGGCCAGCAGGCGGGAGAGCAGGTTGGCGGAGGCGTCGTCGATGAGCTGGAGATCCTCGATGACTAGCACGGCCGGTCCCGGCAGCAGCGTCCCGATCAGTTCGGTCACCGTCAGCTCCAGCCTGGCCCGCAGGAACTCCCCGGCCAGGGCGGCCACTTCGGGGGTCGGCGGCAGATCGGCGCCCACGACGGCCGCCAGCAGCGGGAGCCAGGGCCGCAGCGCGGTGGCCCGCCGGTCCACCGCGTCGGCTACGGCCGCGAGGACGGCCTGCGGGCCGGCCGCCCCGGCCACGCCGAGCAGCTCGCGCAGCATGGCGTCGATGAGCGCGTAGGGCGTGCCCGCGGCGTACCTGTCGCACGCGACCAGCAGCGTACGCTCCTCGGCCATCGCCAGCAGCTCGTCGGCCAGCCGCGACTTGCCGATGCCGGGCGGTCCCGCGATCTCGGCGACCTGGCCGCGGCCCGCCAGCGCGGTATCCAGGACCGCCAGGAGCTCGCTGATCTCGGCGCCCCGGCCGACCAGCGGCGGCACGTCCGCGCCGCCGCTGGCCGGGCGAGACGGCTGCTGCACGGCCCCGACCGCGACCGCGTTCACCGGCTTGGACTTGCCCTTCACCGGGAACGCGGGCAGCGGGGTGTACGTGAAACCGCTGGCCGATCCGGCCAGCGCGGTCGTCGCGAGCAGCTGGCCAGGACCGGCCCGGCTCATCACCCGCGCGGCCAGGTTGACCACGTTGCCCTTCACCGAGTACGTACGCCGGTAGGGCGGCCCGAAGTCACCGGCGAACACGCGGCCGGAGTTAGCGCCGGCCCGGACCGACAGCGGCCCGCGGTAATCGACGATCGCGCGGGCCGCCCGGAGCAGCCGCTGCTCATGATGACCCTCGCTATGCGGCGCGCCGGCGACCAG
The DNA here is from genome assembly GCA_963844625.1 of uncultured Actinomycetota bacterium. Classification (GTDB taxonomy): domain Bacteria; phylum Actinomycetota; class Actinomycetes; order Streptosporangiales; family Streptosporangiaceae; genus Palsa-504. The sequence goes on along the minus strand of CAWJPF010000026.1, from coordinate 130,224 downwards.
CATGATCTTCCCGCCGTCCGGGCTGATGTCGGTCTCAAGAAACGTGACGTCACAGCGGTAGCAGGCCTCCTGGGCGATGCTCACAAGCTCGTGCAGCTCGGCCGCGGCCGCCTGCGGTCCGCGGGCGGCCAGCAATTCGTCGGTGCCCGAGAATTCCACGAAGGCCACCGCCACCCGGCGGTGCTCGCCTTCGCCGGCGCCGTCGAGCACGTAGTCCGCGATCGGGCCGGGCAGGGCGGCGGTCAGGTCCACGCCGGTAACGTCGCTGGCCTCGCGGGTGCGCTCCGCTGCCACCGGGAGGGCACGCAGCAGCCGGGCCGGCCCCTTGGCCGCGCCGACGACCCGCGGGTCGAGGAGCCCGGCGGCGGCCGGGCTCAGGGCAATCTCGCCCGCGCCGGCGGCCGCCTCTATCAGCGCGACCTCGGTCGCCGCGGGGCCGGTGATGACCAGCTCGCGATGGCGGGTGCCGACGAGGAAGAACGACACCGGGCCGGAATGCACGCCGATCGACATGCGCAGGCTGGCCGAGCCGGCCGTCGCGCGGACCTGGCCCGCCCGGCGGAGCACGCGGCGCATCTCGACGGCCGCCCGAGACGCCATCGCCGGATGCTGGTCGCCCTCGAACAGCAGCAGCACGGCGTCGCCGCCCCACTTCACCAGCCACGCGCCGTAATTAAAGGCGACGGCGAGCAGGTCGGTGAAGACGGCGCTCAGGATATCGCTCATTTCCTCCGCGCCCACCGCGCCCGCACGGGCCAGCCGCTCGGTCAGGGCGGTGAAGCCGGAGATGTCGACGAGGGCCAGCGTGCCCTCGACCGCACGGTAGGTGGCATCGGGCGTCTCCCGGAGCCAGTCGATGACCAGTTCGGCTACGTAAGGGCGCAGCGTCTCGCCCTCAGACACCCGGTATCACCCCCAGGGTCACGTCGGGCAGGTACCCGCGGGCTCGCCGCCCAGAGCAGGCCATATGGACAAAGGCCGCTAAGGTGATGTTTACCATACGAGAGGGGACGCGAAATGCCCCGGGTCGCGGTGACCCTCTGCGTGCTGCTGTGGGCTCGTGCCGGACGCGAGGCCGATCTCGGCCGCTACGAGGACGAGGTGCTCGCGCTGCTCGCCGACCACGGCGGGCGGGTCGTCCAGCGCGCCCGGGTCGAGGGCGCCCAGGTCGAGGGGGCCAGCGGCCAGCCCGCTGAAGTCCAGATCCTGCAGTTTGCCTCGGACGCGGCGCTCGAGGAGTACATGAATGATCCGCGGCGGACCGCGCTGGCCGCCCAGCGGGACGAGGCGATCGCCCGGACCGATGTCCTGCGCGCCACGTTGTTGTCATAGGCGCTGCAGCAGGGCCAGGGCCTGGGCGCCGCGGTCCCAGTCGACGAACAGGTGATCGTGGACCCGGCCGGCGATCACGTTGCAGCTGATCCCGGCGCCGGCCAGGATCCGGGCGACCAGGGCGGTCAGACCGACGCCCGCGAGGGCGGAGTTGATGCGCAGCGTGATCCGCGCCGCGACGTAGTCGTAGGCCAGCCCGGCCCGGTCCGCATCGGCCCGGGTCAGGATCACGGTAGGGCCCTCGTCTTCGCGGATGAGCGCGAACGGGGACACGCCAGGCGGCGGCTCCCCCGCCGCGAACACGTACGGTTCGGCCCGCAGGTCGGGCTGGAGATCGCGCCAGCCGCCGGCCGCGGGGTCGAAGCGAGCGGGACCGTCCGGCTCGGGAACGAGCCACTTTTCCATGAAGGCGAGCTCGCATGAGCGGTAGCCGGCCGCTGCGTAGAAGCCGGTGACGTCGGCGTTGTCGGCCTCGATGAGCAGGTTGACCTTGGCGCAGCCGAGGGTGAGCAGGCGGCGCTCGAGCTCGGCGAGCAGACCCGTCGCGATCCCGCGGCCGCGCCGGTCCGGCCGGGTGGCCAGCCGGTGGACCCAGCCGCGCAGCCCGTCGTAGCTGCCGAGCACCGTCCCGGCGATCTCACCGCCGCGTTCGTCGACCAGCGCCAGATCCTGGCCGATGAGTGCGGCCAAGTCGCGTTCGGTCGTTTCCGGATAGAAGCGCAGTCCCGCTGCCCGCCACACTTCCATAAGCTGGGCCAGGTCAGAGATAGTCGCCGATCGGATCACGTGGTCCCCTTTCTTACGCCAACACCCTAAGGCGGCTGGGATCAGCACGTGGGCGTCCGGTTGCTGCTCAAAGTCCCTAGTCCCGGCCTGAAGATCAAGACCATTAAGACCGAACGGGCCGTGGTTCCCGTTCCCGGCCGCGCTGCGCGCCAGCCGCCTACGCTTGCGAGATGGAATTCAGTGAGGTAATCAAACGCCGCAAGATGGTCCGCGCCTTCACCGGCGAGCCGCTGGCCCCGGACGTCACCGAACGGCTGCTGCGAGCGGCCAACCGGGCGCCATCGGCAGGATTCAGCCAGGGATACTCGTTCCTGGTCCTGGAAGGCACCGAGCAAGCTGCCCCGCTGTGGGAGATCCTGTACGAAGCCGCGGCCCTCGCCGGTGACCGGGAGGCTAACGAGCGGGCCCAGGTCGCGGCGCTGAGCCGCGCGCCGCTGGTAATCGTGCCGCTGGCCTGCAAGGACGTGTACCTAAGCCGGTACGCCCGGCCGGATAAGGGCTGGACCGACCTGGACGAAGCACGCTGGCCCGTCCCGTACTGGTACATCGACAGCGGTTTCACCGCGCTGCTCATCCTGCTCGCCGTCGTCGACGAAGGGCTAGGCGCCGTGTTCTTCGGCATCGAGCCAGCGAGCATGGCCGGTTTCCGCGCCCGGTTCGGGGTCCCGGAAGAATGGACGCCGATCGGCGCTATCGCTATCGGCTATCCCGATCCGGATGCCAACCCGGTCCCGCCTGCGCGGGCGAGCGACCGCAAGAGCCTGGCGGAACTCGTGCACCGAAGTCACTGGTAACCGGGACGCTAAGAAAGATCAGCGGGAGGCTGGACGGTCGGGCTGCTGATGCGGCTGGTCCGGGACGAGGGCCTCGTTCCAGTCGCGGATAGTCCATTTCCGTATTACCCCGTTGAGGACGAACGGGTCGCCGCGGACGAACTCCTCGGCCGCCTCGCGGGTGCTGAAAACGGCCATCGCGCCGTCTTCCTGGGCGCGGGCGAAGGGGCCGATCATGAGCAGTTCGCCGCGGTCGGCGAATTCTCGCCAGCGGGCCTGGTGCGCGGCGAAGAAGAGCGGCGCCTTGTCGGCTACGCCGGCGGCGGATTCGTAGAACACCACGGCTTTCATGACGCCCCGCCCGAGGCCGCGGCCAGGCAGCCGAGGATGCGCGCCCAGCCCTCTTGGTACGAGCCGCCGAGGTAGCCGCCGGGCAGCGCGCAATCCTTGGCGAGCTGCTCGTGCGTCAGCCGCTCCCAGCCGCGGTGCTCGACCGAGACCCGGGTCAGCGCCGGCCCGAGCACGGCGAACCGCAGCTCGACCTCGGTCGCCACCGAGGTCATGTTCCAGGTCATGACGAAACGTTCGGGCGGCTCCCAGGTGAGCACCTCACCCCAGTCGGCCTCGGTGCCGTCCTGCCACGTCTCGTACACCCGGCCGCCCTGGCGCGGCTCGAAGGTCACGTCCCGGACCCGGTCCCGCCCGGCCGAGAACGGGGTGACCGGCCACCAACGGCCGATGGTCCGGACGAACGTATCGAAGGTGTGCTGGCGGTCGCTGCGGACCACGACCGACTGCCGTACCGGCGGCCGCCGCAGCGCCGTCACGGTCCCCGGCGCCTGGGGCGCACCGTCCTGAGCCATCCCCGCCAGCTCCCCTCGTGTCGTGTTCGTGCTCATCGTCGCAGGCTGCGCAGCTGTTCGGCGTGCGGAGGCAGGTGATTCTCACTGAGGCCAACGATAAGCGAGCGCAGCGGCCTCGGCCCGTCCGCCATGACCTCGGCCTTGGAGACGATCAGGACCGGCAGGCTGACATCCAGGTCCCGCTCGGTCAGCTCCGCGGCGACCAGGCACAGCAGATCGCCGTACCTGCGGACCAGGCTTATCATGCCGGACGTGCCTCCGGCGTCGCCGATCATGCGCCGCAGGTTCCATTCGTCCAGGCTCGGACGGTTGTCGTAGGCCGGGCGCTGGCCGGCGGCGATGGCCAGGGCGGCCGCCGCGCCACTCGCGTCGGCGGCCGCCACGTGAGCGAGTATCCGGTCGGCGTCCCACTCCCCGGCCGGCGGCGGGCCGAAGCCGCCGCCTTCCGCGACGGCGAGGAAGGCCGCATGGGCTTGGCGCAGCTTCGTGACATCCATGGCTGAGCTCCTCCGGGTTCGGCTGGGCCGCCGCGGCGCTAACCCGCGGCCGGGGCCTGGTCGTCGTGGCGCACCCCGCGGTCGGCCTCGACGAGATCGCGGGCGACCTCGAGGGACGACGCCCACATCTGGTCGAGAAACTCGCGCAAGCTCGCCAGCCCCTCGGGGCGAGCACGGTACATACGGCGGGTCGCCACCTTTCGTTCGGCCAGAAGACCGGCGTTCTTGAGTACGGTGAGATGCTGGCTTACGGCGGTCCTGGTCACCTCGAAGCAGCCCGCGATCTCCCCGGCGGCGAGCTCGGAGTGGGCCACGAGCTGCAGGATCGCGCGGCGGCGGGGCTCGGCCAGCGCGCGGAGTACCTCGTCCATCTCATCGCCGCGCGGGTCATCGGGCCGGCTGGACATAGCGTTCATTGCCACTAACGTTAGTGACTACTATCGCTTGCGGTCAAGGGGAAGGGGACTCGCGGAAATAGGGCTGAAGCCGACGGCGGGCGGACTCGTGGGCGGCCCACAGGTCGTCCCACAGTTTGGCGCGCGCGCGGTCGGGCTCGGCGGCCACTCCGGCCGCCGGGAATGCGCCGTCCGGCCAGCCGCCGTCGACCGCCAGCGCCGCGATGAGCGCCGCGCCGCGGGCCGAATGGTCGGTGTCGTCGTCGCGCGGCCTCGAGACCAGCCGGCGGCTGGCGTCGGCCAGGTCGGCACGGAAAGAGGGGTGGGCAGCGCTGCCGCCGGCCACCTCGACGGCACGGCCGGATCCGCAGGTCTCGTCGAGCACGGCCAGGCAGCGGCGGCTCTCCAGGATGATGCCGTTGACCAGCGCACGGGCCAGGTGCTCGCGGCCGTGGCTGAGGTCGAGACCGACGACGGCGCCGCGCAGCAGGGGATCCCACAGCGCGCCCTGTTCGCCCGGGCTCAGGTAGGGCAGCAGGACGGGGGCGTCCGCGGGGTCGGTCCTGGCCGCGAGCTCGACCAGCCCGGACGCGGTGAGCTCGCCCCCGAGCAGCCCGGCCAGCCAGGTGATCGCGCTGCCGGTCGCGAGCAGGTCCATCTCAACGCCCCAGCGGCCGGGTTCGGCCAGCGGGGTGACGAGGAACCGGTGAGCCGGGTCCAGGACCAGTCGGTCGCTGATGCCCAGGATGACGTTGCTGGTGCCGGCGATGTAAGCCACCTGGCCCGGCTCGCGGACGCCGAGCCCGAGCGCGCCGAGGACGGAGTCGGCCGCGCCCAGGACGACCGGGATCGGGTCGCAGCCTAGCCGGGCCGCCACCTCGGCTCGCAGCGGCCGGCCGGTGACCGACGGCTGCACGGCGGGCAGGCCCGGCCCCTTGGGGTCAGCGGTCCCGTCGCCGGCCAGGCCGGCCATGGTGAGGCCTGTCCCAGCCAGGGCCGCAGCGTTCCAGCGGCCCGTTTCCAGCTCGTAGCAGCCGTAGCCGGAGGCCGTGCTCGGGTCGGTGGCCAGCTCGCCGGTCAGCCAGGCGAACAGGTAGTCCTTAGCCGAGGCGATGGTCGCCGTGGCGGCCGCGCGGGCGGGGTCGATCCGGGCGATCCGGCCGAACATCGGCAGCAAGTAGCGGCCGTCGACCCACTGGCCAGTAAGCCGGTAAAGCTTCTCGGCGCCGTAGGACTCACGGAACTCATCGCCCACGTCGTCGGCCCGGCTGTCCTGCCAGGTGATGGCCGGCCCGTTCGGCTGGCCGTCCGGGCCCAGGGTGACGAGCGTGGGAAGCATGCCGGACAGGCCGATGGCCCGCCAGCGGCGGGCCGGGACCGCCTGGCCGAGCCTGGCTACGACCTGTTCCACCGCACGCAGCCAGTCGCCAGGGTCCTGCTCGTACGCCCCGGCGGCGGGCTGGTGCGTGGGGTAGGCGGCGCTGGCCCGGGCCAGGATCGCACCCGATGCGCTGAGCGCCACCGCCTTGAGGCCGGACGTGCCCAGGTCCAGCCCGATGTAGACGTCGGCGGACGCGCCCGCGTTCAGGAGGGCTCCGTGCTCGGCGGCTCCGTGCTCGGCGGCTCCGTGCTCGGCGGCTCCGTGCCCGGCGGCTGGGGCCCGGCGAGTTCCTCCTCGATCTTGTCGCCGTAGCTGGTGGTCGGGTCGGAGTAGAAGGACGACTTCCCGACGTACTGGGATACGAACGAGAGCACCAGGCCGACCGCCGCGAGCCCGAACCCGAACCCGAGCTGGATCCCGTTCAGTTCGTTCTGCTCCAGCGTGTAGACGATCACGAACAGCATGAACGCCGCGCCCAGGCCGGGCAGGAAACCGCCGAGGAAGAAGTCCGACGCGCTACTCATGATCGTACGGCGGTAGTACCAGACCGCCGCGGTCGCGGTGAGCAGGTAGAAGATCGCCGCGATCAGGCCCAGCGTGCTGACGATGTTGGACAGGGCCTTGCCGATAGAGCCGATCAGCGTCGTGCCCCACAGGAATACGAGGTTGAGCAGGCCGAACAAGATCGTGGCGTTCCACGGAGTGCGGAACCTGGGGTTCACGTTCGCAAACCAGCCCGGGAAGGTACGGTCGCGGCCCATGGCGAACGAGATCCGCCCCGCGCTGACGATGGCGGCCAGCAGGGAGGCGAGCGTGCCGCCGAGCACGGCGACGATCATGACCTGCTTCCAGCCGCCGCCGCCGATCAGGTCGCCGACGTACGCCAGGATGTTGCCCGCGTTGTTCTGCATGGCGCTGTTGGGCGCGACGCCCTGCAGGCACAAGATGACGCCGGCGTAGATGACGAACAGGATCAGCACACTGGCCACTCCGGCCCGGCCGGCCTGCTTGCCCTTGGCCTCCTCGCTGACGTAGGCGGCGGTGTCCCAGCCGGAGTACAGGAAGATGGCCAGCAGGCAGCCGGAGACCAGCGCGCTGAACCCGCCCGCGCCGTGGATGGTGAACCACGAGCTGGAGATGTGCACGGTGTGGTGCAGATTGTGGCTGTGACCGTAGATGCCGACCAGGGCAGCGATGGAGAAGCCGACCAGCAGGCCGTACTCGAAGATCGCCCATCCCCACGAGAACCTGGCCGACAGCTGGATCCCGACCGCCGCGATGACCAGGACGATGATGTCGAACCCGCTGCCGACGGCGGCGACCGCATAGACGTTGTTGGGCAGCGTGCTACTGAAGAAGGTCAGAAAGTAGGTGCCGAGCGGGACGGTCAGGCTGGTCGTGCCCACGCAGTAGTACATCAGCATGATCCAGCCGCCGAAGAACCCGGCGTGCGGATTGAGGGCCCGGCCGACCCAGGAGTAGGTGGCGCCGGCGCTGCGCTGCCAGGCGTTGAGCCGCTGGTAGCCGATGGCGATGCCGAGGATCGGGATGAGGCAGATCGCGATCGGCAGGAAGCTGGCGTAGCCGACCGTCGCCAGCAGGACGGCCAGCGTGACCGCGATGCTCTGCGTCGGTCCGGAGCTGGCCATGGAGAGGATGACGATGTCGCCGATGCGTAGGGCAGCATCCTTCAGGGTGCCGCCCGCGTGGTCAGGGGACTGCTCCCCCGCCGGGGCGGCACTGCTGCTGGCTGGCGATGACATAACGCATCTCCGTATCGCTCCGGAGGACTTCTCCGCACGGGAAAACTATCCGTACTGTAATTCGCATATAACGACATACTGCTTATGTCAGGTCAGACCCTAGAGGATTACGGGCGGTGACGCAATAAGTCTGCAGTGAAGCAATTAGGTCACAGTGTCCGGTTGGGCTACCTGGACCGCCGACCGTATGGTCTACGATCGAGTGGTGACTTAGCGTGATCGCTACGCTGCTGGTCCTCAGGCGGGGCGGGTCCTGCGGCCGACCACGGCGAACGCCTCCTGAGCGGCGCTGAGCATGTCGTTGACGTCGTCTGGGGTGTGCACCAGCGACAGGAAAACGTTCTCGTACTGGCTGGGGTGGAACAAGACCCCCCGCAACAGCATCTCCTGCCACCACCGGGTGAACAGCTCCTCGTGGGCGTAGCGCTCCGCGTCCCGCCAGTTCCTGATCGGCCGCTCGCTGAACCAGATCTGGAAGACGGTGCCCAGCCCCTCGACGATGACCGGCAGACCGGCCTCGGCGGCCAGCTTGCGCAGTCCGCTCATCAGGGTCTCGCCCAGCTCGCGCTGCCGCTCGTACAGGCCCGGCTCGGCCAGCACGTCCATGGTCGCGCTGACCGCGGCGCACGCGATGGTGTTGGCGTTGTAGGTACCCGAGTGCGAGTAGCGGCCCTCGGCGATCATCGACATCGCCTCGCGGGATCCGCCGATCGCCGCGACCGGGAAGCCGCCGCCCAGCCCCTTGGCCATCGTGGTCAGGTCCGGCGTGACGCCGAAGTACTCCTGCGCGCCGCCGCGCGCGAACCGGAATCCGGTGATGACCTCATCGAAGATGAGCAGCGCGCCGTGCCGGCGGGTCTGCTCGCGCAGCAGCTCGAGGTAGCCGGGCTCGGGCAGGATGCAGCCGGTGTTGAACACCGCGGGCTCGGTGATCACCGCCGCGACCTCCTCGCCGCGCTCCTCCATCACGGCCACGAAGCTCTCCGGGTCGTTCCAGGTGAGCACGATGAGGGTGGCGGCCAGCTCGGCCGGGACGCCCGGGCCGGACGGTACCGGGCGGGGCATGCTGGCCGGGCCGGCCAGCTCCGGGTCCACGTGGTTGCTCCAGTAGACGGTGTCCTGCCAGCCGTGGTAGTGCCCCTCGAAGCGGATGATCAGCCGGCGGCCAGTATGGGCGCGAGCCAGCCGGACGGCGGTACCGACGACCTCGCTGCCGGAGTTGGAGAACCGGACCATATCCACCCCGGGCACCGCCTCGGTGACCTTGCGGGCCGCCTCGATTTCGAGCTCGTAGGGCAGCCCGAAGCAGGTACCCAGCTCGCTGACCGCGCTGGTGACGGCCCGGGTCACGGCCGGGTGCCGGTGGCCCAGGATCATCGGGCCCAGGCCGAGCAGGTAGTCGATGTACTCGTGCCCGTCCACGTCGCGCAGCCGCGACCCGGAGCCCTCGGCCATGAACGGGGGGTACGGCTTCCAGCCGAACTTGACGGTACGCGCGCTGCTGCCGGCGCCCCCGGGGATATAGCGGCTGGCTTCGGTGAACAGCTCGCCAGAACGCTGCGCCCAGCGCCGGTACCGCTCGTCGAATGCTTGCTCGCCTGTTGGCTCGTTCAAGGTCGGCGGCTCCTGTCTCGTTCGCTCGTAACGCCGCCGAGGGCGATACGTGGCCTGCTTTATCCATTCATTGGGGGACCTTATCGGTCCCCGGCGACACCGTAGGCGGGTGCGGACGAAGGGTCGAGCCCACGGACGATGTAGTCGTCGCGCTGGGGCAGCCACAGGTACCAGAGGCGACGCAATTCGCCGATCGGGTCCTCGTGCCAGTCGACGCGCAGGTCCGTACTGGCCCATCCGGCGCGCGGATGGAGAGCGGCGAGGCCGGCCGAGTGGACCGGCCCCGCTTCGCCACCGGCATTCAGCGCCGCGCCGAGCCCATCCAGCAGGCGGGCGGCCAGGTCCTCGTGGCTGCTGTGCAGGTACCCCTGGAGCATTGCGTCGATGACCGCGGCCGTGGCGAGCAGGTTGCCTGCCGCGACAGCGCCCCCGCCGTGAGCGACGTGATGCACGCCGAGGGTGTACCGACCGGAGTGGGCTGACGTCATGCCCGTCGTGTCGACCACGAAAAGCTGACGGTAGTCCGCAGTGGGGTCGCTGGCGACGACCGCGGCGACGGCATCGGCGGCCGGGTAGCCGCTCTGGAGCAGGTCGAGCAACCGGGTGCCCAGGCGTGGATCGGTGATGTTCTGTGACGCGGCGGCGCCGACACCTGCCCGCAGGTGGACGCATCGAGCGGCGACGGCGGGACTGGACGAGCTGATCACCATGCCGAACGCGCCGGTGCGCGGACAGCGCGCGGCCAGGGAGAACGTCACGGCGCGGGCGGCGGGTCAGGCCGAACGGCGATGGCGTCGATCTCGACCAGCCACTCCGGACGGGCGAGGGCGCTGACGATGATGCCGGTAGATACCGGGTGCACGCCCTTGAGCCATCTGCCCACGGTGCGGTAGACGGTCTCGCGGTAGCGCGGGTCGACCAGGTAGATAGTCACCTTGACGATGTCGGCCAGTGCGCTGCCGGCCTCCCGCAGCAGCAGGTCGATGTTGCGCATCGCCTGCTCAGCTTGAGCCGCGGCGTCGCCGACGCCGACGTTCTCCGAGGTGTCGAGGTTCTGCCCGACCTGGCCGCGCAGGTATATGGTGTCGCCGGCGACGACGGCCTGGCACAGGTCGTTGTCGAGGTCCTGCTCGGGGTAGGTGTCACGGGTGTTGAACGGGCGGATCCGAGTATGGCTCACGACCCGTCCGCCACGATCTGGTCGGAGAGCCCGGCGGCGGCCTTGACCAGGCCGAGGGGGCCGTCGAAGTCGAAGCTGCGGTAGACGGCGGCGAGTTGCGCGAATGGCGGTGACTGCGCGAACAGCTGGAAGGTCAGCCGGTGCCCGGCGTAGTCGCTGTTGAGCAGGTCACGGGCGAATGCGAGCAGCTTGCGGCGGTCCTCGGCCACCCAGTTGTCGTTGATCGAGTAGTACTTGTCCAGCCATGCACCGACGTCGGGATCGTCGAAGGCGGCGGCATCGGGGGTGATGCAGATCTGCCCGCCGCACAACTCGCGGGCGGTGTGCATCATGGCCGGCAACTGGCTGAGCGCGACGACCCGGCCGGAGTAGAGCAGTGACTGGTTGGGCATCAGCAGGCCGCCCGGGCTCGGCTCGGCCAGCGCGATGGCCGCCGTCAGGTGGGCATTGATCGTTTCCCGGTAGCAGGCCAGCGTGGCGAGCTTCTCCTGCACGGCCTGCTGGGTCTCCAGCCCAGACTGCTTCACGTTCCACAGCGCGGCGCCGATCATCAGGTCGGCGAGGTGCAAGGTGCGCTGCACGAAAGGGAACGCGCTGTAGCGGTGTAGCGTCGCGCGGATGAAGGTGGCGGCGCGGGTGTGCCGGTAGAACAGCACGTCCTCCCACGGGATCTCGACGTCGTCGAAGACGACGAGCGACTCGACCTCGTCGACCCGGTTGGACAACGGGTAGTCGACGGCCGGCGCGCGCCCGGCGAACCCGGTGCGGCAGATGTACTTCAGCCTGGGGTTACCCATGTCGAGCACGAAGCCGACGGCGTAGTCGGACAGTACGCTGCTGCCCCAGTTGGCGATGGTCGGCTTGGCGAAGGCCTGGTTCGCATAGGCGGCGGCGGTCTCGTATTTCGCGCCGCGCACCACGATCCCGTTGTCGGTCTCGCGTACGACATGCAGCAGCATGTCCGGATCCTGGTCCTGCGGCGCCTTAGACCGATCGCCCTTAGGGTCGGTGTTGGCCGAGACGTGGAACGGGTCCGCCCGTACGGCTCGCTCGAGATGGCGGCGGATGTTGGCGGAGAAGCGGGGGTCGACCTCGTTGAGGATGTCCTGGCCGTCGAACAGCGACCACATCTCGCCGATGGTCTCATCGCCGACGCGCGTGATAACGCCGCGGGCGTCTGCCAGCACTAGATCAACGGCCCGCCGCTTGTCCAGCCAGTCCTGCTGGCTGCGCGGCAGGCGGTTAGCGATGGCGTTGCGCTCCCCGGTATCTGGTTCGAGATAGGTCATGGTGTCCTGCGTAGCCGCTTCGTGCGCGAGGTCAAAGATGCGGGCCCGCGCGTCGACGATCGGCGCGAACATCGGGTGAGACGGGACGTCCTTGACCCGCTCGCCGTTCATCCAGACGGCACGGCCGTCGCGGATGGAGTCGCGGTATTCCTGGCCGGTACGGATCATCGTGTGGCCGCTTTCATAGTGAGGTTGTGCGGGCGGGCGTCGGGAAATTCCTCGAACGTCGACGGGGGGAACGGCGCGGGGCGGTAGTAGGAGCGGGCGGTGTAGATCAGCGGAGTGCCCGGTGTGGCCTGGACGACCCGTACGCGGCCGATGTAGATCATGTGGGTGCCCGCCTCGATCACCTGCTCGACGTCGCAGTCGAAGGAGGCGATGGCGTCGACGATACGCGGGGCACCCGACGGCGCCAGGCCCCAGTGGCCACAGGAGAAATCCCAGCGATCCTTGCCAGCCCAGGGCCGGCCGGCGAACGTATCGGCCACGTGGTCATGCTGCGTGGCGAGGACGTTGACGCAGAACAATCCGTTGGCGGTGATCGCGGCGTTGGCCGGGCTGCGGCCATGCAAGCAGGCCAGCAGCAGGGGCGGCTCGGCCGACACCGAGCACATCGCGCTCACCGTCTGCGCATAGCGGCCGCCCGTGCCGTCAGTGGCCACCACCGTCACGCCGGTCGCGGCGGCGCTCATCGCGGGCAAGAACTCGGCGCCTACGGTCCCGGTCGCGACGAGATCCGGACCGCGAACCCGGGACGTAGGCTCTGCATCGTGCATCTTCTGCCTCCTGGGCCAGCGTGCCGTGGCGGGCCGTCTCCGTTGAGCATGTCCCAAGGCAAATTCATCTGTAAAACACTAAAAACCTCATTGCTGAATCGGCTATACCTATGCTGTGCGAGGGTCAGGGGTGCGGCCTGATCAGCCGATCCGGGGTACTTGCATGCGACCGCGGCATGGACTCAGCCTGGAATCGGTATCGGTACAGTAGAACTCTCAGCTCTTATGCTTCGGCGCAACCGATAACAGGTCGGCTGGAGGATGTGATGGCGGAGTACACCCTGCGCCAGCTGGAGTACTTCGTCGCGGTCGCGGAGGCGGGCAGCGTGACGGGAGCAGCCAACAGCGTCCACCTCTCGCAATCCGCCATGTCGACGGCGCTGGCCGACCTCGAGCGCGCCCTCGACGTACAACTGCTGCTGCGCCATCACGCCCGCGGCGTCACCCTCACCCTGGCCGGCGAGCAGCTTCTCCTCTCTAGTCGCCGGTTGCTGGCCCAGGCCGAGGAACTGCGGAGAGAGGCTCGAGGGCTCGGCCACGCCCTCACCGGCTCGCTCACCCTGGGCTGCTTCAGCATCCTCGCGCCCTATGTATTGCCCGATATCATCGCCGCTTGTGCTGAGCGGCATCCCGAGCTGCGCCTGGAGACCCGCGAGGTGGATCTCGGCGACCTCGCCGAGGGAGTGCTTACAGGCCGTTTCGAGCTCGGCCTCGGCTACGACCTCGCGCCCGATCCCCGGCTGATCATGACCCGGGCCTTCGCACTGCCGCCGTACGTTCTGCTGCCGGCCGGCCACAAGCTCGCGCGCCGCTCGAAGATCAAGCTCACGCACCTGGCCGATGAACCGCTGGCTCTGCTGGACCTGCCGGTGAGCCGCGACTACTTCCAGGGCCTGTTCGCGGCGGCCGGGGTGACCCCGACCGTCCGGTACCGGTCTAGCAGTGTGGAGACGTGCCGGGCGCTGGTCGGCAGGGGGCTTGCTTACACCCTGCTGAACCTGCATCCCAAAGTCTCGACGTCGCTGGACGGACACGAGGTCATCTCGGTCCCGCTCGACAGCGACGGGTCCGCACTGGAGGTCGTGCTCCTCACCACGGCAGCTGGACGCCAGACGCAGCGCGCCGCCGCCGTGGCCGCCCTGTGCAGCGAGGTGCTGCGCCAAAGCCGGTAGATCATCGGGGGGACCGATGCTTAAGGTCGATTAGATCGGTTAGACAGGTCAGCAGCCGCGGAGAGATGCTATCGATACGCTGCTGTCGGCGCACCCGTAGCCGCGCAGGCCGGCTACGGCGATCACCGACCGGAGGTTTCATGAGCGCGACTCCACCGCCCCTGCTGACCGCCGTGCAAAAGCCGTCGCGCTACGACGTGCTATTCGAACCTGTCCGGATCGGACCGCTGACCACGAAAAACCGGTTCTTCCAGGTTCCGCACTGCAACGGCATGGGCTACCGCGACCCGAGCGCGCAGGCGGCGATGCGCAAGGTGAAGGCCGAGGGCGGCTGGTCCGTGGTCTGCACCGAGCAGGTCGAGATCCACCCCACCTCGGACATCGCGCCGTTCATCGAGCTGCGGATCTGGGACGACCAGGACGTCCCGTCGCTCGCGCGCATTGCCGATGCGATCCACTCCGGCGGCGCGCTAGCTGGCATCGAGCTCGCCCATAACGGACTGAACGCGCCCAACCTCTACAGCCGGGAGATCCCGCTGGCGCCCGGGCATCTGCCGGTAGCGACGTACGGCTATGACCCGGTGCAGGCCCGCGCCATGACCAAGGCCGATATCGCCGACCTGCGCCGCTGGCACCGCAATGCGGTACGCCGGTCCTTGCAAGCTGGCTATGACCTGGTCTACGTCTACGCTGGCCATGCGTTCGGCGGCATCCATCATTTCCTGTCTCCTCGCTACAATCTGCGCACCGACGAGTACGGCGGAAACGCGCGGAACCGGATGCGGTTGTTGCGCGAGATCCTTGAGGACACCCAGGAGGAAATTGCGGGCCGGGCCGCCGTCGCGTGCCGGATCACCGTCGACGAGGGCATCGGCGATGCCGGTATCGGCCGCACCCAGATACAGGACATCCTCGGCGCACTCGGCGAGCTGCCCGACCTGTGGGACTTCGTGATGGGCAGCTGGGAGGATGACTCGAACACCTCGCGCTTTGGGCCCGAGGGCGAGCAGGAGAAGTACGTCGCCGGCCTCAAGCAGCTCACCAGCAAGCCGGTCGTCGGCGTCGGTCGCTTCACCTCACCCGACCTCATGGTCCGGCAGGTCAAGAGCGGAATCCTCGACCTAATCGGGGCAGCGCGCCCCTCGATCGCCGATCCATTCCTCCCTAACAAGATCCGCGAGGGCCGGCTGGAGACGATCCGCGAGTGCATCGGCTGCAACATCTGCGTGTCCGGTGACTTCACCATGTCTACCATCCGGTGTACCCAGAACCCCAGTATGGGCGAGGAGTTCCGGCGTGGCTGGCATCCCGAATTCGTCCGCCCGAAAGAGTCCGGCTCGCGGGTACTGATCGTTGGCGCCGGTCCTGCCGGGCTGGAAGCCGCCCGTGCGCTCGGCATCCGTGGCTACGATGTCGTGCTCACCGAGGCCTCCCGCGAACTGGGGGGCCGGGTCGCGCAGGAAGCCCGCCTGCCCGGGCTCGCCGCGTGGATCCGCGTGCTCGACTATCGCGAGCAGGCCCTCAGTGAGCTGAAGACGGTAGAGGTCTTCCGCGAGAGTCCGATGAGCGCGCAGGACATCCTCGACTCGGGTTTCGAGCACGTGGCCGTGGCTGCAGGGTCCAGCTGGCGGCGTGACGGCGTTGCACGCTGGCACACCCACCCCATCTCGATCGACAGCGGCACGGAGATCCTCACGCCTGAGGACCTGATGGCGGGCACCCGTCCCCGCGGCCGCAGAGTCGTCCTGTTTGACGACGACCACTACTACATGGGCGGCGTGCTGGCCGAGCTACTGGCTCGCGACGGATTCGAGGTCCACCTGGTCACCCCGGCGACGCAAGCATCGTCCTGGACGGTCAACACCATGGAGGTCACCAAGATCCAGCGACGGCTCCTGCAGGCCGGTGTGAATATCCACACCAGCCGCGCTGTCACCGCTGTACACGCCGACCACGTTGCCCTGATCAACGCCTACACCGATGAACAGAGTGCCCTGCCGGCCAACAGCGTCGCGATGGTCACTGCCCGGTTGCCAAACGACTCGTTGTTTCACGAGCTGTCCGAGTCGCTCGGCAGCGGGCAGCTGAAAAGTGTCCGCGGTATCGGCGATTGCTGGGCGCCGGGCACGATCGCGGCCGCTGTGTGGTCGGGGCGGCGGTTCGCCGAGGAGTTTGACGCACCGCCACAATCCAGCGACCTGGTGCAATTCCGGCGTGAGGTGACCGCGCTCGCCCCGCAACTCTGATCCGCTCTTATCCGCGCCGCCGTGGTCCCGCACCACAACGGCGATGTTATGGGCCAGTGGTCGACTCCCGCAGCGAAGGCGGCATCGGACAGGTGTGTGTACCACCAACAGGTTGGTCACGGATCCGTACGACCGCATAACTCCCGGCCATACCTGAATTGCCGGGAGCCATCGATTTGGCACCTGCACGCCGAGGCGCTGCCGGGCCGATGGGCGGGATAGCTTTGCCTTCAACCTGCGACAGCGTGCTCTTGCAGCTGAGAGTAGCCTTATCCGGGCGAGGCGAGAGCCGGGGCTTTTCTCCTCTTTGGCCGCCAACAGCCCGAATTGACCGATACTATCTCGCAGGTAGCTGTCCCATGCCCGGCCTGCCTCGAGATCGCTTAGCGGCGGAGCCAGGCCTGGCGGGGACAGCGTCGACGCGCATTATCTCAGGCGCTGAACGAGGTTTCTCGCTGCTCGCAACCGCTGAAGCACGTGGGCAGCAGGATAGGAGAACCAGATGACGGTTGAATCCCCGGTTACGGTCATAGGGGCCGGATCGGTCCCTGAGGCCAGGCTGCAGCCTAATGCGATCGGGGTTGCGCAAGACACCGTTATCGGGATGGCCACCTCCGCGCCTGCGGCGTCGGTAGGGCTGACGCTGGCCGCGCTCGCTGCGGCGACGGCCTACGCCGGCGCCCCGACTATCATCCTCACCGCCGTTCCGATGATCATTATCGCCAACTGCTACCGCCGCCTGAATCTGTGGAACGCTAACTGCGGCGCCTCCTTCGAGTGGGTCGGCCGAGCAATCAGTCCATACCTCGGTTTCCTAACGGGCTGGCTGATGATCATGGGTGGCATCATCGGAACCGTCAGCACCACCGTGGTCCTCGGGCCGTCGGTACTCGCTGTCTTCGGCTCGGCCTCCACTAGCATCCCGCCGAACCTGCTCATCGACACCGTGGTGGTCGTCGGCATGCTCGTGATCGCGATCGTCGGCATCCGCCTAACCGCTCGGACCCAGGTCGCCATGGCGGTGGTCGAGTACGGGATCCTGCTTGCTTTCGCCGCTGTCGGCCTAGTGGCGGTCCTCAGCCACCGGCATGGCACCTTCCCCATCTCCAGGGCCTGGTTCAACGTCAGCGGAATCGGGGGGAAGGGCAGCCTCGCCGCAGGGTTCCTGATCGCCATGTTCTCATATACCGGCTGGGACGGCACCATCTACGTCAACGAGGAGGTTAAGCACCGCCGCACCAACCCCGGCAAGGCCGCCATGATGGCCGTCGCTTTCCTGGCCGTCATCTACACCTTCTCGCAGCTGGGTCTGCAGGGCGTGGTGTCGCCGGCCAAGCTGCAGGCCAACTCGACCTCTGCCCTGGTCTTCATAGGCCAGTCGCTGGGCGGCAGCGGCTGGGCGAAGGTCATGGCGTTCTCGCTCGCCCTGTCGGTGATCGCTACCACCGGCACCGGGATCGTGCTCGGCGCCCGGGTCATCTACGGGATGGCCACCCACCGGGTGCTGCCGCCGTTCCTTGGTAACGTGAGCCGGCGGTTCGCCACCCCGGTCGCCGCTAGCCTGACCGTCGGCGCGATCCTCCTCAGCCTCACCTGGGCCTACCTTCTGGCCACCTCGCTAGCCAACGCCTTCGATGACGTGATCGCCTTGACCGGCTTGCTCTATGCCGCCTTTTACGTCCTCACCGCGCTCGCCACTATCACCTACTACCGGCGCCGCATCTTCAGCAACGTCTTGGACGCGGTAATAATTGGCATACTCCCGATCGGCGCCGCCGCATTCCTCTGCTGGATCCTGGTGAAGTCGCTGATAGGCGCCCCCCCGCAGCAGATATGGTCGATGGTCGGCGTCATCGCTGTCGGGGTAGTCCTCATGCTGGTCGCGCGTTTCGTGCTGAGATCGCCGTTCTTCCACATCGCGCGGGAGAGCGAAGGCCGGATAAGGTAGTCCCGGTATCGGCGTGGGGCCGGGTCGGCAGCCAGACGGGCAGTGGGCCGCGCGCTGGGAACTACCGGGGCGAGTGCCCGGATCCTGGCTCAGCCTCGCTGAGTACGCCCTTGCGGTCGTGCCCGATATGAGGGAACCACCCGCAACATCGAGGAAATCGTCGCCCACGTCTTTGTCATGTTCGTGAGCGAATTCTAGGCGAACCCGTCCCCGGAGCGGCGAACTCTCTGTATGGGCTGGTCAACCGCCCAAACCAGGCAGCACGCCTTTCCGCAGACCCGTCGGACTGATGACGGACGGCGCAGAGGGACCTGAGATGGCTGGCTCCCTTCGGCATGACCCGGAAGCTCAGCCCGACGCAACCCTCAGCGACGTTTGCTTCCCGGCGGGACCGAGGTCGCCATGGTCGCCGCCTCGGCCAATCGCGACGAGACTCGATATGTCAACCCTGACGTTTTGACCTGGACCGACCGAGGCAGGGCCAGACTGCCATCGGTTACGGACCTGCATTTCTGCCTCGGGCACTTCGTCGTGAGCTAGCCGGGGCGAGTCGTGCCCGAGGAGATGTTCGCCCCGCTACCTCACCCGCGACCTAATCTGGGCAAGGAAACGATCGAGCGTCCCGCAGGACGGACAGCCATGCGGCTGGCCGTCCTGCGGGACGCCTGACCCGTAGCGCGGGTTACTCCTGCGTGGCTTCCGCCTCCGGTGCTTCCACCCGCGCGGCTTTTACCTCCGGGGTTTCCGCCGCCGGGGCTTCTGCCTGCGGGGTTTCCGCCGCCGGGGCTTCTGCCTGCGGGGTTTCCGCCGCCGGGGCTTCTGCCTGCGGGGTTTCCGCCTGCGCGGCTTCTGCCTGCGTGGCTTCCGCCGCCGGGGCTTCCGCCTGCGTGGCTTCCGCCGGCGCGGCTTCCGCCTGCGTGGCTTCCGCCGCCGGGGCTTCCGCCTGCGTGGCTTCCGCCTGCGCGGCTTCTGCCTCTGTGGCTTCTGCCTCCGGGGCTTCCACCTGCGCAGCCTCCAGCCGGGTGCGTCTGCCAAGCGCGTAGAACAGAAGGCCGATAAGTACCATCACGCCGAGCGGGATCAACTGAGACAGCTCGTACTGGAGGCGCTGCCCGGCAAATCCGCTTGGCAGCGAGTCATCGGGATGAGCCGTGCCGATGCCGGGATAGATGATCGCGATGGTGGTAAATGCCGCCCATGCTGTAGTCAGTATCCCGACAATCCACAGCCCGACCGTCCCGCCCGGTATCCGGTACGGGCGCTCAACGTTGGGATACTTGTACCTGAGCCTGATTACCGACGGGAAGATGAGCACGTAGGTGATCGTCACCATCGAGATGACAAGCCCTAGCGTGACGCTGAAGTACTTGGACGCATTACCGCTGGTAAGGGTGAGCGAAAGAACGAGGACGATGGTCGCCACCACACCCGAAAGCATGTTCACGCCGATTGGCGTACCGAAGCGCCGGGAGAAGTACCCGAGAGCTCTCGGCGCGGCGCCGTCTAGTGCCGCGACCGCCTGGGTGCGGTCGGATCCGATGAGCCATACCACGGCCGAGGAAAGCAAGCCGAAGATTACCCCGACCGCCACGATATCGGCGAGGACCTTCCCGGCGCCGGTGAGTACAACGCCTGCGCTTGTCGTGTGCCCCCCGTAGACGATGAAGACCGTCTTGATCGCATCCACGAACCCGTCGACGTTGGAGAGCTGTGACGCGGGGAGCACGATCAGGATGGCGAGGATGGGCAGGCCGTAGAACAGCACGGTGGCGATCCCCGAGCGCAGCACAGCGAAGGGGACGTCCTTCTGCGGGTTTTTGAGTTCCTCGGAGGCGCTGCTGGGCAACTCAAAGCCCTCGAGGTTGAAAATCAGGATGGGTGTCGCCGCCAGGAAGACTATCCAGGTGGGCTTAAACGCTCCGCCCCCTAGGCCGTGGATGCCATGCATGCCAGCGTAGACCAACACGGTGACCGTAAAGAAAGCCATGAGCAGCACGCGCACTATCGCGCCGATGCTGGCCACCCATTTCCCGAACTTCAGCGCCAAGATCACCGACGTGATGCCAGCCCAGACGAAAAGGAGGCCAAAGACGTACTGCCAGGTCAGCGAGAGGTTGACGAAGAAGGTGCTAAAGGTGGCCATCGCCGTGATGGCCAGCGTCCCGGCCAGCCAGATGGGGTTATCGACCCAATACATGACAGAGACCACAGCTGCTGCGGCCCGGCCGAAAGCGAGCTTGACCCAGACGTAGGGGCCGCCCTCCTCGGGAAACGTGGTGCCAAGTTCGGCGGTGAGCAGGCCATAGGGAAGCAGGAAGAAGACAATCATAACGATAAGCCAGGTGAACGCCTGAGCACCGTAACTCGAGACGGCACCGAGGGTGTCGAGAACGATGATCGCGGCCAGCATGAGGAACGCGGTGTCCCAGCGTCCGACGACGCTGCGCTTGAGCTTCCTCCGTTCTTGACTGGCGGCCGGCGTGACCACGGCGCGAACCGATGAGACCGCAGCTGGGCCGGACGTTTCGTACTCCAACGTATCCTCCGTCAAGTCATCGGAATGCTCATCGATGCTGGCAACGCCTATTTCCAGGCGTACTGTGCGACTTTAGCGGTTTTCTCCATAGAAATACCTTCATCCCGGCAGAAATTGGTCATGCGCGCTGGTGATCCGCGTGCGGGCGTCTCAGGGGAGGATCGCCCCTGCCGGCTTGCTGGTCAGGCTCTCGCGCGCCGCCCCGAGTAAGCGGTTCCCCTGGTGACAGGATCTGATCACAGCTCGCGACGGTCCCTTGGATGACATCTGAGCGTCACTGAGCCTACGCACTCGGTGAAAGCGTCGCTAGGTATGCGACGCTAGTTCACCGAGTGGTTGGCGCCGAGCGGCCCCGGCCTCTGGAAGTGATCAATATCCGTTTGTAGACCCTTCAGCGACCCGAGACCACGACTAGGCGGACCGCTAATCTTCATGTTGGGGACGAACACTTAGTGCGGATGAGCCGCCCTGACTGGAGAACAGATGACAGATCGACCCGAAGCTGCCGTCACGGAATCCGCCCAGGTCGGCCCGGCCCGGCTCGAGCCCGATGCGATAGGGGCCGTGCAGGACACGGTCATCGGCATGGCCAATGCCGCTCCGACCGTATCGGTCGGGCTGACCCTGGCCGTGCTGGCCGCGACGGCCGCTTACGCCGTCGGGCCGGTCATCCTGCTGACCGCGATTCCCATGCTCGTCATCGCTAACGCCTACCGCCGACTGAACCTGTGGAACGCCAACTGCGGCGCTTCCTTCGAGTGGGTCGGCCGCGCGATCAACCCGTACCTCGGGTTCATGACCGGCTGGCTGATGATCGCGGGCAGCCTGGTCGGGGCGATCTCCGGCGTCGTGGTTCTCGCCCCGTCGGTGCTGGCCATCTTCAACGCCAGCGCCACCAGCACCTGGCCGAATATCCTCATCAGCACGGCCGTCATCTTGGTCATGCTGATGATCGCGGTGGTGGGTATCCGGATCACGGCCCGGACCCAGGTCGGCATGGCGGTGATCGAGTACGGGATCCTGATCGGTTTCGCGATCGCCGGCTTCGTCGTGGTGCTCGGTCACCATCACGGCACCTTCCCGATTACCCGAGGCTGGCTGAGCATCAGCGGAATAGGCGGGAAGGGCAGCCTCGCCGCCGGGTTTCTCATCGCGGTGTTTATGTACACCGGCTGGGACGCCACCGTGTACGTCAACGAGGAGGTCAAGCACCGTCGTACCAACCCGGGCCGGGCCGCCATCATGGCGGTCGCCCTCCTGGCCGTCATTTTCACCGTGTCGGAGATGGGCCTCGCGGGAGTGGTGTCGCCGGCCAGACTGCAGGCCAACTCCTCCTCGGCGCTCGTCTACATCGCGCAGACGCTAGGCGGCGGCGGGTGGGCCAAGGTCATGGCCCTGTCCCTGGCCCTGTCGGTGATCGCCTCCACCGGCACGGCGATCGTGATCATCGCCCGGATGACGTACGGAATGGCCATCCACCGGGTGCTGCCCCCGGTCCTGGGCAACGTGAACCGGCGCTTCGCCACCCCGGTCATCGCGAGCGTCGTGATCGGCGTGATCCTCATCGTGGCGACCTGGGTGTACCTGCTTTCCAGCTCGGTGGCGAATGTGTTCACCCAGGTGATTGACGTGACTGGGCTGCTGTACGCCGGCTTCTACATCCTTACCGCGCTCGCCGCCGTCACGTACTACCGGCGCCAGGTCTTGAGCAACGTCTGGGACGCGCTGTTCGTCGGTCTCCTGCCGCTTGGCGCCGCCGGGTTCCTAGTCTGGATTATTTACCGGTCGCTGCAAAGCGCGCCTGCGTCGGAGGTCTGGTCGGTCATTGGCATTGTCGTCGCCGGGCTGATCCTGATGTTCGCCGCACGTTTCGTCCTGCGGTCACCGTTCTTCCAGATCGGGCGGGAGAGCGCTAGCGGGGCAGGCTGACCTCAGGACTCGTCTTCCCGGCCGGCACTCGCCGCTTCGCTGGCCGCGGCCCGGCCTTCGCTGATACCTCGCTGAAGTCCGGCGAGCCGTTTGCGGGCCTCGGCCGCGGACCGGTTCGGCGGAGCGGCGGGTTGCGCGCTCGGGATGGTTCCCGGGACCAGATTCGCGTTCGGCGACCGCTTGGGGAGTCCCGCGCTCGTGGAACCTCTCGAAGACGGCGAGTCGACCGTCTCGGCGGCCTGCCAGCCTTCATCCGCCGGTGAGGACCAGCGGCTTCCGGCCGCGCCGACGGGACCGTACGAACCGGGCGTGGTTCGACCGCCCCTGAACCAGTGCGACTCGACCGAGGCGAAGATTGGCAGCCTGCCCGCTTCCGCGAGATCCGCGGCGGGCGGGACAATCACGCCGACGCCGCCGTCGGATGAACTCGTCTCCTGGTTCACCGGTGCAGCAGTCGCCATCGGAGCGCTGACGAATGCTGACGTCTGGCTCACGCCGGTCGCGGACAAGCCCAGGTCAGGCTTATCGTCGGGAACCAGGATGTCCTGGCCTGAACGGCGAGCGTGCTCGCCCATCGGATCGAGCCGCCCGGAACCCACCGACCTGACCTGGGCAGGCGGTTCGGCCGAGAACGTCGGCTGCGGGCCGGTGGCCGACGACCAGGCGGGGCCAGACCGCCGACCCGCCATAACGGGCCGCTGCCCCACACTTGCGTGGCCCGGATCTACCGATACCTCATGCCCGCCTCGTCTTGACCCGACACTACCGACACCGCTGAGCCTCGGCGGCGCCGCGCCCTGATGCGTCATGATTTCATCAGGGAGCCAGACGAGCGCCGTGAGGCCGCCGAACTCCGCCTGATGCAACCGAACCCTGATGCCGTGCCGTGCGGCCAGCCGGGCGACCACGAACAAGCCAATCCACTTGGGGATGTTGATATCGGCGGCCGGCGGGTTTTCCAGCCGCCAGTTTGCGTACGCCATGTCTTTCGGGCCCATTCCGACGCCCCGGTCGGTAATGTCGACCAGAACACCGCCGGTGGTCAGCTGACGGCTTGAGACATCAACGGGCATATCCGCCGCGGAGAACGATACGGCGTTCTCGGTCAGCTCGGTGAGCAGGTGTAGCACGTCATTGACGGCCGACCCGCTCACGGCGATTTCCGGCGGCGTGGTCAGCGAGACATGTTCGTGTTCCTCGAGCTCGGACACCGCGGCTCTGATCACATTGGCCAGCGCCACCGGCTGGTTCCAGCCGGTGGCTACCTCGTTACCGGCCAGGACCAGCAGGTTGCGGGAGCTGCGGTGCATGCGGGTCGCAATGCGGTCCACCTTGAACAGGTCGGCCAGGCGCTGCGGGTCCTGCTCCCCTTGCTCGAGACCTTCTATGAGGCGGATCTGGCGTTCCACCATGGACTGGCCGCGGTGGGAGAGGTTTACGAACATGGCGTTGAGCTTGCCGCCGAGGGAGGCCTCATTGGCCATCAAGAGCAGCATTTCCCTGCGTACCTGGTCGAAGGCGCGCGCGATCTCACCCAGTTCATCCGCGGAATCCACGTCGATGGGGACCACGTCGCCGGCCCGCCCTCGCCGTTGTTCTCGCTGACCGGGCGGGCCGCATCGGGCCGTCGGCTCCTGGCCATCTCCACGGCCCCGGCCCGCAGCCGGTACAGCGGCCGCAACACGGACCTGGCCGTGACGATCACCAACCACGCCGCCAGCGCCACGATGACGATTATCGCGATCCCGAACGTGAACGCCGACACGACGGCCCCGGTACGTACCGAGCTAGCCGGTGAGTGAATCTGCGTCCCTTGGAGGGCATGGTCCAGGCGGGCCACACAGAACGCGGCGGCGGCGACGGCGACGGCGGGAATGACAACGAGAAGCAGCAGCCGCGAGCGGACGTGCCAGTTCTTCAGCTCGCGGCGTGATCTCGGCGGTCCGGCCGGCGCGCTAGGGCTGGGGCGCTGGGGGTCGCCTACGGGCGAGCTGACGCTCCCCGGACGCCAGTTTTGAGCAGCATCGTGCGCAGCGGCGGGTGTAGCGGTGGCGGGTATCCCTGTTCCGGCGGATTCCCGGATGAGCGCCTCTGGCCGACCCTCGCGGGTGGCGCCGACGGGCCTTGACCTGGCGTCATGCGACGCGTCGACGTTGCCATGCAAACCCTCGCCCTTGGTTCTGGACAGGTCCACCACAATGAGAACGGCAACCGCGAGGACCAGGGCGCCTAGGAGGATTTCGAGCAGCATGTCACTCACATCCGGTTGATGGCCGGGTCATGCGCACAAGACGGCACATGGTGCGATACCGATACGACTCGGTGACTTCCGGATCGACGCGATCGGTGTCATTAACGCTCGGGAGCTGACCCGGCGGCGGAACCGACATGACACCCCTTCCCGGCAGCCTGTCCTGCGCGCACGGCATCACAACCGACCTAACTCTAATGGGTAACCCGTCTGCACGTGCAGATTCTCCATTTAGCCGGAAATATAGGTAATGCATTGCACAGTCCGTGAGCGCCTGACGCCAGGCCCGGATCGGACTCGTCATCCGCTGAGACCGGCGACGGGGCTTCGCGCGCTCACTTCCGGGATCATACGGAACCCAATGGCTATCCCAGAAGTTACGTACGAAAAAACGGCTTAACCGCGAGTCTCACGCTATGGTGCCTTAGTGAATACTTCGCGCGTGCCGGGCCGCGAGCCGACATTCTCCGACGACCTTCGTATTCAATGCGACCGAATCTGGGCCGGCCTGCACGCCCACCCGTTCCTGGGCGAGCTCGCCCGCGGGGTCCTGCCGCTCGAGGCGTTCCGCTTCTTCATCGAGCAGGATCTGCTGTTTCTTCCCGCGTTTGCCCGCTGCATGGCCATAGGCGCCGCTAAGTCATCGGATGCGGAGGAGCTGGAGTTCTTCACCCGGCAGCTGGACGGGATCATCCGCCTGGAGATCCCCAGCAACCAGCGTCTGCTGGACCAGGTGATCAGCCTAGGAGCTCAAGACCGGGGCGGCTCGCGCGGGCTGGCCCCAGCGAACGTCGCCTACACCAGCTTCCTGCTGGCGACGGCGGCGGCCGGCGGTCCGCCGGAGATTACCGCCGCCATTCTCCCGTGTTCCTGGAGCTACGTGGAAATTGCCCGCGACTTGGCCGGCGATCTCGCGGAGCATCCGGTGTACTCGGCCTGGGTCAGTTTTTACCTCGCCGAAGAAGAAGCCGATCTGGTGCTGAACATGCGCCAGACCTTCGACGACATGGTCCGCGAGGAGGTGCCGAGCGACCGCCGGCGGCGGCAGCTGGCTGAGATCTTCATGATGAGCTCGCGGCTAGAGGGCATGTTCTGGGAGATGGCGTACACCCTGGATCAGTGGCCCGATCTGAGCTGAGACGCGGAGGCCGCGGACCCTGGCGTCAGTCATCTCCGATGTTCGCGAGGCTCTGGTGGACGGCCTGCGTCAGCGGATCACCGTAGGGCAGGACCCGCTCGCAGCGAGCGGCGACGTCACGGAGCACCGCGCTCGCATCGCCCACCCGGCCGACGGCGTAGTACAGGTGCCCCAGGTTCGCCAGGCGACTCAGCGTGTCCATGTGGTCCGGTCCGAGGACCCGATCAGAATCCGCGCAGCACTGCTCGGCGAGCTGCATCGCGGCCGGCATCCGGCCCGCCCTCCGGTAGGCCGCGGACAGCTCCGCTCTGGTCGCGATCGTATCCGGATGGCTGCGTCCGAGCACCTTATCCCGGTCGGACAGCACCCGCTTGTAGTGCCCGATGGCGTCCTTGGTCTTGCCGGCGGCCAGGCAGGCCGCGGCGAGGCGGTCCCGGGTGGTCATGGTCTCGATGTCGCGCGGACCCTGCACGCGTTCGCGATCGGCCAGCACGCGGTTCAGCAGTCGGATCGCCCCGGTGGCATCTCCCACGGCCAGGTAGGCGGCGGCGAGCTCATCGCTGACGCTGAGCGTGTCCGGGTGGCCGGGCCCGCGGAACTGCTCGCATTCGGTGACGGCCCGGTGCAGGACGGTCACCGCATCCGTGGACTCGCCCGCCATGATGAGCGCCCGGGCCAGGTTGACCCGGGCTGCGATGATGGCGGGATGCCCGGGCGCGAGGTCACGGCCCCGCTCGGCCAGCACCCGCTGGTACCAGGTCACGGCGTCGGCCGCGTACCCGCCCGCCAGGTAAGCCGCGGCGAGCTGAGCGGCCACGACCAGGGTGTCCGGATGCCCGGGTATCAGCTTGCTGTCGCAGCGGGCGGCTAGCTCGCGCCAGTGTTCGACGGCCGGTCCGATCAGGTGAGCGCCATCCAGGCTCCGGCCCGCCCGCAGCAGCAGCGGATGGCAGCCATCGGCCCAGAGCACGTCGGTGGCCGAGCCCTGCAAGGTGGCCGCGTTGACGCGCAGGCTTTCCGCCGTCCAAGGCTCCGGCTCCTCAGCCGGCCACGCCTCAAGCAGCGCGCTCGCGACCGCCCGGGCCGCGGGATCCTGGACCTGAGCCGGCGCCGCCAGCCTGATTGCCCCCTGGAGCACGGAACTCATCAAGATGGTAGGCGGTGTCTGGGCCCGGTTGACGGTGATCAGGCCGGCCCGCTCGATGGCGAGCAGCGCGTCCCAGGCCAGCTTGGGGTCGACCGCCGTCGAGAACGGGGCCACGGCCCCGCCCAGGTACGCGGCCACCGCGGGCGTGCTGAAGACGGTGCCCGGAATCCCGTGCCCGTCGAGCAGGGCCACGAAGACCAGCATCTGCCGGACCGAGTCGCCCGGGAGCAACGATTCCGCCTGCCCCAGGGACAGCGTCCAGCTGACGGCGGCCGCCGAAGGCACCTCGCCCGCCGCGGCCCCGATCTGCTGCCGCCGGCGGGCGAAATAGTCCCGGTAATCCCGGCAGGCCAGGGACGAATTCGCCACCACCGCGGCAGCGTGGGCGAGCGCCAGCGGCTCGCGGCCGAGGGCTTCGATGAGGTCGATGGCGCCGTGGCGCTGGGCCGGGTTCACGCTCAGCCGCTCGGTCAGGCAGTTGAGCGCCTCACGGACGCTGAAGAACCCGACCGGGACGACCTGCGTCCCGCGGCGCCCGGCGGCGATGGTGGAGTGAGGGCTGGTGATCAGGATCCGCCCGGCCGACCCCTTCGGCCAGAGTCCCTCTAGATCCTCCGGCTGGGACAAATCGTCGAGCACCAGCAGCCACGGCTGGCTGGTTTCTTGGAGCCAGCCGACGAACCGCGCGGCGATCGATTCGGCCGAGCCGGTGGGCTCAAGGCCGGTGGCGGCCACCGACGCCTGCACGAACCCGGAAAGCACCGAGGCCCGGCTGGTAGCGGTGATCCAGATCAGGGCGTCGACGCCTCCCGATCGCCAGAGCGACTCCGCGATGATCACGGCGATCTGGGTCTTGCCGCACGCGCCAAGCCAGTTCTGCGGGCCCTCGGCGAAGGCCGAACCGGGCACGAGCGCCACGGCCGAACCGGGCACGAGCGCGTCGACGATGCCGCGGGCGGTATCGGGCCGGTCAGTGAAGCCCTCGGCCAGCGGAGGCACTTCGCCGACGCGAAACCGCCCAGCACCCGGTTCTGCTGGCATTCCTCCTGAGGGCATCACAGCCCGCTACCCCCAACTGCTCATCTGCGTCAAAATCCTCCTCAGAATGCTCAATCTTTAACATGTGGAGGTTCGGACACGGGGAGCTTTATCCACATCGGGATCTTCACTAACACACCATTATGCACGTGCACCGGGGATTCGATACCCCACTGACCGAGGTCCGGCGCACGTGCTACTGGGTTGAGTGTGAACGCTACTGAGGGTAGGGATGCCGCGTTACGGGAGATGATTACAGAGTTTCCTGGGAATGAAAATTACTGTGGGTCGGCCACCGAAGCCAGCAGCGCCGCTCGGGCCTGTGCGACGGCGGCCAGCATCGCACCGCGCAACACGGGCTCTCCGGGTACGCCGGTCGGCACCACCCGCGGCCGGGCGGGCGAGATGCCGGCGACCCCGGCCGCCACCCGGTCGGCCAGCGCGGCGCCGCCGGCCTGGCCCACATCACCGCCGAGCACGACCAGGCCCGGGTCGAGCACGACGCAGACGGACGCGACGCCGACCGCGACCCGGTGCGCGAGTTCATCGAGGAAAGCGGCGCCCGGCCCGGCGGGCCCAGACGCGGCGCCCGGCCCGGCGGCGCCGGACGACACAGGACCTGCCCCGGTGGGGCCGGACGACACGGCCGCCTGGACCGCCTCGGCCGCCGTCGGCGCGGCAAATCCGTGTTGGGCCGCCAGCGCGCGCACGGCGCTGGCCCCGGCCAGCGACTGGAACCCGCCGCTGGCCGGATGCCTGATGTCGGTATGCACCGGAGCGCCGTGCACCGGCAGGTAGCCGATCTCGCCCGCCGCTCCGGCGGTGCCCCGGTGCAGCTGGCCGCCGAGGATGGTGGCCAGGCCAAGGCCGCCGCCGAGCCAGACGAGGACGAAATCGTCGGCGCCGGCCGCCGCCCCGACGGCACGTTCGGCTATCGCGGCCAGGTTCACGTCGTTCTCGATCACCACCGGCCGCTGCCAGGCGTCCCTGAGCGCCTCTAGGGCGCCTTCGTGCCACTCGGGCAGGTTGACCGCCAGGCTCGGGTCGCCGGTCCTCGGGTCGACCACTCCGGGACTCCCGATCACCACCGAGCTCAGCCGCGCCACGTCGACGCCCGCGCCCGCGCAGGCCCGTTCGACGGCGCCGCGGATCAGCCCGACCGGATCGTCGGCGCCGCCCGGATCAACGCTTACCTCGGCCACCCGGCGGCCGGTGACGTCGGCCACCGCGGCGCTGACCAGGTCGGATTCAACGTAAAGGCCCGCGACGTAGGCGCTGGCCGGGACGACGGAGTACAGCGCGGCGTTCGGGCCGCGGCCCCCAGCCTGCTCGCCCGCTATCGCGACCAGGCCGCGCTCCTCCAGCCTGGTCAGCATCTGCGACGCCGTAACCTTGGACACTCCGGTGTACTCGCTGATCTGAGACCTCGTCAGCAGCTCGCCGCCGAGCAGCAGGGCGAGGGCAGCCCGGTCGTTCAGCTCGCGAAGCAGGCTCGGCGTGCCCGGCCGGACCCGGCCGGGCCGCGCTTCCTGCTGAGCCTGTGTTTCCGGGTAAGGCTGCATCGCGGTCCCTTCGTCACTCCCACGGCCCCGTAAGGTCTCGATCCGGCAACGGAGGCTATCTTATAGGAAAGTTTCCGGTTAGTTTCTCACTACAGCTGTTCCATCATCCTTGACACCGAGTTCATCATCCGGGAAGGAGTGCCAGTAGTGGGACTCAAGAAAACACCAGCGGCGCTCGCCGCACTCGGCGCGGCGGCGGCACTCGCGATCGCGGGCTGCGGCTCAAGCGGCTCGTCAGCAACCGGGACAAGCTCCTCTTCCGCGGCGCCGGCCCAGCTCACGGTGTGGCGGATGGGAGCGTCAGTGCCCTCAGAAATCACTTGGATGAACGGCGTGGTCGCGCAGTTCCACAAGGACTATCCCTCCTACACCAAGACCCAGGTCAAGGTGGTCTGGGTCCCGTGGACCAACGCCACCGCAGATTGGACGAACGCCCTGGCCAGCGGGAAGAACGCGCCGGACATTACCGAGCTGGGCAACACCGAGACGCCCACCGAGGCGTCGCTCGGCGCCCTGGCCAACATCTCCGGCGACGTGAACTCGTGGTCGGTCAAGTCCGACGTGGTGTCGGGCATGCTCGCGAACGACACGCAGAACGGGAACGTCTACGGGGTCCCGTGGTTCGGCGGCGTCCGCGGCATCTGGTACCGCACGGATGAGTTCAAGGCGGCGGGCATCGCCAGCCCGCCGACCACCTGGGCGCAGCTGGTCACCGACGCGCAGAAGCTGATGGCGAAGTACCCAGGCACCTACGGCCTCGGCGTCCCGAGCAATGACACGGACGCCGTCGCCAGCTTCATCTGGGGCGCCGGTGGCCAGATCGCCACCGAGAGCAACGGGAAGTGGACCGCCCAGCTGACCTCGCCCGCGGCCGAGGCCGGCATCACGTTCTACGTTGACCTCTATAAGACCGACCACCTCTCCCCCGCCAAGTACGTCGGCGAGACCGAGCTCGGCAACATCGGGGCGACCTCAGGCGGCGCGAACGAGGACTTCGCGCTCGGCAAGCTCGACATGTACATCGACGGCCCGTGGGCCTCGGCCAACTTCCCGGCCAACGCCGTGGGCAAGTCGGACTGGGCCTCGTTCCCGATCCCGAGCCAGAACGGCCCCGACCCGGCACCGGCCTTCGCGGGCGGCTCGGACCTGGGCATCTGGGCGACCAGCAAGTACAAGACGGCCGACTGGGACCTGCTCCAGGTGATGGACAGCACGTCGAACTCCACCTCCTTCGCCAACCTGCAGGGCTTCTTCCCGCCGTTCACCTCGGCGCTGACCGGCGGCGCCTACTCCAGCAGCCAGCTCATGGCCGGCTTCGCGAAGGCGGCCTCGAACACCCAGATCTCGCCGCTGAACGCCAAGAACTGGGCCACTGCGGACTCGACCAACTACGTCATCCCGACGATGATCAAGTCGCTGATGAACGGGGCTCCGTTCGCCGCGACGGTCAGCAAGGCCAATACCGAACTGCAGAACGTCCTCAACACCGGCAGCGAGAGCTGACCGGCTAGGCGTCCTGATGGTGAAAACCGTTCCCGGCGGCGGGTCCCCAGCTCACCTGGCGGATCCGCCGCCCGCGGGAGCCAGGTACACCGCGCGGGAGCGCGCCGCCGCGCTCATCCGCCGCCGGCACCTGGCGCCCTACCTCCTGTTGCTGCCCTCCGTCGCTGTCATCGGCGCCCTGGTGCTGTGGCCGGCCATCCAGATCGGGCTTTTCTCGTTCCAGGACTACGGGCTGCCGCAGGTGACGGGGGCGGCCGGTGCGCAGTGGGTCGGCGCGGGCAACTACACCGCGATATTGTCCGACCCGGAGTTCTGGCTGTCGCTGCGCATCAGCCTGGTGTTCGCGGCCGTGGTGGTACCGCTCACGCTGGTGACCGGCACGCTGGTCGGCCTGCTGCTCAACCGGCTCGGCCGGCGGATGGCGACCTTCGTGTCCGGGGCCGCGCTGCTGGCCTGGGCCACCCCCGGGGTGTCGGCCGCCGTCATCTTCGTCTGGCTGGCCGACCCGGACGGCGGGATCGTCGACTGGGCGCTGAGCCGTCTGCCGCACTGGCTGGGCGGCGGGGCGCACTGGGCCAGCTTCAGCTGGACGAACGCCGCGCTGCCCGCCTACACGCTGCTGACAGTGCTCGTGCTGTGGCAGGGCTTCCCGTTCATCGCCGTATCCGTGCTCGCCGGGCTGAAGACCATTCCCGGCGAGCTGATCGAGTCTGCCCGGGTCGACGGCGGGGGCCCGTGGCGGATCTTCTGGCGGGTTACCTATCCGCTGCTCAAGCCGATCTTCCTGGTGCTGCTGCTGCTCTCGATCATCTGGGACTTCGGCGTGTTCACGCAGGTGTACATCGTCATCGGCGAGCTCGGCAACCGGGACGAGTACAACCTGGGCGTCTACGCCTACGACCGGGCGTTCGCCTCGCCGCCCAGCTACGGCGCGGCGTCCGCGCTGGCGTTCATTCTCACCATCATCCTGCTCATCATCACCGTCGGCTACGTCCGGGCCTCCGTCCGGCAGGGAGCGATCAAGTGACCAGGTTCTCCTCGCGCCGGGCGCGGCGGGCCGGGCTGAACGGCCTGGGTCTTATGGTCGCGCTGGTCACCTTGTTCCCCATCTTCTGGATGGTGTCTACGGCGTTCAAGCCGGCCGGCGAGATCTACTCGCTGACCCCGCGTCCGCTGCCGGCTCACCCGACGCTGGCGAACTTTCGCACGGTCATCGACGGCAGCGTGATCGGCATACCGTACTGGCACTTCCTGAAAAACAGCTTGTTCGTCACGCTGGTCTCGGTCGCCGCCTCGACGCTGATCGCCATGCTTGCGGCGATCGCGCTGGCCAGGTTCCGGTTCAGGCTCCGTACCTCGTACCTGGTCATGCTGCTGATCGTGCAGATGCTGCCGCAGCAGGCGCTGGTGATCGCGCTGTTCCTCGACTTCCGGCGGCTCAGCCTGCTGGACAGCCTGGTCGGCCTGATCGCCGTGTACACGGCCTTCGCTCTGCCGGTCACGATCTGGATGCTGCGCAACTTCGTGGCCGCGGTACCGCGCGAGGTAGAGGAGGCGGCCGCCATCGACGGCGCGGGACCGGTACGGGTGTTCTGGCGGATCATGATGCCGCTGGTAGCGCCGGGGCTGGTGGCGACCAGCGTGTTCGCGTTCATCTTCGCCTGGAACGAGTTCGTGTTCGCGCTGACGTTCCTGGGCACCGACACGGCGAAGTACACGCTGCCCATCTACGTGCAGTACTTCTACGGACGGGGCTCGGTGGACTGGGGCGGCATCATGGCCGCTTCGACCCTGTTCACCATCCCGGTCATAGCCTTCTTCCTCATCGTCCAGCGCCGGATGGTGAACGGGCTGGTCGCCGGGGCGGTGAAGGGGTGAGTCAGGATACGACACTGCGGGCGGATGCGACCCTGACCCGGCTGGCCGACGCCATCCTCATCCCGCCGTTCCCGGGGTCCTCGGCGCCGCGCTGGATCCTCGATGCGCTCGGCCGCGGCCTGGCCGGCGTCACCCTGTTCGGCCAGAACATCTCAACGCCGGACCAGGTGACCGCGCTGACCGCGAGCCTGCGCGCGGCGGGCACCGCGGACGACGCGGTGATCGCGATCGACGAGGAGGGCGGCGATGTCACCCGGGTGGCGTACGCCGACGGCAGCCCGTACCCGGGTAACGCCGCGCTGGGCGCGGTCGACGACACCTTCCTGACCCGGTCGGTGTACCAGGCGATCGGCGCCGACCTGGCCGCCCTCGGGGTTAACCTCGACCTCGCGCCCTGCGCCGACGTGCTCGGCGCGACGGACAGCCCGGCCATCGGCACCCGCTCCTTCGGCGCCGGCACCGAGCTGGTCTCGCGGCACACCGCGGCCGCGGTGGCCGGCCTGCAGGGCGCGGGCGTGGCCGCGTGCACCAAGCACTTTCCCGGCCACGGCCGGACCGGGACCGACACCCATCTGGCCATCGCCACCATCGAGGGCGGCCTGGACGAGCTGAGGCGGCGTGACCTGCCGCCGTTCGCGGCCGCGATCCAGGCCGGCACCATCGCCGTCATGCCCAGCCACCTGCGGGTACCCGAGCTGACCGGCGACCTGCCCGCCACCGTGTCACACGCCGCGCTCACCGGCCTGCTGCGCGGCGAACTCGGGTTCACCGGCGTGATCGTCTGCGACGCGCTGGAGATGCGGGCGATCAGGGACGCGTTCGGCATCCCGGCCGCGGCCGTCCTCGCCGTGGCGGCCGGCACCGACCTGCTCTGCCTGGGCCGTGACGCCAGCGAGGACGAATACCTGGCCGTGCGCGCGGCGCTGGTGGCCGCCGTCCGGGCCGGGACGCTCGCGGGCGCGCGGCTGGAGGAGGCCGCCGACCGGGTTGCGCGCCTGCGCGGGGGCCTGGCGCGCTCCTGGCGCGGCGGCGACGGCGGCGGCATGGTCACGGATGGCGCCAGGATCGGCCTAGCCGCGGACGGCGCCAGGATCGGCCTGGCCGCGGCGCGGCGGGCGGTCCGGATATCCGGGCCGCGGACCGCGGTCAGCAACCCCTTGATTATCGAGGTGGAGCCCAGGGAGAACATCGCCGCGGGCCGGTTCGGCTGGGGGCTGGGCCCGTGGACGCCGGCCGGGAGCGTACGCCGGGTCAGCGTCGTGGCCGACGGCGCGGTGCGCAGGGACGCGACCGGGATCCTGGCGGCGGCGGCAGGCCGCTCGCTAGTGGCGGTGGTTCGCGACGCCCACCGAGATGGTGGCACCCGGTCCCTGATACGCGCCCTGCTCGCGGCGCGGCCCGACCTGGTCCTGGTCGAGATGGGCCTGCCGCTGTGGCGCCCGCCGGAGGGAACCTGTTACCTGGCCACCTACGGTGCGTCCCGGGCCAGCGCCCAGGCCGCCGCCGAACTGCTCGGGCTGGCTTAGCTGCCGGGCGAGGCGGGCAGGGACGGGCTGAGGTCGGTGAGGAGGTTGGTGTCGTAGGTCATGATGACGTACGGGCCGAAATCGTAGACCTTGGCCGGGCGGCCGAACGTGGCGTAGACCTGCCAGTCCGCGATCGGGTCCAGCGGGACGGCCGGGTTCATCAGCACGACGAAGTTCGCGTCGTGCTTGAGGGGGTCGTACCAGGCCCGGTCGAACTCATAAGGACCCGGGGCGGCGTCGTTGTTGTTGTACCAGCTCACCGACCTGACGTCGACGGCGCCTCCGCTGGCTAGCGTAGTGGCGTTGCCGATCCCGTAGCTGCTCAGGCCGTAGGTGAAGTGGTGCGCGACGAGCCAGTCGGCGAGATCCTGGCTGATGGCGGGCTGGGATGGCTGCGCGGCCGTGTAACCGAGCGCCGCCAGGTAGCAGGCCAGGACCACGGCCATGGCCGGCACCAGCCGGGCCGTCAGGAACCGGGCGCCAAGCATCCGGCCCGCCAGGACCGCGCCGGCAGGCAGCACGCCCGCTATCTCGCGGGCGCTCCAGTACGTGGTCGGCGTGGTGCTGAGCAGGTAGGCGGCCACGTTGATGACGATCCCGAGAGCCAGCACCTGGGCGATGCGGTCCTCGCAGCTGAAGAAGCGCCGCAGGACCAGCCACAGGCCCCAGACGGCCAGGGCCAGGCCGATCACGTGCAGGAACGCGATGCCGGCGTTGAGGCCGGGCGACGACATACCGAAGAACTCGGCACCGTAAAGCCCGAACACACTCTCAATGGCCAGCCAGGAGTGGGCCGACAGTTCGCTTACCGGGGCCAGGGCGTTCGCCACCGGCAGCACGGAGAATCCGCCGTGGTCGCCGATCTGCTTGACCACCATCGAGGCGATCTCCACCGAGGCA
The DNA here is from genome assembly GCA_963844625.1 of uncultured Actinomycetota bacterium. Taxonomy (GTDB): domain Bacteria; phylum Actinomycetota; class Actinomycetes; order Streptosporangiales; family Streptosporangiaceae; genus Palsa-504. The sequence goes on along the minus strand of CAWJPF010000026.1, from coordinate 94,801 downwards.
CCCGCCGCCGCCAGCAGCGACAGGTCGAACCACGCGGACCGCAGTCCCTCGCGGCGCTGCACCAGCGCCTGGTAGGCCCGGATGGCGGACACCACGGCCAGCGGGGCCACGCCGATCAGCAGCGCCAGCCGGTCGGCCACCTCGACCCAGGCCAGCATGGCGCCGACCAGGACCGGGACATACCACCGGCGCGGCGCGCGGTCGAGCACCAGCCAGGTAGCCAGCAACGGCGCCTGAGTGCCGATGTGGTCGGGCTGGAAGACCAGGATGAACACGCCCGGGCCGAGCTGGGGCGCGATCATGATCCCGGCCGCGATGAGCATCCGCACGATACCCTCACGGCCCGTCGCGCGTCCCCGGGCCAGCAGCCCGCCGGTCAGCACGACCAGCGTGTAGCTGATCGCCGCCGATACGTGCAGCACGTCCGCGTTCAGCCCGCGGACCGCTTCCACCAGCATGTACTCGGGGAGCTCGGTGGTGTAGAACGAGACGTCGGTGACGGTCCAGCCGCGCAGCAGCGGGTTGCCGTGCAGCATGGCCCAGGCCTGCAGTGCGTTCGACGCGCCGTCGGAGGTGACCCGCTGGGTCCGCGAGACGTACAGATAGCAGAAGTAGAGGCCGATCCCGGCCACGACGATGCCGACGAGCCACGCCAGCCGCGGCGAGCGCGGGATCCACCAGCGGGGACGCCGCTCCGGGCCGCTCTCGGGCTCGGGGCCGGCCTGCGGAGCGGGCTCGGCGCCGGCCTGCGGACCGGGCTCGGAGCCGGCCTGCAGGCTGGACTCGGGGCCGGCCTGCGGACCGGGCTCGGCGCCGGCCTGCGGGCTGGGCTGGGGGCTGGGCTCGGCGCCGACCTGCGGGCTGGACTCGGGGCTGGACTCGGGGCCGACCTGCGGGCTGGGCTCGGGGCTGGCCTCGGGGCCAGGCTGCGAGCCGGGCTCCGGACGGAGCTTAGTGTCGTCAGCCACGCCCACAGCCGAAGCAGGTGACTCGCTTTCCTCAGGCGTGGACATGCTCCCCCCGGCCGGTTGGTTAACGTGTGCTCTGCGAGGTTACCGGACCGCGCGCAGGGACCGGATCGGCGTCCGGCGGCGGGCTAATGCCAGAAAAGCAGTGGGGAACGTGCATAATTACGGTCATGCGACTGTCAGCCCGGGCCGACTATGCGCTGCGCGCCGCGATCGAGCTGGCCGCGGCCAGCGACGGCCACGTCACGGCCGATCAGCTAGCCCGCGCACAGCAGATACCGGGGAAGTTCCTGGAGACAATCCTGACGCAGCTCCGGCGGGTCGGGATCATCCGCAGCCAGCGCGGGCCGGATGGCGGCTTCTGGCTGGCGCGGCCTGCGTCCGAGATCTCCCTAGCCGACATCATCAGGGCCATCGACGGCCAGTTGCTCGGCGTGCGCGGCGAGCGGCCGGAGAACGTCACCTATCCCGGCGTGGCCGAACCCCTGCAGCAAGTGTGGATCGCGCTGCGCGCCAACGAGCGGGCCGTCCTCGAGAAGGTCTCGCTGGCGGACATCGTGTCAGGCAACCTGCCGGACATGGTCCGCCACCTGACGGAAAATCCCAGCGCCTGGGTGTGAGTGCGCGGAGTCTGGGCGCCTGTGGTCTGGGTGCCTAAGATCGCTCGGCTCAGACCGACACCATGTCGGTGATCCCGTGCACGCCGGAGGTCCCGTCGAGCTCGGTCTCCGCGAACTCCAGCGAGGATTCATCGTCCGCGACGATAGCGCTGATGGGGACGAAGCCGCGCTCGGAGGTCAGGCTGACCTTGGCGTCGGCAGGCACCCGCAGGCCGGGCTCCCTGGGGATGCCGAGGACGGGCTCATTCTGCAGCTCAGCCAGGGCGAAGTTATCCGACACCTCACGGAACACCTGGGAAAGCGGGGTGTTAAGAGCACCGCAGATCGCGGCGAGCAGCTCGGACGAGGCTTCCTTCTGCCCGCGCTCGACCTCGGACAGGTAACCAAGGGACACGCGTGCCGACGCGGAGACCTCTCGAAGAGTACGACCCTGCCGCAAGCGCAGCCGGCGAAGCACGTCACCTAGCAGCTGACGGAGCAGAACCATAGCCGCACCCCTTTCCCTTGGCCAAAACCGCCGACACCTCCACCGTACCCGGCCTTACCGTCACTCGGCGAGATCAGGTCAGTCCATGTTCGCTGCCAACGTAAACGCCGTTATCAGTAGCTTTCTTCCCCGAGCCGGCCCAGGAGCAGCCCCAGTGCATGCTCCACCGTCAGTCTACGTATCTCCTGCCGGTCCCCGGTTAGCGCGATGGTGCGGACCACGGTGTCGTCCGCGACGCTCACCGCGATGTGCGCGGTGCCCACCGGCTGGCCGTCGGAAGACTCGGGGCCGGCGACGCCAGTGGTCGCCACCCCGTAGGTCGCGCCCAGCCGGGTCCGGACGCCCTCCGCCATCGCCGCGGCGACCGGCGCGTAGACCGCGCCGTGCTGGGCGAGCATGCGGGCGTCCACGCCGAGCAGCCGCGCCTTGAGTTCGGTCGCATAGGCGACTACCCCGCCGCGGAAGACGGCGGACGCGCCCGGGATGTCGGTGAGCGCCGCCGCGACCAGCCCGCCGGTCAGCGACTCGGCCACGGCGACCGTATGGCCGCCGGCCTGCAGCCGGTCCAGGACCTGCGCCGCCAGATCCCGGGCCACGTCGCCTACCGATGCCCCCGCCGCTGGTTCCGCTGGTTCCGCCACGATCATGCCTCCCCTACGTCCGAGCGGCGGAGCCGGACCGCCTGAAGCACATAGTCGGCACCGGTCACGATGGTCACCACCACCGCAGCCGCCATGAAGAGCTCGCGCACGAGCACCGGCGGGCTCAGCGTGGCCGGCAGCACGTACAGGCAGATCGCGATCACCTGGAGGAGGGTCTTCAGCTTGCCGCCGCGGCTGGCCGCGATCACGCCCCGGCGGATGACCCAGAACCGCAGGGCGGTCACCCCAATCTCCCTGAACATGATCACCCCGGTGACCCACCAGGGCAGTTCGCCGAGCGCGGACAGGCAGATCAGGGCGGCTCCGGTCAGCGCCTTATCGGCGACTGGGTCCGCGATCTTGCCGAAGTCGGTGACCAGCCCGCGGCTGCGGGCGAGCCGCCCGTCGAGCAGGTCGGTCAGGCTGGCCACGCAGAACGTGGCCAGTGCGACCAGGCGCCAGACCGTGCCGCCCGCCAGCAGGCAGGCGACGAAGACCGGAACGAGGGCGATCCGCACCATGGTGAGGACGTTCGCCACGTTCCACAGCCCGACCTCGGAGGTCACCGCAGGTCAGCGGTCAGGTCGACCCCGTCAGAACCGGTTACCACGGCCCGCACCGTCGCGCCGGCCGCGAGCCGGGTCCCGGTGCTCACGGTGGTCACCCCGTCTACCTCCGGGGCCTGATGAGCGGCCCGGCCCTCGTACCGGCCGTCGCCCGTCTCTTCCTCGATCAGCACGTCGACCGTCTCGCCGAGCCGGCTGTCGGCCCGCTGGGCCATCAGTTCGTCGGCTAGGTCGGCGAGTTCTTCCACCCGGCGGGACACCTCGGCCTCGTCCAGCTTCCCGGCCAGGGACGCGGCCTCGGTGCCGTCCTCGTCGGAGTAGCCGAAGATCCCGACGGCATCCAGGCCGGCGGCGCCCAGAAAAAGCTCGAGTTCCTTCAGGTCGGCGGTTGTCTCGCCGGGGAAGCCGACGATGAAGTTCGACCGGACGCCGGCCTGCGGGCTCTTCTCCCTGATCTGGTCGAGCAGGGCGAGGAAGCGCGTCCGGTCACCGAACCGCCGCATCGCGCGCAGCACGTGGCCGCTGGCGTGCTGGAACGACAGGTCGAAGTAGGGAGCCACCCCCGGCGTCGAAGCGATCACCTCGATCAGCCCCGGCCGGAGCTCGGCGGGCTGCAGGTAGCTGATCCGGACCCGGTCGATGCCGTCGGTCGCGGCCAGGTCGGGGAGCACGTCCTCGAGCAACCGCAGGTTACCCAGGTCCTTGCCGTAAGAGGTCGAGTTCTCGCTGACCAGGACCAGCTCACGTACGCCCTGGCTGGCCAGCCAGCGGGCTTCGGCCAGGATCTCGGGCGGGCGCCGGGAGACGAACGCGCCGCGGAAGGACGGGATCGCGCAGAACGAGCAGCGGCGGTCGCAGCCGGAGGCGATCTTCAGCGGAGCGACTACACCGCCGGACAGCCGCCGGCGGAACACCTCGCCGCTGGGCCCGACCCACGGAACAGATGGTCCTTCCCCTGCGGGGGACGGGGCCTGCTTCCGGGCCTGGCGGTCGGCCGGGGAGATGGGCAGCAGCTTGCGGCGGTCCCTCGGGGTGTGCGCCGGACGACGGCGGCCGGCCAGCACGTCGTCGAGCCGCGCGCCGATGTCGCCGTAGTCGTCGAAGCTGAGCACCTGCGCCTCGGGCAGTTCCCCGGCGAGGTCGGCGCCGTAGCGCTCGGCCAGGCAGCCGACGGCGGCCACCTTCGCGCCAGACTCCGCGGCCGAGAAGAGCTCGTCGATGGACTCCTGCTTGGCCGCCTGGATGAAGCCGCAGGTGTTCACGAGCACCACGCTGGCGTCATCGGCCGACGTCAGGTCCCAGCCAGAACGCGGTCAGCCGCGCCGCGAGCTCTTCCGAATCGACCTCGTTGCGCGCGCAGCCCAGCGTGACCAGGCTGACCGTGCGAGGCGCGGATGGAGGGGGTGAAGACACACTGCTTGAAGACACACCGAGAGCCTACCCACGCGGCTAACTAGATTGGGGACTCGTCTGGGCTAGGCCCCCAGGGGGCTGAAGCTCAGGGTCACCGGCAGGGCGGTGCCCGGGGTCTGGCGCTTGCCGTTCACGGTGAGGACGACCCCGGCCGGATTGCCCAGGCGGACGTTCACGGCCTGTTTCTCGGTCCACGTCATCGAGGAGCCCGCCGGGACCACGCCCATGTAGATCTGCGACCCGTCATGGCTGCTGGTGAGCAGGACCCAGCAGTCCTCGTTGGCGGTGAGCTTGATCACCACGTCGGAGGCCGTCGGGGTGGGCGACGGGTGCGCCGTCGCCGTGGGTTTCGCGCTGGCCGTGGGCCGGTGGGTCGGCTCGGCCACGGGCCGGCCGCTGGTCCCGGTATGGTGCGACACCAGCCGGTACGCCCCGAACCCGATGATGGCGAGCAGCACCACGGCCGCGATCAGGCCGAGGCTGGGCGAGTGCCGCTCGCGGATCTTAACCGGCCGGGACGGCTCGAACACGTCGGCGGCCCTGATCGGCCCGGCCGGGCCGTGCTCGGCGTCGTACTCGCTGATCAGCGGGGCCGGGTCGGCGCCGACGACGCTGGCGATGCTGCGGATGTGCCCGCGCGCGTAGAAGTCGCCGCCACAGGCGGAGAAGTCATCCTGCTCGATGCCCCGGATGATTGATTCCCTGATCCGGGTCTGCTGGCTGACGTCGCTGATGGTGAGACCGGCCTGACGGCGCGCATTCGCCAGCGAGTCACCGATGCTCACGCTGCGCCTCCACGTACATTCCGTCGCGAACAGGCCATCGGCCAATGATTAGGCAATCTCCGAACGGGGGGAACAGCACCAAGTGTAGACAGCCGGGCCGTGAAGATCGGTGAAGCCGGGGCAGCCGGTTCTAGGGTTCCTTCGAGGGTTCCCTTTTTTTACCCGCCGCGCAGCAAGGTGATCGTCCCTTCCAGGTCGTCGGGCCGCACCAGCACGTCACGCGCCTTGGAGCCCTCGCTCGGCCCGACGATGGACCTGCTCTCGAGCAGGTCCATCAGCCGCCCGGCCTTGGCGAAGCCGACCCGCAGCTTACGCTGCAGCATCGACGTCGAGCCGAACTGGGTCGTGATCACCAGCTCGGCCGCCTGGATGAGCAGCTCGAGGTCGTCGCCGATGTCGGACTCGACCTCGCGGGAGCGTTCCGGCGCGGCCGCGACGTCTTCCCGGTAGGTGGGCTCGGCCTGCTTCTTGGTATGCGCGACGATGTCGCGGATTTCCTTCTCCGACACGAACGCGTTCTGCAGCCGGATGGGCTTGGACGCGCCCATCGGCAGGAACAGCGCGTCGCCCTGGCCGACCAGCTTCTCCGCCCCGGGCTGGTCCAGGATGACCCGCGAGTCCATCAGGGACGAAGTGGAGAAGGCCAGCCGGGACGGGACGTTGGCCTTGATCAGGCCGGTTACCACGTCCACGCTGGGGCGCTGGGTGGCCAGCACCAGGTGAATGCCGGCCGCCCGGGCCAGCTGGGTGATGCGGACCACGGAGTCCTCAACGTCGCGCGGGGCGACCATCATCAGGTCCGCGAGCTCGTCCACGATGACCAGCAGGTACGGGTAAGGCAGGTAGACCCGCTCGCTGCCCGGGGGCGGCTTGAGCTGACCCGCCCGGACCGCCTTGTTGAAGTCATCCACGTGCCGGAATCCGCTGGCCGCCAGGTCGTCATAGCGGCGCTCCATCTCCCCGACCACCCAGTCCAGCGCCTCGGCCGCCTTCTTCGGGTTCGTGATGATCGGCGTGATCAGGTGCGGGATCCCGTCGTAGATGGTCAGCTCGACCCGCTTCGGGTCGATCAGGATCATCCGCACCTCATCCGGCGTAGCCCGGGTAAGGATCGAGGTGATCAGACCATTCAGGCATACGCTCTTGCCGGCGCCGGTCGCGCCGGCGATCAGCACGTGCGGCATCTTGGCCAGGTTCGCCACCATCACCCGGCCCTCGACGTCCTTGCCCAGGCCGACCACCATCGGATGATGGTCGCTGATCGCGACCTGCGACTTGAGCACGTCCCCCAGGCTGACGACTTCCTTGTCCGCGTTGGGGATCTCCACCCCGATCGCGGACTTGCCCGGGATCGGGGAGATGATCCGCACGTCGGCGCTCTTGACCGCGTAGGAGATGTTCTTCGAAAGCCGGGTGACCGCCTCCACCTTGACCGCCGGGCCGAGCTCGATCTCATACCTGGTCACCGTCGGCCCCCGGCTGAACCCGGTGACCTGGGCGTCCACCTGGAACTCCTCGAGCACCTGGGACAGGGCGGCTACCACGATATCGTTCGCCTTGGTCCGGGCCTTCGGCACCGAGCCTGGGCGCAGCAGTGCCGTCGGCGGCAGGGTATAGGCGACCGCGTCGCCGGTCAGCATGAGCTGCTCGGGCTGCCGCAGCGGGGCCGAGGGCTTTACCTCCGCGTGCGGGTGGACCTCGGGCGGGGCGCTGGCCTCGGGTGAGCCGAAGCCGAGCGCCTCGATCAGGCCATCGCCGCCGTCCGGATGCCCCGGAGACGCGGCGGCGGGGGGCGGCGCGCCAGGGGGCGAGGCCGCACGCCGCTTGCCGTCCTCGAGCAGCGGCGTGTCGTACGGCTTGGTGTGCTCCCCCGCCTCGATGGCCGGGCGGAGCCTGATCTGCCGGGCGATCTGACCGCGGACGCGTTTGGCCGTACTGCCGGTCCCGGCCTCGTAGTCCTCGTCGATCTCCAGGTCGTCATCGTCGTGGCTGGCCGGCCTGGCATGTCCGAATACCTCGCGCACGTCGGCGATGCGTTCCGGGATCGTGTGCAGCGGGGTGCCGGTGATGACCAGGACGCCGAAGGCGACCAGCAGCGTGAGCAGCGGCGCCGCCGCCCAGGGCGTCACGGCAGTGGCCAGCGGGCCGGACACCGCATACCCGACCAGGCCCCCGGCTCCGTGCATCGCCGCCTGCCCGTCGGACGGACGCGGCGTGCCCTTGGCGAGGTGGACCAGGCCGAGCACGCCGAGCAGCAGCGCGGTCCAGCCGATCATGGCCCGGACCGTCTCGGCGTTCCGGTCGGGATGACGCAGGAAACGCCAGGCCAGCAGCACGACGAGCAGCGGCATTACCCAGGCGACGGACCCGAACGCGCCCTCGAGCACGGTCCGGATGGCCCGGCCGGCCGGGTTGCTCATGCGTCCCCACAGGCCGGCCCCGAGGACGATCGCCGCGCCCAGGGTGAGCAGCCCCAGGCCGTCCCGGCGGTGGTGCGGGTCCAGGTCGCGCGCGCCGCGGCCGACCGCCCGGACCGCGAACCCGAGGGCTCCGGCCACCACCATCCAGGCCGCCGCGATGGCCCGGCCGGTCCACTGGATCAGGATCACGACCGGATCGGCAGGCCGTCGCGCCGGACGGCCCTTCGCCGGACGCCCTCTTCCGGTCGACCTCTTGACGTTTTTCTTTTTCCCCGAACGAGCAGTGGTGCCCCGACCCGGCTTACTATTTGCCCCCCGGCGGGCGTTGCCGCCGGACCTGCTGCCCGCGCTGCCGCGGCTCGCCGATCCGCCGCGGGAACCGGTGCCTGAGCCGCCGCGGGTCGTGCTGCCGGTGCGGGCGCGCGGGCGGGGAGGCGAGCTCTCGTCGCCGGAACCCGGCGCCTCGAAGGCAGCGTCGGCTGGCCCGCCGCGCTGACGGGCAGAGCCATTCCGGGCACGGGTCGCCATAATTACAAAGGTAGCGAGAACGCGAGCCTGCCCCAAGCACCCCGGGCGGCGTGTCGCGTGAGCAAACCCTTAGGAGACAGGGGCCACGCGGTAATCGTAGCGATGGGAGTCGCGGAATCCGCAGCGCGCGTACAGCGCGCGGGCCGGCGTGTTGGCCGTCTCGACCTGCAGCAGGACGTGGCGCGCGCCGCGGTCCGCGGCGGCGGCGGCCAGCGCGGCGGTGATCGCGACGCCCAGCCCCTGCCTGCGGCAGGCGGGATCGACCTCGACGGCCGTGATCGCCCCCCATTGTTCGGCGACGGAGACGCGGCCGACGGCCACGGCCCGGCCGCCACGGCGGACGCTGGCGAAGGCCTGCCACGGCGCGGAGAGCAGCAGCCGCCGCGCGATCGGGGGCAGATCCTGGCCGCGGTAGCGGTAGAGCGCGAGCCAGGCCGGGTCGGGCTCGGGATCCAGGCGCACGTCGGTATCCGGCGAGGGCGCGGGGAGGTCAGCGATTTCGGCCGTCATGACGAGGGCGGGGCGGGGGCGGGGTACCCATTCTCGTTCGGCCAAAAGATTTTCTAGGGGATCGGGACGCGCGCCTTGGAGCAGGACGATCATCGGGGGCAGAGCGCGGCGGCGGTACCAGTCCTCGACCAGGGTCACCGCCTCGGGCAGCGGGACGCCGGGGTCGCCGAGGGGCAGGGCGGAGTTGGCCCGGCCGGTGAAGCCCGCGGCCGCGCGAAGCAGCCACTCCCCCAGCCGCTCGGTCTCCGGGGCCCGCCAGTGCCGCGCGGCGATGCGCTCCAGGTCCTCGAGGTCCAAGGCGGGTGCTAGGTGTTGGCGGGCAGGGCGGTGCCGGGACCGCGGCGGCGGACGCGGACGAGATCGCGGCGGTGTTCGGGCAGGCTGCGCTCTTCGGTGCCCTCGACCGTGAAGCCGGCGTCGGCGATCATCTCCAGGTCGCGGTGGCCGGGCTGGCCCTCGCTGGTCAGGTAGTCGCCGAGGAAAATCGAGTTGACGATGTGCAGCGCGAGCGGCTGCAGGCTGCGCAGGTGGATCTCGCGGCCGCCGGCCAGCCGGACCTCGGCGTCCGGGCAGACGAACCGGACCATGGCCAGGATGCGCAGGCAGCGCTGCGGGGTGAGGTTCCACTGCCCGCCCAGCGGGGTGCCCTCGAACGGGATCAGGAAGTTGACCGGCACCGAGTCGGGGTCGAGTTCGCGCAGCGCGAACGCGACGTCGACCAGTTCCTCGTCGCTCTCCCCCATCCCGGCGATCAGGCCCGAGCAAGGCGACAGGCCGGCTTGCTTGGCTTTGCTTACCGTGTCCGCCCGGTCCTGGTAGGTATGGGTGGTGCAGATGTCCTGGTAGTTGGTTTGCGCGGTGTTGAGGTTGTGGTTGTAGGCGGTGGTGCCGGCCGCACGGAGCCGCTCGGCCTGGCCTTCCGCGAGCAGGCCGAGGCAGGCGCAGACCTCGACGTCGGGGTTTTGCGCCTTGAATGCCGCGATGGCGGTCGATACGCGGGTGATGTCATGATCGCTCGGGCCGCGGCCGCTGGCGACCAGGCAGACGCGCTTGGCGCCTGCTTGTACGCCGGCGGTTGCGTTGGCGAGGACCTCGTCTGGCTTGAGCCAGGTGTACTTGAGCACGTCCGCCGCTGAACCGAGCCGCTGCGAGCAGTAGAAGCAGTCCTCCGGGCACAGGCCGCTCTTGATGTTAACCAGGTAGTTGAGCTTGACCCGGCGGCCGAAGTAGCGCAGCCGGACCTTGAAGGCGGCCGCCACGACGTCCATCAGTCCGTCATCGGGACTGGTCAGGACGTGGAGCACCTCGTCGCGGGTGGGTGGTATGCGGGCGAGAGCCTTCTCCGTCAGCGCATCAAGCCAGGTCATGGAGTCTCCTCATCGGTCTCGACGCTATCAGGCGCGGTTCCGCGCGGTTCCGGTAATGTCGGGCTCATGCGAGTCGCGATCCTCGATGACTACCAGCGGGTTGCGCTGGCCAGCGCGGACTGGTCGGCGGTGCAGGCGCTCGGCGAGATCGACGTGTTCACCGAGCACATCGCGCGGCCGGAGGCGCTGGTCCGCGTCCTGGAGCCGTTCGACGTCGTCGTGGCGATGCGGGAGCGGACGGCGCTTGACGCGGCTGTTCTGGGTCAGCTGCCGCGGCTGCGGCTGCTGGTCACCACCGGCATGTCCAACGCGGCGATCGACGTAGCCGCGGCCTCTTCGCACGGGATAACGGTGTGCGGGACCGGTGGCTCTAGTACGTCGACGGCGGAGCTGACCTGGGGGCTTATTCTCGCGCTGGCCCGGCACATTCCCGAGGAAGACGAGCGGCTGAAGATGGCGGCCCGGGCCGGCGGGGCGGCGATCGGCGTGCGGAGCGGCTGGCAGCGGACGGTCGGTTTCGGGCTGGCGGGGAAGCGGCTCGGGCTGGTCGGGCTCGGGCATCAGGGGCATCAGGTGGCGGGGATCGGCCGGGCGTTCGGGATGAAGCTGGCGGCGTGGAGCCAGAACCTGGACCCGGACGTGGCGAAGAAGGCGCACGCCAAGGCGGTCAGCAAAGAGGAGCTTTTCGCCCACTCTGACGTAGTCACCGTGCACTACAAGCTCAGCCCGCGCAGCGTGGGCCTGGTCGGCGCGGCGGAACTGGCGCTGATGAAACCGTCCGCCTACCTGGTGAACACCTCACGCGGGCCGCTCGTCGACAGCGCGGCGCTGCTCGCGGCCCTGCGTTCGGGGTCGATCGCAGGCGCCGCGCTTGACGTGTTCGACGTCGAGCCGCTGCCGCTGTCCGATCCGCTGCGGTCGGCGCACAATGTCGTGCTGACGCCGCACCTCGGCTACGTCACCGATGACGCTTATCAGGTCTTCTACGGTGAAGCAGCCGAGGACATCGTGGCGTTCGCCCAGGGTTCGCCGGTGCGGGTGCTTTAGCTTTCCGGCTGCCACTGGGGGTCGCGGCCGGACAGGCTCAGGGCGCGGTCGAATTTTGTTACTTCTTTTGTTACTTCGCCGGCTAGGGGGATGATGTCCTTGAACCCCTCGTACTTGCGGAACATCTCGCCCTGGGCCTCGATCGTCTCGAGCACCGAAGCGGCGACGGCGTCGTCGCAGACGTAGTCCTGGCCGGTGGCCCTGGCCACATCCCAGCCGTGCAGGACCATCTCCATGATCAGCATCGCGGCCACCTCGGCGGCGGGAGTCGTGTTCCCCATGACGCCGAGTTCGCGTTCCCACGCCGCCGGGTCCGACCATGCGTTAACCGCCTTGCCGAGCTGATCCGCGTAGGCGGCCCTGAAGCCGGGGTCAGCGGTGAAGTCCTTGCTCATGAGGTCCTCGGCGGCGCTCTCACCGTACGCTCGGCGCTCCGCCGAGTACGCCGTCCACAAGATGACGTGGTTGAGCAGCGAGCGCAGGTCCCAGTCGGCACACGGCGTGGGCCCGTCCAGCGGACCTTCTGGCACGCCGCCGACCACGCGGGCGGCTGCAGCGGCAGCGGCCGCCATCAGGACCGGCCCGGGCGCTGGATTCCTGTTCGCCTGTTCCATCCGCCTTGTCTGTTCCATCCGCCCTGTCTGTTCCATCCGCCTTGTCTGTTCCATCCGCCGAACGTACCCGCCGCGGGGCGCGGGGTCTTGAACAAACGCGACAGCTAGGCTGATCAGGTGCCGGACACCATGGGCCGCGGCGTGCTGCATCCCGACCTCGCGGCGACCAGGTTCTCGCTCGTCCGGGGCGAGCCCTCGGCCGTGCTCGCACCCTTTGTCGACTTCTACTGGATCCTGCGCTGGGACCTTCGCGGGCAGCCGCCGCACGAGCAGACGATCCTGCCGCATCCCAACGTGAACCTGGCCTTCGAGGCGTCCGGGACCGGGATTTACGGCGTCGACCGCAGGCTGTTCACCCGATCGCTGGCCGGGCAGGGCCGGGCGTTCGGGGTGCGGTTCCGGGCCGGCTGCTTCCGGCCGTTCTGGCAGGCGCCGATCTCGCAGCTGACCGACCGGGTCGTTCCGGCCGCGCGGCTCTTCGGGGGCCAGGCGGAGAAGACCAGGCAGGCGATCATGCGCAATGCTGGTCCTGGTCCTGGTCCTGGTCCTGGTCCTGGTCCTGGTGCTGGTGCTGGTGCTGGCGGTTTCGGTGGTTTTGGTGGTTTTGGTCCGGAGGCTGGTGGTGACGCTGAGATGACGGCGCTGGCTGAAGCGCTGTTGTGTGCTTTCCTGCCCAGCCGTGACCCGGTGGCCGAGCAAGTCGCCAACATGGTCGCGTGCATCACCGCGGACCCGGCGCTGCGGCGGGTGGATGAGCTCGCCGCGGCGTCCGGGCTGACGGCTCGGAGCCTGCAGCGGCTGTTCGCCGACTACGTGGGCGTCAGCCCGAAATGGGTGATGCGCCGGGCCAGGCTGCACGAAGCGGCCGAACGAGCCGACAGCGGCGAGCAAGTCGACTGGGCCGAACTCGCGGCCAGCCTCGGCTACGCCGATCAGGCGCACCTGACCAGGGACTTCACCGCTACGATAGGCATCCCGCCCACCCGTTACGCGCCCCCGGCGGGTGCAGCGGCGGATGCGGGTGCGGGCAGGCCGGCGGGCGCGGGCGGGCCGGCGGGCGCGGCGCTGACTAGCTGACGGCCGAGGGTCTCGCTGGCGGGGACGGTGCGCAGGTTCAGCAGCGGACGGCCGCGGGCGCCATCGAGCGCGCGCCGGATTTCCGTCACCACCTGGGACGGCTGCGAGCGGATCTGCTTAGGAGTGAACCTGAGCACCACCATCTGGTACACGGCCATCCGCCTGCCGCGGGCGAGCGTGTTGGCATGATCCTCCGGAGACATGTGCCACTCCCGCGAATCGACCTCGACCGCCACGCCGAACTCGGGCCACCACGCATCGGGCCGGGCGATAAGCGTGCCGCCGTCGAACACCGACGGGTTGAACAACGGCATGGGCAGCCCGGACTTAGCCAATAGGTCCTTGAGGTCCCCTTCCGCGGTGGACCTGATCCCGTCAGCGACATCCGTCAGCGCCTCGCGGAACAGGCCCGACCCGATTTTCGGCCCGGCCGTGAGCTCGGCGTAAAGGTCCTGGATCTGGCAGCGGTCACGCTGCACCGCGTCAGCCACGACGGCGCGCACGTCCCGCAGGTTGTCCAGATCACGCACGGTATCGGCTACGGCGCGCGCTGGCAACGCGTAGCGCAGCGGGCCGAACTTCGACATTCGCCCGGGCATCCGGGTCGTCCGGTGCAGGCGGAGGAAGGCCGCGTCGTGGCGTTTTCGTGAGGCAGGCGTCAAGACGTCGATGACATCCGCGGCCGGCCCCCGGATGCGGTGGTGCCGGATCGCGGCCGGGCCGGTGATCACGCTGCCCGGACCAGCGTGCAGCAGCGCGGCCATTTCCTGCTGGACGATCGTCGGCGTTCCGGTCGTGGCGACGTATACACCAGGCAGCAGGCTGCGCCACGGTCCCCCTGGCCGAAGGCGATGCCGCAGCGCATTGTCAGAAAGCCCGGCGGCCAGCGCCTGATGGCGCGCTATGACATCAATTTGCTGGCTGAGGATCCCGTCCAGCCGCGTCGTTTCACCCATGCCTTGCATCATGCGGCTAAGGTCCGACAAAACCTCGGCAGCAAACCCCGCGAAATGCGCTTTCCCGGATAAATACCCCAGGGCGCAACCACAACGATGGAACATCGATGTGGCCAGGGCAACATCGATGTTCCATCGTTGTGGTTGGCCTTGCGAGACCCGGGCTTGGATCATGGGAAAGGTGAGGCTTTGAGTGCCGGGTGAGAACCGTGGGGGCCGAGGTGCAGTGTGCCGGGCTGGCGATGGGGGAACGCGCAGACGGGCGGACGGGAACGCGCGGACGGGCAGGCGGACGGGGCGGGGCTAGGCCTCTATTACTACGGGGATGATCATGGGGCGGCGGCGGTAATTGTCGCTGACCCACTTGCCGATGATGCGGCGGACTAGCTGGCTGATCTGGTGCGTGTCGACGATGCCGTCGGCGGCGGCCAGGGCTAGGGCTTCTTCGATCTTCGGCCGGACCTCGGCGAAGGCCGCGTCGTCGATGCCTGAACCGCGGGCGTGGATCTCGGGGCCGGCTACCAGCTTGCCCGAGCTGGAGTCGACCACGATCACCACGGAGACGAAGCCTTCCTCGCCGAGGATGCGCCGGTCCTTGAGCTGGGACTCGGTGACCTCGCCGACGGTGAGCCCGTCGACGTAGACGTAGCCGCACGGCACCGACCCGGCCACCGAGGCCTGGCCGCGCACCAGGTCGACCACCACGCCGTCCTCGGCGATCACGATGTTGTTATCGGGCACGCCGGCCAGCGAGGCGAGGTGGGCATGCGCCCGCAGGTGCCGCCACTCGCCGTGGATCGGCATGAAGTTGCGCGGCTTGACCAGGTTCAGCACGTAGAGCAGCTCGCCGGCGGGCGCGTGGCCGGAGACGTGCACGAGCGCGGACGCCTTGTGCACGACGCGCGCGCCCAGGCGGGTGAGCCCGTTGATGACCCGGTAGACCGCGGTCTCGTTGCCCGGGATCAGCGACGAGGCGAGGATGACGGTGTCGCCGGCGGCGATCCTGATCGGATGGACGCGGCCGGCCATCCGGGACAGCGCCGACATCGGCTCGCCCTGTGAGCCGGTGGAGATCAGCACCACGTCGCCGGGCGGCAGCTCCTCGGCCTCGCGCAGGTCGACCAGCAGGCCGCCTGGGACTCGCAGGTAGCCCAGGTCGCGGGCGACCCCCATGTTGCGCACCATGGAGCGGCCGACGAAGGCGACCTTGCGCCGGTGCGCCACGGCGGTGTCGAGCACCTGCTGCACCCGGTGGACGTGCGAGGCGAAGCAGGCGACGATGATGCGCTGCCTGGTGTTATTGAAGATCTCGTCAAGCACAGGCGCGATGTCGCGCTCGGAGGTGACCACGCCGGGGACTTCGGCGTTGGTCGAGTCGGCCATCAGCAGGTCGACGCCCTCGGTGCCGAGCCGCGCGAACCCGGCCAGGTCCGTGAGCCTGCCGTCCAGCGGCAGCTGGTCCATCTTGAAGTCGCCGGTGTGCAGGACCACGCCGGCCGGGGTGCGGATGGCGACGGCGAGCGCGTCGGGGATCGAGTGGTTGACGGCGAAGAACTCGCAGCCGAACGGGCCGAACGTACTGCGGTCCCCCTCGACGACCTCCACCGTGACGGGATCCAGGCGGTGCTCGGCCAGCTTGCTGCGGACCAGGGCCAACGTCAGCTTCGAGCCGATCAGCGGGATGTCCCCGCGCTCCCTGAGCAGGTAAGGGATGGCGCCGATATGGTCCTCGTGAGCGTGGGTGATCACCAGCGCCTCGACCTGGTCGAGGCGGTCGTGCAGGTAGGCGAAATCAGGCAGGATCAGGTCCACGCCGGGCTGGTCGGGATCGGGGAACAGTACCCCGCAGTCGACGATGAGCAGGCGGCCGCGGTACTCGAAGACCGTCATGTTCCGGCCGATCTCACCGAGTCCGCCGAGCGGGACGATGCGCAGGCCGTTACGGGCGAGGGGGCCGGGCGGGGCGAGGTCTGGATGCGGGTGGCTCACGCGCCGTGCCCCGCCCCCGGCAGCTTCACGCCGCCCGCGGTGAGGTCCAGCGTCAGCTGATGCCGTTCCGCTTCGGTGGCGGCGAGCAACGGACCGCGCACCGTGCCTCCCGGCTGGCCGAGCAGGTCAAGCGCCGCCTTGGTCATGACCGCTCCCTGGTTGCGGAACAAGCCGGTATACACCGGCACGAGCTCGTAGTGAATCTGCCGGGCGCGGGCCACGTCACCGGCGCCGAACGCGTCAATCATCTCATGGAGCCGGTCTCCCACCACGTGGCCGACCACGCTGATGAAGCCGGCCGCGCCGAGCGAGAGCCACGGCAGGTTCAGCATGTCGGTGCCGCAGTAGTACACAAGGTCGGTCCTGGCCAGCACGTGCGAGGTGGCGGCCGCGTCGTCCTTGGCGTCCTTGACGCCGATGATCCGCGGGTGGGCCGCCAGCCGGACCAGGGTCTCGGTGGCGACGGCCGCACCGGTCCGGCCGGGGATGTCGTAGATGAGCATGGGCAGGACGGTCGCGTCGGCGACCGCCGTGAAATGGGCCTCGAGCGCCGGCTGGGGCGGCTTGTTGTAGTACGGGGTGACGACCAGCAGGCCATGGACCCCGGCTCGTTCGGCGGAACGGGCCAGCTCGATGGTGTGCGAGGTCACGTTGGTACCCACGCCCGCGATCACCCGCGCGCGCGTGCCGACCGCCTCGAGTACCACCCGGAGAAGTTGCTCCTTCTCGGCGTCCGTCGTGGTCGGCGCCTCGCCCGTGGTGCCGTTCAGCACGAGCCCGTCATTGCGCATGCCGGTGACGAGATAATCGGCGAGGCGGGCCGCCCCGTCGTAGTCGACGGTCCCGTCGGGCGTCATGGGGGTAATCATCGCCGTGATCAGCTGGCCGAACGGAGCCTGGATCGTCGTCATACCCGAACGCTACCCGCAACCGGGTGCACGGAGTAGTCGGCTTACCGCCGTGCCCGCGAGAAATCCCGCCACCAGACAAGACGGGAAGAGTGGATAGCAGGCGGCCCGCAGCGTGCCGGAATGAAGAGGTAGACGTGAGCTCGGGGTACCCACGTCAGCCGCTTGCACTTGGTCATCGCCGTCATCGCCGTCATCGCCGGGACCGGCCGCCGCGTTACAGGCGGGATTAAGGTGGAGGCATGGACGAGCAGGCGGTGCTGCGGGACCAGGTCGACGACGCGACGCAGCGCCTGGTCAAGACGGCAGGCGCGCTGACCGACGAGGGCATCGGGCAGCCGTCGCTGTTGCCCGGCTGGACCCGCGGTCACGTGCTCAATCACGTGGCCAGGAACGCCGAGGCGCTGCGCAACCTCCTCATCTGGGCGCGCACCGGGGCGGTGACGCCGGCCTACCCGAGCCAGCAGGCCCGCGACGACGCCATCGAGGCGGGGGCCGCGCGCCCGGCGGCCGAACTGGCCGCCGATATCACGCGGACCGCGGCGGAGTTCGCCGCCGAGGCGGCCACCCTGGACGCCCGCGCCTGGGAGGTCTCCGTCCACTTGCTCGACGGCCAGGATTTCCCCGCGGCGCTGGTCCTGACCCGGCGGCTGGTCGAGGTCGAGTTGCATCACACCGACCTGGGCTACGGCTACCAGCGGGCCGACTGGCCCGCCGCATTCGCCGTCATGGACCTGCCGGAACCGGCCTGGTCCCAGCGCGCGGACCGGCGCTAACTCTCCGGTCGGGTGGCCGGAACGATCAGCTCCAGCCTGGGGAAATACGTTCGGTAACGGCTCGCGTCCCGGGTTAGCAGCCGGTAGCCGGCGATGGCGGCGTGCGCGCCGATGTAGAAGTCCGGCATGGGGAATCGCTTGTCCCCTCCGCTTCGCCGGTAACGCCGCGGTCGGGCGCCCGCGGGCCGTAACTTCTTGAGTTCATTGGACTACTAGGTGTCATACGAGAACGTGATCTGCGTTCATTGACCGGACGCGACGGCCTCGCCGTAACGCTTTCGTGACCGGCTGCCATATTGTGAAGCATTTGCTTCGAAAGTAGTCTTTCACATATGGACGACGAACCAGGGACACTTGCGAATCCGATCAAGCTCACCGATCCGCGGATGATGCGGGCGCTGGCGCACCAGGCCCGGATCGCGATCTGGGCGCATCTAGGGCTGCGCGGCCCCGCGACGGCGACCGAATGCGCGCAGGTGACCGGGCTCTCGCCGTCGGCCTGCAGTTACCACCTGCGCACGCTGGCCAGGTACGGGTTCGTCGAGGAAGACCGGGCGAGCGCCGCGGACGGGCGCGAGCGCCCGTGGCGGGCCCGCCTGATCGCCTTCACGATGGAAGACGGCCCCGGGGAGTCGGCCGCCGCCCAGGTTGCCAGCCGGCTACTGGTGGAGAACCTGCGCGCTTCGGCGGAAGGAATACGCGCACGGTACCTGGACCGTAAATCGGAATACCCCGCTGAATGGCAGGCCGCGTCCGGTGAGCTGTTCAGCGTCGCGCACGTGACGCCGGCTGAGCTGACTGAGCTGAGGGCGCGGGTGCTCGAGATCATGGCCCCTTACGTACGGCTGGATCCGGCCGAGCGGCCCGACGGGGTGCTGCCCGTCCAGGTGATGCTCGATCTCGTCCCGTGGTTCACGCCGGAGGAAGCCACGCAGCAGGACCCGGAGGAGGACCGGTGACCGCGCGGCCGGGTCGCATAGTGGCCGCGTGGCACTCGGGGCCGCTGGCGGTACGGAGCTTCCGGCTGCTGGCCGGCGGGCAGTTCGCGTCGACCATCGGCGACTTCTGCTACGCGGTCGCCTTGCCCTGGCTGGTGCTTTCCAGCCACGGCGGCGCGATCCTGCTCGGCACCGTGCTGGCCTGCTACGGCGTGCCGCGGACCGTGCTGATCCCGGTCGGCGGGGTTCTCGCCGACAAGATCGGGCCGCGCACGCTGATGCTCGCGGCCGACGCCGCCCGCTGCGTGCTGGTGGCCGGGCTCGCGGTGCTCGCGGCCAGGCACACGGCCTCGCTGGCCGCGCTCGGCCCGACCGCCGCGCTCATCGGGGCCGGCGAGGGACTGTTCCTCCCGGCGTCGTTCGCGATCATGCCGTCGCTGCTCGACGGCGAGCGCCTCACAGCCGGAAACGCGCTGTCCACCGCGGCCGTCCAAGCCGGGTCGCTGCTCGGCCCGGCGCTGGGCGGCGCGCTCGTGGCCGTCACTCATTCGTCGGCCTGGGCCTTCGGCGTGGACGCCGCATCGTTCGGCGTGTCGGCGCTGAGCCTAGCCCTGATCCCGCGACGGGCCGGGAGCGGGTCCGTGACGGCCGGGGCCACTGAGGTCGCTGACGTCGCTGGTGAGGCCGGTGAGGCGGACAGTGAGGCGGCGGGGCCGCCCGGCGGGGTGCTGGCGCTCTTGAAGAGGTCGCGGGCGCTGCAGGTCATCCTGGTGGTAGTTATCGCGGCGAACCTGGCGAGCGGCGGGATGGGCGACGTGGCGCTGCCCTCGCTGGCCCACGCCAGGTTCGGGGCCGCGGGATACGGCGCGCTGCTCACCTGTCTCGCCGCGGGCGGCCTGATCGGGACGCTCGCCGCGGCCCGCGCCGGCGGGCTCCGGACCCCGGCCATGTTCGCCTCGGCCGCTTTCCTGGTCGAGGCGGTCGCGATCAGCGTGACGCCCTACCTGGGGGCAGAGGCCGGCGCCGCAGCGGCGCTCTTCGCCGTCGGCGCCTGCAACGGCCTGGGGAACGTCATCTTCCTGACCGTCCTGCAGAAGTGGGTCTCCCCCGGGCTGCTGGGCCGCGTGATGGGAACGATCATGCTCTGCGCCTTCGGCACCTTCCCGCTCTCAGTGGTGGTGGCCGCAGTACTGGTGCGCCACCTCGGGCCCGCGCTGTTCTTCCCGGTCGCCGGAGGCCTGGTCGCGGTGGCCATTCTCGGCGGGCTGACGCAGCGGGAGTTCCGGATGTTCGGCGCGGCGGAGGAGGCCGGCGCTGGCGAGGCCGGCGCTGGCGAGGCCGGCGCTGGCGAGGCTAGTGCTGACGAGGCCGGCGCTGGCGAGACGTGCGGTCATGCGGTTGCTAAGGCAGCAACTGGCGCTAAGGCTGCAGAGGGCTCACGCAAATAAGCGGCCCACTGGGGGTCGCCGTCGTACTGTGCGCCCACTAGCCGCCAGTGGGCGCCGCGTGGGACAACGGGGGGCACGGCCAGGGTCCAGCCCAGTTCTTCCAGTAGCCGGTCGGCCTTGCGGTGGTTGCAGATGGTACAGGACGCCACGCAGTTTTCCCAGGCGTGCTGACCGCCGCGGCTTCTCGGGATCACGTGGTCGATCGTCTCGGCGCGGTGGCCGCAGTAGGCGCAGCGGTAGTTGTCCCTGCGCATGAGCGCGGCCCTGGTCAACGGCACGCGGTTGCGGTACGGGATCCGGACGTAACGGCGCAGCCTGATCACCGACGGCGTGGTCAGGGCGACCGAGGCCGCGTGCAGGACAGCGCCTGCTGCGTCGTCATGGACAACTTCGGCCTTGCCGCCGAGCACGAGACATACGGCCCGGCGCAAACCCACAGTTGTCAGCGGTTCATACGTCACGTTGAGCAGCAGCACTCGTCGCACCGCACCTCCCGCTGGCGCCGACTGGACTATCTGAACCTCATGCTCCCAGTGTGTCGCCTGGTACGCTCTATCGCCACCCCATAAGCGTATAAGGTGACCAAGGCCATAAAGTGCCAGGATGAGCGAGTACGAAAGTGTCGGTGTCAGCGAGTTCGGTTATCCGGAGGCACGCAGGCTTGACCTGACCGAGGAGGTTCTCGGGCATCAGGTCAGCGACCCCTACCGCTGGCTGGAGGACGCCGACGGTACCGAACGGGCCGACTGGCTGCGGGCGCAGGCTGAGTTGTTCGCCGCCTACCGCGGGGAGCTGCCCGGGCGAGACGAGCTGGCCGAGCAGGTCCGTACGCTGCTCAACGTCGGCTACGCGGGCACTCCAGTCTGGCGGGGCGAACGGTACTTCTTCACCAGGCGCGACCCCGGTCAGGAGCACGGCGTGCTGTGCACCCGCCTGGGCGACGGCCCGGTGGCGGTCCTCCTCGACCCGATGGCCATCGACCCATCCGGGCTGACCACGCTGGACGCCTGGCAGCCGGATAAGGAGGGACGGCTGCTCGCCTATCAGCTGTCCGAGGGCGGCGACGAGGAATCCCTGCTACGGGTGATGGACGTCAGTACCGGGGCGCTGGTCGACGGGCCCATCGACCGCTGCCGGTACTCCAATGTCGCCTGGCTGCCGGGCGGCAAGGCCTTCTACTACACCCGCAGGCTGCCGCCCTCGGCCGTCCCTGAGGGGGAAAGCCAGTACCACCGGCGGGTCTACCTGCATCAGGTAGGCACGTCCGCCGACGAGGACGCGCTTATCTTCGGCACGGGCCGGGACAAGACCGATTACTACTCGGTCTCGGTCAGCCGGGACGGACGGTGGCTGGCCATCTCAGCGTCACGGGGTACCGCGCCGCGCAACGACCTGTGGCTGGCCGACCTGTCCGAGTCGGATCCCGCCGACCCCCGTCTGCGCGTGATTCAGGAGGGTCTCGACGCGCAGACGTGGATACGAGCAGGCCGGGACGGGAGGCTGTACGTGTCAACCGACGCGGACGCGCCGCGGGGGCGGATCGCGGTGACCGACCCGGCCAAGGCGGGCGGCCCGGCGACCTGGCGAGACCTGATCCGGGAGGATCCCGAGGCGGTCCTGACCGGGTACGCCATCCTGGACGGACCCGAACTCGACCGGTCCGTGCTGCTCGCCAGCTGGGCCAGGCACGCGCTCAGCGAGATCACCGTGCACGACCTGGCGACGGGCGAGCGGCTGGGCCAGGTCCCGCTGCCCGGTCCGGGCACCGTGGGCGGGCTCAGCGAGCGGCCCGAGGGCGGGCACGAGGCGTGGTTCGTCTACACCGACTACACGACGTCTTCGGTGGTGCTGCGCTTCGACGCGCGCAGCTTCAGCGTGAGCACCTGGGCCACGGCGCCGGGCAGCGTCGAGGTCCCCGCCGTGACGGCGCGGCAGGTGACGTACCCGTCCAAGGACGGGACGCAGGTGCGGATGCTCGTGATCAGCGGAGAGGACTCGACGGGTCCGCGGCCGGCCATCCTGTACGGGTACGGCGGCTTCGACGTCAGCCTCACGCCCGCGTACTCGCCGAACGTGCTGGCCTGGGTGGCGGCGGGCGGCGTGTACGCGATCGCTAACCTGCGCGGCGGCAGCGAGGAGGGCGAGGAATGGCACCGGGCCGGAATGCTCGATCGCAAGCAGAACGTCTTCGACGATTTTCACGCCGCCGCGGAAGCGCTGATCCGGGACGGGTGGACCACGCCGGAGCAGCTGGCCATCTCGGGCGGGTCGAACGGCGGGCTGCTGGTCGGCGCGGCGCTGGTGCAGCGGCCGGAGCTGTACGCGGCCGTCATCTGCTCGGCGCCGCTGCTGGATATGGTGCGTTACGAGCGGTTCGGCCTCGGGCAGACCTGGAACACCGAGTACGGCACCGCGTCGGACGCGGAACAGCTCGGCTGGCTGCTTTCGTACTCGCCCTACCACCACGTGGCCGAGGGCACCGAATACCCGGCCGTGCTGTTCACGGTGTTCACCAGCGACACCCGGGTCGACCCGGTGCACGCGTACAAGATGTGCGCGGCGCTGCAGCACGCCACGTCGTCCGGGCGGCCTGTGCTGCTGCGGGCGGAGGACCAGGTGGGGCATGGGGCGCGGGCGGTGAGCCGGTCGGCCGAACTGTCCGGGGACACGCTCGCGTTCGCCGCCCGCCACACCGGGCTCAGGCTCTGAAGGCTCAGGCTGGGAAGGCTCAGGCTCTGAAGGCTCGGGCTGGGGAGGCTCAGGCTCGGAAGAACGACCCGGGCGTCTGGCCGGTCTCGCGGCGGAACGCGGCGACGAACGCGCTCGTGGTGTCGTAACCGACCCGGCCGGCGACCCGGCTGACGGCCTCACCGCGGGCCAGCATGGGCAGCGCGGCCTGTAGCCGCAGCAGCGTCCGCCAGCGGCCGAACGGGACGCCCGTTTCCGCCACGAAGGCCCGCGCCAGCGTCCGTCCGCTCGCCGCCACCTGACGGCCCCATTCGGCCAGCGTGCGACGATCGGACGGGTCGTCGCGCAGCGCCTGCGCCACTTGCCGGGCAGGTCCGCAGACCGGCAGCCGGACCTGGATGGTGGTCATCGGCATCGGCGCCAGCAGGTCCGCGAGCAGGGCCTCCGCGTGCGCGCGCTGCGCCGCCGCCAGCGGGCCGCCGAGGTACCCGATGAGCTCCGCCAGCAGCGGGCTGGCCGCGACGGGGGTGGGCTCGGCCCAGGCGATCGGCGAGAGCCCGGGCCGGATGTACAGCGAGCGCATGGTGGCGCGGCCGTCGGACGCGGTCTCGTGCGGCAGCCCGGCCGGGATCCACAGCGCCCGCGTCGGCGGCAGGACCCAGGTGGCGGCGCTCGTCAGCACGGTGAGCACCCCGCTCGCGGCCCAGGCCAGCTGGTGGTCCTCGTGGGTGTGCCAGTCGAAACGGGTACCGGCGGGCATGGGGAAGGTCGCCACGAAGACGGCCGCCGCGTCGTCGCCGTGGCCCGTCAGTTCCGGACGCTGTCCTCCCGACGACACAACATGGCAGCTTACGCGCTATCTCCCTGAACGCCCGCGCCCTAGCGTCGGTCCCATGAACGAGAACCACGCCAAGCTGATGCCAAGCCCGGAATGGGCCGCGTACATCCAGGACGAGGTCTTGCCGCAGGCGACCGCTCGTGTCGAGCTAGGCGCCGAGCTGCTTGAGCTCGGACCGGGCCCTGGGGCCGCCACCGACTGGCTGCGGCACCGGGTCGGCCGGCTGATCGCGCTCGAGCAGGAGGAAGAAGCCGCCGCCCGGCTCGCGGAAAGATTCCAGGGCACGAACGTCGAGGTGGCGTGCGGCGACGCGACCGCGCTCGAGTACCCCGAGGCGTCATTCGACACGGTGGCTACCTGCACGATGCTGCACCACGTGCCGACGCGCGCCCTTCAGGACCGGGTGCTGACCGAGGCGTTCCGGGTGCTCCGGCCGAGCGGGGTGTTCCTCGGCTCGGACAGCCTGGCCAGCGACGGGATACACCACTTCCATGAGGGCGACACGTACAACCCGGTCGAGCCGGCCGCGTTCCTCACCCGGCTGCAGATGGCCGGCTTCGGCGCGATCACCCTGCACGTGTCGCATGACCTGATCTTTATCGCCCGCAAAGAGGGGCCCTCGTGACCGGCACGACCGCCTTCCGTCCGGAATATGACCGGGGCAGCCCGGACAAATGGGCCACCCTACCCCCGGTGGCGCACCATAGCCAGTTTAAAGCCCGGCAGGCCGAACGGATCTGGGCAATTGCGCCTGGTCAGGTACCACGTCAGTACGGCGAGGCCTACCAGGGGTATAGCGCGCAGTCGCCGGCCTGCCTGAGCGTCTTACCTTCGGGCGGGCGCGCCGCGCAGTAGCCTCGCGTGAAGTGGCGCACCCGTCGGAAGGAGTTCTGTGTTTCATGCCACCCGCTTTGCCCTCGCCCACGTACCAGGCACGCTGACCGGCAGCTGCGGACCCGACCCGGGGGTGGCTTGCCGCCTCACCTGGGACATCAGCCACAGCGCCGACGCCGCGCAGCTGGTCCGGATCTACCTGGCCGGTCCGGCCAGCCGGGCCGGCCGGATCTTGTTCATCGTGGTCCTGGCGCTGGTCGTGCGGACTGC
This sequence comes from uncultured Actinomycetota bacterium, assembly GCA_963844625.1. Lineage (GTDB taxonomy): Bacteria > Actinomycetota > Actinomycetes > Streptosporangiales > Streptosporangiaceae > Palsa-504. The sequence continues at coordinate 70,113 of CAWJPF010000026.1, read as the reverse complement.
CCTGCTCCGGGTGCTCAGCCGGATCACCGAACGAGCGGCCACCGCGACGCTGCCGGCCACGGCTAACGGCCGTGTGCACAAGGCGGCCGTGGCCGTGCACGCGGCCGGCCTGGAGCGCCGGACGCAGCGAGCCCGGGCCCTGGGCTCGATCCTGCGCAGCGCGGTCTCGGCCATAGTGTTCGGCATCGCGGCGCTCACCATCCTGGGGATCCTCGGCTTCGATCTGGCCCCGCTGCTGGCGAGCACGACCGTGCTCGGCGTGGCGCTCGGTTTCGGCGCGCAGAACCTCGTCCGTGACTACCTGGCGGGGATCCTGATGCTGGTCGAAGACCACTACGGCGTGGGGGACACGATCAACACGGGCGCCGCTACCGGCACTGTTGAGGCGATGACGCTGCTCACCACCCGCGTGCGGGACGTCAACGGCGTGGTCTGGCACATCAGGAACGGCACCATCGAGAGCGTGGGCAACGAGTCACAGGGCTGGTCCCGCGCGGTCATCGATTACCCGGTCCCCTACGGCGAGGATCTGGCCAAGGTCCGGCAGCTGATGGAACAGGCCGCGGAGAGCCTGTACCGCGAGCGCGGCTGGCACCAGCTGATGCTGGAGAAACCGGAGGTCTGGGGCGCCCAGGAGCTGTCGAGCAAGGAAGTGACCATGCGACTCGTGGCCAAGACCGCCCCGATGCGGCAGTGGGAGGTGGCCCGCGAGCTGCGGGCCAGGATCAAGTCGGTGCTGGACGCGGCGGGCGTGGCCCCGGCCGGTCCGGACACTATCGTCATCACGGCGCCGCCGGACCCCGTGATCACGCCGCCGGACCCCGTGATCACGCCGCCGGCCACCCTCGCCGGGCACGCCGAGGAGCCGGCGCAGGAGGCCAAGCCGCCGGACGAGGTTGTGGCGGAGGACGAAGCCGGGAGGAAGGACGAGGCCGGGGCGGAGGACCACGACGAGGCCTTGGCCCGCACCCCGTAAGCTTTCACTATGAGCCAGCCGACCAGCTTCTACGAGGCGGTGGGCGGGGAAGAGACCTTCCGCCGCCTGGTCCACCGGTTCTACCAGGGCGTCGCGGAGGACCCGGTGCTGCGGCCGGTGTACCCGGCCCAGGATCTCGGTCCGGCCGAGGAACACCTCGCGCTGTTCCTCATGCAGTACTGGGGTGGCCCGCGCACCTACGACGAACTGCGCGGGCATCCCAGGCTGCGGATGCGCCACGTCAGGTTCGCCATCGGCGAAGCCGAACGAGACGCCTGGCTCCAGCACATGCGAGTGGCCCTCGACGAGCTCGCCCTGGATCCGGCGCTCGACGCGCAGTTCTGGGACTACCTGGTCATGGCCGCGCACAGCCTGGTCAACGTGGAACCAGCCCGCACCCACGGCGACCTGGGCCTGACCCCGAGAACCTGAGATCGTTCGTCATTTCCGGCCCGGATAGTCCCCGGGGCGCAGGCCGGTGACGTCGTAGAGGTGGTGGACGGGGTCGTGGATGAAGTACCTGGCGAAGGTCTCCGCGGTGAAGGCGGCGCCGTCGCTGCGGCGGCCGGTTCGCGGCCACTGGTCATCGGCCAGGCCCTGGAAGTGGTTCGCGATGATCTGGGCTGACTCGACCAGATCCGCGGCGACCTTGGCGGGCTCCTGCTCGGAATAGCGGTCCGCGATGGCCGTCTCGTCTTGATCCCAGTTCGGGAACAGCGGATCATGCTGGCTGAGCATCATCTCGAGCCGCTGGTCGAACAGGCGGAACACGTCGCGGACGTGGCAGGCGTACTCCAGCGGCGACCACTTACCCGGCGCCGGGCGGAGCCGGGCATCACCGGCGCCCGTCAGCACGTCCGGCCAGGCCGCGGCGTTCGTCATGATCATCTCGGGGACCGCCTCGCGCGGGAAGCCCTGGGTGTCGAAGCCGCACTCGGGGCAAGGGCGCCGCAGCACCCACGTCCAGTCTTTGGTGTCCGGAATGATCGCCATGCCGAAATGCTACTGGCGCTTAGAGTCGTCACATGGCTGAGGAGGTAGCACCGTTCGTTATCGACGTACCAGAGGTTGAGCTGGCCGACCTCCGGCGGCGACTGCGGCAGACTCGCTGGCCCGAGGCTGAGCTCGTGCCCGACTGGTCCCAGGGCGTTCCGCTGGCCTACCTGCGGGAACTGTGCGACTACTGGGCTGACGGCTATGACTGGCGAGCGACCGAGGCTCGGCTGAACGCGCTGCCGCAGTTCCAGACGGTCATCGACGGGCTCGGTATCGTCTTCATTCACGTCCGTTCGCCGCGCCAGGACGCGCTGCCGCTGATCATGACCCATGGCTGGCCGGGCTCGGTGATCGAGTTCGTTAAGGTGATCGGGCCGTTGACTGATCCGGCCGCATACGGCGTCGGCGGGGCCGACGCCTTCCACGTCGTGTGCCCGTCGCTACCGGGCTACGGCTTCAGCGGCAAGCCGGACCGGACCGGCTGGGGCGTCGAGCGGATCGCCGGGGCGTGGGCGGAGTTGATGGCGCGGCTTGGCTACCAGTGCTACGGGGCGGTGGGCAGCGACTGGGGCACTAGCGTCAGCACTCTCCTTGGCCAGCAGGACCGGGCCCACGTCGCGGGCATCCACCTGATCCCGCCGCTGGCCGGTCCCGACCCGGCGACCTTCGGCGACCTCACAGCGGGCGAACGTGCGGCGCTCGCCTCCTTGCGGCACGCGGCCGAGTGGGATTCCGGCTACTCGCAGGAACACGCCACCCGGCCGCAGACCATCGGCTACGGGCTGGCCGATTCGCCGACCGCCCTATGCGCCTGGATCGTAGAGAAGTTCTGGTCGTGGACCGACCACGACGGCGACCTCTCCGGCATACTCACGCGCGACGAACTGCTCGACAACCTGATGCTGTACTGGCTCCCCCGCGCGGGCGCGTCGGCGGCACGGTTGTACTGGGAGAGCATCCGCCAGGTAAACGAGTGGATCTCCGGGACGGCCACCGACACGGTGGACGTGCCCACGGGCTGCTCGGTCTTCCCGAAGGAACTCCAACGGCCGTCCCGGCGGTGGGCGGAGAAGCGCTTCACCGACATCCGGTACTGGAGCGAGCCAGCCCGGGGCGGTCACTTCGCCGCGTTCGAGCAGCCCGCGTTGTTCGCCGAGGAGGTACGGTCCTTCTTCCGGCTGGTCCGCTCGGGCTAGCTGCGGGTCAGCTTGCGGTAGGTAACGCGGTGCGGGCGGGCGGCTTCCGCGCCCAGGCGGTCGATCTTGTTCTTCTCGTAGGCGTCGAAGTTGCCCTCGAACCAGAACCAGTTCGCGCCGCCTTCCCAGGCGAGGATGTGCGTCGCGACCCGGTCCAGGAACCAGCGGTCGTGGCTGGTGATGACCGCGCAGCCGGGGAACTCCAGCAGCGCGTTCTCCAGCGAGCCCAGCGTCTCCACGTCCAGGTCGTTGGTCGGCTCGTCGAGCAGCAGCAGGTTGCCGCCCTGCTTGAGGGTGAGCGCTAGGTTCATCCGGTTCCGCTCGCCGCCAGACATGATGCCGGCCGGCTTCTGCTGGTCCGCGCCCTTGAAACCGAACGCGGCCACGTACGCGCGGCTGGGGAAGTCGACATTGCCGACGCGGATGTGCGCCTCGCCGTCCGAGATGACTTCCCAGACGTTCTTGTTCGGGTCGATGCGGCCGCGGGCCTGGTCGACGTAGGAGATGCTGACCGTCTCGCCGATCCTGATCGTGCCGGAATCGGGCTTCTCCTCGCCGATGATCATCTTGAACAAGGTGGTCTTGCCGACACCATTCGGTCCCAGGACGCCGACGATGCCGTTGCGGGGCAAAGTAAAGGAGAGCTTCTCGAACAGCATCCGGTCGCCGAAGCCCTTGGCGAGGTCGTTTACTTCTACGACGACGTTGCCGAGGCGGGGGCCCGGCGGGATCTGAATCTCCTCGAAGTCCAGCTTGCGATTCCTATCGGCCTCGGCGGCCATCTCCTCGTACCGCTGCAGCCGGGCCTTGCTCTTGGCCTGGCGCGCCCGCGGGCTCGAGCGGACCCACTCGAGCTCGTCGGCGAGGCGCTTCTGCTTCTTAGCGTCCTTGGCGCCCTCGACCTTGAGCCGGGCCGCCTTGGTCTCCAGGTAGGTGGAGTAGTTGCCCTCGTACGGGTAGGCGTGACCACGGTCAAGCTCGAGGATCCACTGGGCCACGTCGTCGAGGAAGTACCTGTCGTGGGTGACCGCGACCACAGTGCCCGGGTACTTGGCCAGATGCTGCTCCAGCCACTGCACGCTCTCCGCGTCCAGGTGGTTGGTGGGCTCGTCAAGCAGCAGCAGGTCGGGCTGGGACAGCAGCAGACGGCACAGCGCGACCCGGCGCTTCTCCCCGCCGGACAGGCTGGTGACGTCGGCGTCCGGCGGCGGGCAGCGCAGCGCGTCCATGGCCTGCTCGACCTGGCTGTCCAGGTCCCAGGCGTCCCTGTGGTCCAGCTGCTCCTGCAGGCGGCCCATCTGCTCGAGCAGTTCGTCGGAGTAATCGGTCGCCATCTTCTCGGCGATCTCGTTGTACTCGTTGAGCAGCCTCTTGGTGTCGGCCACGCCGTCCTCCACGTTGCCGAGGACGTTCTTGGTCTCGTCCAGCTCGGGCTCCTGGGCCAGCAGGCCCACGGTGAAGCCCGGCATCAGGCGGGCGTCGCCGTTGGACGGCTGCTCCACGCCTGCCATCATCCTGAGCAGGGTCGACTTGCCGGTTCCGTTCGGTCCCACGACGCCGATCTTCGCGCCGGGAAGGAACGCCAGCGTGACGTCGTTGAGAATGACCTTGTCGCCGTGCGCCTTGCGCACAGCACGCATCTGATAAATGTACTCCGGCATACGTCCAGCCTACGGGCACGCGCCCGTTGCCTCGTCCCCCTCCAGGTCCGCTTCGCTCCTGGCCGATCGCTGGCCGGGCGAATGCAGCTGCACCTGGTCCCGTGTCATGGACCGTGCCTGCGGGTGCCGCACCGAACGGCTACGCTGTGCTTCGATGCGTATCCGCTCCGTGCGACACCTGACAGGCCGACCTTGAGGAGAGTGGACTCGATGCGAGGCGTTATCTGGACGTAGCGCTCAGAAGGGCACGCTGGCGCTGGCGTTCTCGTCGTCGTCCTCGTGCTGATGGAGCGCTGACACGGCCCGTTCGGCCTGGTCTAGGTCTGCGCCGAGATCCCGGCCGAACCGCTCGATCGCCTCATCGTCGATCATCTCGCCCGGGCCGCCAGGCAGCTCCGGAGTTTCCCTGACCTCGTCGTCCGCGTCGCCTTCTGCGCTGATGGGGCGAGGCGCCTGACGCATGTAGTTGGCGATGCCCTGGTTCAGGTCATGCCCGACGGTGTCGGCTGAGATATCGATCACCGTCCTGAGCTGTCCGGTCTTGTCCTCGAAGCTGCGGGACCTGAACCGCCCCTTGACCACGACCGGGTCCCCCTTGCGCAGGCTGGCCCGCACGTGGTCACCCAGCCGGCGCCAGCAGGTGACGGTGAAGTACGAGGTATCCGCGTCACGCCATTCTCCGGTCACGCGATCCTGGACACGGGGCGTCGTGCCCACGCGCAGGTCGGTGACCCTGCCCTTACCGGTGTCATGCTGTTTCGGGTCCTGGGCCACGAAGCCGACGAGGGTCACGTATCCGCCCTGGCTCATAACGATCCTCCTTGGGATGCCCGGTCGCCTCATGCCACCGGTTCCCCTCCACGGTGGCAGGCACCTGCTCGCCCGCGCCGCCGCACTCGCACGCCTGTGGATAACTCAGCCGTAGCCCGCACCGTTGTGGACAACCGCTTGCCATCCGCAAACTGGTGCGGCACAATACGCTTCCTTTGGGGGAAGAGCCCTTTGGGGGATTTGGGGGAAGAGCCCTTTGGGGAAGAGCCCTAGAGCCGGTTGATGCGCGCTATCTCCTCGGCGGTGAGGGAGAAACCGAAGAGGTCCAGGTTCGCCTCGATGCGTTCGGGGCGGACGGACTTGGGGATCACGATGATGCCGAGCTCGAGCTGCCAGCGCAGGACTACCTGCGCGGGCGTCACCCCGTACTTCGCGGCGATCTCGGCCAGCACCGGATGCGCCAGCCGGGTGCCCTTGAGCGAGCTGTAGCCCTCCACCGCTATCCCGCGCTCGGCGTGCGCGGCCAGCAGGGCCGGATCGTACTGGGCGGGACTCCACGGGATCTGGCTGACGGCCGGCCGCTCGCCGGTCGCCGCGATCAGGTCGTCGATCTGGGCGATGTCGTAATTGCTGACGCCGACCGCGCGGCAGAGCCCTTCGTCCCTGATCGTGAGGAATTCCTGCCACAGCCGCGGGGAGGCCTGCCGGCGTGGCGGCCAGTGGATGAGCCAGAGGTCCACGTAGTCCGTGCGCAGCGCCCGCAGGCTGTCGGCGATGGTGGCGCGGGCCTGCGCGGCCCGGCCGGGCGGCAGTTTGGTGGTGACGAACACGTCGCCACGGTCCAGGCCGCTGCCGGCGATGGCGCGGCCGACTTCGGCCTCATTCCGGTACATGGTGGCGGTGTCGATGTGGCGGTAGCCGACCTGCAGCGCGTGGCGGATGGCCTCGTAGGCCCGCGGCCCCTGGATCTGCCAGGTGCCGAACCCCACCATCGGCAGAGCGACTCCGTTACCCAGGTCCACAGCGGGAATCTCGGTCATACCGGCCATTGTCCGCTTCAGTCCAGGACCGCGCGGATCGAACGGGAGAGCTCGGCCGGCCCGGCCGGCACCAGCAGGTGAACGCCGTCGCGGACCACGTCCCGGCCGCTGATCACGACATCTCGCACGTCGGCCGCGCCCGCGGCGAACACCGCGGTCTCCAGGGCCAGGTCGTCGCCGGCGCCCGCGGTCCGCACGCTATCCAGGGCCACGGTGACCAGGTCCGCCCGCGCGCCGGCGACGATCTCGCCCGCGTCGGGCCAGCCCAGGCTGGCGTGTCCGGCGCCGGTAGCGGCCCGGAGCAGCGCCTCGGCGGTGAAGTGCCCGCGGGCGCGCCGGGCCAGCCGTTCGGCGTACTCCACGCCGCGGGCTTCTTCGAAGATGTCGATCACGGCGTGGCTGTCGCTGCCCAGGGTCAGCGCGCACCCGGCCGCGGCCAGCGGCTGGGCGGGCGCGAGGCCGTCCCCTAGATCGCGTTCGGTGGTGGGGCACAGGCAGGCGAACACCTGGGCCCCGCCGAGCAGTTCCAGATCGGCCGCGCTGACGTGGGTCGCGTGTACCACGCTCGTCCGCGGCCCGAGCACGTCTTCGTCGAACAGCAAGCGGGCCGGCGACACGCCGTAGACGGCCCGGCACGCGTCGTTCTCGGCTCGCTGCTCGGACATGTGTACGTGCAGCGGGGCCCCCCGCCCGCGAGCCCAGGCCACGACCGGATGCATTTGCTCCGGCGGTACCGCGCGGACCGAGTGGAGGGCCGCGCCGGCCTTCGCGTGCGGGTGCTCGTCGAGCTTGAGTTCATCGGCCCGCGCCGCCCACCGTGACGCGTCGCCGTCGCTGAACCGCACCTGGGCACCGGACAGCGGCAGCATCCCGGTCCGGTCCAGGCCGCCGGCCAGGTAGCAGGTGTCGAGCAGCGTGATGCGCAGGCCCGCCTCGTCCGCCGCCTGGACCAGGGCCCGCCCCATCGCGTTCGGGTCGGCGTAAGGGCGGCCGTCCGGCCGGTGATGCAGGTAGTGGAATTCGCCGACGCAGCTGATGCCGGCCAGGGCCATCTCGGCGTACACGGCCCGGGCAAGGGCGAGATAACTGTCCGGATCGAGCCGCGCGGCAGCCTCGTACATACGGTCGCGCCAGGTCCAGAACGTGCCCCGGTCGGCCTGGGTGGTAGCCCGGAGCGCGCGATGAAAGGCATGGGAGTGCGCGTTGGCAAAACCGGGGAGGGTGAGGCCCCGGAGATGCCTTGGGGCGGGTGTGGTTGACGGGACGGAAGTGGTGGAGGTGATGAGAGCGGCCAGGGTGACGGAGGTGAAGCGGCCTGCGTCGGCTTCGATCAGGACGTCGCGGCAGAGGCCCTGGCCGGGGAGCCAGGCCAGGTCGGCCAGCCAGCGGCGGGCGGTCACGGGCGGCGGGGCCGGAGGCGGGGTCCCGGGCGGCGGGGCCGGAGGCGAGGGCGCGGGCGGCAGGCTCGCGGGCGGCGGCGGGGCGCGGGCGGCGGCGGCGGGGGCGGGGCGGTCACGGGCGGCCCCTCTCTGGGCGTGGCACGCCGGCTAGGTCCTCGAGGACCGCGGCGAGCGCTAGGACGCCGGCTTCGCAGTCAGCGAGGTCGGCGTGCTCGGCGGGCGAGTGCGAGACGCCGGTGGGGTTGCGGACGAAGAGCATGGCCGTGGGGATCCGGGCAGCCAGGAAGCCGGCATCGTGACCGGCTCCGGTGGGCAGCACCGGGGCGGTCATCCCGGCCGCGGCGAGCACGCCCGCGATCCGGTCCCGCAGGCCAGCATCGAAACGCACGGACGGGGTGTAAGACTCCGGTCGCACCGTCAGCGTCACCCCGTGCTCCGTACAAAATTTTTCTGCGGCCGAACGGACGGTGGTGACCGTTTCCGTCAGCGTTTCCTCGTCCGGGGCGCGGGCGTCCAGCCAGGCCTTGACCGCCGAGGACACGCCGTTGGCGCCGCCCGGCTCCGCGATCACCTTGCTGACCGTGGCCAGGGACCCATGCTGCTCAGCGGCCTGGCGGGCGGCGAGGACGGTGCCCGCGTACGGGAGCATCGGGTCGTTGCGGTCGGCGAGCCGGGCGGTGCCCGCGTGGTCGGGGCGCCCGGCGAAGTCGAGCCGCCAGCGGCCGTGCGGCCAGATACCCTCGCCGATACCGACCGCGGCGCCCAGCGGCGCCAGCGCGCGGCCCTGCTCGACGTGCAGTTCCACGAAGGCGCCGATGCTCATCAGCAGGTCATCCTGGGGACCGATCAGGCCGGCGTCCAGGCCCGCGGCGCTCATCGCCGCGGCCAGCGTGACGCCATCGTCGTCGGTGAGGGCCCGGGCCGCGCCCGGCGCGATAGCGCCCGTAAGCAGGCGGCTGCCGAGGCAGGACACGCCAAAGCGAGCGCCTTCTTCTTCTGTCCAGACCGCTATAGCCAGGGATCGTTCGGGGGAAAAGGCTTTTGACCTTAGGTTTTCTACGGCGGCCAGGGCGGACACGACGCCTAGCGCTCCGTCGTAACCCCCGCCGTCGGGGACCGAGTCCAGATGGCTGCCGGTGACGATGGCGTTCGGTGTTCGTGGCCCCCACCAGGCCCACAGGTTGCCGTTGTTGTCTGGCTCCACGGTCAGGCCTTGCCTGGTCGCCTGGCGGATGAACCAGGCGCGGCAGCTCGTGTCGGCCTCGGTCCAGGAGTAGCGGCGGTAACCGCCGGTGCCCTCGTCGCGGCCGAGCGGTTCGAGCTCGCGCCACAGCTCGGCGAAGCTCATCCTTCCGCCATGGGGACCCGGACGCCGCGCTCGGCGGCCACGATGGCGGCCCTTTCGTAGCCGGCGTCGGTGTGCCTGATCACGCCCATTCCCGGGTCGTTGGTGAGGACTCGCTCGAGCTTGGTGGCGGTGAGTTCGGTGCCGTCGACGACGCAGACCTGGCCGGCGTGGATGGAGCGGCCGATGCCGACGCCGCCGCCGTGGTGGATGGACACCCAGGACGCGCCGGAAGCCGTGTTGACCAGGGCGTTCAGCAGCGGCCAGTCGGCGATGGCGTCGGAGCCGTCGGCCATCGCCTCGGTTTCGCGGTACGGCGACGCGACCGAGCCGCAGTCCAGGTGGTCGCGGCCCAGCACGATCGGGGCGGACAGGTCGCCGTTCTTGACCATCTCGTTGAAGCGGAGCCCGGCCAGGTGGCGCTCGCCGTATCCGAGCCAGCAGATCCGGGCCGGAAGCCCCTGGAAGTGCACCTTCTCTTTCGCGAGCTTCATCCACCTGGCCAGGGACTCGTTCTGCGGGAACAGCTCGAGGATGGCCTGGTCGGTGGCTGCGATGTCCTTCGGGTCGCCGGACAGCGCGGCCCAGCGGAACGGGCCCTTGCCCTCGCAGAACAGGGGGCGGATATAGGCGGGGACGAAGCCGGGGAACTCGAAGGCCCGGTCGTAGCCCGCCAGCTGGGCTTCGCCGCGGATCGAGTTGCCGTAGTCGAAGACCTCGGCGCCCGCGTCCTGGAACTCGACCATGGCGGCGACCTGCTCGGCCATTGAGTCGCGGGCCCTGATCGTGAAGCCTTCCGGGTCCTCGGCGCGCAGCGCGGCCATGTCCTCGAAAGCGACGCCTTTAGGCAGGTAGGTCAGCGGGTCGTGGGCGGAGGTCTGATCGGTCACGATGTCGATGGGCGCGTGGCGCTTGAGTATTCTCGCGAACACCTCGGCGGCGTTGCCCCGGAGTCCGATGGACAGGGGCTGGCCTTTGTCTTTTGCGTTTATCGCTTTCTGGATGGCGTCGTCGAGGTCTTTGGCCTGCTCGTCGAGGTAGCCGTGCTCGATGCGCCTTGTTATGCGGGACTGGTCGCACTCGACGCAGATGACCACGCCGCCGTTCATGGTCACGGCCAGCGGCTGCGCGCCGCCCATCCCGCCGAGGCCGGCGGTCAGCGTGATCGTGCCGGCCAGGGTGCCGCCGAAGCGTTTGGCGGCGATGGCGGCGAATGTCTCGTAGGTGCCCTGCAGGATGCCCTGCGTGCCGATGTAGATCCAGGAGCCCGCGGTCATCTGGCCGTACATGGTCAGGCCGAGCTGCTCGAGGCGGCGGAACTCCTCCCAGGTCGCCCACTGCGGGACGAGGTTGGAGTTGGCGATGAGGACGCGGGGGGCCCACTCGTGGGTTCTCAGGACTCCGACGGGCTTGCCGGACTGGACGAGGAGCGTCTCGTCGTCGTTGAGGTCTTGAAGGGTTCTGATGATCGCGGCGTAGGCGTCCCAGCTGCGGGCGGCGCGGCCGGAGCCGCCGTAGACGATGAGCTGATCGGGATGTTCGGCGACCTCAGGGTCGAGGTTATTCATCAGCATGCGCATCGCGGCTTCCTGGGCCCATCCCTTGCAGCTAAGCTGCGGGCCGCGCGGGGCGCGTACGGGTTCGTGGCTCATGCTGTGCCCTCCCTGCCGTGGAGTGTCTTGCCTATCATTCCCCGCGGCGTTGCTCGGGATGACAGGCGGGCCTGGGAGTTGGCGGCGAGCTGGCGTGCCTGGGAGCCGGCGTGCCTGCGTGCTTGGGAGCCGGCGCGCCTGGGAGCCGGCGTCAGGCGGCGACTAGTTCGGAGGGTTCGGCGATTACGTCGACCAGGGCGCCGTTGCGCATGACGGTGATGGCCAGCGGCTGGCCGATCGCTTCGGAGAACATCTGCCGCTGCAGGTCCTGGGAGGCCGCGACTGGCTTCCCCGCCACGGTGAGCAGCAGGTCCCCCTGGCGGAGGCCGGCCCGGTCGGCGGGCCCATTGGGCACTACCTCGGCCACGAGCAGCCCGGTCTTCCGGCCGAGGCGCTCGCGCCACGCCGCGGGCACCGGCCCCGGCATCATGGCCAGGCCCAGATAGGCCCGCCTGACCCGGCCGTCACGCATCAGCGCGGAGATGATCCGCCGCGTGGTGTCGTTCACCGGAACCGCCATGCCCAGGCCGACGCCGGCCACGGCCGTGTTGATGCCGATGACGCGCGCGTCCGCATCGGCCAGCGCCCCGCCCGAGTTGCCCGGGTTCAGCGCGGCGTCGGTCTGGATGACGTCTTCGATGACGCGCCCGCGGGCGGGCAGCGACCGGCCGAGCGCGCTGACTACGCCCGCCGTTACCGAGCCAGCCAGGCCGAGCGGGTTACCGACCGCCACCACCAGCTGCCCGACCTTGAGCTGGTCGGCCTCACCCAGCTCGGCCGGCTCGGGGGTCGGGCCGTTGGCGCGCAGCACCGCGAGATCGGACAGCGGATCCGCCCCCACGACCTGGAACGGAGCGGACGTACCATCGGAGAACGACGCCGTACCGCTGGTCGCCTTGCCGACCACGTGCGCGTTGGTCAGCAAGAACCCGTCGCCGGTGAAGACGACGGCCGAGCCGAGGCTCTCCCCCGTCCCGCCCGGACCCCGGCGCGGCACCCGCAGGCTCGCCACCTTGGGGGTAAGACGTTCGGCGACGCCCGTGACGATCTGCGAGTAGGCGTCTAGTGGGTGGTTAGCCTCCATGCCATCTCCCGGCCCAGTCAAAATCTGATTACAGGATTACATGTAACCATGAAATGGGTGAGGTGCTTCCCAGCGACTGGTTCGCCTGAAGCGAATCCTGGCGTTGCCTGTGGGTTAGTGCGGCTGGGCGTGGCCGGGTCAGCGGGGCTGGGCGTGGCCGGGTCAGCGGGGCTGGGCATGGCCGGCTAGGCCGATGGGGTTACCTTCGGGATCGAGGATCGTGGCGAGAGTGCGGGTCGGGCCGTCGGGAGACGCAGGCTCCAGGATCTCGCCGCCGTGCGCCGCGACCCGGGTGAGCGTTTCGTTCATGTCGGCGACGTGGATCCAGATCAACGGCCCGGCATCCCGCGCCGGCGGACGGCCCTGCACCCACTGGCCGATGAGACCAGGGGCCTCGAAATCCGGGTAGTGCTCCTCGATGCTCCAGCCGAAGACAGCCGCATAGAACGCGGCCGCCCGCGTACTGCTGACCGCCGGTAGCTGCAGATAACAGAGCTGGCCGTGGGCGAGGCCGGGTACTCGGCTGGCCTCGGGGTCCTGGCTCATGGCTGGGCCTTTCTCTTTCTCGTCTTTTCGCGTCTTTCTCGTCTTTTCTCGTCTTTTCTCGTCTTAGCTGGCGGGCCGGCACTCGACCACGTACCGTCCGGAGGCCTGGGTCCCGGCGACCACGATCTCGAGCCCGGCTTGCCGCGCTAGCCCGGTGAACTGCGTCAGCGTGCTGGTCTTCCCGCCCGCCACGAGCATGTCAATCCCCAGGGAGCGCGGGGTATCGTCGGACGAGACTCCGCCGAGGACGACGATTCTCCCCTCTGATCTCCCCTCTGAGCGGGCGGCGGCCTCGGCGGCCTCGGCGCAGCGGCGCAGTATTTTTACCGTCGGATCGTCGGGCCAGTCGTTGAGCACTTTCTTCAGTACGTACAGGTCGGCGCCCGCAGGCAGCGGATCGAAAAAACTCTGTCCGTGGCTGGTTACCCGGCTGGCCAGGCCGGCTTCGCGGAGGGTCTCTTCCGATCGGGCAACCGTGCCTGGGAGGTCGACGAGGATGCCCTTGACCTGCGGATGCCGACGGAGGAGCGACGCCAGCAGGGCTCCGGTCCCGCCGCCCACGTCGACGACGGTGCGGATCGGCTCCCAGCCGTCGCTGAGCTCGATGTCGAAGTCGGGGAGGCCATGCCCGGCCGGTCCCATCAGCGCATCGAAGTCCGCCGCGATCCGCGGATGCGCAGCGAGGTCCTCCCAGAAGGGCAGGCCGAACACCTGCTGGTAGGCAGGCTCACCGGTGCGGACGTAGTCAAGCAGGGTTCCCCACGTGTGCGCCATCCGGCCGCCGATGCCGTTGAGGTCGATGAAATGGCTGGACTCCCCGAGCTGGGCGGCCGCCCGGTTACAGGAGAAACGCCCGGGCGATTCCTCCGTGAACACCCCCTGGGACACCAGATGGCCGAGGACGGCGTGCAGGGCGTCCTGATCGCATCCCGCTTGGGTGGCCAGGTCGCGGATTTCGGCGTGGCCGGCCGCGATGTGTTCTGGGATGTGCAGGGTGGCGGCCACCCGCAGGCACCACGGAGTAGCGAGGTCCAGCATCCGTTCGAGATCCACGCTGTCTTCAGACACGGTTAGCCTCCTGACCGTCGGCGGTCGTTTCGACGGTGGGGAACCCGATGAAGCAGGGCTTGCCCGTACGCCAGTTCGGCCGGTCTTCTACCATCGTGGCGTGACCTCCTCGTTCTCGACCGTGCGGTTGGCACCGATCCTGCCAGCAGGCTACGGCGGGAGTCTTGGCGAAAAGGGACACTGCGTCACCCGGCTTTTGAGCGCTACACCCGGGCAGGCGTAGTCCCGTGCCTGTCGTCGTCCGCCGGCCCGCGCCGCAGCTGGCCGGGCTCGTGCGGGAGATCGTCTACCGGAGCGGCGAGCAGCCCCGGACGTCGGTCGAGAAGATCCTGCCCGGCCCGGAAACGGGGCTGTGGGTCAGCCTCAACCGGGACGCGTTCCGCTCCTTCGACGACGCTGGCCGGGCCAGCCAGGTCCCCGGCGCCATGGTCGCCGGGCCGACAAGCCGCGCCTGCGTGATCGAATTCGAAGAGGGTCACTCCCATGTCTCCGTGACGTTCGAGCTCGGCGCCGCTAGTTCCTTCCTCGGGGTTCCGTTGGTGCTCGCGCGAGACGAGCTGGTGCCATTGGAGACCCTCTGGGGGCGGTCCGGTGCGTGCTTGCGCGAGCGGCTGCTCGATGTGTCGGCGCCTGCGGAGGCGCTGGCCGTGATGGAGTCTGTTCTGCTAGAACGGCTGACCGGTGGTACGCCTGATCCGGCCGTTCTGGCGGCTGCGGAGGCGTTGTCCCGGGGAGTTCCGGTGGGCGAGGTGGCGCGCGACCTTGGGCTGCTGCCGAGGACGCTGCGGCGGCGGTTCACGGCTCAGGTGGGTCTTACCCCTAAGCGCTTCAGCATGGTGCATCGTATGCGGCGGCTCGTCGGCGACCTCCACGGGCAAAGCCAGGTCGACTGGGCTGTCGTAGCCGCCGAGCACGGGTACGCTGACCAGCCGCATCTAGCGGATGAGTTCCGCGAACTGGCGGGCGTCACTCCGACCGAGTATCTGAGGTCCCGGATCAACGGACCGAACCACCTGCGAACCACTCGGTTACTCGCGTATCCACTGCCTCTTGCGTTTGTTCGAGGATTTGCCAGTGTCTTGGCTTGTTTTAGTTTATGTATTCGACTACAATTTTGATTATCAGACCGGTAACCGACTCAGGATCGAAGAGGGGAACCTATGTCGGCAGCATCGGGCCCAGGGCCTTCTGGACGGGACGAGGATCCTGCCCGGTGCCCTGGCGTGCGGGCCGACGATTGGCAGGCTGATCCCAGTTGGGGGTGGGATGTCGCGGGTGATCCGGTTGATGAGGGAGCGGGGTGGCGGCCTGTCCTGTCCGGGGCGGACGTGATGGGCGACCCGGAGCAATGGGAGGCGTGGCTGGCCGCGGAGCCGGGGCAGGCACCGCCCGATCCCGAGCAGGATCCCGGGTGGTGCCCCGATCCGGACGATCCGGCGCTGCCCTTCGACGTGGACCCGGACGTGTTGCGGGCGGAGTCCCGGCGGATCGCCGCCGCCAAGGCCGCCGAGCAGGCCGCCGAGGCCGAGTGGGCGGCGCGGCAGGACCCGGACGCGGACGTGCCCCAGGTCGGGGTCAAGGTCGGCCGGCGGGGGCCGGGGATGCCCGGGTCGGCGGCGCGGGTCCCGGGTCAGTACGCCGGCCCGGCGGGCGGGTTCGGGGCCGGGCAGCCGCTGGACGTCGCGCCCGGCGGCGCGGTGCTGCTCAGCTTCGCCGCGGACGCCGCCGGGGACGAGGGCCGGTTCACCGGCGCCTCCGACGATGAGCTGACCGGGATCATCTGCGCGCTGGACCGCGCCGAGGCCACCGCCTGCTCTCTCAAGCACGCCGCGCTGGCCGCGTTCACCCGCCGCCGCCCCGCGCCCGGCTGCGCCCCCGAAGGCCCCGCGCTCCTGCCGCCGGGCCGGCACGAATTCGCCGGCGATGAGATCGCCCAGATCCTGGCCGAGGGCCGCGGCACCGCCGACGCGATGCTGGACCTGGCCCAGGACCTGGAAGCCAGCCTCCCCGCCACCCGGGCCGCGTTCCGCGCCGGGACCCTGCGGCACTCCAAGGCGCAGATCATCGCGCTGGCCACCCGCACCCTGGACCCCGGCGAGGCCCGCGCCGCCGAAGACAAGGTCCTGGACCGGGCCGGGCGGCTGACCCCCGGCGGGCTCCGCGCCGCGATCGCCCGCGCCGTGATGCAAGTCGCCCCCGGCAAAGCCCGCACACGACGCGAGCACGCCGCCCAAGACGCCCGCGTGCAACGCTGGGCCGAAGACTCCGGCAACGCCGCGCTCGCCGGCCACGAACTGCCCCCCGACGAGGTACTCGCCGCAGACCAGCGGATCTCCTGGTGGGCCCGCCAGCTGAAGAAAGCCGGACTACCCGGCAGCATGGACGAACTACGCGCCCGCGCCTACCTCGACCTCCTGCTCGACAAAGACTCCCGCCCGACCACCCCCACCCCCAACCCCACCCCCACCGCCCAACCCCCGCTCCCGCTCCCGCGGGCGGCGGGACGGGCGGCGGCGGCACGGACGGCGATGCACCCGACGGCGATGAGCCGGAGGGTCCGGGCGACGGCGGTCCGGGCGACGGCGGGTCAGGGCCGCCGTACCCGGGCGCCCCGCAGACGCCGCCGGGGGCGGGCGTGCGGCCGGCCGGGTTCGTCGGGCCGGCTGCACCTGACCGTCCCGCTGGCGACCCTGCTCGGTCTCGCGGACCGGCCCGGGGAGATCCCGGGCCTGGGCCCGGTCGACCCCTGGCTCGCCCGCGACCTGGCCCGCGCCGCCGCCGCCAACCCCAAGACCACCTGGTGCCTGTCGGTAACCGATCAGCAGGGACACGCGATCGGGCACGGCTGCGCCCGGCTCGCACCCAGCAACCAGCGCCACCGCCCGCCCCGGCGGGGAGAACCCGGGCCGCCCGGCGGACCTGACCCGCCCGGCGGACCCGACCCGCCCGGCCAGGCCAGCCGCGACGGGCCAGGAGTCACCTTCACCCCGGACGCCCGGGCCGGGCCACCCGGCGGGTACGGCACCTGGCGGTTCACCACCGGCATCCCCGGCCAGCGGGACCTGCTGTTCGCGCTCGACCCGATCGCCACCGAGACCTGCGACCACCGGTTCGAGGCGGCCGGGCACGATCCGGGAATCAAGCTGCGGCACCTGGCCCAGATCCGGCACGCCACGTGCACCGCCCCGACCTGCCGGCGGCCCTCCACCCAGGCCGACTTCGAGCACAACATCCCCTACGAAGCCGGCGGCCGGACCTGCCTATGTAACGGCGGACCTAAGTGCAGGCACGACCACCGGCTCAAACAGCATCCCAAATGGAAAGTCGAACAGATCACCCCGGGAACCTTCCGCTGGACCACCCCATCCGGCCGGAGCTTCACCACCGAACCAACCAGGTACCCGATCTAGAGGTCTGCACGGGACCGCGGCTCAGCGGACATTAGCTCACGAGCGAACTGTCGCGGGCGGCGGCGAGTTGGGTACGGAAGTGGTCGTAGTCGGCGAGCTCGCGGCCGACCGGCACGAGGACCAGGTCGCTGGCGACGGCGGAGACCCGGCCCAGGATGGTGTGGACAGCTTGCTCACGCTCGCGATCCGCCGCGAGAACGACCATGTTCTGGCACCATGATGCGATCAGCCAGCCCAGCACCAGCAGCGCTA
The DNA here is from genome assembly GCA_963844625.1 of uncultured Actinomycetota bacterium. GTDB lineage: Bacteria > Actinomycetota > Actinomycetes > Streptosporangiales > Streptosporangiaceae > Palsa-504. The sequence continues at coordinate 52,716 of CAWJPF010000026.1, read as the reverse complement.
TGACCATGACCCCGAGCCAGGGAGCCAGGGACACGTCACTGATCAGTGACGACTTGTGCGCTGCGTGAGACTCGCCGAACCCTAGGATGAGCGCGATCCAGACCAAGCCCGCCAGCATCAGCAGGATCAGGAACCACTGCACGGACGCGATCAGCCGCCACCATCCGGTGACCTTGTCGCGCCGCGGCAGTCCCTGCGCCACGGCCGCGCCCAGGGCCGCCTGGGCCTCGTCCGCCCTCGACCGCGCGGCGACCAGCACGGTCCGCGGCCATGGCTCCGGCAGCGAACCACCTACCTCGTTGGCGAATACCGTAATCGCGTTATCGACGTCGGATCGCTGGGCCTGCGCAGCGTCGGCGGGATCACTGGCCAGCAGCTTGCGGGCGGGCGTCCGGCCCCGCAGTCGCTCCACCAACCGTGCGGGCGGCCAGCCGATGTATGCCGCGGCGTTGCGTTCCCGCACGCCGTTCAAGGTCTCGGTCACGGCCGCCACCCCGGCGGCTTTCGCGAAGGCAGCGGTCAGCGTCCCCGCGGGACCTGCGGGAACGTAGATCGCGGGATCCTCGACGCGTTTCCCGGCTCTGTCGCTGTCCTGCATCGCATCCTCCCAGGGCGGTCGCGCCGAGGGCGGCGGGAGGGTCGGAGCGGCGGTTTTCTGCCAGGGCTGCCAGTCGGACGCGACGACCGACCGTCCGTTGGCGGGATCTTCGGCGGCCGCGGCCCTCCTGCCTGGGGAGAAGACATCGGGCTGAGCCGAGAAGGCGTTCCCGTCGCCCGCGTATTCGTCGTCCTCAGCACGCTCCCACGGCGGCCGGGCCGGAGCCTGCGACCGGGTCGGCTCGGGCCTGACCCCGATAGCCGCTGCGTCAGCCGCGGGCGCGGCCGATGGCGGCGGGGAGGACGGTCCCGGCGGCTGCCAGCCCGGCACGGCCGCCCCGGCGTAAACGGAGAACCTCTCCAGCAGGGCGTCAACGTCGGCCGTGATCCGGGCGGCGGAGGCCCGGCGGGCGGCCACGGCAGCGGCCAGCGTGCGCTGGAGCTCATCGAGGCCAGCGCCGGTAATCGCGGAGGTCATGAGGACGTGAGTCTCGGCCAGCCCTTCGGTGTCGAGCAGCCGGCGCAGGTCGGACTCGCAATCGGCGACCTGCTCGGGAGTCAGCGTGTCGACCTGGTTAAGCACTACCGTCGTCACGGCGGCGTGCCCGGCCAGCGGCACCAGGTAGCGCCGGTGCACCGATGCGTCCGCGTACTTCAGCGGGTCGAGCACCCAGACCAGCATGTCCGCCATCTTGACCAGGCGGTCGACCAGGGCCGCCGAACCGGTGACGACCGAGTCGTGGTCCGGCAGGTCAAGCAGGAGCAACCCGGTCAGCGAGGTCTCCCCCTCATCGAGGGCGCTCGCCCGGGCGTAACGGTGCCGCCGCTGCACGTTGAGCCAGTCGAGCAGCGGGGCCGCCCCCTCCATGCCCCACACGCACGCGTGCGAGTGCTTGGTGGTGGGCCGCATCACGCCCGCGGGCGAGAAATTCGCCCCGGCCAGGGCGTTGAACAGCGTGGACTTCCCGCTGCCGGTCCCCCCCGCCAGGGCCACGACGGTGTGCGACGCGGACATCCGCATCCGCTCGCCCGACCGCCGCAGCAACGTTTCCGCATCGGAGAGAAGTTCCCGATCGAACCCGTCAGCACCGACCCGGCTGGCACCGATCCTGGTCAGCTCGGTGAGCGAGGCGAGCCTGGCGGGCAGCCGCGTGTTCGCCGGCCCGGTCACCCCGATCGTGTTCGCTGTCACCTAACCGCCTCGAGCGAGAATTCCGCCTGGTAAAGCCGGATCGCCGCGACATCGTCGCAGGGCCCGGCCGCGTCGAGCACCTCAATGAACCTGACCATTTCCTCGTCAAGCAGCAGCTGGACCCGGTACAGCAGATCCGCGCGTGCCTTCGCGAGGATCCCGGCTAGCATCGCCTCGCCGAACACGGAGGTCAGCATCCGCCGCGGCTCGGCATAGATGCTGCCGCTCTCGGGATCGGCCGCCGACGTGACCGTGCCAGGCGCGTCCTCGCCGAGCATCGCCACCAGGACGACCAGGCTAAGCGCCTCGTCATCAAAGGCGATGCGCCTGGCCGCGGGCTGCGGCTCTTCCGCGTCCACGATCCGCGTCAGGTGATCCTGCCACGCCCCGACCGCGCGGGCGGCCCGCAACGCCAGGTCGGGCGAGGACCGGCTGTAGGTCGCGGCCTGGGCCGCGTCGGCGGCGGTAATCGCTTCCGCGGCCCTGATGTCATCAGCCGCGATATCGCCGCTTCCGCTCTGCCCGCCGGACCCGAAGACCGATTCGAACACGTGCTTCGTACGCACGTCACGGGCCCGCTCCGCGGCGGCGTCCGCTAGCAGCACGGCGCCCGCGGGATCACTGCGCCACTGGCCGTGCACATGCTCGGCCGCGCGGTCCGCGATGGACACGATGAACGACTCGATGACCGAACGCAGGGATGCGTTGAGCGCAACCGTCCGGGACGGCCTTCGCCGCGCGCGCTTACCCTTCTTGATCGCGCCCTTGGCGGCCTTGGACCCTTTAGCCCCGCGGCGCGGCCGCAGTTCGCCGCCGACCACGCAGTCCTCCCACCGCGCGAGTACCTCGCCCAGCAGCAGCGTGCCGTTCTTCATGCCCGTATCAGCCTCGGCGAAGGCGCTGCCGTAGGCCGTCTCGGCGGCGCTCCGCAACTGCGCGCGCAGCAAGACCTGCGCCTCGACGTGAGCGGCGATCGCCGGAATCCTGGTCTTGAACGTGTCGAGCACGCCCGACATCGTCTGGGTGAGCACCGCCACCCGGCGGTCGGCCCGCTCCGCGGTGTCGGCGAGCCAGTCACGGACCGGCTGGTAGGCGTCGGGCGGGAGCATCCCGTCGATGAGCGGGATCTCGGGTATGACGAACCGGTCCGCCGCCGTGATCCCGTTCGCGTCCAGCATGGCCGTGAAATGATCCACGAGCTCGGTCCGGTACGCCTGGGGCACCCGTGACATGACCACGCCGAGCGATGCCTTCCGCTCCCGCGCGTGCTGGAGGACCTCCCAGACGGGCCCGTCGGCGTACCGGCTGGCGCTGGTCATGAACAGCCACAGATCCGAGGCGTCCAGGAACTGGTAGGCGAACTCGTGGTGCGCCTGCACCACCGAGTCAATGTCGGGCGTATCCAGCAGGGCGATGCCCCTCGGCATGCCCTCGCTCGCCGCGAGGACGAGCAGGCCGTCACGACCGGGCCTGGCCAGCCCCTCCTGCCTGACCCGGGGCAGCGTGGGCAGGAAATTATTCTCAGCGAACCAGTCGATCTCGTCGGGATGGCAGGCGAGAACCGGGCTGTTCGTCGTGGGCCGGCGCACCCCGGTCGCGCTGACGTTCGCACCGACGATGCTGTTCACCAGCGTTGACTTCCCGGCCCCGGTGGAGCCGACCAGGGCCACCAGGACCGGCGCCGCTGACCGGCGCACCCTCGGCAGCAGATAATCGTCGATCTGGCTGAGAAGCTTGGTGCGTTCTGTCTTCACGGCCGCGGCGCCGGCGATCTCGAAGACCAGGGGGATCGCGGCGATCCGCTTCCTGAGATTCAGCAGCGCGGCTTCCAGCAGCCGGGCGTCCACCCGGACATGAGGCACGGCGGTGGCCGGCGGCGGGACCGCGGGCACCGGCTCAGCGCCGGCGCCGGCGTCTTCGGGCTGCGCGGCATCTTCCTGCTGTGCGGCGTCTTCGGCCTGCGTCAGGCCCTGGGGCGGCTGCGCTGGGTCTTCAGGCAGGAACTGGCCGACCTGGGACCCGGGGACGGCCGCGCTCTGGTCGTGGCCCGTAATCTCATCCCTCGCAGGAGCTTCATCTTGATCCGGATTCACTATGTTATCCGGTTTGTCCGATTCGGCCGGCGATTGTTCCTCGCCGGGAGGCAGGCTGGCGTCCCGGGCTGACGCCTTTGGGTGACCTGGGGTAAACATTACGTGACTGTCATCCCCGCTTGGCCCCTGACCCTCACCACTATGGGCTACAACACTAGTCACACGATCCTCGCCAGGATCAGCAAGCCCAGCAGCCACAACAGCACGCGCGCCGGGTCGGCCTTGCCTGCCGGCCGCAGGAGCTGGTGACGCTGCCACGCCCTGACCTTCCATCGTTCGAGCGGCCTCCTCAAGCCCTTCAAGCCCGTTGGCTAAACCCTCAAGCCGCCGGGTCGGTCTGGGCCTGGAGGGTACTCCGGGGTGATCGCCTAGCACGCGGAGTTTATCCCTTTCGTCAGGCAGTTACATGGCGCATCAGACGGTTACTTCACGCATCGCGCAGTTACTCTGCCCATCGGGCGGTTACATTGCGCATGAGTTCCGTAATTTCCGCGGCCACGCTCACGACGTCGCCCACTACGACGATCGCGGGTGGCCGGATCCCCCCCTCTGCCACGAGGCCTTCCACTTGTTCCAGCGTTGAGTTAATTGTGCGCTGCGTCGGCAGAGTACCGTCTGCGATTACCGAAACGGGAGTACCCGGACTGCGCCCATATCGCATCAATTCCGTCACGACCGCGCCGATCCGTTCCACAGCCATCAGCAGCACCAGGGTCCCCGAGCTCGCGCCGAGTAGCTCCCAGTTCACGGTGGACCGGTCATGGCCAGGCGGAACGTGGACGGACACGACGTGAAATTCCTGGGCCACCCCCCGGTGGGTCACCGGTATCCACGCGCTGGCCGGGACGGCGACCGCGCTGGTGACGCCGGGCACGACGGTGACGGGAACGCCGGCCCGCAGGCAGGCCAGGACTTCCTCGGCGCCGCGGCCGAACACAAAGGGGTCACCGCCCTTGAGCCTGGCCACGAACTTGCCCGCCCGGGCGTGGGAGATGAGCGCCGCGTTGATGTGCTCCTGGGCCATGGCCCGGCCATAGGGGATCTTGCCCGCGTCGATGATCTCGACGTCCTCCCGCAGCTCATCCAGGAGCGAGCGGGGGGCCAGCCGGTCGACGAGCACCACGTCAGCCTCGGCGAGCAGCTGCCGCCCGCGCACCGTGATCAGGCCGGGATCACCGGGCCCGCCGCCGATGATCGCCACCCCGGCGCGGCGGCCGCGCTCGTGCCGGGCGCTCAGCTGACCCGAACGCAGTCCCGCGACCACCCCGTCCCTGATCGCGGCGCTGTGCCGCGGGTCGCCGCTGAGTACGCCCACCCGGACGTCACCCGCCTGGCCGGCGGCGGGTGTCCACGCGGCCGACGCCTCGGCGTCGTCGGCCCGGACGTACCAGGTCTGCTGCGCTTCGGCCGCCGCGCCCACGGCCGCGTTCACCTCGGGGTTGCCGGTGCACGCGCAGATCAGCCAGGCCCCGGCGCAGTCGCCGGGCTGATAGGCCCGCGCCGCCCAGCGGATCCGGCCCGCGGCGGCTAGGTCCTCCAGGGACGCGGTCACCCTCGGGGATACCAGGAGGATCTCCGCGCCGGCATCGAGCAGGGCGGGGATCCGCCGGGACGCCACCGCTCCGCCGCCGATGACGACGACACGGCGCCCCCCCAGGCGGAGCCCGAGCAAATAGGGATCCATGCTTCCTTCGGTTGGCTAAAGCTTGTCGGCTACGCCCGCGGAATCAAAGGTCGCGACGTCTCGCAGCGCGCGCGCCGCGCTTTGCACCAGCGGCAGGGCCAGCACGGCGCCGGTGCCCTCGCCCAGCCGCAGCCCGAGGTCGACGAGCGGGCGGAGCCCCAGATAGCTAAGGGTAACGGCATGCCCGGGCTCGGCACTGCGGTGACCCGCGAAGCAGGCGGCGGTCGCGTCGGGGGCCAGGGCAGCCGCGGCCAGCGCGGCGGCGCCGGCGATGACCCCGTCCAGGATCACCGGTACGCGCAGGGCGGCGGCGCCCAGGATGAACCCGGCCAGTGCGGCGTGCTCGAAGCCGCCCAGGGCCGCGAGGACCCCTACCGGGTCGGCAGGCTCTGGCCGGTGGCGGGCCAGGCCGCGGCAGATGACGTCAATCTTCCGCGCGTACATCGCCGCGTCGATCCCGGTGCCGCGGCCGGTCGCCTCGACCGGGTCGGCGCCGGTAAAGGCACAGATCAGCGCGGCGGACGCGGTGGTGTTGGCGATGCCCATGTCGCCGGTGACCAGGCAGCGGTTGCCCGCGGCGACCAGGTCACGAGCGATCTCGAGGCCGGCCGTCAGCGCCGCCACGGCCTGATCACGGGTCATCGCGGGACCTTCGGTGAAGTCCGCGGTGCCCGGCGCGATCTTGCGGGGCAGCAGGCCGGGGACGGGTTCAAGCTCGGCGGCCACCCCGATGTCGACCACTATGACCTCGGCGCCGACCTGGGCCGCGAACGCGTTGACCACGGCCCCGCCGGCCAGGAAGTTGGCGACCATCTGGGCGGTCACCTCCTGCGGCCACGGGCTGACCCCCTGCGCGTGCACGCCGTGGTCGGCCGCGAACACCGCGACGCAGGCCGGCTCGGGCAGCGGCGGAGGGCAGCTGCCCGCCAGGCCCGCCAGCCGCACCGACACCTCTTCCAGCACGCCGAGCGAGCCGCGCGGCTTGGTCATCCGGTCCTGCCGCTCCCGCGCGGCGGCCATCGCGCCGGGGTCGGGCGGGGCGATGGCGGCGATCACTTCGGCGAGCGGGTCCACTGGTTCCTCCCCAGGCAGTCCGCGGCGGCCGAACTCCTCGGCGTGCACCGCCCAGGCCACCGGACGGCGACGCGCCCACCCGGCGGTCGCGAGTTCTGGCTCCGGCGCGAACTGGTCCACGTAGCCCACGCAAAGATAGGCGATTACCTCGAGATGCTCGGGCAGTCCGAGCTCGGCCGCGAGCTCGCGCTCGTCGAAGAAGCTCACCCAGCCGACCCCGAGGCCCTCGGCCCGGGCCGCCAGCCACAGGTTCGCCACCGCGAGCACGCTGGAGAAATCCGCGGTCCGCGGCTGGGTGTGCCGGCCCAGCGTGTGACGGCCGCCCCGGGTACGGTCACAGGTCACCACGACGTTGACCGGGGTGTCGAGGATGGACTCGATCTTCAGCCGGTCGAACGCGCGGGCCCGCCCGCCGGGCAGGTCCGCCGCGAACTCGTCGCGGCGCCGGCGCGCCAGGGCGGCGATCCGTTCCCGCCGCTCCCGGTCGGTGATCACGATGAAGTCCCACGGCTGCGAGAATCCCACCGACGGCGCCTGGTGTGCCGCCGCGAGCACCCGGCCGAGCACGTCGGCCGGCACCGGCTCGGCCCGGAAGCCGCGGCGGACGTCCCGGCGCTCCGCGATCACCCGGTACACGGCCTCGCGCTGCTCCGGCGGGAAACCGGGAGCCGGGCCAGCGGCGGGCACGGCGGCCGGCGGGCCCGCGGGCTCATCCATGAGCGTGGGCGTGGTCGTGCGGGTGGTCATGGGGATGCTCGTGCGGCCGCTGGGGCTCGCCGACGCGGTCCTCGAAACCCGGCATCGCGATCCGGTACACGCACATATCGCAGTTCATCCGGATGTCTCCGGCCAGCGCCTCGTGATACCGCTCGTACACCAGTGCGGCGATCTCGTCGCAGTCACCGAGCACGTCGGCGCACCTGACGTCCAGTTCGGGGTGCGCGGCGGCGAAGCCGGCGGCCTGGTCCGCCACCCGGTCGGGGAGCACGCCGGGAAACAGGAAATACCTGGCCACCACGATCTGCCGCGCGCCGAGCAGGCGGCACCGCTCCAGCCCTTCGGCCACGCTCGGCCCGGTCAGGGAGACGAAGGCGGTCTCGGCGAGCGGGTACCCCCGGCCCTCCCACAGCAGCCGTGTGGTCTTGACCACGTCGGCGTTGGCGTCGGGATCGGAGGAGCCGCGGCCGACGAGGAGTACCGCGGGAGCCGAGCCGGGATCGGCCACCGCGCTGATGCGAGCGGCCAGCAGGTCGAGCAGCGCGGGGTGCGGCCCCAGGGGGCGGCCGTAGGTGAAACTGAGGCCGGGATGCCGGATGCGTTCGCGGGCCAGGGCGGCGGGGATGTCGCCCTTGGCGTGCCCGGCCGCGGACAGCATCATCGGCACCGCGACTATGCGCGCGCCAGGCGGGTCGGCCAGCGCGGGATCGGCCAGCGCGGGATCGGGCGCGGGGTCGGCCAGCACGGTAACGGCTTCGCGCAGCGGGGGCGGGGACAGCTCGATGAAGCCGCCTGCCACCTGGATGCCCTCGCCGTTGGCCAGCTTGGCGACGCGCTCAGCGAGCGCACAGAAAGCCTCGACCCCGGCCTGATCGCGGGTACCGTGCGCGGCCAGCAGCAGCGGCGGCGTCACTGGACTGTTCCCTGGTCGTCCTCGGGGGACGCGTCGTCTTCGTCCCTGGCGATGCGCAGCAAGGCGTTGAACGCGGCCACGGCCACGGCGGAACCGCCTTTCTCTGAGATGTTGCTCAGCGCGGGCAGGCCGCTCGCGCGCAGCTCGTCCTTGGCCGCTGCGGCGCCGACGAACCCGACCGGGACACCGATGACCAGTGCGGGTTCGACCTGCCTGCTGATGATCTCGAACAGCGCCGTCGGGGCGCAGCCCACCAGCCAGACCGCGCCTGGCCCGGCCTCACCGAACGCCAGCCGCACCGAGGCCGCGCTGAGCGTGATGTTCGCGGTCCGGGCCAGCCGGGCCGCCAGCGAGTCGGCTATCTTGCAGATCACCGGAAAGCGCGTGATGCCGGACGCGACCATGGCTACGTCGGCCACGACCGGAGCGCCGCGCCGCAGCGCCCCGACGCCGGCTGCCAACGCGCGTTCGTCACACACCAGGTCGGTGACGTAGTCGAAGTCGGCGGTCGCGTGGATCACGCGCTCGGTCACGGCCCGGGTGAGCGGGGGCCGTCCGCTCAGGTCGATCCGGGAGCGCAGGATGCGGTACGACTCGGCCTCGATGGGATGGACGTTGGTCATGGCTTCACCTCATCTCTATCGCGTCCGCTGGGCAGACTTCGACGCATTCGCCGCACTGGGAGCAGAGCTCCGGAATGACGATCAGTGCTCCTCCCTGCGGACGAACGGCGTGCTCGGGGCAGGTGAGCAGGCACGCGCCGCAGCCCAGGCATTCTGCCGTTACTACCGGGATCACGACTGCGCCCACCGGTAGTCGCGCGGGGTCACCATCCGGCCGGCCTGCACCCGGGTCCGGGACGAGCCCACCACGACCAGCGTGTGCATGTCCACCAGGGCGGGATCGAACTCGGCCAGCGTGGCGACCGACGCGACCTGCCCCGGACGGGTGGCATCCCTGACCCAGCCGACCGGCGTGCCGGGCGGCCGGTGCGCGGCCAGCAGCTCCAGGGCCCGGCGCAGCTGCCACGTACGCCGGACGCTGGCGGGGTTGTAGAAGCACGTCACCAGGTCACCCTCGGCCGCCGCCGTGATCCTTCGCTCGATCACCGGCCAGGCCGTGTGCAGGTCAGACAGCGAGATCATGACGTGATCGTGGCCGAGCGGCGCGCCGAGCACGGCCGCCGCGGCCAGCGCGGCGGTCACCCCGGGCACGACCGTGACGTCGATATCGTCGCCGGCCAGTTCGAGCGCCGGACTTCCCATCGCGTACACGCCCGCGTCGCCCGAGCCGATCAGCGCCACGGCCCGCCCCGCTCGCGCCTGCGCCACCGCCTCGGCGGCCCGTTCCTGTTCGGCCCCCAGGCCGCTGGCCAGCACCCGCGTTCCCGGCCGCAGCACGTCGGCGACCTGCTCCAGGTAGCTGTCGAGCCCGGCCACCACGGCGGCCCGGCGCAACCCGGCCACCGCGCGCGGCGTCAGCAGGTCCCGGGCGCCGGGCCCGATCCCGATCACCGTCAGCCGGCCCCGCGGCCGGCCCCTGGCTACCGCCACGGTGGCGTGGGCGCTGGCCCGCTTGGCGGCCAGCAGCGTCGTGCCCGGGTGGATGAGCACCGCCGCCTCGGCGACGCTCGGCGTGCCCACCGCCCGGCGCACGACCTCGCTCGGGTTGGGGACCGGCACCGCGGCCAGCCGCTCCGCCGGGAACGTGACGACCCGCCACCCGCGCATCGCGGCTGCCGCCTGCAAACCCTGCTCGTCCGCCTTCACTTCGGCCGTAGCTATATACCGAACGGACCGGGGTGACACGCCCAGGTCAGCCAGCACGTCGTCGATGAGCTGGCCGATCTCGGCGGCGGGCGCGCCGCGGCTCGTGCCCACGCCGACAAGCAGGGACGGGGGGCGGTAGAGGACGGTCCGTTCGGCCAAAATGATTTTCTGGTCGGTCACCACGATGGCGGGTATGCCTGGTTCCGGCCGGTCAGTGCGCACGACGTTCGGGGGGAGCGGGGGCAGCGGCCATTCGGTGTCGGCGGTAAAGGTGACCCGCTCGCCGGACAGGATCGCGGTGCCCACGCCGGCCAGGTCGCTGCCCGGCTCGAGTGCGAAGTCCAGGTCCGCGCCGAACTCGTCGAGCGCGACGGCGCCGGCCGCGTCGCTGGCCGTGGTGATGACCGGCTCGGTGCCGAGCACCTGCGCGACCCGCCCGGCCAGCTTGTTGCCGCCGTGGTGGGCGCCGAGCACGGGCACAGCGTAGCGCAGTGCCTCGTCGACGCAGACGATCCCGGGATCTTGGCCCTTGCCGCGCAGTAGCGGGGCGATCAGCCGGACGGTCGCGCCGACGGCCAGGAAGCACACGATGGCGTCGCACTCGGCGAAGGCTCTCGGCAGGGCGGTGCTGGCCGGCTCGTCGTATGGCCTGGCGTCCGGCCATTGCGCGGCCAGCTGCCTGGCGGCGGTGTGGCCCGCCTTGGTCACGCTGATCAGGCCGATCATGGTTTTTCTCCGTGCAGGACGAATACGGGGTTCTCGGCGGCGAGGCGGAGGGAGCCGTTGGGCAGGGGGGCCAGGCGGGAGGCCTGGAGCTGGACGCCTTCCGGGCGGTAGCCGAGGTCGGCGAGCAGGTCGCTGGTCTCGCCCACGCGCTGGACCGCGGCCAGGGTGACCACGACGCTCGCGGGGCTGGCCGCCCGGACGGCGGCTTCGAGGACGGCGCGGTCGCCGCCGCCGACGAACAGGGCGTCGGCTTTGGGCAGGCCGGTTAGCGCATCGGGAGCGCGGCCATGCTGGACCTTTAGGTATACGCCGTGATCGGCAGCGTTTTTGCGGATGCGGTCGCACTGGGCCTGGTCGGCTTCGACGGCGATGACGTACGCGCCGAAGCGAGCGCACTCGACCGCGACGGACCCCGAGCCCGCGCCCACGTCCCAGATGGTGCGGCCGGGAGCCGGGCCGAGGCGGGCCAGCACGAGCGCGCGGACCTCGGCCTTGGTGATCATCGAATCGCGGTGCTCGAAGGCGTCCTCGGGCAGGGCCCAGCGGTGCGGGGCGCCTGCGTGGCCGGCCAGCCAGCGGGGGGCGGTTTGCGGGTATCCCGGGTCGATGGCGACGAGGACATTGGGGTCGGCGAATTTCCGCTGGGGTTCTGCTCTGGCGTCGGTGAGGCGTTCCTGCGGGGTGCCGAGGCATTCGGCGACGTGGACTTCTCTTCCCGCGGCGATCAGCTCGGCGGCGATCTCGCGAACCGTCCCCGGCGCGGTCAGGATCGCGACCTTGGGGTGGGCGAGCGCGGCGGCGAGGGCCTGGCGCGGATCGCGGCCGTGGGCTGTCGTCACGAGGGCGTCGTCCCAGTCCAGGCCCAGCCGGGCGAAGGCGAGCGCGACCGAGGACACCGCCGGGATGACCTGGGGCCTGATCCCGCGGGCGCGCAGCGCGCGGACGATCCCGAAAAAGCCCGGGTCGCCGGAGGCCAGCACCGCGACCGGGCCGGAACTGGCGCTGGCGCTGGCGCTCGCTGTCGCTGTCGCTGTCGTTCTCGCGCTCGCCGCGATGGCGTCGAGCGCGTCGTCGAGGCGCTTGAGCTCCATTCGCGCGGTGCCGCCGGGGATTTCGGCTGCGGCCAGGTGGCGGGGGGCGCCGACGACGAGTTCGGCGGCTGCGAGGGCGGCGGCGGCCTCGGGACTGTGGGCACGGCCGTCACAGCCGATTACGGTGACCGTCATGCTGCTTCCGCGCGGGCGATCTCGGTGCGGCCGGTGAAGTCGACCATGATGACCTGGATGGATGGCGTGTTTTGGCCTGCAGCGGCTAGCTCCGCGCAGAAGCGGCTGAGGACCTGGGCGGCGCGGGCGCACAGCTCGCGGCCCGCTTCTGGCAGGAGGCCTGCCTGCTCCCAGAGTTCGGCCGCGTGCCGGGCCGTGTTCGCCGCCCCAACCTGGTCGGCCAGGTCCGGGGAGCCGCCGGCGGCGAGGGTGATGTCGCGCAGCAAGGACAGCGACACCTTCGAGCGGGTGTAGTGCGTCATCAGCACGCCGGCGGCCAGCTTGGTGAGCTTGCCGGCCATGCCGACGAATACCACCCGGGCCAGCCCGTGCTCGACCGCGCGGCGCAGCGCGGCGCCGGTGAAGTCGCCGACCTCGACAAAGGAGACCTCGGGAAGTTCGGGGAACAGGCGCATCGCACCTTGCTCGGTGCGTCCGCCGGTGCACAGTACCAGCGTGCTCTCGTGCTGGGCGTGCCTGCCGTGCCTGCCGTGCTGGGCTTGCTGGGCTGGCTGGGCTGGCTGGGCTGGCTGGGCGGCTAGTACGGCGACCGCCTGCTCGACGCTGGCCCGCCACGACGCGGTCGAGAACGGGCGGACGATGCCGGTAGTGCCGAGGATCGAGATCCCGCCGATGATGCCGAGGCGGGCGTTGGTGGTCTTGCGGGCCATCCGCTCGCCGTCGGGGACCGAGATGACCACGTGAACGCCCTTGCGGGTCAGGTCGATGACCTCGCCGACCGACTGGGTGATCATCGCGCGCGGAACCGGGTTGATCGCGGGGCCGCCGACCTCGAGCCCGAGGCCCGGCTTGGTGACTACGCCTACCCCTACGCCGCCATCTAGCCCGAGGCCTGGCTCCCCGCGCCAGCGCACGGTGGCGGTCAGCCGGGCGCCGTGCGTGACGTCGGGATCGTCGCCCGCGTCCTTTATTACGACCGCCTCGGCTTGCTGTCGTTCTGAGAGAGTGCATTCGGCCACGGGGAAGCTGACCCGCTGGCCATCCGGCAGCGCGATCTCGACGGTTTCCTGGATCTGGCCGGTGTGCAGCGTGGTGGTGGCAGCCTTCGCGGCGGCCGCCGCGCAGGTGCCGGTGGTCCAGCCGGTGCGCAGCGCCTGCTTCCTGACCTTCGCCGTTCGTGGCAGGTCGGGCTCGAGCAGTTCGGGCTCATTCGGCTGGGTCACGGGCGGTCCGCTTCGCGGAGCTGCTTCCTGGCCTGGCGTTCGGCCCGGCGGTAGCCATGGAAATGACCCGGATGGTAGAGGTGGGAACGGCTGCCTCCGGCGGCCAGGCCAGGGCCGACCAGCACCAGCGTGTGCTTCCAGAGCTTGCGCTCGCGGATGGTGGCGGCCAGGTCTTCCAGGGCGCAGTGGATGATCAGCTCGTCCGGCCAGGTCACCTGGAAGGCGACGACGCACGGGGTCTCCGGCGGGTAGCCGCCGGCCAGCAGTTCGTCCTGAAGCTGGGCGGACCGCGCGGCCGAAAGGAACAGCGCCATCGTCGTGCCGTGACGGGCGAACTCGGCGACCCGCTCCCCCGCCGGCATCGGGGTCTTGCCGCCGCCGAGCCTGGTCAAGATCACGGACTGGGCGACCTCGGGGATGGTCAGTTCGCGCCCGATCCGCGCGGCCACGGCGGTGAAGCTGGACACCCCGGGCACGATTTCGGTGTCGAGGTCCAGCGCAGCGCACTGCTCGAGCTGTTCCTGGATCGCTCCCCACAGCGCGGGATCGCCTGAGTGGACGCGGGCGATCTGCAGGTTTTCTTGCGCGGCTTTCTTGTAGTAGGGCAGTACGCCCTCCATCGGCAGCCGGGCCGAGTCCACGATCTCGGCGCCGGGTTTTGCGTGCCGGAGTACGCCGGGGTGCACCAGGCTCGAGGCCCAGATCACGATGTCTGCGTTTGCGATCGCTTCGGCGCCGCGTAGCGTCAGCAGATCCGGGGCGCCTGGGCCGGCTCCCACGAACCACACGCGCCCCGTTGGTTGCTCTGGCCCCGCGGCATGCCCGGAGCCAGCAACATCGATGGAGCATCGATGTTGCTGGGACAACATCGATGGAGCATCGATGTTGTTCGCGTGCTGGCCTGGTTTCGGCACTGCTGTATCAGCAGGCACTTCCGCCGCGGGGAGAGCCTGGATTGCGGCGGAAGCAAGCCCGCTGCCGGTGCCCGGCTGGCGCGTGGCCGGCACGATCAGAGTGGATAGGTACGGGATGTCCGGGCCGGCCTGGGCGCCAGGCAGGAACGTGGCCGCGGGGGCGATGACCTCGTCGGCCAGGCCGAGGCGGGCGCCGATCACGGCGCCGTCTAGGCGGCCGGCCGCGTGCAGGCGGTCGCGCAGGACGCCGGGCGAGGGGCTGGCCGCTGCGCCTACCTTGTAGCCGACGATGGCCCCGCCGCTGGCCAGCGCCTGGTCCAGGGCGCTGACGCCGCCGTTGAGGGGGACGAGCGTAACCGGTTCGGTGCCCTCGGCTAGCGAGATGCCGGCCCGGGACGCCAGGTCCTGCATGGCGGTGATGCCAGGCAGGGTCCGCACGTCCACGCCCGGGACCAGATCGCGGACGGTCTGGGCCAGGTAGCTGAACGTCGAGTACAGGTTGGGGTCGCCCAGCGTGCCGAACGCGACCACGCTGGCTCCGGCGGCGAACTCCGCCGCCACCGCGGTGGCGGCCGCCCGCCAGGCCGCTGCGCGCCGCGGCGTGACCCCGCCGGTGTCATTCAGCGCGAACGGGATCCGCTTGATCCGGTCCGCGTCGACGTAGACGCGGATGATCGTCTCCGCCCGGCCCTGCTCGAGGGCCGGCCCGGGCGGCTCCGGCAGAGCCAGGACCGGCACCAGCACTACGTCGGCCTCGCGCAGCACCCGGACGGCCTTGACCGTGACCAGCTCCGGATCGCCCGGGCCGACCCCCACGCCGATTAGCTGTTTCATCACGCAGGCACCCCCGCATGCTGGCAGGCGACCGCGAACCTGGCCGCCGTGGCCGGGTGACCGGCCCAGTGGGTGTGCAGGTAGGACGCCACGCCGGAGCCGGTGACATGACCCTCGAGCTCGCCAGAGCCGAATCGCCAGGCGGGCCGGGGCCCGCTGGCTGGCCGGACCGCGGTGCGGTGGAACTCATGACCGCGGACCCGGTCCCCGGCCCGGGCCAGGACCGAATCGTGCGCGGCGGTGACCAGACGGTAGCCGAGCGTCAGCTTCGCGGTCATCGTGGCATGCACGTTAAGGACGCCGCACATGGGCCGCCCGTCCAGCGTCCGGGCCAGGTAAAGCAGCCCCGCGCATTCGGCGGCCATCGGCGCGCCCCGGCGGGCGAGCGCGGCCACCCGGCCGCGCAGCCGCTCGTTGGCGGACAGTTCGGCCGCGTGTACCTCGGGGAATCCCCCGCCGAGGATGAGCCCGCTCGTCCCCTCGGGCAGGTCCTCGTCCCGCAGCGGATCGAATGATGCCACCCGCGCGCCGGCCGCCTCGAGCAGCTCGCACTGCTCGGTGTACCCGAAGGTAAAGGCCGGGCCGCCCGCCACGGCAATGACCGGGGCGGGGCTAGCTGGTTTCTGAGGCCGGGGAGGCGCCCAGGCCGGACCCGGGAGGGCGGGGGCCCGGCGCGCCAGGGCGAGCAGGGCGTCGAGGTCGCAGGACGCGGCGATCAGGTCACCGATCCGGGTGACCGCCTGGCCGGCTTCCGCCGCACGCTCCGCGGCGGGGATCAGGCCGAGATGCCGGGACGGCGTGAGGATTCCCTCGGTCCGCCTGATCGAGCCGTAGACCGCGATCCCGGACGAGGCCAGGGCGTCGCGCAGCAGCCGCTCATGCCGGTCG
This sequence comes from uncultured Actinomycetota bacterium, assembly GCA_963844625.1. Classification (GTDB taxonomy): domain Bacteria; phylum Actinomycetota; class Actinomycetes; order Streptosporangiales; family Streptosporangiaceae; genus Palsa-504. The sequence continues at coordinate 36,866 of CAWJPF010000026.1, read as the reverse complement.
GACGCGACCCGGTTCAGGATCACGCCCGCGACCGGCGTCCGCGGGTCGAAGGCGGCGAAGCCGGCCACGAGCGCGGCCACCGAGCGGCCCGCCCGCGCTGCGTCGACCACCAGCACCACGGGGGCGCCGAGCAGCCGGGCCACGTGAGCGGTGGAGCCGAAACCCGGTTCCTGGCCGGGAACCGTGGCGGGATCGGCCCCGTCGAACAGGCCCATCACGCCTTCGATGATGGCTACCTGGGCCCCGATGGCCCCGTGCCGGAAGAGCGGGGCCATCAGGTCCTCGCCGCACAGGAACGGGTCCAGGTTCCGTGGCGGCCGGCCGGTCGCCAGCGCGTGGTAACCGGGATCGATATAGTCCGGGCCGACCTTGTGCCCGGAGACGGCCAGCCCGCGAGCCCGCAGTGCCGCCATCAGCCCACAGGCCACGGTGGTCTTGCCGCACCCGGACGCGGGCGCCGCGATGACCAGGCGCGGGATGGCTACCATTCGATGCCCTTCTGGCCCTTCTGACCGGCATCCATGGGGTGCTTGACCTTGGCCATCTCGGTCACCAGGTCAGCGCAGCCGATCAGCCTGGCGTCGGCGTCCCGGCCGGTGATCACGACGTGCTGGTCCCCCGGCCGGGCCGCGAGCACGCTGACGACCTCGTCGACGTCCACCCAGCCCCACTTCATCGGGTAGGTGAACTCGTCGAGCACGTACAGGCGGTAGGTCTGCGCGGCCAGGTCCCGCCTTACCTGGGCCCAGCCCTCCGCGGCCTGCTCGGCATGACCGCCGGCGTCGCGCTGGATCCAGGACCAGCCCTCCCCCATCTTGTTCCAGCTGACCGTCCCGCCCTGGCCGGTCTCGCCGAGGAGCCGGAGCGCCCGTTCCTCGCCCACGTGCCACTTCGCCGACTTGACGAACTGGAAGACCCCGACCGGCCAGCCCTGGTTCCACGCGCGCAGGGCCAGGCCGAACGCGGCCGTGGACTTCCCCTTGCCCGCGCCGGTATGCACGATGACCAGCGGACGGTTCCGCCGCTGCCGCGTGGTCAGGCCGTCATCCGGGATCTGGGCCGGCGTTCCCTGCGGCATCAGGCCACCCTCCCGCGCGTCATCTGGCGGGCCACGCTGGCCAGGCCGGGCGCGGCCAGGCTGGCCCCGGGCGCCCCGGGCGCTCCGGCCGCCAGCTCATCGAGCCGGAACAGGCTGGCGCCGAGCAGGACCGCGAGCCGTTCGGCCAGGCCGAGTTGGAGCACGGACGCGTCGCAATCCACCACCACGCTGGCCACCCCGGCCAGCATGGCCGCGGCCCGCCTCAGGTCGGCGTCGCTGCCGCTGGTGGCGCGGCCGTCGGTGACCACGATGAGCAGGGGACGGCGGCGGGGATCACGCAGGCGTTCGGCGGCCAGGACGCGGGCCGCCTGGGCCAGGCCCGCCGCCAGCGGGGTCCGGCCGCCGGTCGCCAGGTGGGTCAGACGGCGGGCGGCCGCCTCCACCGAGGAGGTCGGCGGAAGCGCCAGTTCGGCGCCGGTACCCCGGAACGTGACCAGCCCGACCTTGTCCCGGCGCTGGTAGGCGTCCAGGAGCAGCGACAGGACCGCGCCCTTGACCGCGCGCATCCGCTGCCGGGCCGCCATCGACCCGCTAGCGTCGACGGCGAAAAGCACCAGGTTTCCCTCCCGGCCCTCGCGTACCGCCTCGCGCAGGTCCGCCGGGGTCAACGGGGTCAACGGGGTCAGGCCGGCCCGGGGGCCGGGCTGCAGGCGCGGGCCGGGCTGCGGCCGCCGCGAAGCCGAGGCGCGGACGGTGGCGGGGAGGTGCAGGGCGAAGGGGCGACCCAGCGGGACGCGAGCGCCGACGGTACGGCCGAACGGGCCGCGCGCGGCGGAGCGACGGCCGGGGGCGCCTTCGCCGGTGCCGGGCACGGTCAGCAGCCGGGCGCGGAAGGGGGCCGCGGGCGCCACGGGTGAGCTGGCCGGAGCCGTGGCGCCCTGGCCGGACGGCTGGGATGCCTCCGACGACTGGGGTGACTCGTGGGGCTGCTGGGGTTGATGTGACTGCTGGGGTTGACCACCGGGGCCGCTGGGATCCGTGGGGCTGCCGGGGTCATTGGGGTCCGGGTTGTCGGGGTTGGGGTCGGGGTCGGGGTCATTGGGGTCGGGGTTGTCGGGGTCGGGGTTGTCGGGGTCGGGGTTGTCGGGGTCGGGGGTCTCGGAGCGGGGGGTCTGAGGGTCCTCGGCGGCGGAGCTTGCTTCTCGCAGGGCATCATCTAGCGCTTGCTCGTCTAGGCCGGGGGCGTCGAAGGGATCGCGGCGGCGGCGGTGCGGCAGGGCCAGCCGGGCCGCGGTCCGGATGTCTTCCTCGGTTACCGTGTCCCGGCCGTGCCAGGCGGCCAGGGCGATCGCGGTCCGGGCCGTGACCAGGTTGGCGCGCATGCCGTCTACTCCGAACGCGCCGCAGACGGCGCAGATCTGGCTCAGCACGGCGTCGGGCAGCTCGACCTGCGGGAGCCGGGCCCGGGCCACCGCCACCCGCTCGGCGAGCGCGACGGTATCGGCGGCGAAGCGGTCCGCGAACCCGGCGGGATCCGCCTCGAACGCGAGCCTGCGGCGGACCACCTCGGCCCGTTCGGCAGGATCCTGGCTCGCCGTCACCTGGACGGTCAGGCCGAACCGGTCGAGCAGCTGCGGACGCAGCTCGCCTTCCTCCGGGTTCATGGTGCCGACCAGGAGGAAACGCGACGCGTGCCGGACCGAGATGCCTTCGCGCTCGACGTAGTTGACGCCCAGGGCGGCGGCGTCGAGCAGCAGGTCTACCAGGTGGTCATGGAGCAGGTTGACCTCGTCGACGTACAGCACCCCGCGGTGGGCCGCGGCGAGCAGGCCGGGCTGGAATGCCGTCGTGCCCGCGGTCAGCACGCGCTCGATGTCGAGCGAGCCGGTCAGGCGGTCCTCGGTGGCGCCGACCGGGAGTTCGGCCAGGGTGACGTGCCGGGTTTCCGCGGCCACGCCGGACGGATGCGGTCCCGCCGGGCACGCGGGGTCGGGGGCCGCGGGGTCGCAAGCAAAGGGACACCCGGGGACCACCGGCACCGGTGGCAGCAGCGCGGCCAGGCCGCGGACCATGGTCGACTTGGCGGTGCCCTTCTCGCCGCGGACCAGGACCCCGCCGATGGCCGGCGATACCGCGTTGACCAGCAGTGCCAGCTTCAGGTCGGCCATTCCCACGATCCCGGTGAACGGGTAGATCCTGTCCCCGGTCGTCGCCATCATCAGCCAGTCCTTCCCGGGTTTCCTCGCCCGAAGTCCGGAACTCGAACGGCAGCCGGAGTCTCTGGCTCCCGGGTAAGGCGGCGGCCCCGCGGGGGTCGCTCCCGGTCACAGTTGCGGGACAGCCCCGGACTCGCACCGGTGTTCCTCCGCGTTGCTACCTCCGCACAGCATGGCACATATGCCGGGAAGCAACAGGACGGCGGCCGCAGGGCGGCCGGGTACACTGGCCCGGGCTTTACCTCCCGGATACATCGGTTGCCAGCCATTCACCAGCAAACTCTAAGCGCGTCCGAGTAGCGTAGGCGAACGGCAACCGGTAGAACCGATGGCGAATCAAGCTGTCCGCGAGCAGACGGACACCGTGCCAAGTCCCGCAACTGGCATGGACCGACATGTGACACACATCGCAACGTTGCTGAACGGAGCACGCATGGCGAATCGTTCCCGCGTTCTGGTGACCGGCGGCGCCGGCTTCATCGGCCGCCGAGTGGTCCGCGCTCTACTGGCCGAAGGACACGAGGTAACAGTGGCCGACCTGCGGGTGTTTCCCGACCCTGAGGTCCGATCGGTGGTCGGGGACCTGTGTGACCCCGACGGGCCGGCCCGGGCCGTACGGCCGGGCGCGGACGTGATCATCCACCTGGCCGCCGTCACCTCGGTGCTGGCCTCGGTGGAGGATCCGGTCAGCACCCACCTGCTCAACGTGGACGCCACCGCCCGGCTGCTGGAAACCGCCCGGGAGAACGAGGTGGGGACCTTCCTGTTCGCGTCGACCAACGCGGTGGTCGGCGCCGGCAGCGGGCCGGGCGAGGTCATCACGGAGCGGACCGTGCTCCGTCCCCTCACCCCGTACGGCGCCACCAAGGCGGCGGCCGAGATGCTGATCGGCAGCTACGCCAACTGCTACGGCATCACCGGCGCGGCGCTGCGGTTCTCCAACGTCTACGGCCCGGGGATGGCCGAGAAGGACAGCTTCATCCCGCGGCTGATGCGCGCGGCCCGCGACCGCGAGGGCGTCCAGGTCCGCGGCGACGGGAGCATGCTCCGCGACGTGGTGCACGTCGACGACATCGTGCAGGGCATTTTCGCGGCCTGGCGGGCCGGCAAAACGGCCCGCTGATCCTCGGCGCCGGCACCTCAGTCTCGGTGACCGACATGGTGGCGACGGCCCGGCAGGTCACCGGGGCCGCCATCCCGGCCGAGCACGTGCCGGTCGGGAACGGCGAGATGCCGGCCATCGTGCTCGACATCTCCGCGGCCAGGGCCCTGGGCTACAAGCCCGCTTATGACCTCGCCGCTGGCATGGCGACCGTGTGGCCCGATTTCGACCCCCGGGCCGAAAGGACGCAGGCATGATCTACTCCAACCCGCAGGACCAGCTGGTCGACGACGTCGCCATCAAGGCGTTCATCGACGCCTACGGCGAGCGCGCCACGCACCTGGCCCCGGTCGCGATCGTGATCGCCGCCTTCAACGAGGAAGGCGCCATCGGCCCGGTCATCGAGGCGCTGCCGAGCCAGATATGCGGGCTGGCCACGGCGACCGTCGTGGTCGCCGACGGCTGCGCCGACGGCACCGCGGCGGAGGCCGCCGAGGCCGGCGCCATGGTCTGCGACGTGCCGGTCAACCGCGGCCAGGGCGCAGCGCTACGGCTCGGCTACCGGCTGGCCCGCGAGGGCGGCGCGACGTACATCGTGACGACCGACGCGGACGGCCAGTACAACCCGGCCGAGATGGACCGGGTGCTCGGGCCCGTGGTGGCCGGCGAGGCGGACTTCGTGACCGGCTCCCGGCGGCTCGGCAGCCAGGAGACCAAGGACATGATCCGCCGCACCGGCGTCCGGTTCTTCGCCAGCACGATCAGCATGCTGACCGGGCAGAAAGTCAGCGACACGACGTTCGGGCTGCGTGCCATGCGCGCCGAGGTGACCGGCGCGGTCCAGCTGGAACAGCCGCAGTACCAGGCGTCCGAGCTGCTGATCGGGGTCATCACCCACGGGTACAAGGTGACCGAGGTGCCCGCGACCATCCACCGGCGGCGGGTGGGTGAGAGCAAGAAGGGCCAGAACCCGCTCTACAAGCTGCACCTGCCCGGCGTGAACAACCTCTTCTACGGGGTGCGCTTCGCGCGGGTGGCCTACGGAACCTGGTGGCGCGAGCGTCAGCGGGCCGGAGCGGTGTCGTCGTCGGAGTCTTCGTCGTCGGAGTCCCCGTCGCCCGTGGTCCGGGCGAACGGCTCGGGCCCGGGGTCGATCGAGACCAGCGCCTCTTCGGCCGCGGGGGGCCCGGGCTTGCCGGGCGACCCGGCGAAGAGGACGTAGTGGAAGAACAGGAACCGCAGCAGGAACGTGCCGATGTTGGCGATGCCGTACACCAGGTCCACGTAGAGGACACGCGCGGCCCCGGTCAGGTTCATCCAGCCCGCCGAGTGGTAGGCGAACTTGGTGGCCAGCGTGAGGACCACGATGACCATGGCGGAGACAATCCAGAACGGCAGGGTCTCGCGCAGCAGGTTCGGACGGCCCTTCCGCTTCCACGCCCAGCGGCTGAGCACGTAGCTCACCAGCGCGCCGGAGAACCAGGCGATCAGGCTGGCCCAGGTGGCGGTCAGGTGCAGCGGACCGGCGCAGATGGTCAGCACGACCTCGGTCGTGACGAACGCCGCCGCCGCTGCGACCGCGAACCGGCCGAAGCGGATGCCGAGCTTGCTGCGCGCCTTCTGAGCCAGCGAGCCGCCGAGCCGAGTGGTAGTCAGAGCCATCGATGTCCTAGTTTCGCTAGCCGACCATCAGTCAAGAGAGCAGATCCTACAGCGCGGATACCGCAGGCCGGTGAAGCCACTCCGGCGAAGCCGCCCGAGCGGGAGGGTATTCCAGCATCCGCACTCCAAGCACGTTACCGCCCCGTGCGGCTACCCCGCACAACGGCAGGAAAACTCAAAGCAACTCCACAGAAAGACACGGTAGGAGCCGGAGCATGAAGATCTTGGTGTTGGGCGGGGATGGGTACCTCGGGTGGCCTACGGCGCTGCACCTGTCGGAGGAAGGCCACGAGGTGGCCGTCGCCGACAACTTCGTGCGCAGGCACTACGACAACGAGCTCGGGGTCGAGTCGCTGGTGCCGATCGAGCCCCTGCAGACGCGTATCGCGGTGTGGGAGGAGCTGACCGGCAAGCGGATCGGCCTGTACGTCGGCGACCTGACGGACGCGCTGTTCACGTACCACATCATCAGGGACTTCGGGCCGGAGGCCGTGGTCCACTTCGCCGAGCAGCGGGCCGCGCCGTACTCGATGATCGACCGGGCGCACGCCGTGTACACCCAGCAGAACAACGTGGTCGGGAACCTGAACGTCCTGTTCGCGATCGCCGAGACCAACCCGGACATCCACCTGGTCAAGCTCGGCACGATGGGCGAGTACGGCACGCCGAACATCGACATCGAAGAAGGCTGGCTCGACCTGGAGCACAACGGCCGGACCGACCGGGTGCTGTTCCCCAAGCGGCCGGGCTCGTTCTACCACCTGTCCAAGGTGCACGACAGCCACAACATCGAGTTCGCCTGCCGGATCTGGGACCTGCGGGCCACCGACCTGAACCAGGGCGTGGTCTACGGGCAGCAGACGCGGGAGACGGCCAGGGACGAGCGGCTGGCGACCAGGTTCGACTACGACGCGGTGTTCGGCACCGTGCTGAACCGGTTTACCATCCAGGCGGTCATCGGCCACCCGCTGACCGTGTACGGCTCAGGCAACCAGACCCGGGGCATCATCGACATCCGGGATACGGTCCGCTGCATCCAGCTGGCGTGCGAGAACCCGGCCAACCGGGGCGAGTTCCGGGTGTTCAACCAGATGACCGAGTCCATGTCGGTCAAGGAGATCGCCGAGACGGTCCAGGCGGCCAGCCCCGAGGACGTGACGGTCGAGCACCTGGACAACCCCCGTATCGAGGCGCCCGAGCACTACTACAACGTCAAGTACACCAAGCTGATGGATCTCGGCCTCGAGCCGCACCTGCTGTCCGAGACGCTGATCGAGTCGCTGTTCGAGATCACCAAGCGGTACGCGCACCGGGTCCGCCCGGACGCGCTCCGGCCCACGGTGAAGTGGAGTGAGCCCACCGCGGGCTAGTGGATGTACTGGTGAGTGTGACCACGGCCCGTTCGGTAAAAAATCTTTTGATACCGAACGGGCGGTGGCACTTGCGGTGAGGAGAAGATGACGAGTCCGGTCTGCGCGACCTGCGGTAACCACTTTCCGGAGCCGCGGCCCGTGGTCTGCGCGGTGTGCGCGGACGAGCGGCAGTGGGTGCCGCCGGGCGGCCAGCGGTGGACCACGCTGGCCGAGCTGGCCGCGGCCGGGCACCGGTCCGACGTGCGCGCGGTCGAGCCCGGGCTGACCGGGATCGGCGCGGACCCGCCGTTCGCCATCGGGCAGCGGTCGCTGCTGGTGTCTACCGCCGGGGGCAACCTGCTGTGGGACCCGTCCGGGTTCATCGACGACGCGGCGGTGGCGGCGGTCCGCGCGGCGGGCGGGCTGAGCTACGTGACCGCCAGCCACCCGCACTTCTACGGGGCCATCGGCGAGTGGGGCCGCGCGTTCGGCGCGGAAATCTGCGTGCCTGCGGCCGACGCGGCGTGGCTGCGGCCGGGTTCGGGGGCGCGGGTGCGGACCTGGGCCGGGACACTGGAGGTGCTGCCCGGGGTGACGCTGGTGCAGTGCGGCGGGCATTTCCCCGGCAGCGCGGTGGTGCACTGGGCTTCCGGGGCGGACGGGCGCGGGGTGCTGCTTTCCGGGGACACGATCTTCGTGACGCCGGGCGAGGACCGGGTGACGTTCGTCTGGTCGGCGCCGAACCGGCTGCCGCTGTCCGAGGCGGCCGTCACCGGGATCTGGGCGGCGGTGCAGCCGCTGGCCTTCGACCGGATCTACGGCGGCTGGTGGACGCCGGTGCTGCGGTCCGACGCGCGGGAGATCGTGCAGCGGTCGGCGTTGCGGTACATCGAGCACCTGCGGGGCGCTGTGTGAAGGCTGGCCCTCGCGGGCCTGGCGCGGTTCAGCCGAAGCCGCGGCGCAGGGTCCAGTCATCCGTACCGGGTTCGCGGCGCAGTTCGTATACGCCGGGCGTCATGGCCGGTCCCGGGGTGGCCTCGACCCGCCAGAACTCAAGCTCGGGCTGCCCAGGCTCGGCCTCGGGATCTCGCCACCACTCCCGGTTGATGACCCAGTGCTCGAGGATGGCGTCGACGGTGTACCGGCGGCTGCGCCACACGAACCTGGTGGGCCTGCCGTCGTTCCTGGCCTTAACGTTGACCGGCTCGCCGTAGACCCTGCTCATGCTCTGCCACCCGCTTGCTTCCCGGGCGCCTGCGGGCGCCGGTTTGTGGCTGCCGCGCGGGAGGGAAGACCGGCAGTACGATCTGCGATTACTGTGGTCGGCACCTGAGTCAGTTCAGGCAACTCCGATCGAATATAAGTTCCTTAGAACAAAGATGCAAATATTTCTTGCTAGCTTATCGGCGGCGATCTGGGCTCGGCTGAAAAATCGCCGAACAGCCTCGATGGCGACACGCTGGACTCCCGCGTCCGGACTGGGAACCAACACCTTCACGAACGTGACCACGCCGATCCCGGCCGGCCCGCTGAGGTCGGTCAGGCCGCCCGTACAGCCGTCGAAGTCAGCTCGAACAAGGATGCAAAATCTTGGTACTAGCTGAGCTGCGGTAACTGAAAATGTCAGTCTCCCTCGGCATAGTGGTGGTAACCCACCCCTATGCCGAGGGAGGCATACGTGTGCTGGATCTGTGCTCATCCGGGCGCCACCGAGCGCGACTACCAAGACCACATGCGGCAGCTGATCGCCATCTACGGCTGGGCCGTGCAGGGCGTGGAACGGGACGGCATCCATCCGCCCTGGGCCTACACCGTCGGGCTCACGAGGTACCGGCGACCCGAGCTCGTCGTGACGGGCATGGGCCTGACCCAGGCCACCCAGGTGCTCAACGGCGTGGCCACCCGCCTGCTGCACGCGGACGCGCCCGCGCCGGGCACGCAGGCCACGCTGGTCGACGGCCCGCTCGTCGAGATCGTCAAGGTCGCCACGCCGTGGGCGCACCTGAACCTGGCCGTCGAGTTCTACGGCCGGCGTATCCAGGGACTGCAGCTGGTGCACGCCGATAAGCGCGGACGCTGGCCCTGGGACCGCGACTATCAGGGCGTGCGCGGCGGGCAGCCGGTCCTCGGCCTGCGGGTGCCGCCCGAGCGCCGCCAGCGAGTCGGCTGGCCCGGCGGGTGATTGCCGGTACCTCGGAAACCGGCCGGGGAACCCTTGCGGATGAGGAATTTTGGGGGATAATGTGCTTGGTTTCGCATTTCTCAGGCGGTGGGGGGTTCGCAAGACCACAGGGCCGCTCGGACGAGCGCCGGCCCAGGCGTGCGATCTTGCGCAGACCCGGACGGGCATGCGATTTTTCGGTGCGCGGGTGTGCGCCGACTCGTCGGCTGAGACGTCATATGTGCCCGCGGCAGTCGACGGGAGCAACCGCTCCTCAGGCGCGGACCAGGGCTCCAGAGGGGGAGACGTGACAGCAAAGCGAATGGGGAGAATTGCGGGCTGGATGCTCGCACCGCTGCTAGTGGCCGGAGTGGTGACCGCGCAAGCGGGCGCGGCCTCGGCCGCAACCACAGGTATTACAGGTCATAACGGTTACCACAAGACCCTGTACGTCTCGCCCCACGCCTGGCCGTGGGGCGCCGACCGGTCCTGCCGCTCGGCCAGGTTCCGGACCATCCAGTCCGCCGTCAACGCTGCCCCCTCGGGCGGCACCGTGGTCGTCTGCCGGGGCACCTATCACGAGCAGGTCGTGATAACCAAGCCGCTGTCGCTGCAGGGCCAGCGGGCGACCATCGACCAGAAAGGCGTCACCCCGACACTCAAGGTGAACATCCCGGGTGTCGGCACGCAGACTATCTTTGCCGCAGTAGTGATGCTCAGTTCCGACATCCGGTTCAGCGGCTTCACGGTCACCCACGCCCTGGGTGAGGGCATCCTGGCCGCGGGGCTGGGCGGCGACCTCAGCGGCATCTCCATCAGCCGCAACGCCGTGGTACACAACGACCTCGGCGGCGGCGTGCCGCCCGCCTCCACCTACTTCCAATGCGCGGCCGAGGGAGCGGCTCCCGGTGACTGCGGCGAGGGCGTGCACTTCGTCGGCGTCGCCTACTCCCAGATCACCAGGAACTACATCGCCGACAACTCCGGCGGGGTCCTGCTGAGCGACGACACCGGGCCCACGCACAACAACCTGGTGGCGAACAACGTCGTCACCGGCAACTCGAGCGACTGCGGGATCACGGTTCCCGGGCACAACCCGAACGCGCTCAGTGCCACGGGCCAGCCGCAGCCGTCGGTCGCGGGTGTCTACGACAACGTCATCCGGGGCAACGTGGTGACCAACAACGGCGTGGCGGGCGAGGGCGCCGGAGTCTTGTTCGCGAACGCGACAGCCGGCACTGCCTCGTACGACAACCTGGTCCAGGGCAACTACATCGCCGGCAACGGGCTGTCCGGCGTGACGATGCACGCCCACACTATTAAGCCGGGCCAGTTCGAGGACCTCAGCGGCAACAAGATAATCGGCAACACCATCGGCAAGAACAACCTCGACGGCGACACGCTGGACGCCCCGGCCTCGCCCACGGACCCGAAGACCACCGGAGTCCTGGTGTTCTCGGGTGGCACGCCCGTCACCGTAACCATCGCCTTCAATCACATCTTCAACAACCATTTCGGGATCTGGCTCAGCAAGCCAGTGACCGCGTCCGGGCTGCGCACCAACACCTTCACGAACGTGACCACGCCGATCTCGGCCGGCCACTGAACCCAGCTGAGCTGGGATAACTGAAGAAAGTCAGCCTCCCTCGGCATAGGGGTGGTAACCCACCCCTATGCCGAGGGAGGTAAAACGTGCGCTGGAGCTGTGCTCATCCGGGCACCACCGAGGGCCTCAGGGGGCCTCAGGGGATCCAGTCGGGCGCGGGGGGAGCCGCGGGGTTCCAGCCGGGAGCGGGGAAGGACGCCAGCAGTTCGCGGACCTCGGCAGCGATGCGGTCGAGTACCGCCTCGTCCTCCTTGGTGGCCGCGGTGATCGCCTCGTCCATCCAGGCCGCGATCGGTTCCATGTGCTCCTCGCGCAGGCCGCGGGTGGTGATCGCCGGCGTGCCGATCCTGAGGCCGGAGGGGTCGAACGGCTTGCGCTGGTCGAACGGCACCGTGTTGTAGTTCGTCTCGATGCCCGCCCGGTCCAGCGCCTTCGCGGCCGGCTTGCCGCCGATGCCCTTGGAGGTGAGATCCATCAAGATCAGGTGATTGTCGGTACCGCCGGACACCAGGTCGTAGCCGCGGGACAGCAGCGCGCTGGCCAGCGCCTTGGAGTTGGCCACGATCTGATGGGCGTAACGGCGGAAATCGGGCTGGGCGGCCTCGTGCAGCGCCACCGCGATCGCGGCCGTGGTGTGGTTGTGCGGGCCTCCCTGCAGGCCAGGGAACACGGCCTTGTCCACGGCGGAGGCATACTCGGCGTTGCACATGATCATGGCGCCGCGCGGGCCCCTGAGCGTCTTGTGCGTGGTCGTGGTGATCACGCCGGCGTGCCCGACGGGCGAGGGGTGCGCGCCGCCCGCGATCAGCCCGGAAATGTGCGCGACGTCGGCGACCAGGAGCGAGCCTGCCTCGGCCGCGATCGCGGCGAAGGCCGGGAAGTCGATGGTCCGCGGGATCGCGGTGCCGCCGCAGAAGATGATCTTGGGGTGTTCCCTGAGCGCCAGGTCGCGGACCTCGTCCAGGTCGACCCGGCCGGTGTCGTGCCGGACCCCGTACTGGACCGGCCGGAACCACTTGCCGGTCGCGGAGACCGGCCAGCCGTGGGTGAGGTGCCCGCCCATGGGCAGCGCCATGCCCATGATCGTGTCTCCGGGCTGGGCGAAGGCCAGGTAGACCGCGAGGTTCGCGGGCGAGCCCGAGTATGGCTGCACGTTGGCGTGGTCGACTCCGAACAGCGCCTTCGCCCTGTCCCTGGCGAGGTTCTCCAACGGGTCGATGAACTGCTGGCCCTCGTAGTAGCGGCGGCCCGGGTAGCCCTCGGAGTACTTGTTGGTCAGTACGGTGCCCGAGGCCTCGAGTACGGCCAGCGACACATAATTCTCCGACGGGATCAGCCTGGCCTTCTCGTACTGCCTGCGGGCCTCATTCTGGATGAGCCCGGCGATCTCCGGGTCAGAGTCCTCGACGTTCGGGATGGGCGGGGTGTGCATGACGGACCTCCTCGGCAAGAGGCTACACACCTCCGGCGCACCTAGGTTACGGGAGCGCGCACCGGGGACCGTTCGGTACCTTCATCAGGAGCACCACGAGAGACGAAGAAGGTCAGGATCCGGGACATGGCTACGAAAATCATCCTCGACTGCGATCCGGGGATCGACGACGCGCTCGCGATCGCCTTCGCCCACGGGCACCCTGGCCTCGAGCTGGTCGGCATTACCACGGTGGCGGGCAACGTCGGGCTGGCGAAGACGACGGCGAACGCGCTGGCGGTGTGCGAGTTCATCGGCGCCGCCGGGACGCCGGTGACCGCGGGCTGCGACAGGCCGCTGGTGCGGCCCGCGATCGACGCCCGAGAGGTGCACGGCGACTCGGGGCTGGGCGGCGCCACGCTGCCGCCGCCGGCGACTGACCCGGCCCCCGGCCACGCCATCGACTACATCATCGACACCGTACGGGCCGCTCCGGGCGAGATCATGCTGGTCGCAACGGGGCCGCTGACTAACATCGCGCTGGCTGTGCGGCGAGAGCCGCGCCTGACGGACTGGGTGCGGGGCTTCGTGATCATGGGCGGCTCGGCGGGCCGCGGCAACGTGACGCCGGCCGCCGAGTACAACATATGGGCCGACCCGGAGGCCGCGGCGGCCGTGTTCGGAGCCGGCTGGACCGTCATCATGCTGGGGCTGGACGTGACCCTGCGGACCAGCGCCACCGCGGCGGTGCTGCAGCGGATGGGAAACCTGGGACCGCTCGGCACCGAGTTGCTGCTGCCCGCTCTCGAGCAGTACCGGTCGGTACGCGAACCCGCGGGGCCGCCGGTGCATGACGTCTGCGCGGTGGCCTGGGTGGCGGAGCCCGGGCTGTTCGGCCTGGTCCCGGCGCACGTCCAGGTGGAGACGGCCGGACCGCTGACCGCGGGCATGACCGTCACCGATTTCGATGTCCCCGGCGCCGGCCAGGTGAGCGGCGCTAACGCCCTGGTCGCGATGGATATCGACGTGGACCGGTTCTGGGACATCACGCTGGGGACCTACGCTCGGGTGGCGGCTAGCTCACCGCCGAGCTCCACTTCCCCGTAGAGCCGCACCGCCTGGTCGCACCGCCTGGTCGCCCCGCCGGCCGCCGACCGGAGCGGGACCGGGCCGAGGCGGGCTCACTCGCGGCCTTCGAGGTCGCCTTCCATGTCGAGGTAGACCTGGCGCAGCTGGTCCAGGGTCTTGGCGTCTGGAGACTCCCACAGCCCGCGGGACGCGGCCTCGAGCAGGCGCTCGGAGATGCCGCGCAGCGCCCAGGGATTGGACTGCCGCATGAAGGACTGGGTTTCCTCGTCGAACACATAGGAGGCCGCCAGCTGCTCGTACATCCAGTCCGGCACCACGCCGGCGGTGGCGTCGTAGCCGAACAGGTAGTCCACCGTCGCCGCGAGCTCGAACGCGCCCTTGTAGCCGTGCCGGCGCATGGCCGCGATCCAGCGCGGGTTCACCACCCGGGAACGGAAGACGCGCCTGGTCTCCTCGGCCAGCGTGCGCGTCCTGGGGGCGTCGGGCACCGCCGAGTCGCCGATGTAGGCGGCGGGATTGCGGCCGGTCAGGGACCGCACCATGGCCACCATCCCGCCGTGGTACTGGAAGTAGTCGTCGGAGTCGGCGATGTCGTGCTCGCGCGTGTCGACGTTCTTGGCCGCCACGGCGATCCGGCGGAACGCGCTCTCCATGTCCGGCCGCGCGTTCACTCCGTCCAGGCCGCGGCCGTAGGCAAAACCGCCCCATACCGCGTAGACCTCGGCCAGGTCGCTTTCATCACGCCAGTTCCGCGCGTCGATCAGCGGCAGCAGCCCGGCGCCGTACGCGCCGGGCTTCGACCCGAAGATCCGGGTCGTGGCCCGGCGCCAGTCACCGTGCCGCGCGCGGTCGGCCAGGGCGTGAGCGCGCAGGTAGTTGGACTCCGGCGGCTCCTGGCGCGCCGCGACCGCCGCGATCGCGTCATCGAGCAGCGCGATTACGTGCGGGAACGCGTCACGGAAGAACCCGGAGATGCGGAGCGTCACGTCGATCCTCGGCCGGCCGAGCTCGGCCAGCGGCACGATCGTGACGCCGGTGACCCGGCGGGATCCCTCATCCCACTCGGGCCGGCAGCCGATGAGCGCGAGCACCTCGGCGATGTCGTCGCCCTGGGTGCGCATGGCGGAGGTACCCCAGACGGTCAGGCCCACGCAGCGCGGGTACTCCCCCTCGTCCGCCAGGTGCCGGGCCAGCAGCGAGTCGGCCAGCGCCAGGCCAGTCTGGAAGGAGTTGCGGGACGGGATGGCCTTCGGGTCGACCGAATAGAAGTTCCGCCCGGTCGGCAGCACGTTGACCAGCCCCCTGGTCGGTGAGCCGGACGGCCCGGCGGGCACGTAGCCGCCGTCGAGGGCGCGCAGCACCGCGGCGATCTCACCGGTCGTGGCGCGCAGCCTAGGTACGAGTTCGGCGCAGGCGAACTCGAGCACGCGAGTGACTTGTGTGACTTGCGAGGCGGAGGGGGTCGGCTGGGCTGCCGGCCGGGCCGGCTGGGCTGCCGGCTGTGTCGCCGGCTGGGCCGGGCTCGGGGATTTGTCTACGGTTTCTGGGGTTATAACCCCAGAAACCGTAGACAAATCGGGGACGCCCTGGGCGGCGGCGGCGGTGAGGATGCTGGTGGTGACTTCTGAGGCGCGGTTGGCTTCCCAGTTGGCGGTGGCTATCGCTTCGATTAGCGCGCGGGCCAGCTTCTCGTAGTGGTCGGCCTGGGCGCGGGGGGCGGTGTCGCCTTCGGCGAGGCCGAGGGCGGCGCGGAGGCCGGGCAGGTTGCCCCAGCGGGCGCTCCAGAGCTGGGGGGCGCGCAGGATGACCAGGACCAGGTTGACCAGGGCCGCCCCGGCCGGGGCGGCGCCGAGGACGTGCAGGCCGTCCTTGATCGCGGCGTCCTTCACCTCGCACAGGTAGCCGTCGATGTGCAGCACGAACTCATCGAACTCGGCCGAGCCAGGCTCGGCCTCGACGCCGAGGTCCTGGTGCAGGTGCGCGGCCTCGATCAGCGACCAGATCTGCGCGCGGAGCGCGGGCAGCTTGTCCGGGTCGAGCGCGGCCACGATCGCGTACTCATCGAGCAGCTGCTCCAGCTTGGCCATCTCGCCGTAGGTATCGGCGCGCGCCATCGGCGGCACCAGGTGGTCGATGATCACCGCGTGCGCGCGCCGTTTGGCCTGCGTCCCCTCCCCCGGGTCGTTCACGATGAACGGGTACACCATCGGCATGTCCTCGAGCACCGCGTCGGGCGCGCAGCCGGCGGACAGGCCGAGCCCCTTGCCGGGCAGCCACTCGAGCGTGCCGTGCTTGCCCAGGTGCACGATCGCGTCGGCACCGAAGTCCCGGGCCAGCCACCGGTAGGCCGCCAGGTAGTGATGCGACGGCGGCAAGTCGGGATCGTGGTAGATCGCGACCGGGTTCTCGCCGAACCCGCGCGGCGGCTGGATCATCAGCACCACGCGGCCGAACCGCAGGCACGCAAGCACGATGTCGCCGGACGCCTCGTCCGTGTAAAGGCTGCCCGGGGGGGCGCCCCAGTGGGTCTGGATCGAGGATGACAGTTCGTTCGGCAAATCAGAAAAATAACGGTGGTAAGCCGCGAGCGGGACCCGGGCCGGGGCGGCGCGGAGCTGGGTTTCTGTGAGCCATTCGGTGTCGTGCCCGCCGGCCGCGATCAGCGCGTGGATCAGCGTGTCGCCGTCCTCGGGAAAGCCGTCGCCCAGGTCGTAGCCGGCGTCCCGCATGGCCCGCAGCAGCGCGACGGCGGAGGCGGGGGTGTCCAGCCCGACCGCGTTGCCGATCCTGGCGTGCTTGGTGGGATAGGAGGAGAGCATGATGGCGACGCGCTTGTCGCCGTTCGGGGTCTTCGCGAGGCGGGCCTGCCGGACGGCGATCCCGGCCAGCCGGGCCGCACGTTCGGGGTCCGCGGCATACCTGGGGATCCCGTCCGGGCCTTCCTCCTTGAAGGAGAACGGCACGGTGATCAGGCGGCCGTCGAATTCGGGGATCGCGACCTGCATCGCGGCGTCGATCGGGGCCAGGGCGGCGTTGGAGGCCTCCCACTGGGCCCGCGAGCTGGTCAGGCAGAGACCCTGCAGCACCGGCACGTCCAGGCGGGCCAGTAGCCCGGCGTCCCAGTCGCCCTCCGCGGTCGCGTCGGCCGCCGCGGAGCCGCCGGCGGCCAGGACGGTGGTGATCACCGCGCCGGCCGGCCTGAGCAGGCCGGCGAGCTCTTTTTCAGCTGAGCGAAGGGAGGCGCAGAAGACGGGGAGCGGGGTGGCGCCTCGTTCGGCCAGGGCGGCGCAGAGGGTATCGACGAAGGCGGTGTTCCCGGCCAGTTCGTGCGCCCGGTAGAAGACCACGGCCACCACGGGGCCGTCCGCGGGCCGGAGTCCGGGTACCTGGTGGATCCCGTAGGCGGGCATGGGGCGCGGGGGGACGAAGGGCTCGCCGGTGAGGAAGAGCGTGTCGGACAGGAAACGGGCCAGCTCGCGCAGGTTCTCCGGACCGCCCTCGCGCAGGTAGCCAAGCGCCTCGGCAACCACGCCCGCGGGCACCGTGGACAGCGCCATCAGCTCGGCGTCCGGGGCGGCCTCGCCCCCCAGCGCCACCAGCGGCTTCCCGGCCGCCTGGAGCGCGGCCACCCCATCTGGCCAGGCCTTCTGTCCGCCGAGGAGGCGCAGCACCACCAGGTCGGCGCGGGCGGTCAGCCCCGGCACGTCGCCGGCCGCGGTTCTGGCTGGATTCGCGGTCAGGTAACCGGCGCCGGAGGCCGCCGCCGCGAGCAATTCGGTGTCGGCACTGGAAACCAAGAGAATGGTGAGCACTCACCGATACTCCCATGCCGGCCGCCAGCAAACTGGCGGAGCACTCACAGGGGGCTTACATGCTGGACAAGGCGATGTCCAATATCCGAGACGCACTCTTACTGGCATGAACAACTCTTATGGCACTCCGGCCGGAGGCTACGGCAGCACCCCGGCCGGCACACCTTCCCCGGCCGGGCCGGCTCGCAAGAAGCGGCTGTTCCGGTGGGGCGCCGGCATCACCCTGGCCGGCTTTCTCGCAGGTGGCGGGATCGCCTGGGCGGCGACGTCCGGCGGGGGCACGTCAGCCGCGGGCGGGCCTACCGGCACCGCCGCGGTACTGAACTCGGCGCTCAATACCGCGAGCACCTCGGCCAGCACCGCTGGCGCCACCGCCCCGGCACGCCGCGTCCGGTGGGCGCTTGGCCGACTGCGCGCGCTCGGCGGCGTTGACGGTGAATTCACTTTCCATAACAAGACGGGTTTCCACACGCTGGCGTTCGAGCGCGGCACGATCCAGTCGGTGAGCGGCAGCAACGTCGTGATCAAGGCCTCGGACGGCACGACCTGGACCTGGCTGACCGTAAGCGACACCGTGGTCAGGAAGGGCGGCAGCAAGACCACGACCAGCGCGCTGGCACCGGGTGAATTGGTGTTCGCCGGAGGTCCCGTGGTCAGCGGGGC
Source organism: uncultured Actinomycetota bacterium (assembly GCA_963844625.1). Taxonomy (GTDB): domain Bacteria; phylum Actinomycetota; class Actinomycetes; order Streptosporangiales; family Streptosporangiaceae; genus Palsa-504. Next base: position 18,753 of record CAWJPF010000026.1, on the reverse strand, counting down.
CAAGGATGCCCGGCTGATCGTGATCAGGGCTGCCGGGACTTCCGGGGCCTCGGGATCTAGTTCGGCGCAAACATCGTTGAGTTAACCAGCGACGCATGCTGCGGCGCGCCCGCTCCTGGTGGCGCGCCGCATCATGCTGCACTGTCTATGCTGCGTCTAGCGGCACAATGAAAACGTGAGAGGCCATGGCAGACGGTGACCGTATCCCGAAGGTGCTCGTCGTCGACGACGAGCCGAATATCCGTGAGCTCGTCGAGGTCGCGCTTAAGTTCCACGGCTGCGCGGTTGCCGTCAGCGCCAGCGGCAAGGACGCACTGCACCAGGCCGGGATCTACGAGCCGGACCTAATGATCCTGGACGTCATGCTGCCCGACATGGACGGCTTCGAGGTCTGCCGCACGCTGCGCGCCGAGGGCAACGACGTCCCGGTCATCTTCCTGACCGCGCGGGACACCACCTCGGACACCATCCGCGGGCTCACGCTGGGCGGCGACGACTACGTCACCAAGCCGTTCTCGGTGGAGGCGCTGGTGGCCAGGGTCCGGGCGGTGCTGCGCCGCACCACCCGCAGCCACGGCCACGACGGCCAGCCCGGCGGCGACGCCGAGCTGCTGACGGTAGGGGACCTGGAACTGGACGAAGAGCACTGGGTGGTCCGGCGCGGCGGGATCCAGGTCGAGCTGTCGCCGACGGAGTTCCGGCTGCTGGCGTACCTGATGCGCAATCAGGGCCGGATGCTGACCAGGCAGCAGCTGCTCGAGAACGTGTGGGGCTGGGAGTTCGCCGGCCAGTCCCAGGTAGTAGAGACCTACGTCAGCTACCTGCGGCGCAAGCTCGACCCGCTCGGGCCGCCGCTGATCCACACCCAGCGCGGCGTCGGCTACAGCCTGCGGCCGCCGCCAGAAACCGAACGCGCGAGTAGATGATTCGCGCGCGGCGGCTTGGGTCTGGCCGCGGCAGGCTTTCGCTGCGGTCCCGGCTGCTGGCCGGCCTCATCACCGTGACCGCGCTGTTCCTCATCATCATGGGCGTGGTCACGACGGTCGTTCTGGGTAACTCCGAGCAGGGCCAGTTCGACTCCGACCTGATCCTGGCCGCCCGGGTCAAGCTGACCGAGGTCGCGGGCCTCACGGGCGGCTACGCGGAGGCCTACATCAACCTGCCGACCCGCCAGGTGGGGGTGCTGTCCTCGTCATCGGCCGCCTCGTCGGAGCTGGACACCCTGCTCACGAACCTGCTGGCCAGCGGACAGGCGAGGGTGTACTTCAGCAAGAACCAGAATCCGGCGGAAACGCTGTTCAGCATCTCCGAGCCGGGTGCCCCGGCGCTGACCGCGATCTGGCGGCCGGTCACCGCGGCCGAGGCGCTGCACAGCGGCGGCGTCCTGCCCGCCGGCGCGAGTGTGCTGGTGATCGCGCGTCCGGCCAGCGCGGTCGGCAGCGAGGTCCGCGGCCTGGTGCTGGCCGAGCTGATCACCGGCGCGGTCCTGCTCACGCTGCTCGCGGTGGGCGGCCGGTGGCTGATCAGCCGCGGCCTGGCGCCGCTGGACCGGATGGCGAGCACCGCCGACGTGATCACCAGCCGGGGCGACCTGACCGCCCGGATGCCGGACCCCGGCGACCACGCCGAGGCGGGACGGCTGGCCGGGGCCATTAACACCATGCTGGACCGGATCCAGCAGGCGTTCGGGGCCAGGTGGGAGTCGGAGCAGAAGGTGCGGCGCTTCGCCGCGGACGCGTCGCACGAGCTCCGTACGCCGCTCACCACCATCCGCGGTTACGCCGAGCTCTACCGGCAGGGCGCGCTGGGCCCGGACCGGCTGCCGAACGCCATGCGCCGCATCGAGCAGGAAGCCGACCGGATGTCCAGCCTGGTCGCCGAGTTGCTCGAGCTGGCCCGGCTGGACCGCAACTCCTCCCTCGACCTGACCGAAACCGATCTGTCGGCCCTGGTCCAGGACGCCGTCGCCGACGCCCAGGCGGTGGAGCCTGGCCGGCCGGTCGGCGCCAAGACGCCGGAAAGCCTGGTGGTGGTGGCCGACGAGCCGCGGATCAGGCAGGTGCTCGCCAACCTGCTCGGTAACGTCCGCGAGCACACCAGCCCGGACACCCGGGTCACGGTCCGGCTCTCCCGGGTGGGCCAGGGCGCGCTGCTCGAGGTCACGGATTCGGGTGAGGGCATGGACGAGGAGGCGGCCGCCCGGGCGTTCGACCGTTTCTACCGGGGCGGACACAACGGCAACGACGGCCACGGCAGCGGCCTCGGCCTGTCCATCGTGCAGGCGATCGCCACCGCCCACGGGGGTCACGCCATGCTCAAGTCAGCGGAGGGCATCGGCACCAGCGTGCAGGTGTGGATCCCGTTCCGTCCCCCGGCCGCCGATGCTGAGCACACCATGCCGCAAAACGTTACGTATAACTGACCGCCGCGGCCAATTACCCAACAACCGGGCCATATGCTGGCGATTCAACTACGGTGAGGGCATGGACGACCGCGAGACTGTCGCGGCGATCGTGGCAGGCGACCTGGATGGTCTCGCCGGCGCCTATGACAGATACGCGGAGTCCCTCTACGGTTACTGCCACTGGATGCTGCACGATCCGGCCGACGCCAACGATGCCGTCCAGGACACGTTCGTCATCGCCGCCGGCAGGCTCGGCGGTCTGCGTGATCCTCGCAAGCTGCGCCCGTGGCTTTACGCCGTGGCCCGCAACGAATGCCACCGCAGGCTCCGCACGACGGAAGTAGGCCTCGATGAGGTCGCCGGCGACGCGGATCAGTCCGCCGATGCCGGCCGGCCGCCCGAACAAGCCGAACTGCGCACGCTGGTCCGGGCGGCACTGTCCGGGCTGAGCCCGGACGAGCGCGAGGTCCTCGAGCTTGGCCTCAGGCACGACCTGCACGGCGCCGACCTCGCCGCCGTGCTCGGTGTCACGCGTCACCACGCGCACGCCCTGGCCCTCCGCGCCCGCGGCCAGCTGGAGAAGTCGGTCGGCACGCTGCTCGTCGCCCGCACCGGGCGGCGGGCCTGCCCCAACCTCGACATGATGCTCACCACCTGGGACGGGCGGCTGACCGTATTCGCCCGCAGGCGGATCAGCCGGCACGTCGATCAGTGCGAGACCTGCGACGACCGCCGTCGTGGCACGCTGCGACCGGCGGCGTTGTTCGGCATGGCGCCGCTGGCCGCGCTCCCGCCCGGGCTCCGCCCTGAGGTGATGAGGCTCTGCAGCGACGATAGCCAGCAGACGATGGACTACCGGCAGGAGGTGACGCTGGAAGCGGGCCCGTTCGGCCCCAACGGCTTCCCCCAGGCATTCAGGCCGCCCCGGCGACGGCTCGTCGTCCTGTCCCGGATCGCGGCGGCCGCGGGGATCTTGGTCGCCATCGCCTCCACCGGGATCATCGCCGCTCTCGCGCTCGGCGGCTCGCACGCCCCGCACTCACTGGACGCGGCCCAGGCCAGCGGCGGGTCGGGGACCGCCAGCGCGGGTGGTAACGCAAGCGTCCCTGGCGCCAACACGAGCGCCGGGCCGCCGGCCAGCGCGTCGCCGACCACTACTGCGCCCGTGACCACCGGCCAGGTACCCGCGGCCGTGCCGTCCGCGTCTTCGGCCAAGGCCAAGCCATCGCCGTCGCACACCGCCACGACCTCAGCGCCCATCCCTGCGCCGACACACTCAACCTCGCTGCCCACGCCGACCCCCACCCCGACGGTGACCCCGACCCCCACGGCTACGGGCACCCCGACTGCGACCCCGACCCCGACCACGACGACGACGTTCGTGCCTTAGCCCTCAGGCCAGCCGGACGACCGCCCCGGGGCCAGGCGGGCGACCGTTTCGTCCGGGTCGTCCACGCTCACCAGCAGCCGGTCAAATGACTGTCCGGACAGCTCGATGAGCACCGCCGGACACCGGCCATGGCAGATCACGAACGTACGGGCACCGTGCTGGAAGAGCATCCCGGCCATGACCACGCCTGGCACCTCGGTGCCCAGCCCCGGCTGGCCGCGGGCCTCTGCCATGCCGTCGGCTACGGCCCGTGCGCCGAGGATGGCCCAGCGGGGGATCGTGACGTTGCGGTGCATGGACTCGACTTTCTCGGCCAGGGAAAGGACTACGGTGACCGTGTGCTCGGTTATCCGCAGCCTCGCCATGATCCTTATCATCATCCCTGATCGTGCGGGCCGCTCCGGCGGGCGTCCCGTGACGAGTCTGTTGCTTGTTTACCGCTAGCTGGTTATTCGTTCCGAGTGAGCGACATGCGAGATCCAACTACGGTTAGGCACATGCAGGACCGAGAGGTGGTCGCGGCTATCGTCGCAGGTGACCCGGAGGGGCTCGCCGCGGCGTACGACCAGTTCGCTGCGCCCCTGTTCACTTACTGCCGCCGCATGCTGGCCGACCCCGATACCGCCGCTGGCGCCGTACTTGACACCTTCGTCATCGCCACCTCCAGGCTCGAAGGGCTCCGCGACCCGGACCGGCTGCGCTCCTGGCTGGACGCTGTGGCGCGCAACGAGTGCCTACGTCGCCTGCGGGCCGCGGGTGACATGTCGCAGCCGCCGAAGATCTCCCTGCCCGCGGACAGCGACGGCACCCTGGCCGCGCTCGAGCTCCCGGACGAGCTGCGCGGGCAGGTGCTCAAGGCATGCACCGATAACACGCCCGCCGGACGCGCGGATCGTGCCAGCGTGGCGCATCGCGCGGGCTCGTTCGGCCCGGCGGGCTTCCCGAAGGCGATCGGCGTACCCGGACCGCTTTGGTGGCGGCGGATCCGGCGGCATCCTCGCGCGGCTGCGGCCGTGACCGCGGTCGCGGCGGTGGCGGCGGTGGGAGGGATCGTCGTGATCCTGACGGCGGGCAGTCCGTACCGCGCCCACGTTTCTACCCTCGCGCTTGGCGGCGGAATCCCGGTCGGCGCGGCCGGCACGGCCTCGAGCAGCGCCGGCGCGTCACCGGCGGCGAGCCACCGCACATCGCCCGCGAGCGCCCGGCCGACGCCTTCGGTGACGGCGCCGATGGGCGTAACCAGCCCGGATCCGCAGACCGGGCGGGGATCGCCGCCGCCCTCGGCTTCGCCGTCCGGGTCGTCGTCGTCCGGATCGCCCTCGGCGTCTTCCTCCCCGCCCCCGTCCCCGTCGGCGTCACCATCGCCGTCGCGGTCGCCGGGCCCGGGCGTCCTTGAGGCCACGCCGGACAGGCTGACGCTCACCGCCACCGCCGGCAAGGCGGTCAGCGGGACCTTCATCCTCTCCGCCGTGGGCGGCCCGGTCAGTAACTACACGATCAGTGTCCCCGCGGGCGTGGCGGGCAAGGTCAAGGTGTCGCCGGCCCAGGGATCCATTCCTGGCGGCGGCTGGGTCAGCGTGACCGTCACGGTGACCAGCAAGGTCGCGGTCGATACCCAGCTCACCGTGGACCCGGGCCGGGTCGGCGTCATCGTGGTGCTCAGCATCAAGGCCTAACGCCAGGCCGCCAGGAACTCCGCTAGCTCGGCGCGGGTCGGTGATACGGCTGCGCCGGGTCGGGTGACGGCCAGGGCCGCGGCCGCGTTGGCGCGGCGAGCGGCTCCGGTCACGGTCAGCCCGGCGGCGAGGCCGGCCAGGAAGACCCCGGAGTGAGCATCGCCCGCGCCGGTCGTGTCAACCGCCGTGACGGCGGGCGCCGGGATAAGGCTCAGCGACGGGCCATGATCCAGGTCCGGCCCAGGCCGCCGGGCTAGTATGCAGCCGTCCCGGCCGGCCCGGACGATCACGTCCGCCCGGCTGGTCCGGCTGACCAGGCGGCGAGCCGCCTCGGCCGGGTCGCTAGCGCCGGTCAGCAGGACCGCTTCGCGCTGGTTGCAGCTCCACCAGTCACACCGGGCCAGAACCGGGTCCAGGACCGCCGCGGGGATATCCGCGACCAGCGGGCCCGGGTCCGCGAACAGCACGACCTCGGGCGGAAGGCCGGCCGCCCAGGCGCCGAGGATCGCGCCGGAAGCGGCTGGGACCAGGCCGTAACCGGACACGTAGACGGCGTTGCCCGGCCGGAGGAGGACCAGGTCCCAGGCACCAGGCTCACGCAGTGACTCCGCTCCCAGGTGCGTGATGAATGTGCGTTCGCCGTCCGCCTCGACCAGGGCCACGTCGAAACCCGTGTCCCGGTCCGGGTCAGGGGCGCGGAGCAGCCTGATGTCCTGCGCGGCCAGGGCCGCGCGCACCTTGTCGCCCCACGGCCCGGTGCCGTGACCGCCTGCGTAGACCACGGGCAGGCCCTGCCGGACGGCGGCGGCCATGATATTGAACCCGCCGCCGACCTCGACGGCGGCCGATTCGGCGAGCATGTCGCCGCCGCGCTCGGGCAGCGCCGGGACCCGCATCAGAACATCGACGATCGCCTCGCCGGCGAACACGAGGCGTTTCACCGGCTGGCGTTTCACCGGCTGGCGTTTCACCGGCTGGCCCGCAGCGCGTACAGGTCGTCGGCCAGTTCGGCGAGTCCGAGGCGCTGGGCGTCGATGACGGCGATCGCCGCCGGCGGGAAGGCCGTGACGCCTTGGCAGGCCCCGGCGATCGCTCCGGCCATCGCCGCGATCGTGTCGCAGTCGCCGCCGAGCGAGGCCGCCAGCAGGCAGGCCTGCCACGGATCGGCGGGTTCGGCGGCCAGCACCGCGAAGGCGGCCGGGACGGACTCCTGGGTCGCCAGGCTGGTACCGACCAGCGTGTAGATCAGCTCGGCGGCCTGCGCCCGGGTCTGGCCCGCGACCAGGCGGGTGGCCCATTCGATGCGGGCGGCGACGTCGGCGCCCGCTACCCAGTGGCCGCGGCCGGCCGCAATCCGGGCGGCCTGGACGCCCAGCGCCCCGGCTTCGGCGACTCCCGCGCCGGAGACGCCGGCGCTCACCGCGGCGGCCACCGCGGCCGCACCGGCCAGGGCGATCCCGGTGTTGTGCGTGACGCTGCTCGCCGCTACCACGTGGTCGACCAGCGTCGACAGGCCTTGATTGAGGCTCAGCGCGATGCCGACGGGGGCGATGCGCATGGCGGCGCCGTTGGTGGCGCCGGTAGCGCCGGCCTCTTCCGGCGGCGTGCCCGCCAGGACGGCGGCTACGGCGCGCTTGGTGGAGGGGCCGAGGAGGTCGAGTGAGCCGCGTTCGGCCATGTCGCGCTCCCAGCGGACGAGCGCCTGCGCCAGCTCGCGGGGGTCGATCGCGCCGTGCCCGCGGACCAGGAGCCTGCCGAGCAGGACGGCCTGCTCGGTGTCGTCGGTGACCGTCCCCGCGCGCAGGCCCGCGGCGATCGGGTGCCCGGGCGGCGCGGGCTCGAAGCCGGACAGCAAATCCCAGCGTTCGCGTATCTCCTGCCGCGACAGCATCTGCGTCGGCATCCCCAACGCGTCCCCGATCGCCAGCCCGTACAGCGCACCTCGGGCACGCAAAAGGGTTTCCATGATCGCGAAGCCTTTTATGCCAAAAGGAGTAGTGGACCCTTCGTGATCACCGGCGGGGGCAGCTAAAGGACATGCTGGCCGTACATTTCGCCTAGGGGGTCGGCTAGGAGTTCCAGGCGGGCGCCGTCGGGGTCGCGGAAGTAGAGGGAGGTGCCGCTTTCCTCCAGGTAGGAAACCCCGGCCTTGTCCAGGTTGGTGCGCAGCGACGCCCACTTGCCCGGGGTGACCGAGATCGCGAGGTGGTGCAGGCCGCCGAGGACCTCGGCGTACGGGCCCAGGTCGAGGCCAGGAAAGTCGAAGAAGGCCAGCAAGTTGCCGTTACCCACGTCGAAGAAGAAGTGGTTGGACCCCGCGTAGTCACGGTTCTCGATGATCTCGGTCAGCGGGAACTCGAGGATGCCCTGGTAGAAGCGGATCGTCTGCTCCACGTCCGAGCTGAGCAGCGCGGTGTGATGGATCCCGCGCGCGCTGCTTGGCGGGCGGTCGGCCTTGACGTATTCGGCGCGCAACCGCGCACGCTCCGCCTCGATAGTCGCGAGGTCCATGTCCACACGCCCCTTTTAGATCCGGAAGATCGAGTTGAGGAACCTGCCGGCCACCGCGCGATCACCCCGGATGGTGCCCGCGTTCACCCGGCCGAACGCGGTCAGCACCAGGCTCCCGGGATCGAACTCGATCACGGCGGGCAAGCCGGACACGTCTTCCTGAGCGTAGCTCAGCCCTTCCGGCGTGATGCTCACCAGGTAGTCGATGGCGTTACGGGATGCGCAGCTCAACGCTGATGTTCCCGCGGGTGGCCCGCGAGTACGGGCACACCTGATGCGCCGCCTCGGCGATTTCGCGCGCCTTCTCCCGGTCCAGGCCGGGGATGCTGATGATCAGCGTGACCACGAGCCCGTAGGCCTCGCCCTCGGGGCCGATGCCGACCTCGGCGGTCACGGTCGACTCGCCCGGATCGACCTGAGCCCGGCGGGCCACGAGGCGCAGCGCGCTGTGGAAGCAGGCCGCGTACCCGGCCGCGAACAACTGCTCGGGGTTGGTGCCCTGGCCGCTGCCGCCCATTTCGGGCGGCGGCGCGAGGTCGAGGTCGAGGCGGTCATCTGACGAGACGACGTGGCCGTTGCGACCGTCCCCCGTGGACGTGGCCGATGCGGTGTACAGGACCTTGTTGGGCATGCGCAAACCCTACCGACCGGTGAGTGATGCCACCACCGCGGGCCGCCAGTACGCTCGCCACGGAGGCAGCGCGATGAGGACGGCCAGGGCGGTCGCGGACACGGTGACCACCCGGGACAGGACGATCGCGCGGCGGATGTCGTCCGGTTCCGGGGCGCTCCCCTCCCCCAGTTCCGGACGCGTCTCGGCCACGCCGCCGTAGACGTTCGTCCCGCCCAGGCGGACGCCGAGCGCGGCGGCGAAGGCCGCTTCGCAGCGACCCGCGTTCGGGCTCGGGTGGCGGCCGCCGTCGCGGAGCGTGATCCGGAGTACCCTGGCCGGGCTCACCTTGCCCACCAGGGGGACGCAGGCCGCGGTCAGCGCGGCGGTGACCCGGGCCGGCAGCCAGTTGGCCGCGTCGTCCAGGCGGGCCGACGCCCAGCCGAACCGCAGGTACCGGGCCGAGCGGTAGCCGACCATGGCGTCGAGCGTATTGACCGCGCGGTAAGCGACCAGCCCGGGTATCCCGGCCACCGCGCCCCACAGCAGCGGCGCCACCACCGCGTCGGAGGTGTTCTCCGCCACCGACTCGATCACGGCCCGGGCGATCTGCCCGCCGTCCAGGCCCGATGGATCGCGGCCGCAGAGGCTGGGCAGGACGTCGCGGGCGGCGGCAAGATCGTGGCGGGCTAGGGGTACCGATGCTCGTTCGGCCTCATGATGTAGCGAACGGGCACCGGTGACCGCCCACACCGCGGACGCGACCGCTAGGGCCTCGAGCGGCGGCCAGCGGCGCGTACGGCGGTGCAGGAGCGCAGCCGGGGCGGCCACGGCCAGCACGCAGGCGGCCGCGTGGGCAGCACCGCGCAGGCGGGAGTCGGTGTAGTCGCGAGCCTCGAGCGCGGCGGCGGCGCGGCCGAACGCGGCCACGGGATGACCGTGCCGCGGGTCGCCGAACAGCGCGTCAGCGGCCACGCCCGCCGCCAGGCCAAGGGCGAGCGGCCATCGCGGAGGTTTCGGCATCCCGTCATTGTGCCTTAGGACCATCGGCGTAGGCGGGCTGCGGCCGACGGCCGATGCGCATCGGCGGGGACCGGGGCAGGCTGGGGCTATGACCAGAACGTATGACGAGCTTCCCGGCCTGATGACGCTGATGACCGGGGACGAGAAGCACGGGCCTAGTGCGACGTCGACGCTCGACGTGCTCTGGGTCCTGTACGACCAGGTGCTCCGCGTGTCGCCGGATACCGTCGACGACCCTGGCCGGGACCGGTTCCTGCTGTCCAAGGGGCACGGCCCGGCCGCCTACTACGCCGTGCTCGCGGCCAAGGGGTTCATCCCCGAGTCCTGGCTGGCCGGGTTCGGCTCGGCCGCGTCACCGCTGGGCTACCACCCGGACCGGAACCTGGTTCCGGGCGTGGAGATCGCCAGCGGGTCGCTGGGACACGGGCTGCCGCTTGGGGTGGGCGTGGCACACGGGCTGATCGCGCGCGGACTGCTGGCACCGCGGGTGTTCGTGCTGGTGGGCGACGCGGAACTGGACGAGGGCAGCAACAGCGAGGCGATTGTCTACGCGGGCGCCGTAGGACTGCCCAACCTGACCGTCGTCGCGGTCGACAACGCGTCCTCGTCGTACGGCTGGGGGGCGGGCGGCATCGAGGCGCACTTCGCGGTCAGCGGGTGGGCCGTGACGCGGATCGACGGGCGTGACCATGCCGCGCTCGCTGGTGCGTTCTCGGCGGGTGCGGGGCCGCGGCTCGTCGTAGCCACGGTCGAGGCAAAGGGGTGAGCGACGTGACCGACATGCGGGCTGCTTTCGCGGCGACGGCTTCTTTGCTGATCGAGGAGGATCCGCTGGTGGCCGTGGTGCTGGCGGAGATCTCCGCCGACTTGTTCGGCAAGGCCGCGGCCCGGCATCCGGACCGGGTGCTCAACGTGGGCATCAGGGAACAGCTGATGGTCAGCGTGGGCGGCGGGCTGGCGCTGGCCGGGATGAAGCCGATCGTGCACACGTACGCGCCGTTCCTGGTTGAGCGGGCCTTCGAGCAGGTCAAGCTGGACCTGGCGCACCAGGGCGGGCACGCCGTGCTGGTCAGCGTGGGGGCCTCCTACGACGCCGCCCGTTCCGGGCGGACCCACCAGGCGCCGGAGGACGTCACGCTGATGGACACCGTGCCCGGGTTCTCGGTGCTGGTGCCCGGGCATCCGGGCGAGGTAGCGGGCCTGCTGCGCGGTGCGGTGGGCGTGCTCGAGGAGGGCTCTTCTTATCTGCGGCTCTCGACGGAGGCTAATCGGCAGGCGCGGCCGTTGTCGCCGGGGCTGCAGGTGGTGCGTCGGGGGCGTGAGGCGGTGGTAGTGGCGGTGGGACCTGTTTTGGACGCGGTGCTTGACGCCGTGGCCGACCTGGATGTGACCGTGGCGTACGCCACTACGGTGCGGCCGTTCGACGCCGAGGGGCTGCGGTCGCTGGCGGCCGCTTCGGGCACGGTGGTGCTGGTAGAGCCTTACCTGGCCGGGACGTCGGCAGCCGTCGTATCCGCGGCGCTGGCGGCGCGGCCGCATCGGCTGCTCAGCCTGGGCGTGGGGCGGGGCGAGCTCCGGCGGTACGGGACGCCGACGGACCACGCCGGGTGGCACCGTCTGGACGCGGCCGGGATCAGGCGGTCGGTGCGCGACTCTCTCGGTTTGACCTAGCGAGCGCTCTGACCTTCCTGGCGCCATTCTTAATTCCGAGCGGGCATTTGGCGCCCATCGCGGGGTAACTCTGGTTCAGCGCATGTTAATCATGTGCAGATCTTATGGAGATCGTGTGGAGATCTCGTGAATGTGCACCATCGCCCCTGGTCAGCTACTCCGAAGCGGCCATCGACAAATGCCATCGAGGAGGTAATGAGGCTAATCTGAGGTCCTGGAGGCCTCGTCGACATGCTGCACGTGTCCCTCTTGGGGGAACAGGCCATTACCGAGGACGGGACCAGCATTCAGGCGCGTTCGTCGCGCGCGATTGCTCTCGTCGCATTTCTGGCTGCCCATGCCGGGGCCCCTCAGTCCCGGCAGCGCATTGCGGGGATGTTCTGGCCGGAGTCGACGGACGCGCAGGCGCTGACCAACCTGCGCCGCGAGTTGCATCACCTGCGTCAGATCCTGGGCGATGAGGGCTCGCTCGTCGTAACGGCCAGGGATCTGTGCTGGCACGACACCGACACGTGCCGCGTCGACCTGCGCGCCTTCGATACCGCGCGGCTGGCGGCCCTCGCGGCGGCCGCAGCCGGCGACGACGCGGGAGTGCTGGTCCATGCCGCCACGGCAGTCGAGTGTTACCAGGGCGACCTGCTGCCCGGCGTGTACGACGACTGGCTGCTCGAGGCCAGGTCAGAGCGCGAACGTCAGTGCGCGGAGTTGTGTGATCTGCTCGGTGCGGCGCGGGCGCGGACCGGCGACCCGGCCGGAGCGGTGCAGGCGGTCCGCCGCCGGATACGGCTGGAGCCGCTGGCGGAGGCCGGCTACCGGACCATGATGCTGCTGCAGGCTGACCTGGGCGACCGGGCCGGTGCGATCAGCACGTATCACCACTGCGCTTCGGTCCTGGAACGCGAACTTGGCGTCGTTCCTGACCCGGTGACCCGGCAGGCATTCCAGCGCCTCATCGCGGACGCAGACCCGGCCGGCGCCGAGCCCGGCGGTCCAGCCTGCCGCCCGCTCTGGCTTCGCCGGAACCCGGCTCGTCGGACGGTCGCGGGAGCTCGAGCTGCTCCGGGAGCTATGGCGGAACGCCGCTTCTGGAGCGCCCGGACTCGTCCTGATCCACGGGGGCGCCGGCGTCGGCAAGAGCCGCATCGCGGCTGAGATCGCCGCGATGGCGAGGCTGCACGGCGCGGTGGTGGCCAGCAGCCAGTGCTTCGGAACGTCGGGACGGCTGGCGCTGACGCCCGTGGCGGACTGGCTGCGGAATCCGGCCGTCCTGTCGGCTACGACCGCGCTCGAGCCGGCCTGGAGAGCTGAGGTCGCCAGGCTGGTGCCCGCCGGGGGGCGCGAAGAACGCGGAGCCGACTCGAGGGCCATGGTAGATGCGTGGCAGCGCCACCGGTTCTTCGAAGGCCTGGCGCGAGGGCTGATGGCCGTCGGCCGGCCGCTGCTGCTGGTCCTGGACAACATCCAGTGGTGCGACCAGGAGACGCTGGCGTTCATCACGTTCTTCCTGGGCCTGGCCGCAGGCACTCCGGTGCTGGTGGCCGGGACCTGCCGCGACGACACCCTGGACCATGATCCGGAACTGGCGGACTGGACCGCGCGGATGCGCGCCAGCGGACTGCTGACCGAGCTTTCCCTCAGCCCGCTGGACGCCGCCGACACCGCGCGGCTCGCCGAGGCTATCTCCGGCCGGCCGCTGCCTGAGCCGGACGCGAACCTGCTCCAGGCCGCGACCGGAGGTTTCCCGCTGTACATCGTCGAGGCCATGCGGGGCCGTGCTGACCTCGGCCGCGCCGCGTGGCCGGCCGGCGATCTCGACGCCGTGCTCCGTGACCGTCTCGAACAGGCGACCGCGGCGGCCCGGGAGGTCGCCGGCCTGGCGGCAGCGGTTGGCGCCGACTTCACCCTCGACCTGCTCGCCGAGGCGAGCGACCTCGACGCCGACATCGTGGTGGGGGCGGTTGACGAACTGTGGCGGCACCGGATCATGCGTGAGTACCGCGACGGCTACGACTTCTCCCACGACCTGCTCAGGGAAACGGCATACACGCTGGTCAGCCCGCCGAAGCGGTGGCTGCTGCATCGGCGTGTGGCGCAGTCTCTCGAGCTGCTGCACGCTGACAACACCGACGCGGTCTCGGCTCAGCTGGCGGAGCAGTACGCTCGCGGCGGGCGGCTCGGGCGGGCGGTAGCCTACTACCGGCGTGCCGCCGAGGTCGCCGCGGCCAGGTTCGCTCACGCGGAGGCGATCCGGCTGCACAAGGAGGCACTGTCGATCGTGCGGCACCTGCCGGAGGGCAGAGACAGGGACCGGCAGGAGCTCGAAGTCCTTGAGGCGATGGCGGCGCCGCTCAACGCCAGGTACGGCTACTCTTCCCCGGAACTGCAGCGAGCGCTCGAACGCTCGGTCGCCCTGGCGGAGTCCCTGGGCCGCAAGGACTCGACCCTCACCGGCCTGGTCGCGCTCTGGACGACCAAGTTCGTCCAGGGGCGCGCGGTCGAGGGGTATCAGGCGGCCACGCGGGCGCTGGCTTTGGTCGATCCCGGCTCCGAGCCGAACGGGCCGGCGCACTTCGCGGTCGGCGGATCGGCCGTCACCCTGGGCAGGCCCGCCGAGGCGCTGCATCACCTCGAGATCGCCGCCACGCTGCCCAGCGGTGCCCTCTCGCTGAGCATCGGCACCCGGCCTGACGTGCACGGCCGGGCCTTTGCCGCCCACGCCCACTGGCTGCTGGGCCACGACGACGAAGCCCGGTCCAGCTGTCACGGCGCCATCCAGCTGGCTCGCGCCGTCGGCCACCCGTACAACCTGGCGGTGGCGCTGGCGTACAGCGGCATCCTCCACCAGATGTGCGACGACCTGCCCGGGGTCAGGGCCACCGTCGCCGAGCTGCGTGAACTGTGCGGGCGTTACGGCTTTGCCTACTACCGGGAGTGGGCGCTGATCCTGGACGGCTGGTCTCGTCCCGACGGATCCGGCATCGACCTGGCGCACGAGGGCATCGGCAACCTTAAGGCGGCGGGCTCGTTCGCGCGGATGCCGTACTGGCTCTCGCTGCTCGCCGACCTGCAGGTACGAAGCGGCAGGCCGGACGCCGCCCGAGCCACGCTCGACGCGGCTCTGGCCGCCGCGCGGGCGTACGACGACGTGTGGTGGCTGCCTGAGGTGATGCGGATGCGCGCAGCCCACGATGACGATGAGGAAACGGCGATCTCACGGCTGGGTTCGGCGGCGCGGATGGCGTCCGATCAGGGCAGTGTCGCGTTGCTCCGGCGGTGTGAGCGTGACCTCGCCGCACGCGGGGCTGCTTAGCCCGCTTTACCCCCTGGCGTTCTGCCAGTTTCCCGAGGCGAGCGCGCGGCCGCGAACGCTGCGCGAACGGTGCGGGTCTTAACGTCGGGCTGCCTTGACCTTCAGGGCCGTGAACCGGAAAGGGACTCACATGACTACGACATCAGCCGGCATCGCCGCCGAGGCGCTCGAACAGCTGGCCGCCGCGCTGCGCGGCGAGCTGATCGTGCCGTCAGATCCCGGATATGACGAGGCGCGCGCCGTCTACAACGGCATGATCGATAAGCATCCGGCGGCCATCGCCCGCTGCCGGGATGCCGCCGACGTCGTCACCTGCGTGCGTTTCGGCCGCGACCACGGCATCGAGCTCGCGGTCCGGGGCGGCGGTCACAGCGCGGCCGGCCTCGGGGTCGAAGACGACGCCCTGGTCATCGACCTTTCGCGGCTGCGCAGCACCACGGTCAGCCCGCAGGACCACACCGTCCGGGCCGACGCCGGATGCACCTGGGGAGACGTCGATCACGCGACCGTGGCGTTCGGCATGGCCACTCCCTCTGGCTTCCTCGCGTCCACCGGCGTGGGCGGCCTGGCGCTCGGCGGCGGCATCGGCTACCTGTCCCGGCGCTTCGGCCTCACGGTCGACAACCTGCTGGCCGCCGATGTGGTGCTGGCCGACGGCACGCTCGTGACGGCCAGCGCGAGCTCCCACAGCGACCTGTTCTGGGCGTTGCGCGGTGGCGGCGGGAACTTCGGCATCGTCACGTCGTTCACCTTCCGCTGCCACGACATCGGCGACGGCGGCACGATCATCGGCGGCCCGGTGTTCTACGACCTCGCCGACGCCGGCGCCGTCATGCGCTGGTACCGGGAGCTGGTCCCGTCGCTGCCGGAGGAACTGAGCGGCTGGATCGCGCTGCTCACCATCCCGCCCGCGCCGCCGTTCCCGCAGGAGCTGTGGGGCCGCAAGGCGTGCGGCATCGTCTGGTGTTACACCGGACCGCACGACCGGGCCGACGCTGTGCTCGAGCCGGTCAAGACCTACGGCTCACCGCTGCTCGTCGGCTTGCAGGCCATGCCGTTCAGCGCGCTGCAGAGCGCGTTCGACCCGCTCTACCCGGCCGGACTGCAATGGTACTGGCGGGCGGACTTCTTCAACGAGATCTCCGACACCGCGATCGACGTGCACCGCAAGTACGGCGAACTGCTGCCCACCGGCCACTCCACCATGCACCTGTATCCCATCGACGGCGCGGCCAGCCGGGTACCCGCCGACGCGACCGCCTTCGCCTACCGGGACGGCGGCTGGGCCGGCGTCATCGTCGGCGTCGACCCCGATCCGGCGAACGCCGAGCGGATCTCGCAATGGACCAGGGACTACTGGACCGAGCTCCACCCGACCTCGGCCGGCGGCGCCTACGTCAACTTCCTGATGAACGAGGGCCAGGACCGGGTCCGGGCGGCCTACCGCGGAAACTACGACCGGCTCGCCCAGATCAAGGAACGGTACGACCCGGACAACATCTTCCATATCAACCAGAACATCCAGCCCGCCAGCGTGGCGCTCTAAGCAGATGCCACATCCTGTCCTGTTCATGATCGACGATGATGCCAGGGTCGTGGGGGCACTCCGGCATGATCTCGGCCGGCGGTCCGGCGAGGACTTCCGCGTGATCGGTACCTCGCCGGCCGCCGCGGGACCGGCGACGCTGCGCGAACTGGCCGACGAGCAGGTGCCAGTCGTCCTGCTCATCGGCGACCACAAGATGCGCGAGATGCCCGGCGTCGGGCCGCGCTCTTCATCCTGATCGGCGGCGAGCCGCGCACCCAATGGCTGGGCAGCGAGGGCTCACTGTGGGACGGCTGGGTCGGTGACGCGGCTTGGTGTCTGCTGGCTCCGTGCGGTGCTGGCTCCGTGCGGTGCTGGCCTGACCTGAGATATTTCTGGCATCGTGGGTTATGAGCTTGGGTACGATAGCCTGCTGGCGGACGTGGGGGCCTGCGTCCTCGGGGCAGGCAGGACACACTGCGACCTTCGTGTAGCCGTTGTGTGATCTTCGCCGTGCAGAATTACATCCGGGCGCCCGTAGCTCAGCCGGACAGAGCAGCTGCCTTCTAAGCAGCGGGTCGCGGGTTCGAATCCTGCCGGGCGCGCTGGTCAGAGGCTCGTGGAGGTCTCCGCAGGTGTGGCGGGGAGCCAAAAAGGGAGCCAGTCGGAGTAGAGTGGCTCCCATGACGCACGCTTCTTTGAGCAAGCGTCGCGGGCAGGGCGAGGACTCGATCTACTGGGACGCAACCAAGAACCGGTACATCGGGGCCGTGAGCCTAGGTTTCAGCCCTGCTGGGACGCGTATTCGCAAGAAGGTCACTGGGCGGACCAAGACCGAGGTCCGGGACAAGCTGCGAGACCTGCATAAGCAGGTGGAGGGCGGACTACGGCCGCGGCGGCGCTACACGGTTGGTGATGCCCTCGACGACTGGCTCGCTGTTGGCCTGGATGGCCTCTCGGCGCGGACGGTGAGCTTGTACCAGGACACGATCGCAAAGGCGCTGCGCGAGGAGCTGGGCACGGTCAGGCTGACCGACCTCACCGCCGGGGATGTTCAGGTCGCCTTGACGGCGATGGCGTCTCGAGTGTCGACGCGGACGGTGCAGATCGCGCACAACGTGCTGGTCCGGGCGATCCGGCAGGCCGAACGCGACGACTTGGTGGGCCGCAATGTCGCGGCGCTAGTCAAGCCGCCGAAGGGACAAGGTGCCGGGCGGCCGTCGAAGTCGCTCACGCTGGAGCAAGCGGTCGCGCTGATGGCTGCGGCTCGAGGCACCCGGCTGGAGGCGTACGTCACCTTGTCGCTGCTGACGGGCCTGCGGACCGAGGAGGTCCGGGCGCTGCGCTGGGATCATGTCGTGGCCTGGGTGGGCGGCCAGTGGGAGCCGGTGAGCGAGGCCGGGTTCGATCATGAGCAGCTCGCGGTGTTCGTGTGGCGGGCCGATCGGGCCGGGGGTGATACGAAGACGCCGAAGTCTCGTCGGACACTGGCGCTACCGCGACGGTGCGTGGAGGCGCTGCGGGAGCATCGGGTGCGCCAGGCGGAGGACCGGCTCGCGGCGGGGCCGCTATGGCAGGACCGTGGGCTGGTGTTCGCGTCGACCGTGGGGACGCCGCTGGATGATCACAATGTGCGGCGGCAGTTCCGGGTGATCACCGAGGCCGCTGGGCTGGGGATCTCGTGGGTGCCGAGGGAGCTTCGGCATACGTTCGTGTCGCTGCTGTCGGCTCATGGCGTGCCAGTGGAGGCGATCGCGCTGCTGGCCGGGCACAACCAGACCGCCACGACTGAACTGGTGTACCGGCATCAGATCGTGCCCGCCCTGACCCGGGGTGCGGAGATCATGGACGAGATCTTCGGTTAACCGCCATGGGCCAATGGTTGGCCGAGCCCCGCGGCATCAGTGGCGATGCCACACTGGCCGGTGTGAAGGTGTCTGAAATCCTTAGGCTGATCGGCAGGGACGGGTGGTACCTCGATCGCCAGAAGGGGAGCCATCGCCAGTACAAGCACCCGAGCAAGCGGGCTTTGGTAACGGTCTCGGGCAAGCCAAGCGACGATCTTCACCCCAAGACGCGAGACAGTATCCTGAGGCAAGCTGGGTTGAACGAAGACGGAAGCCAGGCTGATGCCAGGGAGGGGTGAGTGGTGAGCCGGTATGCGATCGTGATCGAGGGCGATGGCTCCACCAACTACAGCGCTTACGCGCCGGACCTGCCTGGTGTGGTCGCGACCGGTGACACCCTGGAAGAGTGCGAAGCCGAGATGCGCGAGGCCATCGAGTTTCATATCGAGGGTCTGCGGCTATCCGGTGAACCGGTGCCACCGGCCACAAGCCACGTCGCGATCGTCACTGTCGCTGCGTAACCCGTCGGTTAATCTCAGCGTGCCTTGGACGAGGTTGGCTACCGCGCCGCACAGGGTCCGAGATGACCCGCAGCATCGACCGGGGGAGCATTGAGGTGATCTACATCGACCTTCCGGCCGATGTGAACCTGGAGACGACGAAGGCCGCAACGTCGCCCGGCTGGCCGATGCAGTTACCCCCGACAGTGTCACGCAGGGCGCGGTGCTCGTGGTCGGTACACCGCACGCCTAGTCCTGGGCTCCCGGCACGGCACATCCCGATGGC
>CAWJPF010000025.1:0-26259 GCA_963844625.1 uncultured Actinomycetota bacterium | reverse complement strand
CGGATCTTGCGTGCTGACTGTAACGAGTGATCGTGACGCAGCGTTATCCTTGCTCAAAAGCGTGAGCGAACTTATCGCCGATAATTTCGCGGCTGGGGTGCGTGCAACAGCCGAAGACGTCGAGCGCCGAGCATCCAGTTCTGCGCGAATTCCCTCTCCAGCCACCGGGTGGAAGTTCAGGTCAGCCGGTCGGCAGCTCGAAGCCCACGACGATCACTGCGTTGCTGTCCGCGGCAGCGTGGCGGAGACCCACGACCCCTTGATATTCAGGCGACCTGTACCAGTTCCGCGCGGCCTCCACGGAGTCAAACTTGGTTAGGACGGTTTCATTTGGCCCCACCATGACGGCTTGAAGTGGCCCCGTCTGGGACTGATTCGGGGTCGGGGTGACGGCTTGAAGTGGCCCCACCTTCCGGCCGTCAGAACGGGGGCAAGGTCATTAGGTGATAAAGCGGTGGATGGCCTCGTTGGCGTGGTCCTGAAATGACGGGTTGGCCAAGTCGGGGAAGATGTCCGCTTGGTCGACCAAGGGACCGGTGATCGTGTTGGCCGCGCTGCCGTAGAACACGCCGCTCGACAGGGTTGGGTTGGTGACGCCGTTGACCAGTCGCCTCGCGCCCACGTCAAGTTTGTGGGCCATCCCCAGGGCGGGTATGACGTATTTGGCCGCTATACGCATCGGTAGCTTGAGGTCGTTGGGGGCTTGGGTGCCGGAGGTGCTGCCGGGGCTCACGGTGATGAATCGGCGGTCGGGGTGCTGGCGTGCCAGGTAGGCCATCCAGAGGGCCCCGATGTACTTGACTTGCCCGAAGGCCAAAGCGAGGTCAGTTTTGCGGTCGGCGAAATAGCTGCCGTCGATGACAGTGGCGAGCTCGTCGGCGGAGGTTGAGACGAACGATGGCCGTTTCATCCGCATCTTCGGGACTCCCCTGGCTGCTTCGCTTCCGGCGAAGACCGCCACCTCGCCAAGCCGGTCCTCGGTCAGGAGCGCCTCGAGGAGGACGACGTGGCCAAGAACGTTCGACGCGAACACGGTAGTGACCCCGTCGGCGGTCAAGTCCATGGCCGTCTTGCCGCCGACTGTACCGGCGTTCATGACCAGCGCGTCGAGCGATCCGTTGATGCCCGCCAGGCGGCGCGGACCGAGCCCGGATCGGCAACGTCCATGAGAATGATGTCGAAGATGGGCCGGCCGGTCTTCGCTTCGAGCTCGGCCTTCGCCGTTGTCGCCCGGTCGTTGTTCCGGCACGCCAGGTAGATGCGGGCCATCTCGGGACGTAGTGCCAGTTGCCGGGCCACGTCCTTGCCGATCCCGGCGTTGGCGCCCGTGATCAGCACGGTCTTTCCGGGGAGTGTGCTCATCGTGATTCCCTCTCATCTTCTGTGGGTCCAGCCAGGTTGAACTGGCTGAAACGTGGATGGTCAGAGAGTGGCGGCGCGGCCGGCGTCGACGGCGAGGACCGTCCCGGTGACCGGCCGGGCCTCCTCGCCGGCCAGGTAGGCGATCACGCGGGCAACCTCATCCGGTTCGTTCGGGCGCCCCAGGGGGCTGGCGGCGGCGAACGTGTCGAGCATGTCGCCCATGCTCTTGGTGACCTCGGTGCGGCTCGGCCCGAGGGCGACGGCGTTGACTCGCACGCCGGCCGGGCCGAACTCGGCCGCCCACGAGCGGGTCAGCGCCTCCAGCGCGGCCTTGGTCGCCCCGTAGGCGGCCATGCCCGCCGCTCCCCGCGCGGCGACCATCGTCGACACGTTCACGATCGCCCCGCGGCCGCGTGCGGCCATCTGCGGGGCGAGCGCCGCGGTGAGGAAGAACGGCGCGCGGAAGTTCACCGCGGCCATCGCCTCGAAGCCCGCCTCGCTGGTCTCGGCACTCGCGCCTAGCTCCCAGAACCCGGCGTTGTTGACCAGCACGTCCACCTCCCCGGCCTCGGCGGCCAGGCGCCGCACGTCCTCCGGCGAGGCCAGGTCCGCGCGGATGAAGCGCCCGCCGGTCTCGGCAGCCACCTCCTGGCCGCGGGCCTCGTCACGGCCGCTGACAACCACCTTCGCGCCGCGGTCGCCGAACAACTGCGCGGTCGCCCGGCCGATGCCGGACGTCCCGCCGGTGACCAGCACGGTCGCATGCTCGAAGCTCATCTGGTGCCTCCGTCTTGATTGGATCGACCTATCCAATCTAGGCCGGGTAGGATTGGATCGTCAAATCCATTCCAGGGGGCGGGTGATCAGATGCCGCGGCAGGACGCGCCGAGCACGAGGAAAGGCCGCGCGACGCGAGACCGGATCGTCGCGGCCGCGGCGGATCTCATGTACCGTCACGGAGTCGCGGGCACCAGCACCCCGGCGGTCCGCGACGCCGCCGGCGTCAGCTCCTCGCAGATCTACCACTACTTCGCCGACAAGGACGACCTCACCCGGGCAGTCATCGCGTTCCAGACCGACGCGATGCTGGCCTACCATGCACCGTTCCTGGCCAGGCTTGACAGCCTCGACGCGCTCTGTGCATGGCGCGACGTCGTGGTCGACGCCGCCCGGCAGCAGCACGGCGCCGGCGGCTGCCCGCTGGGCAGCCTGTGCAGCGAACTGTCCGACGACCACCCGTGGGCCCGCGACGCCCTGGCCGCCAGCTTCACCGCCTGGTCCGAGGCGATCCGGGCCGGCCTGGCCGCCATGACCGGCAACGGCACCCTGGCGCCGGGGACCGACCCGGGCCAGCTTGCCCTCGCACTGCTCGCCGCTGTGGAGGGCGGCCTGCTCCTCGCCCAGGCCCAGCACACCACCGATGCCCTCGAAGCCGCCCTGGACACCGTGATCGCGTACATCCGCGAGCACGCGGCGGGACGCGCCCGGCGATGAGGCGGGCGCCGACCGGCGGACTCCGGGACCTGGCAGGGCGGGCCCAGCAGTCGCGCCCATCCTCTCCGGCTCGCGCCGCACGGCTCCTGCCCGGCTTGCATGCGGGCGCGTCGCCGGATCAGCTCGAACAACTCAACCTTGGAGGCCGCCACAGAGCCGCCTCAGGTTTGCATGCACCCCGACCATCCCACGTCAAGCTCCCAAGTGGGGCCACTTCAAGCCGTCATGGTGGGGCCAATCGGAGCCGTCATAGCCACAAACTCGAGAACAACGGTCCGCTTACCGTGCCAGGACCCTTCGATGAGCTCGGGAGCATCGTCTGCCACGATGACCCGGCCGCCCCCTTGCATGACCATCGGAATGGCCTGTTGTGCATAGACGCCTAGCCCCGTTTCATCACGGATGTCTTCGGTGAAGATCACGTAACCCTTCGACATCAGCAGCTCTCCCTCTTGGCAGTGGCCCAAGGCAACCGCGTGATCCGGCGGTGAGTATTGGTATACGTTGGCGAAACGGAACGGCCGTTCGGGCACGGCCCAGACGATATGTCGGCCGACTGGGACTTGGCGCCAGATCGGCGGATCCGGCGCTGGTGCTCGGCGGAGCCTTCACCACGTTCGGTAGTTTGCGTGCGGCGCTGCAACCACTGAGCGGACGGCCGCGTCTGATGGTGGGAGCGGACCGCGTGGCGGCGGGGTGCTGCCCCACCGCGGCGTGATCCCAGTCGGCCACGAGGGAGAGCACCGACGTGCCATGACCATCCACCCAGCCGCCCGCCGCAAGAATCATGGTTGCCTGCCACGCCGGGCGCTCACCCTACCCACGATCTCCCGGGGCCGTCGCCTGCCGGGCGGCACCGCATGGCGGAGCGTGAGGAAGGGCCGCCCCCGGGGCCGGACACGAGCCTGCGCGCTCGCAGCCATGACCGCAGCGGCGGTGACGCTGATGTGCGGCTGCGGCGCGGCCCAGGCGCCGGCCGGGACCACGCCGGAGTCCGGCCATGCGGCCACAACCACCGTGATGCTGCCGCCCGGCGTCATGTCGGCAGCGCGGGCGTGCCAGCTCGTCACCGGGCGGGAGCCGCGGGGGTTCTTCACCCACATCGAGCAGGTACACCTGGTCCTGACCACCTACGCCAAGGGCGAGCCGATCGAGTCGCAAGGCGACGTCAGCACGGGGATGGCACCGCGCACCCTGGTCTGGGTCGTCGAAGTCCACGCCAGGGCGATTCACTGGAACCACAGTGCCCCCGCGGTGGCCCCCTCTGCGGCCACCGCCCAGGCACAAGCCGTGCCGGCGTACACCGATTACTCAGTCGTGATGAATGCCCGCACCGGCTACGGATCCGACGCCGGTGAATGCAACTGCTGGCCACTGCCGCTGTGGCAGGCAGGCACCCTCATCAGCCTGCCCGCCGACTGCTGAGCCTGCTCATGCCCGGTACGGCGCTACGATGCCGGTCGGGCTTGTTCCGCCCGGCCGGCGGGCCAGGTTACTCCGTGGGCAGCGCGACTGGCTCAGTCCCAGCCAGTGACGCTCCTGCCAGTGATGTCGGTCACCCGTTGGAAATACGCCCGGGACCCGGCGCCCTGGGAATCGATGACCGCGGCCCTATCACCGAATCGCTCCTCGGGCATCCCAATGAAGTGGCACCGGCACCCCAGCCATATCACCCGGATCTGGGCCGCCTCAATCCAGATCAGCCTCAAGCCGGTGTGCGTGCATATCGGCGGGTCGGCACGCGTTCTCTCCTGACTTTCTCCATCACTCAGCACTTATGCCGTCGAGATCGATCAGTGGCCGGGCAGGCAGGTGGATGGCTAGCGGATCAGGCACCGTGCCGTCCTCGGCGGCCTCGTCAACGAATACGAACCAGCCGCGCAGACGCCCAGGTCAAGATCCGTGGCCGAGTTCTGGAGACCCGCAGCCCACGCGGTGAAATGTGGTCCCTGTGCGTTGGCGCGAGTCCTCCGTGATCATGGTTTACCGCTGAGGGTCGATGACATGGCCCGAGACGGCGAGGGACTGCGGTCCGCTGTTCGCGGCAGCCGCCAGGTGCCGGTTCGTTGAACCGTTCCGCTGCCGCCAACGTTCTATCTAACACTAGGGATTGGTACGGCCAGCCAAGGGGGGATTTCGTTGCTTCGTTCGACGATCACTGCCGGAACCGCGGCGGTCGCTGCGGCCGCCGCCGTCTTGCTCGGAGCCGGACCGGCGCTCGCGGCCGTCTGGACCGTCGCCCCGTCCCCGCCGGCCGGGCAGGACGCCTACATCAACGGCATCGCCGCCCGCACCGACACTGATGCCTGGGCGGTCGGAAGCGTGGGCCAGCAATCCAGCACAGTGGGCTCGCTTCCGCTCATCGATCACTGGAACGGGACGGCGTGGTCGCAGGCGACCCCGCCGAGCTTCCCTGCCACCAACGGCGTCCACCTGGGCTGGGTGAGCGCGAGCAGCGCCACCGACGCGTGGGCGGTCGGGACCATCAACCAGGTCAAGCACCCCGGTTACTTCGGCCCGCTGACGGTCCACTGGGACGGCACGGCCTGGACGAACGTCCCAGACCCGCTGCCTCTCAACCCGGGCACCGCCCTAGTCGGCGTGGCCGATATCAGCTCCACGGACGCGTATACGATCGGCAACCAAGGCTCAACATACGGGCTGGAAGAGCAGTGGAACGGCACCACATGGACCAGGCCCGCGGACCAGCCGCCGTTCCCTGAGCCCAACGGGGACACGTTCGCCCAGAACACGGTCAGCGCGATCTCCGCCACCTCGGCCAGCAACGTGTGGATCGTCGGGACCTACCTGCAAACCGTCTACGGCAACATATGGGACCCGTACTCGGTGCACTGGGACGGCACCGCGTGGAATCTCGTCACGATGCCGCAGGTCACCGGCGCCGTCTTCACCTCGGCTGACGCGCTAAGCCCGGCCAACGTGTGGGCGGCCGGCAACAGCCCGTCCGGCCCGCTCATCGCGCACTGGAACGGCACCGCGTGGACCATTACGCCCAGCCCTGCAGCCGGCACGCTCACCGGGATCACCGCCCGCTCGGCCTCCGATGTGTGGGCCGTGGGGTACACCACCGGGCCGCAGACCCTCACCCTGCGCTGGGACGGCACTACCTGGACAACCGTGTCCAGCCCCAATGTGGGCAGCGCCAGCCAGCTGACGTCGGTATCTGCCAGCCCTGGCGCCGCGATTGTCTGGGCAGCAGGGTACAGCGGCGTCTCGGGCTCGTTCAACCCGCTCACCCTTCAGAACGGCTGACCGGCGAGGCCGGGACCGGGCGGGGGCGCAGGACAAGAACAGCTACAGGCGGCTCTGCTCGTGGCCGAGCGCACTCAGGCGCCCAGATTGCCCAGATCTGCAGTCATTGAGGGCGTCACTGTCACGAACCAGCCGACGCGCCTGACGGCGGCTACTTGCGCCCCGGCGTCCGATACTGGCCTCATCCAACCGGCGCGGGCGAGCGCGGCCGGGACCGCCGCGGCGGCGGCCAGCAGGGCGGTGGCCAGTGCGGCCAGCATACCGGGCGCTAGGCCGGTTCTGGCTGGCCCGTGGATTCCTCCAGGAAGGACAGCGATGGCTGGAGCGCGCGCTCGCCGCGCACCCGCCGGATCCGCAGGTTCGCGCCGACCTGCACCGCAGCCTGGGGGCGGTCCTGTATGAGCTCGCCGAGCAGCAACGGGCGGAGGCCACCCTGGCCGAGGGAGCCCGGATTGCCGCCGCGGCCGGGCTGGCCGCGGCACAGGCCCGGATCAGCGTGGTGTGGTCGGAAATCCGTGTAATGGCTCACGGGGCCGACGCCGGATCGCCCGGCGAATGCGAGGCCGCTGCGGCGGTGCTCGAAGCCGAAGGCGACGTGGACGGCCTGGCCGATGCATGGCTCGCGATAGGAATCATCCGCGGTGCCCATTATGACCCGCCTCAAGAAGCCCTGGAACGGGCTATCAGGTACGCCCGCGAAAGCGGCAATCACCGCGTGAACAGGGAGGCCCGGTGCATGCTGCTGGTCACCTACCGGGACCTGCCCATCCCAGCCGATGCCGCGATAGCCCGGGCTGAGCAGTTCCTCCGCGAAGCCGGGCCCGGCGACCCGTGGTGGCAGGCGGCGATGCTCGAGCCATCGTCGGTGCTTTACGCCTACGCCGGCCGCTTCGCCGACGCCCGCGCGGCGATCGCCCGCGCCCAGTCGCTGTATCGCGGGCTGGAGACCAAGCTCACACCCTCCTGCGCACTGTGTAGCGGCGAGATCGAGATGGCCGCCGGGAACCCCGTGGCGGCGGAGCCCGAGCTGAGAAAAGGATGCCAGGGGCTGCACGCGATGGGGAACCGCGGGATTGTCTGCTCCTTCTTGTCCTGGCTCGCCGAGGCGGTGTACGCGCAAGGGCGCCTGGACGAGGCGAACCAGCTGACCCAGGAGGCCGAGGCGATCTCCCCCGCCCGTGACCGCGACGCCTAGACCCGGTGGCGGGCGGTGCGGGCCAAGGTGCTCGCGCGGCGCGGCCAGTCCGCCGCCGCCCGGCACCTGGCGGACGAAGCCGCCGCGATCGCCGCGCCCGGCTTCTCAACCCTGCTCCGGGCTTACGCACTGGAGGCGCAGGCCGAGGTGTCCAGGCTGGCCGGCGCGCCGGAGGAAGCCGCCGGCCGCCTGCGCCAAGCGCTGCGCATGTATGAGGAACGGCGGGCATCGGCCCTCGCCGACCGCTCCCGCGCCGCGCTGGCCAGCCTGTCCGCCAGCCGCCGGTAACCCGACCCGCCGCGGCCTGGTGTCCACCGGGCTCCAACCGTTCTGCAACCTCCTGCGCCGGATGTTGCTGGCAGCAACGATCACAAGGAGGTCGCCATAAACCACATCCGCCGGTTCCACCCCGTCCGCCGCGTGGTCGGCGCCCTGGCCGCCGCTGTCGCGGTGATCCCCGACCGGGCCCGGGCCGCCCGCCGGCACCTGGCCCCACGCAGCGCGTGACCTGGCCGGGACCCCGCGCCCGGCTCGCATGGCGACAATTACGCAAGCTGGCCCGTGGCGCTGACATCTTCGAGCTGGTGAGCCAGCTTGCGCCACTGCACCCGCGGGACAA
The DNA here is from genome assembly GCA_963844625.1 of uncultured Actinomycetota bacterium. Lineage (GTDB taxonomy): Bacteria > Actinomycetota > Actinomycetes > Streptosporangiales > Streptosporangiaceae > Palsa-504. The sequence continues at coordinate 18,316 of CAWJPF010000025.1, read as the reverse complement.
CACCCTCCCTGGCGAGGTGTTCCTCCGTCTCGCCGCGGACGCGCTGGACTGGTGCGAGGCCAGCCGGGCTGACCTGCTGTCCCTGAAGGGACTACGCGAGCGATTCCTGCCCGAGTGCACCTTCCGCGGCCGGCAAAACAAGAAGCTCCAGTGCGCGGTGCTGGCTGCAGCAGCCCTCAATGGCGGACCGACCCGGACTTGCTGGATGAGGTCGCCTGGTGGCAGACCACGACTTCTGGCAATACGCCCTGTGCGCGACCGTCGCCTACATCCGCACCGCCGCCAGCCGGGCGGGCGTGCCGGTACGCCAGGCATGCCAGGACCTGGCCCGGCGCCCTGGCCACCCAGCGCCATAACGACCAGTTCGGGACGCCGTGCGAGTGGTCATCTGACGGCAGGGCGGCCGATCATCTTAGGCGGATCTAGCGTGGGTGTTGCGGTTCCCCGGGGTCACCATGGTTTCTGGTCGCGGTGTGGGGCAGGTGATCAGCTTCCGAGGCTGCGACCGCCGTCGACGACGATGCGCTGGCCGGTGATGAACCCGGCGCCTTCGGAGGCGAGGAAGCTGACCGCGTGGGCGATGTCGCCGGGAGTTCCCATCCGCCCGGCGGGCACCGAGGCGAGATAGGCCTTCCTGGCGTCGTCGGGGACATCGGAGTGACGCTCGACGGGGATGAAACCGGGCGCGACCGTGTTCACGGTGATGCCGGACGGGGCCAGTTCGCGGGCCCAGCTGCGGGTCAGGCCGATCTGTGCGCTCTTGGCGGTGGCGTAGGCGGACCTGCCCGGGGGCGGCCGGTGGGCGACCTCGGAGTCGATGTGCACGATGCGGCCGTACCGCCGGGCCAGCATGCCCGGCAGCACGGCGCGGCCGGGCAGCACCGGGCTCTTGACGAAGAACTCCAGCTGGGCGAGATGGCCGGCCCAGGCTACGTCGGTCACCGCGGCTTCGGGCTGGGGCCGGTGGCGTTCAGGACCAGCACCTCGACCGGACCAAGGCAGTCAGCGATCGCGGCGGCCAGTCCGGCGACCTGGTCCTCGTCGTGACGTCGGCGCAGAAGCCCTCGGCGGTCCCGCCATCGTCACTGATGGCGCGGCCGAGGGCAGCGACCTGGTGGTCGCCGGGCCGGCCATTGACCGCGACGGCGAAACTGTCACGCGCCAGGCGCCGCGCGACCACCGCTCCCAGGCCCCGCGAGCTGCCCGTTACCAACGCGACCCGTCCGTGCGTCACTGCCATGTGGTGATGATCCCACTCCGCCCAGCGCGCCGGGCAGGTGCCAGCGCCCGGCCGGTGCCGGGAATGCCCTGATATGTGACCTTTAGCTGATCAGCGCCGATTGGCCACAGACCACCGATAGCGGCTGCACTGTGCGCTTCGTTCAGGTCGAGGACCAATCACAGTACGTGAGCAGAAGCATCGGTCACCAGGTTCCCGATCGACTCTGTACGCCTGCCTGCGCCGTGGGCGTAGGTGGGCTTAGAGCACGAATCACCCAATTATGGGTGCCTCGGACTGCCGCATGCGGCCCTGTGCTGGGATTCGTGCGGGAGGCGAGCCCGGGAGGAAAGGGCGTGGTCGTCTCATTCGCGCGGGCTGGTCCAGACCGAGACGTGGGCGGGTTCCAGCGCCGCCTGGACGACGCGGGCCAGGTCCTCGCGGACTGTGTCCAGGTCGACCGCGTCTTTCAGCCGGGCCGCGAACGCGGCCACGGTCTGGTCGGCGTCATACCGGGCCCGGTTGAACCGCCGGTCCACCCGCTGCTGCACCCGGCGCCGCACGGGTGCGAACAGGGCCGCCGCGGCCAGGGTGGCGGCGGCCACCGCGACCGGGGCGTGCAGGCGGAACACCTGGGTGGCCAGCAGCACCAGCCCGGCGTAGAGGCCGGCCAGCACGGCGGTGATGATCGCGTAGGCCAGCGTCCGGGAGATGATCCGGTCGATGTCGTACAGCCGGTACTTCAAGATCGCGACCGCGATGGCGGCGTACAGGCCCACCAGCGCCACGCAGAACGCCACCTTCAGCACGGGCACCGCCGCGCTTTCGGCGGCCGGGCTCAACCCGATCTGCGGGGCCAGCGCGAGCGGGATGATCGTCCCGACCACGAGCAGGGCGGCCATCGCGAACCACTTCAGCTGCAGCCTCTCCTCACCCGATGACCGGGCGAACCGGACCGCTACCGCAGCGCCGCCGGCCAGCAGGGCGGCGGGCACCAAGATCAAGATCGCGGTACGCAGCCACGGATACCACCCGGCACCGGGCGCGGCGAACGGGTCCTCCCAGACCCGGCAGGCGCGTACCACCTGGGCCGCCAGATCCAGCGTGAACACCGCGGTGACGAACCACGCGGCCGGGCGCCATTGCCGCGAGGCCAGCCGCCCGGTCGGGAACAGCAGGAGAATGAACGCCAATGCCGCAGCCGGAATCGTCTGCCAGGCCCAGTTCGAGAACCACGCGGCCGCCCGGGCCGCCGGCAGCGACCCAGGAGCGGCGACCAGCCCGCTCTGCCCGTACCAGTAGCAGAAAAAGCCCGCGCCCAGCGCCAGGCCCGCACCCAGGCACATCCAGCCGATCTTGTTCCCGGGCCGCCGGGCCGCCAGGACGTAGCCCACCGCCGGGACGACCATGAACGTGGCCTCCTCGAAAACATTCGAGAAGTCCCAGCCACTGACGAGCATCAGGTGCCGGTCGGCGTATGACAGCGCCATCCCGCCAGCCAGCAGCCCGACAGATACCGCCGCGACGCAGCCGGTCGCCAAGCGAAGGATCCGGACCGTCATCCGCGCCCCTTAGCGCGAGCCGCGCCGCTGGCCGACCCGCACCCGCCACGCACGCCGCAACGCTGCCCCGGCATGTCTCACCTCTTGAGCCGACCATATACGCATGCCAATGAAGGCCAGGCTAAAGACCGCCCGTTACGGCACCGTTACGGCAACACCGGCCAGGAACAGGGCCCAGACGGCCCGCACCCATCCGCGGCAGCAGGTACCAGCTATCAGGGTCAACCACGCGCGGCCGCGCCCATCTCAGCCCGTCCGGATTGGCATGAATCGCGCCCAGCCCAGCGGGCCAGAACGCACCGAACGGCAGATACGCGAAGTCGTAATATCATGCCGGTCACGCCCCGCCGTCAGCCGCAAAGCGGCTCGGGGCATCACGGCCGCCAGGCGAGAGGCCGGCCGGGTGCAGAACCTCCGCGACCACGTCGGTGAGCGGGACGGTGGTGCGGATCTCGTGATCGGCCGCCCTGCGCAGCAGCGGCTCGACGGTGTTCAGGTCGCCTACAGGGCCCTAGCCGCGATCACCCGGCCGGCGGGCTGGTCGCCGTCCACTTCGAACTGCGGCACCAACCGATCGTCGCCAACACGATGGACGGCCTGGCGACCGCGCGTGCACGCGGCCGGATCGAAGGTCAATCCGGCACCGACGAGACTTATGCCGGCCAACGGCAGATGATGCTTCATGGCCACGATCTTAGGGTCGAAGGCGGCCACGTGGCGCGACTTGCGTCGACGGACGGAGCGCAGACGCCGGGCGGCGCAGAAGGTCGGCAGCGTGGCCCGCCCATCGGTATCGCCGAGCGTCGAATCGCAGGCCGGGCGAACGTACGGACTGGTGTGAAGGGCAGGCCATGGCTCCGGATCACCTCATCGTCAGGGCCAAACAGAACAACCAGTTCCGTATCCGTTCAGGCCACTGGCATCGAGTCGGCCGGCCGCGCCATAACAGCGGCACTGCGCGCTTCGCCAATGGCGAGGAACGATCACCACCGTGACGGACTAGTAGAGAGACGAAGCGCCGGATTGCCGACTCGGCGCGGCCGGGAGTAGTGCCGCTGGCGGCAGCAGCCGCGCGCAGGGGCCATTTCTGGCTAGCGTTCTGCCCTTTTTCAATACCCGGAGCGGTTCCGCGCATGGCCGGGCGGCTGTTGCATTCCAGTTACGGCGAGGGTGCTTGACAGGCCGGGTCCGCCACGAGGAAGGGACCGGTCAGAGCGCGCGGTCTTCCAAGAGCGCGCGCAGGTTGTCCGCGGCGGTCTCGAAGTGCTTCCTGGTCAGCCGGACTACGAGCGGCTCGGCCAGCTTGAAGAAGCCCCGGCTTTCGCCGCGGTAGAAGCTCGTCACCTGGGTACCCGCCGCCACCGGTTCCACCGTGGTGTCGATCTCGATGTAGAACGGCCCGGCGGTGCTCTTGGTCGCGAACTGCTTGTTCTCGGTCAGGGCGGTACAGACCGCGGGTGACTCATAGCTCCGCCCGAGGAACGTTCCCCGGTAGACGAGTACGGCGCCTGGCTCGAGCGGTCCGTCGCTGGTCTGGCGGGCCTCCCTCAGTCCCGGCGTCCATACCGGAGTCCGGGCCACGTCCCCGATGACGGCGAAGACCTCCTCGACGGGACGGCCGATGGTGGTGACGATCGTGAACTCGTTCATGGCCTCTCATGCCTCCTTGCATGTATGTTCTCTAGGCCACGGTAGGGACCAGCCGTTACCGCATCGTTACGGCAGGCGGGGGGCCGTTGCGGACCGGGCGCGTCGACCCGGTATTGCGGCCCGCGGCCTGCGGCACTGGCCGGCCGCGATGAAATGGTTGCCCGCAGGCCGTCAACCAGACGACAGCGGAGGACAACGCGGAACCCGACCCGAGCGTGGAGGCTGGTAATGGCAGATACCGGAGCGGAGGACGTTGAGAAGGGAGCCCTGCCCGCATTCCTTGACGCGCAGCGCGCGATCGTGCTGGCGATTGTCGCCGGCCTGGCAGAGGATGCGCTCCGAGCGCCCGTCCTGGCATCAGGGTGGAGACCTCCCGGCATGGTGAAGCATCCCGGATTCGCCGGGCGTCACTGGTTCCAGCGCATGGCGGCTGGCCCGGCGGGCGAGCTGCCCTGGACCGGGATGCCCGGCGAGGAGGAAGGCCGGGAACCGTTCACCTGAGCTGGACCTCGACCGCGGCGGGCGGTGACCTTCCAGCCGCATCGGCGTCCTGCTCGGCTACCCTAGGCGGACCATACCGCCGGGACGTGATCACTGGAGGTGCCGATGACCCTCGCGGCCCAGAACCTGGAGTACACGGACGACGCCACGACGCTCGAGGGTGTTGTCGTGCTCGATGAAACGCGGAGTGACCAGCGGCCCGGCATCCTCCTTATCCACGGTGGTGCCGGATTGGACGACCATGCCCGGGGCCAGGCCCATCGGTACGCCGAGCTCGGGTACGTCGTGTTCGCCTGCGATATGTACGGACGCGGCATTGCGGGCGATCGGGAGCGCGTCATGGCCACGCTCATGGGTCTCCGCGATGCCCCCGATCGGCTGGCCCAGCGCGCGGCCGCCGGGCTGGCCGCGCTCAGCGCGCGTGCCGATGTGAACGGCCGCCTCGCCGCGGTCGGCTTCTGTTTCGGCGGCCTGGCGGCGCTGACACTGGCGCGCTCTGGTGCCAGCCTCGCCGCGGTGGTCAGCATGCACGGCAGTCTCGCGACCGCGAAGCGCGCCGAGCCCGGAGCGGTGACCGCGAAGGTGCTCGTCTGTCACGGGGCGCTCGATCCGCACGTTCCCATGGCCGACGTTGTCGCGGAGCTCCGAATCGTCAGCACGCGGGGCGCGTCAGCAGCGTCGCAGCGTTCCCCGGCGAAGGAAGCGGCGCCCCGGGGTTGCCGTGCGGCGTGCTGTCCAGCGGCCCGCGGCCAGCGTCGCCACGAGCGCGCTGACCGCTCCGGCGCGGATGGCCACGTCCGCGAGATTGAACGTGGCTGGGTAACCAGCGACATGAATCCAGTCCACCACCGCACCCCGGCCGGGTCCCGGTGACCGCAGCAGCCGGTCGGCGAGGTTGCCCGCCGCACCCCCGGCCACCACGGCCAGGCACAGCGCCACACCCGGCCTGCGGGTCCGCACCAGCCAGATGACGGCGGCGGCGAGGACGGCCGCGGCGACCACCGTGATAAGCACCGGATGCCCGGCCCCGATCCCGAAACTGGCCCCTGTGTTGCGTACCAGCCGGACCGAGACCAGGCCGCCACGCGAGCCGCGCGGCGCCGCCGCCACGACCAGGGCCTTGCTGATCTGGTCCGCTGCCAGCACCAGCACGGCGACGCAGATGGCCGCCCGGCCGACGCGCGGCGACCGCACAGCGGGTGCATCCATCCAGCCACGATAATGCGGCCGGGGCATTCCCGGTACGGGGAACCACCTGGACCGTCGGCCCTGACCACCAGCTCCGGCGTCGTCATCCGCGTGACCCTTCGCCGGGAAACCCCTCTGTGGCTCAACTTAGATGGCAAAAACCGCAAATGGCTCAGACACGCTGGCAACGGCTCAGATTCGTTGGCAAAGGACATCGGTTTCTGATCTTGATCGTCCATTTTGTCATCCTGTAATCATGATCAGTCCGAGCGTCACACCCATGCACCACCTGACGATTGTGGTGAGCTCCGCTCCGGCTGGCGGTGTATTAGCCGGTGGCGGTTGTCGCGACCCTGAGCAAGGGCTACGACCTGGACTACGTCTGGAAGCAGGTCGACCGCGGCCCGGCCAAGGACGCGGCCGGGTATTACATCCTGGCCAGCGAGAGCGGGGGAGAGCCGCCAGGCCGCTGGTGGGGCCCTGGTGCGAAAGCTCTCGGCTTCAAGCACGGCCAGCTCGTCGAACGCGGCCGTACGACCTGCTGTTCGGCCAGCGCAAAGCCCCAGACGGCACATCCCTCGGAAGGCCCCCCGGCGGCGGCCGGAAAGCCGCCGACCTGTACACTCGGCTGCTGGCCAGCGAGCCTCATGCCGCGGCCGAGCGCAGACGCGAGCTGCGGATCGAGGCCGCCCGTCAGGCCCGGCTCAGCCCGCTGTTCTTCGACCTCACGATCTCACTGTCCAAGTCGATCTCGATCTTCCACGCCTCGCTGGGAGAGAATGCCCGGCTGGCCCGCCAGGCCGGCGACGACCAAGGCGACCGGTACTGGTCCGCCCTGGTCACCGAAGTCGACGACATGATCTGGCAGTCCGTCTGGACCGGCTTTGAGTACTTTCAGCGCGAGGCGGGCTATACGAGGACCGGGTCGCACAACACGCGGGTCCACGGCCGGGAGACCGGCCAGTGGCGCGAGGCGGACCTGGCGGTCGCGCACTGGCTGCAGCACACCTCCCGCGACGGCGACATGCAACTGCACGTCCACTCCCAGATCGCCCACGTCGCCAAGACCGTCACCGACGGCAAATGGCGGGCCCCGGACTCGCTGGGCTACAACGAGCACATCGGCGCGGTGGCCGCGATCGTCTCCCAACATCTGGAAGAAGCCCTCACCGCCCGGTTCGGCCTGGAATGGGTCGCGCGCGATGATGGGCACGGGTTCGAGGTCAAGGGCATCAGCGGGGAGATGATGCGGGTGTTCTCTACTCGCCGCGAGTCCATCACTGCGGACCTGCGGGCCCGCGCCGCGCGGTTCGAGGCGCAGTACGGCCGCGCGCCGTCGCAGCGTGAGCTGGCGCATCTCGCGCAGGCGTCCAACTTCAAGACGCGCAAAGCCAAGCACGGCACGCTGGATGTCGCGCAGGTCCACGCAGGGTGGGCCGACAAGCTCGCGCGGACTCTCGGCGTGAGCCTGGCCTCGGTCGCGCCGTCGGTATGGCACGGCGGGGGGCACGTGGGTACGCGCACGCCCGGCCCGGACGCACCCGGCCCGCTGCCCCGCGCAGAGATGGCGCGCGTGGCGCAGAAGGCGGTCGCGCTGGCCCAGCAGGAAAAGAGCACCTGGACCCGCGCCGATGTGATCAAGTACCCGGGCCGGGTGCTGCCCCGCTCCGGCCTGGACCCGGCCGCAGCCGCCGCCCTGCTCGAGGATCTCGCCGACCGAGCGCTGCGGTCAGAGTTCGAGCCCGTCATCTGCCTGGAGGCGCCCGAGCCGGCGCAGATCCCGGCCAGCTTGCTGCGCGCCGACGGCGCAGCGTCTACCAGCGGCACGGCGGCGTGCGGTACGCCACCCGCGCGCAGCTGACCCTGGAAGAGCGCATGAGCGCGCAGGCCCGCGCGAGCGGCGCGCCGCGCATGGACCGCGCGCAGGCCGCGCACGCACTCGGCGCCGACCCCGCCGAAATGGAAGAGACACTGACCGGCCGTGCGGACGACGCGAACGCGCCGCGCACTCAATCCGGGCTGCGCGCAGACCAGGCCGCTGCCGCATGGTCGGTGCTGACCGACGGCCGGCTCGTATCGATGATCAACGCGCCCGCCGGGTCCGGGAAGACACGCGTGCTAGCCGAGGCCGCCCGGATCTGGGCCGCCGCCGGGCTAGGCCCGGTGATCGGCATCACCCCCTCCCAGTCCACCCGGAACACCCTGGCCGCCGGCGTCCCGGTCAGTTACAACAGCGCCCAGTTCCTGGGCCACCTGCCCGGCCGGCGCGGCGCCCGCGGCCCGCTGCCGATCGGCCCGGGCACGCTCGTGGTCATCGATGAGGCCTCGATGCTGTCCGCCCTGGACCTGGCCGAACTGATCGCCTACGCGCAGGCCCGCGGCGCCAAGATCATCCTGGCCGGGGACACCAGCCAGCTCCAAGCCGTGGAAAACGGCGGCGGCATGTCCCTCCTCGCCAGCACGCTCGGCTACGTACGCCTGGCCCGACCAGCCCGGTTCCGCGCCGCGTGGGAACAGCAAGCGAGCCTGCGGCTGCGCGACGGGGATGCCGCCGTGCTCGCCGAATATGACCGCCATGGCCGGGTCATCGGCGGCGACCCGGAGCAGATGACGGACGCCGCCGCGGCCGCCTATGTCGCGTTGTCCTCCGACGGTACCGACGTCCTGCTGATGGCCGCCGACCATGCGCTGCGCCGCGAACTATCGCGCCGCATCCGCGACGACCTCGTGCAGCTGGGCATCGTCGCGGCCGGGCCCGCAGTCCGCATCGCCGACGGCGCCCAGGCCAGCCCCGGCGACCTGATCATCTGCACGCGCAACGACCATAACGTCGAGGCCGGCGAGCCCGGCCGGACGCTGGCTAACGGCGACCTGCTCCGCATCGAGGCCGTCACCCGCCGCGGCCTGATCGTGCGCCGAGCGCTGGACACCGACCCGCGCACGGGACAGCGCCGCTGGACCGACCGCACCTTCGTGTACGCAAACTATGGCGGATCCGAGCTGGGTTACGCGGTCACCGACCACACCGCCCAGGGTCGGACCGTGCACACCGCCCTGGCCGTGATCACCGGGACCGAGGACCGCCAGCACGCCTACGTCGCGCTGTCCCGCGGCACCGACGTCAACCTCGCCTACGTGTTCACCACGTCCCCGGAACGGGCCGACCCGGCGCCTGGCCCGCGTCCTGCTCCCGAGCTGGCCCGCTACGACCAGATTTATCCCGAACGAAACGGCGTTCGTGCCCCGGACACCCGGCCCGCCCTGCCGGGCACGGCGCTGTCCGTGCTGGCGGGCGTGCTGGACCGCGACGGCCAGCAGCGCTCGGCCACCCAGACCCGCAACCAGGCCCTGGCCGACGCCGACCACCTGGCCCTGCTGCACGTGATATGGACCGCGGAGACCACCCCGGCCCGCGACCAGCGGTACCGGGATCTGCTGATGAGCATCCTGCCGCCTGGCGACCGCCGTGAGCCTAGCCACCAGGCCCGATGGCTGTGGCGGACGCTGCGCGCCGCCGAACTGGCCGGACTGGACGCCGGGCAGGTCCTGGCCGCCGCGGCCGGCGAACGGGACCTGGCCGGCGCCTGCGACCTAGCCGCCGTCATCGACGCCCGCCTCCGCTATCGGCTCGGCTCCCTGGTCCCGCGCCCGGCCGGCCCGTTCTCCGTACAGGTCCCTGAGATCGCCGACCCCGAGCGCCGCGCTTACGTCACTCAGATCGCCGCGCTGATGGACGCCCGCAAGGACCGCATCGGCGAGCACGCCGCCGAGCACGCCCCGCCCTGGGCGGTCACCACCCTCGGCCCGGTCCCCGCACATCCGCTAGACCGGCTGGACTGGCAGCGGCGCGCCGCCGCCATCGGCGCCTGGCGGGAACTGTCCGGCTACAACCACCCGGCCGACCCGATCGGCCCCGAACCGGTCGCGGCCGCCCCGGACCTGCGGGCCACGTGGCACGAGGCCTTCGCCGCCCTCGGCCCAGCCGATGGGCCCGACGTGCGGGGCATGCCCGACGGGATGCTGCTGCACCTGCGCGACACCTATCCGATCGAAACAGCCTGGGCGCCCAAGTGGGTCGGTGATGAGCTCCGCCAGGTCCGCGCCGCCGCCTGGGACGCCCGGCTGGCCGGGCTCCGCGTCAGCGCCGAAGCCGCCGCGGCCCAGCAGCGCGGTGAGCATCAGGAAGCCGCCCGCAAGCAGGAGCTGGCCGGCAGTTACCAGGCGCTTAATGACGTCTACCGCCAGCGAGAAACGGTGTTCGCCGCCACCATGGCCGACCGGGATGACTGGGAGAAGGCCACCGTGCAGCAGCGGCACCTGACCGTAGCCGCCGACGCCGAACTACGCCGCCGCCATCCCGACGAGCACTACCCGCCGCTACGATCCGCCGAACCCGAGCCCGTCACCAGCGATCAGCGCGAGGAGCTCACGATGACGGCAGGGGAGGAGACCGCCGAAACAGGGCAGTGGATCAAGGACCTGGCCGCGGCGCACCGCACCTTCGCCGACCGGCTGGCAGACCGGCTGAGCCTGACAATCCCGTCGCAGGATCCCGACTACGGCGACCTCGGCCAGGCGTTCCCGCCTTGGCCAGGACCAGGCAACGATGCGATCTTGCGGCCCCCCAAGCCGGAGATCCGGCCGTCCCCGCAGGTCCTCCAGCGTGCGACGGACCGCGACGCCGACTTCGAGGCCACAGATTAACGGCCATCGGGATGTGCCGTGCCGGGAGCCCAGGACTAGGCATGCGGTGTGCCGACCGCGAGCACCGCACCCTGCGTAACACTGTCGGGGGTAACTGCATCGGCCAGCCGGGCAACGTTGCGGCCCTCGTCGTCTCCAGGTTCACGTCGGCCGGAAGATCGATGTAGATCACGTCAATGCTCCACCGGTCGATGCGGCGGGTCATCTCGGACCCTGTGCGGCGCGGTAGCCGACCTCGTCCAAGGCACGCTGAGATTAACCGACGGGTTACGCAGCGACAGTGACGATCGCGACGTGGCTTGTGGCCCGTGGCACCGGTTCACCGGATAGCCGCAGACCCTCGATATGAAACTCGATGGCCTCGCGCATCTCGGCTTCGCACTCTTCCAGGGTGTCACCGGTCGCGACCACACCAGGCAGGTCCGGCGCGTAAGCGCTGTAGTTGGTGGAGCCATCGCCCTCGATCACGATCGCATACCGGCTCACCACTCACCCCTCCCTGGCATCAGCCTGGCTTCCATCTTCGTTCAACCCAGCTTGCCTCAGGATACTGTCTCGCGTCTTGGGGTGAAGATCGTCGCTTGGCTTGCCCGAGACCGTTACCAAAGCCCGCTTGCTCGGGTGCTTGTACTGGCGATGGCTCCCCTTCTGGCGATCGAGGTACCACCCGTCCCTGCCGATCAGCCTAAGGATTTCAGACACCTTCACACCGGCCAGTGTGGCATCGCCGCTGATGCCGCGGGGCTCGGCCAACCATTGGCCCATGGCGGTTAACCGAAGATCTCGTCCATGATCTCCGCACCCCGGGTCAGGGCGGGCACGATCTGATGCCGGTACACCAGTTCAGTCGTGGCGGTCTGGTTGTGCCCGGCCAGCAGCGCGATCGCCTCCACTGGCACGCCATGAGCCGACAGCAGCGACACGAACGTGTGCCGAAGCTCCCTCGGCACCCACGAGATCCCCAGCCCAGCGGCCTCGGTGATCACCCGGAACTGCCGCCGCACATTGTGATCATCCAGCGGCGTCCCCACGGTCGACGCGAACACCAGCCCACGGTCCTGCCATAGCGGCCCCGCCGCGAGCCGGTCCTCCGCCTGGCGCACCCGATGCTCCCGCAGCGCCTCCACGCACCGTCGCGGTAGCGCCAGTGTCCGACGAGACTTCGGCGTCTTCGTATCACCCCCGGCCCGATCGGCCCGCCACACGAACACCGCGAGCTGCTCATGATCGAACCCGGCCTCGCTCACCGGCTCCCACTGGCCGCCCACCCAGGCCACGACATGATCCCAGCGCAGCGCCCGGACCTCCTCGGTCCGCAGGCCCGTCAGCAGCGACAAGGTGACGTACGCCTCCAGCCGGGTGCCTCGAGCCGCAGCCATCAGCGCGACCGCTTGCTCCAGCGTGAGCGACTTCGACGGCCGCCCGGCACCTTGTCCCTTCGGCGGCTTGACTAGCGGCGCGACATTGCGGCCCACCAAGTCGTCGCGTTCGGCCTGCCGGATCGCCCGGACCAGCACGTTGTGCGCGATCTGCACCGTCCGCGTCGACACTCGAGACGCCATCGCCGTCAAGGCGACCTGAACATCCCCGGCGGTGAGGTCGGTCAGCCTGACCGTGCCCAGCTCCTCGCGCAGCGCCTTTGCGATCGTGTCCTGGTACAAGCTCACCGTCCGCGCCGAGAGGCCATCCAGGCCAACAGCGAGCCAGTCGTCGAGGGCATCACCAACCGTGTAGCGCCGCCGCGGCCGTAGTCCGCCCTCCACCTGCTTATGCAGGTCTCGCAGCTTGTCCCGGACCTCGGTCTTGGTCCGCCCAGTGACCTTCTTGCGAATACGCGTCCCAGCAGGGCTGAAACCTAGGCTCACGGCCCCGATGTACCGGTTCTTGGTTGCGTCCCAGTAGATCGAGTCCTCGCCCTGCCCGCGACGCTTGCTCAAAGAAGCGTGCGTCATGGGAGCCACTCTACTCCGACTGGCTCCCTTTTTGGCTCCCCGCCACACCTGCGGAGACCTCCACGAGCCTCTGACCAGCGCGCCCGGCAGGATTCGAACCCGCGACCCGCTGCTTAGAAGGCAGCTGCTCTGTCCGGCTGAGCTACGGGCGCCCGGATGTAATTCTGCACGGCGAAGATCACACAACGGCTACACGAAGGTCGCAGTGTGTCCTGCCTGCCCCGAGGACGCAGGCCCCCACGTCCGCCAGCAGGCTATCGTACCCAAGCTCATAACCCACGATGCCAGAAATATCTCAGGTCAGGCCAGCACCGCACGGAGCCAGCACCGCACGGAGCCAGCAGACACCAAGCCGCGTCACCGACCCAGCCGTCCCACAGTGAGCCCTCGCTGCCCAGCCATTGGGTGCGCGGCTCGCCGCCGATCAGGATGAAGAGCGCGGCCCGACGCCGGGCATCTCGCGCATCTTGTGGTCGCCGATGAGCAGGACGACTGGCACCTGCTCGTCGGCCAGTTCGCGCAGCGTCGCCGGTCCCGCGGCGGCCGGCGAGGTACCGATCACGCGGAAGTCCTCGCCGGACCGCCGGCCGAGATCATGCCGGAGTGCCCCCACGACCCTGGCATCATCGTCGATCATGAACAGGACAGGATGTGGCATCTGCTTAGAGCGCCACGCTGGCGGGCTGGATGTTCTGGTTGATATGGAAGATGTTGTCCGGGTCGTACCGTTCCTTGATCTGGGCGAGCCGGTCGTAGTTTCCGCGGTAGGCCGCCCGGACCCGGTCCTGGCCCTCGTTCATCAGGAAGTTGACGTAGGCGCCGCCGGCCGAGGTCGGGTGGAGCTCGGTCCAGTAGTCCCTGGTCCATTGCGAGATCCGCTCGGCGTTCGCCGGATCGGGGTCGACGCCGACGATGACGCCGGCCCAGCCGCCGTCCCGGTAGGCGAAGGCGGTCGCGTCGGCGGGTACCCGGCTGGCCGCGCCGTCGATGGGATACAGGTGCATGGTGGAGTGGCCGGTGGGCAGCAGTTCGCCGTACTTGCGGTGCACGTCGATCGCGGTGTCGGAGATCTCGTTGAAGAAGTCCGCCCGCCAGTACCATTGCAGTCCGGCCGGGTAGAGCGGGTCGAACGCGCTCTGCAGCGCGCTGAACGGCATGGCCTGCAAGCCGACGAGCAGCGGTGAGCCGTAGGTCTTGACCGGCTCGAGCACAGCGTCGGCCCGGTCGTGCGGTCCGGTGTAACACCAGACGATGCCGCACGCCTTGCGGCCCCACAGCTCCTGCGGGAACGGCGGCGCGGGCGGGATGGTGAGCAGCGCGATCCAGCCGCTCAGTTCCTCCGGCAGCGACGGGACCAGCTCCCGGTACCAGCGCATGACGGCGCCGGCGTCGGCGAGGTCGTAGAACACCGGGCCGCCGATGATCGTGCCGCCGTCGCCGATGTCGTGGCAGCGGAAGGTGAACGACGTGACGATGCCGAAGTTCCCGCCGCCACCGCGCAACGCCCAGAACAGGTCGCTGTGGGAGCTCGCGCTGGCCGTCACGAGCGTGCCGTCGGCCAGCACCACATCGGCGGCCAGCAGGTTGTCGACCGTGAGGCCGAAGCGCCGGGACAGGTAGCCGATGCCGCCGCCGAGCGCCAGGCCGCCCACGCCGGTGGACGCGAGGAAGCCAGAGGGAGTGGCCATGCCGAACGCCACGGTCGCGTGATCGACGTCTCCCCAGGTGCATCCGGCGTCGGCCCGGACGGTGTGGTCCTGCGGGCTGACCGTGGTGCTGCGCAGCCGCGAAAGGTCGATGACCAGGGCGTCGTCTTCGACCCCGAGGCCGGCCGCGCTGTGACCGCCGCCCCGGACCGCGAGCTCGATGCCGTGGTCGCGGCCGAAACGCACGCAGGTGACGACGTCGGCGGCATCCCGGCAGCGGGCGATGGCCGCCGGATGCTTATCGATCATGCCGTTGTAGACGGCGCGCGCCTCGTCATATCCGGGATCTGACGGCACGATCAGCTCGCCGCGCAGCGCGGCGGCCAGCTGTTCGAGCGCCTCGGCGGCGATGCCGGCTGATGTCGTAGTCATGTGAGTCCCTTTCCGGTTCACGGCCCTGAAGGTCAAGGCAGCCCGACGTTAAGACCCGCACCGTTCGCGCAGCGTTCGCGGCCGCGCGCTCGCCTCGGGAAACTGGCAGAACGCCAGGGGGTAAAGCGGGCTAAGCAGCCCCGCGTGCGGCGAGGTCACGCTCACACCGCCGGAGCAACGCGACACTGCCCTGATCGGACGCCATCCGCGCCGCCGAACCCAGCCGTGAGATCGCCGTTTCCTCATCGTCATCGTGGGCTGCGCGCATCCGCATCACCTCAGGCAGCCACCACACGTCGTCGTACGCCCGCGCGGCGGCCAGAGCCGCGTCGAGCGTGGCTCGGGCGGCGTCCGGCCTGCCGCTTCGTACCTGCAGGTCGGCGAGCAGCGAGAGCCAGTACGGCATCCGCGCGAACGAGCCCGCCGCCTTAAGGTTGCCGATGCCCTCGTGCGCCAGGTCGATGCCGGATCCGTCGGGACGAGACCAGCCGTCCAGGATCAGCGCCCACTCCCGGTAGTAGGCAAAGCCGTAACGCCCGCACAGTTCACGCAGCTCGGCGACGGTGGCCCTGACCCCGGGCAGGTCGTCGCACATCTGGTGGAGGATGCCGCTGTACGCCAGCGCCACCGCCAGGTTGTACGGGTGGCCGACGGCGCGAGCCAGCTGGATGGCGCCGTGACAGCTGGACCGGGCTTCGTCGTCGTGGCCCAGCAGCCAGTGGGCGTGGGCGGCAAAGGCCCGGCCGTGCACGTCAGGCCGGGTGCCGATGCTCAGCGAGAGGGCACCGCTGGGCAGCGTGGCGGCGATCTCGAGGTGATGCAGCGCCTCGGCGGGCCTGCCCAGGGTGACGGCCGATCCGCCGACCGCGAAGTGCGCCGGCCCGTTCGGCTCGGAGCCGGGATCGACCAAAGCCAGCGCCCGCGTGGCCGCCTGATACCCCTCGACCGCGCGCCCCTGGACGAACTTGGTCGTCCAGAGCGCGACCAGGCCGGTGAGGGTCGAGTCCTTGCGGCCCAGGGACTCCGCCAGGGCGACCGAGCGTTCGAGCGCTCGCTGCAGTTCCGGGGAAGAGTAGCCGTACCTGGCGTTGAGCGGCGCCGCCATCGCCTCAAGGACTTCGAGCTCCTGCCGGTCCCTGTCTCTGCCCTCCGGCAGGTGCCGCACGATCGACAGTGCCTCCTTGTGCAGCCGGATCGCCTCCGCGTGAGCGAACCTGGCCGCGGCGACCTCGGCGGCACGCCGGTAGTAGGCTACCGCCCGCCCGAGCCGCCCGCCGCGAGCGTACTGCTCCGCCAGCTGAGCCGAGACCGCGTTGGTGTTGTCAGCGTGCAGCAGCTCGAGAGACTGCGCCACACGCCGATGCAGCAGCCACCGCTTCGGCGGGCTGACCAGCGTGTATGCCGTTTCCCTGAGCAGGTCGTGGGAGAAGTCGTAGCCGTCGCGGTACTCACGCATGATCCGGTGCCGCCACAGTTCGTCAACCGCCCCCACCACGATGTCGGCGTCGAGGTCGCTCGCCTCGGCGAGCAGGTCGAGGGTGAAGTCGGCGCCAACCGCTGCCGCCAGGCCGGCGACCTCCCGGGCCGCCGCGGTCGCCTGTTCGAGACGGTCACGGAGCACGGCGTCGAGATCGCCGGCCGGCCACGCGGCGCGGCCGAGGTCAGCACGGCCCCGCATGGCCTCGACGATGTACAGCGGGAAACCTCCGGTCGCGGCCTGGAGCAGGTTCGCGTCCGGCTCAGGCAGCGGCCGGCCGGAGATAGCCTCGGCGAGCCGCGCGGTGTCGGCGGCGTCCAGCGGGCTGAGGGAAAGCTCGGTCAGCAGTCCGCTGGCGCGCATCCGCGCGGTCCAGTCCGCCAGTTCCGGATCATGGTCCAGGGTGTCGTCGCGGCAGGTCCCGGCCACCAGCACCGGAGTGCCTGCGGCCAGGCCCAGGAAGAACGTGATGAACGCCAGCGTCTCCTGGTCGCACCACTGGATGTTGTCCAGGACCAGCAGCAGCGGCCGGCCGACGGCCATCAGCCCTCGCGCCAGGCCTTCGAAGAACCGGTGGCGCTGCCACGCATCTACCATGGCCCTCGAGTCGGCTCCGCGTTCTTCGCGCCCCCCGGCGGGCACCAGCCTGGCGACCTCAGCTCTCCAGGCCGGCTCGAGCGCGGTCGTAGCCGACAGGACGGCCGGATTCCGCAGCCAGTCCGCCACGGGCGTCAGCGCCAGCCGTCCCGACGTTCCGAAGCACTGGCTGCTGGCCACCACCGCGCCGTGCAGCCTCGCCATCGCGGCGATCTCAGCCGCGATGCGGCTCTTGCCGACGCCGGCGCCCCCGTGGATCAGGACGAGTCCGGGCGCTCCAGAAGCGGCGTTCCGCCATAGCTCCCGGAGCAGCTCGAGCTCCCGCGACCGTCCGACGAGCCGGGTTCCGGCGAAGCCAGAGCGGGCGGCAGGCTGGACCGCCGGCCGGCTCGCGCCGGCCGGGTCTGCGTCCGCGATGAGGCGCTGGAATGCCTGCCGGGTCACCGGGTCAGGAACGACGCCAAGTTCGCGTTCCAGGACCGAAGCGCAGTGGTGATACGTGCTGATCGCACCGGCCCGGTCGCCCAGGTCAGCCTGCAGCAGCATCATGGTCCGGTAGCCGGCCTCCGCCAGCGGCTCCAGCCGTATCCGGCGGCGGACCGCCTGCACCGCTCCGGCCGGGTCGCCGGTCCGCGCCCGCGCCGCACCGAGCAGATCACACAACTCCGCGCACTGACGTTCGCGCTCTGACCTGGCCTCGAGCAGCCAGTCGTCGTACACGCCGGGCAGCAGGTCGCCCTGGTAACACTCGACTGCCGTGGCGGCATGGACCAGCACTCCCGCGTCGTCGCAGGCTGCGGCCGCCGCGAGGGCCGCCAGCCGCGCGGTATCGAAGGCGCGCAGGTCGACGCGGCACGTGTCGGTGTCGTGCCAGCACAGATCCCTGGCCGTTACGACGAGCGAGCCCTCATCGCCCAGGATCTGACGCAGGTGATGCAATTCGCGGCGCAGGTTGGTCAGCGCCTGCGCGTCCGTCGACTCCGGCCAGAACATCCCCGCAATGCGCTGCCGGGACTGAGGGGCCCCGGCATGGGCAGCCAGAAATGCGACGAGAGCAATCGCGCGCGACGAACGCGCCTGAATGCTGGTCCCGTCCTCGGTAATGGCCTGTTCCCCCAAGAGGGACACGTGCAGCATGTCGACGAGGCCTCCAGGACCTCAGATTAGCCTCATTACCTCCTCGATGGCATTTGTCGATGGCCGCTTCGGAGTAGCTGACTAGGGTCGATGGTGCACATTCACGAGATCTCCACACGATCTCCATAAGATCTGCACATGATTAACATGCGCTGAACCAGAGTTACCCCGCGATGGGCGCCAAATGCCCGCTCGGAATTAAGAATGGCGCCAGGAAGGTCAGAGCGCTCGCTAGGTCAAACCGAGAGAGT